>NZ_CYYP01000007.1:0-95486 GCF_001405375.1 Collinsella aerofaciens
GGACGGCACCGAGCCGTACGCTTGAACTGAGAAGGGGGAGGCCTCGCGGCCTCCCCCTTTTTTGCGTTTATGGGGCGTAAATGACTCTATTACACCAGACGATCTTATCGTTTTTGGTATTGAGCCTTTATTTAAAGAAGATAAATCGAATAATAAGGGCAACTGCTATGGCCACAATGATCAAAAGCAGGATTGTCAGTCGATGCTGCTTGCGTCTTTTACTTGACGAAACGAAGATTGATTTTCCCTGTTTTGGCGTTTCGAGATAGCGAGCCGAATGCGTCAAGGTTTGCTTGGGTCGAGAACCTCTTTGTTGATGAGCGGCTGATGCTTTCAGTGGCTCATCACTAGCTGCGCTGTTTTTAGATAATGGTGCGTCTTTTAGATATACAGGGTCTCCCGAGGCGACGCCCATATGTTTACGTCCCGTTTGGGCATCCTCGAGTGTTTGATATCGATTTCTCGTCACATACTCGGGCTCCGGATCATTAATGGGCTCTTGCGAGATGTGGGGGCGATGGAACCGCGGCGGCTGCGTGGAAGTATCTTCCCCCCGTGTCGGCATAAACATTTTGTTCTGGTTTTGGTCGTCCATGATGCCCTTTAGCTCGTTACCAACAACGTGTACGCGCTCATTGTAAGCCCCTTGCTATTTGTAGCTGTGAACATACTTGTTATTTAAGCTCTGGTTCAAAGAACCTTAACCTTATTAAAACCTGAGTCAAACACACTTAGATATGCTTATACTACTGGACTCAAAAAACTTTATAGTCGATGTATATATGAGCACTGGGTGGGCATATATAAGAGCGTCAAAAGAAGTCCCAGTCACCTAGAAGATGACTCGGCAGTCCTTAAAAGGAGTGGTAAACATGGCAAGCATGGTTCCTTATCGTTCGGTTTTTGGCGTTCGTCCTTCTGCTAGCTCGTTGTTCGATCTGTTTGATGATATGACCGACCTTGCAAACAACTCGATTGCTTCCAAGGCGTTCCCCGTTGACGTTGAGGATAAGGGCGACGGCTATGAGGTCAAGGCTTATCTGACCGGCGTCGCCAAGGACGATATCGATGTCGAGCTTAACGAGGGCCGTCTGTCCATTAGCGTGAATGTCGAGGAAGACGAGGAGAACGAGGGCAAGAACTTCCTGCAGAAGGAGTTCAACTCGTACAGCGCGACGCGTGGCGTGTATCTAAAGGACGCTTCGAGCGAGGGCCTCTCGGCTAAGTACGCTGACGGCATCCTGACCGTTACGGTTCCCAAGATCGTCGAGAAGAAGAACGTTACGAAGATCTCCATCGACTAACTTCGTTGGTGTTCTGCGCTATTAAAAGACAGCAAAAGGGGCTGGGAAGCGATTCTCGGCCCCTTTTGCTGTCTAGGACAGTCTATTGAATGGTTGCCGGTTGATACTGACTCGCAGGGCGTATCGAGAGTTTTCGCGATCCTTGGAGAAGGGTTGCGGAGCTGCCGACCTCGTCATCCAGAGTTGCGGCCAGAGTTTTGGCATAGCTTTTGACGGTAAGGCTCGGACGATTGTTATCTTGGCTGATATGCATGGCAATGAGCTGTTCGGTGCGATCGGTAACAAGTTCGCGCGCGGCTTCGGCGGCTTGGCCATTGGAGAGGTGTCCCCTTGCAGACAGGATGCGCTCCTGAAGAAAGCGGGGATATTCTCCCTCGCGCAGCATGGTCACATCGTGGTTGCTTTCGAGCGCGAGGACTCGACAATCTTTGAGGGTGTTCATGGCTTGGCTCGATAGCTCTCCGGTGTCGGTGGCAAAGCCGATGGAATCATCGAGGGTGTCGAATCGATAGCCGACTGGATTGATGACATCGTGTGACGTTGAGTAGGTTTGCACGTGGATGCCGGCAATGGATAGGGTGTCACCGGGATCGAATTCCTCGACAGGCAGATGCGAAAGATTTTCTTTGCTCGAAAGAGTGCCCCTGCTGGCAAAGAGGGGGCCGTGCCAGTGCTTGCACCAGACATCGAGGCCCTTGATGTGATCGCTATGCTCATGAGTAATGAGAAGAGCCGAGACGTTGTCTGCCGAGAGCCTCAGTTCTGCCATGCGCTTTAATGTCTCGCGGCGAGACAGTCCGTCATCGACCATAATGAGCCCCTGCGGGCCCTCGATGAGTGCGCAGTTGCCTTTAGAGCCACTGCCGAGGATATGAAGGTGCAGACGAGACATAAGATTCCAAAGGATACAATGGGTGCGGACGAATAGAGGAGGAAGCAAATGCCTACGGTATCTCAGCATTATGGACACCATGCCGTGCCTGGGGCAGTCGATGAGACCCGGACGAGGCAGCAGGCTGCTCCTGTCGTGCTCATGGTATCAGGCGGCGCGGACTCGACGGCACTGCTTCTTATGGCGTGCACATCAAAGCTGGATATCCAAGACGGACGCGGTGTCGCCCCCATTGCTCGCGAGCGCCTGCATGTGCTGCATGTAAACCATCATCTGCGCGGCAAGGCGTCCGATGGCGACGAGGCCTTTGTGCGTGAGCTCTGCGCGCAATATGGTTTACCGCTGTGTGTGGAGCACGCTTATTTTGATGGGGAGTCGGGCAATATTGAGGCCGCGGCCCGCGAGGTGCGCTATGCCGCGGCGCGGAGGTATGTTCGCGAGCTCTGCGCCCAGACGGGGGCACCGCGAACGGCGGCTCGTATCTGCACCGCGCACACGTCTTCGGATCGCGCGGAAACGTTTTTGATGAACGCGATTAAGGGTTCGGGGCCCGCTGGCCTATCGAGCATTCCTCGCCGGAGGAATATCGTGGTGCGTCCCTTGCTCGACCTAACTCACGGCGAGCTCGTGGGCTATCTACAGGTACATGGTCAGCCGTGGCGTGAAGACGAGAGCAATGAGGATATCTCGTATCTGCGAAACTACGTGCGCCATCGAGTGATGCCGGTGGTGGCGCAGCGCAACGCGAGCGTCTGCAAGACGATTGGCGCCGCCTGTGAGATCTTGGGTGATGAAGATGCGTTTCTATCCCAGCTGTCGGCACAGGCGTTTCGAAGCTGTTTGCGCAAAGAGGCAGCGGGCGCACTGGTGCTCGATGCCAGGCGCCTTGCTGCGGCCGAGGTGGTAATCGCGCGGCGCATCGTGCGACTGGCGATCAAACGCATCGATCCGGACGCTCGTCCCGAGATGCGGCATGTTGAGCGAGTCCTTTCCTGCGTTGCCGAGGGTGCCGGCTCGGTCACGCTTCCGGCGGGAATTGACGCGCGCGTTGAGTTTGGCATGCTGGCGTTTAAGGCCCCGGTGGCTCGCGAGGGCCTGGTCGCGGACTGGGTTACCGTACCCGGTCGTTTGCCGTTGGGCGGGGGACGTATGCTGGTCACAGAACCGATGGCCGTTGAGCCGGGATGCGATATCGTGCGCCGCGCCCGTGAGCTTGCAGCTGCCGGGGAAGTGACAGCTTTGGTAGACGCGGCTGCCCTGGGTTTTGCCGACAGCGATAGTGAGCGGATCCTGGCGGGCTCGCGTGGCGAGATCCCTGCCGAGGCGCGATTGGCGCGCCTGTGGGTGGACGGTCCCGCACCGGGAGACGTGATGTGCCCGTTAGGGATGAGTGGCCGAAGCAAGAAAGTATCCGACTTGCTAGGTGAGGCTCGCATTCCCGTTTCCGAGCGCGCCGGCGTGCCCATGGTGAGGACGGCGCCGGGGGGTGCCGTGGTGTGGGTCGCCGGAGTTCGCGCGGACGAGCGTTTTAAATGCACGGCCGCAACGCGCGTGGCGTATCTGCTTCGTGTGGTCGATGCGGAATAGCGTCCCACGCCAGCTATTCTGTGCGACGTTGACGGTATTCCCGCGCTGATGGCGTACGGGCTGGAAAATATACCCCGTGCGCTGCTAGAATGTGAAGTTCGCGTCCATACGGCGGTGTGTGGGCGATAAGCACAAGAAAGGGTTGTCATGGCTTCTCAACATCCGGATATCGAGAAGGTTCTGTTTACGCAGGAGGATATCGACGGTATCGTCTCTCGCCTAGGCGAGCAGATTACGCGCGACTACGCGGGTAAGGATCTGGTGCTGATTGCGGTCCTGCGCGGCGCCGTGGTCTTTATGGGCGACCTGATGCGTAAGATCGAGCTGCCGACCAACATCGATTTCATGGCTGTTTCGAGCTACGGCGACGGTGTGAAGTCCTCGGGTATCGTGCGTATCATTAAGGACCTGGATATCGACATCCGCGGTCGCGACGTGCTGATCGTCGAGGACATTCTGGACTCGGGCCTGACGCTCAAGTATCTGATGAAGAACCTCGAGAGCCGCAAGCCCGCTTCTCTGGAGGTCGCCGCCTTCCTGTGGAAGGACGTTGAGGACCGCGTCTCGGCCATCACGCCCAAGTATGTTGGAACCCATTGCCCCGATGCCTTTGTGGTGGGCTACGGCCTCGACTATGCCGAGCGCTATCGCAACCTTCCGTATCTGGGCATTTTGAAACCGGAGGTTTATTCGTAAGATGCCCGACGACCGTAACGACAACAATTCCCAGACTCCCCGGGACCCAAAGATCCCGGGGATGCCCGGAGGCAAGAAGCCCACGCGTACGGGCTGGCTGTATTTTCTTTTGGCTTGCGCGCTTCTGGGCTATGCCTTCTTTAATATGGGCTCCGGCTTTGCCAGCTCCAGCAATACCGTTAAGCTCGCGACGAGCGAGATGGTCAACGCCATTAAGCAGGATCGCGTCGAAGATCTGACCTATACGGTTCAGGACGGAAGCGTGGCGGGTCATTACTGGAAGACAAAAAAGGACAAGGGCGACACGAGTGAGCTCAAGAGCTTTTCCTCGACCTATGTCGGCTCCGATTCGCTTGCCGAGCTCATGGCGGAGCACCCCGATACCAAGTACATCGTCAACACCAACGATCCCGATTTTTGGGGCGACTTGGCGATGAGTGTGCTTCCGACGATCGCCCTTATCGCCATCATGTTCTACTTTATGCGCCAGATGATGGGCGCTAACAACAGGAACATGCAGTTTGGCAAGACCAACGCCAAGACCAACGAGGCCACACGCCCCAAGGTCAAGTTTGAAGACGTTGCCGGAGTGGACGAGGCAGTCGAGGAGCTCGAGGAGATCCGTGACTTTTTGAGCGATCCGGATCGCTATCGCAAGCTGGGCGCCAAGATCCCACGTGGCGTGTTGCTGGTTGGCCCTCCGGGCACCGGTAAAACGCTGCTGGCCAAGGCCGTTGCCGGCGAGGCGGGCGTGCCGTTCTTTAGCATCTCGGGTTCCGACTTTGTCGAGATGTTCGTAGGTGTCGGCGCCAGCCGTGTGCGTGACCTCTTTAAGGAGGCCAAGTCCCAGGCCCCGTCGATCATCTTCATCGATGAGATCGATGCCGTGGGACGTCAGCGCGGAGCTGGCTTGGGCGGCGGTCACGACGAGCGCGAGCAGACGCTCAACCAGCTGCTGGTCGAGATGGACGGCTTTGAGGAAAGCGAGTCGGTCATCCTGATCGCTGCGACCAACCGTCCTGACATCCTGGATCCGGCATTGCTGCGTCCCGGCCGTTTTGACCGTCAGGTTACGGTCGACCGTCCGGATGTGAAGGGCCGCGAGCAGATCTTGCGCGTGCATGCCGAGAACAAGCCGATGGACGAGGACGTTAAGTTTGAGAAGCTCGCCCAGATGACCGTTGGCTTTACTGGTGCCGATTTGGCGAACCTGCTCAACGAGTCTGCGCTGCTGGCCGCCCGCCGTCATCGTTCCGTGATCTCGATGGACGAGGTCGAGGAATCGATGGAGCGCGTGATTGCCGGACCGCAGCGCAAGGGTCGCGTGATGACCGAGGCCGAGCGCACCACGATTGCCTACCACGAGAGCGGTCACGCCCTGGTGGGCCACATCCTGGAGCACTCCGATCCGGTCCACAAGATTTCGATCGTCAGCCGCGGTCAGGCTCTGGGCTACACGCTGCAGCTTCCGCAGGAGGACCACTTCCTCAAGACCAAGAACGAGATGCTCGACGAGCTCGCCGTGTTCTTGGGCGGTCGCGTTGCCGAGGAGCTCATGTGCGATGACATTACGTCGGGCGCGAGCAACGATCTGGAGCGCGCAACCAAGATGGCGCGCGAGATGGTCACGCGCTTGGGCATGAGCGAGGAGCTGGGCACGCAAGTGTTTGGCGAGGCGCAACATCAGGTGTTCCTTGGTCGCGATTACGCCGATCACCAGGATTACTCCGAGGAGACGGCGCGCCGCATCGATATCGAGGTTCAGCGCATTATGCGTGAGGCCCATCGTCGTGCGGTCGAGATCCTGGACGCCCGTCGCGATCAGCTCGATCTGATGGCGAAGGTGCTGCTTGAGCGCGAGACCGTCGAAGGCGACGCCGTGAACGCCCTGCTCGACAACGAGTGGGAGGCCTACCTTGAGCGCGAGGACGATATCCTGGCGGCCAAGGAGGAGCGCAATGCCAAGGCGGCCGGCATGCCGACCAAGAAGCGCGCGCCTCGTATGAGCGAGGAGGAGCTGGCGGCTGATGCCGCGGCCTTTGCGCAGGCGGCCATGCAGGAGGATGCCGAAGCCGCATCCGATGGTGCTGACGATGACCATGCCGTCAATGCCGGTGCCGACACCGACGCCGACAAATAGTCCTTGTAACAAAAGCCTCCGCGGGGAAACCTGCGGAGGCTTTTTCTTTTGAGCGATATGGGGCCGTCTGTTGATTGGGGACAGACTTAAATGAGTGTTTTCACGCATTTAAGTCTGTCCCCAATCAACATTGCTGCGGCACTTTGCTCGGCTAAAGCGTACAATAGCGCCTATGCGAAAGGGGAACAGATGATCAACGAAACTATGTATGCTCGCGGCGCGGAAAGCTCCATCATCCGCGAGATTTTTAGCTATGGTCTTGAGCGCAAGGCGCAGATCGGTGCGGAAAACGTATTCGATTTTTCGCTGGGCAATCCGAGCGTTCCGGCGCCCGCTGCTGTGGCTGAGTCGATTAAGAAGGCCCTGGAGCTGCCGAGTGACCAGTTACACGGCTACACCCCCGCTCCGGGCCTGCCGCAATGTCGAGCAGCCGTCGCCGAATCGCTCAACCGCCGCTTTGGCACGAGCTATGAGGGCAAAGACGTCTTTATGACGGTGGGTGCCGCGGCTTCGCTTACCTGCACGCTCAACGCCGTTACGAACCCGGGCGACGAGGTTATTGTTATCGCCCCGTACTTTCCGGAGTATCGCGTTTGGATTGAGAAGGCCGGCTGTACGTGTGTTGAGGCGCTCGCCGATGAAGATACGTTCCAGCTGAGCGTTGACAACGTGCTCAAGGCGATTACCGATAAGACGACTGCCGTTATCATCGACTCGCCCAACAATCCGACTGGTGCCGTATATACACGCGACACGCTGACGCGACTGGCCAATGTTCTGCGCGAGGCCAACGCTCAGCGCGATCCCGAGAATCCGATTATGCTCATCTCGGATGAGCCGTACCGCGAGATCGTGTACGGTGCCGAGGTGCCTTGGGTGCCCTCGATCTACGAGAACACCGTGGTGTGCTACTCGTATTCTAAGTCGCTTTCGCTGCCGGGCGAGCGCGTGGGATGGATCCTTGTTCCCAACACCAATCCGCAGGCCGCCCGTCTGATGCCGGCTGTTGCGGGTGCTGCCCGTACGCTGGGTTTTGTATGCGCACCGGCACTCTTCCAGCGCGTAATTATCGACTGCATCGATGAGCCGAGTGACGTTGAGGCCTATGCACGCAACCGCACCGCGCTTACCGACGCACTAGCGGAGTATGGCTACACCTATGTTGAGCCGGATGGCGCGTTCTACCTATGGGTGAAAGCGTTGGAGCCCGATGCGAATGCGTTTTGCGAGCGCGCAAAGAAGTATGAGTTGCTTGCGGTTCCCTCGGACAGCTTTGGTATGCCGGGTTGGTTCCGCCTGGGCTATTGCGTGAGTTACGAAACGATTGTCAATTCGCTACCCGCTTGGAAACAGTTGGCGGACGAGTATCGTTAAAAGCAAAGCGATCTGCCTACAATGTTTTACGTGAAACGGGGTTTGGTGTTAAGCCGGACCCCGTTGTCATGGACGTTGTGTCTTTGGGATGGAGTGGTTTTACGACTATCGAAGGCTATGCGTACAATGAATATAAGCGACGGCCGTGCCAGATAAGGAGACCTGATGCCCTACCTGCTTTCTTGTGACATTCATACCCATACGATGTTCTCTGCGCATGCATATTCGACCATTGAGGAGAATGTGTACTGGGCGGCAGAGCGTGGTCTGCAGGTGCTCGGATCTGCCGACCATTTGAGCTCTATGGTTACGGCTTGCCCCAATGACCTGCGCAGTTACCAGTTCTTTATCAACCAGGATATCTGGCCGCGCATTTGGAGCGGCGTGCTGGTGCTGCGTGGTGCCGAGGCCGATATCGTTTCGCTGGACGGAAGCCTGTTTGGCGAGGACACCCCTGTCACGCTCGATATTGCCGGCGATTCGTACAGCCGTCAGCATTCGCTGTTCGATTTGGTTACGCGTAATTTGGATTATTTGGTTGCGAGCGTGCATAATCCGCAGATTGCTGAAGGCGCGACGCTGGCCCAGACGACCGAGATGTATATCAATGCCCTGGAGCACCCCAAGGTGTTCATGCTGGGTCACACGGGGCGTTCGGGCGTGCCGTTCGATATCGACGAGGTGCTGTTGGCGGCTAAGGCCAAGCACAAGATTATCGAGATCAACAACCATAGTCTTGAACACGGTGTCGACACTGAGCATTGGGCCGTATGCCGCAAGATCGCCGAGCGCTGCGCCGAGCTGGGCGTGGGCATTGGCGTTTCGACCGATGCGCACATTGGCATGGCAATTGGTAAGCTCGATTACGCTCGCAAGATGCTCGACGAGATTCACTTCCCGTTGGATCTGATCGTGACGCGCGACCGCGAGACGCTGCTGCGCGAGATGGCGGCAGCCGGCGTGTGCGATCTGCGCAATGGGATGTAGCGGAGTTTATAAACCAAGCGAAGGGGGCGGCCCAGGCGGGTCGCCCCCTTTCTTGTCCCAAAAATCTACTGAGGTTGGTTAGCGGCGTTCGAGGACCGCTACGGTTTCGGTGTGGTCGGTGTGAGGGAACATGTCGAAGGGCGTGATCTTGAGCAGTCGGTAGCCTCCGTCGAGGAGCTGATGCAGGTCGCGCTCTTGAGTCACGGGGTTGCAGCTGATATAGGTGATGCGGCGCGGTTTAAGTGCGCAGGCAGCTTCGAGGAACTCGGGCGTGGAGCCGGCGCGCGGCGGGTCGATGGAAAGAATGTCGACGCGTTCGTTGTTGTCGGCGGCATCGAGGATATAGTCGGTCGCATCGTCGGCCATAAACCAGGCGCTGCGGGTGAGGCCGTTGAGCTCGGCATTGCGGCGTGCGTCGGCAACGCCCGCCGGGTTGCGCTCCACGCCGAGCAGCATAATGCCGACGCCTCTGTCCTGGGCATCCTTCGCGGCGCACAGACCGATAGTTCCGCTACCGCAATAGGCATCCATGAGTACGTCGCCCTGCTGCAGGTCCATGCCGTCAATCGCGAGCTGATAGAGCAGCTCGGTCTGCTGCGGGTTGGTCTGGTAGAACGCGGTGGGGGAGATATCGAACTCGCAGCCGAGCAGCTGGTCGCGCATGCACTCGGCGCCATATACAATGCGGGTTTCCTCGCCGAGGATGGCGTTGCCGGGACGTCCGTTGATGTTTTGGGCGACGGTGACGATGTGCGGATTGAGTGCGGCGACAGCCTCAAAGAACTCCTGCGCATGCGGCAAGTCGCGCTGAGCGGTCACGAGCGTGACCATGACCTGGTCGGTACGCCAACCGCAGCGGACGACGGCATAGCGAAGCAAACCAAGATGCTTGTCCTCATTAAAGGCGGGAATATGCAGCCGCTCAGCTTCGCGTGCGATGCCGTTGAGAATCTGACGGGCGCCCGGTGCCTCGACGGGGCATTCGGGTACGGCAACGATCTTGTGCGTGCCGCGCTCAAAGAAACCGCACCGGACAGTGCCTTCTTTGCCGGGGGCAAAGGGTGTGGCGGCCTTATGGCGAAAACCGCGCGGCGCAGGATATTTGCCCGGGTCGCCCAGGGTGACGCCCATACCGCGAATGGGGTCGACGCTAATGCCCTCGCGCTCGCAAAGGGTAGCAAAAAGCTCCTCCATGGCGGCCTGCTTGGCTGCCAACTGCTTCTTATAAGGACGATTGAGCGCCGTACACCCACCGCAAGCTTTCATGATGGAACAAGGAGACTTGGGATCAACGGCCTTGCGCGCAGACGGAACCGGATTCTTATACGGGCGCTTGGAGCGAGTCTGAGATGCCTTATCGTCGTTCCGACGAGAGCCGGGACGCTTGGCCTTAGCCTTGCCCTTGGCCGACTTACCCTTCGCGTCCTGAGACGACTTGGATTTCTTAGAAGATTTTTTCTCCTCTGACCCCTCAGCCGCCTCGATCAAAGCACGACGAGCCTTACGCTCCGCACGAGATTCTGCCATCAATAACTCCACTAATTCATGAATTAAAGCTGCAAGTATTGTACCGTGCCAAGCCAGCAGACGATATGCAAGCGGTTTATTCGTGTCAGTGATAAGCCCAACGACGGTTGCCCGCCGCGTGAGGGGTGTGGGGGTTAAGTTTATCGCGAGTTCCGCACGAACAGGAGGCCACTTAATGTGGCCTCCGTCGTGAGCAGGACTGTAGAGCAGGAAACTTAACCCCCACACCCCTCACGCGGCAGGCAAACTCGCCTTGTGCTCTATCACGCTAAAGTGTATGATTCTGGACGTTACACGAATCACTTTACTTAACTAAAGTGCCATCAAGGGGGGATACCATGAACACCGATATGTCTCGTCGTCAGTTTGTTGGTCTAGCCGGCTCGCTCGCCACGGTGCTTGGCCTTGGTCTTGTCGGTTGCGGCGGTGGTGCCGGCAAGGGCTCCGCTGCTGGTTCTGCCGCGGCCAAGGACGTGAAGGGCGCTGCGGAGTCCAAGAAGCTCGTGGTGGGCTTTGATAAGTCCTATCCTCCGTACGGCTTTGTGGGCGACGATGGCGAGTACACCGGCTTTGATCTCGATCTGGCCAAGGCTGTTGCCGATAAGCAGGGCTGGGAGGTCAAATACGAGGCCATCGACTGGGATGCCAAGGATACGCTGCTCAACTCGGGTGCCATCAACTGCATCTGGAACGGCTTTACCATGGAGGGCCGCGAGGACGACTACACGTTCTCCGAGCCGTACATGCTCAACGAGCAGGTGCTGGTGGTCAAGAAGGACGCGGGCATCAAGGGCTGGGACGATCTTGCCGGCAAGACTGTGATTACCCAGACTGATTCCGCTGCGCAGGACGTGCTTGAGGGTGACCAGAAGGATCTGGCGGCGACGTTTGCCACGCTCGACACGATCGGCGAGTACAACACGGCCTTTATGCAGCTCGAGAGCGGCGCGGTCGATGCCGTGGCTTGCGACCTTTCGATTGCCCAGTATCAGCTTGCCGCCAAGCCCGATGCTTATACGCAGCTTGATGAGCCGCTGTCCAGCGAGCACTACGCCGTCGGCTTTAAGAAGGGCGACACCAAGTCGGCCGACGCCGTGACCGAGTCGCTCAAGGCACTCTACGAGGACGGCACGGTCAAGGACCTGTGCGACAAGTATTCAAGCTATGGTCTATCTTTCGATAATTGGGTGCTCAAGTAATGTCTATTCAGGTCATGATGCAGATGCTTGGCCAGGGATTCTTGGTCAGTTTGCAGTTGTTTGTGCTGACGCTGCTCGGGTCGATTCCGCTGGGAATCCCCGTGGCGTTTATGCGCATGAGCAAAATCGCGCCGCTTCGCTGGATTGCGCGCATCTATATCTCGGTCATGCGCGGCACGCCGCTCATGCTGCAGATGTTTGCCATCTACTTTGCCCCGTACTACGTGTTTGGCATTTCGCTCACGCCCGATTCCAAGTGGACGGCGTGCGTCGTAGCGTTCATCATCAACTACGCCGGTTACTTTGCCGAGATCTATCGCTCGGGCCTGCAGTCCATTCCTCGCGGTCAATACGAGGCTGCCGAGGTGCTGGGCTACTCGCGCATGCAGACGTTTCTGTATATCGTGATGCCGCAGGTCGCCAAGCGTATTCTGCCTGCGATGGGCAACGAGATCATCACGCTGGTCAAGGACACGTCGCTGGCGTTTGCCATTGGCGTGGGTGAGATGTTCTCGACGGCCAAGGCGCTGGTCGCCTCGCAGGTGAGCATGGTGCCGTTTGCGATCGCGGCGCTAATCTACTGGGTCTTTAACTTCGTCGTCGAGATGCTGCTGGGCGACGCCGAAAAGAAGCTGGACTATTATCATGACTAACTCAGTGATGAAAATCGAAAGCGCGCGCAAGGCGTTTGGCGGCAATGAGGTGCTCAAGGATATCTCGCTCGAGGTCAAGCGTGGCGAGGTCGTGGCGATTATCGGGCCTTCGGGTGGCGGCAAGTCCACGCTGCTGCGGTGTGCCACGCTGCTCGAGACACTCGACGGAGGCTCGCTCTCGTTTGGTGGCCTTGCCGTTGCGACGGATGCGGGCTCGGGCGCGGTCTATGCGAAGGGCGATGTGCCCAAGCGGGCACGCTCGCGATTCGGCCTGGTGTTCCAAAATTACAACCTGTTCCCGCACTATACCGTGATGAAAAACATCATCGACGCGCCGATCCGCGTGCTTAAGCGCCCGCGCGAGCAGGCGGAAGCTCGTGCGCGCGAGTTGATCGCGCAGATGGGGCTTACGGGCAACGAGAACAAGGTGCCATGTGAGCTTTCGGGCGGCCAGCAACAGCGTGTGAGTATCGCCCGCGCCTTGGCGCTCGATCCGGAGATCCTGTTCTTTGACGAGCCGACCTCGGCACTCGATCCCGAGCTGACGGCCGAGGTACTGCGTGTCATTAAAGACCTTGCGGCGCAGAATATGACGATGGTGATCGTGACCCATGCGATGCAGTTTGCGCGCGATGTTGCCGACCGCGTGGTCTTTATGGACGGCGGTCGTATTGTCGAGGAGGGTCCTGCCGAGCAGGTCATCGACCATCCACGCGAGCAGCGCACCCGTGAGTTCTTGAGCCGTATCGAGGGATAGGCTCAGGTATTTACTCAACTATTAATTGAGGCGAAGCCGCCGCAGGTCTTACGGTCTGTGGCGGCTTTTTGTTTGCATCGACGGGGTTCAATAATCGCCTCACAAGCTTGTCTCTTCCTCTCGCCGCCTGTATTCATACGTGTGCCGAAAGGTGTGCATGGACGGTCGCCCGTGAGGGTAGGGTGGTGGCATAGGACATTTGGAGGGTGAGTCGGCTCGGCTGCCGACCATGCTGCTCCCGGGATGGCATCGACCGCGAACTCTCCCCGTTGGCGTCGCGCAATGCGCGCGGCCCTGCAAGGAGGTCATCATGGGTGCTCCCAAGACCGGTAACGTAAGGAACGTGGTGCTCGTAGGCCAAGGCGGGGTGGGCAAGACTTCACTCGCCGAAGCCATGCTCCACCTTTCCGGCAAGACCGCCCGCCTGGGCGGCCACGACGGCACCAAGCCTACGCTCGACTATGACCCTGAAGAGGTCAAGCGTTCATTCTCCATCTCGACGACCATTGCGCCAATCGACTGGAAGGGCGCGCGCATCAATGTGCTCGATGCCCCGTGCTACCCCGATTTTATCGGCGACGCCTTTGCCGCGATGAGCGTCTGCGAGACGGCTCTGTTTGTGGTCGACGTCGAGGCCGGCCCACAGCCTACGACGGTTAAGCTCTGGTATGCCGCCGAGGACCTGCGCCTGGCGCGTGCGGTGTTCGTAAACCGCCTGTCGCGCTCCGAGGCCAGCTTTGCGACCACGATGGACCTGCTGCAAGAGCGCTTTGGCACGCGCTTGGGCGCCGTGACCCTTCCCTGGGGCGAGGGCGAGGACTTTGACGGCATCATCGACCTGGTGCGCATGAAGGCGCGCCACTGCAACGGCACCGAAGCCGTTGAGTCGGAGATTCCCGAGGAGTATCGTGCCCAGGCCGAGGAAGCCCATGACCATCTGTGCGAGCTGGTGGCCGAGGCTGACGATGAGCTGATGATGAAGTACCTGGAAGGCGAGGAGACGCTGACGCAGGAGGAGCTTGAGGGCCTGCTGTCGAAGGCGATTGCCGAGCGCATCTTTGTGCCGGTCTTTGCGGGCGATTGCATTAAGGAGCAGGGCGTCAACTCGCTGATGGACGACATCGCCACGTACTTCCCGGCGCCGACCGACTACGGCGAGATGCCGCTCATCGACGGCGATTCGCTCAAGATCTCGAGTGACGATGACCGCCCGGTGGCGTTTGTGTTTAAGACGCTGGCCGACCCGCAGCAGGGTCGCATCAGCTTTATCAAGGTGCTGACGGGCACGCTTGAGCCGGGTCTTGAGCTGGTCAACGCCCGTACGCGCAAGAGCGACCGTCTGGCTCACCTGTATGTGATGTGCGGCCGCGACATGACCGAGGTCGGTCACGCCTATGCCGGTGACATCATCGTGGCGCCCAAGCTGGCTGCCGAGACGGGCGATACGCTCTCCATTACCGGTAAGGTCGAGGCTGCGGCGTTTAAGTTCCCCAACTCTCAGTACCGCATCGCCATCGAGGCCGAGAATCGCGGGGACGAAGAGAAGCTCTACACGTTTATCGAGAAGGCCTGCAAGGCCGATCCGACTATGAGCATCGACCGCGACGAGGAGACGGGCCAGACTATCATCTCCGCCGTGGGTGAGGCGCAGGTTTCGGTGCTGCTCAACCGTCTGGAGGACCGCACCAAGGTCGCTGCCAAGAGCGTGCCGATCCGCATCCCGTATCGCGAGACCATCCGCCGCACGGCAAGCGCCCAGGGCCGCCACAAGAAGCAGACCGGTGGTGCCGGTCAGTATGGCGACTGCTGGCTGCGCGTTGAGCCGCTCATTGGGCCCGACGGCACGAGCGACGGCTACGAGTTTGTGGATGAGGTCGTGGGCGGCCGCATTCCGCGCTCGCTCATCCCTGCCGTGGACAAGGGCGTCCAGGAGACCATGAAGGACGGCATCATTGCCGGCTATCCGCTCACGGGCATTCGCGTGGCTGTGTACGACGGCTCGTATCACAGCGTCGACTCCAACGAGATGGCGTTCCGCGCGGCGGCTCGCATCGGCCTGCGCAAGGCGTGCGCCGATGCCGACCCGGTGGTGCTGGAGCCCATCGAGGAAATCACGGTGACTATTCCCGAAAGCTACGCCGGCGCTGTGATGGGCGACATCTCGGCATCGCGCGGTCGCGTGACGGGCATGGAGACCGATGAGCGCGGCGACACCGTGGTCATTGCCCAGGCGCCGCTGGCAGAGCTGACGGATTATTCGACGCGCCTGCGCTCTATCACGCGCGGTACGGGCGACTTTACCATGAAGCCCGCTGGCTATGAGCAGGTGCCTTATGACGTTCAGGCCAAGCTGGTCGAGCGCTATGAGGAGGGCCGTGCCAAGTAGCGTGTGGCTTTGCCTGCAATGTGGGCGCTGACGAAAAGGCCACCCTGGGTAATCCAGGGCGGCCTTTTTTTGATCCCTTGGGGACGGAGGAAAACGGATCATTTTTTTGGGTTACGGGCGGCGCTGTCGGTACTAGTCGCCAGATGCCTGGTTGCGGCCGGTGGCGTAGTCGATTTGCACGTGCGGCTGCAGGTTGTAGCAATATACGTGGAAGCAGAGGGTCTTGCCGTGGTCCTCGATCGATTGCGCCTCAAGGCGCACACCGCGGCAGACAAGTTCCTCTTCGCCATACATGGGCGTGACGCGGTAGAGCACATGGTTGCCCGTGTCGCGGATGTAGCCGAGAATCTGCTCCTCAAACGGCAGCATGCCCGTTTCGTTGAGATAGCGCGTGCCGGTGAGGAGATTTTTGCGGTTGGCGTTTTCGCCGCAGAGCGACCAGGCGATGAGGTGGCAGCGGTTGTAGAGGCTCTGGCCCGGAATAAAGTCGTAGCGCTGCTGGTGCCAACCGGCAGGATGGATGCGCGAGATATCGCCGCGCTTTCCCTGTCCGAGCGACTCGGGGCCTACGCAGGCGAGCGCCTTGCGGGTGCGGCCTAGGCTATCGAGCTTGGAGAATTTCTTAAAGCAGCCCTCTTCGGTGGCGCGATCGTATTCATCGAGTGTGAATGACGGCGTGCCGAGCGGGTGCGTGCTGTCGGCGCGAAGGGCAACGTAGGGGTTGCCGGCGTAGTCGGGAATGCTGCTGAGATAAACACCGCGGGCGCGGTTGAGGTCGGGGTTTTCGACCTCGTCGATGGGGGTGGCGGCGCTGTCCGCGGAAGCGCCGTCGCCGGTGTCGGTTGCGGCGGAACCGGAGCCATCGCCAGGGTCCTGGTCGTTTTGAGGGTCCGAGGAGCTCGCCGTTCCCGATTCGAGCCGGGCGACCAGGTCCGCCTCGTCGTCGGTGCGGCTGGGACTTTCGTTTTGTTTCTCGGCCAGAGCTACCGCCTGCTCATCGCTTTGCGGCGACAGCAACTTGGGCGCTCCGTCGAGCGATCCCGTAAACAGCGCAAACCCGAGCACCACGGCGGTGCCGATGGAAAGTACTTTCTTGTAGGCGGACTTGCGCGACATTGAGGCTCCTGGATGGGCGGTTGGGAATCTACCAGTCTAGCAGGAGCCGGCAGGGGCCGTTCTGTCGAACAAATACTCAAGATTTTGGGGCAAACGCTGCTGGTTCATTTGCCTCATATGGAGCTGCAGCGGTTATGCATGTGGGGCTATTCGGAGTTTCCCCAGATAAAACCTACCAAAATAAACCTGTCCTTTTTTGGCAGGCTAATCGTGAGTTATTTCACCGCAACTTAGGG
This sequence comes from Collinsella aerofaciens, assembly GCF_001405375.1. Taxonomy (GTDB): domain Bacteria; phylum Actinomycetota; class Coriobacteriia; order Coriobacteriales; family Coriobacteriaceae; genus Collinsella; species Collinsella aerofaciens_F. Next base: position 16,855 of record NZ_CYYP01000007.1, read on the forward strand.
TACGGTTAGGAAGTGTGCACCTTAAAGAGTGGAGCCCTTGATTAGAGAGATTACGCTCGTCTCTCTAAATATCTCTTTAAAGAGAAGGTCAGTTAAAGAGATAACATTAGGAAATCTAGCAGTGAATTTGATGCATCTCTCTAAATTTCTCTCTAAAATAAGATGCCTATCTCTCTAAAGTTAGAGAGATATACTATACTTTAGAGAGATAAATCTATCGTTTTAGAGAGACGGAATGCCAATGCTGCTGGATGAACCTCTTGGCCTTATCGTTGAGCGCCTTCGCAGGCGGGGGACTGATGACGCATCGGTAGAAGTTAAAGCCTGCACGAATAAATTGAGCGCAGACGTATGGGAGACAGTGAGCGCTTTTGCGAACACTGCGGGTGGGCTCATTATTTTGGGCCTGGACGAGGCCGAAGGATTTGTTCCTTCGGCTAACTTTGCTATCGATAGGGTGCGCGATCAGTTTGTTTCGGGTATCGGAGACGGAGGCTCAGCGGCAGTGGTGACCCATGCGCCGCGGTACGAGCTTGATCGAGGCGAGGTCGACGGGCTCCAGGTGCTTCTGGTGCGCATCTTTGAACTTGAGCTTAAAGCGAAGCCTTGCTATATCGGCGCGCGCGGCGTGCAGAACGGTAGCTACAAGCGCGTGGATGATAAAGATATCAAGATGTCACCCGCTGAGCTATATGAGTTGCAGAGTGCGTTGCTTCCGAGCGATGCAGACGGCACGGTGGTTTCGGAGGCAACGGTCGAGGATTTGGATCCAGATGTCGTGCGGTCTATTATCGCAAATCGCCGGCTGCAGACCCCGCGCGTTTTGCGCGGGGCCGATTCGCTGGAAAAGCAGCTGGTCAGACTCAATATCACTACAAAGGATGGTGCCGTGAAGCTCGCGGGGCTTCTGTCGGCGGGAATTTACCCCCAGCAGTTCTATCCCAAACTGATGATCGATGTCGCCGTTCATTCCGATGTGGAAAAATCTGCACCCGGGCAACCCCGGTTTATTGACCGCCAGTTGTGCGATGGCCCGATTCCGGCTTGCATCGAAGATGCCCTTGCCGCGATTGGACGAAACTTGCGCAAAGCGACGATAGTGCAAGGCGCTGGCAGAAGGGAGGATTGGGAAGTTCCCCAGGAGGTTTTGCGCGAGGCCTTGGCAAATGCCTGCATCCATCGAGAATATTCGCCCATGTTTGTGGGGCAGGCCGTGAGTGTTGATATCTATCCAGACAGAATAGAGATCAAAAACCCTGGCGGGCTTTGGGGCGGAAAGACGGTGGACAATCTTGCAGACGGGGAATCGCGCTGCCGAAACCCAAAGCTCATGAGCCTAATGGGGGCGACGCCGTTAGAGCATGCCGAGGGGGCCGTTGCGGAAAGCCAGGGATCTGGTATCCCGGCTATGATTCGCGAGATGGAGTCTCGTTCGCTTGGCAGGCCGAAATTTATCGTTAAGGCCGATTCGTTTACGGTGCTGCTTTCCCGGCACGGGGCGGAGCTTGCTGAAAACCGCACGTGGATTCAGAGCCATGTGGGCGCCGAGCTGACGGATCGCGAAGAAACATTGCTCATGTTTATGCGGGAGCATGGGTGCGTATGCGATGTTCAAAAAATACGAGAGGCCCTGAAGTGGGATTCGGATGACATTCGTCTGATCTGCGGGGACCTTGTAGATAAACATGCCCTGTCAAAATGCGGCAAAGACACGTTCGAAATTATCGATAGGAACAGAGAACCGTCAGCTTCGACGGCGGATAGGATCCTGGAGGCTCTCAGCGCCGAAGTGGATATGACGGCGCGAGAAATAGCGGTTGCATCGGGGGTCAGAATTTCGTCTGTCCGTTACCATCTGCCAAAAATGGCGGATAAAGGGCTCATCGAAGTAATGGGTTCATCGACGAGTCGTAACCGCCGATATCGGAAGAAGTAGATGCAGCCGGGTCGCCTCTCTAGTGCCTCTCGAAGTTAGATGGGTGCTAGAGGAGCGACTGCCTCGCGATATTTCCCCAGATAAAACCTGCCAAAATATACCTTTCCCTTATTGGCAGGTTACTGATTCATGGCACCGTGAATGTAGGGGGTGACCTCAGGGGAGATATGGTCGCAGCCCAGTTCGCGCAGCGCGGACTCGATAACGGCGGGCAGCGGGGTTTTGCCCTCGGCATCGACGGCGTTGCCGCCGAGGGCAGCAATCTTGGCGACATCTGCGGGTGCGGCCTCGATATGCATGCAGCCGCCGATCAAGCGCGCGCGTACCTGTGCCAGATCAAGATCGTGCAGGTAATCCTCGCAGGCGCGGATTAAATCGACCTTCTCGCGCGTAAGCTCCTCGCCCGTGGGGACGCGGGTGGCAAGACATGCTCCCGCCGGCAGGTTCCAAACGGGATAGCCCCATGCGCGCAGCAGCTCGCGCTCTTCGTCCTTGGTAAAGCCGACCTCCATGAGAGGGGAGCGTACGCCGAGCTCTTCTGCCGCGCGCATGCCAGGGCGGTAGTCACCGCGATCGCTTGCATTGCTGCCATCGATGACGGTGGGAAAGCCGAGCGACTTGGCGTGGTTGACGATGGCGGTAAAGCCGGCGTGCTTGCAGTGGTAGCAGCGATTAGCATCGTTGCAGGCTACTTGGGGGAGCTGCAGCTGATCCACCGAAAGATTGAGCACGGGGAGCTTAAAATGCGGCCCCTCATTGGCCTGTCCATCAACGGACTGCTCAAACGAAGTCTGTTCGGGCGTGCCGATGAGCGGCGTGGCGAGATGGACGAGGAGGGTATTGGTAGGCATGATGCGGGCGCAGACCGCGGCCAAAAAGCTGCTGTCGACGCCACCGGAAAACCCGATAGCCACGCGCCCGTATGCCAAAAGCAGCTGTTCGAGCGCCGATAGCTTGTCTTGAAGCTCCTCTGCGGGTACCGTGGTGTCTAAAATCATGAAACGATCCTTATCGTTGAGTACTCGATTGAAAACTATAATCCTAATGCGTTACTTGCCATAAGACTTCTATCTGTGTAACGAAAGTGCAATATGGTATATACGTTATATACAAGTTGTCAAATGCGGTAGAGTTGCGGCAATGCGACAGCGAGAGTCGATGGGGGATCGATATGATCAAGGCTGTTATTTTTGACATGGATGGAACGCTGGTCGATACCGAGCGTTTGGGGATTAGGGCCTGGAAGGCAGGCGCCGCTGAGCTGGGGCTCGCGATTGATGAAGCGCTGATCCATCAGTTTATCGGTCGCACGCTACCCGATGTCATGAACATCCTCGATAAGCATTACGGCAGCCACGAGACCGCCGAGGCGATCTATGTCCGCCACAAGGAGATTCGCGACGAGATGGTCAAGACCGATCTGGAGCTTAAGGCCGGCGCTGCCGAGTGCATAGACGAGCTGTTGGCTGCGGGCTATCACGTAGGCCTTGCAACGTCATCGCGCCATGTTACGGCCGAGCGCAACCTTAAAGCATTCGGTCTTTTTGACAAGTTTGAAACGGTAACGTGTGGCGAGGACGTCGTGCATGGCAAGCCCGACCCCGAGATGTATCTGCTCGCCTGCGAGCGCGCGGGCTTTACTCCCGAGGAATGTGCCGTGGTCGAGGATTCGCGCAACGGCTGCGTCTCGGGCATTACGGCTGGCTGCCACGTCTTTGCCGTCCCCGATATCGTGCCGCTGCCGCAGGACGTGGTGGATGGCTGCGAGGCCGTGCTCGATACGTTGTTCGATCTGGCGGCGGCGGTCAAGGCCGTGCGCTAGACAATTGCGGCGTTGAAACGAGCAATTGCTTACGTTTGCGCTTAAACAAAAGGGGTCCGGCAATGGTCGGGCCTCTTTTGCTTGAGCGGCGACTTAGCATACTTGCGGGCGTGCTATAGATACGCACCGAGGTTGATGGCCGTGGCGTCGGTCTGGCTGCTTGCCTGGGTGCTGGCGCGTTCCAGCAGGAACGGACGTACCAGTTCTTGGCGGTTGATGTCCTCGGCGGCGGTGACTGCGGTGACGGTGCGCGCTGTAGAGCCGACGCGGATATGCTTGGTCTTTGCTGGGGCCTTGTTCTCGATTTGCTCCATGAGCAATTGAACGCCCTTGCGGCCAATCTCGTAGCCCGGGGGCGCTACCGTAGTGAGCGGGACCGATCCGCTCCAAGCGAGCGGGTTGCCATCGCAACCCGCTACGCGTACTTGCCCGGGGACGGCGATGCCTTTGTCGACCAGCGCCGAGATGACGCCCGAGGCCAGCACGTCGGTCAGGCCGACGACAAAATCGGGGCGTTCGTCGGCGGGGCGCGCGGCGATTTGGGTGCCGATGCCGTAGCCGTCGGCGGCGGTATTCCATTCGCCGGCGTCGATGACTTCGATCTTGATATCGGGATGTAGGGCGAGCGCCTTATGAATGCCAAGGACGCGCAGGGTGAGTTGCATAAATGCTGCTCGGCCGACGACGACAATATGGTGCGCGCCGCGGGCGATGGCGAGCTCGGCGATGATGCGGCCTTGTGCCTCGTTGTCGGCGGCCACGTAGTAGCCGGGCTCGGAGCAATGGATGTCCAGATGGACGATCGGCACGGGCATCTTGGTCAGGGCGGGGTGCCAGTCGGGGGATGCCATGGGCTGAACCATGACGCCGGACATCTGGGTGCCCATAAAGTAGCGCAGGTAATGGTCCTGGAGAATATCGTCGTTATCGGCGTTGGCGATGAGCAGGTCGTAGCCGTGCTTGCGGGCCTCGTTGTGGGCGCCGCTGGCGATTTGGAGTGAAAAGCCGTGGTCGAGACGGGGGAGCACCAGGCCAAAGGACTTGGTGGCGCCGCCCGCGAGCTGACGAGCGCTTTGGTTGGGCAGGTAGCCCAGTCGATTGATGGTTTCGTTAATGAGCTTGAGGGTCTCGGGACGCAGCTTTTCGGGGTGGTTGAGCGCGTTGGAAACCGTGCCCAACGAAACCCCGGCCTCGCGCGCGACGTCGCTGATTTTTACCTTTGCCATAGCGGCCCCTTTGATGCGTTTCAAGTACAAGCCAGATTGTAGCATCCCAAACCTTCCAAAAAGGGACAGGTTTATTTTGGCAGGTTTTATCTGGGGAAACGCTGTTGCCAGCGCGACCACCACGAAGGGGGCAGGTACCTTTGTGGTGGTTTGGACCGGCTGGACGTGTGTGCATCGAGTGGTATCTAAGTTGAGATACCACTTCTGGTATATCAGCTTGCGTTTGCGTGAGTACAATACTCGAACGTTGTACGTCTCAGCGCCCTTTGTGCGTGGACGTCTTGCAGTCACGCGAACGAAGGGATTTATCTTATGTGCGGAATCGTCGGCTACACCGGCTCTGATATTGCAAAGAACATCCTGGTCACGGGCCTCAAGCGTATGGAGTATCGCGGCTATGACTCCTCGGGCGTCGCGCTCGAGGTGGGCGAGGGCGCCGCGGCGCACCTCGACGTCATCCGCCGCGTGGGCAAGGTCGCGGGCTTGGAGAGCGAGCTTTCCAACATCGACAGCGACGCTACCTGCGGTATCGGCCACACCCGTTGGGCCACCCACGGCAAGCCCTCCGTCGTTAACGCTCACCCCCACACCAGCTGCGACGGTCGTATCGCCATCGTCCACAACGGCATCATCGAGAACTTCGCCGAGCTGCGCGAAGAGCTGGAGGGTCGCGGCCACCACTTTAAGAGCGAGACCGATACCGAGGTCTTCGCGCATCTGATCGAAGAGGCTTATGCCGAGACGCACGACCTGATGGCCTCCGTGCGCGAGGCTTGCGCCCACGTGGTCGGTGCCTATGGTCTGGCCGCCGTGTGCGCTGACGAGCCCGGCGTGATCGCCGTGGCCCGCAAGGATTCCCCGATCGTGGTCGGCGCGGGCGAGACCGGCGCCTATGTCGCCTCCGATGTCATCGCGCTCATCGACGCCACCCGCGATGTCGTGGTGCTCGAGGACGGTCAGTTTGCCAAGCTCACGCCCGCAGGCGTCGAGTACACCGACGAGGCCGGCAACGTTATCGAGCCCAAGGTCACCCACATCGACTGGGACCTGGACATGGCAGAAAAGGGCGGTTATCCCGACTTTATGCTCAAGGAAATCCACGAGCAGCCGCGCGTCGTGCGCGACACGCTGGTTGGTCGTATGACGCCGGCCGGCGAGCTCGACATCGACGAGCTGGGCCTTTCGCTCGAGGAGCTCAACGACATCGACCGCGTCTACGTGATCGCTTGCGGCACCAGCTATCACGCTGGCCTCATTGCCAAGAATCTCATTGAGGGCTGGGCTCGCATCCCCACCGAGGTGGAGGCGGCCAGCGAGTTCCGTTATCGCAACCCCATCATTACGCCGACGACGCTTGTCGTTGCCGTGTCCCAGTCGGGCGAGACGGCCGATACTCTTGCCGCCATTCGCGATGCGCGCATCAAGGGTGCCAAGGTCTTCGGCATCACCAACGTGGTGGGCAGCCCCGTGGCGCGTGAGAGCGACGGCGTCATCTACACCAAGGCCAACAATGAGATTGCGGTCGCCTCGACCAAGAGCTTTATCGGCCAGGTTGTGAGCCTCACGCTTTTGGCTCTGCTGTTGGCACAGGTCAAGTACCGCCTGACCACCAAGCAGGCGCGCATGCTGTTCCGCGAGCTTTCCGATACGGCCGAGCAGATCCAGTGGATTTTGGATACCCAAACCGAGGCCGTGCATGAGGCCGCCCTGCTGTGCAAGGACGCGCAGTCGGCGCTGTTCGTGGGCCGTGGCATGGGTGCCGCTATTTCCTACGAGGGTGCGCTCAAGCTCAAGGAAGTCAGCTACCTGCACGCCGAGGCATATGCCGCCGGTGAGATGAAGCACGGCCCCATTGCCCTGATCGACCCGGGCTTCCCTGTCATCGCTGTGGCCACCAAGAGTGCCACCTACGACAAGACCGTGTCGAACCTTATGGAGTGCAAAGCGCGCGGCGCCAAGGTCATCGTCGTTGCCACCGAGGGCGACGAGGAGATCAACAAGATTGCCGACTGCATCATCCGCGTGCCGGCAGTCCGCGACGTGTTCAGCCCCATCACGGCGAGTGTCCCGCTGCAGCTGCTCGCCCGCGAGGTCGCCATCCTGCGCGGCTGCGACGTCGACCAGCCCCGTAACCTGGCCAAGAGCGTCACGGTAGAGTAGTTGGTTCCGCCGTTCTAGCGACTAAGGCCCGGCTCCGCATCAAAGACGGAGCCGGGCCTTGTTGCATTTGACCAGATAAAACCTGCCAAAATGAACCTGTCCCATTTTGTAGGTTAGCGGAGCTTGCTGGTCTCGAAGTACTCGGGGAACTGGTCCAGAACTTCGGTTTGGTTGCGGAACATCATGTGCAGGTGCTTGCTGACCAAAAAGCTCGCTTCGATGGGGTCGCGACCGGCGATAGCGCGGCGAATCTGCTTGTGCTCGTTCACGATGTCCTGATTGTCGAGAACCTGTGTGGCGGCGCGCAGCCAGCGGAAGCGCTCCAGGTCGGCATTGGTCTCTTCGAGCCACGACCACACGGTGCTGCGACATGCGATGCTAAAAATCATGTGATGCATGAGGTTGTCGCTCAAAAAGAAGCCGATGCGATCCTCTTCGGCCATGGCCTTTTCCTGCAGCACGATGGCGCGGTCGAGCTGCTCGATGCCGGCCGACGTGGCGCGCGCACAGCACTCCACGATCACCTGCTTTTCCAGATGCTCGCGGATGTAACAGGCACTCTCGGCAAGGGTGAGGTTGATGGGCGAGACGTAGGTACCGCTCTGGGGCACGGTGCGCACCAGGCCTTCCTGCGCCAAACGAACCAAAGCCTCGCGCACAGGGGTGCGCCCCATATCTAGGTCGTCGCAAAGTTGCTTGACGCCCAGCTTTTCGCCCGGCTTGTAATCCAGGTAGACGATTTTGCGTCGAATGGTGTGGTAGGACTGGTCCTGTAGGCTCGTTTCCTGCTCGCCGACGTGCATCGATTCTTCCATAGCGCCTCGCAACTGTTCTATCAAACTCATATGTCAGTTGTTAATTATGCCGCGAGTCAGCTCTCCGCGGTGGGTAATTCGGCTGTTGCCTGAGAACTATTGCGGCATCTTAGTCTGTGTTTGCGCAAGGCTGCGCTCAATGTTGCCGTATCATAAGCCGTCGCAAACGTGAAATAGAAAGAAGGAGTCCCATATGCAACTGGCAAATATCGTACGCGAGCGCTGGAAAGGCGTCTTGTTCTGCCTGATCATCGCTATCCCCGCGACGTTGCTCGGCAAACAGATTGAGGTGGTCGGCGGGCCGGTATTTGCCATCCTTTTTGGCATGGTCCTGGCGCTCGTCTTTCCCAAGAATCGTCGCGAACCGCTCGCCGCCGGCGTTACCTATACGTCCAAAAAAGTCTTGCAGTACGCGGTTATCCTGCTTGGCTTTGGCATGAACCTCTCCCAGATTCTGTCCAAGGGCGCCCAGTCGCTGCCCATTATCGTGGCGACAATCTCGACCTCGCTTGTCATCGCCTTTGTGCTCTGCCGCGTCATGAACGTACCGGGCAAGATCGCGACGCTTGTGGGTGTGGGTTCGTCGATTTGCGGCGGTTCTGCCATCGCCGCGACCGCACCCGTCATCGATGCCGACGATCGCGAGATTGCCCAGGCCATTTCGGTCATCTTCCTGTTCAACGTTATCGCGGCGCTCGTGTTTCCGACGCTCGGCGGCATGCTCGGGCTGACCAACGAGGGCTTTGGCCTGTTTGCCGGTACCGCCATCAACGACACCTCGTCCGTAACGGCTGCGGCGAGCGCTTGGGACAGCATGCATCCCGGCGCCAATGTGCTCGAGAGCGCCACGGTGGTCAAGCTCACCAGGACGCTGGCCATTATTCCCATCACGTTGGTTCTCGCATGCTGGCAGATGCATCTGGCGCGCAAGGCCGGCGGCGACGCCAAAAGCACGTTCTCGCTTAAACGCGCGTTTCCCATGTTCGTGCTGTTCTTTGTGCTGGCGAGCGTGATCACCACGGTGTTTCAGCTTCCTGTGTCCATCACGGCGCCCATCAAGGAGCTGTCAAAGTTCTTTATCGTGATGGCCATGGCGGCTATTGGTTTTAATACCGATATCGTCGAGCTGGTCAAAAAGGGCGGCAAGCCCATCGCATTGGGCTTTTGCTGCTGGATTGGCATTGCGTGCATGAGTTTGGGAATGCAACACGTGCTGGGAATCTGGTAGAGAAGTAGCTTATTTGCGTGCTGCGTGCTGCGTGCTGGCGAGCGCATTCTCACGGTGGAGCGATAGGAGCTCTTGCGGGTATGGCTTGTCCGCAGGTTTATAAGTCCCGAAGAGCTCTTATCGCCCCGCCAGGATGGCGATGCGGGGCAACACCTATACTCGCAGGACGGCGCTTTCTGCCCTATAGTGTTTGGTGAGCAATATCGTTCAATTTTGAAACACTCGGTCGTGCGACCGCCGGCGGTTGCACGTCGCTGCAGACAGGGGCAAATCATGGATAGCGATGCCAAGCTGAACATCTTGACCGATGCCCTGGCTGCTGCCGGGGCATCGGTATTGGCGATCGATGCGCGTGGGGACGTCGCGATCTCGACCATGAATGACGCGGCGCTTGAGCGGGGTGTGGCGACTTTTGTCGCTGAGCGCCTCGACCGTATAGGAGACGGCGCGCGTCTGGTTATGGGGCGTGAGGGTACGCGCCTGAGCCTGACCGTTCGCCCCACCGACAAAGAGGGCGGGGGCCTTTGGGTCGTCGTGGTCCGCGAGGTGCGCGGTGCCGCGACGCATGCGGGTATCGAGTGGCTCAACGCCGACGAAGTTGAGGCCCGCTACGAATCGAGCGCGTACGGCATCGTTGAGGGGGCGGCCTCGGTGGCTGCGCCGGTTGCAGAGAGTTACGCGCGCGGTGTGCCCCTTATGCTCGAGGGCGAGCTGGGAGCGGGTCAGGTCGAGATCGCCAGGCGCCTCTATCTGGACGGTCCTTTTGCCGGTCAGCCCTTTGTTTCCGTTGCGCTCGATGAGCTCACCGAGCGCGGTTGGCGCCATGTGCTCAAAAGCGCCGAATCGCCGTTGTTCCAAACGGGGCTGACCCTTTGCATTGAGGGCTGGAACGCGGTTGGCCCCCAGCGCCTCCGCGAGCTGGTCTCCACGATGGCCGACACCGCGTTGGCGACGCGCTGCCATGTGGTGCTGACGGCGAATGACATGCCGGGCGGCAGCGAAAGTGATCAAGCCGCCTTTGTGACCGAGCGCTTCGCCTGTGCGGTGAGCGTGGCGCCGGCAATCGCCGAGCAGGGAGCCGCGTCGACGAAGGTTGCGCGCTATTTGGAATATCTCGCTGACGCATTTGGGACGGCAGCGCCCACGCTGTCTTCCGCGGCGACGAAGACGCTCGATGCTTACCGCTGGCCGCGCAATTATCTGCAGCTCCGCGAGGTCTCGGAACGACTGTATATATTGGTGGGGGCGGGCGCGGTGGACCGCGCTGTGGCGGAGGAAGTGCTCGCCCAAGAGGACGTGATTAAGACCGCAGCCTTTGGCGCCCCGACGCTCGAAAGCGACCTGTATATCCTGCGACCGCTGGCCGATACCGAGCGAGATATCGCGCATCTGGTTGTAGATCATCTCCACGGCAACCGAACCCGTGCGGCGGAGGTACTGGGCATAAGCCGTACAACGCTGTGGCGCTTGCTGAAGGACGATGACCGTTGAGCGAGGCGCCCGTGACCGCGCGCGACGCGTGTGCTACAGTCCAAAGCGTTATTGTTTCGATTTGGTTATGGCGTGCGAGGGCATATGGCTGAGACTTCAAAACCGAGCCGCAGAAGGCGGAGTGCCGCGCCGGTCAACCGACGCACGACATCGGTGACGTGGGGTAAACACGCCTCGGGGTTTGATGGCTCGTTCAAGCGCACTAAATACGGCTATCCTTCGGCAAGCGCCCGCTTGGCAATGCAGGCAGAGTCCTCGCTGTGGGGCCGCAAACGCGTGGTGGGCTCAAAGCTCAAGCACGACGGAACGCTCGGTTACATCAGCCGCGGGGCGGCTCGCCGCAGTGGACTCAATCCGGCTGGTTGGCATCGTTATGTTCCGATCGTGGCCGTCGTTGCAGTGATCGTCATCGCACTCGCTGCGCTTGGCTACGCCGGCGGTGGCGCCAACTTGGACGCAGTGTTTAAATCGCCCGAGCTCGCGCATGCAGGCACAGAAGTTATCGAGGGCGCTCAGACCCAGACAGGCGTCGCGCCCCAGCGCGGCATCGTCGCGGCGGCCACCACCATCGCCGATGCTCAAAAGGACGAAGACAAGCAAGGCGACGACGCCGAAACGACCCAGACAAGCGAAGCGACGACAACTCAAATATCAACATAGCTTGCCGGCAGAAGGGGACGTTCCTTTTCTGTCGGCAGTTTGGGACACTCCTGCGCTACTTGACGTACACCACGTTGTTGCGGCGGGGTTTGGGCTCGGGTAGCGTGTCCTCGGCATAGCCCAGAATGCAGTTACCGACACCGCGCAGGCTGCCGTCGGCGGGCAGGCCCCAGCTGGCCAGCAGCTCCAGGCCCTCGGGCGAGTCAAAGACCTCATGCGCGCGGTGAATCCAGCACGAATCGACACCCAGTGCATAGGCGGCGTTGAGCAAGTTGCCCATGGCGAGCGAGCCGTCTTCCAGATGTGTGGGCACGCTGCGGTCAACCAGCACCACCACAACGGTCTTGGCGCCATAGAAGGGGTCGCTGTTGCTGCCCATGACCTGGGCGTTGAGCTGTGAGAGACGCTCGACGGTCGCGGGGTCGGTGACGGCGACAAACGTCACCGGCTGGCGTCCCATGCCGCTCGGTGCATATTGGCCGGCTTCGATAATACGTGCAAGCTTTTCGGCCTCGACGGGACGATCGCTGTAGTTGCGGCAGCTGCGACGGTGAATGAGTGCTTCGATAGTCTCCATGGTGTCTCCTTGCGGTGGCGTTGCAGATGCCTCGTTCATACCCGCCGGGCTTAAACGATAGACGGTCAATTGCCCGGCCAAAAGGATAGATTCCAATTGGGAAAGTAGGTTTGCATAAAAGTACCTTCAGAATGTGACAAACAAATGGGATGGTTAAACGTTTTATCCCGTCTACCCTGCGGTTTTTTACCACTTGCCTAAATGACGAACGCATAACCTCTGATAAAGGTTTTACTAAAGGAGTACCAACGTTTATCAATGCGCCGTGGTGGCGCCGGGCCAGGAGGTAACATCATGTTCCAGGCTGGAGATGTCGTCGAGACCGATTTCGAAGGATTTCTGAAGCTGCTGCGTTCCAAGACGCGCGCTTTCGTGTCGATCAACGATCACGAGTACTACATCACGCACACCGATGGCTATTGGCGTGTTCAGGATTGCGAGGCCCTCAACGACAAGGGCCACTTTACTGACTGTTCTGAGTTGGTCAACACGGTCTGCGAGGTCGTCGAGCTGCCGTGGATTGCCGGCAAGAGCCTGCATGACAGCTTCTCGGGCGCTACGGTCTATGAGGCCGTCGCCGCTTAACAGGCAATAAAACCCGATTTTCACGTGACCGCTGGCGCCGCCCCCGCGCCGGCGGTCTTTTTCTGCCGATAGGCCATAAAAGTGCACGCATTTGCGGAGAGGCTGTTGACGATAGTCAAAACTCGGACTAATCTAGAGACATAAAATTGGTCAAAAATCGGACAATCGAATGGTGGGATAGATGAATGGTGCGGTTAAACTGGTCGACTTCGACCGGTTGCTCAATGGACTCGACCATATCTATTCGGAGTTCTCGCGTGCCTGCGGCCTTTCGGACTGCGCTTACTGGATGCTCGTCGATACCAGCACGGCGGGCGGCAGTATTGCCGTAAGCCGTCTGACAAGCAAATGGTTCTATAGCAAGCAGACCATTAACTCGGCAAATAAAACCCTGAAGGCGCGAGGGCTTGCAACGCTGGAATTTGCCGAAGGCAGTCGTAAGAATAAGGTCGTTTGTTTGACCGATGAGGGCCGGCGGTTCGCCGAGCACTATGCGTTGCCGACGGTTAAAGCCGAGCAGCGTGCCTTTGGCGCGCTCGAGCCCTGGGAACAGCGTGAGATTATGCGTCTGGTCGGCAAGTTTTCCCATGTGCTCAACGAGGAGTGCGAAGCGTTTAAACAGCAGATGGCCGCCGAGAGCCAAGTGGAAAACCAAGAAGAGGGGGAGACGTGCGACTCTTAATGAGGTTTATGAGGCCGTATCGCGGGCTGATTGCAGTGACACTGTTTGTGCTGCTGATAGATAACGTCGGCACGCTGCTGGTGCCTACGATGCTGGCGAATATGGTCAATACCGGCATCACGACGGGTGATGTCGACTACATCCTGCGCAACGGCCTGTACATGCTTATCGCGACCAGCATGGCTAGCGGCGGCACGGTGCTGGGCTGCTATCTTTCGGCGCGCCTGGCCGCCAACGTGGCTTGCGATATCCGCAATGCCGTGTACGACAAATCGCTCGAGCTCGCGGCCAGCGATTTTGAGCGCTTTGGCACCGGATCGATGATCACGCGCTCGCTCAACGATATCAACGTGATTCAGCAGGCGATTCTGCAGACGATTCAGCTGGTGCTGCCCGTGCCTTTTTTGGCTGTGGCGGGCATCATCTTCGCCTGGTTTATCGATCCTGCCATGGGCACGCTTCTGGGCGTAGTCGTTGCGATTGTGCTGGTGGCGGCGGTCTTTACGGTTGCCAACGCGGCTCCGATCTTTATGCGCTTGCAGAGCTTTATCGACCGCATGAACGTGGTGCTGCGCGAAAACATCGTGGGCGTGCGCGTCATCCGTGCGTTTAACAAGGAGCGTCACGAGGAGCGGCGCCTGGACGAGGTGTTTAGCGACTACGCCGCCAACGCCATCAAGGTCAACCACCTGTTTGTGGGCCTCGACAGCTCCAGCTTCTTTTTGATGAACATCGCCGAGGTGGCGGTGCTGTGGGTGGGCGGCAACCGCGTAGGCGCCCACGCCATGCAGATTGCGAGTATCTCGGCGGTGCTGGAGTATGCAATTCTGATCCTGTTCTTTGTGATGATGGCCCAGATGGTGGTGCTGACGCTTCCGCGTGCTGCCGCGTGCCTGAACCGTGCGCAGCAGGTGTTGGAGATTGAGCCGAGCATCGTCGATGGCGAGCGCACGCTGGATGACGGGGCGCGCGAGCCCCAAGACGAAGCCGATGCGGTGGCCGTGTTCGACCACATGTCGTTTCGCTTTGACGATGCCGACGAGGACACCCTGTGCGACCTGAGCTTTGCCTGCCGTCGCGGTCAGACGACTGCGATCGTTGGCTCGACAGGCTCGGGCAAATCGACGGTGGCAAAGCTTCTGCTGCGCTTCCACGATGCCACCAAGGGCTCCATTCGCCTGAATGGTGTGGACCTGCGCGAGCTTACGCAAGACGAAATCCGCGGGCGCATTGCCTATGTGCCGCAGAAGGCGTGGCTGTTCTCGGGCACGGTGGCGAGCAACCTTCGCTTTGGTAACGAAGGCGCGACCGAGGTCGACATGCTTCACGCGCTTGAGGTTGCCCAGAGCACCTTTGTACTCGACCAACCGCAGGGGCTCGATACCCCGGTTGCCCAGGGCGGTACGAACTTCTCGGGTGGTCAGCGCCAGCGTTTGGCAATCGCCCGTGCGCTCATGAAGCATGCCGATCTATATATCTTCGATGACAGTTTTTCGGCCCTGGACTTTAAGACCGATGCGGCCCTGCGCCATGCATTGCAAGACGAGACGCGTGACGCTGCGGTGCTCATCATCGCGCAGCGCATCTCGACGATCTTGCACGCCGACCAGATCGTCGTGCTCAAGGATGGCGAGGTTGTGGGTCTGGGCACGCATGGCGAGCTTATGGAAACCTGCGAGGTGTACCGCGCCATCGCGGAATCGCAGATGAAGGGAGGTGAGTAGCATGACCGAGGAGCTCAAGAAGCAGGGCGGCGTTGATGACGCCGCTGCCGCGGGACTGGTCGAGGAAACGGCTGCCGCGTCGACCGAGCTGGATGACGCCGCCAAGGCTGCAGCCGAGCGCGAGGCTCGCCGCCAAGCGCTCTACGAGGAAAACGAACGTGCCGAGGACGAGCGCGCCCGCGCCGAGGCAGAGCGTATGCGCGACGTGGACGACGAAGACGAGGACGAGACGCCTCGGGATACCTGGGCGACGGTGCGCCGCCTGTGGAGTGAGGCCGCCGGCGACCATTGGCGCTTCTATATCGTGTTCGCGAGCATTGTGTTCTATGTCATCTTTAACACTGCCGCGCCGGCATATAGCGCCCGCGTGATCGATGAGCTGTGGGGCCACATTCAGGTAGCGTTTGTCAACAACGCCACCTTCAGCATCACCTGGGAGAACTGCGGCAGGACTATCTTCATCTACTTTTTGATTTGGACGGCCGCCGCTTCGTTCTACGCGCTCCAGAGCTTTTTGATGTCGAGCGTGGCCGAACGCCTCAATCTGCGCCTGCGCAACCGCATCGCGCAAAAGCTCAACCGTCTGCCGCTCGCCTATTTTGACGCGCATCGTCCCGGCGAGGTCGTCAGCCGCGCGACCAACGACCTGGACAAGATGTCCGAGAGCATGCAGCGCGGATTGCTGCAACTGCTCGTGTCGATCGGCACGGTTGTTGGTGCTGTGAGCGTGATGTTCGTGTTCAGCGTGCAGCTTACGCTCGTCTTTCTGTTCTTTACGGCACTGTCGCTGCTGGTGACGAAGGTCGTCTCGCGCCGCACACACGATGTGACGGGCGAGCGCCAGGAGTGGGTGTCCAAGATTACGAGTGCGGTCGAGGAAGGCTATTCGGGCCGTCTGGTGATCCGCGCGTTTAACCGCGAACGTCAGAGCTCCGCTGAGGTGCACGAGGCTTCGAAGGAATTGGCTCGTGTGAGCACCAAGGCCGACTTTATGATCAATGCTGTCGGCCCCGCGGTGCGCTTTATCGGCCGTTTGGCGCAGATCGTTATTGCGCTTGTGGGCTGCAGCATGCTGGTTGCCGGTCACAT
This sequence comes from Collinsella aerofaciens, assembly GCF_001405375.1. Taxonomy (GTDB): domain Bacteria; phylum Actinomycetota; class Coriobacteriia; order Coriobacteriales; family Coriobacteriaceae; genus Collinsella; species Collinsella aerofaciens_F. The sequence continues at coordinate 32,850 of NZ_CYYP01000007.1, forward strand.
GACCGTCGGCGTGTTCCAGGCGTTCTTCCAGTTTATCTACGAGGCGTCCGAGCCCATGACGCAGTTGTCGTTTACCTTCAACTCGCTGCAGAGCGCGCTGGCGAGTGCAGAGCGCGTGTTCGACCTGCTCGATGAGCCCGAGATGGAGGCCGATCCGCTGCCGGACAAGGCCGCCAAGCTGCCGGGTCGCGTGGAGGGCCGCGTCTCCTTTGAGCATGTGCGCTTTGGTTATTCGCCCGACAAGCCGCTTATGCGCGACGTGTCGTTTACCGCCGAGCCGGGCCAGAAGATTGCCGTGGTGGGAACCACGGGCGCAGGCAAGACGACGCTCATCAACCTGCTCATGCGCTTCTACGAGATTGACGGCGGGCGTATTACGCTCGACGGCGTGGATACGAGCCTCATGAACCGCGGCGAGCTGCGACAGCAGTTTGGCATGGTGCTGCAGGACGCCTGGCTGTTCGATGGCACGATTGCCGAAAACATCGCCTACGGCTGCCCCGAGGCAACGCGCGACGAAATTGTGGCCGCCGCTCGTGCCGCGCAGGTCGACTTCTTTGTGCGCACCATGCCGCAGGGCTACGACACGCGCGTGGCCAACGATGCCGAGAGCATCAGCCAGGGCCAGCGTCAGCTGCTGACCATCGCTCGCGTGCTGCTCAATAACCCGGCGATTCTCATCCTGGACGAGGCGACCTCAAGCGTGGATACGCGTACCGAGCTTGCCATCGGTCGTGCCATGGACGCGCTCATGCGCGGGCGCACGAGCTTTGTGATCGCGCACCGCCTGTCGACGATTGTTGATGCCGACCTGATCTTGGTCATGGATCACGGCAACATTATCGAGCAGGGCACGCATAAGGAGCTGCTGGCTGCCGAGGGCGCCTACGCCGACCTCTATCTGAGCCAGTTCGCATAATGTGACAAAGGGACAGTCTCTTTACCACATCACAAATAAGGCGCGCCGGGGGTGAATCCTCTGGCGCGCCTTTGCGTTGGCGTCAATGTTGTCGGTGGTCGTCCGCCTCTAGCGTTCGTCCACGAGCTTGGCGACGAGGGCTTTGAGCTCGGCCACCTCTCGCTCGAGTTCCTTGACGCGGCGGGCGTTCTCGGTGATGCCCTGGCGGTTGAGCGCGGACTGCTCGGCGGCGTCGTCGGGCATGTACTCGCGATGCTGCTTGGCATCGAAGCTCTCCTCGAACACGCGGCAGCCGTTGCGCTTGATGATGCGTCCCGGCACGCCCACGACGGTGCAGTTGTCGGGCACGTCCTTGACGACAACCGAGTTGCCGCCGATCTTGACGTTGTTGCCAATGTGGATGTTGCCGAGCACCTTGGCGCCCGTGCCCACGGTGACGTTATCGCCGAGCGTTGGGTGGCGTTTGCCGGTCTCGTTGCCGGTACCGCCGAGCGTGACGCCCTGGTAGAGCACGCAGTTGTCGCCCACGATGGTGGTCTCGCCGATGACGACGCCCATGGCATGGTCGATAAAGAAGTGCTTGCCAATCTGCGCGGCAGGGTGAATCTCGACGCCGGTGATGTGGCGGGTGATTTGCGAGAGCACACGGGCGAGCGAGCGATGGCCATGCTTCCAGAGCCAGTGCTCGGGCACGTGGTTCCACTTGGCGTGCAGGCCAGGATAGGAAAGGAAGATGACCAGACCGTTTTGCGCGGCGGGGTCCTGCGCTTGGACGGTCTTGATGTCCTCGCGAATGGTATTGATAAAGCTCACCGGCCGCCCTCCCTTAGCGCCATGGCAATGCGATTCAATAAAGTATAGCGATTCGCTAGGGATTAGGAGGGACAATCTTGGCGGCATTGCGCGACAGGTGTCAGTTATGCAAACTTGCTGGTAATGGAGTCATGCTTTTGTGGGGTTGCGCACGAGGGGGCACCGCAACCGTATACTGGTCAACTTGGACGTATCCGCGCCCACAACTGAGAGGTTTTACTTCATGGGTTTCATCAATTTTATTGCCGAGCTGCTTAAGGACCCGCGCACCGCGATCGCCAGCTGGATCGCCGCCGGCCCGCTTATGGCCTACGGCTGCGTGTTCCTGATTATCTTCATTGAGACAGGCGTGGTGTTCTTCCCGTTCCTTCCCGGTGATTCGCTGCTGTTCGCTTCGGGCTTCTTTGCCCACAATGGCGGCTTTAACATTGTGGCGCTTCTGGCCACCGCATGGGCCGCTGCCATTTTGGGCGATCAGTGCAACTTTATGATCGGTCACTTCTTTGGCAAAAAGATCATCGCTTCGGGCAAGGTCAAGGCCATGACGCCCGAGCGCATTAAAAAGTCCGAGGACTTCTTGGACAAGTGGGGTCACCTGGCCATCTTCCTGGGTCGCTTCTTCCCGTTTATCCGCACCTTTGTGCCCTTTATCGCTGGCATGGGCGGCATGCACTGGCGCAACTTTGTCGTTTTTAACGTGCTGGGCGGCATTACCTGGTCGACGGTCTTTACGCTGCTGGGCTACTTCTTTGGCGGCATTCCCTTTGTGCAGGAGCACTTTGAGCTGCTGATTGTCGGCATCGTTGCCGTGTCGATCATCCCGACCGTGGTCGGTCTGGTCAAGGCTAAGCTGGGCAAAAAGAACGCGTAGCTCGAGCCAGCGCGCAAACCGTGCCGTTGAGGCCCGTCACCGCTTACGGTGGCGGGCCTCTTTAGTTTCGGTCAAATGAAAATACTTTAGTTAGTTAAAGAAAAACGTTTTATCCGACGCGTACGGGGAGTACAATCTCGTGCATGCGAATCGACGTGCTATCGGCTTTGATGCTGTTCGCGTGTCCCGTCCGGCCCTACGCTCCGGGCGTGCGACGTTGCGACGCGGTCGGCCTCGGTCCTTGCGTGCGGGTTCGCGAGTTTGCAACTGTGTATGTAAGGAGCGACATATGACTGTCGAGAAGAAGGATGTCGATTGGGGTAGCCTCGGCTTTGGCTACATGAAGACCGATTACAGCTACGAGGCTCATTGGAAGGATGACGAGTGGGACGAAGGTGGCCTGACCACCGACCACACCCTGCATGTCTCCGAGTGCGGCGGCATCTTCCATTACTGCCAGGAGGTCTTTGAGGGCCTGAAGGCCTACACCGCCGAGGACGGCAGCATCGTCTGTTTCCGTCCCGACATGAACGCCGAGCGTATGTACAACTCTGCTCAGCGCCTCGAGATGCCCCCGTTCCCCAAGGACAAGTTCGTTGAGGCCGTCAAGCAGGTCGTTTCTGCTAACGCCGCCTGGGTTCCGCCCTTCGGTTCCGGTGCGACCCTGTACGTGCGTCCGTTTATGATCGGCTCCGGTGACGTGATTGGCGTGGCTCCCGCTCCTGAGTACACGTTCCGCATTCTCGTGACTCCGGTCGGTCCGTACTTTAAGGGTGGCCTTAAGCCCGTCAAGCTGCGCGTTTCCGAGTATGACCGTGCTGCACCGCACGGCACCGGCAACATCAAGGCCGGCCTCAACTACGCCATGTCCCTCAAGCCCACGATGGAGGCCCATCGCGAGGGCTATGCCGAGAACCTGTATCTCGACTCCGAGTCCCGCACCTATGTCGAGGAGACCGGTGGCGCCAACGTCCTGTTCGTGAAGGAGGACGGCACCCTCGTCGTTCCGCAGTCGCACACCGACTCCATCCTGCCCTCCATCACCCGTCGTTCGCTTGTTCAGGTTGCTCAGGACCTGGGCATGACCGTTGACCAGCGCCCCGTCGAGTGGGCCGAGGTCAAGGCCGGTACCTTTGTCGAGTGCGGCCTGTGCGGCACCGCTGCCGTCATCTCTCCGGTTGGCGAAATCGACAACAAGGTCTATGGCGCCGACGAGACCGTGACCTTCCCGGCTGGCTACACCGAGATCGGTCCCGTGATGAAGAAGCTTCGCGAGACCCTGACTGGTATCCAGTCCGGTGCTGTCGAGGACAAGCACAACTGGGTTTACACCGTGGCGTAAGCTGTCTTAGCTGTCCGGCCCGAGGGCGACCTTCCTTTCCGGCGCGTCCTCGGACATGAAAGAACCCCCGCTGCGCACTACGTGCGGCGGGGGTTCTTTCGTCCTGCGGAGTGCGCCGGAAAGGAAGGTCGCCCTTTTGTTTTGCTTCGCGCCATGTGGGGGCGGTGGCGACGTGCATTTTTGCGAGTATTCTGCAATCGAAGGCCCCTGCATACCGGCTTCGGGCAAAAAATCGGGATTTCTTGATGTTTTCTACGAATGATGGGTGGGGTTACGGGCTGACAGCGTTTGATTTGCAGGGATATTCGCGGTCTTTGGCATTTGTCGTGGCGCCCGAAGCCCTTGGTTATGTTGAATACTCCTAAAAATGCACGACGCTTAGAGGGGGACCTTCGCGAAAAAGGAAACCGCCCCGTCGAAGTATGCATTCGACGGGGCGGTTTATGCATTTGGCCGATTAAGGATGCGCTGTCAAACTACTAGAACTTGACGGTCGGGGCCTGGCGGGCTGCTTCAGCGGCCTCGAAGCCCTGGCGCTCCTTAAACTGGAAGATGCCGGCAAAGATGACAGCCGGGAACGTCTGAATGGCGTTGTTGTAGCTGAGCACGCAGTCGTTGTAGCTCTGGCGTGCATAGCTAATCTTGTTCTCGGTGTCCTCGAGCGATGCCTGCAGCTGCGTAAAGTTGGTGTTTGCCTTAAGATCGGGATAGGCCTCGGCCACAGCGAAGAGCTGGCGCAGTGCGCCGGTCAGCACGTTGTCGGCTTCCATCTTGGCCTCGGGCGTGGTGGCCTTGACGGCGGTGTTACGCGCGCTGATCACGGCGGAGAGCGTCTCCTGCTCGTGCTTGGCGTAGCCCTTGACGGTTTCGACCAGGTTGGGGATCAGGTCGTTACGGCGCTGCAGCTGCGTATCGATGTTCTGCCAGGCGTTATCGATGCGGTTACGCTTGGTGACCATGTTGTTGTAGATGCCGGCGATGGCGCAGACAATCACAATGACAACAACGATGCCGATGATGACGGTAATCATGATGTCTCCGTTTCGAATGGCCGCGGCGGCATGCGCCAGCTGCCGTTGGTATAACGCTACTAGTATACCCGCAACGTTTTACCGTGCCGAACTTTCCGGTAAGCGTTGTGTTTTCGGCGGGGTCGGCACCGGGGCAAAGCGCGCGAGGTACAGGTGTAAGATATGCGACAGATTGACGAGTGTTGTCTTTGCCCTGAGGATGGCGATACCAGTGGACCTTCGCATTAAGAAAACCTACCGCGCCCTTTTCGATGCCTTCACCGAGCTTCTCGAGGAGCATCGTTTTGAGGACCTGACGGTTGCCATGCTGTGCGACCGCGCCATGATTCGCCGCACGACGTTCTACAAGCACTTTCGCGACAAGAACGATTACTTTGCCTTTTATATCGATGAGCTCATGTCGGGCTTGCCGCAAAAACAGCCCGATGAGGCCGGCGCAGTGTCTGCCGAGGACGTGCGCGCGCTTCGGCACGCGATTTTGGACGATGCTATGGATTTGATTCTGACGCACGAGCGGCTCATGGATAACATTTTGGCAAGCAGCATGTCGGGCATGTTGACCAACGTTATTTGCGACCGCATTGCCCGCTCCATCCGCGAGCGTGTGATGAACGTGCTTGCCGAGGATGCCCTGGCCCCCGTGTCACTCGAGACGACGTCCGAGTTTGTCGCCGGCGGTATTATTCGTCTTTTCACGATATGGTGGGAATCGGGCCACGATCTTGAGCGTCGACCTGAGATAGCCGACGTGGTCGATGCGTTGTTTGAGCGGACCATGACACCGGTGAATCACTAAAGTGGCGGAGAGAGGGGGATTCGAACCCCCGGAACGCTCTCGCGCTCAACGGTTTTCAAGACCGCCGCATTCAACCGCTCTGCCATCTCTCCGTGAGTCGTAATGATAGCATCGTTTTGAATTTGCAACAGGGAAGGCGAACGATGACGATCACCGAAATCGACGAGAAGTTCATGCGCGAGGCGTTGGCGGAGGCGCGAGTCGCCGCGGCGGTGGGCGAGGTGCCCATCGGAGCCGTAGTGGTGCGTGACGGTGAGATCGTCGCGAGGGCGCACAATCGGCGCGAGCTCGACCAGGATCCTTCGGCTCATGCCGAGTTTGCGGCCCTGTGTGCTGCCGCTCGGTCGCTCGGTCGCTGGCGCCTTTCCGATTGCAAGGTCTACGTGACGCTCGAGCCCTGCTGCATGTGTGCGGGGCTTATGGTTAACGCGCGCGTAGGACGCTGCGTGTATGGCGCGGCTGATGCCAAGGCGGGCGCGTTGGGATCCCTATACGATTTGAATGCCGACTCGCGCCTGAATCATCGGTTTAACGTGACGGCTGGGGTCCTGGCGGATGAATGCCGCGAGCTGCTGAGTAGCTATTTTGGCGGTCTGCGCGGAGCGGGTGGCAGCGGCTGTGGCTGCGGTCCGAACCTTGAGGCGCATGCCGCCCACGCCGCGGCGCTTGCAGGTGCCGGTGAGGATGCTGGCATGGCGGTTGACTTTGGTCCTGCGTGTCGCCGACCCCGCCGTGTGCTGTTGGCGATCGACTCCTTTAAGGGCAGCGTTTCGAGCGCGCAGGCGGAGGCGGCGGTTGCCGAGGGCATGCGCCGTGTGTGGCCCGATGCCGAGCTGAACGCTTTGCCGCTGGCAGATGGCGGTGAGGGGACGCTCGATGCCGTTGCCGCGTGCGGCGGTGAGATTGTGACCTGCGAGGTTGCGGGACCCTTTGGCGATGGTGTGCCTGCCCGGATGTTAGTGGACGGCGAGCACGAGTCGGTTGTTATTGAGATGGCCGAAGCAGCAGGCATCGGGTACTCACCTTGCACGGAATCGGCGGCGCTGGCTGCTACAACCTATGGCGTGGGCGAGCTGATGCTCCGTGCAGCTCGTGTCGGGGTAAAGACTATCTATATTGGCTTGGGCGGCAGTGCCACCAACGACGGTGGCGCCGGCATGCTGCAGGCGCTGGGCGCGCGTGTGGTCGATGATCAGGGATGCGATGTCGCCCCCGGTCTTGCCGGCCTTGAGCAGGTGGCGAGCGTTGATTTGGCGCCAGCGCTGCAGGCTTTGGATGATGCTCGTATCGTTGTGCTTTCCGATGTCGAGAATCCGCTCGTGGGGCGTCGAGGCGCACTGGCGGTGTTTGGCGGGCAGAAGGGCCTGCCGGCGGATGATGTCGAGGCGCTGCGCAGATACGACGGCTGGATGGTCGGCTACGGTCGCCTGCTCGATGCGGCAATTTTCGAGGCGCGAGCCCAGGGGTTGTTGCGCACACCCGAGGGCGCACGGACATTTGGCTCGGTGCTCGGCGTGCCCGGCGCGGGCGCTGCCGGTGGCTTGGGCGCGGCGTTACTGGCGCTCGGTGCGGAGCTACGCTCGGGCGTGGAGACGGTGTTCGATCTGATTGGGTTTGACGAACGCATGCGTGATGTCGACCTGGTCATAACAGGCGAGGGCAATATGGACGAGCAGTCCGCCGCCGGTAAGGCGCCTGTGGGTGTGGCTCGCCGCGCCAGGCGATATGGCAAGCCGGTGGTCGCCGTCGTGGGCGGCCGTGCTGACAACCTGAACGCGGTATATGAGCAAGGTATCGACTTGGTACTGCCGATCTGCCGCAAGCCCATGGACCTGGAACGGGCACTCGATTCGCAAGAAGCCACAACCAACCTCATCTGCGCCGGCGAGGCAGCCGCCCAATCCTACGACCTCGCTCGCCTCTAAGGCCTGTCTCCCTATAAGTTGCGGTGGAATACGGAGTGTTTTTGCCTTTAAGGGGCCAATTCAGTCCGTATTCCACCGCAACTTCGAGAATGGTCATTCGAGGTTGGCTGCCTTGGGTCTTGGGTCGGACCGTTTGCCACGAAATGCGGCCATCTACTACGTTAAACCGGCCACCTTCGACCATCCCGGAATTTGCAAAAACAAAACCGCAGGTAGAAAGCTTGCCGATTTTCGAAAAAGTCGGCTATGGTTGACCCCTGTGGCCTAAACGTAGTAGATGGGCCCTTTCTGTGGTGCGGCACCAAGCCGGTCATTTTGGGATGGGACTATTTTGACTACTCATTGGCTGCTCTGGCAATCGGGCTGCAAAAGTAGTCAAAAAAGCTCCGTCCCAAATTAGCTACCTTGCTCTGGCGGGCGGGAGCAGGTAAGATATACCGAGCGCCTAGCGCGTTCGATGGGTTCGGATGACGACATGTTCCGAATCTGGTCAGGTCCGGAAGGAAGCAGCCATAAGGAGCCTCTGTCGGGCATCCGAATCCATCGAGCGCACGGGCGCTTTTTTGGTGCCGCGATGCGGTCCCGGTGCCGGCGGGCTGTTTGGTGTCTCGCTGGTCCTCGGCTTTGCCTGCGGGATCGCTCGACTACCAAACACCTCGCCGCCGGCCGGGCCCCGTCGTCCAAAAATCACCCGTAAAGGCGCGTTTATCTAATTTAATCTATCCCTTGCGGAATGCGGCTTGCTGGCGTTGTCTGGGCATTGATGGCTACGTGGTTCAAGAGGCGGCGGTGCTGTTGCTTGAATTTTTGCAGTTAAAGAGGCCCGTTTCCCTGGGTTGGGGAAACGGACCTCATTTTGTCTCTGGACTTGTGGATTGGCGGAGCCAATAGCCGTTGGCGGCTATTTTGAGTTCCTGATGCGGCGTGTGGCTGTGGCGGTTATTCCGAGCCCCATGGCGGCGATTCCTGCGAGTGCTATTGCGCTCGGTGCTGTGTCGCCCGTGTTCGCGAGCTTGCCGGCGGTCGTATCTGCTTGCTTGCCGCTGCTCGAGTTCGCCTGCTTGGTGGAGCTTGGCGGGGTATTTTTGCCGGTCGCGGGCGAGCTGGCGGGCTGTGCCGTCTCGGCCGGTTGCGCTGAGTTGGAGGGAGGCGTCGTCTCGGTCGGTTGCGTTATCTCGGGTGAGGCGGCCTTGTCTGCCGCGGCTTTCGCCTCTTCGTATGCCTTGCAGGCGTCGTCATAGGCCGCTTGCGCCTTTTCCAAATCGCTAAGGAGCGCATTTCGCTTGGCTATGTCCTCGTCGATGTGGGCTTTAGCTTCCTTTGCCTTACTTTCGAAATACTGAACCTGTTTTTCCTGGCTTTCGAGCCGGCGTTGGTAGCGGTGAAGATCATCTTCACAAGATTCTTCTCGCCTTTGTGCCGTCATGATCTCCATGCGCAACTGCTTAATATGCTCCTTAATAGCTGTGCTGGGCTCCTCGTCGCCGAGTGCTTCAAGTGCCTTATCTAATTCTGCCTGAAGGCCGCTTGTCCGGTTGTGGGCCTCATCGTATTTGGCTTGGGCTGCATCGACGTTCGCTTGCATGGCGGGAAGGGGTTCCCTCCCTTCGGCGGCTTGCGCCGCCACCATGTCGTAGATCTCTTGAAAAGCGGCAATGTCATCATCGATTTCCGCAAGTTTCTCGGGACTTGCGGCGTCTTTTGCGGCCTCGAGGTTTTTGAGCGCTTCCTGCATGGCTGCATACGCTTTTTCTTTTGCGGCGGCCGCATCTTCCGTCTGCAAGGCAACTGCACCGGTGGGGGAGCTGGTTTCTGCCGCGATCGCCGCTACGGGGGCGATTCCCGCGACAAGTGCCGCGGAAAGGGCGATGCCCACAGTTGCTCGTCTTGCTCTTCTTGCGAGAATGTCGTTCATCTCGGCACCTCATTTCAAGGGTCGGCGACTAACTTGGTAGCACTAATGTAAGTATATCAGGCGGTCGACCCGACACTGGCTGGGTGTGCGCGTGCCTTTCCGCTTCTTTGGAAACCGAATCCCATTAGAAATGACGAGTTGTTTACGCTTCTTTTGGGGTGGCGGTACTATCATGGTTCGAATTGAATGTGGATGATGATAGGGAGCGCCTATACATGATTGAGCTGCTCAGGCGTTTTGGTGGTAAGTTTCGCCGGTATATGGTGATTGGCCCTGCGTGTAAGCTGATCGAAGTGATCTTTGACCTGCTGACGCCGCTGGTGATTGCCCAGATGATCGATAAGGGTATTGGCGCACACGATGTCAACGCCGTCGTCCACTACGGTATGCTGCTTGGCGCCATGGCTGTGATCGGCATCTCGTTTACGCTCGTCTGCCAAAAGATGGCGGCGCTCACCTCGCAGGGCATGGGCACCGATATCCGCGGTGCGCTCTACCAACACATCAACAAGTTGAGCTATGCCGAACTCGACCGCTTTGGCACGCCGTCGCTTATCACCCGCATCACCAACGACGTCAACCAGGTGCAGCTTGCCGTGGCGCTGGGCGTGCGCATGCTCATCCGCTGGCCCTTCTTGGCGGTGGGCTCTATGTGCGCGGCCCTTGCCATCGACCTTAAGCTCGGCATGATCTTTTTGATTTGCACGCCCGCCATTGGCCTGGTGTTTTGGTTTGTCATGGCGCGCTGCATTCCGTACTACAAGCAGCTGCAGGCAAAGCTCGACCGCATCGCGCTCATTTGCCGCGAGGGGCTTTCGGGCGCCCGCGTGGTTCGCGCCTTTGTGCGCGAAGATCACGAGCGCGAGCGCTTTGCCCAAGCTGCCGATGACCAGGCCAATACTGCCATCGCGGTGGGCAAGCTCTCGTCGATTCTCAACCCCGTGACGTTTTTGGTGATGAACCTGGGTGTGTGCGCCATCCTGTGGGTGGGCGGCATTCAGGTCAACGTGGGCGAGCTCACGCAGGGCCAGGTCATGGCGTTTGTGAACTACATGACGCAGACCCTGACCTCCATCGTGTACGTCGCCAACCTGGTCGTGGTCTTTACCAAGGCGAGCGCCAGTGCGTCACGTATCAACGAGGTGCTCAACTGCGAGCCGAGCATCACCGACGAGGGCAATCAGTCGGTTGCGCTGCCCAAGCCGAGCGAACTGGCGGGTGGCGCTGTTCCGGTCCCCGCGCTGAGCTTGAGCCATGCGAGCTTCTCCTTTGGCGCGGGCGCGGCAAATGCCGTCAACGATGTGACCCTGGAGCTGCCGCTGGGCAAGACGCTCGGCATTATCGGCGGCACGGGCAGCGGCAAGTCCACGCTCGTCTCGCTCGTCCCGCGCCTGTACGATGCGAGCACCGGCAGCGTGAGCGTGATGGGCGCCGACGTGCGCACCTGGCCGCTCGACCAGCTGCGCCGTGTGGTCGCGACCGTCCCGCAGCGCGCGTCGCTGGTGAGCGGCACCATCCGCAGCAACCTGACCTGGCGCGACGAGGCTGCGACCGACGAGGATCTCTGGGCGGCGCTCGACATGGCGCAGGCGAGCGAGTTCGTGCGCAACAAGCCGCAGGGGCTCGATACCCCGGTCGAGGCGGGCGGCAAGAACTTCAGCGGTGGCCAACGCCAGCGCCTGACCATCGCGCGCGCCCTGGTGGGCTCGCCTCAGATATTGATCATGGACGACTCCGCCTCGGCGCTCGACTTTAAGACCGACGCGGCGCTTCGCCATGCCATCCGCGAGCGCAGCGTGTGTGGCGCTGCTGAGGGCGGGCTGCCGCTGACTACGGTGATCGTAAGCCAGCGCGTTTCGACCGTGCGCGACGCCGACATGATCTGCGTACTCGACCACGGCTCGGTCGCGGGCCTGGGCGCGCACGATGAGCTCTACACGACCTGCCAGCTCTACCGCGAGATTTGCCAGTCGCAGCTTCGCCGCGAGGAGCTCGAGGGCCAGCAGGGGAGCACGACGCCCGCGTCCGCTCCGACCGCCCCCGCATCCGTCTGCGCAAAGGAGGGCTGCTAAATGAATCCGTACACTTCCTCCGGTTCGGTCGCCACGATGACGGCCAACGTGTCCGGCAACGATAACCTCAACGACCTGGGTGACGGTCCGCGCCAGCCCGGCGATCCCGAGCGCTATCCCGTGGGTGCGGTGACCCGCCGCTTGCTGGGCTACGTTCGTCCGCATCGCATTTCGTTTGTTGCGTCGTTTGTGAGCGCCGCCATCTCCGTGATTCTGCAGCTCTACACGCCCATCCTCATCGGCGAGGGCATCGACCTGATCGTTGCCGCCGGGCAGGTGGACTTTGACGCACTGCTGCCGCTCGTTACCAAGCTCGCGATTGTCGTCGTAGGTGCTGCGGCCTTCCAGTGGCTACAGGGCTACTGCGTCAACCGCCTGTCCTACGAGACGGTGCGCGACATGCGCGTGGAGGCGAGCGACAAGCTCAGCCGTATGCCGCTCAGCTTTATCGACAGCCATGCCCACGGCGACCTTATGAGCCGCGTGGTCAACGACGTGGATCAGGTGGGCGACGGCCTGCTGCAGGGTTTTACCCAGCTTTTCACCGGCGTTATCACCATCGTGGGCACGCTCGCGTTTATGCTCTCCATTAACCTGACCATGACGCTCGTGGTGGTGCTCGTCACGCCGCTTTCCATCTTTGCTGCCGGTGCTATTGCCAAGCTCTCCAACAAGAGCTTTACGGCTCAGCAGCGCATTCAAGGGCAGCTCGGTGGTCATATCGAGGAGTATGTGGGCGAGCAAAAGCTTGTCGACGCCTTTGCCTATGGCCCCAACGCTCAGCAGCGCTTCGATGCCCTCAATGCCGAGCTCTACACCGCGGGCGAGTGCGCGCAGTTTATGGGTTCGCTCTCCAACCCCGGTACGCGTTTTATCAATAACATCATCTATGCCGTGGTCGCTGTGATCGGCTGCGTGGGCGTGATCACGGGCGTGCCCGCGGCGCTTACGGTGGGCGGCGTGCAGATCTTCCTGTCCTACGCCAACCAGTACACCAAGCCGTTCAACGAGGTCACCAACGTCATTACGCAGATCCAGACCGCGTACGTCTCGGCGCGCCGTATGTTTGCGCTGCTCGATGCGCGCGAGCAGGAGCCCGATGCGGAGGATGCCGTGGAACTTGCCGTCCCGCAGGGCGAGGTGACCTTTGAGCATGTGGACTTTAGCTACGTGCCCGACCGCAAACTGCTGCAGGATATCTGCATCGAGGCTAAGCCCGGCATACGCTTTGCCCTGGTCGGCCCCACGGGCTGCGGCAAGACGACGCTCATCAACCTGCTGCTGCGCTTTTACGATATCGATGCCGGACGCATCATGGTCGATGGCCGGTCTTCGCGTGACTACACGCGCGCAAGCCTTCGCCGTGCCTTTGGCATGGTGCTGCAGGACACTTGGCTGTTCGAGGGCACGGTGGCGGACAACATCGCTTACGGTTGCCCAGGAGCCACGCGCGAGCAGGTTGTCGAAGCCGCCAAGCGCGCGCACGCGCACAAGTTTATCGTGCAGTTGCCAGGCGGCTACGATACGGTCATCGGCGAGGACGGCGGCACGTTTAGCCAGGGTCAAAAACAGCTGCTGTGCATCGCGCGCGTCATGCTCACCGACCCGGCTATCTTGCTGCTGGACGAGGCGACCTCGAGTATCGATACCCGCACCGAGCTGCAGGTGCAGGCGGCATTCGACGAGCTCATGGCCGGTCGCACAAGCTTTGTCGTGGCGCACCGCCTGAGCACCGTCCGCAACGCCGACTGCATTCTGGTGATGCGCGACGGGCAGATTATCGAGCGCGGCACGCACGACGAGCTGCTAGCGGCAGGCGGCTTCTACGCCGAACTCTATCGCAGCCAATTCGCCCAGTGAGCAAGCCCGTGGGGCAAATTAATCAATCGACAGACGGTGGTTTACATCTGTCACGTTAGTACTAAGATATTCATCTAATAAATTGCATTAGTGGCTTTAGTTTTGGGGGAAACGAGGCAACGTGACTATGACGTGCTCTTTGGTGGTTAACAGCAAGAGCGGTAATACCAGGATGGTTTCGGGCGCGATCAAGCGCACACTGCAGGCTGCGGGCGTTGAGTTTGTCCATGCCGCGGCGTTGAGCGACGATGCGGATGCAGATCAGGTTGCGCTCGAGGCGCAGGGCGCCTGCGCGGCCGACACGGTGCTCGTCGGTTTTTGGTGCGACAAGGGCGCGTGCACGCCTTCGGTCGCGGCGTTGCTCTCCGCTTTGCACGGCAAGCGCGTCTTCCTGTTTGGCACCTGCGGTTTTGGCGCCGACCAGAGCTACTATCAGCAGATTATCGACCGCGTAACTTCCAATTTGGCTGGGGATGCCGAGCTTGCGGGCTGGGCGATGTGCCAGGGCAAGATGGGCCCCGCGGTCAAGCAGCGCTACGAGGCCATGCTCGAGCAAGATCCCGACAACGCCCGATTTAAGATGCTGCTCGACAACTGGGTTGCCGCGAAGGACCATCCCACCAAGGAAGATCTGGACAACATGGCTGCAGCCGCCAAAAAGGCCGTGCTGGGGGAGTAGCTTCGCCGTTCGCGGTCCTTCGTGCAAAACAATACAAATGGTGAAAGCCTCGAAATCCTCGAGGCTTTTTTCTTGACACTCGTGGGCGCAACGATGGCAAGCGTCTGGGACGATATTTTCCATCACCCCGATGACGAGGCCGTTCTGGACAACACGCTCGCATATGTTCGCTGGATGTATTCAGAGTGGGACGGGCTTTCCGGATGGATGGGGTTTCGGAAAGTGCGTCCCAGAATTTGCCTCTGGAGTGGGATGCAGTTTCCCAACGGAGCCACAAGCGGAAACTGCATCCCATTCCGGACGTGAATTCTGGGACACGGTTTCCGGATGCAAAAAGGCCACATGGTGTGGCCTTCAACTTATATATGTTCGGCGATACACCCAAGACAAGCCACGCTCCAACAACAGGGCGTCTGTCCGGGCGGAGGTATGTAAGGTTCATCGCGAGTTCCGCACGCAAAGGAGGCCACTTAATGTGGCCTCCGTCTTGCGCAGGACTGTCCGAGCAGGGAACCTTACGTTCCGCGTCGCCGGGCAGACGAACCAGTTAAGACGCGCTGCTACTTGATCTTGGTCGTGCCCGGCGCCAGGTTGGGGTCGGTTTCGTTGGCCTCGGTCTGGAAGTGCTCGGTGTACACGTTCTTGCCGTCGCGGAACATCTCATAGTACTGCATCTTGGCGTAATCTTCGCGCGCCTTGGTGGCGGCTGCTGCGGCGTCGTCGTCGCCGGTGACGTTGGAGGAGAGCGCCCAGCGCAGGCTGGCGTCCTCGTAGCCCACCGAGTTGATGGCGGGCAGCGACTCACGCAGCGTCATGTGCGCCTTCTGGTAGTCGGAGAGGGGTGCGCCGATCAGCTGCATAAGCTGCGTGGACAGGTAGTTGGTGGACAGGTCGTCGACCTCGCTCGTCTGGTCGCAGCCGGCAACGTCGTAGTTGGCCCAGATGATGTAGTCGGTCTGCCACAGACGCTCCTGATGCGTGGCGTCGTCCTCACCGGTAAACCACTTGTCGTTGAACTTGGACGGGAAGAACGGCTGGTGATCGCCCCAGAACACCACGACCACCTTGCGGTCGAGCTTGCTCAGGGCGTTAAGGAAGTAGCGCAGCGCCTGGTCGGACTGCTCGATGCACGAGACGTACTCGTCGACATCGGAGAGCGTGCCGTCCTCGACGGTCTTGGCGTCCAGATCGGTCGTGTCGATGTTCAGGTGCATCTGCTTGTCGACCGGCAGCAGGCCCGTGTCGTAGCCCGAGTGGTTCTGCATGGTCACGTCGAAGATGAACTGCGGATCGGCGTTCTGGTCGAGCAGCTCAAGAATCTTGTCATAGGTCGCCTGGTCGGTCACCATACCGCGCAGAGTGTCGGCTCCCTGGAAGTCGTTGATGGACAGGAACCGGTCAAAGCCAAAGTCCTTGTACACGTTCTCGCGGTTCCAGTTGGTGGCGTGGTTGGGGTGCATGGCCGTGGTGGAATATCCGAGCGACTTGAACTGCTCTGCCAGGTTCCCGGTCGTTTCCATGTTGTAGATGGTGTAGGGGTACACGCCCGAGCCCAGGTTGGCCATGGAGTTGCCGGTCATAAACTCAAACTCGGTATTGGCGGTACCGCCGCCGTAGGCGCTCACGTAGAGCTTGCCGCGGCTGAGGCAGTTGGACAGGTTCTTAAAGTACTGCGGGCCCTCGTAGCCGGCGCGCATGTTCTGGTAGATCGACAGATCCGAGAAGGTCTCGTTCATGATGGCGATGACCGTGGGCTTCTCGCTGTCGAACTGCTCCTTTGCGGCGGCGCGCTCATCGCTCTTAGCCGCGTCGGATTTGTCATAGGCCTTGGCGTACTTTTTGAGCGTGGCCTTGGCATCGTCGACGGAGTAGTCGGCGGGTTTGGGCGGCTTGATGGACTGCGCTGCGCTAATGAAAGCGGGCAGGTAGCCCTCGCGCCAGTAGCTCTCGAGCGGGCGCCAGGTGTAGACGGTGATGCCGAGGGTGTTGTAGTAGTCGATGAGCGTGACGTGTGCGGTCACACCGCCCAGGCACAGCACGGCGACGAGCAGGTTGGTGAGCAGCATGCGCTTGGCGTTGGCGGCGCCCTTCTGACGGTGCGGTGCCACCAGGCCGGCGTACTCGCACAGCAGCATGGCGATGGCGGTAAAGCCCATGGACAGCACGCAGAACAGCGAGATCGAGAAGGTGTAGCCGGTGCCGGCGACCGCGGCGGCGGTGGAGATGGCCGAAAGGTCGCCCGGCTGGATGGGCATGGATTTAAACGTGATGACGAAGAACTCGGCAATGCCCAGGACAAAGAGGGCAAAGGCCAAGACCGCGGGGGCTGCGCCGTGGCGCTGGAACAGGAAGAACAGGCCGACCATGAGCGTGGTGATGATGGCCCACTCGAGCAGGATGCACAGGGGGTAGACCCAGGTAAAGTCGTGGTTGGACGAGACCTCCATGCCCAGCAGCGCAAAGACGCCGGCGAGCAGCAGGCACAGGACGGCGGCGACGAGCGGTTTACCCACAAAGGCTCCGCGCAGGCGGGCGAGCTTGCCGGTGGGGGCGGGGGCGTCGGGCCCGGCGAACGCAAAGACGCGCGGGGCGATGCGGTCGCGGGCGATGCTGGCCCAAGCGCAGCCGGTGAGGATGGCGTTGGTCAGGATGAGCATCACGAAGGCGAGCGGCTCGTTCTGCGCGACGAGGCCAATAGCGCCCCAGACGGTCAAAAAGAGCTGGAACAGGCCAAAGGCGACGCTCCAGGCGAAGGCGCCCTTGGCAACGGTGCCCGACTGAGCGCGAATGGCCTTGGCCTCGCGCAAGACAAGGTAGACGGTCGCCGCAAGACCGACGAGCGAGATGGCGGCAGCGAACATGCTGAGACTCCTCACAAACTAAAACGTACGAAAGCGGGGGTTTACCCGATTGTTACCAAGATATGCGCTGCAATTGGTGTCTGCGCACAACAACCAGCCATATTAACGCGCACGTGTGACGGTGTGGCGCAATGTAGTGGCGACCTGCGCGATAATGGACGGGAATTACACGGAAACGTAAAGGCTTCTTAAAGAATTGGCGAGGATGAGGCGATGAACGAACGGGCTTGTATGACGAGTGCGGGTGACGTGGACGCTGGCATGGACGCGGGCGGCTATCCGGTCGAGACGACGGGCAATGCGGTGCTGGACACGTTGGAGCACCGTTCCTCCACGCGTGCCTTCGCGCGTGATGACGACGACCGTCCCGTGGCGGTGACCGACGAGCAGCGGGCGGCAATTTTGCATGCGGCGAGTCGCGCGCCGTCGGCGGGCGCCATGATGATGTATTCCATCGTGAGCATTCGCGAGCAGGCTACGCTGGATCGTCTGGCCGACCTGTGCGACCACCAGCCCATGATCGCCAAGGCGCCCTGGGCACTTATATTTGTGGTCGACTATGCCAAGTGGATCGATCTGTTTGAGCACGTGGGCTGCTTTGAGCCCGAGTTTGTCGAGCGCACGGGCAAGGCGCCCCGCCGTGCACCGGGTTTGGGTGACTTTGCCATCGCGGCCCAGGACGCCGTGATCGCTGCGCAAAACGCCGTGGTCGCCGCCGAGGCCCTGGGCCTGGGGAGCTGCTACATCGGTGATATCGTCGAGAATGCCGAGGAAGTGGCCGAGCTGCTCGATCTGCCTCCGTATACCATGCCGCTGTCGATGCTCATCATCGGCACGCCCCGTAAGGAGCGTCCGGCCATTGCGCATCCCGTGGTGAACCTGGTGCACGAGGAGCGCTACTGCCGCGCCGATGCTGCGACTATGGACGCGCAGGTAGCCGAGATGGACGCGATGTTCCGTCCGCATGCCCGCGTGGTGGGGGAGCGCGTCGTGGACATCTATACCCGCAAGCACACGAGTCCCTTTATGGCCGAGATGAGCCGCTCCATGGAGTGGTGGTTCAAAAATTGGCTCGGAAAATGACGGATGCGACAAAGAGACAGTCCCTTTGTCACATTCCATATCGCCGAGGTGGCTTAAAGGCCGTATAAATGTTTATCTAGCTGGGAAAACAGTGCCATTCAAACATGGGCCGATTACCTATAATTCCTTCGAACATTAAAGTTGGGAGGAAACCGGCTTATGGAACAAAAGGCCAAGGAGGCAGCTTCGCACGCTGCGATTCCTGTGAGCATCTCGGCGATGCTCGTCACGCTGGGCGTGGTGTACGGCGATATCGGCACCAGCCCTATGTATGTAACCAAGGCGCTCGTTGCCGGCAACGGCGGCATCGGAAGCGTCACGGAGGAGTTCGTGCTCGGCGCGCTCTCCCTTGTCGTGTGGACGGTCACGCTGCTGACCACCATCAAGTATGTGCTCATCTCGCTGCGCGCCGATAACCATGGTGAGGGCGGCATCTTTGCCCTGTACAGCCTGGTCAAGCGCTGCGGCAAGTGGCTTATCGTCCCCGCCATGCTGGGTGGCGCCGCGCTGCTCGCCGACGGCATCCTGACGCCGGCCGTTACCGTTACCACGGCCATCGAGGGCCTGCGCACCATCCCGGCGGTCCATGCCGTGCTGGGCGATGACCAGGGCCGTGTCGTCGCCATTACGCTCGCCATCATCATCGTGCTCTTCTTGGTTCAGCGCATCGGTACGGCCAAGATCGGTCACGCCTTTGGCCCCATCATGACGCTGTGGTTCCTGTTCCTGGGCGGCACGGGTCTGTTCTTTGTCTTCCAGCACCCCGCCGTGCTGCTGTGCCTCAACCCGGTGCGCGGCATCGCCTTTTTGCTGAGCCCCAACAACCACGCGGGCATCATGATTCTGGGCAGCTGCTTCCTCGCCACCACCGGTGCCGAGGCGCTCTACTCCGACATGGGCCACGTCGGCCGCGGCAACATCTACGCTACCTGGCCGTTCGTTAAGTGCTGCCTGCTGCTTTCCTATATGGGCCAGGGCGCTTGGCTTATGAACAACGCTGCCAACCCCGAGCTCATGGGCATTGCCGACCTCAACCCGTTCTACCAGATGCTCGCCCCGGGCCTGCGCCCGTTTGCCGTCGGCCTTTCCACCGTCGCGGCCATCATTGCCTCGCAGGCGCTCATCACCGGCGCATTCTCGCTGGTGTCCGAGGCCAGCCGTCTGGACCTCATGCCGCACATGCAGGTCTTCTACCCTGCCGAGACCAAGGGCCAGCTCTACATCCCCATGGTCAACAACGTCATGCTTGTCGGCTGCGTCATCGTGGTGCTGCTGTTCCAGAACTCGGCGCATATGGAAGCCGCCTACGGCCTTGCCATTACGCTGACTATGATGTGCACCACGCTGCTGCTCTTCTTCTACCTGCACGAGGAGCGCAAGCTCAAGGTTGCTCCGTGGATCTTCGCGGCCTTCTTCCTTTTGCTCGAAGGCTTCTTCTTCGTGAGCTCACTTACCAAGTTCTTCCACGGCGGCTACTTCACCATCCTCATGGCCGCGCTCATCATGGGCATCATGGTGTGCTGGTACAACGGTACGGCTGTTGAGCAGCGCCAGTTTACGCTGCTGCCGCTGCGCAGCTACCTGCCGCAGCTCAAGCGCCTGCGCGACGACGACCGTTACGAGCGCATGAGCGACAACGTCGTGTACCTGACCAAGGACACCCATACCGACTACATCGACCGCGACATCGTCTACTCGATTTTGGACAAGCATCCCAAGCGCGCTCGCGCCTGGTGGTTCGTGAATGTCGAGACCATGGACGAGCCGCATACCTTTGCCTATTCGGTCGAGACGTTCGGCACCGACTACGTGTTCCGCGTGCATCTGTACCTGGGCTACAAGATCAACCAGCGCGTCAATGCCTATCTGCGTCAGGTCGTTCAGGACCTGGCTGCCACCGGCGAGCTGCCGGCGCAGACGCATGACTACTCGGTCTACAAGGATCCGGGCAACATCGGTACGTTCAAGTTCGTCCTGATCCGTAAGCTTCTGGCGCCCGAAAGCGATGTGGAGCCGAGCGAGCGTACGGCCATCACGCTCAAGTACATCATCCGCCGCGCCGCCGGCACGCCTGCACGCTGGTACGGCCTGGAGAACTCCAACGTGAGCTTTGAGTACGTGCCGCTGTTCACCAAGTTCAAGGCCGTGAACAAGATGCAGCGCCTGGCCCCCAACGAGCGGCCGTAGACGTCGGCGGCTACACGGAGTTGGTTTTTGATGGATAAGCATGAGGCCGGGGAGGTAAACATGGATACAAAGGCGCTCGATGGCCGCGAGGCGGTGGTCGAAATGGTGCGTGAGGCGCGCGTCGACGCCGCCGAAGATCGGTTCTTTACGAATCGTGCCAACATGGACATGGCCGACCGCGTGATCTCGATCGTGGCACTGGTATTTGGAGCGGTGTGCGTGTGTGCCCTGCTCGCGCACGTGCTGTTTGTCTAACGACCGCCGGTTGCAAAGGCTATACACTTGGAACCACCACAAGGGAAACCACCACAAAGGTGCCTGTCCCTTTGTGGTGGTTTTTGTTTTCGAGAGAGGGGCGGGGCGCTGATGGACGTCCGTACGGACGGCGATATTGCCGATAACTTTTGGTGGCGGCGCACAACGCTGACGCGCCGCACTCCTCTGTATGACGCTTGCGTATCGGTGGGGCTGCTGGTCGCGGCGACGATTGTGGGCGCGCTGCTCGACCATCCGGGTCTCGCGCCGAGCATCATGATCGTCTATGTGTTCGCCGTTCAGCTGTGCGCATTCTTTACCTGGAGTCGCCTGTATTGCTTGCTGAGCTCGGCTGCCGCCGTGGCGCTCTACAACTTCTTGTTTGTCGACCCATGCTACTCGCTGTCGCTTATCGACCGCGGCTATCCCGGCATGTTCTTCATCATGTTCGTGGTCTCGCTTGTGTCGAGCTCGATTGCGTTAGCCCTGCGCCGCGCCTTGGCACAGGCTGCCGCCAGCGACCGCCGCACGCATATGGTGCTCGAGACCAACCGCATGCTGCAGCGGTGCGCCGATCAGCAGCAGATCGTTCATGCCATGGCAACGCAGCTGGCGCGTCTTTCGGGCTGTCCGGTCGTGTGGTACAGCGCCGACGCCGAGGGCGATGACCTGCTGCCGCGTGCGACATACACGGCCGTGGGCGATGCCGCGCCGGTGCATGAACTGGCGCCGCAGATGCCGCCGCGGCTCTCGGCGTCCGCCTATGTGGGAACGCCGCTCGATGCCACCTATGGCGGCTCGGCGTTTTATGGCATCTACCTGACGGTTCGCACGGGCGACGGCTTCGTCCGCTCGGGCGACCCCGCCTCGGTGGTGGGCGTGCTGGCTATCGTTGCCGAGCCCGACGTGCTGACGCATGAGGAGCGGACGCTTGCCGATGCCATCGTGAGCGAAGGTGAGCTGGCGCTCGACCGCGCCCGCGCCATGGAGGCCCGCGAGGAGGCGGCGGTGCTCGCCAAAAACGAACAGCTGCGCGCCAACCTGCTGCGCTCCATCTCGCACGATCTGCGTACGCCGCTCACCAGTATTTCGGGCAATGCCGATGTCCTGCTCGATCAGGGCTCGACCGGCACCGCGGTGCTCGATGCCCAGACGCGCCGCGGCCTGCTCCTTTCCATTCGCTCGGATGCGCAATGGCTCAACGCCACCGTCGAGAACCTGCTCGCCATCACCAAGCTCGAGGGCGGCGGCATGCGCCTGTCGACCACGCTCGAGCTCATGGACGATATCGTCGAGGAGGCGCTGCGCCACGTGAACCCTGCCGTGCGCGAGCACGATCTTAAGGTGGTGGCGTGCGATGAGCCGGCGCTCGTCAACGTCGATGCGCGCCTGATGGTGCAGCTGGTGGTCAATCTGGTGAACAACGCCATCGCCTATACGCCCGCGGGCTCGCATATCATGATTTCGATTAGCGTCGACGATGGACGCGTGGCGTGCTCGGTGGTCGATGATGGTCCGGGCATCGCACCCGAGGACCGCGAGCGGATCTTTGAGTCGTTCTACACCGCCAACCACGGTCTGGCTGACAGTCACCGCAGCGTGGGCCTGGGTCTTTCGCTCTGCCGCTCCATTGCGCTGGCGCATGGCGGTAGCATAGAGGTTGCCGCGGCGGACCCGCACGGCTCGGTCTTTACGATTGAGCTTCCTGCCGCCGACGTTTCGTTTGATAAGGAGTAGCGCCGTGCCGAACTCTGCCGTAAAACCGCTCATCTTGGTCGTTGAGGACGACCCTGCCGTTCGCAATCTTATTGTTGCCGCGCTCGAGGCGCACGGCTTGCGCCATATGGCCGTGGAGACCGCCCATGCCGCCATCGCCGCCGCCTCGTCGCAGACGCCGAGCATTGTGCTGCTCGATCTGGGCCTGCCCGATATGGACGGCGTCAAGGTGGTGGAGTCGGTGCGCGCATGGTCGGGCATGCCGATTATCGTGGTCTCGGCGCGCAGCGAGGATGCGGACAAAATCCGCGCGCTCGATGCCGGTGCCGACGACTATCTGACCAAGCCGTTTTCGGTCGAGGAGCTGCTCGCGCGTATTCGCACGACGCTCAGGCGCCTTTCGTATGCGCAAACGGGCGGTGTTGCCTCCGAGGGCTCGTTCGATACCGGTGAGCTGCATATCGATTTTGATGCCGGCATCGCCACGATGGATGGCGAGGAACTGCATCTGACGCCGATCGAGTATAAGCTCCTGTGCCTGCTGGCACACAACGCCGACAAGGTGCTGACGCACCAGTTTATCCTGCATGAGATCTGGGGCACGGCAACTAAGAGCGACCTGGCGAGCCTGCGCGTCTTTATGGGCACGCTGCGTAAGAAGATTGAGTCCGACCCCGCGCATCCGCGCTATATCCAGACGCACGTGGGTATCGGCTATCGCCTGGTCACCCAAGGGTAGGACGGCGTCCGCCATCCCACTATGAGTTGCGGTGAAATACGGTCTAAATTTGCCTAATTCCAGGCAAAACAGTCCGTATTCCACCGCAACTTTGTCTATTTGCCCTTGGGCTTGCTGGCGTAGAACTTCTTCTTTTTGGGCTTGCCGTTGCCGGCCTGCGCGTGCGCGGGCACTGCCGCGCGAGGCATACGGGCCTTGGGGTTGCGCAGCTCCTCGGTTCGCTCGGCAATCTCCTCGGCGCTAAAGCCGACCTCGGCCATGGCGTCCTCAATGGGCAGGCGGCGCACGATATAGCAGTGGTGCACCTTCTGGTTACGTGCGAAGTCCTCGGGAATGGTCTGCGCCGTAATGTCCTCCAGCACGACGCCCGCGCGCGCGAGCTTGCGCGTTTCGGGGCGGAAGCCGCGCAGGTTGCAGCTGAAGATGGCATGGCCGCCCTGCGCGAGCAGGCGAGATACGCCGGCCAAAAGCTCAACATGGTCGCGCTGGACATCCCAGGTACGGCGGCCCATCTTTGACGAGTTCGAGAACGTGGGCGGGTCGACAAAGATCAGGTCCCAGCGGTTGCGCGTCTGGCGCTGGTCGCGAATCCAGGCAAGCACGTCGTCGCGCACAAAATGATGCTGCGGCCCCACAAAGCCGTTCTGGCGCATGTTGCGCTCGGCCCAGTCCAGATAGGTGTTGGAGAGGTCGACCGTCACGGTCTCCTCGACGCCGCCATCGGCCGCGTAGCAGGTGGCAGTGCCGGTGTAGGCGAACAGGTTGAGGAAGCGGCGCGCCTGTTTGGCGTGCTCGCGCACTAGGTTGCGGGTGACGCGGTGATCCAGGAAGATGCCCACATCCAGATAGTCGTCAAAGTTGACGGCAAAGGTGAGGCCGCCCTCTTCGATGAGCGGCAGACGACGGCGTGTGATATTGGCACGCTCGCCCGATGCGCCCTTGCCGGCGCCCTGCTTGCCGTACTGCGAGCCGCCGCGCGAACGCATGCGGGCCTTGGCGTGCACATGCTCGGCCGGAACATCCAGGATGCGCGGCGCGATGGCCAAGATGTCGAGCATACGGGCCTGGGCCAGTGCGGGGTCGATGGTCTTGGGCGCGGCGTATTCGGCGATGACGAGCCAGCGGCCCGGCGTCTGCGGGCAACCCTCGTACAGGTCGATGGCAGCGGAGTAGTCGGGCAGGTCGGCATCGTAGACGCGGTAGCAGCTCACGCCCTCGCGCTTTGCCCACTTTCGACGCAGACGGGCGTTCTTGCGCAGGCGGTTGGCGAACTGCTCGGACTCCGGGATGAGCACGGGCAGCGGCTTGCCGTCGCCCAGGTCGAGCGTGGCGGTAGGTTCGGGCATGAGGGTGTCGGCGGCTTCGCCTTGGGCATCTGCGGTCTGCTCCTCGGCATCTGCGCTGGTCGCAGCTTCGAATGCCGCGGCGGCGTGGTCGAGCGAGGGCCAAACCTCAAGAGCCGCCTCCTCGTTATTGGGCATGACGGCGATCGAGCGCTCGGGCTCGGCGTGGAGCGCGCGGGCCAGCAAGCCGTCGCGGGTGAGAGCGGCGACCGGCGCCGAAGCGAGCTCGGGGGCGCGGCGCAGCTCGCCGATGAGCGTCATGGCATCGTGCATGAGCGAAAGCGGGGTCTCGGTCGTGTCCGCGACCAGGGCGGCACCGGCGACGGCGCCCGCATGGTCCAGCACGGTGGCGGGCTTGGCGGCACAAAAGTCGACAAAACGCTTGTAGCCGGCGCACTTGACCATGCGCTCGGCAGTCTTGCGGGCGGCGGGGTCGATGTCTACGGCCACGATGCGCGCCTGGCGCTCGCGCGCTGCCGCCTCGCGCTCGCGCGCCTCGGCAAGCAGCTGCTCCCACAGGACAGCGTCGTGCAGCTGCCAGCCCTCAAAGCCCCAGCGCTCGCGTGCGGCGCCCGGGGCGCGGTCGGTCAGAATGTTCACGGCCTCCAGCAGCAGACCGCCGCCGGCGCACGAGGCATCGATCAGCGTGGGAAGGGCTTCGTTTTCGTAATCGTCGGCCGTCAGCTCGCGCTCGCATAGTGCGGTCCAGCCGACCTGCGCCAGCACCAGGGCGGCGTAGTCGGGGCGCAACACGTGTGCGCCCTCGCCGGCACGAGTCGCAGCGGGCGGCAGACGCTTGAACAGCGGGTCGCCCGAAAGGTCCAGGCTGATGCTCGCGCGACGCTGACGCAGCGAAAGCAGTAGGTGAACATCGGGGTCGGCGGCATCGACGTCGGCACGACGTCCCGTGGTCTCGGCCAGGCGGTCGCACAGCGCGTCTTTGGCGCGCAGGGCCGAGAAGCGCGTGTTGCGCAGCTGCTCGGTCACGCCGCGGGCGGTGATGGCGATGGTGGCGCCGGGGCGGACGATGCTCTCCCAGGCGATGTCGTAAACGCTATCGTACAGTTCATCGGCATCCTGCGCCTCAAAGCGCCCGAGTACCACGAACACACGGCTCGCCAGGCGCGACCACAGACAGGCGCGGTAGCCTTCTTCGAGCTCGCCCTCAAATGTAGCGCGGCCCTTCAGCCGGCGAACATGCGAAAGCCCGAGGCGTTTAAGCTCATCGGCGAGTGCGGACTCAAAGCCCTCGGGGCAGCTTGCGTAAAATTCCATGGGTGACCTCTCTGGTTGCGTCGCTCCATTATATGATGGATGCTTCGTTTGCCCTTATCCTCGAAAGGAACCCATATGATTGATGCGTGTCCCGAACCCGCTGTGCTCTTTTTTGACGTGGACGGCACGCTGACGTCGTTCGATCCCGACAACATGACCGACAAGGACTTTTCGGCGGTTCGCCCCTCGCAGGCGGTCGTCGAGGCGTTTCATCGCCTGCGCAATGCGGGTCACCAGGCATTTATCTGCACGGGTCGTCCCTTGTGGCTGATCGCCGATGGCCTGCGCGCGCTCGACCCCGCGGGCGTCGTTGCCATGGCGGGAGCGACGCTCGAGGTCGAGGGCCGCGTGGTGCATGAGGACTGCTTTGACGAGCACGTTATCGAGGAGCTTGCACGCCGTATGGCCGCGGCAGGGATTGAGGCCTTTTTCGAGACCAACGTGGCTACTTTTGCCTTGGAACCTGCGGGTGTTGAGCAGTCGTCTCTGATCGGCACTTCTGTGGTGCACAGCGCCGAGGAGATGCGCGTCGACGGCAGTCTGCGCGTGGGCAAGGTATGCCTCAATGTGCCCAGTTTGGCTCGCGTAGCCAATGATGACGGCTTTATCGATCGCGAGTTTGAGCTGTGCAACACCGGTGGCCAGAATCGCGAGCTGAGCCCCAAGGGCATCAACAAGGGCGTGGGCGTGGCGCGAGCGCTGACGTATCTGGGCCGCGAGGGAAATGCGCGCACCTTTGGCTTTGGCGATTCGGGCAACGACCTGGGCATGCTCGCCGCCGTCGAGACGGCCGTGGCCATGGGTAATGCCATGCCCGAGGTCAAGGCGGTCGCCGACTACGTGACCGACGATGTCGCACACGACGGTACCGTCACAGCGATGCAGCATTTCGGCCTCATCTAATGAATCCCGCGTTCTGACGTTTGCTCAAACTGCGACTCTTTGCTTTTGCATGCTCAATCGATTTATCAATCCAAACACTGAGGTGTTTATACCGTTCGCCGAGAAGATAAAAAACCGCAGCTCACGCCTTGATAAACGTAGGTAAAGTGTTTAGCAGTTTAACGCCCGTGTGCAAGCGAAAGGAATCAGGCAGATGGCAATCAAGGTGTTCGCTGACGGTGCAAACCTCGAGGGCATGCTCGACATGTACGAGAACGGCAACGTTCAGGGTTTCACGACCAACCCGTCCCTTATGAAGAAGGGCGGCGTGACGGATTACCGCGCGTTTGCCAAGGAGGTCCTGGCCCACATCACCGATGTGTCCGTCTCGTTTGAGGTCTTTGCCGACGACGTCGAGACCATGGAGGTCGAGGCCCGCGAGATCGCTACCTGGGCCGAGAACGTCTACGTCAAGATTCCGTGCGTGACCACCAAGGGCGAGTCCACCGCCGAGCTGGTCCGCAAGCTTTCCGCCGACGGCATCAAGGTCAACGTCACTACCATCTTTACGCCTACGCAGGTCGATGAGATGGTCGAGGCCGTTGACACCGAGACGCCGTCCATCATCTCGCTCTTTGCCGGCCGCATCGCCGATACCGGCGTCGACCCCATTCCGTTTATGACGGAGTCGGTCAAGAAGGCCGCCGCAAAGCCCAACTGCGAGGTCCTGTGGGCGTCCACGCGCGAGCTCATTAACATTTACCAGGCAGAAGCCTGCGGTTGCCAGATCATCACGGTGCCCAACAGCATCCTGGCCAAGCGCAAGAACATCGGTCGCGACCCGTACGAGGTCTCGCTCGACACCGTCCGCGGCTTTGCCAAGGATATCGCGGCGCTCGGTTTCCATATCCTGCCGTAAGCAAGGGTACCCCCGCCTGCGCCGTGCAAAATTGAGAGTATTCAGCAAGGTAAAGGTCTTTATCAGTTAACCGAAGCATGGAACGGCCCCCGTTTTGGCTCTGACGACGCTAAAACGGGGGCTGTTTTTTGCTTTTTCGTCTCTGAGGGGCATCCGGAACGGTGGAATTTGCAGAATACTCGCGATTTTGCACATCGCTACAGGGGGTACCTTTGCTTTGGCGGTTTACTTGCCCTGCACCATGGTGAGCGAGATCTTCTTGCGGTCGCGATCGACCTTTTCGACCCACACCTTGACCGTGTCACCGACGCGCACGACGTCGCTGGGGTGCTTGACAAAGCGGTTGGCCAGCTTAGAGATATGTACGAGGCCGTCCTGGTGCACGCCCACGTCGACGAAGGCGCCAAAGTCCACGACGTTGCGCACCGTGCCCTTGAGCTCCATGCCGGGTTCCAGGTCGTCGATGGAAAGCGCCGAGCGGCTAAAGACCACCTCGGGCGCGTCATCGCGCGGGTCGCGACCGGGCTTCTTGAGCTCGTTAACGATGTCGATGAGCGTGAGGGTGCCGCAGTTCAGGTCGCTTGCCAGCGCCGAGATGCTGCCCAGGCGGCGCTCGATGTCGGGCACGCCGCCGCGGCTGAGCTCGCTTGCTTTAACGCCGGCGCGTTCTAGGACGGACGTGGCCACCTCGTAGCTCTCGGGGTGGACGCTTGTCGCGTCGAGTGGGTTCCTGCCGCCGCTAATGCGCAGGAAGCCCGCGGCGTTGAGATATGCCTTGGGTCCCAGCTTGGGGACCTTCTTGAGCTGGCGGCGATCGGTAAAGGCGCCGTTTTCCTCGCGGTAGGCCACGATGTTTTTGGCCACGCTCGGCGTGATGCCCGATACGTATCCCAGCAGGCTCGCGCTCGCGGTGTTTACGTCGACGCCCACGCGGTTGACGACGTCCTCAACCACGTGGCCCAGGGTGCGCGAAAGCTCGGTCTGGTCAAGGTCGTGCTGGTACTGGCCCACGCCGATGGACTGGGGCGGGATCTTGACGAGCTCTGCCAGCGGGTCCTGCAGGCGGCGGCCCAGGCTCATGGCGCCACGCACGGTGACGTCCAGGTCGGGATACTCCTGGCTGGCGAGCTCGGAGGCGGAGTACACCGATGCGCCGGCCTCGTTGACGATGGTGTATCGCAGCTCAGGCGCCTGCTCGGCGATGAACTCCGAGACGACTTCCTCGGTCTCGCGGCTGGCGGTGCCATTGCCGATGACGATGGTGTTGACGCCGTCCTTCTTGACGAGGCGGGCGAGCTCGCGCTTGGTGCCGGCGACGTCGTGGCGCGGCTTGGTGGGATAGACCACGCCGTGGTCGAGCAGCTTGCCGGTCTCGTCCATGACGGCGACCTTGCAGCCGGTGCGGTAGCCCGGATCGAGCGCGAGCACGCGGGCGCCGCGCACGGGGCGTGCCGAGAGCAGGCCCTCGAGATTCTTGGCAAAGACGTTGATGGCCTCGGTCTGGGCGCGAACGGTGAGTTTGGCGCGGGCCTCGCGCTCCAGCGAGGGGGCCATGAGGCGCTTGTAACCGTCGGCGATGGCGGCATCGAAGACGGGCGCGAAGACGCCCTGGCGGCGGGGCCAACGGCTGCTGAGGCGCGCTGTGGCGGCAGCGCCGTCGACGTTCACGCGCACGCGAAGCTTGCCCTCGCGCTCGCCGCGGTCGATAGCCAGCACGCGGTGGTTGGGTATACGGCGCAGCGGCTCATCATAGTTGTAGTAGGGCTCGTAGGGAGTCTTTTCGGCGGGGTCGGTGGCCTCGACGACGATGTCGGCGGTGTTTTGCGTAAAGGCGCGCAGGTCGGCGACGTTCTCGGGGTCTTCGGCCACCGTCTCGGCCACGATGTCCGCCGCGCCGGCGAGCGCCTTCTCGGGCGTGTCGAAGCCGGCTTCCTCGTTGACGTAGGCCGCGGCGGTGTCGAGCGCGCTGCCCTTGGCCGAGGCCTGCATGATGATCATGTTGGCAAGCGGCTCCAGGCCTGCCTCGCGGGCCTTCTGTGCGCGGGTCATGCGCTTTTTGCGGTAGGGCTTGTAGAGGTCCTCGACACGCTGGAGCTGCGTGGCCTCGCGAATTTGCTGTTCGAGCTCGGGCGTAAGTTTGCCCTGGGCGTCGATGAGCAGAATGACGTCCTCTTTGCGCTGTTCAAGATTGCGCAGGTAGGACAGGCGCTCGTCGAGTGCGCGCAGGGCGACGTCGTCCATGCCGCCCGTGGCTTCCTTGCGGTAGCGCGAGATAAAGGGGATGGTGTTGCCCTCGTCGATGAGCTTGACGGCTGCCTCGATGTTGGCGGCCTTAAGGTTGAGCTCGCGGGCGAGCTGGGCGATAAGATCCATGGGACTCCTTGCGTTTAAGGTGCGTTTGCAGCACAGGGCTACCAAGGATACCACCCGTCCCAAAAGGCTGTTTTGGGGCCGCGCCACGAAAACGACCTATCTACTACGTTTAAACCGTATGGGTCGACCATCCCCCGGTTTTCCGAGAATGCGCAAGCCGTCTACCTGCGCTTTTGATTTTAGGAAATTCGGCATGGTTGAGGGCGGTCGGTTAAACGTAGTAGATAGGCCCATTTCGTGGCGAACGAATCAAGCCGAGGTGCAAAATAGCCCCCGCCCCAGAAAAATCGTCGGCAAGGTAGCAAAAAGCCCCGCGGGCAGGAGGCTGCTCGCGGGGCAAAGAAGAGGGGCTTATTTGTGGCGGACCGAGGGGCTCGGCATGGGGTTTTGCCGCGGTCTGCCCCAAGGCGTTACAGCTCGACGAGCTGGCCGGTCTCGGCGGCCTCCTTGATGGCGTTGAGAAGCGTGAGCGTCTTGACGTTATCGGCGGGGGTCACGACGGGCTCGACCTCGCGGCGGACAACCTTCACAAAGTGCTTGAGCTGCATCTTGTGCGGCAGTGCCGGGTCGACGGCCGGAATCTCCATTTGCAGCGGCTTGTGCCAGTTGGAGGCGCCGTCGTAGGAGAACTGGTGCAGGCGGGGCAGCGACAGGGCGCCCTTAGTGCCGCCGATAAAGTAGGCATCGGCGTCGAAGGGGCGATACTGCGGATCCTCGCGAGCGGTTGCCTCCCAGTTCCAGGGGCTGGCGGTGGCGTCGGAGATGGTCATGCTCGCGAGCGCGCCATCGGCAAAACGGACGTTGACCACGGCGGAGTCCTCGGTCTCAAAACCGCGGGCGGCGCTGGACTGCATGCCCTGGACGGCAACGGGCTCGCCCAGCAGGTAGCGGAGCAGGTCGACGTCGTGCACCAGGTTGACCAGGATCGGGCCGGCACCCTTCTTGCGGCGCCACTCGACATCGAAGTACTCGTCATTCTTATAAATCATATAGTGGAAGCTCGACACGGTGAGCTTGCCCAGCTCGCCGGACTCGATGATCTCCTTGGCCTTGTTAACGAAGGGGTTGTGGCGACGGTGTTGACCCACGAGTACGGGCACGCCGGCGGTCTCGGCCTCGGCGGCGAAGGCCTGAGCATCCTCGAGGTCGTTGGAGATCGGCTTTTCGACCAGCGGCACGATGTTGCGCTTGATGGCCTCGCGGGCAACGCCCAGGTGCAGGTCGTTGGGGGTGGCGATAATGACGGCCTCGGGCTTGACCTCGTCCATCATCTGGGCGGGATCGGTATAAAACGGCACGCCGGCGGCCTCGGCTGTGGCGCGGGCGCCCTCAAAGGCGTCGGCGATGGCGACGAGCTCGGCCTCGGGCTCCTCGGTGACAAAGCGGATGTGGTTGCGGCCCATGGCGCCGGCGCCGATAACGGCAATGCGGACGGGGTTGAGCTCAGACATTTCGACTCCTTAATACTGGTGACCGGTGGAATGCGACAAAGGGGCTGTCCCTTTGTCGCATCGGTAAAACTAAGCGGACTTCTTCTTGCTGTCGGAGACCATCATGTAGACGGTGAGTACGACGGCGATGGCGGCGATCACAATGGCGCCGTAGAAGGACTGCTGGTAGGCGGCGCTGCCGGCCTCGGCGTGATACAGCACAGCGGTGATGGGCTGGCTGATCCAGGTGGAAGCGGCGTAGCCCAAAAACATGATGCCGTAGTTGACGCCGATGTTGCTGGTGCCAAAGGCGCCACCGGTGAGCGGCGGGTAGATGACGAGCAGGGCGCCAAAGCTAAAGCCGAGCAGGGCGAGCGCCACGAAGAACATGCTCTGCGTAAAGCTCATCGACATGATAACGAGGGCGATGATGGTGACGACAAGGCTGATGAGCAGCGACTTATAGGCGCCGATCTTGTCGATGATCTGGCCAAAGGACAGACGGCCAACCAGGTTGGCGCAGGTGTTGACGGAGACCACCACGCCGCCGAGGGCGACGGCAGCGGCGCTCGTGGGGTCGGCGAAGAGCTGGACGGCGGCGATGGAGGCAACCTTGCCCACGAGCAGGGTGCCCGCGGTGGCGGCAAAGGCGAAGGTGACGATGAGGACCCAGAAGCGCGGGGTCTTGACCATCTCGCCTGGGGTGAGGTCACCGAAGGTACCGGCATGTGCGCCGCCCTTAGGGGCCTCGAAGCCCTCGGGCAGCCAGCCGGCCTCGGGGGCCTTCAGGAGCAGGGCGGAGGCGGCAATCGTCACAAAGAAGATGACGCCGAGCGCCTTAAGGGCGCCAAAGATGCCCAAGCTCGGGATGAGCAGCGAGGCGAGCACCGGGGACAGCACGGCGGGGCCGGCGGTCGAAGCGGCCAGGGTGATGCCGGAGGCGAGACCCTTCTTGTCGATGAACCACTTTTGGCCGGTGGTGAGCGCCGGGTTGTAGCCCAGACCGTTGCCGACGGCGGCGACGAGCGAGAACCACAGGTAGAACTGCCACGGCTCGGTGACGGTGCCGGACATGAACCAGCCCACGCCGTAGCACACGGCGGCGGCGATCACGACGTTGCGCGGGCCGATCTTATCGGAGATGCGGCCGGCGAAGATGCCCGTCACGGCCATGATGGTCTGAAAGACCGGGAAAGCCCAGGTAAGGGCGCTCGACCACTCGGGGTAGACGGCGAGTAGGTTCTTGCTCACGACGGAATACAGCGCGATTGAGCTGATGAAGAACATGGTGACGCACGCGGCGGAAAGCACGACGGCGCGACCCTTGTTGGAGTTGGTGGAAGCCATTGGACTCTTTCTAATCAATACGGGGGAGGAGCGGGCGTGTCCGCAGGCCTCCCTGTTAGGTTGGTTTACTGGTCAGTCGGCTTGGCGACGCCGGACTCATCGGACCAGAGCTCGACACCCTTGTTCTTAAGGTAGTTGTCGGCATAGGCGCGACGGCCGCCGGGCTTGGCGGTGAGGTCGCCCATCATGTTGGAGAAGCCGCCGTCGACCTTGATGGCGTCGCCGGTGGTAAAGTCCGAGCGCTTGGACGCCAGGAACATGACGGCGTTGGCGATATCGCTGACCTCGCCGATGCGACGCGTGGCGATTAGGCGGCTGCGGCTCTTCTCGACCTCGGGGTCGGCGTAGAAATTGGCCGACATCGGGGTCTTGACGAAGCAGGGCTCGACGCAGTTGGAGCGCACGCCGTAGGGGCCCCACTCGGCGGCGAGCATCTTGGACATCATGTTGACGCCGGCCTTGGTAGAGCTGTACACGCCCGAGAACGTCTCGGGGGAGTGGCTGGCGACGGTCGAGATGTGCACCAGGCGGCCCTGGCCGGCCTTGATCATCTCGCGACCAAAGCGCTGCGAGGTGATGAAGTAGCCGGTGAGGTTGACGTTGAGCACCTGCTCCCAGTCGCTCAGCGGCAGGTCTTCCATGGCTGCGAAACGCAGGATACCGGCGGTGTTGACGAGGACGTCGACGCGACCGAAGTCGGCGATGGTGGCGTCGACGGCGGCCTGAACCTCGGCCTCGTCGGTGGCGTTCATCTTGTAACCCTCGGCGTGGATGCCAAACTCGGCAGCGAGGTCGGCGGCAGCGGCCTTGACCTTCTCCTCGTCCAGGTCGAGCAGGATGACGTTGGCGCCATTGCGGGCGAACTCGCGGCAGATCTCGGCGCCCATACCGCCGAGCGCGCCGGTCACGGCGCAGACATCGCCCTCGAGCTTAAGCCAATTGCTCATAGGAACTTCCCTTCTTGTGCCTTCCGGTGGGTCGCTCCCATTAACCGACCCACGTGGTATTCGCTGGTTACTGTATGCTTTGCATTTGCGCAGGTGAATTGCATATTTGTTAGAATAGCGTTAACCGTAGGTTTACACTGTGCGATGCAGTTTATGTTCAATTGAGCGCGTGACCTGCGAAAACAACCCCCTGTGGCGCTATGTGGCCACGGGCGCGAAAACGGGAGATTGACGTGTACGATCGACGACTTGAGGCCATATCGGCCGCCGCGGAGCTGGGAAGCTTCTCGCGTGCGGCGGCAAAATTGCGCGTGTCGACTCCGGCGCTCGTCAAGCAGGTGTCGGGTTTCGAGGCCGAGTTCGGTATCACGCTGTTCGAACGCTCGCACTCGGGCGTCAAGGTGACGCCGGCCGGCGCGCTGCTGGTGGATGACGCGCGCTCGATCATGCGGCAGTCCGAGGATGCGTTGCGCCGCGCCCGACGCGCAGCGGGCGATGGCGGTGCCGTACGCCTGGGCGTGTCGATGATGTGCCCGGGGCGCCAAACGTTGTCGATGTGGTCGGGCATTTACGATCTGGAACCGTCGCTGCGATTTGAGATCGTGCCGGTAAGCGACCTCTACGATGAGCGCGAGACCGTCATGCGCAGCTTGGGCCGCGAGGTCGATGTGGTGCAGTCGAGTTTTTCTACCCCACGCTGGGGTGATGCCTGCCAAAGGCTCCGCATTGTCAACGTGCCGTTTTATATCGACCTGCCGCGCACAAGCCCGCTGGCGCGCAAGACGCGCATCACAGTTGCCGACTTAGAGGGCATGCGCCTGCGCGTGCTCCGTCACGGCAACGACGCTATGGACAGTCTGCGTATCGATCTGTTGGCCGACGGCGGCGTAGACGTGATCGACGTGGACAGCTTTGACTTTGCGCTCTTTAATGAGGCGGAGGAAAAGGGCGACGCGGTGCTCACCTGCGGAGCGTGGTCGGGGGTGCACCCTGCCTTTGTGGGCGTGCCGTTCCTGTGCGGTCGCGAGGTGCCGGTCTTTTTGCACTATCCGCTCGAGCCCACCCTCCAAGTCCAAAAATTCGTCAACGCCATGGCTCAACTCCTCAAGTAGCTCATCTGGGACGGGACTTTTTTGACTCCTTACAAAATGAGGCCCTGGCCAAACGGCCAGGGCCTCACCACTTCTTTTTAGGCTGCGAGAAAAGACTGCGCGCAGGAGTTCCCCGAGGGAGACGGGGTGTTTACTCCGTGCTCAAACATTCTCGCTTCGCTGCGAAACTGCGCGCGGAGCAAACACCCCGTCTCCCTCGGGGAACTCCGTTGGGAGCGTTGGGGCTGTTTTGAGCTACTCCAGCTCAAACGCTCCGGTATAGAGCTGATAGTAGTACCCGCGCTTGGCGATCAGCTCGTCGTGGTTGCCGCGCTCGATGATGCGGCCGTGGTCCAGGCAGATGATCGCGTCGGAGTTGCGCACGGTGGACAGGCGATGCGCGATGACAAACGTCGTGCGCCCCTCCATGAGCTTGTCCATACCCGCTTGCACGATAGCCTCGGTGCGGGTATCAATGCTCGATGTGGCCTCGTCCAGAATCATTGCCGGCGGATCGGCGACGGCAGCGCGTGCGATTGAAATCAGCTGGCGCTGGCCCTGCGACAGCTGCGCGCCGTTGCCGGTGAGCATGGTGTCGTAGCCGTCGGGCAGGCGGGTGATAAAGTCGTCGGCGCCCGCGAGCTTGGCCGCCGCGATGCACTCCTCGTCGGTAGCGTCCAGGTTGCCGTAGCGGATGTTATCCATCACGGTGCCGGTGAACAGGTTCACGTCCTGCAGCACGACGCCCAGCGAGCGGCGCAGATCGGCCTTGCGGATCTTGTTGACGTTGATGCCGTCGTAGCGGATCTTGCCGTCGGCGATGTCATAGAAGCGGTTGATGAGGTTGGTGATGGTCGTCTTCCCGGCACCGGTGGCGCCGACAAACGCGACCTTCTGGCCCGGCTTGGCAAACACGGACACGCCGTGCAGCACCTCGTGGTCGGGCGTGTAGCCAAAGTCGACGTTGTCCATGACCAGGTCGCCGCGCAGCGGTACGTACTCGATCTCGCCGGTTGCGCGGTGCGGGTGTTTCCATGCCCACATGCCGGTGTGGTGGTCGGCCTCCTCGAACTCCCAGGTATCGGGGTTCACCTGCGCGTTGACAAGCGTCACGTAGCCTTCATCGGCCTCGGGCTTCTCGTCGATGAGCTCAAAGATACGGTCGGCGCCGGCGAGGCCCATGACCACGGCGTTGATCTGCTGCGAGATCTGGCCGATCTGTCCGCAGAACTGCTTGGTCATGTTGAGGAACGGCACCACGACGGCGATGGACAACGCCATGCCCGAGATGCTCAGGTTAGGCACGCCCAGCGCCAGGAAAATGCCGCCGGCAAGGGCCACCAGCACGTAGAGCAGGTTGCCCAGGTTCATAAGGATGGGCATGAGGATGTTGGCGTACATGTTGGCCTTCTGGGAAACCTCGAAGAGCTTTTCGTTGCGCTCGTCAAAATCGGCCTCGGCGGCAGACTCGTGGCAGAATGCCTTGACGACCTTCTGGCCGTTCATGACTTCCTCGATATGGCCCTCGACCACGCCGAGCTCGGTCTGCTGCGCAATAAAGAAACGCGCGGAGTTGGAGCCGAGCAGCTTGGTCATAAAGGTCATAAAGGCGACGCCGGCCACAATGACCAGGCACATCCACACGCTGTAGTACAGCATGATAAAGAACACCGTGACGATGACGATGGTCGTCATGAGCAGGTTGGGCAGCGACTGACTGATCATCTGGCGCAGCGTGTCGATGTCGTTGGTGTAGTGGCTCATGATGTCGCCGCGCTGGTGCGTGTCGAAGTAGCGAATCGGCAGGTCCTGCATGCGGTTGAACATCTTCTCGCGCAGCTTCTCGAGCGAGCCCTGCGTGACGATGGCCATGGCGCGGTTCCAGAAGAGCGAGGACAGGATGCCGACGCCGTAGATGCAGGCGAGGGTGGTCACGAGCTGTGCGATCTTGGGCTGTGCGGCTTCCCAATCGCCCGACTGCCACGATTCGCTAATAATCTGCAGAGCGCTCTGAAGGAAGGTCGCACCGATGGAGTTGATGATGGCGCAGAGCACCACGCCGACAACGACGAGGGGCAAAAGCACGGGGTAGAAGCCAAAGAGCGTCTTGATGAGGCGCGACATGGTGCCGCCCTTGCGGTTGAGTGCGCGCTCGGCGGTCGTTGCCTTACTCATGTGCCTCGCCTCCTTCCTGGGTCTGGGCTTGCGTTGCGGATGCCTCGGTGTCGGCCTCGACGGCCCCTTCGCCCTCGGCAGACATCTTGTTTTGCGAGGTAAAGGTCTCGCGGTAGATCTCGCTTGTCTTGAGCAGCTCGTCATGGTTGCCGATTTGCGCGATGCGGCCACCCTCCATGACGATGATGCGGTCTGCGTCCTGCACGGAGCTGATGCGCTGGGCGATGATGAGCTTGGTCGTGTTGGGCAGATAGCTTGCCAACCCTGCGCGGATCTTGGCGTCGGTCTTGGTGTCGACGGCGCTGGTGGAGTCGTCCAGGATCAAGATCTTGGGGCGACGCAGCAGGGCACGCGCAATGCACAGGCGCTGCTTCTGACCGCCGGAAACAT
Source organism: Collinsella aerofaciens (assembly GCF_001405375.1). GTDB lineage: Bacteria > Actinomycetota > Coriobacteriia > Coriobacteriales > Coriobacteriaceae > Collinsella > Collinsella aerofaciens_F. Next base: position 70,086 of record NZ_CYYP01000007.1, read on the forward strand.
TGGAGCCGCCCTGCTCGATCCAGGTGTCATAACCCTTGGGGAAGCCATCGACAAACTCATCGGCGCAGGCCAGATGTGCCGCCTCGCGGACTTCCTCGTCGGTGGCGTTCGGGTCGCCCCAGCGCAGGTTTTCGGCAATGGTGCCGCTAAACAGTACGTTTTTCTGCAGCACCATGGCCACCTGGTGGCGCAGGGCGTCCAAGTCGTAGTCGCGCACGTCCATGCCGCCCACGCGCACGGTGCCCTCGGTGGCGTCGTACAGGCGGGCGATGAGGTTAACGAGCGTGGACTTGGCCGAGCCGGTACCGCCGATGATGCCGATGGTTTCGCCGCTCTTAATGTGCAGGTCGATATCGTCGAGCGCCTGGCGCTTTGCATGCGCGGAATACTTAAAGCTCACGTGGTCAAAGTCGATGGAACCGTCGGTAACCTCGAGCACGGGCTCGGCGGGATCGGCGATCGTGGGCTCGGCGGCCAGCACCTCGGTAATGCGGTGCGCCGATTCGTCGGCCATGGTCACCATGACAAAGATCATCGACAGCTGCATCAGGCTCATGAGGATCGCGAAGCCATAGGTAAAGATCGAGGAGAGCTGGCCCACGTCGAACAGCGTGCCCTGGCTCGTGATGATGAGCTTGGATCCCAGGTAGATGATGACGACAAATGCGCCGTTGACGCAGATGTTCATCATGGGGTTGTTAAAGGCGAGCAGCTTCTCGGCGCGGGTGAAGTCCATCTGGACGTCGCGCGCGGCGGTGGCGAACTTCTCCTTCTCAAAGTCTTCGCGCACATAGCTCTTGACCACGCGCATGCCGGTGACGTTTTCCTCGACGGACTCGTTAAGGGCGTCGTACTTGTGGAACACGCGCGAGAAGATGGGGCGTACCTTAAAGATGATAAAGAACAGTCCAAAGCCCAGCAGCGGAATGATGACCAGGTAGACCATGGCGACGCTGCCGCCCATGATAAATGCCATGGTAAAAGCGAAGATCAAGACCAGCGGCGCGCGCACGGCGATACGGATGATCATCATAAAGGCCTGCTGAACGTTGTTGATGTCAGTGGTCAGACGCGTGACGAGCGAGGAGCTCGAGAACTCATCGATGTTGGCAAAGCTGAACGTCTGGATCTTGTAGAACAGGTCGTGACGCAGGTTCTTGGCGAAGCCGCAGCTCGCATGGCTGCAGGTGACGCCGGCAGCGGCGCCGAAAGCAAGCGACGTCAGCGCGATGAGCACCAAAAAGCCTGCGGTGGGAAGCATCTCGGCTACGGTGGCACCGTCTTTGATGGCGTCGATCAGGTTGGCGGTGATAAATGGAATCAGCACCTCGCAGAGCACCTCGCCAAGCACGAGCAATGGCGTGGCAACAGCGACTTTCATATAGTCGCGGATGCTGCCCATGAGGGTTTTAATCATCCAGTTCCTCCCAGGTTACACGGATTTTCTCGAGCATTTCGGCGAGCTGCTCGCGCTCGTCGTGAGTGAGGGCACTAAAGGCCCGTTCTCTAAAGCGGATGCGGGCCGCCTGGTCGATGCGGGCGTTTTCCCGGCCGGTTTCGGTCAGGCGAATGGTGAGTTGCCGTCGATCCTTGGGGTTACGGCTGCGCTCGATGAGGCCGTTGACCTCGAGCTTGGACAGGATCTCGGAAAGCGACCCCGGCTTGAGGTCAAAGTGCATGCCGAGTTCCTGCTGCGACATCTCGCCGCCGGGCTGCTTGGCCAGCAGGCAGATGATGGGCGCCTTGCCGGACACGCCTCCGCCATGAAAATGCATGTAATGGCCGCAAAAACCCAGGCCGCTCAGGATGCGCTTGGCGAGTTTGTCTTCGGCACTGACCGCTTCGGGTACATCCGCCGGCTGTGACGGGTCGCCGCCGGGCTCGTGCGAACAAAGGTTAAGAGGTTCATCGCACATGAATTAGTGTTGCTCCTTTCTTTAGTTAGGTAGTGGAATTGTTTTGTGCCTAACCAATCTAGGAGCATGAGAAATGAATGTCAAGGTACCAAACTTATTAAGTTACGGCGTTTTGCCAAACGCCGTAACCGCTCGACGTTGCAAACGTTCCTAAGCGGCAATCTGGCGTTCAATCGTCGGGCATGGCCACAAGGCCTATGCCCTCCTCTTTCACGTCACCTTGCTCGCTTAGGAACGCTTTCGCTGTCCGTCCTCAATCTGCAGCGCTGCCTCGGTTGGCATTTGAGTGATCCGTGGGGGACGGAGGAAAACGAATCATTTTGGGCTGCGGTGACACCCTTTCGAAGTTGCTTTGTCCAAAACTATGCCGGATTACTACGATGAATTCGAAATATCAGACCTCGGCATTGTTTTTCGTAAAATCACAAGCTGTCTACCTGCGGTTTTTCCGGAGTGCAATTCGTTGTGGTTGGAAGCTGACGGTTTATCGTAGTAATCCGGCATAGTTTTGGAATGGTAGTAAATAGATGGCAGCTACTGTGCCGCTACCGCCGCGATTTTGCCTCCCATTTCCGTAACCTTTCCGCAACAATGTGCCCTCCTCGGCGCCTGCGCCCGCTTGCAACGTCCCCTGCGCTACACTTAGTCGCACTGTGGCGCCGTCGCGTCGCACCCGACCCAAGGGGGACACTCATGAAGAACACTCAGCTGCTGCTGATCAACGATATGTGCGGCTACGGCAAGGTCGCGCTTTCTGCCATGCTGCCGGTGCTGTCGCACATGGGCTATCGCATCCACAACCTGCCGACGGCCCTCGTTTCCGATACGCTCAACTACCCTAAGTTCTACATCCACGACACCACGGAGTATGTCCGCCAGAGTCTCGCCATCTGGGAGGAGCTCGGCTTTGAATTCGACGCCATCTCGACCGGCTTTATCGTGACCGAGGAAGAGGCACGCATCATCTCGGACTTTTGCCACCGCCGCGCGCAAAAGGGCACCAAGGTGTTTGTCGACCCCATCATGGCCGACAACGGCAGGCTCTACGCTGGCGTGCCCGAGTCGACCATCGGCCTTATGCGCAGCCTGGTCGAGTGCGCCGACTACGCGGTGCCCAACTATACCGAGGCGTGTCTGCTCACCGATACGCCTATGGCCGAGCAGATTACGGCCGACGAGGCTCGTACGCTCGTGGATGCCATGCTCGCGCTGGGCGCCAAGTCGGTGGTCATCACGAGCGCAAAGGTCGACGGGGCGAGTGCCGTTATCGGCTACGACCATGTGGCGGGAGAGTACTTTACGATTCCCTTTGAGCTGATCCCGGTGTATTTCCCGGGCACGGGCGATACGTTCTCGTCGGTGCTCGTGGGTCGCGTTATGGCCGGCTGGAGCCTGCAACGTGCGACGACCGACGCTATGCGTGTGGTGGCCGAGCTTATCGAGCGCAATGCCGACCAAGAGGACAAGTCGGCCGGCCTTCCCATCGAGGCCTGCCTGGATGTGATTGACCATGAGTAACGCCGGCGAGGGCGGCGTCAAGCCTGCGGGCGAGAGCAAGCCGTTCGGTGCGCCGCGGGGCAAGCGTCCGCGTATCCGCGTGAGCTGCGTGGACCAGCTGGGTGCGTGTCGCTGCCACCATGGTCATAAGCCGGGCGATGTCTTTGACTTCGACCGAGACCGCGGCAAGATGTGCGCCATGGCCTGCCATGTGGGCTTTCCCTATATCGATATCCTGCGCTACGGCGGAACCGTGCCTGGCAACGAGCCCGGTACGGCAAAGTTCTGCTGCCCCGAGGTCGATACGCTGAACGTTTGGCTTGCCGAGGTCGTCGACGAGTAGCTGAGCGCAATGTGACAAAGGGACAGTTCTTTTGTCACATTCGCGGGTGGTGTCCCTTCTTTTTGCTTATAATCTCAAATCTCTGCATTTCATCAGATTTTAGGTTCTAAAAATTCTGCGTTTCATCGATAATCAAGCGTATAAAACTTTGCATTTCATTTGATGACACCGAGGGGAGAGCCTATGCTGCGCAGGAAAATAGCGGCAGAGCTGGAGCGTTGGCTGAAGTCTTCCGAGCAAAAGGCCTTGTTCATTACGGGTTCTCGCCAGATTGGCAAAAGCTATTCGATTCGCGCATTTGGCAAAGCCAACCATGCAACCTACATCGAGCTTAACCTCATGGAAAACCGCCAGGCAAAAGATGCTCTTCTCGAGGCGCGGAATGCCGATGATTTCATCAGCAGGGTGACGCTTCTTTCGGGAAAGTCGATTGCGCCAGGCAAAACGCTCGTGTTTATCGATGAGGTCCAAGAGGCCCCCGACATCATGACGATGGCAAAGTTCCTTGTTGAGGACGGGAGGTGCCGCTGGGCGTTTTCGGAGTCAATGCTCGGGACTCAGTTCAAGGGCGTCAGGTCCTATCCCGTGGGGTATGTCCACGAGCTTAGGATGTTCCCGCTCGATTTTGAGGAGTTTTGCTGGGCAACCGGGGTGAGCGAGGGGGCTCGCCAAACGATACGTGACGCGTGTATCAGCGAGAGGCCCGTTCCTGATTACATTCATGACGCGATGATGGCAAACTTCAGGACCTATACCGTTGTCGGCGGAATGCCGGAGGTCGTGCAGCGTTTCCTTGACACGCAGGGCGACCTTGCCTCTGTTCGTCAGCTACAGTCAGAGCTCAACGAACAGTACCGGCGGGATATCTCCAAGTATGCAAGCGGGCGAGCCCTTCAGGTGCAGAGCATTTACGATCAGCTCCCTATTATGCTCGAGGGCGAAAACAAGCGCTTCGTGCTCAATTCCATTGACCCCAAGGCTCACTACGAGAAGTATCAGCGAGATTTTGTATGGCTTGTCGATGCCGGCGTTGCTCTCAAAGCCGATATCGTAACCGAGCCAAAGTCGCCCCTGCTCAAGACGGCACGGCCATCGCAGTTCAAGCTATACCAATCGGATACGGGCATGTTGATGGCGCGCTACCCCGTTGGAGTCGCCCAAGCGGCGTATCTTGATAGCAAGGAGCCCAATCTGGGCGGCATTTACGAAAACGTGGTGGCCCAGCAGCTGGCTGCCCAAAATCGCCAGCTTTACTACTATCAGACAAAAAAGCGCGGTGAAGTGGACTTTGTGGTCGATGGACCGGATGGGACGGCTGTTCCGATCGAGGTTAAATCGGGCTCCTATTACCACGCGCACGCTGCGCTCGGTCATGTGCTTGATACGGCTGAATATGGCGTAAGGCTCGGGATTGTTTTCTCGAAAGGCAACGTTGAGCGCAACGGAGCGGTTCTCTATTTGCCGCTATATGCGACCTGGGCCCTTTCGGATGTTTTGGGCGACTTCTGTGCCAAGGGGATTAAGCTGGAGGTCAAGCCGGTCTAGGGCCGGTCCCGGATGTGACAAAGGGGCAGTCCCTTTGTCACATTCATGAGCGTTGATTTTCTCCCGTATAGAGCGCACTTGAACGCTCAAAGTGGGAGAAAATCTACGCTCGATTTATGCCGTGGGCGCGGTTCGTGCGCCCACGAACCTACAGCTGCTCGAGCATAGCGGTGCAACCGGCGAGCACATCGCGGTAGGTGGCATCGAAATTGCCGGTGTACCAGGGGTCGGCCACGTCGCCGGGACACTCGGTCCAATCGAGCAAGCGCGTAATCTTTCCGTCGGGGCCTGCGTCGCCAAAGATGCGACGCAGGCCCCGCGCGTTCTCAGCATCCATATAGACAATGTGATCCCAGTCGCCATACTCCGCGCGACGCACCTGGCGGGCACGGTGCGCAACGACGGGAATCCCGACTTCGCGCAGCTTGGCGACCGTGCCATGATGCGGCGGGTTGCCGATCTCCTCAGTTGAGGTCGCAGCGGAGTCAATGACAAACTCGCCCGCGCGCCCGGCGCGCCGCACCAGCTCGGTAAACACGGACTCAGCCATCGTCGAGCGACAGATATTTCCATAGCAGATAAAAAGAATGCGTTGCATGAGCGGCTTCCTTTCTAGGCGGTCGCGCAGGGCTTACAGACTGCTCTTGAGGCAGTTTGCTCCAATAAAGCCCGCTGCGTACAAGGGGAGGTGGCGCAGCTCGCGCCCGTCATCGGTTTCGCTGCGGGAAAAATTGTTCTCGGACAAAATGTAGGCATATGGCGATCGGGCTTTGTCCATAAACGACCCGAGGGTTCTCGCGCGCACGTTACGTGCGGACTTTACTTCGACGGGCACAATTTCCATACGGTCGGTCTGAAGTAGAAAATCGAGCTCGCCGGTCGTCTTCCAAGACGACGGCGGCACCCAGTAATACGTCTGCAAGCTATTGCCCGAAAATGCTTGCATGACCGAGTTTTCCGCCAGGGCGCCTCGGAAGTCGGAAGATAGCGCTATGGCGGAATCCTCTTTGAGGTCGAGCCAGAGCCGCGGGTTGATGCCGAGTTTGTAGAACATGAGGCCGGTATCGAGAAGATAGACCTTAAAGAAACTTCCATCTTCGTCGTCGAAGGGAACGAGGGGAGGCTCGATGCCTTCGGTCAGGTTGTTGACCGATATGATGCCGGCGCCTTCGAGCCAGTCGAGCGGCTCGATAAGCTTGGCGCGACGGCCTCCGCGTTCGACCTCGGAGTACTTGAATTTTTTTGTGGACGATCTCAGCAGCTGGGACGGAATGGAGCGCCAGACCTTGCGCGCCGCCACGCCGCTGATCCCGTTTTCGGGGTCGGTCATATCGGCGGTATAGGTCTCGTCGATTTCGCGCTGCTCGACGCGCGCATCCTCGATGGATAACGTCTTGCGATATGCGTTGACGGCGGCGGGCATGCCGCCCACGATCTGGTATCGATGAAACAGGCTGAGCGCGGCTTGGTGCGCGGCGTAGGTCTCGAGCGTGCCGGCGTGGGTACGAATGGCATTGGCCATCTGCTCCTCGTCGAGCGCCCAGAGAAACTCCTCGAACGACATAGGATGCATGGTCTCTTGACGAACGCCGCTGGGAAAAGGCAACTTGCGCTTGCGCGTGGCGACGCCGAGCTGACTGCCGGTCGCGCATATGCGCCAGCCCGAACCCGAAAAAAAGCGAAGCGAGTTGAGCGCCCGTTCGCAGAGCTGCACCTCGTCAAACAGGATGAAGGCGGTTTCTTTGCGAATGGGGGTGCGTTTATAGTCTGAGATTCGCGCCACGATGGCGTTAACGTCGTCGGTGGGACAGTCGAACAGCGGAGCGATCAGCTCAAGATCGGTCTGAAAGTCGAGTTTGACAAACGCATCGCCGGCGATTCGTCTGCCGATTTCCTCGGCAACGTACGTTTTGCCTACGCGTCGCGCACCACGGATGAGGAGGGGGCGCGACGCGTCCTTTGTCGCCCATGATTCGATAACGGATTCGATTGATCTGCGCATGGGGCCGCCTTTCCAATTTCGTGTACTTCAGATACATAGTTTAGTACGATTTCATGTACTTGGAATACACGAAATAGTAGAAAAGTGTGTATCTGAAGTACACGAAATTGCACTGCTGGAGCTTGCAGGCGGATAAACACTACTCGTATGGGACGGTTTTCACCGGTTGCTCGCCACCTTGGGCTATGTTCGCCCCTATGCCTGCATCCGGGGCTGTGCAGATTGACGACGGCGCTCCCAGCGAGCCAACTTAATCGTCACCAGCGTGAGCGCCCAGGCCACAAGCGAGAACGCGGCGCCCACTGCACCCACGTACGCAATGCCAATGCTGCTTACCACGGCGCCGCCCACTGCGGTGCCAAACGAGATGCCGACGTTAAACGCCATGGGCTCAACCGAACTTGCGAGTACCATCGACTTGGGATGGCGGCTGCGTGCCACGTCCATAAAGTGCGTGATGCATGAGACCGAGAACAGGTACATGAGCATCGCCAGGCTAAAGACAAAGACCAGCGCGAGCGGCATGGCGGCGCCCACGGCAAACAGCCCGAGCAGTGCCGCCGCCTGCAGCACAAACGTAACCAGCAGCGCCTTCATGCCAAAACGCGCATCGATCCATCCGCCCAGGATGTTCGAGATCAGGCAGAACACGCCATAGGCCATAAGTGTGGTGCTCGCCTGAACGGTATCCATGCCCAGCATCTGCTCCAGATAAGGCGTCACGTAGCCGTAGAATACGTAGACCGAGCCCACGCCAAACAAGAAGATGAGCATGCCGGTGATGATACTCGGCTCGCGTAGTAGCCCCGCCTGCTCGCGGAAGGTGGCGGGCTCATCGGTCTGCCCGGCGCGAGGCATAAACGCCACGAGCGCGCTACAGATCAAAACGGCAAAGGTCAGCGTGCCGTACATGGCCACGTGCCAATCGAGTGTGTCGGCCACAAACTTGCCAATCGAGGTCACAAAGACCATCGCCACGGAAAACGCGCCGTACACGACCGAGATGGCAAGTGAGGTTTGCTGCGGGGATAGCAGCTCAGGGATGTACGTCACGCCCACGGCGAGCAGCGCACCCGAGACAGAGCCCAGGACAATGCGTGAGATAAACAGCACCTGGAAGTTGGGAGCCAACGCCATGACCAGGTTGCCGAGCACAAAGACGACGCTATAGCACACGAGCAGCTGGTAGCGGCGAAAACGCCCCGTGCTGAGCGCAAGCACCGGCGTGGCGATAGCGTAGACGAGCGCAAACACGCTGATGAGCTGGCCCGCAGTGGCAAGTGATATGCCGAGTTCCGTTGCCAAGTCGCTTTCGATGCCGATGACCACGAACTCGGAGCAGCCGAGCGAGAATCCCAACAGCACGAGCAGCGCCAGGCAGAGCTTGGTGCGCGCGGGGGAGAGCGCGGCGGCGGTTGGCTTACTTTTAGGCGTGGTTGCGGCGGTCAAGGTTGTCACTCCAATGTCGCATGAATAAGCGGGATTCAATCCCTGCAACTCTAACAGAATGTGACAAAGGGGCAGTCCCTTTGTCACATGGAGGGCTTGCCTGTATAGTCGCAATACAGGCGAAGATGGTCTCAGGTACATCGCGGGCGGCAGGAGATCCCATGGGTATGCACACGACAAAGGTTGCAGTGGGCGAGGGCAAGTTTGCGCTCGAGGCCCAGCTGACGGTGACGCCGCGAGGCATGGCGGTGTACGCCTGCTCGCCGGAGTTTGCGCACCTGGGCGCCACGGCGCAGGCCATTCCGCGCCCCGAGCCCGGCCGTACGGCAACGGTGAGCATCCTGGCCGTTCCGTGCCATCGAGACGAGATCCCGGCGCACGATATCGCGGCGGCGCTGGCCACGCGCTTTGGCGTGCCGGTAGTTGCAAGCACGGGTTTTCATGTTGAACAAGCGAGCGGTGACGACCTGCAGCGCGTGCTCGACACCACCAAGGAGCTCATCGCCGCGCTCGAGGAAGCCGCAGCCCGCATTCTGCGCGCCGGCTGGGATGAGGGCGGTGCGGGCGCCGAGGTCGTGGCGGTCGATGCTGCGACCGGCGAGGCGCTTGGCCCCGTCGACCGCATCGAGGCCCATGCTGGTGAGGGCATCCTGCATCAGGCATTTCTGACGCTTTTGGTCGAGGGCCGGGGCGAAGACGCGCGCCTGCTGCTCTGTCGCCGCAGTCCGCTCAAGCGCCTGTGGGGCGGGGTGCTGGCCGATAGCTGCGCCGGCCATCCGCTCCCCGGGGAAGACGTCGCGGCCGCCACGGCGCGCCGCATCAACGAAGAGCTCGGCATTACGCGCGAGCCCGATCAGCTCAAGCACCTCGGACACGTGGTGTACCGCGAGGACCACGGCGACGGTCGCTGCGAGTGCGAATGGTGCGAGGTCTACCTTGCCCATGTTGAGCCGGGCGAGCTGCATATCAACCAAGAGGAGATCTCGGAAGTGCGTCGCGTGGCTCCGTCCGAGCTCAAAGGCTACCTGCAGGGTCACCCCGAGCAGCTGGCCCCCTGGCTCCGCGAGGCCCTCGGCGACCCATTCATCCGCACGGCCCTCGCTATGTAAAAAAGACAGTCCCTTTGCCACATCCAAACCGTCACAACATTCGGCGAAAATCTCGAAAACGAGGAAAAGCGTCGAATGTTGTGACGGTTTTTGTCTAGGGAATCGCTTCTCATCCAAAAAATCCGCTTGACTGTATTGCCGCAACACAGCGCAACGTAAGGGGTGTCCGATAACGGGCGCCCCTTTTTAAGCGGCAACATGGCTGCGAATTCGGAGCGCCCCCAACAAGAAAGGTGGGGAGATGGAAGCGGAAAAGAAGGCGTTTAAGATCACCAAGCGCGAAATTGGCTTTGTGCTGGGTATCGTTGTCTTTTTGCTGGTGAAGTTTCTTCCTTTGGCGGAGCTGAGCTCGACGGTCGAGCTCACGGTCGGCGGTCAGACCTGTCTGGCACTGACGCTCGCCACGGTGGTGTTCTGGGCATGCGGCGTGGCACAGCCGGGCTTTGTGGGCCTGCTCTACTGCGCACTGCTCGTCCTGTTCAAGGTGTGCGTGGACGACACGGGCGCCGCGAGCATCTCGGCGACGGTCGCCTCCACGTTTAGCTCGTGGACCAAGGCCACCATGTGGCTCGTCATCGGCGCCTACCTCATCGCCAGCGCGGTCAAGGAGTCGGGCCTGGGCGAGCGCATCGCCTACGCGTTCATGCTCAAGTTCGTGCGCGACGCCAAGTCGCTCATCATCTCGATCTTCGCGCTCACCTTTGTGCTGTCGCTGCTGATCCCGCATCCGTTCCCCCGCGCCTTCCTCATCCTCGCCGTCGTCTCGGTCATCGCCGAGTCCGCCGGCTACGGTGACGACGACAAGGGCAAGCTCGGCTTCCTCGTGTTTGCCGCTGCCGCCCCGGGTTCCATGTTCTTCCTGACGGGCGACTCCACGCTTAACCCGCTCGTTGCGCAGTACAGTGCCGAGGCCGGCGGCATGAGCCCGTCCTTCGTCGACTGGTTCCTGTACATGAGCGTGCCTATGCTGGTTGCGCTGCTGTGCACCCTGTTCCTGGGCCTTTTCCTCTTTAAGCCCAGCAAGGAGCTCGTCTACGATCGCGAGCAGATCGTGGCCAAGCAGGCCGCGCTCGGCAAGCTCTCCGTCAAGGAGATCCGCACCATCGTGTGGCTTGTCATCGCCATCGCGCTGTGGCTCACCGTCTCGGGCGACTATATCGGCTGGGTCACCCTGGCCATTGGCGTTGCTCTCGCCATGCCCATCATCGGCGAAGTCCTCACTCCCGCCAGCTGGAACGCTGTCGACATCAAGTCCCTCATGTTCCTGACGGCCGCCATGGCCGTGGGCTCCGTGGGCGGTGCCACCGGCATGAACGCCTGGATCGCCGACGTCGTGCTCCCCAGCTCCGTGCCTGAGAACATCTTCCTGTTCGCCCTGCTCGTCGCCGCGCTTTCCATGATCATCCACATGTTCATGGGCTCGGTCATGGCCGTGCTCGGCGTGTGCGTGCCGGCATTTATCAGCTTTGCCGCCGGCTCCAGCGTGAGCCCACTCGCCGTGGCGCTCATCGTCTTCACGTCCATCAACATCCACTACATCCTGCCGTTCCATAACCTGCCGATCCTTATCGGCGAAGGCAAGGACGCCGGCGGCTACACCTCCAAAGAGGCTATGCGCATGGGCATCCCCCTCACCGCGGTCGTCTTTGTCGTCGTGCTGGTCGAGGCCGCCTGGTTCCACCTCTTTGGCCTGATGTAAGCGGTCGAGCGCCCCGGCTGTAAGCAGCCAAGCGCTTGAACTTCGAGTGGTCGAGCGCTCCATTTGTGAGCGCCGCGGCCCCATTACGTTACCCCGTCCGGCGGCACCCCGTCGCCGGACACTCTCCCGAAAGGAGTACGCCATGTCCACTACCGATGCTTCCCAGATCCACGACCTGCGTTCCGCGCTCGACTTTTTGCGTGAGATGCCGGGCCAGCTGCTCGAGACCGACACCCAGGTCGATCCCGATGCCGAGGTCTCGGGCGTCTACCGTCACGTCGGTGCTGGCGGCACCGTCATGCGCCCGACCAAAGAGGGTCCGGCGATGGTCTTCAACAACGTCAAGGGCTTTGACGACGCCAAGGTCTGCATCGGTATGCTTGCCAGCCGCAAGCGCGTTGCCGCCCTGCTCGACCTGGACGAGGAGCACCTGGGCCTCGAGATCGGCAAGCGCTTCGAGAACCTGATCGCCCCCGAGCAGATCGCCGAGGGCAAGCACGTCGACTGCCAGGAGGTCGTGTACAAGGCGACCGACGAGGGCTTTGACCTGCGCAAGATCGTTCCCGCTCCCACCAACACGCCCGTTGACGGCGGCCCCTACATCACCATGGGCCTCGCCTATGGCACGAGCCCCGATGGCACCCAGTCCGACGTAACCATCCACCGCTTCTCCTGCGTCGACAAGGACAAGCTCGCCATGTGGATCACCCCGGGCAGCCGTCACCTGGGTGCGTTCTTTGACGAGTACTGCCAGCGCGGCGAGGATATGCCCATCTCCATCTCCATCGGCCTGGACCCCGCCGTGTACATGTGCTGCGGCTTCGAGGCTCCCACCACGCCGCTCGGCTTCAACGAGCTGCAGATCGCCGGCGCCCTGCGCGGCCGCGCCGTCGAGCTTGCCGACTGCGTCACCGTTCCGCAGAAGTGCATTGCCAATGCCGAGTACGTGCTTGAGGGCTACCTCATGCACGACGAGACCATCAACGAGGATGTCAACGGCCACGGCTACGCCATGCCCGAGTTCCCCGGCTACACCGGTGGCGCCAAGGTCTGCCCGGTGATCAAGATCACCGCCGTCACCACGCGCGTCAACCCCATTATGGAGAGCTGCATCGGCCCTTCGCACGAGCACGTGTCCATGGCCGGTATCCCCACCGAGGCCTCCATCTACAAGATGGTCGAGACCGCTATCCCGGGCCGCCTGCTCAACGTTCACGCCGCTCCCTGCGGTGGCGGCAAGTTCGTTGCCATCATGCAGTTCAAGAAGTCGAGCAAAAATGACGAGGGCCGTCAGCGCAACGCCGCCATGCTCGCCTTCTCGGCGTTCTCCGAGCTCAAGCACGTCATCCTTGTCGACGAGGATGTCGACATCTTCGATATGAGCGACGTGATGTGGGCCATGACCACGCGCTTCCAGGCCGACGTGGACCTCATCACCATCCCCGGTTGCCACTGCCACGTGCTCGATCCGTCCAACGACCCCGCGTTCGATCCTTCGATCCGCGAGCACGGTATCGCCTGCAAGGCCATCTTCGACTGCACGGTTCCGTTTAACCTCAAGAAGAACTTCATCCGCTCGCAGTTCATGGAGATCGATGAAGAGAAGTGGGCCGCCGAGCTCGCCTTCTAGTAAGTAGCCCTACCAAGTAGTTAAGGAGTTGTCATGCCTGAGTCTTCTGTTCGTCCCCGTCGCATTGTCGTTGGCGTGTCTGGCGCCAGCGGTGCGGCACTGGGCCTTGAATGCCTCAAATGCCTGCGCCAGGCCGGCGCTGAGTCGGCGCTTGTCGTCACGCGCGGGGGAGAGATCACCATCGAGCAGGAGCTCGGCATGACGCTCGACGAGTTTGCGTGCTATGCCGATGTGGTCTACGACAACAAGAACATTGGCGCTGCCATCGCAAGCGGCACCTATCCGGTCGACGGCATGATCGTGGCTCCCTGCTCCATGAAGACGCTCGCCGGCATCGCGAGCGGCTACAGCGAAAACCTGTTGCTGCGTGCGGCCGATGTGCAGATGAAAGAGCAGCGCCGCCTGGTGCTTATGGTGCGCGAGACGCCCTTCAGTGCGATCCATGTCGACAACATGGCACGCCTGGCGCGCGTGCCGGGCGTCATGCTCATGCCGCCCATGCTCACGTTTTACAACGGCCCCGCCACGCTCGATGAGGCGGTGCATCACATCGCCGCCAAGGCACTCGAGGCCGTCGGCGTGTCGTGCGCCAACTATAAGCGCTGGTCATAGGCATCTTTAGGGTAGGATACGAGTAGTGTTTGAGCCCGCTGCCCCTGTGGGCGGCGGGCTTTTCGTGTCAAAGGGTGTGTCGGGAGGACCTATGCAGACGGGTATGTATGCGATTAGCGAGATGGCGAGCTTGTCTAACGTTTCGCGCCAAACGCTCATCTACTACGACAAGATCGGTCTGTTTAAACCCGCCGTGGTTAACGAAAAAGGCTACCGTTTCTATTCGCCCACGCAGATCCCGCTCATGCGTCTGATCTGCATGCTGCGCGACTTGGGACTGGAACTCGATGAGATCGATCGCCTGACCTCGACGTTCGACATTGGAGAGATGACCGATCACCTGCGCTCGCGGGTGCAGGCGCTCGACGAGCAGATTGCCGGGCTCAAAGCCGAGCGCGCGAGCGTGCAGGAGCGGCTGAGTTTTTACGACGAGGCGGTCTATTGGCGCGAGCGCGAGGGCAAACCGGAGCTCAAGCAATTCGAGCGCCGCTACGTGGTCTTTGAGGAGTTCCCGAGCGATATCGAGCGTGGCCGCTCGATGCTGCACCCCACGCTCATGCGGGCGATTCTGCGCATGCGTGCGCTCACGGGCACACGCCCCATGCGCGGTTGGGGCGCCATGCTGCGTTGCGAGGCGCTGCATTCCGACGACCCCATCGCCGGTGCCGGTTCCTTTGCCGTGTTGCCGCGTGGTGCCGAGGAAATACTGCCGAGCGATCCTGCCGAGCTGGCGGAGATTGGCGTCGAGGTGCTGCCCGAGGGCACGTACCTGTGCATGAGTCGCTGGGGCATGCCGTACGAGCCCGAGGGTATCCGCGCCATCGTGGCCTGCATGGACAGGCACGCGCTCCAGCCCATCGGCAATGCTTTCGATTTTTGCTACCTGGACACCACGAGCTACGACGAGTCTCACCAAGAGGACTTCTGCTGTATCCAAATCCCCGTCGCCCTCAAATAACTTGCGGTGAAATAGTCCCTAAATAGCTCGAGTGGGCGTGCAAACAGGAACTATTCCACCGCAACTTCGATGCGACAAAGGAGCAGTCCCTTTATCGCATTCCGTGCGAGCTCCAGCGCCATCTGCGGGTATAAGGCTAACAAGTGTTTATTTGCGAGGCCTAAGGGGCGCCCCGTATGGATATCGATAACTTTGAATGGTGGTATAGCGAGGGCGAGGCTCCGGACGAGGAGTGGGACGAGCCCGCGCCGCGTGACGTGTCGGGCGACGAGGACGAGACCGGCAACGATGCCGTCGAGACGGATGCCGCCTCCGATGCCGCCGAGCCCCTGACTTTTGAACAGGCCTGGGCTCAGGCCGAGGCCGACGAGGCAAAGGCCGATGCCACGGCCACGCTGGGTGAGCCAGCCGACATGTCCATCTCGCCGGCCAAGACCCCGCAGCCGCGCCACACCATCGACCCCGGCAGTACGGCATCTATCAGCATTCTCGACGTGCCCGCGCAGGGTGCTCAGGCGCCTGCGCCAACGCATCGCCCCGACCTGGCTCATGAGGAAGACGCGGGTCGCCGCTCTCCGCTCGGCCCCATCCTCATTGCCTTCATGGCCGGCGTTATCGCCTGCTCGGCAATCGGCAGCATCTGGGGCCATGTTGAGCAGCAGCGCCAAGACGCCGCCAAGGTCGAGATGTCCGTCGAGCAATCGCTCAGCCGCACGCGCTCGGTGCATGTGTCAGTCGAGGTTAAGGAAGGCGCGACGTGGGATACCGCGCGCGGCGACAGCCAAATGCTCGTCCATATCGTGGGCCGCACGCTCAAGGGACAAGCAATCGACGAGTATCAATACGTCAATTCCGAAGGTGACGGCATCGAGCTCAAGCCCGGCGACTACGAGCTCACGGTGGATGAGCCGCCCGTCGCCACCGACGGCACGCGTTACCGCGCCTCAAAGCGCATGGTTCCGGTGAGTTTTAATTCACAGGCTCCCGACACGGTCGATAGCACGCCGCAGGGCGGGTTTGACCTTTACGCTATTGCTCAATAACTGTGCCTGCCGCTCAGCCCCGCCGCCAAGAGTGGGACAATAACCCTCGACACTGTTGTTTACTTTTGGAGGAAGTAGTATGTCCACCGTCACTACCATCAAGCGCGGCGACCTCACCGCAGCCATCGATTCCATGGGCGCCCAGCTCACGAGCCTTGCCCTCAACGGCAACGAGTATCTGTGGCAGGGCGACCCGGCCTTTTGGGGCAAGCACGCGCCCATCTTGTTCCCCATCGTGGGATCGCTGCGCAACAACACGGCGACGTCTGCGGCCGGCACCTGCGAGATGGCGCGCCACGGCATCGCGCGCATTGTCGAGCACAAGATCGTCGAGGTGTCGGAGGACGGTTCGTCCGTTACCTACGAGCTCACCGACACGCCCGAGTCGCTCAAGGCGTTCCCGTTCCACTTTAAGCTCAACATGACCTATGCCCTGACCGGCGACGCCACCCTCACGCAGACCTTTGCCGTCACTAACACCGGCGACGTGGACCTGCCGTTCTCGGTGGGCGGCCACCCCGCGTTTAACGTACCGGCTCCCGGTGCCGAGGACGAGGCATTCGAGGATTACGAGCTGGCGTTTACCGAGGCTTGGACTAACGAGGCCCCCGTCATCACGCCCGATGGCCTTATGACGTTCGAGGGTAGCTACAAGGCTCCCGACAACTCGGACGTGCTGCCCATCACGCACCGCAGCTTCGATAACGACGCCATCATGTTCACCGATACTCCGGGCTCCACGCTCACGCTGCGCGGCCGCAAGTCGGGCCATGGCGTCAAGATCGACTTTGAGGGCTTTAAGTACATTGGCGTGTGGTCTGCCGCCAACGACGCTCCGTTTGTGGCGCTCGAGCCCTGGACCGGTCACACCACCATGTCCACCGAGGACGACGTCTTTGAGCACAAGGTCAACACCATCACCTTGGCCCCCGGCGCTACCGACAAGCGTACCTTCGAGGTTACGCTGCTTTAGGTGTTCCGCCGTTCTGACGAACGGCGAACCGGTCGACGCTGCGCGCCACCCAGAGCGACAATTTGTCATTCAAAAGGCACGGCATGACCAGAAGGTCTATGCCTTGCCTTTTTCATGCCTAGTCGTTGGGGACGTTCTTGTTTGACTAGTCGTTTAAGAACGTCCCCAACGACTACCAATCGTTTTCAGTTCGTTAATTTGTATATATGCATCTTATATATGCATCTGCTGGAAGTGACGCTGAGCGGTATCCTGTTAAGTCGTTAGCGTACGATTCAACAGGGAAGGCAGATTATGCATTCTCCCCAACAGTGCGATGCGCAGCGCCAGCCGGTATGCAGCCGTCGCATCTTTTTGGGTAGCGCTCTCGCTGCGAGCGCTTCCGTCGTCGCCGGCGCGCTCGCCGGCTGTCAGCGTCCGTCCACGCTCAAGGTGGTTCAGCCCACGACGGGCGGCGGTCGCGACGACCTGTCCGATTCCGTGATCGGCAAGGACAAGATCCGGATTGGCATGGAGGCGGCCTACGCCCCGTACAACTGGCAGGTTTCCGAAGCCAGTGAGTACACTATCCCCATCGACAACGTGCAGGGCGCCTATGCCGATGGCTACGACGTGCAGATCGCCAAGATCGTCTGCAAGGCCCTCGGTGGCGAGCCCGTTGCCGTCAAGCAGAGCTTCTCGGGCCTTATCGATTCGCTTAACAACGGCCAGATCGACCTCATCATCGCCGGTATGAGCGCCACGCCCGAGCGCGAGGAGTCGGTCGGCTTCTCCGACCCGTACTTCATTGGCTACTTTGGCCTGTTCGTAAAAGAGGGTTCCCCCTACCAAAACGCCACCAAGCTTAGCGACTTTAGCGGTGCCACGGTGCTCGGCCAAAAGGACACCATGCTCGACACCGTCATCGACGAGATCCCGGGCGTTGTGCACAAGAACCCGGTCGATTCGGTTCCCACGGTGTTCTCGAACCTGCTGCAGGGCACGTGCGATGCCGTGACCTACAACACCGAGAACGAGAAGGGCTATATGGCCCAAAATCCCGGTATCGTCCCCATCCATTTTGCCGAGGGCGAGGGCTTTAAGCAGGAGGTCGCGGCAAACGTCGGCTGCCGCAAGGGCTCGGACAAGCTGCTTAAACTCATCGACAAGACACTCAAGGGCATTAGCCAAGAGGAACGCGACCAAATGTGGGACGCGTGCCTCGACCGTCAGCCGGCATAGGGAGGCAGCATGAAAACCATCAATCGTCTGGCCTCCTTTATCAAGGCCGACCACCGTTACGTGTACCTGGGCACGAGCGTTATCGCGGCGCTCGGCCTGGCGTTTAGTCAGCGCGACCCCACGCCGCTGAGCTTCTTGGCGCCTACGGGCGTGTTCCAAGACTGCCTCTGGGCAATCCTTTGGGCCTGGCTCGTCGTGTCGGCGGCGGCGCTGGTCGCCAAGCTCATGCACTGGAACGACTATCGCGAGGCGTCGCCGTTCGCATCCGAGCGCTTCCGTCGTGGCGCACGCTTAGGCAGCTACGTCGTGGTCGCCATCGCGGCGATCTTCTTTATCGACCGCTGCGTCATGTCATTTATCGACCTGGTGCAGGTGAGCGTTGTCTCGGATTCCAACCCCAGCGACTTTTTGTCGAGCCTGGTCTACATGACCTACAAGAGCGGCGACTTCTTTATCCGCGGCATCGAGATCACCATCGCACTTGCGACCTTCGGTACCGTCATCGCCTTTTTCCTGGCGCTGCTCTTTGTGTTCCTGCGTATTCAGACGTTCGACCGCGTGGATAACGATCTGGTGCGCTTCTTTAAGAGCATCGGCCGCGGCTTTGCGACCGTCTACTCTACCATCGTGCGCGGCACGCCCATGATGGTCCAGGGCCTGCTCATCTATTACGCGGGCTTCACCGTTTTGCGCGGCATGGGCTTCGAGACCGCCCAGGCCAACCAGATCTGGAGTACCTTCACCGCCGGCCTCGTCACCATCTCGCTCAACTCCACCGCCTACATGATGGAGGTCCTGCGCGGCGGCATCGAGTCCATCGACCCCGGCCAGGCCGAGGCAGCGCGCTCGCTGGGTCTTTCGCAGTGGCAAGCCATGCGCAAAGTCGTGTTCCCCCAGGGCATTAAAAACGCGATTCCGGCGCTCACCAACGAGCTCATCATCAACATCAAGGACTCGTCGGTGCTCTCGGTCATCGGCGTGTTCGACCTCATGTACGCCACCACCACCGTCGCCGGCGTGTACTACCGCCAGATGGAGGTCTACTGCGTGGCGCTCGTGGTCTACCTGATCCTGACGCTCGTGGCGAGCCGCCTGCTCGAAGCCTTTGGCAAAAAACTTGGTGCCGAGGCTCCGGCCACGTTGCCCAGCTCCAATTAGGCTCAAGACGAGGAGAATCATCATGGCAGATACCGCCACTACCGGCGTTGCGGCCGCCGCACAGACCAATGAGCCGCTCATCCGCGTCGAGGGCCTGCGCAAAAGCTTCGGCTCGCTCGAGGTGCTCAAGGGCATCGACCTGTCCGTTAAATCAGGCGAGGTCGTCACCATTATCGGCGCCTCGGGCTCGGGCAAGTCGACCTTCCTGCGCTGCCTCAACCTGCTCGAGACCCCGGACGCGGGCCACATCTGGTTCCACGGTCAGGATCTCACGGCCGAGCGCTGCAACATTAACAAACTGCGTGAGGACATCGGTATGGTGTTCCAGGGCTTTAACCTGTTCAACAACATGGATGTGCTCGACAACTGCACGCTTGCGCCCGTCACGCTCAAAAAGATGAGCAAGGCCGAGGCTGAAAAAATTGCGATGGAGCATCTGACGAGTGTGGGACTCGAAAAGTTCGCGCACGCCGCCGTGGGCCGCCTGTCCGGTGGTCAAAAACAGCGCGTGGCCATCGCTCGTGCCCTGTGCATGAATCCGCAGATTATGCTGTTCGACGAGCCGACCTCCGCGCTCGACCCCGAGATCGTGGGAGAGGTGCTCGAGGTCATGCGCAAGCTCGCTGCCGACGGCATGACCATGGTCGTCGTCACGCACGAGATGGCCTTTGCCCGCACCGTGTCCGATCGCGTGGTCTTTATGGACAAGGGCGTGGTCCTCGAGGACGCCGCGCCGGCCGAGCTCTTCGGCAACCCCAAGCACCAGCGCACCCGCGAGTTTCTCTCGCGTTATCTCGAGGACAAATAACCAACCGCAAATGTTTGCGTGGCAGGGCCGCTCCGGTGGGGCGGCCCTCGTCATCACAATCGAAAGGATGTCATGGCCGAGGTTTGGCGCTTCTTTGCGCATGAGGACGATTTTGCCGATTTGGACGAAACTGGCGCGTGCGAGCGCTTGGGCCGCGTGCTGTCATTTCCGACCATCTCGAGTATGGATGCCGAGGCGGTGGACTGGCAGCCGTTCGACGACCTGCGCGCCTATATGCAGCAGGCGTGGCCGCGCGTGTTCGCGGCGGGCGAGGTCGACCTTATCGACCATTCGCTATTGGTGACGCTTAGCGGTTCCGACCCTGACCTCAAGCCCATTATGCTCATGGGCCACATGGACGTGGTTCCCGTGGTGCCGGGTACCGAGGCCGACTGGACGCACGACCCCTTTAGCGGGCACGTGGACGACACCTACATCTGGGGCCGTGGAGCGATCGACATGAAGGACCAGGTCGCAGGCATTCTCGAGGCTGTCGAGTATGCGCTGGCGCACGGTTGGCAGCACGAGCGGACGCTGCTCCTGGCCTTTGGCCAGGACGAGGAGACGACGCAGTGCGGCGCAGGCGCCATCGGCCGCGCGCTCGAGGAGCGCGGTGTTGAGCTCGAGTTCCTGATCGACGAGGGCGACTACCGCATCGTTTCGGATGCCGAGTACAGCGCGGGCGAGGGTTGGCTCATGCACGCCGACCTCGCGGAGAAGGGCTATGCCGACATTGTGCTCAAGACAAAGAGCGCGGGTGGACATTCTTCCAACCCCTACGGCGGCACGTCGCTCGAGGTGCTTAGCCGTGCCATCACCGCAATCTGCGATATCGAGTGGCCGACGCGCGTCACGGACCTGCTTGCCGCACAGCTCGTCGAGCTGGGGCTTTACACGGCCGATGAAATTGCCGCCAACGGGGGCGCCATTGTCCGCGATTGCCTCGCCAGCAAGAAGCTCTATCCGCTCGTGACCACCACCTGCGCGCCCACGCAGGTCGAGGGTGGCAGCACCGGCGCCAACGTAATGCCGCAGGATATGTGGGCCAATATCAATTTCCGTATGCTCGAGGGCACGAGCGTGGCCGATGTCGTGGCCCGCTGCCGCGTCGCCGTTGCCGAGGCGGGGCTCGCCGACCGTGTCGAGGTCGAGCTCGGCCCCGGCAGCTCCGAACCCTCGCCGTCTCCGCGCATCGGCGGACCGGGACTCGAGGCGGTTCGCTCCATCGCCGCCCGCTATTTCCGTGATCCAAAGGGGACGGAGGAAAACGGATCATCCGAGCCGTTGGCGATTGTCCCCTCGACCGTGATCGGCGCGACCGACGCTGCCAACTACCAGCGCATTTGCTCCGAGTGCATTCGCTTCTCGGCCTTTGTGGTCGACGATGACGAGTGCGATCGCGGCGTCCACGGCACCAACGAGCGCATTACCCGCCGCGCCTACCTCCAGGGTGTCCGCTTCCTCGTCGCCCTGATCCATACGCTTTAGAATCCGACAAAGGGACTGTCCCTTTGTCGGATTCCGTGCGGGTTATATGCAGGTTTGCCTGCGCACGCTATCATATATGGGTTAGACCGCAACTATGTACCCCATACGCGAAGGGATGCGCATGTATCTGAAGATCGACATGCTCTAGCTGGACTTACCCCCGCAGCGGCGCCCCGCGCCCCATCAATTCTGCCGATTTTCGCCTTCACGCATATAAAGGAGTCCGTCATGCGCGACAAGCTCGAAAAGATCATCAAGGCCTACGAGGAGCTCGAGAAGAAGCTTTCCGACCCGGCCGTCGCCTCCGATATCAAGGAGTTCACGCGTCTCAACAAGGAGTACGCGCACCAGTCCGACCTCATTGCCGCCTCGCGCGAGTACATCGGCGCGCTCGATGACATCGAGGCTGCCAAGGAAATGCTGCACGATACCACCGATGCCGATGAGAAGGAGATGCTCCAGATGGACATCTCCGAAAACGAGGCCAAGCTTCCCCAGCTCGAGGAAGACATCAAGTACATGCTCATCCCGAGCGACCCCAACGACGACAAGAACACCATCGTCGAGATCCGCTCCGCCGCCGGTGGCGACGAGGCGGCCATCTTCGCCGGCGATCTGTACAAGATGTACCAGCGCTTTTGCGAGTCGCGCGGCTGGAAGACTACCGTGCTCGATTCCAGCCCCAGCGAGGCCGGTGGCTTTAAGTCCATCGAGTTCAAGGTCGAGGGCGACCGCGTCTACTCCGTCATGAAGTTCGAGTCCGGCGTGCACCGCGTCCAGCGCGTTCCCAAGACTGAGTCCCAGGGCCGCATTCAGACCTCCACGGCTACCGTCGCCGTACTTCCCGAGGCCGAGGAGATCGACGTCCAGATCAACCAGTCCGACCTGCGCATCGACACCTACTGCGCCTCCGGCCCTGGCGGTCAGTGCGTTAACACCACCTACTCCGCCGTGCGCATCACCCACCTGCCCACCAACACCGTGGTGCAGTCGCAGGAGCAGCGTTCCCAGATCCAGAACCGCGAGGTCTGCATGCAGATGCTGCGCGCCCGTCTGTACGAGATGGAACTCGAGAAGCAGCAGGCCGAGCTCGGTGCCGAGCGCCAGAGCCAGATTGGCCACGGCAACCGTTCCGAGAAGATCCGTACTTACAACCAGCCCCAGGACCGCGTGACCGATCACCGTATCGGCTTCAACTCCACCTACAACGGCGTCCTTCTGGGCGATCAGCTCGGCACCGTCATCGAGGCACTTGCCGCCGCCGAGCGAGCCGAGAAGCTGGCACAAGCAGTTTAGGTTACGCGGTTTTACCAAACCGCGTAACGGCTCGACGCTGCGCGACGTCCAGAGCGACAATTTGTCATTCAAAAGGCGAGGCATGACCAGAAGGTCTATGCCTTGCCTTTTTCATGCCAACTTGTTCGCTCTGGACGTCGCTCGCTGTCCGTCCTCTACCTGCGGCGTTCTCTTGGGTAGTCATTGGGGACGTTCTTAAATGACTAGGTTGAGTAAATTGCTATTCGAGTTTATTTAATCTGCTTTGTTAGAAATTAAGCAATTTAACTGCTTAAAGCAATCAACGGCGTTTATCTGCTATCGATAATAATGCTCAAAAAATCGTCCGAGAAGTCGCAGTGCATTTTTTGATGCGTCGCACGTCAAGTGATTTGGCAAGTTCTTGGTTAGATATTGGTCAGTTTTGGGTCAACCTTGCCAAAAGCTTGACGAATGCAAATCTAGACGTCGGCGAATGAACATTTCAGGCAGGTTCCAAGCAAAATTCTGGGCTGATTCTCGATAATCGCCTTCAATCGCCCCTTGCCAAGCGCTGGCCTCGCGTACAATCTGCTCCGACATTCGCGCGCCATCCGGCGCTTAAGAGGGGAGGGCCCCATGGCAAACGAGATTTGGACCATCAAGCGTTGTCTCGAGTGGACCAAGGAGTACCTGGCCGAGCGCGGCGAGGAGCACCCCCGTCTTTCTGCCGAGTGGCTGCTCTGCGCTGCCACGGGTTTGGCACGCATCGACTTATATATGCGCATGGACGAGACGCTTAACGCGGCTCAGCTCGAGACCATGCACGCGGCCGTTGTTCGTCGCGCTAAAGGTGAACCGCTGCAGTACATCACCGGCAGCACGCAGTTTCGCATGATCGACGTCACGTGCGCCCCCGGCGTGCTCATTCCGCGTCCCGAGACCGAGATGCTCGTCGAGGAAGTCCTCAATTATCTGGATGCCGAGGTGCTGAGCCCCGAGGCTGCTGCCCGTCAGCGTGTTGAGCTGCCTTGGAACGATGAGGTCGAGCAGGCTCGCAAGGCTGAGGCCGCGCTGGCAGACGAACGCGCGACCGCCGAGCGCCGTGCCGCCAACCTGACGGCCGCCGATGAGGCTGCGCTGGGTAGCGACGTGCTCGGCAGCCGTGCCTATGCCGAGGAGCTGGCCGACCGCGAGGCCGAGGAAGCCGCCGCGCAGGCAGCAGAAGCCGAAGCCGCGGAAGCCGCCGAGTCCGAGCTCGACGAATACGGCATCGCCATCGAGGGTGCCGGCCAGGAGACGGCTTCAGCTCAGGATGCCGCTGCGCCTGCTCCAGCCGAGCCCCGCACTGCCCGCGTTCTCGAGGTCGGCTGCGGCACGGGCTGCATCTCGCTCTCCCTTGCCTGGGAGCGTCGCGGCCACGTTACCTGCACCGCCACCGATATCGAGCCGCGCGCCATCGATCTGGCCACCAAAAACCGCGACGCCCTCGGCCTCACGGCAGATGAGGTTGCCTTTAGCCTCACCAACCTGGTGAGTTCCATTCCCCACGACGAGTGGGGCACCTTCGACGTGCTTGTCTCCAATCCGCCCTACATTCCGACCGACGTCATGCGCTCACTGCCGCACGAGGTCAAGGACTTCGAGCCCGACCTGGCGCTTGAGGGCGGCGCCGACGGCCTCGATATCTTCCGCCGCCTGCTCAATGCGGCGCCTTACATGCTGCGCGCCGGCGGCCTGTTTGCCTGCGAGCTCTACGAGGGTGCCCTCGACGCCGCCGCCGAGCTCTGCCGCCAGGCAGGCCTTTCGGACGTGCGTATCGTTCACGATCTCACCGATCGTCCCCGCATCGTTCGAGCCATCGTCACCGAGCCCAAACAGCGCCAGTAATATTTATTAACTGGTTAGCAAAAATTATAAAATAGTTTATAATTAGGACGGCTGAAAGAGGTCGGCCCATGCAACCTCCTACCTTTCGGGAAATCATTGCCCTACTCAAGCACGATGGATTCGTGAAGGTCGCGCAAGTCGGTAGTCATGCTAAGTATGTTTCTGGTGACCGTGTTGTCACCGTGAACGGCTCTGGTGGTGATCGACCAAAGAAGGGCACGTGGGCAAGTATTCGTCGCCAAACTGGATGGTAGTTGGAGGCAAAATGAGGCAGCGATTTACCTATGACTGCGTTCTCATAAAAGAAGACGACGGTTACTGCGCCAGCTTCCCGCAGATTCCCGGCGCCTTTGCCGATGGCGATACACGCGAAGAAGCGATTGCCCATGCCACCGAGGCGCTGATGGCGTTTTTGGCCGACGACCTCAACAACGGTTTGACTCCGGCAGGGTACGAACACTCGGCCGAGGTCGTGGCCCTTTCAGCCGAAATCGACCACGAGGACGCTCGGGAAGCGGCGTGCCGAACATTTAAAGACGCAGCGCTGGACCTCAAAGTCTCCGCTCCGCGGATTACCGCGCTGGTCAAAGCCGGAAAGCTCGATGTTGAACTCGTCGACGGCCGTCGGATGATAACGATAGACAGCATCGAGCGCTACGCCGCCCAAAAACGCCACGCCGGCAGGCCAAAGAAGTTCGTCGCAGTCCAATAACCCCCTCACTTTCACCGACTACTAGAGCCGCTCACCAAACCAACATGCGCTCTGGGCAAATAGATTGAACGTTTCGTGCGAGAATGCCCCACAG
>NZ_CYYP01000007.1:95834-113299 GCF_001405375.1 Collinsella aerofaciens
TTAACGGCGCCGCGGTCCCTGCGCTCGGTACCGGCTACCGCCGTATCTTCACTCTCAAGCAACGTGAGCTCACGCAAACCGTCGCTTGGCTGGTCGATGGCGTCGAGGCACTCGACCGCTATGGCGTGGATATCCCGGAAGATGCCCGCGTACTTGCGCGACGATGCTGGCCGGGAGCCCTGACTATCGTGGTCAAGGCGGCTCCCTGCGTGCCGACCTTTATGCGTGCTGCCGACGACACCGTGGCCCTGCGCGCGTCGGCCTCTCCCGTGGTCCAAGCGCTCATCCGCGCCTGCGGCAGTCCCCTTGCCTGCACGAGCGCCAACACACACGGCGCGCCCTCGCCGGCAAGCTTTGCCGCCGTCGAGGGTCGCATCCTGGAGGGGGTCGATGTTGCCGTCGACGCCGGCGAGACCCCGTGTCGCGACGCCTCGACCATCGTGTCGTTCCAGCACGGCGGGCTCCAGATCCTGCGCCAAGGCGCACTTCCCGCATCAGAGATCGAACGGGTCCTGTCCGACCCGATGCAATAGAAAGGTGTAAGCGATGTCGTTGAATCTGGGCAGCCTGGGCATGGAAGATGCCTCGTTTAACTTTGGCGGTTCCTACATCATGGCGCTCGACTGCGGCACCACCTCGGTACTTGCGACCATCGTCGACGAGTACGGCTGCATCGTCGCGCAGGCACGTCGTAGCGTCAAAACCAGCTTCCCGCGTCCCGGTTGGGTAGAGCAAGACCCCATGGCGGTCCTTGCCAGCCAGATCGCCGTCATGATGGAAGTCCAGTTTAAGAGCGGCATCCACTCCGACCGCATTGCCGCCATCGGCATCTCCAACCAGCGCGAGACCACGGTGGTCTGGGACCGCGTGAGCGGTCAGCCGATCTATAACGCCATCGTATGGCAGTGCCGCCGTACCGCGCCGGCAATCGACGCGTTGGTTGAACAGGGTTACGAGGAGCTGGTGCGCTCCCGCACGGGACTCACGCTCGACCCGTATTTCTCGGCCTCCAAGGTGCAGTGGATTCTCGACAACGTCGACGGCGCACGCGAGAGCGCGGCGGCGGGCGACCTCATGTTCGGCACCATCGACACCTGGCTCATCTACAACCTCACCGGCGGCCAGGTCTTTGCCACCGACTACACCAATGCCAGCCGCACGGCACTCTTTAATATCCATACGCTCGATTGGGACGACGACCTGCTGGCACTTTTTGACGTTCCACGTTCCATGATGCCCGAGGTTCGCTGGAGCTCGGGCGACTACGGCCGCGTCGCGAGCGACATCATGACCAACATGCCACCCATCATGGGCGTGGCGGGTGACCAGCAGGCGTCGCTGTACGGCCACTGCTGTTTCCGTCCCGGCCAGACCAAAAACACCTATGGCACGGGCTGCTTTATGCTCATGAACACCGGCGACGAGATTGTCGAATCCAAGAATGGTCTGGTCTCCACCATCGGTATCGCCGCGGACGGCAAGATCAGCTATGCACTCGAGGGCTCCATCTTTGCTGCCGGCTCCACCATGAACTGGCTTCGCAACAACATGGGCATCATCTCGAGCGTGAGCGAGTCGGCACAACTCGCCGCTTCGATTAGCGACAACGAGGGCTGCTACTTCGTTCCCGCCTTTGCGGGTTTGGGCGCTCCCTGGTGGGACCCGCATGCCCGCGGTATCGTGTGCGGCCTGACCGGCGCCTCGAGCCGTGCGACTATCGTACGTGCCGCCTGCGAATCCATGGCATATCAGAGCTACGACGTGCTGCGCGCCATGGAGCAGGACGTGGGGCTTTCGATCGAGCGCCTGTCTGTCGATGGCGGTGCCTCGCGCAACGAGTTCATCATGCAATTCCAGGCCGACCTGCTGGATATCCCCGTGCTGCAATGCGAGACGGTGGAGACCACGGCAATCGGTGCCGCGTACTTGGCGGGTCTTGCCGTCGGCTATTGGGAAGACCTGGAAGAGCTGGAGCAAAATGCCCAGATCGTTAGGACCTTCCTTCCCCACATGTCCGCCGAGCGCCGCGAGCAAAACCTTGCGGGCTGGCGTGATGCAGTCAGGCGCTCGCTCAGTACCGCACAGTAGGGCCGCGATGGGCTGCTCGATACAACAAACCGCTAAACTAATGCACGGCGCGCGGCAACAACATCGCCATGCGCCTTGTCAGCAAGGCCATCTTCCGGCCGCAACGAAAGGGGCAATCAACCCATGACCGTCACCTACGATGCGTCCCGTGTGACGCTTGTCGATCATCCGCTCGTCCAGCACAAGCTGTCGATCCTGCGCGACAAAAACACCGGCACCAACCAGTTCCGCCAGCTCGTGCGCGAACTCGCGCTTTTTGACGGCTACGAGGCCATGCGCGACCTGCCTATGGAAGACGTCGAGGTCGAGACCCCCATCACTACCGCCACGTTCAAACAGCTCGCCGGCAAGAAACTCGCCATCGTGCCCATCCTGCGTGCGGGCCTTGGCATGGTCGACGGCATTCTCGACCTGGTGCCCTCCGCTCGCGTAGGCCACATCGGTATGGAACGCGACGAGGTTACCCATGAGCCGCATGAGTATTACTGCAAGATGCCCAAGGATATCGACCAGCGCATCTGCCTGGTCGTCGACCCCATGCTCGCCACGGGCGGTTCGGCCGAGATGGCCATCAGCTACCTGCGCGAGCGCGGTGTCAAGGACATCCGCATGCTGTGCATCGTCGCTGCCCCCGAGGGCCTCAAGTCGCTGACCGAGAAGGACCCAGATGTGCATATCTATACCTGCGCTATCGATGACCATCTCAACGAGGCTGCCTACATCGTTCCCGGCCTGGGCGACGCCGGCGATCGCATCTACGGCACGCTCTAGTCGCTGGGCTAAGACGGCCGCGGCTGCAAATAGGAAGAAATGGTGCGCGCGGGCAAGTAGAAGACGCCTGTGCGCACCTTTAGTTAATGGACGTTTTGCCCTGCAGGGTTCGAGAAAAACGTATTACCGTACCTGCGGCATAAAGAAGGTCTTAAGAAAACGAACAGGTGCGTATTAACCGATGCTTTTTCGGTTGTACTTTAGCGATTGGCTCGTACAATAGTCACCAATGTTTGGCGGGAACTGTTCTGTGAGGCGTTAAAAAAGGAAAGTGAGGACGCCAATGTTTCAGATAGCCGATCTGCTCGCTATCGTTGCAGGCGCCATCGCGGGCGCGGTCGCCTTTCTTCCCTTTGTCTTTACGCTCAAGCCGGTTCTTGACGATAAGCAGAATGCGGACATGCTCAAGGGTATGGTGAGTCTGGCGGTCTCGGCGATCGCCCTGCTCGTCTTTACCTTGGTTGTGTTTGTGTTGTTCGGAGAGGCATTTCGCATGTTCCTCCTGGGCGAGGCGATCGGCTTCGTGGCCTTTATGGCCGCCTGCACGGTTCGTGTCGCCAAGGCGCTGCGAGATCCTCATGAGGTCGAAAGGTAAGTCGTGGAAATTTTTGAAAAGCTGCCTGATGAGATTAATCATCTGGTCAGCGAGTTCAGCTCCACCCCTGTCGTGGGCGATCTAAGCTGCGGCATCACGCAGTACTCGTTTTGGCTGATCGTCTCCACGATCGTGCTCCTGATCGTCCTGGCCGTGTTCAAGAAGAAGCAGACCCTGGTTCCCAAGGGCTTCTTCGTCAACGGTTTCGAGTACATCATCGAGTACGTCGAGAACGATATCGGCAAGGGCGTCGTGGGTGAGAACTGGAAGAAGCACTTCCCGTTCCTGTGCTCGCTTTTCCTGTTCATCCTGATCAATAACATGATCGGCCTGATCCCGGGAATGAAGCCCGGCACCGGCGCAATCGGCTCCACCGCCGCGCTCGCCATCTTCGCCTTCGTGTACTTCATCTACTACGGATGCAAGGCTCACGGCGTTATCGGCTACATCAAGAGCCTCGCCCCGCAGGGCGTGAGCTTCCCGATGAACGTGCTCGTGTGGGTCGTCGAGCTCTTCTCGACCTTCCTGCGCCTCATCACGCTCGCCGTCCGTCTGTTCTGCAACATGTTCGCAGGACACGTGGTCATGGGTTCGTTCGCCATCATGGCGAGCATGTTCATGCAGCCGCTGCTTCAGCAGGTTTCCGCGGCCCACGCCGTCGGCGCCCTGCCTTCGCTTGCCTGGCTTGCCATCCTCATCCTGATCTACGCGATCGAGCTTGTGGTCGGCGCCATCCAGGCTTACGTTTTCACGGTCCTTACCGCCGTGTATGTCTCCGAAGCAGAGGAGGTCGCGGAGGAGGAGTAATCTTCCGTTCGCGCCTTAAAGGTAAGGCAATTCGTTAAACCGCCGGTGCCCGTACCCATGGAGCCCGGCAGTTATAAAAAGGTTATCCTGCGTGAAATAAGACACGCACGACAAAGGAGGAATCGTGGGAGTTATCGGTTACGGTCTCGGTGTTATCGGCGCTGGTCTTGCTATCGGCCTGTCTGCTCTGGGTGCTACGGGTGCTATGGCCCGTCAGCCTGAGGTCCAGGGCCGCGTGTTCACCGTCTTCATCATGGGCTCCGCCTTCGGCGAGGCTCTGGCTCTGATCGGTTTCGTTGTCGCGCTGATCGTTAAATAGCACGGAGCGTCAAGTATGAATCTTTCATCCCAGAAGAGCGCGATCGCACTCTCCGCGTCCGCGGCCGCGCTGCTCATGCCGGTTTCCGCGTTCGCCGAGGACGGCGCCGCCGGTGCGGACATCCTCATCCCTAAGATGGCGGAGTTCATCCCGGCGCTTATCGCCTTCCTGATTATCTGGATCGTGCTGGCCAAGGTCGCCCTGCCGGGCATCATGAAAACCATGGAGGAGCGCGGCAAGAAGATCGAGGAGAGCCTCGACGAGGCCGAGAAGACCAAGCAGGAGGCCATCGCCAAGCGCGCTGAGTCCGACTCGATCGTCACCGACGCCCGTCGCCAGGCTGCCGACATCGTTCTCGAGGCCCGTAAGGACGCCGAGTCCGAGCGCGCCCGTATCATCGAGGCTGCTCACAAGGAGGCCGAGGAGATCATCGCCAAGGCCCATACGACCGTCGAGGACGAGCGCAAGTCCATCTACGCCGGTGCCGCGAGCTCCATCGCCGACCTGTCCGTTGCCGTCGCCACCAAGATCGTGGGCGAGGCACTCGAGGACGAGTCCGAGCAGAAGAAGCTCATCGAGCGCTACATCCAGGAAGCAGGTAGCCTGAATGCCGACTAGCCGCTATCAGGACAAGGTGCTCGAGACCTATGCGCGCTCCCTTTTGGAAGCCGCCAAGGCCGAGAACCATGTGTTCGAGGACCTCGAGATGATCGAGCGCCTGGCTTCTGCCAGCCCCGAGATCATCGCCGTGCTCGACACCATGTCCAAGCGCGACCAGCTCGACCTGCTTCCCAAGGTGGCAGCTGCCTTTAAGTATGTTGCCGAGGAAGACGAGGATGTAGTGGGCGTGACCGTCACCACGGCGATCCCGCTCGACGACGAGCTGCGTCAAACCATCACTAAGAAATGCGAGCAGGACTTCGGCCGCAAGGTATTCCTTATCGAGCAGGTCGACCCGTCTATCGTGGGCGGCCTGGTGCTCGAGGCCCGCGGCGAGCGTCGTGACATTTCCGTCAAGACGCAGCTGCGCATCGCGCAGGAGACCCTCGCAAACTCTGCTAATTCGTACGGAGGTGAAGCCTAATGTCCGAAACCCTCAATGCCCAGGATATCGCCAAGAAACTGCAGGAGCAGCTCACGAGCCTCTCCGCGACGGTCGATACGCATGAGGTTTCAACGGTCGACGAGGTAGGCGACGGCATCGCGCGCGTCTCCGGCCTTAAGAGCGCCATGGCAGGCGAGCTTCTGGAGTTCAAGAGCTCCGATACCGGTGAGACCGTCTTCGGCCTTGCCCAGAACCTTGACCGTGACGAGGTCGGCGCCGTTCTGTTCGGTGCCGTCGACTCCATCAAGGAAGGCGACGAGTGCCGCACCACTGGCCGCATTATGGATATCCCCGTGAGCCGTGCCATGCTCGGTCGCGTCGTCAATCCGCTCGGCCAGCCCATCGACGGCCTGGGCGACATCGTCGCCACGCACCGTCGCCCCATCGAGTTCAAGGCCCCCGGCGTCATCGATCGTACCCCGGTGTGCGAGCCGGTTCAGACCGGCCTGTTGGCCATCGACTCCATGGTGCCTATCGGCCGTGGTCAGCGTGAGCTCATCATCGGCGACCGTAAGACCGGTAAGACCGCCATCGCCATCGACGCTATCCTCAACCAGCGCGGCAAGGGCATGGTCTGCATCTATGTCGCCATCGGCCAGAAGGCCTCCACGGTTGCCAACATCCGTGAGACCCTCGCTCAGCACGGTGCGCTCGACTACACCATCATCGTTTCGGCCACTGCTGCCGATTCCGCCCCTATGCAGTACATCGCGCCTATGGCCGGTGCCGCTATTGGCGAGTTCTTCATGTACAACGGCGAGGACGGCAAGCCCGCCAGCGAGACCAACCCCGGCGGCCACGTGCTCGTCATCTACGACGACCTGTCCAAGCAGGCTGTGGCCTACCGTCAGATGTCGCTGACGCTGCATCGTCCGCCCGGACGCGAGGCCTATCCTGGCGACATCTTCTACCTGCACTCTCGTCTGCTCGAGCGTGCCGTCAAGATGTCCAAGAAGAACGGTTACGGCTCCATGACGGCACTGCCGATCATCGAGACCCAGGACGGCGACGTCTCGGCCTACATTCCGACCAACGTCATTTCCATTACCGATGGTCAGATCTACCTGCAGTCCGAGCTCTTCTTCCAGGGTCAGCGCCCGGCAGTCGACGTGGGTATCTCCGTGTCCCGCGTCGGTGGCGATGCGCAGACCAAGGCCATGAAGCAGGTCGCCGGCAACCTCCGTCTGGACCTCGCTTCCTATCAGGAGCTCGCTGGCTTTACGCAGTTCGGCTCCGACCTCGACGAGGCTACTCAGAAGCAGCTGACCCACGGTGCTCGCATGACCGAGCTCCTGAAGCAGCCGCGTTACAAGCCGTTTGAGGTTGGCGAGCAGATCGTTACGCTGTTCGCTGGCAACGAGGGCTTCCTGGATGACCTGGAGATCGCCGACGTGCTGCCTTTCCGTGCCGAGCTCATCGAGTACATGGACAATGGCTTTGGCTCGCTGCTCGACAAGGTTCGCGCCAAGAAGATCGATGATGACACCAAGGCTGAGCTCTTGCGCGTCATCGGCGACTTCAAGCAGCAGTTCATGGCCAAGCACCATTCGGATGTTTCTGGATCAGAGGAGAACTAAGCCCCATGGCCAACCTTCGCGACATTAAGAAGCGAATCTCCTCGGTTACCACGACCAAGCAGATCACGCGCACGATGGAAATGGTCTCTACGGCCAAGATCCGTCGTGCCCTCGATCGCTCCAAGCAGGCCGAGCCCTATAAGGAGGCGCTGACCGACGTCATGTTGACGGTCGCCGGCGACGCCTCCTGTTCGGGCACCGATCCCATGCTGCAGAAGCATGAAAGCGTCAAGCATGGCCTGATTGTCGTTATTGCCTCGGACCGCGGCCTTGCCGGCGGTTTCAATACGACGGTGGAGCGCACGGCCGAAAAGCTCGCCGCTTCTTGGGCGAACGATGGCATCGAGTGCGAGATCATCGCGTGTGGGCGCAAACCGGCCACGTATTTCCGCGACCGCGCAAACGTCGTCATGCATTTTGAGGGCAATTCCTCCGAGCCAGATTTTAATCAGGCTCGCATGATTTCCTCTCATATCTGCGATGCGTATCGTGCCGGCGAGCTTGACCGCGTCGAGCTTGTCTACCACCACGCCAAGAACCGCGTGGATCAGGAGCTTCGCGTCGAGCACTTGCTACCGCTCGATCCCGAGATGATCGCTATGGCCCACGGTCCGCGTAAGAACGAGACCGACGCCCCTAAGCGCATCTCGTCCACGTTCGAGTTCGTGCCCTCTCCCGAGCATGTTCTCGGCAAGCTTGTACCGTCGTATATCCTGACGGTCATCTACCAGGCCCTGATCGATTCGGCGGCCGCCGAGCAGGGTGCACGCCGCAAGGCCATGCACTCCGCGACGGAAAACGCCACCGCGATCATCTCGACCCTTACCCGCACGTATAGTCGCGTGCGCCAGGCTTCGATCACGACCGAGATTAACGAGATCGTCGGCGGAGCCTCAGCATTGGAGGAACAGTAATGGCTAATAACACCGTAAAGCTTGCGGTCGAGGAAGCCACCAAGAAGACGACTGCCGGTGATGGTCGCATCGTGCGTATCATCGGCCCTGTCGTCGACGTCAAGTTTGACGGTGCGGTGCCCCCGATCTACAACGCGCTCACGGTCGAGGCCGAGACCCCGATCGGTCACCTGAGCACGATCCTCGAGGTTGAGAGCCAGCTTCCGGGCGGCGTCGTCCGCACGGTCGCCATGTCCTCGACCGACGGTCTGCAGCGTGGTCTCATTGCCACCGATACCGGTGAGCCCATGAAGATGCCCGTTGGCCCCAAGACACTCGGCCGCATTTGGAACGTCATGGGCAAGCCCGTCGACGGCAAGCCTATGCCCGAGGTGGAGGAGTTCTATCCCATCCACCATGCGGCACCTCGTTTTGACGAGCTCACCACCAAGACCGAGATCTTCGAGACCGGCATCAAGGCCGTCGACCTGCTTGAGCCCTACATCCGTGGCGGCAAGACAGGCCTGTTCGGCGGCGCCGGCGTCGGCAAGACCGTTCTGATTCAGGAGCTCATCAACAACCTCGCCCAGGAGCATGGCGGCACTTCGGTGTTCACCGGCGTCGGCGAGCGTACCCGTGAGGGTACCGACCTTTATCTCGAGATGAGCGAGTCTGGCGTTATCGACAAGACCTGCTTGGTCTACGGTCAGATGAACGAGCCGCCTGGAGCGCGTCTGCGCATCGGTCTGGCCGGCCTTACCACCGCTGAGTACTTCCGCGATCGTGGCCAGGACGTTCTGCTGTTCATTGATAACATTTTCCGCTTCTCCCAGGCCGGTTCCGAGGTTTCCGCACTTCTGGGCCGTATGCCGTCCGCCGTCGGTTACCAGCCCACGCTGGCTACCGAGATGGGCGACCTCCAGGAGCGCATTACCTCGACCAAGACGGGCTCCATTACCTCCGTCCAGGCCGTCTACGTCCCTGCAGACGACCTAACCGACCCGGCGCCTGCCACGACGTTCACCCACCTCGACGCTACCACGGTCCTTTCGCGTAGCATTTCGTCGCTCGGCCTGTTCCCGGCTATCGACCCGCTTGCGTCTTCCTCCGACGCTCTCGATCCCTCGATCGTTGGCGAGGAGCACTACCGTGTCGCCGTCAAGGTCCAGGAGCTCCTGCAGGAGTACTCCGACCTTCAGGACATCATCGCCATTCTGGGTATGGACGAGCTGTCCGAGGAGCAGCGCCTTACGGTCAACCGTGCTCGTAAGATTCAGCAGTTCCTCTCGCAGTCCTTCCACGTTGCCGAGAAGTTCACCGGCAACCCCGGTGTCTACGTCCGCGTCGAGGATACCGTCCGCTCCTTCGCCGAGATTGTCGACGGCAAGGCCGATGACCTGCCCGAGCAGGCATTCCGCTATGCTTCCACGATTGAGGACGTGCGCGAGCGCGCCCGCAAGATGGGGGAGAAGTAGGTTATGCGTATCCGCATCGTGTGCCCCGTGAGCCTCGCCTATGAGGGTGACGCTGCGTTTGTGTCGATTCCGTCTACGGATGGCGAGTTTGGCGTTCTGCCTGCTCACTCCAGCGAAATCTGCACGATCGACCGCGGTTACGTTCGCGTTTCCGATAAGGCCATGGGCACTGTCGACCACACGTTTGCCGTGGCCGGCGGCTATGCCCAGGTCGCGGAAGATGTCGTGACCGTCCTCGCCGAGCGCGCTTGTGATTTGGCGACCGTCGACGCCGACAAGGTTAAAGCTGATATTCAAGGTTTTGAAGAGAAGCTGGGTAATTTGTCGGAGGATGATGCACGCCGCGCCTACCTCTATAATGAAATCGCATGGTGTAAGCTCAAGCTTGCCCAATAGTCAAACGCTTTAGCGTTCGACCATTTGCGAACACATCATGCCCGGGATGGCCCAGCCACCCCGGGCATGCTTTTTGAAAGGGTAGACCTTGGATATTATCCGCGTTGAGGGTGGCCACGCCATCGGAGGTTCCGTGCCTGTTTCGGGTGCTAAGAACTCCGCGCTCAAACTTATGGCGGCAACGCTTCTGGCGCCGGGCAAGACGACGCTGCGGAACGTGCCCGATATTTCCGATGTCCACGTGATGGGCAAGGTGCTCAAGGGCATGGGCGCTACGATCGATGTTCTCGACGAGCACACGCTCGAGATCGATACCTCCCAGGTCGATTCTTGGGAGGCCCCCTACGAGCTCGTTGCCAAGATGCGTGCTTCCACAGCCGTGATGGGACCCCTGCTGGGTCGCTTCCATCGCGCCAAGATCGCCATGCCGGGCGGCTGCAACCTGGGTGCTCGCAAGATCGATATGCACATTCTTGGTCTTGAGGCCCTGGGCGTTGAGTTCGATACCGCCCACGGCTACATCAACGCTAATGCGCCCCAAGGTCTGCGCGGTACCACCGTCACGCTCGAGTTCGCCAGCGTCGGTGCGACCGAGAACCTCATCATGGCATCCGTGCGCGCGCAGGGCACCACGGTTATCGACAATGCCGCCCGCGAGCCCGAGATCGTCGATCTCGCCAACATGCTCAACGAGATGGGCGCCAAGATTGTCGGCGCGGGTACGCCCGTCGTGACCATCGAGGGCGTGGAAGAGCTGCATCCTGTTACCCATCGCGTAGTGGGCGACCGCATCGAGGCCGGTACCTTTATCGTTGCCGGTGCGTTGATGGCCGACGATCGCGGTGTCGATGTCATGGGCTTTTGCCCCATTCACTTGGGCATGGTGCTCAAGAAGATGGAGCTCATGGGTATCGACTGCGAGCGCGTCGAGGATGGCGTCCATGTAAACCGTGCCGAGCGTATCAAGCCGGTCGACATCCAGACGCTTCCGTTCCCCGGCTTCCCGACGGACATGCAGGCGCAGATTATGGTGCTCTCCGCCCTTGCCGACGGCAGTTCCGTTATTACCGAGAACATCTTCGAGAATCGCTTTATGTTTGCCTCTGAGCTGGTGCGCATGGGTGCCGACATTCGTATCGAGAGCCATCATGCCATGATTCATGGCGTTAAGGGCTTCTCGGGTGCACAGGTTACCTCGCCCGATCTGCGTGGCGGAGCGGCCCTCGTCGTAGCGGGCTTGATCGCCGACGGGACGACCGAGGTTTCGGCCATCCATCACATCAAGCGCGGCTACGAGCAGTTTGTCGAAAAGCTGCAGGCGCTCGGCGCGCATGTCGAGCATGCTTCCGTCCCCGATCCCGTCATCTACTAATACAGGTTGCCTATGTTTAATAAAAAGCCCCTCGCGGATACCACCGCCCGAAGACCCTCAACTGGTGCGCAGGCCAAGATCTACAGTCGCGATAACGTGGCTCGCTATTCCGAGCGCGCTCGTCAACGTCGTCGTAGCCACACGATTCGTCACGTCGCGCTCATTGTCGTGCTTGGTGTGCTGCTGAGTGCCACTACCGCTGCCGGCCTGTGGTTTGCCACCATTATGGGCAAGCTCGGCGATTCTAATGTCATTACCGATAATCTGCGTCGGGTTCTGGTTGACACCGATGAGGCAAAGGATCCGTTCTACGTGCTGCTTCTTGGCACCGACGGCCGTCCGGGCGAGGATACGTATCGTGCCGACTCGATTATCCTGGCACGCATCGACCCCACGCAAAAGCAGGCGACGCTCATTTCCGTTCCGCGCGACACCAAGGTCGAGTACAAGGGCGAGACCATGAAGATCAACGCCTGCCATACCGTTGGCGGCGCCGAGGCCATGGTCGAGGCGGTCAACGAGCTGTGCGGTGTTCAGATTTCCCACTATGCCGAGGTCAGCTTCGACGGTATGCAGGCGCTGATTGATTCGGTTGGCGGTATCGACATTAACGCAACCGATGATGTTGACGACCCCGAGCACCTGGATATTAAGATTACCGCTGGCCAGCAGCATATGGACGGTGCCACCGCCCTTACCTATGCCCGCTGCCGCTACACCTATGCCGACGGCGATTACACGCGCATGCGCCACCAGCGTCAGGTGCTTGGCGCCCTTGCCAACCAGATTCTCAATAACTTCGATGCCACGAAGATCTTTGGCCTGGTTAATTCGCTGTCCGATATGCTTGTAACCGATATGAGCGTTCAGGATATCGTGGCTACGGTCAACGCCATGCGCGGTATGGATGTCGACGGTATCTACTCGGCCAACCTGCCCTCGTACGCCGACGACAGCACCATGATCGACGGTGTGAGCTACGTCTTTGTCTACGAGGACGAGCTCAAGGAAATGATGGAGCGCGTCGATGCCGGCAAGGATCCCAAGGGTCCCAACACCATGGGTCTTTCCGACGGTTCCAGCTCTACGATCGGCGACCTGAACAACAACACGTCTGACGACTACGCAAACGGTACCGCAACCTCATCGGTCAGCTCTGACGATTCCGATGACTCAAGCGATTCGAGCGATTCGGACTACTACGAAGAGCCCACCGGCGACGGCAACGGCTACGAAGCCAACTACTAAGTTACGCGGTTTTACCAAACCGCGTAACCGCTTGACGCTGCGCGGGCCGCATTTGGACAATCTGACGTTCAACTTCAAGGGCGCGACCAGAAGGTCAGCGCCCTTTCGTTTCACGTCACCTTGTCTCAAATGCGACCCGCTCGCTGCCCGTCCTCAACCTGCGACGTTAGTCATTGGGGACGTTCTTAAACGACTGGTCAAAGGGGACGCTCTTGATGCACTTGGCACTTGGGGACGTTTCTTATGTGCCGGCAGTTTGGGACACTCCTTGCGTTAAGAGGCTGGCGTGCGTCAACCTGTTCTCGTTGCAGCAAAAAAATCGCCCCGTTCTCGGTTGAGGACGGGGCGATTCGTCTTTTGGGCTTATGCAGCCAGGCTTATGCAAAGCGGGCGACGAGCTCCTGCAGGACGTCGGTCATCTTGACGAGCGAGCTGACCGGGACGAACTCGTTGACGCCGTGGTAGCAATAGCCGCCGGTGGAAAGGTTGGGGCAGGGCAGACCGCGGAACGACAGCTGGGCGCCGTCGGTGCCGCCACGAATCGGCAGCACTTGGGGCTCAACGCCGCAGGCAAGGTAGGCTTCCTTGGCAACATCAATAAGCTCGGGATAGTCACGAACGATCTCGGCCATATTTCGATACTGCTGCTTAATCTCGACCGTCACGCGCTCCTCACCCAGACGCTGGTTGAGCATCGAGGCGGCGGCATCAATAAGGTCGAGTTTCTGCTGGAACTTGGCGGCGTCATGGTCGCGGACGATATAGCGCGCTGTGGCGTGATCGACGGTCGCAGATACACCCTCAAGGTGATAAAAGCCCTCGTAGCCTTCCGTATACTCCGGGCGCTGTACGTAGGGGAGCAACGCGTTGAAGTCGCAGAACAGATTGCCTGCGTTGACCATACGGCCCTTAGCGTCGCCCGGGTGGATGGACTGGCCCTCAAAGCGGACGGTCGCCTCGGCGGCGTTAAAGCACTCCCACTCCAGCTCGCCGATGGGGCCGCCGTCGACCGTGTAGGCGTACTTGCAGCCAAAGGCATCGATATCCAACAGCTCGGCTCCGTGGCCGATCTCCTCGTCAGGGCAGAAGCAAATGCCGAGTGCGGGATGGGGCAGAGAAGGGTCCTGAGCGATACGCGCGACAAGCGACATGATCTCGGCGACGCCCGCCTTGTCGTCTGCGCCCAGCAGCGTGGAGCCATCGCTACAGACCAGGTCCTCACTCGCGAGGTCATTCAGGGCGGGAAGCTTGGCGGTACTCATGGCAACGGGCTTACCGTCAACAGTGCCGCAGACCAGGTCGCCGCCTTCGTAGTGTACGATGTGCGGCTTCACGCCGGCGCCCGGTGCAACTTCGGTGGTGTCGAGATGGGCGATCAGGCCCAGGGCGGGCTTGTCCTCAGCGCCCACACTTGCGGGGATATGCGCGCAGACATAGGCGTGCTCGGTCACGTGGGCATCTTCCGCACCAAGCTCGCGCAGCTCTTCAGCCAGCACGTTGGCAAGGTCAAACTGAACGGCGCTCGAGGGTACCTGGTCGCAGTTTGCATCCTCGGACTGCGTGTTGATCTGGACGTAGCGCAAAAAGCGCTCGAGGACATCGGGGCTTGTGGTGGTGTTTTCCATAAAGACCGCTCCAATCTTGGTCGTCGTGTGCAACAAGAACTCTAGCACGGTATGCCACGGCATACCACGACGCTTGGATGGGGTAGAATCAGCCATTGAATGCAGAAGGGACGGAAGATCATGGATACGACAAATAGCTCGCGCGAACTACATCTGACGGTGGCGAACGAAGACTACTTGGAGTGCATGGTTCGCATTGAAAGCGAAGAGGGGGAAACCAACGGCGTGCGATCGGTCGACATCGCGCAGCGCCTTGGCGTCTCCAAGGCATCGGTCAATAAAGCGGTTTCTGCGCTCAAGGCATCCGAGCTTGTCGAGCAATCGCACTATGGCAAGGTAATCCTGACCGATCGCGGCCGCGAGGTCGGCACGGCTATCTGGTACCGTCATCGCCTCATCCGCACGTTTTTGGTTCAGGAGCTCGGTGTCGAATTTGAGCGAGCCGATTCCGAGGCCTGCATGATGGAGCATGCGCTATCCGAGGACACGATGAGCCGCTGGCTCGCCTATCTCGAAAAGCAGGGAATCAGCGTCGAGGGATAGCGAAACACATATATGGATACGAGTTATTACAACCGCTTTGGTGCCGAGGAGCTTACGCGCCGCTTGTCGAGCGAGACCTTGTTGGCGCAGGGCCCCATGGGCAGTGTTCTGTTGAGCGAGTACGATGCCGCCGACATTCCACCGGCGTTTTGGAATCTGGCAGAGCCGCAGACCGTTTCTCGTATCCATCGCCTGTATGTTGCCGCCGGCGCGCAGGTGCTCATTACCAACACCTTTCAGGCATCAAGCTATGCCCTCAAGCACGACCAGATTGCGCCGTCCGTGGCGGAGGTCAATCGCGGGGCCGTCGACGATGCCCGCCAGGCGCACCCTCAACTGCTGCTGGGCTCGATGGGCCCGATCGGTATTGAGTGGTTTGCCGAGGATTCTGCCGAGTATCGTGAAATCCGAGGCATTGCGCGCGAACAGGCGCACGCCTTGCTCAATGCTGGTGTTGACGGTCTACTGATCGAGACGGTGACGTCTATCCGTAATTTGCAGCCCATGCTTGCCGGCGCCCGAGATGCCGCCGACGGCATGCCTGTTCTGGTGAGTTTTGTCGTTGACGATAAAGGTGACCTGTTGGGCGATGGCCTCAACATCGAGGCAGCCGTTTTGTACGCCGAAAAACACGGCGCAAACTCGGTTGGTGTTAATTGCTGTTCGCTTGCGGCCGCGAACGCGGCGGTGCCCAGGATGGTTGCATCGGCGACTACTCCCGTCACGGTGCGTCCCAACGTGGGCGATCCGGTCCAGACTCAGGATGGCCCCGTATGGCACGAGAATCCCGAAGCTTTCGCGCGCGCATGCATCGAATGGAGGCATGCCGGCGCCGCAATGGTGGGCAGTTGCTGTGGAACCACGGCAATCACTACGGCCGCGATGGCCGAGGCGCTCGATATATAAAGGGCAAAACCGCTCCATACGGGGCGGTTTTTTTATCGCTTGCATGTCCTCGGCAGCATTTGCCCAAATGGTGAAAGCTGGTGCCGGCAGGTTGCCGAATGCGTGCCGCGGGTATACCTCATGCGTACGATGATCCAAATACTGTGAGGTGTCTGCGCGTGTGCGCGATAATTCATTTTGGAACTGACGGTTGGCGCGCTCGCGTCGATGAGGACTTCACTGCCGATAACGTTGCCCGTATCGCCGATGCCGTCGGTGAGTTGTGGCAAAAGACCAATCCGGGCAAAACGGTATATATAGGGTTCGACACCCGGCCCCTGGCGCGCGAGTTCGCTGAGCTTGCGGCGGGTGTGCTGGCAGCGCACGGGCTAGACGCCGTGCTCGCTTCGCGACCTGTTCCGACCCCTGCCCTTACGTGGGCGGCGGCTTATGACGGTGAGGCGTGCGGCGCGCTCATGGTGACGGGATCCCATCATCCGCAGGGTTATCTGTGCCTCAAGATTCGCATGGGTGACGGCTCGACTGCCAACCAGGATGTCATCGAAGAGCTCGAAGAGACCATGGCTCCCGAGCCAATGGGGATCGAGGGGCAATATCGCACCGCGGATATCATTCCTGACTATATGCAGGCGGTGGCATCGTTTGTCGATGCCGAAGCCATTCGCGCCGCGCACCTGCGCGTGGTTGTCGATCCCATGGGCGGCGCAGCTCAAGGCTATCTAGCCGACTTGCTGCGCGAGCTTGGCGTTGAGGTGCACGAGATTCACGCCGGGCAGGCGTCTGACCAAGAAGATATCTGCCCCGACCCCGTTGAGCCGTGGGTGGACGCTTGCGAGCGCACGGTTATCGATGACGGTGCTTGCGCTGGCCTGGTGACCGACGGCGACGCCGACCGTATCGGCGCGGTTGACGAGCGCGGCAGATATATACATCCGCATCAGATCATGGCGCTCGTTTTGGGCGACTTGGTTCAATTTCGTAATTTGGAGGGGCGCGTCGTCGTCAATCTTTCGTGCTCGACGCTCGTACGTCGCATTGCCGAGGCGCTTGGCTGCCGCGTGACCGTCAAACCAGTCGGTTTCAAATATATAGCGGCAGAGATGAAGAAGGGCGGCGTTCTCATGGGCGGTGAAGAAGCCGGTGGTATCGGCATCGCCGCGCATATGCCCGAGCGCGATGGAATCCTCGCCTGTCTGATTCTGTGTGAGCTTATGGCAAAGACGGACGCGCCTTTAGGCGTTCTGGTCGACCAACTCGAGGATAGTTTTGGTAAGACGAGTTACGGTCGACGCGATTTGCGCCTTGAGGCCGAAGATGCCGAAACGTTACGAACCCTGCTACCGGGCGTAAACCCCAAGTCGATTTGTGGCAAGGTGCCGCAAAACGTTAGTCATATGGATGGCTTGCGTCTGGCATTCGAGGATGACACGTGGCTGCTGGTCCGTCCTAGCGGGACCGAACCAGTGGTGCGCGTCTACGCCGAGGGGTTCTCGGTGGAAGAACGTGACGAGTTGCTCGATGCTGGCTGTGCTTTAGCTAGGGGGACGTATCCGCTTTAACCATGAGACTGCCTGATATAAAGAGATGCTCGGCGAGCGGTAGTTAACGGCTGGCAAACGTTAGTCGGATCTCAAATTGTGTAGGAAATATGTACGCCCAGATTCCCGCCCACGGGGCCCCTCCGGTCTGGCAATATATCTCCTTGCCGCGCGGCCCGGTCGGACCGGATCAGCCGCGGGGCGTGC
>NZ_CYYP01000008.1:0-99770 GCF_001405375.1 Collinsella aerofaciens
CGAGGCGGCATAGGATATCAACCGTATTCCAGATTCCAGGACGCCGGGCCGACTCACTTCGGATCGGGCGCTACACCAACTTTCTCGACATTACCCAAGTTGGACGTGCGCGAATCGCGCAGAGCTGGTAGTAAAGGGGCCATTTCATGGCTGAGCCTCTCGGTGGGCAGCCAATAGGGCCCGGAGGCAGCTCCAGGCCAGCACTCCGCACATGTTTTGTTGGGGGTTCTTTTACGGGAACCCCAGTCAACAACAGCGAACTTTCTGGGGAATGTTGGGGAGGGGGAGGAGTAACTGACTGTTAGGGCGTTGGTCATTGGCGGCGTCCCGCCCGCGCTTCGTTGGCTATGCTTGATGCGGCAACTCCGGCATGAGGCCGTCCTGCGCTTCATCGAGGCTCGGCATCGAGGCCTTCTAGGAAACGTCCGCGAGGCTCTGCTCAGGTCAATCTTTGCATGGGCGTATTCTTCGATTATGCAGCCAGGGTGATTCTCGTCTGGTAAAACTGGCCGCGAAGTGATTATCACTCGACGTGTCTCAAGTGACTCATTAGTTTCCACGCGTTTCTCTATCATGCAATCACTACGTCATGCGGTCGCTCGCACGGGTATCATGGTGAAAGCGATTTCAATGACAGGGGTGCTCGTGGTAAAGATGAAAGATGTGGCCGAGCTGGCGGGCGTTTCGAGCGCCGCCGTCTCGCGCTACCTCAACGGTGGATATATCTCGGCGGACAAGGCCGAGCGCATTAAGCAGGCAATCGAGCTGACCGGATACGTGCGATCCAGCCAGGCTCGCGCGCTGCGAACCGGTTCCACCAAGCTCATCGGCGTCATCGTGCCTAAGATCAACTCGGAATCCGTGAGCCGCATTACGGCGGGCATCGGGCAGGTGCTCGGTCGCCGTGGCTACCAGATGCTGCTTGCCAACACCGACAACGCCCCCGATCGCGAGCTCGAATACCTCGATTTATTCCAAAACCATCCGGTCGATGGCATTGTGCTGGTGGCTACTATGATTACTGACGAGCACCGTCGGGCGATTGAGTCGTGCCGCGTGCCCATCGTGCTGATCGGCCAACATGTCGAGGGCGTGGCGTGCGTCTATCACGACGATTACGAGGCTGCCTTTGAGCTGGGCCATGCGCTTGCGGGCCGCGTGGACGGCAAGATCGCCTACATTGGAGTTACCGAAGAGGACCGCGCGGCCGGTTATGACCGCCGTCGCGGTTTTGAGGCCGGCTTGCGCGCCGCGGGTAACCCGCTCGATGCCGCCTTGATTCGCCTGGGCTCGTTTACGCTCGACTCAGGCTATGGTGCAGCACGTGAACTGCTTTCCGTCGCTCCCGATGTTTCGTTTATCGCGTGCGCGACCGATACCATGGCGGCGGGCGCGCTTCGTGCCATCGATGAGGTTCGCGGCGTGGGCGAGGGCATGCATCGCGTAAGCGGTTTTGGCGACAACGCGTTTTTGCGCGCGCTGACGGGCGGTATTCCCACCGTGCACTATGGCTACCTGACCAGTGGCGTCGAGGCGACCAACATGTTGCTCAACACGCTCGATGGCGTGGAGGGGGAGAGCGGTCTAAAGACGCTCAAACTCGGCCATCAGCTTATGAATGTCTAGATTTTGGGCACGTCTGCCTGCCTCTGAGCCCTTATGTTTGTCTCAAAACTACCATTCGCCCGCTATTTCCTACCGTTCACCCTACTATGAAAACGATTAC
The DNA here is from genome assembly GCF_001405375.1 of Collinsella aerofaciens. Classification (GTDB taxonomy): domain Bacteria; phylum Actinomycetota; class Coriobacteriia; order Coriobacteriales; family Coriobacteriaceae; genus Collinsella; species Collinsella aerofaciens_F. The sequence goes on from NZ_CYYP01000008.1 coordinate 1,727, forward strand.
AGACATATGAAACTGAAAACGATTACAGTGTAAGTGTCAAAGATGGCCGGGTGCACGTGCGCCCGTTTGAGGAAAGGGAAGTCATGGACTACCGCAAATCAGCCCAAGAGGTGCTCGACAACATCGGTGGCGCCGGCAACGTTGTTTCGGCCGCACACTGCGCCACGCGTCTGCGCCTGGTTATTGCCGATAACGCCAAGGTCGACAAGGAGGCCCTCGAGAATATCGACGGCGCCAAGGGCGTCTTTGAGGCCCAGAGCCAGCTCCAGATTATTTTTGGTACCGGCACCGTCAACAAGGTCTACGAAGAGTTCATCGCGCTCAGCGGCGTCGAGGCTGCCACCAAGGCCGAGGTCAAGGAGGCCGCGGCTCAGCAGCAGAACATCTTTATGCGTGCCATTAAGGTGCTCGGCGATGTCTTTGTCCCCATCATCCCCGCCATCGTGGCTTCGGGCTTGCTGCTGGGCATTATGAGCGCCCTCAACTTTATGGCCTCCAACGACTTTATCGCGCTCGACACCAATAACTTTATCTACAAGATTGCCGACCTGGTCTCGGGCACGTCCTTTGGCATTCTGCAGATCCTGATCGGCTACTCCGCCGCTAAGGCCTTTGGCGCCAACCCGTATCTGGGCGCTGTCGTCGGCGGTGCGTTCATCAACTCCTCGCTGCAGAGCGCTTACACGGTTGCCTCCGAGGGCGTTCAGACCATGGTCACCGTCATTCCTGGCGTGTACAGCTTTGAGTGGGTCGGCTATCAGGGCCATGTGATCCCCATCGTCATCGCCTGCGCCATTCTGGCCTTCCTCGAGAAGCGCCTGCACAAGATCGTTCCCGAGATGTTCGACCTCTTTGTAACCCCGCTCGTCTCGGTGTTCGTGACCGTGCTCGTGACGCTCGTTGCCGTCGGCCCCATCTTCGTGTGGGCCGAGAACGCCATTCTCGGTCTGATCCAGACCCTGCTGACCCTGCCCTTCGGTATCGGTTCCTTTATCGTCGGCCTGTTCTATGCCCCCACGGTCGTTACCGGTATCCACCAGATGTACACCGCCATCGACCTGGGCCAGCTCGCCCAGTACGGTGTGACCTACTGGCTGCCCATCGCCAGCGCTGCCAACATCGCCCAGGGTGGCGCCGCGCTCGCCGTTGCCTTTAAGACCCGCGATGCCAAGATCAAGGGTCTGGCGCTTCCTTCGGCTCTGTCCGCCTTCATGGGCATTACCGAGCCGGCCATCTTTGGTGTGAACCTGCGCTTCTTTAAGCCCTTCATCGCCGGCTGCATCGGCGGCGGTTGCGGTGCCCTGGTCTGCGCGCTCACTTCGCTCGCCGCTTCCGGCACAGGCGTTACCGGTATCTTCGGTATCTTGCTGTGCCTGGCCCAGCCCGTACAGTACGCGATCATGTTTGCGGTCGCCGCGCTGGTTTCCTTTGCCGTCTCGTTTGTCCTGTACAAGGACGAGCCCAAGGCTTCCGAGCAGGCCTAAGAGCTTTTGATTAAGGGAATGCCCGCGGGCTGTATGCTCGCGGGTGTTTCCAGCATCTGGCGCCGATCTCTGGTGCCTTGTAACTTTCGATCCGTTAGGACTTTGATATGTCTAATGCGCTTGGTCGCGACCTTGCAAAGCTGGTTGCTGCTGTTGACATCGCTGCCTCTGAGTGCGGTCATGGTGCGTATGGCCAGCACTTCCATATTATGCCGCCGGCGGGTTGGCTCAACGACCCCAACGGTCTTTGCCAAGCGGGCGGCGTGTTCCACGCGTACTTCCAGTATGCCCCGTTTGATGTGAACGGCGGCGTAAAGATGTGGGGCCATGCCACAAGCCGCGACCTTATGAACTGGGAATATGTTGGCGCCCCGCTGCTGCCCGACGAGCCGTTCGATTGCCATGGCGTGTATTCGGGCTCCGCGCTTGCCGAGGACGGCCGCATTCGCGTACTGTACACAGGCAACGTTAAACTCTCCGATGCAGACGGCACGTACGACTACGTCAATACTGGCCGCCGCGCCGATACCGTCTATGTGGAGAGCGTTGATGGCCTTGCCGGTCGGGGGTTCAGCCAAAAGCGCGTGGTGCTGGCGTCCGAGGATTATCCCGACGATCTGACCTGCCACGTGCGTGATCCCAAGGTGTGGCGCGATGATGATGGGCGTTACCACATGGTGCTGGGCGCGCGTCGTCGCGTGGACGGGCCGCATGTCGAGAGCCGTTTTTGTGCGATGCACGGCGAAGGTGCCGGGCGCGATGTGGGCGAGATCCTGGTGTATGGCTCGGCCGATATGCTGAGTTGGGAGCTCGAGAGCCGCGTGTCTACGTCCGAGCGTTTTGGCTTTATGTGGGAGTGCCCGGGATACCTTGAGCTTGAGGCGGATGGTGGTGTGCCGGCGAAGTGGCTGTCCTTCTCGCCCCAGGGGCTCGAGGGCGGTCGTTGGGACCGCGGCAATGTGTATGCAGCGGGCTACATGCCTGTAACGGGCGACATTACGGGTGGCAATGACGCTTATGAGCTGGGCGAGTTCCGCCTGTGGGACGCCGGTTTTGACTTCTATGCTCCGCAGGAGTTCACGACCGAGGACGGTCGCCACATTCTGATTGGCTGGATGGGCATGCCCGATGAGCCGACCTATGGCAACGCGCCCACCGTGGCGTGCGGCTGGCAGCACTGCATGACGGTGCCGCGCGAGCTTACAGCCGGTGCCGACGGCGTGGTGCTGCAGCAGCCGGCGCGCGAGATCGGGCGCCATTATGTTTCGGTGCATGTGGGGGATGGCTCGTTGGAGGTTGCCGGCGATACCTGCTTTGACGTTGTTGCCAACGGTGTCGATGGCGCGTTTAACGCGACCGTTGATGGCGAGCTGAAACTGGCGTTTGTGCCCGCTGGTGATGAACTGCCCTCGCGCTTTGAGATGCGATTTACCGATGAGGGCCGCGCTTCTGCCGGCTGCGGTCGTACTGTGCGCTGGGAGTCCGTCGACGAGGTTCGTAACGTGTGCATTGTTGGCGATGTCTCGTCGGTCGAGGTGTTTGTGAACGATGGTGCGCTCGTGTTTTCGACGCGCATCTATCCCGAGGCCTATGGCGTGACCGTTGACGCTCCGGGCGCGAACGTGACCTATCACGCGCTCAACATCTAGGCGATTCGTCGCATATCGGCGCTATACTGCAGCCGTTGCCCACGATGCGGGAAACATCCGCATCGTGGTTTTTTGTTTATGAAGGGGCGGTGCCGTGTGGATGTGCAACAGCTAGAAGAGGCCTGGGCTTTGGGGTCCAGTGCGCGTGAGTCGCGTCTTGTTGCGGCCTCGCATGTGCCGGCGGCGCTGCTTCTGTTGGGGATTGTACGTCCCGGCGATCGCCTGGTTGCGTTTGCCGATGACTTTGCCGAAGCGTTTGCACGAGGCTTTGATACCTGCGACGTTGTGCTCGTGGAAGAGCCGTCGGTTGCGGCGTTTACCGCCGCGTCTGAGGGCTTTGATGCTTCGTTTGATGCCGAGGTGCCGCACCTTTGGTGGTTCGTCAACTCCATCGGCGGGTTTGGTCTTCGCGTGCCCGATCTCCGCGCTCTGGGTCGCGCGGCTCGCGAGGCACGTGCGCTGCTCGTGGTGGATAACACCGTGGCTTCCATCGTTGGCTGCGATCCGCTGCGTTTGGGTGCTGTGCTGTCCCTCGAAGCGCTCGACCGCGTGTGCGCCGGTGAGGCTCCGCGCAAGTTGGTTGCCGTATCGGTCGCGCGCTCGCAGCTCAAGCGCCATCGCGTGGATGCCGCGGCTGAGTGCGCGCATGCCCTGCTTGAGGACTGTGGCTTGGCCAAGCTTGATTTGCCTGCTGACGAGGCCGGTGTATTGGAGCGCGGGCTGGACTCGCTCGACGCCCGCATGCAGGCTCACTTCGACCGCGCACGTGCACTGGCCGAGTATTTGGCTGCCAATGAGATGGTGCGCGACGTGCGCTATCCCGGACTGAACTCGCATCCCGACCATGCGGTTGCAACGGGAATCCTCGAGCACGGCTTTGGTCCGGCAGTTGAGTTTGACCTTATCGAGCGTAGTACAGGTGAGCTGTTCGACGCTTTGCCGGGGGAGTTCCGCGCATCGCCCGCCGGCGGCGCGACGACTCGCCTTTCGGCCCCACGCGGCAAGCAGGGGAGCACCATCCGCCTCTTCGCCGGCACCGACAACCCCCTAGTCGTAGCTGCTAATCTCGATAACGCCCTAAGATGATTTAATAAGTTGCGGTGAAATATGGATTGATTTACGGCTTTAACAGCATAAACAGTCCCTATTTCACCGCAACTTATGAGAAGGGGTTGTGTAGCTAAAAAAGCCCCGTCCCAAATTAGCTACTTTGGTTGATGCTGGCGATGAGGCCGCTGGCTTTGGAGGCGATGATGTCGTTGATTTCTGCCTGCAGGGTTTCGTAGACTTCGATGGCTCGCTCGCCGGCGGGGGTGAGCGTGGATCCGCGGGCTCCGTCGCGCTCGATGAGTTTGCAGCCCAGCTGGCCTTCGGCCTCGTTCACGATGCGCCAGGCCTTGGAATACGCCATGCCCATGCTCTTGGCGGCGCGATTGAGCGAGTGCTCGCGGGCAATACCCTGCAGCAGCAGGACGCAGCCATGACCAAACACGCCCGGCAGATCTTTGTCACACGCTTGAATGACCAACTTTGCCGTCGTCTTGTACTCCATACGCTCCACGTCTCCCCGCTAAAGTGTTTGCTGGGCAAACGCAAAGCCTGCGTCAAACCCTCGTGTGCTCTTCTTAAATCATGCATTGTAGCAGTCAAAGTGCGTTAAGATACTTCCCCAGTATTGGGCGCCCAAGGTTGGGCTGGGTCCTACGAGGCCTGCAGCCGACCGGTCGCATGGAAAAAGGAGAAACATGGCTACGTTCTTTCCCGGTGAGTCCCACACGTTTTCGGAGTATCTGCTGGTCCCTGGTTATTCGTCCTCGCAGTGCATCCCCAACAACGTCTCTCTTAAGACGCCGCTGACCCGCTTTAAGCGCGGTGAGAAGCCGGCAATCACCCTGAACATTCCCATGGTTTCCGCCATCATGCAGTCCGTCTCGGGTGTCGACATGGGTGTCGCGCTCGCTACCGAGGGTGGCCTGTCCTTCATTTACGGTTCCCAGAGCGCCGAGTCCGAGGCCGCTATGGTCAAGGCCGTCAAGGATCACAAGGCCGGTTTCGTTCAGTCCGATTCCACGCTGACCCCCGACATGACCATGGAGCAGGTCATCGAGCTCAAGGAGAAGACCGGTCACTCCACCATGCCGGTTACTGACGACGGCACTCCCAAGGGTAAGCTCCTGGGCATCGTCACCAGCCGTGACTATCGCCCCAGTCGCGATGACCACCAGACGAAGGTCTCCGAGTTCATGACCCCGCGTGAGCAGCTCATCGTGGGTGACAAGAACATCAGCCTCAAGGTTGCCAACGACGTTATCTGGGACAACAAGCTCAACGCCCTGCCCATCGTCGACGATAACGATCACCTCATGGGCATTGTGTTCCGCAAGGACTACGACAGTCACAAGACTAACCCCAACGAGCTGCTCGATAACGACAAGCGCTACATGGTCGGCGCCGGTATCAACACCCGCGACTATGCCGAGCGCGTGCCGCTGCTCATCGAGGCCGGTGCCGATGTCCTGTGCATCGACTCCTCCGAGGGCTTCAGCGAGTGGCAGAAGCGCACCATCGAGTGGATCCGCGCCAACTACGGCGAGGACGTCAAGGTCGGTGCCGGTAACGTTGTCGACGCCGAGGGCTTCCGCTTCCTGGCCGACTGCGGTGCCGACTTCATCAAGGTCGGTATCGGCGGCGGTTCCATCTGCATCACCCGCGAGACCAAGGGCATCGGTCGTGGCCAGGCCACCGCGCTGATCGACGTCTGCCGCGCCCGTGACGAGTACTACGAGGAGACCGGCGTCTACGTGCCCGTGTGCTCCGACGGCGGTATCGTCTACGACTACCACATGACGCTTGCCCTTGCCATGGGTGCCGACTTTATGATGCTGGGCCGTTACTTCGCCCGCTTTGACGAGAGCCCGACTGAGCGCGTCAACGTCAACGGCCAGTACATGAAGGGGTACTGGGGCGAGGGTTCTGCGCGTGCTCGCAATTGGCAGCGCTACGACCTGGGCGGCGCCGCGAAGCTCAGCTTCGTCGAGGGCGTCGACTCCTACGTCCCGTACGCCGGATCCCTCAAGGACGGCGTGGGCGGCACGCTCTACAAGGTTAAGTCCACGATGTGCAACTGCGGCGCCCTCTCGATCCCCGAGCTCCAGGAAAAGGCACGCCTGACCCTGGTGAGCTCGACCTCGATCGTCGAAGGCGGCGCCCACGATGTAGTCGTGAAGGATTCTCAGCAGTCCGTATCTTATCGATAAGGTAAGAGTCTCACATAAAGGTTGAGTTTCAACCACGTTATTTAGATAAAGCGAGATGCCCGCAAGTCGCAGGCATCTCGCTTGTCGTATTTGCTATCATCAGTCAAGTTAACCTTAGGGTCGGGCGGCTTGGCTTTGTTCGCTACAAGTTCCGCACGCAAAGAAGAGCACTTAATGTGCTCTTCGTCTTGCGCAGGACTGTCCGCAGTAGCGAATAAAGCCAAGCCGCCCGACCCCAGCTAAGATTAAAGGAGCTGATATGTGCGATTGCACAGATCATAAGGACGAGATCCCTGCCTACGACGCGCAGGCCATTGAGTCCAAGTGGATGAAGGCCTGGGAGGACTCCAACCTCTTTGCCGTCGACACCGACGAGAGCAAGCCCAAGAAGTATGTGCTCGAGATGTTCCCGTATCCGTCGGGCGACCTGCACATGGGCCACGCGCGCAACTATACCATCGGCGATGCCATGGCCCGTCAGGCCCGCATGCGCGGCTACGACGTGCTGCACCCCATCGGCTTTGACGCCTTTGGCCTGCCTGCCGAGAACGCCGCCATCAAGCACAACACGCAGGCTGCCGCCTGGACGTATAAGAACATGGACCAGGCGCTCGCCACGATGAAGCGCATGGGCTTCTCCTACGATCTGGATCGCATGGTCAAGACCTGCAGCCCCGATTATTACCGCTGGGGCCAGTGGATCTTTGAGAAGATGTGGGAAAAGGGCCTGGTCTACCGCAAGAAGAATCCGGTCAACTGGTGCCCCACCTGCAAGACCGTTCTGGCCAACGAGCAGGTTACCGAGGGCAAGTGCTGGCGCTGCGGCACCGAGCCCGAGAAACGCGACCTTGAGCAGTGGTACTACAAGATTACCGAGTACTCTCAGGAGCTGCTCGACGACCTGGAGAAGCTCCCCGGCTGGCCCGAGCGCGTCAAGCAGATGCAGGCCAACTGGATCGGTCGCTCCGAGGGCGCCGAGGTCGACTTTACCCTGTGCGACAAGGACGGCGAGCCCATCGAGGGCGACGAGGGTAAGATCACCGTCTTTACCACGCGAGCCGATACCCTTTTTGGTGTCTCCTTCTTTGTCCTGGCTCCCGAGTACGCCGGCCTGCACGAGCTCGTCGAGGGCACGGAGTACGAGGAGGCCGTCACCAAGATCGTCGAGGACTCCAAGCATATCTCTGCCGTCGAGCGTGCCCAGGGCACTCTCGAGAAGCACGGTGCCTTTACGGGCCGCTATGTGGTAAACCCCGTCAACGGCGAGAAGGTCCCCGTGTGGGTTGCCGATTATGTCGTCGCCGACTACGGTACCGGTGCCGTCATGGCCGTTCCCTGTGGCGACCAGCGCGACTTTGAGTTTGCCCGTAAGTACGACCTGCCGATCGTGCCGATTATCCTGGACGATGACGATCGCGCTGCCGTCGAGGCCAGCGGCGAGACCATCGATACCTTCCATGCCGAGACCGTCGACTGGGATTGCGCTCACGCTGCCGAGGGCACCCTCGTCCAGTCCGGCAAGTACACCGGCATGCGCGGCGGCAAGCACTCCGAGGGCGAGGCTGCCATCGTGGCCGACCTCGAGGCCATGGGCTGCGGCCGTCGCAAGGTCGAGTTCCGCCTGCGCGACTGGCTCATCAGCCGTCAACGCTATTGGGGCAACCCCATCCCGGCCATCCACTGCGAGCACTGCGGCATCGTGCCCGTGCCTGAGGATCAGCTGCCGGTGACGCTGCCCGAGAACCTGGACCTGGGCGCCGGCGAGACCCTCGCCGAGTGCAAGGACTTCTACGAGACCACCTGCCCGGTCTGCGGCCGCCCGGCTAAGCGCGAGACCGATACCATGGACACGTTCACCTGCTCCAGCTGGTATTACCTGCGCTATACCGACCCGCACAACACCGAGCTGCCCTTCTCCCGCGAGGCAGCCGACCGTTGGATGCCCGTCGATAACTACATCGGTGGCATCGAGCACGCCATTCTGCACCTGCTCTACAGCCGCTTCTTTACCAAGGCGCTGCGCGACCTGGGTCTGCTGAGTGTTGACGAGCCCTTCACCAACCTGCTGTGCCAGGGCATGGTCAAGGACGAGAACGGCGACACCATGTCCAAGTCCAAAGGCAACGTCGTGCCCCCGAGCTCGGTTATCGAGCCCTACGGCGCCGACACCATGCGTCTGGCGATCCTGTTTATCGCCCCGCCCGAGAAGGACTTCGACTGGGATCCCAAGGCCGTCGAGGGCGCCAACCGCTTTATCAAGCGCGCCTGGCGTATCGTGTGGCAGCTCGTCCAGTCGGGTGACGCCAACGTGGCCTTCGACAAGTCCGTGCTCGGCGAGACCGCGATGAAGCTCTACCGTGAGCGTCACCGCACCATCGCCAAGTGCACCGAGGACTTCGATCGCGGCCAGTTCAACACCGCGATCTCGGCCGTCATGGAGCTCGTCAACGCGGCGAGCGCCTACCTCAATGCCACTGAGGGTACCGCTCGCGACAAGGCGCTGTGCTACGGCGTGGCCAAGGATATCGTGAGCGTCCTTGCCCCCATCTGCCCGTTCTGGGCCGACGAGCTGTGGCACGAGGCACTCGGCTGCGAGGGTAACGCCTACACCGCCGCCTGGCCCGAGTTCGACCTGGCCGAGTCCGTTGAGGACACGGTGCAGATCGTGGTCCAGGTGCTCGGTAAGGTCCGCGGTCGTGTCGACGTTGCCCGCGATGCCTCCAATGAGGATATGCAGGCTGCCGCCGAGGCCGCCGTCGCCAAGTGGCTCGAGGGCAAGACGGTCGTCAAGGCCATCTGCGTGCCCGGCAAGCTGGTCAACCTGGTGGTCAAGTAAGCACTGCGCGCTTAACTGACGCATAAAAGACGAGGGGCGATCCGGTTGGGTAGTCCCTCGTTTTGCATGTACCTGCCTAGGTGCCTTCGGTCAATTGTCCTATTCTTGTGGAGAAGCTGTGCGCACGCTGACCTGCAGATTCGTACTGTGCTTGCACGTTTCTGCAGCTATTGGTATAGTTTGCTTGCAAATGAAGTTGTAATTGAAAGAAGTGGGGTTTCGGCCCCGCTTCTTTTTTGTATGGATGGAGGTGCCGCAATGGTCAAGACCAAGACCGAGCAGGCGATCATCGACGCGCTCGAGGCCGTCGCTCCCCAGCACGATGTCGATATTGTCGACGTTGAGCTCGTGGGCGCCACCAAGGCCCCCTGCGTGCGTGTGCGTATCGAGGGTGCCGAGGGTCAGAGCCTGTCGCTCAACGACGTCACGGCCAACACCAAGTGGGTCGGCGATGTGATTGAGGAGCTCGACCCTATCTCTTCGAGCTATACGCTCGAGGTGTCGAGCCCGGGCATGGCGCGTCCGCTGCGCCGCCCGTGCGACTTTGCCCGCTTTGTGGGCGAGAACTGTGAGCTCACCTCCACCGCCACCGAGGGCTGTCGCAAGTACGCCGGCAAGATTGCCGCCGCCACCGAGACGAACGTGACCCTCGAGCTCGAGGACGGCGAGTCCGTTACCCTCGATTTCTCTGATGTTAAAAAGTGCAAGTTGAAGCCCACCTACGACTTCAAGCCCGCGAAGGAAGGAAAGTAAGATGGCAGCATCCGACATGATGTCCGCCCTGATGGAGCTTTGCCAGGAGAAGCACATCGACCAGCTCTACCTGATCGACCGCCTGGAGCAGTCGCTTGCCAAGAGCTATGCCGAGATCCTGCATCTTGAGTGGGGCGCCAAGGTGACCATCGACCGCACCACCGGCAAGATCTACGTCTACCGCCTGGAGCCGATCGACGATTCCATGGACGAGGAGGGCAACTTCACCGAGTTTGAGGAGATCGACGTCACCCCCAAGAATACGAGCCGCATCGCTGCCCAGCACGCCAAGGCCGAGATCAACGCCATCGTGCGTAACTCCGCCCGCGAGCAGATCTACGAGGAGTTCTCCGGCCGCATCGGTGACCTCATCAGCGGTACCGTGCTGCAGTCCACGCCCGACTTCACGATCGTCAAGATCCGCGAGGGCGTCGAGGCCGAGCTGCCGCACTTCGACCAGCGCCGTTACGAGAACGAGCGCAACGAGCGTCCGATGGGCGAGCGCTACCTGCACAACCAGCACATCAAGGCCGTGATCATCGACGTTCGCGACCCCAACTCCAACCTGCAGCCGGTTCGTGGCGAGCACAGCCGTCCGCCGATTGTCATCTCCCGTACCCACCCCGAGCTCATGCGTCGTCTGTTTGAGCAGGAGGTGCCCGAGATCTATGAGGGCACCGTTCAGATCAAGTCGATCGCCCGCGAGCCCGGCCAGCGCTCCAAGGTCGCCGTCCACTCGCTCGACGACCGTCTGGATCCCGTGGGCGCCTGCGTCGGCCCCAAGGGCAGCCGTGTTCGCGCTGTCGTGGGCGAGCTCCGTGGCGAGCGCGTCGACGTCATCCTGTGGGATGCCGATCCTGCCGTCTACGTCGCCAACGCCCTGTCGCCCGCCAAGGTCACTCGCGTCCTCATTGACGAGGAGAAGGCCTACGCCGGCGTCATCGTGCCCGACGACCAGCTGTCCCTCGCCATCGGCAAGGAGGGCCAGAACGCCCGCCTCGCCGCGCGCCTGACCGGCTGGCACATCGACATTAAGTCCGAGACCCTTGCCGCCGACATCCTCAAGAACGTTCCCGTTCACGAGGAGCCCGCCGCCGACCTGATCGGTGACGAGGAGGACGAGGACGTCCGCCGCTGCGAGTACGTGTCCGAGGACGGCATCCAGTGCCGCAACCAGGCTCGTCCCGGCTCCCGTTTCTGCGGTGTCCACGACACCGACGCCTTCGATGATGCGGAGGACCTGATCTAGCGCGCGGTCGCGCCGGGTGGGTCCTGGCGCGTCTCTCACGCTCGTTCAGTCTCTAGGCACCCAAGGTGCCAGAAAGGGTAGGTGAAGTCATATGGCAAAAGTCCGTGTGTCCACCCTGGCCAAAGAGTTCGGCATGACCTCCAAGGAACTGATGGGTCATCTCGCCGATATGAAGATTCCCGCTAAGTCCGCTTCCTCCACCTTGGAGGACGCCTATGTCGCTATGGTCCGCAAGCAGCTCGCCTCGGTGATCGAAGCCCGCGCTCAGGAAGTCGAGGCCGCTAAGCAGGCCGAGGAGCAGGCAGCTGCCGCCGAGGAGGCCGCTCGCGCCGCCGAGGCCGAGCGCGAGCGCATCGCCGCCGAGAAGGCCCGCGAGGAGGAGCGTCGCCAGTTTGCCGCAGCCCAGGCTGCCGAGGAGGCTGCCCGCGCCGAGGCCGAGGCCAAGAAGAAGGCCGAGCAGGAGCGCCTTGCCCGCGAGAAGGAGGAGGCTGCCCGCGAGGCCCAGCGCCGCGCCGTTCCCGCTTCCGACTCCGGTTCGCGCTTCCGTTCGCTGCTTGACCAGATCGCCGCACAGGAGACTGTGCTCAAGGAGAAGAAGGACGCCGAGGACAAGGCCAAGGCCGAGCGCGCCGCCGAGCGCGGTAACCGTCGTGGCGGCAACAACGACCGCCGCGGTGGCCGTCGTAACGATCGTAACGCATCCGACAACAACTCCGAGCGCAACGCCTCCGAGAGCCGTTCGCACAGCCATCGCACCAACGCCAGCAACAACGTCGCTGCCGGCATGGACTTCCCCAACCCCGATAAGCAGGGTAAGGGCAAGAAGCGTAAGGGCGGTCACAACAACGAAGAGGACCACTACAGCCGTATGGCTCGCGAGGCCGAGGAGTACAGCCGCGAGAAGGTGCTCGAGGAGGCTCGTGCCGCCGTCGAGGAGGCCTCTCGCGAGTCCACCGGTCGCCGCAAGAAGCGCAAGGAGAAGCGCGAGCGCGAGGCTGCCAAGGCTCAGGAGGAGCGCAAGATAGAGGAGGCGCTGGCCCAGGGCGTGAACCCCGAGGACCTCGACGCCATCAAGGTCTCCCAGGGCGTTACCGTCCAGGAGCTCGCCGAGGCGCTCGACGTTCCCGCCAACGACATCATCAAGCGCCTTTTCCTGCTGGGTACGCCGCTCACCATGACGCAGTCCATGTCCGACGACCTTGTCGAGCTCGTTGCCGACGACCTGGGCCGTCAGATTAAGATCATCACCCCCGAGGAGGAGAACACCTTCTCGTTCTACGACGATCCCGCCGACCTTAAGCCGCGCGCCCCGGTCGTCACCGTCATGGGCCACGTCGACCACGGCAAGACGTCGCTGCTCGACGCCATCCGTCACACCGGCGTTGCTGCCGGCGAGGCGGGCGGCATTACGCAGGCCATCGGCGCTTCGCAGGTCATGATCAACGACCGCAAGATCACCTTCATCGATACCCCGGGTCATGCCACCTTTACGGCCATGCGTGCCCGTGGTGCCAAGGTGACCGACATCGTCATCCTGATCGTCGCCGCCGACGACGGCGTCATGCCCCAGACGGTCGAGTCGATCAACCACGCCAAGGCCGCCGGCGTTCCCATCGTCGTCGCCGTCAACAAGATCGATAAGCCCGGCGCCAACCCCGACCGCGTGCGCCAGGAGCTCACCGAGTACGGCGTCATCCCCGAGGAGTGGGGCGGACAGAACATGTTCGTCAACATCTCGGCCAAGCAGAAGATCGGCATTGATGACCTTCTGGAGACCGTGCTGCTCCAGGCAGACGTGCTCGAGCTCAAGGCTAACCCGGACACCTTTGCCTCCGGCAACGTCCTCGAGGCCAAGCTCGACAAGGGCCGCGGCTCGGTCGCTACCGTGCTCGTGACCCGCGGTACCCTGCACGTGGGCGATACGCTGGTCGCTGGCCTCACCTACGGCCGCGTCCGCGCCATGCTCGACCCCAAGGGTCGCGCCGTCACCGAGGCCGGTCCTTCCGACGCTGTCGAGATCCTGGGCCTGCAGTCCGTGCCCAACGCCGGCGACGAGTTCCGCGTGTTCGAGGATGAGCGCGAGGCTCGCGCCCTTGCCGACGAGCGTTCGCTCAAGGCCCGTATCGAGGAGCAGAGCCGCGTCAAGCACGTCACGCTCGAGAACCTCTTCGAGACCATTGCCGACGCCGAGGTCAAGGAGCTCAACCTGATCATCAAGGCAGACGTCCAGGGTTCCATCGAGGCCCTTCAGGACTCGCTCGACAAGATGGATCAGTCCGAGGTTCGCATCAACACGATCCACTCCGCTGTCGGCGCCATCAACGAGACCGACGTCGTCCTGGCCGACGCCTCCAACGCCATCATCATCGGCTTTGGCGTCCGTCCCGACGGTAAGGCCCGCTCCGCTGCCGAGCGCGAGGGCGTCGAGATCCGTTGCTACGACGTTATCTACAAGTGCCTCGAGGAGCTCGACGCCGCCCGTATCGGCATGCTCAAGCCCACCGAGGTCGAGGTCGCCACGGGTACCGCGACCGTCCTGGACACCTTCAAGGTGCCCAAAGTCGGTATCGCCGCCGGTGTCCGCGTCGAGGAGGGCGAGATCGCCGCGACCGATTCCGTGCGTCTGGTGCGCGACGGTATCGTGGTCTTCAACGGCAAGATCGCCTCGATGCGCCACTACAAGGACGAGGCCAAGAGCCTCAAGAGCGGTTCCGAGGGCGGCATTGGCCTGGAGAACTTCCAGGACATCAAGCCCGGCGACCAGATCGAGGGTTACCGCATCGACCAGGTTGCCCGTACCGAGTAGGGGGTAGCGCTATGAAGCAAACGCAGGCAACCCGCCGTCTGGGCGAGCAGCTTCGCGAGAAGCTCGGTTATATCCTGCTCTTTGAGGTTTCCGATCCGCGTCTCGACCTGGTTACTTTGACCGCGGTCGAGGTCGTGGTGGACCGTTCGTTCGCGCGTGTGTACGTGTCGTGCGATGCGAGCCGCTACGACGAGGTCATGGAGGCGCTCGCAAGCGCCAAGGGCCGCATTCGTAGCCTGTTGGCTCGCTCGCTCGATTGGCGTGTCACGCCCGAGCTCGATTTTCGCATCGATCGCTCGACCGATGAGGCCGAGCGCATCACGCGTGCGCTGGAAAACGTTCCCGCCACGCTTGCGATCGAAAAGGACGAGGACGGCTATCCGATAGCGGATGCCGCCCAGGAGGCAGCTTTAGATGACTAATTCCGCCGACCTCGCCTCGTGCGAGTCTGCAGATATTCAGCGACGCATCCTCGAGCTCATCGAGGGTGCGTCCTCCATTGCGATTTCGGGACATACTTCTCCCGATGGCGACGCCTTGGGCTCCGTATTGGGTCTGGGCCTTTCGCTCATGAAGTTTTTCCCCAACAAGGACATTGCGCTGCTGCTGGCAGACGATGACCCGGTTCCGCGTATCTACCGCTTTATGGAAGGCTCCGATCGCCTGGTGCCGGCATCTGCGTACGCCGGCAATCCTGACCTGTTCATCTCGGTGGACGTACCGGTCGTCGAGCGCCTCAATAATTCTGCCGAGGTGCTTCGTCGCTCCAAGCATGTGGTGTGCTTCGATCATCATCCGGCGCGCGAGGAGTTTGCCGAGCTCAGTCTGAGGCGCGTCGATGCCGCGGCCTGCGCCATGATCATCGACCGTTTCTTGGACAATTGCGGCATTGTCGCACGTGATGGCGTTGCGACCTGCCTGCTGTGTGGCTTGGTTACCGATACCGGCCGTTTTCAGTACCAAAACGCCGATGCCGCCGCGTTCCATGCGGCCTCGCGTCTGGTTGCCCACGGTGCCGATCCGGCGCGCGTTGCGCTCGAGGTATACCAGAGCATGCGCGTTGAGTTTTTGCACCTCAAGTCCATCGTTATGGGCCGCATCAAGACGGTGGCCCACGGGCGTGTCGCGTATAGCTACGCGTACCAGAGTGACCTTGAGGCTTGCGGTGTCACCTCGGATGAGTGCGACGGTCTGGTCGATGTGGTGCGTTCGGTGATGGGCGTCGAGGTCTGCCTGTTCTTAAAGGGCATCGACGGCGATACCAAGGTGCGCGGCAACCTGCGCTCCAAGGGTGACCTCGATGTGTCCGAGATCGCTGCCAACTTTGGCGGTGGCGGGCATCATGCCGCCGCCGGCTTTTCCAACAACGGAACAATTCGCGAGACGCTCGCCGTGGCACTTCCCATGCTGGCCGAGCTGGTGGGGGAGGATCCCGCTTCGGTGACCGTCGAGCTTTAACTTTTTGGATGGTACATGGCTCGTCGTACGCCTTCTCAACTGAATATGCTGCTCGCCGTCGATAAGCCGGTGGGCTGCACGTCCCACGATGTGGTCTCGCAATGCCGACGCGCCCTCCATGAGCGGCGCGTCGGCCATGCCGGCACGCTCGACCCCATGGCATCCGGCGTCATGGTGGTGGGCGTGGGCCAGGCTACTCGTCTGCTGGGCATGCTAACCCTCGATACCAAAAGCTATGTCGCCGACATCTCGTTTGGCGCCGAGACCAATACCGATGATGCGGAGGGCGAGGCGGTCCGCACGGTGGTTGTTGCCAACGAGCTCCGCGATCCTGCCTATGCTCGTGAGCGCTTGGCCGCCATGCTGGGCCCGCAGATGCAGGTGCCGCCGGCGTTTTCTGCTATCTCGGTCAATGGCGTTCGCGCCTACAAGTCTGCTCGCGAGGGCAATGCGGTGGACCTACCTCCGCGCCCCGTCGAGGTCTATGCCGCCGACCTGATCGCCGTGGGCGGCGAAGGTGATACGTGTGTGTGGACCGTGGCGTTCTCGGTGAGCAAGGGCACCTATATCCGTGCGCTCGCTCGCGACCTGGGCCACGCTTGCGATAGCGCCGCGCATATTTCCGCGCTGCGCCGCACGGCTTCCGGTGTTGTTTCCATTGGCGCTTGTCATGCGGTCGAGGAGCTTTCTCCCGAGTCCGCGGCTGGCTTTGCCCTGGATCCCATTGCGGCCCTGGGCGCCACACGTGTTGACTTGCCGGGCAATCTTGCCGACGACCTGCTCTGCGGCCGACGCATTCCCGTTGAGCGTGCGCTTGCCGATTTCGATTCCTCGAAGGCACCGTTTGCGTTGGTGCTCGATGGGGGACTCAAGGCGCTCGCCCGCATTGAGGGCGGCCGCTTTGTCATGGAGCACGTGTTTCCGCAGGCAATCGGCGGTGTTCGATGATGTTGTCCGCTCACGAGCTCGCGCGTGTCTTTTTCGCGGGCGAGTCGGACGAGGCTCGCATCGTTGCTGCCGATACGTTTGATGAGTGTGAGCACTTGGGTGCCGCTTCAATCGCCATTGGCGTGTTCGACGGCGTTCACCGTGGACACCAGGAACTCATCGAAGCGCTTGTCCGTGATGCCCGTGCCCATGGCTGTAAGGCGGTCGTGGTTACCTTCGATCCCGACCCGGACGTTGTGGTGAGCCCTTCGCCCGCTCAAAAATTGATGACGACGGCCGACCGTCTGCATGCCTTGGCTCAAACCGGGGTCGATGCGGTGGTGGCCGTTCCCTTTACGCCTGAGGTTGCGGCGCTTGACCATGTTGATTTTCTCTCGCTGGTGTCGCGTCTGGTCGACATTCGATCGATTCGCGTTGGCAGTGACTTTAGGCTGGGTCGTGGCGGTGCTTCTGGTGTTGCCGAGATGCGCTCCTGGGGTTCCGAGCACGGCGTTGACGTGTATGGTCACGACCTGCTTTGCGAGGGCGGTGAGGCCATTTGCGCCACCCGCATTCGTCATGAGCTGGGACAGGGCCATGTGGAGCTTGCTGCTGGGTTACTCGGCCGTCCGTATATGGTGCGTGGCGGTGTTATTCGCGGCCGTCACGAGGGTTCTGGCATGGGCTTTCCCACGGCAAACTTGCAGGTTCCCGACGGCATTCAGGTGCCAGCCGATGGCGTGTATGAGGGTCTGGTGCTGGTCGATGACACCGCGTGGCCCGCTGCTGTGAACGTCGGCCTGCCGCCAACGTATGCTGACGATGCGGCATCTGCGCATCTCGAGGCTAATTTAATTGGTTATACGGGCGACCTGTACGGCGCTTCCGTTTCGCTGGCGTTTACGCGCTGGCTGCGTCCCTCGCGTGTGTTCGATTCGCTGGATGAGTTGATCGCGACCGTCGAGGGTAATATCGAGGATATTCGTCACAACTTGGGCGATCAGGGGGTGAGCATCCGTGATTAGCGATGAGGAAAAAGACCAGGTACGCGCTGCGTCTGACCTGGTTGCCATCGTGCAGGAAACGGTCGAGCTCAAGCCTCGCGGCCATGAGTTTTGGGGATGCTGCCCCTTCCATGGCGAGAAGACGCCGTCCTTCCACATTATCCCCGCCACGCAGGTGTGGCATTGCTTTGGTTGCGGCGAGGGTGGCGACGTTTTCACGTATATCATGAAGCGCGAGAACCTGAGCTTTCCCGAGTCAATCCGTTACTTGGCCGATCGCGCGGGTATTGAGCTGCATGACACCGGAGATCGCCGCGAGCGCGGCACCAAGCGTGCCCGCATCTACGATCTGTGCGCCGAGACCGCCCAGTTCTACCACACCATGCTCATGCGCGGTAAGGACGGCCGTCCGCGCGAGTACTTTGCCAGCCGCGGCATGGGCGGCGACGTCTGCCGCCGCTACTGCCTGGGCTTTGCACCGGGCCGTAACGCGCTGGTGTCGCACCTGTCCCAGGCGGGTTTTACCCCGCAGGAGATGATCGACGCCAACGTTGCCGTGAGTCGCGGGCGCGGGCAGCTTGCCGACCGCTTTTACGACCGCGTGATGTTCCCCATCTTTGACGAGCAGGGTCACAACATTGCCTTTGGCGGTCGCATTATGGGCGACGGCCAGCCTAAGTATCTCAACACCGCCGAGACGAGCGTGTTTCATAAAAAGCGAAACCTCTACGGCTTTAATTGGGCCAAGGAGTTTATCGTCGCGCAGGATACCGCCATCGTGGTAGAGGGCTATACCGATTGCATCGCCTGCTGGGAGGCGGGGATTAAAAACGTTGTCGCCACGCTGGGCACCGCCCTTACGGAGCACCACGTCAAGACGCTCACTCGCTTTGCCAAGCGCATCGTGTATATGTTCGACGGCGATGCAGCGGGCCAGAAGGCCGCCCGTCGCGCGATTCAGTTTATCGAGCAGGATTCCATGGACCTGCGCTGCGTGGTGCTCCCCGACGGCAACGACCCCATGGAGTTCATCACCGCACATGGTGGCGAGGCACTGCAGACGCGCATCGACGCTGCCGAGCCGCTTATGGACTTTGTTTACCGTTCGCTGCAGGAGTCGAGCGACATCACCACGCCGGGCGGTCGCGCCAAGGCGCTGGAGGATGCGCTGACGCTTATCTATCCGTTGCGCAACAGCTATATGATCGACACGTACTTTATCCAGATTGCCGACCTGTTGGGTTTGGATCTGGAGACCGTGCGTGCGAGCTCGGGCCGTGTGTTTCGCGATGTCGCCAAGCGCGAGGATGCGGAACGACGTCGTGAGCAGAACTATGAGCGCCAGCGGGCACAGGCTGAGTGGTCCGGTAGCGCGGGCGGTCGGGCGTCGGGTTCTCGCGATGCCGGTCGCGGTGCTTGGGTATCGGGCGCGACGCCGCCTGTGTCCGCGCCGGTCGAAGAAGAGCCGTACGACTACGTCCCGCTCGATGCCTATGGTGCTGCACCAGTGGAGGTCGTTGACGACTTGCCGCCGATTGATGTGCCTGACGGTATGTGCTCTGCGCCCGCCGGTGTTCCGGCGGGCGCCTCGGCCCCTATGGTTCTTACCGATCTTGAGCGCAAGTCCTTGGCAGGGGAGCGCGAACTGTTGACCATGCTCACGAGCTACCCCGACCTGTTCCGCACGTATGCCGACCGCATCTGCTCCATCGAGTGGGTTGACCCACGTCACGAGTCCATCGCATGGGCCGTTCTGGCAACGCCGCCGGGAACCGATCCTGCAGCCTGCATGGATGCGGCGCGCTCAGTGTGTCCCGATGCGGCAACGCTTGTGAGTGCCGGGCGCATCTCGGCGACGAGCAAGCACCCCACCGAGACGAACATCGTGTTTATGCTCGATACGCTCGAGCTCTACACCATCAAGCGTCGCATGCGTGCCGCACAGGCCAAGCTGCGCCAGGACCGTTCGCTTGATGATGAGGCCCGTCGTGCGCTGACCGTGCAGGCCGCGCAGGACTCGCAGCGTCAGCGCGAACTGCAAAAGTCAATCGGCGGCGTGGCGGACCCGTTCCGTTTGATCGGCCTGGAGGCCGCAGGCACCGAACAAGCCTAGATGTTGTGGTCAACCAGCGTATTCTCGCCTATATCCAGCCCTCTTTTTGGGTATAGACGTCAATGTGTGTGCTAAAGTATTGAGTCCTGTGGACTATGAAGGGAGAATCTGTGCCAAAAAAGACTGAGAGCACGGGTACTGGGCTGGAATCCTACGTTGCAAAGCTCATGGGCAACGGCTCAAACAGGACTTCGGTAACCGAGGACGAGATTCAGGTCGCCCTGAAGGATATCGATGTTTCTGACGAGCAGCTCACCGCGGTGTATTCCGCGCTGCGCAACAGCGGCATCCAGATTATCTCCGCGAGCGGTAACGACGACGCCCCCATGGACGTCGACGATGACGATAACGATACCGATACCGACGATTTCGATGACGACGACGAGCACGATTCCGGCTCGCTCGACGATCACGAGCTCAAGATGGCCCGCCAGGCCGATGCCGAGATGGGTTCTTCCAAGAGCAAGAAGAAGCGCACCGTGCGGACGTCCCGTTCGCGTTCGCGCGTGCGCGGCATCGATGCCTCCACGGTGATGCTGACCGGCGATCCGGTCCGTATGTACCTCAAGGAGATCGGCAAGGTCGACCTGCTGACCGCCTCCGAAGAGGTCGATCTGGCTATGAAGATTGAGGCCGGTCTTGAGGCCACCGAGAAGCTCGAGGCTGCCGATGCTGGTGAGCTCGAACTCACGCGTGCCGAGATGCGTCGTCTTACGCGCATTGAGAACGTGGGCCTCGAAGCCAAGCAGGCGCTCATCAGTGCAAACCTGCGTCTGGTCGTCTCCATCGCCAAGCGCTATGTTGGTCGCGGCATGCTGTTCCTGGACCTGATCCAGGAGGGCAACCTCGGTCTGATCCGCGCCGTCGAGAAGTTCGACTACCAGAAGGGCTTTAAGTTCTCCACGTACGCCACGTGGTGGATCCGTCAGGCTATTACGCGCGCTATCGCCGACCAGGCCCGTACCATCCGTATTCCCGTGCACATGGTCGAGACCATCAATAAACTCGTCCGCGTGCAGCGCCAGCTTCTTCAGGACCTTGGTCGCGACCCGACCCCCGAGGAGATCGGTGCCGAGATGGACATGAGCGCCGACCGCGTCCGCGAGATCCAGAAGATCTCGCAGGAGCCTGTGTCGCTCGAGACCCCCATCGGCGAGGAAGAGGATTCCCAACTGGGCGACTTCATCGAGGACTCCCAGGCTATCGTTCCGCCCGATGCGGCCAGCTTCTCCATGCTGCAGGAGCAGCTCACCCAGGTGCTCGATTCGCTTGCCGATCGTGAGCGCAAGGTTATCGAGCTGCGCTTTGGCCTTGTCGACGGACATCCCCGCACGCTCGAGGAAGTCGGCCGCGAGTTTGGCGTCACGCGCGAGCGCATCCGCCAGATCGAGTCCAAGACTCTGGCCAAGCTTCGCCACCCCAGTCGCTCCAGCAAGCTGAAGGACTATATCGAGAGCTAGTCAAGCAAGAAGCGCCCTCAAGCACATCCGCTTGAGGGCGCTTTCATGTAGTCGTTGGGGACGTTCTTGAATGACTGGTCGTTTAAGAACGTCCCCAATGACTAAAGAACGTCCCCAACGACTAGGTCGGAAAATTTCTTAAAAAAGTTCTTGCCCTAAGCTGATTCGTCCGTATAATAAACTTCGTTGCTTGAGAGCACGCACCTATTCCTCGGTAGCTCAATGGTAGAGCACGCGGCTGTTAACCGCGCTGTTGTAGGTTCGAGTCCTACCCGGGGAGCCAGAATTTTCCAGCCCTTTCCGTTGGGCTTTAAATTCCTCGGTAGCTCAATGGTAGAGCACGCGGCTGTTAACCGCGCTGTTGTAGGTTCGAGTCCTACCCGGGGAGCCAGGTTGTAAAACCCGTCGCTTATGCGGCGGGTTTTTTCATGCCGCGATCGCCGTTCGCGAACGTTACCGTATCAACATTTCGTGTCGAGGATGTAATCCCGAGGCCCGCCACCTCAACATGGCGCGGTCGTTGTAGAATATTGCAATGATTGCTCCCACGACATGGTGCCGCGAGCACCAAGAAAAGGAGATTCTTGTGTCTGAGACCATTAACGGCAGCCTGAGCGTCTCGAACGACGTTATTGCCGATATTGCCGGTTATGCCGCGATGACGTGCTATGGCGTCGTCGGTATGGCTGAGCAGCTCCAGGGCGCCGAGAGCGTGCGCCTGCTTGCCGGTCAGCGCCTCCGCAAGGGCGTGCTTGTCTCCGCCGACGAGAACGGCCTTACGGTCGATCTTCACGTCGTGCTCGAGAACGGCGTCAACATGAAGTCCGTCTGCCACAATCTTTCGAGTTCCGTTGCCTTCACTCTGCAGGAGATCGCCCAGATCGATCCCGCCAGCCTTAAGATCGGCATCCACATCGACGCGCTCAAGAGCCGTCTGAACTAGCATCCGAAAACGGAGATTCAAATACCCATGATTGCAAAGACCATTCGCACCTGTTTTCCGATCGCTGCGGCTGCTGTTTCCGACAAGGCCGAGGAGATCAACAAGCTCAACGTCTTCCCCGTACCCGACGGCGACACCGGTACCAACATGTCGCTCACGCTTGCCTCGGTGACCAAGGAGCTCTCCGCTCTTCCTGCCGACGCCGACATGGAAGCCATCGCCGGCGCCATCACCCACGGCTCCCTGATGGGTGCCCGCGGTAACTCTGGCGTTATCACGTCGCAGATTCTGCGCGGCGTGGCCGAGGGTCTTGTCTCCGCCGACGAGCCCATTACGTCCGCCAACATCGCCTTCGCCTTCCGTCGTGCCGTCAAGGTTGCCTTCCAGGCTGTCCGTAAGCCCATCGAGGGCACGATCCTCACGGTGCTGCGCGATGTCTCGACCAAGGCTGATGAGTGCGAGAAGAAGAAGTTCTCGGCCGAGGACGCGCTCGACGCCATCGTCGTCGAGGCCTACCAGTCCGTCGCTCGTACGCCCGACCTGCTGCCCGTTCTGAAGGAGAACGGCGTGGTCGACTCCGGCGCCTTTGGCTTTGCCATTTTCCTCGAGAACTTTGTGGCTGCAGCACTTGGCCGCAGTACCGTTGTCGAGGATTTCTCCGCTACGTTTGATTCCGCCGGCTCTGCCCGCGATGCTGCTCTTGGCCGTGTTGAGATCGAGGCCAACGACGATTGGGAGGGCTCGGAGTTCCGCTACTGCAACGAGTTCCTGTTTAAGGCCGACGCCCCGTTTGACGAGGACGAGTGCCTTAAGTTCTTGGGCTCCATGGGCGACTGCGAGCTGCTCGTGGGTGCCTACCCCGATTACAAAATCCATGTGCACTCCAACACCCCCAACCTGGTGCTCGAGCACATGCTGCAGCTTGGTCAGATCTACGAGGTCTTTATCCACAACATGGAGATGGAGGCCCACGACCGTACCGCCAAGATCCACGAGGATCAGGAAAAGGCCGCCGAGCCCGCCAAGGCGCTGGGCTTTGTCGCCGTTGCCGCCGGTTCCGGCGAGGCCGACATCCTCAAGTCCCTCGGCGTCGACGTGATCGTGTCCGGTGGCCAGACTATGAATCCCTCGACCGCCGACCTGCTGGGCGCGGTGGACCAGGTCAACGCGACCTCGGTCATCATCTTGCCCAACAACGGCAACATCCGCATGGCTGCCGAGGCTGCCGCCTCTGCCTGCACGGACAAGAAGGTCGCCGTCGTTCCCACTAAAACCGTCCCGCAGGCGTTCTCCGCGCTGTTCGCGGTCCTGCCCGATTCCGAGCTCGAGGACGCCGTTGCCGCTATGGTCGACGCCATCAGCGAGGTTCGCGATGGCGAGGTTACCCGCGCCGTGCGCGATTCCAGCGCCTCTGACGGCTCTCCCATTCACTCCGGTGACGTCATGGGCATCATTGCCGGCTCCATCGATGTGGTCGGCTCCGACGTGAAGCAGGTCACGCTCGACTGCATCAACCGCATGCAGGAGGAAGAGGAGGGCGACGCGCTGACGATTCTGGCCGGCGAGGAGCTGTCCGATGAGGCCTTCCAGGAGATTGTCGACGCTATCGAGGAGGCTCAGCCCGATTTGGAGATCGACGCCCATCGTGGCGAGCAGCCGCTCTATCCCGTGATCTTCTCGATCGAGTAGGCATCTGCCCATGTCCGAGCTGTGCTCCGTGCCGCGCGTCTCGGAGCGCTTTGCCCAGAGCAATGCGCTTGACGAGGATATCGCGCGACTCAAATATGTTTCGGGTAAACGTGAGGAGGCCCTTCGCCGTCTGGGAATTCGGACGGTGGGGGACCTCCTTCTCCATATCCCTCATCGATACCTCGACTTTACCCGTTCGTGGTCCATCGAGATGGCGCCCATCGGTACCGTGTGCACCATCATCGCCACGGTCGACCGCATCGTCCAAAAGCAGCCGCGTCCGCGCATGCAGGTGACCGAGGTCTCGCTTGTGGACGAGACGGGCGTGCTGCAGGTCGCCTTTTTCCGCCAGCCCTGGATTGCCCAGCAGCTTAGACAGGGCGACCGCCTGGCCGTTATGGGCAAAGTCGAGTTTGCCTACGGTTTTAAGCAGATGGCCTCACCGCACTTTGAAAAGCTCGAGGAAGGGCGTGCCGCGGGCACTATCCTGCCGGTCCATTACGTGAGTGATGGCGTGAGCCAGGCGTGGATGCGCCGCATCGTAAGCGGCGCGCTTGAGGTCGTCGGCAATCCGTTCGATCCGATTCCCGCGCCGCTGCGCGCAAAGCGGAAGCTCATGAGCAATGCTCGCGCGTTGCGTTCGATCCACTTTCCCTCGAGCATGGCTGAGCGCGACATCGCACGCCGGCGTCTTGCCTACGAGGAGTGCCTCTACCTGCAGCTGGCGCTGCGTCTGCGCAACGACGGCGGCCTGGTCGATGTGGTGCCCTATGCCCACACCGCGGGCGAGCATCTGGTCGCGCTTAAACAGGCCCTTCCGTTTTCGCTGAGCGACGAGCAGGAGGCCGCATTCCAAGACATCCTGCATGACATGTGCGATGGCGGGCGCGTGATGAACCGTCTGCTGCTGGGCGATGTCGGTACCGGTAAGACCGCCGTTGCCGCCTGCGCGCTGGCTGTGGCTGCCGATAGCGGCACGCAGGCCTGCGTTATGGCGCCCACGGGCGTGCTGGCGCGCCAATATGCTGATAAGACCGGCCCCTTGCTCTCTCAGGCCGGTATAACGTGGGCGCTGCTGACGGGTGCCACTCCGGCGGCCGAGCGCGAGCGGATCCATGAGCAGCTGCAGTCCGGCGAGCTCGATGTCCTCTTTGGCACCCATGCGGTCCTTTCGGATGACGTTACGTTCAAGCATCTGTCGCTTGTTGTCATCGACGAGCAACACCGCTTTGGCGTAGGCCAGCGCAACGCCCTGCGCGCGAAGGGCCCCGGTGCCGATCTGCTCGTTATGACGGCAACGCCCATCCCGCGTACGCTGGCGCTTTCGGTCTACGGCGATCTGGACACGAGTATCATCCGCCATCGGCCCGTCCCTGGTGCTGGCGTGACGACACGCGTGCTCACCGAGTCGAGCCGTGACCTCGCCTATGGCGCCATTCGCGAGGCGCACGAGAAGGGGCAGCAGGCCTACGTGATTTGCCCGCTCGTGGAGCCGAGTGACTCGGCCGATGAGCTGGAAGACGTGCCCGGTATCGCCCGCGACGACGAGGGCCGCGTGACGGTCCCCGTGCCGCTGCACGATACGGCGACCGAGCTCGATCGCCTGCGTCTGGCGTTGCCGGGTCTTGCCATCGAGCGCCTTCACGGCCGTATGCCAGCGGGGGAGAAGGACCGCGTGATCGACGCCTTCAAGCGTGGCGAGATTGACGTGCTCGTCTCGACTACGGTGGTCGAGGTGGGCGTTGACGTGCCCAACGCCACCGTCATGGTCATCGAAAACGGCGAGCGCTTTGGTTTGGCTGCCCTGCACCAGCTGCGAGGCCGCGTGGGCCGTGGCGGCGTGTCGGGCACGTGCCTGGTCATGACGCACTCCAAGGGCAACGGCGGCGCATCGGCGGCGCAAGATCGTCTGCAATCGCTCGAAAAAACCTCGGATGGCTTTACGCTCGCCCAGATGGACCTGCGTCTGCGCCACGAGGGCGAAATCCTGGGGTACCGTCAGCATGGCGGTGTGACCCTGCGCTTTGTCGACCTGGATGCCGACGAGGAGCTGATCGAGTGGGCCCATTTGGACGCGGTCGAGCTCTTGCGGTATGCTTGCAACCTTGACTCTGTGGCGACGCGCCCTCTGCGCGATGCGGTCGCCATGCGATATCGACACATATTTAAGGAGGTCAGCGGAGGATGAGAATCATCGGCGGCGAATGGCGCGGTCGTAAGATCGAGGAGCCCCGTGGTCGCGATGTTACCCGCCCCACGACCGATCGCGTGCGCGAGGCATGCGCATCTATGGTCATGTCGGCATTCGACTTCGATCTGGACGAGGTCCGTGTGCTGGACGCCTTTGGCGGCTCCGGTGCCTTAGGGTTAGAGATGCTCTCTCGTGGGTCCCGCTCACTCACGACGTTTGAGATCGATCGCAACGCCGCGCGGCTCATTACCAAGAATATCGAGTCGCTCTGCCGTGACCGTGCGCGTTGGCGCGTGGTCACGGGCGACATGCTGGCGAGTGCCTCGCGCGGTCGTGTACCGGGCGGCCCCTTTGATCTGGTCCTGCTCGACCCGCCCTATGCTTTTGGTGCCGAGCCGGTCGAGGAACTGCTGCAGGACCTGGCTCAGCAGGGTTTACTTGCGTCTGGCGCTTACGTCCTGTTTGAGCATGCCGCCGCCGATGCGGGCGCGCATCCGGCAGGCTTTGAGACTGTACGTGAGAAGCGCTACGGCATTACCTCGGTCGACCTGCTTCGCTGGGTCGACGATAACGATGGTGAAGGCGACAACGCCGGCGCAGATGCCGACAACAACGATGCCACGACGTTTCAGGAGGACGCCCATGAATGACACCATCAACCGCGTGATCGTCCCGGGCACCTTCGATCCCATCACGTTTGGCCATATCGATGTGATCCGCCGTGCCCGCCGCATCTTTCCCAGCGTGATCGTCGCTGTTGCCGAGTCGCAAGGTAAAAACGGTGTAGGCACCACGTTTATGCTCGATGAGCGCGTGGCGCTGGCCCGCGAGGCGCTCGGTGATATCGACGGCGTCGAGGTCCTGCCCTTTACCGGCCTCTTGGTCGACTTCGCTCGTGAGCAGGGGGCGGGTGCCGTGGTCAAGGGCCTGCGCGCCATGACCGACTTTGAATATGAGCTGCAGCAGGCCGACCTTAACTATCGCCTGGATAGCGAGCTGGAGTCCATCTTTGTCATGAGTGCGCCGCAGTACGGCTATATCTCGAGCTCGGTTGTTCGCCAGATCGCCTCGCTCGGCAGCGATGTATCGACGTTTGTCCCGTCCAACGTGGTCGAAGCGCTCAAACATCGCTTTTCGTGACGTTTCTTATTGCCTGGTGGCATGTGGTAAACTAGCACGATGATATGTTACCTATGAAAGGAGACCGGATGCCGGGCGAGAATTTTCCTGGCGATAGGATCGTCAGCTTGGTCGATGAGCTCGAAGGGCTGATCGAGGAAGCCAAGCCGCCTTTCGGCAAGAACGCTCAGTTCAAGGTCATCGACGCCGACGTGTTCTTCAACATCCTCGACGAGATCCGCATGAGCTATCCCGAGGAGTGGCAGAAGTCCCGCCGTATCCTTAAGGAGCGCGAGGAGCTTATGGCTTCCGCCGCCGCTCAGGCCGATTCCATCATCGCTGACGCTCAGCAGCAGGCCCTCACCATTGCCGGTGAGCAGGAGATCGTCCGCCTTGCGCAGCAGCAGGCCGACGACATCCGCGATCGTGCCCAGCAGTACGAGCGCGAGACGCGTTATGCTGCCGAGGACTACGCAGAGCAGGTCTTTACGCACCTGGAGGAGAACCTCAAGAGCCTGACCGGCACCGTTACCCGTTGCCGTCAGCAGCTCAACGAGGGTGCCGCCCAACAGAATGGTCAGTGGTAATGGCTGAGTTCCCGAGCGTTACCGTCGATCTTTCCGAGCAGCTCGAGTTTCCTGGAGATTCGTATCCGCTGACCGGTAAGGTCGATGTCGCCACCTACACGGTAGGCGAGAAGGAGTACCAGCTTCAGGACGGCATCGACTACGACGTTGTCTTTACCAATGCCGGTACCGGTGTCTTGCTCACGGGCATGGTCCGCGCGCACGCCACCGGCGAGTGCGACCGTTGCCTGGAACCTGCCTCGTTTGATATCGCCGGCGAGATCGAGGAGTTCTACCTCTTTGAGGAGGCCGAGGATCCCGAGGCCTACGAAGACGGCTACGAGCTCCTGGGCGAGGATCGCATCGTCGATCTGGGAGAGCCCATCAACGACGCGGTCGTCATGGACACGCCGTTCGTTGTCCTGTGCAAGCCCGATTGCCGCGGCCTTTGCCCCACTTGCGGTTGCAATCTCAACGTCGAGCAATGCGATTGCGCCGCCCAGGCAGAGGCAGAATGGGCCGCTGCCACGGAAAATCCATTTGCAGCATTGAAGAATCTCAAGCTTGATGAGTAAAACTGTGGTAGTATCGCTACTTGCGCGTAATCGCCACACTGGATAGTTCATAAGGAAGGTCACTATGCCCGTACCTAAACAAAAGCAGGGTCGTATCCGCACTCACACCCGTCGTTCCGCCAACATGAAGATCTCGGCTGCGGCTCAGTCCACGTGCCCCCGTTGCGGCGCTGTTAAGCTTCCGCACCACGTGTGCCCCAGCTGCGGTTTCTACAAGGACCGCGAGGTTATCGTTACCGAGTAACGGTATACTCTGGATGCGATGCCGTTCCAAATGGAACCACAATGGCCGGCTCAATGAGTCGGCCATTTTTGTATAAGGAGCATGTATATGAGTAACATTCGCGTTTGTGTAGACGTTGTGGGCGGAGACGAGAAACCTCAGGTTGTTCTCGATGGTATCGAAGCTGCGCTTGCCGCCGATCCCGATATCGAGGTCTTGGCAGCTGGTCCCGCCGAAATCGTCAATCCCTTTGCAGCTTCCCATGCACGTGTTGAGGCCCTTGAGGCGCCTGACGTTATCGCCATGGATGACGATCCCATTCGCGCCGTGATGACCAAGCGTAAGTCGTCGATCGTGCTTTCTTGCCGCGCCATTAAGAAGCGCAACGCGGATGCGTTCTTCTCCGCCGGCTCCACCGGTGCCATGACCGCCGCCGCCACCGCCTATGTGACGCCGTTTAGGTATCAGGCCGAAGGCAAGAAGCAGCCGGTGCGCCCCTGTCTGACCAATGCGCTGCCCAATCGCGCCGGCGGTCTGACGGTGCTGTGCGACATGGGTGCCAACCCCGATGTGGAGGTCGATGACATGGTGCGTTTTGCCCAGATGGGTAGCGCCTATGCCCGCGTCGTCCTGGGCATCGAGCATCCTCGCGTGGGCCTGCTTGCCAATGGCACCGAGGATGAGAAGGGCTCCAACTTTACCAAGGCCTGTTTCCCTGCTATGAAGGCCGCCGTTCCCGGCTTTGTTGGTAACTGCGAGGGCACCGACCTCACCTCAGGTAACTTCGATGTCGTCGTTGCCGATGGCATGTCGGGTAATATCGCTCTCAAAGCTACCGAGGGCGCTGCCAAGTTTTTGCTGCAGGAGCTCAAGGGCGCCTTTATGGCCTCGCTCGGCACCAAGATCGCCGCGCTGCTCATCAAAAAGCAGATGCGCGAGATTAAGGCCAAGCTCTCTGGCGACGCCAAGGGCGGCGCGATTCTTCTGGGCCTGCGCGGCGTGGTCCTGATCGGCCATGGCGCCACCTCGGTCGAGGCTGTCAAAAACGGTACGCTCGCGGCGGCCGAAGCCGTGCGCGCCGGGCTGGTCGAGAATGTCGCCAACTCTATGGACAGTATCGTTTTGTAAGAGCGAGTTAGAGCGCTGTTATGTGCTTCGCGGCGCACGTCGTGGGGTAGAATCAGAACCGTGTCTTGGTACCGCCCGGGCGGTACCATTCTTTTGGTATTCATGTACTATGAGAGGAAGCGCTATGGACCGCTCCGAAATCTTCGACAAGATCGCCGAGGTCGCTGCTGACGTTCTGGGCGTCGATGTTGCCGAAATTAGCGAGGAGACCACCTTTGACGACCTCGATGCCAACTCGCTCGAGCGCCTGCAGCTGGTTACGGCTATCGAGGACGAGTTCAACCTCGAGATCGATGACGAGACCCTGCTCTCGCTCAACTCTGTCGCCGACGCCGTCGACGCTATCGAAGCTGCCAAGGAGGCCTAAGTCTTGGCTTTATCCGAACGACTTACGCGCGCCCAGGAAATCCTGGGCCACGAGTTCAACAATAAGGTGCTGCTGCGCGCGGCCCTTACGCATCCCTCGGCAGTCGAGGGCCAGCCGGTTTCTGCCAGCTATGAGCGCCTTGAGTTCTTGGGCGATTCCATTTTGGGCGCTGTGGTCGCACGCTCCCTGTTTGAGTCCTATCCCGAGTTTGACGAGGGCAAGCTCACTCGCTTGAAGGTGTCGCTCGTCTCGGGCGCCACGCTGTCCGAGGTTTCTCACGAGTTGGGCATCGACGACATCATTATCTTTGGTGCCTCCGAGACCGGTACCGGTGCGC
Organism: Collinsella aerofaciens; assembly: GCF_001405375.1. Classification (GTDB taxonomy): domain Bacteria; phylum Actinomycetota; class Coriobacteriia; order Coriobacteriales; family Coriobacteriaceae; genus Collinsella; species Collinsella aerofaciens_F. The sequence continues at coordinate 31,861 of NZ_CYYP01000008.1, forward strand.
GCGGCCTGCATTCGGCCCTCGAGAACGTCTATGAGTCGCTCGTGGGCGCGCTGTACCTGGATGCCGGCTGGGACGTTGCGGCGGAGTTCATTCACCGTACGCTTAAGCCGCATTTGGCTTCCGAGCGTGCCGAGCATCCTGCGAACCCCAAGTCGTTTTTGCAGGAGTGCGTGCAAGCCGACGGTCACGAGCCCCCGGCGTACAAGCTCGTTGGCTCCGAGGGCCCGGCGCATGCGCCCACCTTTACCGCTGTGGTTTTGATCGATGGTATTCGCCAGGGTCGCGGCTCCGGCTCCTCAAAGAAGGAAGCCGAGGGAGCTGCCGCGCTTGAAGCGCTCGACCGCATGGGTTACACCACCAACGGCGTGATTCTGAACAAGAAGCACGTGTAAGCGAGGAACCGTGTATCTCAAGTCCCTTACGCTCAAGGGGTTCAAGTCGTTTGCCGACCGCGCCCATATGACGTTTGAGCCGGGCCTGACCGTCATCGTCGGTCCAAACGGCTCGGGAAAATCGAACATCTCTGACTCGATTCTGTGGGTCCTGGGCGAGCAGAGCGCCAAGCAGCTGCGCGGCCAGGCCATGGAGGATGTCATCTTCTCGGGCTCGTCGGCGCGCAAGCCGGTGGGTGTCGCCGAGGTCACGCTGGTGCTCGATAACTCGGACCATATGTTGCCCGTCGACTTTGACGAGGTCGCCATCACCCGTCGCATGTATCGCTCGGGCGAAAGCGAGTACCTCATCAACTCGAGTCCGTGCCGCCTGATGGACATTCAGGACATCCTGCACGATTCGGGCCTGGGCAAGGATACGCATTCCATCATCAGCCAGGGCAAGCTCGACGCCATTTTGCAGAGCCGCCCCGAGGAGCGTCGCGCCCTCATCGAGGAGGCCGCCGGCATTTCCAAGCACAAGCGCCGCAAGGAGCGAGCGCTCAAAAAGATTAAGTCGATGGACGAGCACCTGATGCGTGCCCGCGACATCAATAAGGAAATCGCCCGTCAGCTGCGACCGCTGGAGCGTCAGGTCGATCGCGCGCGCAAGTACAAAGAGCTGTCCTCGCGCGCGAACGAGCTTACGCAGATGCTGGCTGTCGATGAGCTTCGTTCGCTGCAGTCGCAGTGGAACGACCTGGAGAGCCGCTCCAAGGAAGGTGCTGCCGAGCTGGAGCTTGCGCAGTACCGCATGAGCGAAAAGGAGCGCGAGCTCGAGAAGCTCCAGGTTATGCTTGAGGAAAAGGGCCTGTTTGTGGGCGACTTGGGCGAGCAGCGCCGCCATATGCAAGATGTGGTCGGCCGTATTAACTCCGACATGCGCCTGCTCGAGGAAAAGGGTCACAACATGGTGTCGCGCCTGTCTGACATGCGCGGGCAGATTTCGAGCTCCGAGCATCAGCGTCGTCGCGTGGTCGAGGAGCTCGAGGACGCGCGTGCGCAGCTTGAGGAAGTGACCGGCGCGCACATGCAGGCCCAGGAGGACGTTGACGCCGCTGGTCCTGCCGCCGCAGAGCTCCACGAGCGGCGCGTGGCGCTCGACAATCAGATTTCGCAGCTTACGCGTGAGCAACGCGATGTGCAGCGCGTGGCCGACAACGCCGCGCTCGAGCTCGCCAAGGTGAAGGACTCGCTGAGCAATGCCGAGGTCGAGGACAACATGTATGCCTCGCGCCTGGAGCAGATCGACGAGCAGCTCGAGGAGGTCATGGCTTCGCTCGAGAGCCGTCGCGACCGCGCCGAGGAGCTTGAGGGCGCTCTTGAGGAAGCGCGCCAGGCTCAGGTCGATGCGCGTGAGGCCACCGAGACGGCACGCGCGGCCCTGAAGGACCTGCGTGCCCGTGAGAGCGAGGCACGCAACAAGTTATCCGAGGTGCGCTCGGAGCTTGCCAGCCAAAAGAAACTCGATGCCCGCATGGCCGACAGCTCGCCGCTCGTGAGCCGTCTGGTGGGTGCGCTGGGCGACGATGTCTTGGGTCGTCTGGGCGACGTGCTGGAGGCCCCGCGCGAGCTTGAGGGCCTGGTTGAGCAATTGCTCGCCGGCGATATCGATGCGCTGCTGTTTGATGACGCCGCCACGCTTGAGCGTGCCGGTCGTGCGGCTCTGGACCAAAAGAAGGCCTCGGGCGAGGCACTGCTGGTGGCGCGCGGCGTGAGCGGCTCTACCGCCGCTGAGGGCGCCTCCGGTACCCGTCTGGTTGATCGTCTGTCCGTGCGCGCAGGCTACGGTCCCGTCGTCGAGGCGCTGCTCGGCGGCTATTACGTCGTTGACGATCTTGCTGCCGCGCTGTCGGCGCCGGTCGTTGAAGGCGTGACTTACGTGACCCCCGATGGCGCCCGCGTCGCCTGCGGCGGCCTGGTGCGCGTGGGGCTTGATGCCGGCGAGGCTTTGGGTGCCTTGGAGCGCAAGCGCCGCATCCGTGAGCTCGAGGGCCTGGAACCCGATCTGGCTGCCATCTTTGAGCATGCTTCGGACCAAGTCGTCGAGGCCAACGTTGCCGTCGAGGAGGCCCGTGCCGCCGAGGGCGATGCCGCCGGTGAGATCGCCCGTCTTGAGGGCGAGCGCCGCTCGCTGCTCTCCGAGATCGGCCGCTTGGAGCAAAGCGCCCACAATGCCGAGGTCGAGCGCGTGCGCATCTCCAAGCGCCGCGAGCAGGCTGCCGAGGCCGTTCGTGCCGCGCGCCCGCGCGTTGACGAGCTCACCCGTTCGCGTGACGAGGCGCGTGCACAGGCAAGCGACCTGGGTCTCCAGATTGCCGAGGCCAACGATGAGCTCGATCGCGTTCGCCGTGACGATTCCGAGGCCGCCGGTAAGCTCGCCGATGCCAAGGTGCGCCTGGCCCAGACGAGCGAGCGCCTGCGTTCGCTGAAGGGCCGCGTGCCCGACCTTGAGCATCGTCTTGAGGGCATCGACCGTCGTATCCGCGGAACACGCCAGGCTTCGCGCTCGCTCGAGCTGCTGCGCCTGCGCGTCGACCCCATGCACGAACGCTATTCTGCCCTGTTGGAACGCGCGTCGGATTGGGCAGCGCGCCTGCGTGACCAGGCCTCTCTGGAGGAGGCGGACTCCGCTTCGCTCAAGAAGACCATCGAGGATGCCAAGGCAGAGGTTGCCCGCGCTAAGGAGCGAGTCGATACCGCCTCCGCCGCGCAAAACGAGTTCAAGGTCGCGCGTGGCAAGCTCGAGGTGCAGGTCGAGGCTGCCATCAAGGCCATTACCGCCGATGGCACGACGGTGCTCGAGGAAGCGCTCATGCTTCCGGTGCCCACGGACCGCGATGCCGCCGAGCGCGAACTCAACCAGCTTGTGCGCCAGATCAACAACCTTGGTCCCGTTAACCAAGTTGCCATGGAGGAGTACGAGCAGCTCAAGCGCCGCGCCGACTACATCGAGGAGCAGCTGGCCGATCTGGAGAGCGCGCGCAAGGCGCTCACCAAGATCACGGTGGCCATTGATCGCAAGATGCGGAAGGCCTTCCTGGTGACGTTTGAGAAGGTCGACGCGAACTTCCGCGAGATCTTCGCTATGCTCTTCCCGGGCGGCCAGGCTCATCTGGAGATGACCGATCCCGAGCATCCTGCCGAGACGGGTATCGAGGTCGTGGCGCAGCCGCGCGGCAAGCGCATCACCAAGATGATGCTCATGTCGGGCGGCGAGAAGAGTCTGACGGCGCTCGCCCTGCTTTTTGCCGTGTACCGCACACGTACGGTTCCGTTCTATGTGCTGGACGAGGTCGAGGCGGCGCTTGATGACGCTAACCTGTCCAAGCTCATCGGCGCGCTCGATGTGCTGCGTTCCGATACGCAGCTCTTGGTTATCTCGCATCAGCGCCGTACTATGGAGGACGCTGACGTCCTCTATGGCGTCTCGATGCAAGCCGACGGCGTCAGTCGCGTCGTCTCGCAAAAACTCGATCGCGAAACCGGAAAGGTCGTGAATGCATAATGGGATTCTTCGATGCTCTCTCGCGCGGACTTGAGCGCAGCCGCGAGGCCCTCAACGAGGTCTTCTACTTTGGCGGTGAGGTCGACGAGGATTTTTGGGAGGACCTGGAGGACACCCTCGTAATGGGTGACATGGGCGCCGAGGTCGCTATCAAGGTCTCCGATGACCTGCGCGATGCCGCGGCCAAGAAGAACCTCAAGACCGCTCCGCAGCTTCGCCGCGCCCTGGCCGAGCAGCTTGAGCAGCACTTTGTGCCCATCGAGCGAGATCCGTTCTCCGATACGCCGAGCTGCGTGCTGTTTGTGGGCATTAACGGTGCCGGCAAGACCACGACGGTCGGTAAGATCGCGAGCGCCATGGCTGCCCGCGGCAAGAACGTGGTGATCGGTTCGGCCGACACCTTCCGCGCCGCCGCCATCGAGCAGCTTGATGTGTGGGGCCAGCGCGCTGGCGTCCCCGTCATCAAGCGCGACCGCGGCTCCGACCCGGCAAGTGTTTGCTACGACGTGCTCGACGAGGCCGACAAGCGCGGCAGCGACCTGGTGCTTATCGATACCGCCGGCCGTCTACACACGAGCCCTGAGCTCATGCGCGAGCTTGCCAAGGTGGTCAATGTGACCCGTAAGCGCGCCGCCAATATGGCCGCCGGTCCCATGCCGGTTTCGGTCGTGCTTGTGATCGACGCCGCGACGGGCCAAAACGGTCTGAACCAGGCGCTCGAGTTTAACGAGGCGCTGGGCCTGGACGGTATTATCATGACTAAGCTCGACGGCACGGCTAAGGGCGGTATCGCCATGGCCGTGGCCGAGAAGCTCAAGCTCCCGATCCTGCGCATCGGCGTGGGCGAGCAGGTCGATGACCTGCAGGAGTTCAATGCCAAAGATTTCTGCCGCGCCCTGGTGGGCGAGTCCAATTAAGGAGTGACTAGTGTTTGATTCCCTGAGCGATCGCCTCAACGACACATTTGACCGCCTGCGCGGCAAGGGCAAGCTGACCGAGGCTGATATTACTTCGGCCATGCGCGATATTCGCATGGCGCTGCTCGAGGCCGACGTTAACTTTAAGGTTGTCAAGGAGTTCGTCGCCAAGACTAAGGAGCGCTGCATGACCGCAGAGGTCATGGAGTCGCTCTCTCCGGCGCAAAACGTCGTCAAGATCGTGCTCGACGAGCTTACCGAGATGCTCGGCTCCACCGAGAGCATGCTCGTCTTTAGCAACCGTATTCCCAATGTCATCATGCTCGTGGGCCTGCAGGGCTCCGGTAAGACCACGGCTGCCGTAAAGCTGGCCTACCTGCTCAAGAAGCAGGGTCGCTCGCCGTTGCTCGCCGCGTGCGACGTCTACCGTCCCGCTGCTGCCGACCAGCTGGCCACGCTCGGTGGCGAGATCGGCGTACCGGTCTTCCGCGGCGACGGTGCGCACCCGGTCGATATCGCCAAGGGCGCCATCCAGGAGGCCGTCGACCACCTGCGCGACGTGGTCATCGTCGATACCGCCGGACGTCTTCAGATCGATGAGCAGATGATGCAGGAGGCCGTGGACATCAAGAAGGCCGTTAAGCCCGATCAGGTGCTGATGGTCGTCGATGCCATGACCGGCCAGGATATCGTCAACGTCGTCTCGACCTTTGCCGAGCGCACCGACTTTGACGGAGTGATCATCTCCAAGCTCGACGGCGATGCCCGTGGCGGCGGCGCGCTTTCCGTGCGCCAGGTGACCGGTAAGCCCATCAAGTTCGTGAGCATGGGCGAGAAGCCCGATTCGCTGGAGCCGTTCTATCCCGATCGTATGGCCAAGCGCATTCTGGGTATGGGCGACGTTGTCGGCATTATTGAGAAGGCCCAGGAGGCGGCCGACGCCGAGCAGCTCGAGGCTGCCGAGCGTATGCTGCGCGAGGGCTTCACCATGAACGACATGCTCGACCAGATGAAGGCCGTCAAGAAGATGGGCGGCATGAAGGGCATCCTGGGCATGCTCCCCGGCGGCCAGCGTGCGCTCAATCAGATGGGCGGTAACCTGGACGAGGGCATCTTCGACAAGAACGAGGCCATCATCATGTCGATGACCAAGGAGGAGCGCCTGCGTCCCTCCATCATCAACGGTCAGCGCCGTGCCCGCATTGCCAAGGGCGCCGGTGTGACTCCCACCGAGGTCAATAGCCTTATGAAGCAGTGGGGCGAGATGAACAAGATGATGGGCCGCATGCGCACGATGGCCAATCAGGCGCAGGCCGGCGGCAAGAAGGGCAAGAAGGGTAAGAAGGGCAAAAAGATGCGCATGCCCAATATTCCCGGTCTGGATGCTATGGGGCTGGGCGGCATGGGCGGCCTGGGAACGGGCGGCCCCAAGTCCGATATGGACCTGCTGCGCCAGATGGAAGCGCAGATGCGCAACAAGAAGTAACGACTAGTTGAGTCGTGTATGGCGAAGGCCGCCTGGATGGTATTCCAGGCGGCCTTCGCCGTTTGTTCGCTGGTGTCGCACGCGTGGAAGCGTGTTCTCGACGAGGTGCTTGCCGCTAGTGGCAGCCGCAGCCCTCGTGGCCCACGTGCTCGTGATGGCCATGGCAGCCGCAGGACTCGCCATGCTCATGGGTGTGCTCGTGGTCATGACCATGACAGTCGCAGGTGGCCTCGCCGTTCTGTGCGAGCGTGCCGGCAATGAGGGCCTCGACGCAGGCATCGCAGCTGCCCTGGGCGCCCGCATAGACCGTGATGCCGGCTTGGGCAAGCGCGTTGATAGCGCCGCCGCCGATACCGCCGCAAATGAGCGTGTCAACGCCACCGTTGGCAAGCAGGCCCGCCAAGGCGCCGTGGCCGGTGCCACCGGTGCCTACGACCTGCTCGTTGAGCACCTTGCCATCCTGGATGTCGTAGATCTTGAACTGCTCGCTGCGGCCAAAGTGCATAAAGATGTTGCCGTTGTCGTACGTTGTTGCCACCCTCATGGTGCCGACCTCCTTTGCTGGCCATGCGGCCGTCGTCGTGGTGATGGGGGAGTACGCGATGTTGCCGCCTTCGATGACGATCGCCCGTCCATTGACCAGCGCGTTTGCCACCTTGCGATGCGCGCGACTGCTGATTGCAGCCACCGTGGCGCGGGCGATGCCCATGTGCAGGGCGACGGCCTCCTGATTGAGGCCCTCCAGATCGCACAGGCGCAGTACTTCGAGCTCATCGACCGTCATATCGATAGCGTCTCCGCTGGCAAGGCCATCGGGGGTAAAGCCGCGATATTCGGGGATGATCCCGACGCGGCGCAGTTTTTCGCGTCTTCCCGCCATACACGCTCCTTATCTGACATATGTCAACAATAGGATAACGCATGTGTGGAGCAGCGCAAGGCATTATTGACATATGTCAGAAAATGCAGAGGAGTTGTGTGTGCGATTGCGGAGCCGCGCTGCCGTGCATTGCATGTGCCGAACTAAGTGTCCAATCCGACACTCGCGCACCTGGGATAGAATTAAAAATAGCCTATAGGCTACCGACAGGAGGGTCAATGAGTAAGGCTGATCAACAGTTTGTATCCATGTGCCGCGATATTCTGGACCATGGCACCACCACCGAGGGTCAAAAGGTCCGACCGGTGTGGGAGGATGGCACCCCTGCCTATACCATTAAAAATTTTGGCGTTACGGCGCGTTACGACCTACGCGAGGAGTTCCCCGCGCTCACCCTGCGTCGCACGGCGCTTAAGTCTGCGATGGACGAGATCCTGTGGATCTATCAAAAGAAGTCAAATAACGTCCATGACCTCAACAGCCATATCTGGGATGAGTGGGCCGACGAGACCGGTTCCATCGGCAAGGCCTACGGGTATCAGATTGGCCAGAAGAGCCATTATGCCGAAGGCGATTTCGACCAGATGGACCGTGTGCTGTACGATCTTAAGCACACACCGTACAGTCGCCGCATCATGACCAACACGTACGTGTTTAGCGACCTGTCCGAGATGCACCTGTATCCATGCGCCTACAGCGTGACCTATAACGTCACGCAGCGCCCGCAGGACGATAAACCCACACTCAACATGATTCTCAACCAGCGCAGCCAGGACATTTTGGCCGCGAACAACTGGAATGTGTGCCAGTACGCCATTTTGCTGATGATGGTCGCGCAGTCGGTCGATATGATTCCCGGTGAGCTGCTGCATGTGATTGCCGATGCCCACATTTACGACCGTCATGTCGATATTGTCCGTGAACTTATCGAGCGTCCGCAGTTTGCGGCGCCCAAGGTAACGCTTAACCCCGACGTGCACGATTTCTATGCGTTTACGACCGATGACCTCATCGTCGAGGGCTACGAGCACGGCCCGCAGGTCAAGAACATCCCCATTGCGGTGTAGGTGACGCTCATGACGTGTAAGCTTTCTGCCATTGTCGCCGTGTGCGATGACTGGGGTATTGGGTGCAAGGGTGACATGGTCGTGTCCAACCGTGCCGACATGCGCCATTTTGTGGCGTGCACCAAAGGCTGTCCGGTCATTATGGGACGCAAGACGCTGCTGAGTTTTCCCGGTGGGCGTCCGCTTAAGAACCGTCGCAATATCGTACTAACCCGCGACGAGAGCTTTGCTGCCGAGGGCGTCGACGTGGTGTATAGCGTTGACGAGGCCTTGGCCGCCGTGGCCGATGAGCCCGTTGCGTGGGTGATTGGCGGCGGCGAGGTGTATCGGCAATTTTTGCCGTATTGCACCGAGGCCGAGGTCACGCACAACCATTGCATCCATGACGTGGATACGTACTTTCCCGATTTGGATGCCGATCCCGCGTGGGAGATTGCGCGGCGTTGCGGTGTTGCCACGATTGCCGCGGGCGAGGGTGACGAAGGTCTCGATTATGAGTTCGTGACGTATCGTCGCGTTGAGGCGTAAATCGTCTGGCGTGAACGGTATCATCGGGTTATTTGATTGCATGGGGCGGCGCTTAGCGTCGCCTCGTTTGGTATAGATGTGCTGTAAAGAAAGGTGCGGGCTGGCTGCTATGACTGATGCCGTTGAGGTGCTGCGAATCGATTCGCTCGAGGACGAGCGGCTCGATGCCTACGTGCGACTGACCGAGCGCGAGCTGCGCTGCGTGCTGGAGCCGCAAAAGGGCATCTTTATCGCCGAGAGTGCCAAGGTTATCGAGCGCGCGGTGCGCGCCGGATACGAGCCGGTGAGCTTTCTTTTGGGCGAACGCTGGCTCGACCAGATGATGCCGCTGTTTGAGCGCCTGGCGGTACGCGAAGGTGCGGGCCCGGTTCCCGTGTTCGTGGCCTCGATGGAGCTTATGGAGCGGCTAACGGGCTTTAACGTGACGCGCGGTGCGCTCGCGGCGTTCCGTCGCCCGCGTCAGATTCCGGTTGATGAGTTCTTGGGCGGCGTCGTCGAGGCGGCGGGAGAGCGCCCGGTGCGCGTGTGCGTGCTCGAGGGTATTGTCGACCACACCAACGTCGGCGCGATCTTCCGCTCGGCGGCTGCGCTGAACGTCGATGGCATTTTGGTGAGCCCTACGTGCTGCGATCCGCTGTACCGTCGCTCGGCCCGCGTGAGCATGGGCACGGTGTTCCAGGTGCCCTGGACACGCATTGGCAGCGAGGCGCGCGTATGGCCGCATGATGGGCTGGCGGCGCTGCACGATGCCGGCTTTTCGTGTGCCGCGATGGCGTTGACGGATGATTCGGTGTCGTTGGACGATCCCGCGCTGCAGGAGATTGACCGCCTGGCAATCTTTATGGGCACCGAGGGTGCTGGCTTAGGCGCCAAGACCATTGCTGGCTGCGACCGAGCCGTGCGCATTCCGATGGCGCACGGGGTCGATTCGCTTAACGTGGCCGCGGCAAGTGCTGTCGCCTTTTGGCAGCTGTGCCCGCATGTGAGCAACGAGTACCACTACCAGCCGGGGCTGTATCACTAGCGGGGTGCTCTCGAACTTTGCCGCCAGAGGTGTTTCGACTGCCTTCGGTCGGTGTTAAGCTGATTGCGGCTTTGCCGTACTATTGATGTGTTGTTTGGCGTACGCTAGCGGGGAGGGCGTGTGGCTAAGAAATCTACGGCTATCGATGTAACGCAGGGTGTCATTTGGCAGCAGCTGCTGTCGCTGTGCGTTCCCATCTTCTTTAGTTCGTTTTTTCAGCAGGCATACACGCTTATCGGTACCTATATCGTCGGTCAGTTTGGCGGCAAGCTCGCGCTGGGTGGCATTCAGGCCACGATGGTGCTTACGGAGCTCTGCATTGGCTTTTGTGTCGGCGTCGGTGCCGGCTGCGCGGTCATTACGGGCCAGTTTTTTGGCCAGCACGATGACGAGCGCCTGAGCCGATCGGTCCATACGGCCATGACGCTCGCGCTGGTGGGCGGTATCGTTTTCTCGATTCTTGGCATAGTGTTCGTTGAGCCCATGCTGGTGCTTATGAACACGCCGCATGAACTATTGGCCGAGGGCGTGGCCTATGCCCGTTGCTATTTTGCCGCCATGGTTGCAGCGCTGCTGCTCAATATGGGAACGGCATTGCTGCGCGCCGTGGGCGACACGCGCGGGCCCGCTGTGATCATCGCTTCCGGCTGCCTTGTTAATGCGGTGCTGGATGTCATCTTCGTTGCCGTGCTTCATATGGAGGCTCTGGGCTGCGGCATCGCGGTGGCGCTGACCATTTGCTCCAATGCCACGATGATCGTGATTCGTATGATGCGCGCACCGGGTGCGTGGCGGCTTTCACTGTCCAAACTCGGCATTGATCCTGGCATTTGTAAGAGCATGATCTCGTGTGGTCTGCCGCTTGGCTTTCAGTCTGCTGCGTATTCGATTTCCAACGTTTTGATTCAGGTGTCGGTCAACTCGTTTGGTGCCGATGTCACCACGGCTTGGGGTCTTTCGGGCCGCCTGGATGGCATTGTCTGGATGGTTACCGAGGCGCTTGGCGTGTCGATCACCACGTTCTCGGCACAGAACTTTGGCGCGCGCAACTACGAGCGCATGCGCAAGGGCTACCATACGTCGCTCGTGCTGTCGTTTATGCTCATTGGTGGCCTGTCTGCCGTGCTGCTGGTGTTTTCGGGTCCGTTGTCGCGTCTGTTTGTCGATGATGCTTCGATTTCGGCGTACACCACGACGATTCTTCACTTTATCGCACCGTTCTACGCGATTTTCTCGATTATCGAGAATGCGTCGGGCTCCATTCGTGGTGCCGGCGTGAGCTTGCAGCCCATGATGCTCACGATTTTTGGCACCGTCGTGCTCAGGGTGATTTGGGTGTTTGCGATTATGCCGTTCGATCCGTCGCTTGAGCACCTGCTGCTGGTTTACCCCGTAACCTGGCTCATCACGGCCACGATGTTCACCATCTACCACCACAGCGGCAACTGGCTCGGCCGCGCCACCGCCTAATGATCCCTTGGGGCGGAGGAAAATGGATCATTGCTCTCCGTCGCGATGTCGATGATCCGTTTTCCTCCGTCCCCTTCGGATCAATTAGTATTCGATGCCTTGGCGGGCTAAGAGGCCTTCGTCGAAGTAGTGTTTGACGGGGCGCATTTCGGTGACTAAGTCCGCGAGGTCGGCCAACGGCAGCAGCCCGCGGCCGGTGAGCATGAGCTCTGTGGTGGTAGGCTTCAGTGCGATCAGCCCCTCCACATCCTTGCGCGTTACGAAACCTCGGCGCATGGCCTCGCCGAGTTCGTCCAAAATCAGAACATCGACCTGTGATATCTGCTCGTGTGCGAGCTCCAGAATCTGTGCCGCGCAGGCCTCGGGCGTGTCGCGGTCGGCCTGTACGATGCGCAGACCCAAACGGGGCGCCGCACCATGCTCGGCGCAGTGCAGTTTCTTGGCAAACTGCAGCATAAGCACGTCGAGTCCGTAGCCCGTCGCGCGCAAGGCGAGCCCCAGCGCAGCCGTCGTCTTGCCCTTGCCGTCGCCTGTATAGATTTGAACCTTGCCGACTTACAGTGATGCCATCTCTGTCCTTTCGTGCCCGGCGTCGGTTTATCGCCGTCCGGGTTGGGTATTCTAGAAAGCATTATCAACCCCAGTAGATGGAGTTCAAGCAGATGGAGATGGATGACAACAAGCGTAGACGGAATATGATCCTCTACGTGCTCATCGCCTTCGTCGTCTACCTCGTGCTCTCGACCGTTCTGTTCCCCAACATCGGTCACACGCAGCAGATTACGGAGACCGATTACTCGACGTTTGTGAAAGCGCTCGACAAGAAGAGCGTCGAAAAGGTCGAGTACAACACCGACGACTATACGATTTATTACACCAAGAAGGGCGAGGACGAGAACATCGCCTATAAGACGACCGGTGTGCCGAATGATGCGGGCTTTACCGATCGCGTGCTTGAGTCTGGCGCTTCGCTGGAGTCGGTCGTTCCCGATAAAAACTCGGGTTTGATGACCTACTACCTGCTTACGCTCATCCTTCCCATGGCGATTTTCTTCCTGATCGGCTGGTGGCTCAACCGCCGCATGAAGAAGGCCATGGGTGATGACGGTCCTTCGATGAACTTTGGCGGCGGTGGCTTTGGCGGCGGTGGACTGGGCAAGTCCGGCGCGCGCGTGATCGCCTCCAAGGACGTGGGCGTGACCTTTAAGGATGTCGCCGGCCAGGAAGAGGCCAAGGAGTCCCTCAAGGAGGTCGTCGACTTTCTGGAGAAGCCCCAGCGCTACGAGGAGATTGGCGCCAAGCTGCCGCGCGGTGCTCTCCTTGTTGGCCCTCCGGGTACCGGTAAGACCCTGCTAGCCAAGGCTGTTGCCGGCGAGGCTGGTGTTCCGTTTTTTAGCATTTCGGGTTCTGAGTTCGTCGAGATGTTCGTCGGCCGTGGCGCCGCCAAGGTGCGCGACCTGTTTAAGCAGGCCAAGGAAAAGGCCCCGTGCATTGTGTTTATCGACGAGATCGATACCATCGGCAAAAAGCGTGACGGCGGCGGCTTTAGCGGCAACGACGAGCGCGAGCAGACGCTCAATCAGTTGCTGACCGAGATGGATGGCTTCGATAACCACAAGGGTATCGTTGTCCTCGCCGCCACCAACCGTCCCGACAGCCTCGATCCGGCCCTGCTGCGCCCCGGTCGTTTTGACCGCCGCATCCCCGTTGAGCTGCCCGATCTGACCGGCCGCAAGAACATCCTCGAGCTGCATGCCAAGAGCGTGAAGACGCAGCCGCCGATCGACCTGACCGCGATTGCCCGCGCCACGCCCGGTGCCTCGGGCGCTGACCTGGCCAATATCATCAACGAGGGCGCCCTGCGTGCCGTCCGTGAGGGCCGCAAGCGCGCTACGCAGGACGATTTTGAGGAGTCGGTGGAGGTCGTCATCGCCGGCCAGCAGCGTAAGTCCACGGTGCTGTCCGACCACGAGAAGCAGGTTGTTTCTTACCACGAGATCGGCCATGCCATCGTTGCCGCCCGCCAGAAGGGCTCTGCACCGGTCACGAAGATCACCATCGTGCCGCGCACGAGCGGTGCTCTGGGCTACACCATGCAGGTCGAGGAGGATGAGCGCTTCCTGACCACGCGCCAGGAGGTCCTGGACAAGCTCGCCGTCTATTGCGGTGGCCGTGCAGCCGAGGAGCTCATCTTTGGTGAGATGACGACCGGCGCCGCCAACGATATCGAGCAGGCCACCAAGCTCGCCCGTAACATGGTGACGCGCTTTGGTATGTCCGATGAGTTTGGCATGATGGCACTCGGTACCGTTCAGAATGCGTACCTTAACCAGGACACGTCGCTCACCTGCGCCCCCGGTACGGCCGAGCGCGTGGACGCGATTGTCGCCAAGCTGATCGAGGATGCGCACGACCGCGCCCTGCAGATCCTGAAGGAGAACAAGTTCAAGCTCCACGAGCTGGCTCGTTATCTGTACAAGAAGGAGACGATCACGGGTGAGGAGTTCATGAATCTCCTCATGCGTGAGAATCCGCTGATGCCAAAGCAGCAGTAATACTGGTTGCGCAGTGTCAATCGCCCCATTTGAGTGTTTATCTCAAATGGGGCGTTTTGCGTGGGGAGAGTTGTATATGAAGATCGTGGTAAGTGCCTGCTTGATGGGCGAGAGCTGCAAGTATAACGGGCTCGACAACTACCACCGCGCGTTGGTCGAGGCCTGCGAACGTACGGGGACCGAGGTCCTCTTGGTGTGCCCTGAGGTCTTTGGCGGCCTGCCCACACCGCGCAAGCCGTCCGAGATCGTGGACGGCGAGGTCCGTACCTGCGAGGGCATCTCGGTCGATCGCGAGTTTCGCCTAGGCGCTCAACGTGCGCTCGATATGTGCGAGCAAGCGGGCGGTCCGGAAGAGATCGCCGCGTGCATCCTGCAGGACCGCAGCCCCTCGTGTGGCGTAGGTCGCATCTACGACGGAACGTTCAGCGGTACGCTCACCGTGGGCAACGGTGTTTTCGTCGACCTGCTCCTGCGCCACGGCTACCGTGTGATCCCGGCAAGCGAGTTCGACCCCAGCATGCTGGAGTAATAAAAAACCACCACAAAGGTGCTGCTCCCTTGTGGTGGTTTTGGGCTAGGCCTAGAGCGTGTGGCCGTAGGCGTTGGCGGCCTTTATGGCGGCGGCGAACTTCTCGTCGGTGAAGGGCTCCGGGTTACCCTGCTTCCACTCGTTGGTGGCGTGGGCATACTCGCACAGGGCAGGGATGTTTGCCTCGGAAAGCCCGACCTGCTCAAGCGTTACGGGTAGGCCCATCTGCTTGTTAAAGGCGGCGTAGCGCTCAAGGTTCTCGGTATCGCCCGTATAGGCAAACAGCACGAGCACGCCCAGGCTTACGACCTCGCCGTGCAGATAGGTTCCCTCGCGCGGAATGCTGCACGTCGCATTGTAGAACGCGTGTGCCACGCTCGAGTTGTAGTAGTAATCGTTTTGGTTGGTCAGGTTCGAGACATAGCCCGTGTTGACCACGATGTCGAGCGCGATCTGCTTGACGGCTTCGCTCGACAGGTCCTGGCGCACGTCCTCAAGCCCCTGGACGCCATAGGTAAACAGCGGCTCGGAGCAGGTGTGGGCGAGTGCCAGGCCAAGACCGGCGGTGTGCTCCAAATTACCGGCGCTCGTGGCGTATTCGACCTCAGGCTGCTTAGACAGGGCATCGCCCATGCCGGCCCAGAAGTACTCCGCCGGAGCTTCGGCGATGATCTTGGGGTTGATGAAGATGTGCGCCGGTCGGTTGGGGTACGAATAGCCCTCGAGCGAGCCGTCGTCGTTGTACACGACGGCAATGGCGGTCGCGGCGGAGCAGTTAGAACAGATCGTCGGGACGGTGAAGACGATCTTCTTGAGCTCGATGGCTGCGGTCTTCACGGTGTCGAGCGCCTTGCCGCCGCCGCATGCGATGAGCACGTCGGCTTCCTGGCAGGCAGGGGAGTTCACGACCTTGGCGATATTGGCACGCGTGCTGTTGGTACCGTAGACGCGCGTCTCCAGAATCTCGACGTCGGTACCTGCCAGTGCAGCTTCGATGCCGGGAAGTGCTGCGGCCAGTGCCCGCTTGCCACCGATGATGGCGACCTTGGTCGCTTCGTATTCGGCCAGCGCGCCGGGCAGCTCGTCAAAGCAATCCTCGCCAACGGTATAATCACTCATTCCAATCGTGCGCATGGCAACCTTCTTTCTTTCGATAAAGTGCTTTCAGGTATTTTGCTCCTAGAGAAGGTACACAGCCGCGAGAAATTTCGAACGTATAAAACCAGTGTTGAGGGTTTTTCGCCGGCGCGGAACGTGCTAGCATACTCCGCATAAGCGTTGATGGGGACGAGTAGTCGGCCGTCCGCATGTTACAGAGAGCGGGGAGCGCTGAGAACCCGTGCATGCGACCGATGAAAATCACCCCGGAGCTGCGGTCCCAACGGACGTGCCGCGCAGGTTCGTCTTAGTAGACATCGCCGAGATGGTCGTCGATACAGGCCAGCCGAGTAACGGATGCGAGCGCGCGAATACGCGGGCGAGGGCATCTAAGCTGGGTGGTTAAGCGAAGAGCTTTTGCGGGCGTGCAGCCCGTTTTGTGGCGCTTCGTCCCAGCTTGCAGGGACGGGCGCTTTTTTTGGTGCCCATCGGGCGTGCGCGCCCACGACATGAAAGGGGTACCGTGGCAAACGAGTACAAGCAGACGATGAATCTGCCCAAGACCGGTTTTCCCATGCGTGCCGGTCTTTCCAAGTCCGAGCCCAAGCGACTCAAGGACTGGCAGGACAACAAGGTCTACGAGCAGGTTCTGAAGAAGAACGAGGGTCACAAGAAGTTCGTGCTGCACGACGGTCCTCCGTACGCCAACGGTCCGATCCACATCGGCCATGCCATGAACAAGATCTCCAAGGACATGATCAACCGTTACTGGATGATGCAGGGCTATGAGGTTCCCTATGTCCCCGGTTGGGACTGCCACGGTCAGCCGATCGAGCACAAGGTCGAGGAAAAGCTCGGCACCGAGAAGTTCAACCAGACCTCCACGGCCAAGATCCGCGAGCTTTGCAACGAGTTCGCTGTCGAGAACATCGAGCTCCAGAAGGCCGGCTTCCGTCGCTTGGGCGTGCTTGGCGACTGGGACAACCCGTATCTGACGCTCTATCACCAGCACGACGCCGCCGACATCGAGGTCTTCAAGGCCATGTTCGATAAGGGCATGATCTATCGCGGTCACAAGCCGGTTCACTGGTGCAAGCACTGCCACACCGCGCTGGCCGAGGCCGAGATCGAGTACTCCGACGAGACGAGCCCGTCCATTTTCGTGCGCTTCGAGATGACTTCCAAGCCCGTCGGCCTCGAGAACTTCGACGGCCCGGTTGACTTTATCATCTGGACGACCACGCCGTGGACCATCCCCTCCGACCAGGCCGTTTCCCTCAAGCCCGGCGCCGCCTACGTTGCCGTTGAGCACGATGGTCGTGCCGAGGTCATGCTTGAGGACCTGGCTCCCAAGTGCTGTGAGGAGTTTGGCTGGGAGTACACCCCGGTTATGGTCGACGGCAAGCCCTATGTGGTTCCCGCCGAGACCTTCCACCACATCCACTACAAGCAGCCAATCTTTGACGGTGTTGAGGGCGTGGCGCTGCTGGCCGATTACGTCGGTGTCGATGACGGTACCGGTATCGTCCACAACTCGCCCGGCCACGGCGTCGACGACTACTTTGCCTGCCTCAAGGAGGGCATCACCGACATCTGCATGCCGGTCGATGACGACGGCAAGTTCTACACCGGCGAGGAGTTTGGCACCGGTGGCCCCTTCAGCGGTATGGACACCGACGAGGCCAACCCGCACATCATCGAGTTCCTGCGCGAGCGCGGCACCCTGGTCCTCGAGAAGAAGATCACGCACAGCTATCCGCACTGCTGGCGCTGCAAGCACCCGGTGCTCTTCCGTGCTACCGACCAGTGGTTCGTCTCGATGGACAAGACCGGTTTGCGCGAGCAGGCTGGCAAGGAGGTCCGCGAGAACGTCAAGTGGTATCCGGCCCATGCCGCCAACCGCATTGGCGCCATGGTCGAGCAGCGTCCCGACTGGTGCATCAGCCGTCAGCGCAACTGGGGCGTGCCTATCCCCAGCTACACCTGCGCCGACTGCGGCGAGAAGGTTATGAACGACGCCACGCTCGACGCCGTCATCAAGCTCTTCCACGAGAAGGGCTCCGACGCCTGGTTCACCGACGCTCCCGAGAGCTACCTGGGCGAGGCCTGCGTCTGCCCCAAGTGCGGCGGCCATCACCTCAAGGCCGATAAGGACATCCTCGACGTGTGGTGGGACTCCGGCGTTTCCTGGAAGGCCGTCTGCGAGTATCGCCCCGAGCTTGAGTACCCGGCGGACGTGTACCTCGAGGGCTCCGACCAGCACCGCGGTTGGTTCCAGAGCTCGCTGCTCACTTCGGTGGGCGCCAACGGCCACGCTCCGTACAAGGCGGTCGTCTCGCAGGGCTTCACGCTCGACGGCCAGGGTCGCAAGATGTCCAAGTCGCTCGGCAACGTCATCGACCCCAACAAGGTCTGCGACGAGATGGGCGCCGACATCATCCGTCTGTGGGTTGCATCCGTCGATACCAGCTCCGACGTGTCTATCGACCACGAGATCCTTGCCCGTACGTCCGATGCCTACCGTCGTTTCCGCAACACGCTGCGCTTCCTGCTGTCCGAGCTCGAGGGTCAGTTTGAGCCCGAGACCGACGGCGTCGCCTTTGCCGACCTGCTGCCGCTCGACAAGCTCATGGTTGCCCGCCTGACCCAGGTCCAGGCCGAGGTCGACGACGCCTACGCCAGCTACGAGTTCCCGCGCGCCTACCGTGCGCTCTACGACTTCGTGGTTACCGAGCTCTCCAACGTGTACCTCGACGCCCTGAAGGATCGTCTGTACTGTGACAAGCCCGGCTCGCTCGAGCGCCGCAGCGCCCAGACCGTGCTTGCCGAGCTCTTCTCGATGCTCATGCGTGACCTGCAGCCGATCCTGTCCTACACGGTCGACGAGGCCATGGCCTATGCGCCCGCCGGCTGCGTCGACCACCAGAAGTACGCCGCGCTGCTCGATTGGTACAAGTCGCCCATCACGGTCGACGAGGCCAACGAGTTTGAGGGCGTGCTCGAGGCTTCACTCGAGCTCCGTAGCGCCGTGACCAAGGCCCTTGAGGATGCCCGCTCTGCCGGCACCTTCACCAAGAGCCAGCAGGTCCGCGTCAAGGCGGTCGTTCCCGCCGAGATGTACGCGTTGCTGACCGGTGATAATGCCGTCGACCTGGCCGAGTTCTACATCGTCTCCGATGTTGAGCTGACCCAGGGCGAGGAACTCTCCGTTGCCATTGAAGCTGCCGAGGGCGAGTGCTGCGACCGTTGCTGGAACTACCGCACCACCGTTGGCGAGTACAACGGCCACGCTCATATCTGCAAGCGCTGCGCTGACGCTTTGTAGTTACGCGGTTTTACCAAATCGCGTAAGCGGTTGACGCTGCAAACCCGCCAGAGCGGCAATTGGGGGTTCCGCCGTTCTGGCGAACGTCGGACCTGCCGACGCTGCGCGGGCCGCATTTGGACAATCTGACGTTCAATTTCAAGGGCGCGACCGAAAGGTCAGCGCCCTTTCATTTCACGTCACCTTGTCTCAAATGCGACCCGCTCACTCATTTATGCTCTACCTACGGTGTTTCCGTTCTTGGGAGATTTGTCGCTTCTTGCTTGCGTCAATGTATGATTATCTTCTGCGTTAAACGGAATTCGATGTTCTTGAGGGTAGGGGATTTCTTTGGGTCGTACTGGGGATATGACGCCGTCTTTGCGTTGGCGGTTGGGTGTTGCTGGTGGGGTGGCGCTCGTTGTGCTGCTTGTTGACCAGTTGACCAAGCTTGCGGTTCGTGCCGTGGGCGATGCACTGCATGTGACCGTCATCCCCGGCGTGATCGACTTCCTGTTTGTCCGCAATATCGGCGCTGCCTTTAGCATGGGCGAGGGGCATGGCATCGCGTTTGCCGTGCTGGCGCTGGCGGTCATTGTCGCTATTGCCGTGTACCTCATTCGTGCACCCCAGCTCGCCCATCTTGAGGTTGTGGGCATGGCGATGGTTGCGGGCGGTGCTATCGGCAACGCTATCGATCGTTTGGCCTTTGGCTTCGTGACCGATTTTATTGCCACCACCTTCATCGACTTCCCCGTCTTCAATGTGGCCGATATCGGCATTACCTTGGGCGTCGTGCTCGCCCTCTTCGGATACATGTTCTTGAGCCCCGCGGCCCGCGAGGTTGATGCGACTGCCGAGCTCAATGCCCGTGATGAGGCCCGCGCTAAGCGCAAGGCCAAGCAGCGTGGGGAGCGTGCCCGCAAGATTCGCGAAAGGAATGAGCGTTAATGGCCGACATCCATATTCTTGTTGCCGACGATTCCGCTGGTCAGCGTCTTGACGCCTATTTGGGCGCCAACGATGGCTGTCCCACGCGCTCTGCCTGCGCGCATCTGATCGAGGGAGGCGCCGTTGCCGTCAACGGTGAGACTTGTCTCTCTAAAAAGTGCGCCGTACGCGCCGGCGATCGCATCTCGGTCGACTTGCCCGAGCCGCACGACCCGACCGACGTGATTCCCGAGGCCATTCCCCTCGATATCCGCTACGAGGACGACTACCTTATCGTGCTCTCCAAGCAGCGTGGCCTGGTGTGCCATCCCGCCCGCGGCCACGAGAGCGGCACGCTTGCGAACGCCTTGGTCTACCACTGCGGTATCGATCATCTTGGTACCGTGCAGGGTGAGGACCGCCCCGGCATCGTGCATCGCCTGGATCGCGATACCTCGGGCCTTATGCTCGCGGCAAAAGACGACGACACCCAGCGCGCGCTTCAAAATCTCATTCGCACGCGTACGCTCGACCGCCGCTATATCACGCTTGTCCACGGGCACATCGCCATGGACGAGGGCACCATCAATACCGGTATCGCCCGTTCTACGCGCGACCGCGTCAAGATGGCGGTTTCGGACGACCCCTTTGCCCGTCAGGCCATTACGACCTTTAAAGTCCTCGAGCGCTTTGATTCCACGCGCTTTGACGATGGTTATACGCTCGTTGAGTGCCATCTGTTTACCGGTCGCACGCACCAGATTCGCGTGCATATGCGTCATATCAACCACGCCTGCGTGGGCGATCCACTCTACGGCAAGTGCGATGCGCGCGCCGACCAGGGCCTGACTAGGCAGTTCCTTCATTCCTGGCGCGTGGCGTTCGACCATCCCGTGACGGGGGAGCGCATTGAGTGCCGCGACGAGTTGCCGTGGGATCTCGCTGCGGTTCTCGACGATCTGGCTCCGCGCTCGCTTGGCCGCACCGCCGCCGGCGACGACATCGTCCCGCAGCTTGGCCTTCTCGAAGCCTAGCCGGTATTAGGTGGTTTCTTGAACTCGGTAAGCCTGCGGTATGATATACGGTTGTTTACGTAACGCGTTCTCGGGAGCCTGCATGCTCGCCTTTTTACAAAATAACACGCCCATCGTGATCTTTAACCAGATTGTGGTTACGCTGCTCACGGTCTGCTTTCTGTACCAGGTGGTCTTCTTTGTCATTGGCGCTCTTCGTGGCGAGGTCGCGCCTCCCAAGGCCAAAAAACTCCATCGCTATGCCTTTTTTATCGCGGCGCATAATGAGGAGGCCGTGATCGCCAACCTCGTTCGCTCCATCAAGGACCAGGATTATCCGTCCGAGCTCATCGAGGTTTTCGTGGTCGCCGATGCCTGCACCGACAACACGGCGCAGCTCGCGCGCGAGGCCGGTGCCATTGTTTACGAGCGCAATGACCTGGCCCGCAAGGGCAAGAGCTGGGTCATGGACTTTGGCTTCGACCGCATTCTCAACGAGTATCCCGACACGTTTGAGGGCTACTTTATCTTCGATGCCGATAACGTTATCTCCCGCGATTACGTTTCCAAGATGAATGATGCCTTTGACCAGGGCTTCCATGTGGTCACGAGCTATCGCAATTCCAAGAACTTCGGCAGCTCGTGGATCTCGGCTGCTAATGCCACGTGGTATCTACGCGAGGCGCGCTTCCTCAACAACGCGCGTAATATCTGCAAGACGTGCTGCGCTGTTTCGGGTTCGGGCTACCTCATCTCCGCCAGCGTTATCGAGGGCATGCACGGTTGGCAGTTCCACACGCTGACCGAGGACATTCAGTTCACCACGTTCTGCGCCATTCACGGCATTCGCATTGGCTATGCGCCGGCGGAGTTCTTTGACGAACAACCCGTGACGTTTAAGGCGTCCTGGAAACAGCGCATGCGTTGGACCAAGGGCTTCTACCAGGTGTTCTTTACTTACGGTAAGCACCTGGTCAAGTCGATCTTCCGCTACCATCGCTTTGCCGCCTACGACATGTTCATGACGATCGCCCCGGGTATGCTGCTGTCGCTCATCTCGATGCTCGCCAATGCGACGTTCCTGATCGTGGGTGGACTCTCGCACGGCTTTTTGGCTACCGAAGTCGAGATGCAGGCCTGTGCCGCTTCGCTCATTATGACCTTCGCCATGATGTATCTGACTTTCTTTATCCTGGCGCTGCTCACGACTATCTTTGAGTACAAGCACATTCACTGCGCGCAAAAGTGGCGTCTGGTGACTAACCTGTTTACCTTCCCGATCTTTATGTTCAGCTATATCCCCATCACGGTGGCCGCGCTGTTCCTGAAGGTCGACTGGGTCCCGACGCAGCACGCCGTCAGCGTTACCCTTGACGAGGTCATGCAAGGCGCCAAATAACCACCACCAAAACCACCGCAAAGGGGACAGGCACCTTTGTGGTGGTTTTTGCTTTTGAGCAGCTGCTCAAGGAGGTTTTCGATGATCTATATCCCGTTTTGGATTTGCATCTTTGCCGGCGCGTGGATTGATGCCCGTGAGCGGCGGTTTCCCAATGAGCTTGCCGGCGCATGTGCCGTGGCGGCGTTAGCAGGCGTTTGGCTCGACAGGGGCGTTAACACTGCACTTGATCATGCCGGTCTTGCGGTCATCGTCTACCTTGGCCTTGTGCTTACCGAGTCGCTCTGGCGTAGAGTTCGCCACGCTCCTGGCATTGGCATGGGGGACGTCAAGGCACTCTTTGCCCTTTGTACCTTCGATCCCCTGGGCGGCGTTGTCGCGTTTGCGGTTGCGCTCCTGACCCTTGCCGTCGCTTGCCTCATCGCAAAATCGCGCTCCCTGCCATTGCTCCCGTTTTTAGTGCCGATTTTTGCCATAATCGAGGTCGTGGGCTGCACTTTGTAACCGATTGCGCATCCTTTTTAAGGAGCATGCCATGGAATCTAATCAAGAAACGGCCGTCATTAAGGCGCGCATGGACCGTATTCCCTCGGCGTTGTCGCCCGAGCTTGTCGAGCGCATTGCCGCCGATCGTGCTTCGGGCTATGTCAACCCGTATCGTTGCAACGATGATCAGGTCATTCGTCGTATTGATCGCGCCGCCGACAAAGGCACGCTTATGCGTCCGGCGTTTATGCGCGATACCGAAAAGATACTTCATCTTCCGGCGTACACCCGTTATGCAGGCAAAACGCAGGTTTTTAGCTTCCGTAGCAATGACGATCTGTCACGCCGCGGTTTGCACGTGCAGCTCGTCTCCCGCATTGCGCGCGATATCGGTCGCGCCCTGGGGCTCAATTGCGATCTGATCGAGGCGATTGGCCTGGGTCACGACTTGGGACACACGCCTTTCGGCCATGCCGGCGAGCGCTTCCTCAACGATATCTATCATGAGCGTACGGGGCGTTATTTTTTCCATAACGTGCAGTCGGTTCGCGTGCTCGACGCGTTGTATGGCCGCAACGTGTCGCTCCAGACGCTCGACGGCGTGCTATGCCATAACGGCGAGTACGAGCAGCGTGTGTTTGAGCTCTCGGACATGGGCTCCTTTGACCAGTTTGACCAGACGGTTGAGGATTGCATTGCCACGGGCTATAGCGCAATTGAGCATCTGCGCCCCATGACGCTCGAGGGCTGCGTCGTTCGCATCTCGGATATTCTTGCCTACGTCGGTCGTGACCGTCAGGATGCGATCGCGGCGGGCCTGCTTTCGCCCGACGCTTTTGATGATGGCCGGGGCGGTGCCTACAACAGTTGGATCCTCACGCATGCCTCCATCGATATCGTTGAGCACAGCTATGGTAAGCCGCGCATCGAGATGAGCGAGGACCTGTTTGAGGAAATTCGCCGAGCCAAGCGCGAGAACTACGAGAAGATCTATAGCAAGGGCGGTATCGAAGGCGATTCCGAGGCGGAGCTGCGCGAGGCGTTCGTAAAGCTCTACGACCGTTGCCTGCGGGATCTTAACAGTGGCGACGAGTCCTCTTACATCTTTAAGCACCATATTTCGCGCATTGAGCAGCAGCTTTCCTACTATGATCGCACCTATGCCTGGCAGGACGACAAGGATCAAGCCGTGGTGGATTATATCGCGAGCATGACGGACGGTTATTTCTGCGAGCTGACGAGCAAGCTGTCCCCTGGTCTGGAGTTTCCGCACCGTACCTATATTAACGAACGGTAGTTCGTATTAATTCGGTATACTGTTAGTGGAAAACGTTTTTGATTGATACACGGGATGGCTATGGACGACCTTTTTTCTGCTTCGACGCGCGAGCGTTCCTTTCAGAATGCGCCGCTTGCGGTGCGCATGCGCCCCAATTCGCTCGACGAGTACGTGGGCCAGCAAAAGGCCGTCGGTAAGGGTTCATGGCTGCGTGCCGCGATCGAGCACGACGTGCTTTCGAGCGTGATTCTGTACGGGCCTGCCGGTACGGGCAAGACGACGCTGGCCCACATTATCGCCAACCATACCAAGAGCGAGTTTGTTGAGGTCAGCGCCGTCACGGGTACCGTGAAGGACCTGCGTCGTGTGATTGATGAGGCCAAGACGCGCCTGAATACGTACGACCGCCGCACCATTCTATTCATCGATGAGATTCACCGCTTCTCTAAGTCGCAGCAGGATGCCCTGCTGCATGCAGTTGAGAACCGTACCGTCATTATGATTGGCGCTACGACAGAGAACCCGTACTTTGAGGTCAACTCGGCACTGTTGTCGCGCGGGCGCGTCGTGGAGCTTGAGCATCTGAAGGATGAGGATATCGCCACGCTTATTGAACGTGCACTTGAGGCACCGCAGGGCTTGAACGGTAAGTTCTCGGCCGATGAGGATGCGGTCAAGACCATCTGCACGCTGGCAGCGGGTGACGCTCGCTCGGCGCTCACGACGCTCGAGCTTGCGAGCGAGATTGCCGTCACGCGTCCCGATACCGAGGGAACGCCAGCGCCGGCGGCGGGGGAGCGCTATCCCATCACCGTGGATGACGTGAAGATCGCCAACCCGCGTCGCGGCTTTACGTATGACAAAAACGGCGACATGCACTACGACGTTATCAGTGCGTTTATCAAGTCCATGCGTGGCAGCGATCCAGATGCCACCGTCTATTGGCTTGCCCGAATGATCGATGCGGGGGAGGATCCTAAGTTTATCGCCCGTCGCATTATGATTCATGCTTCTGAGGACGTCGGCAACGCCGATCCGCAGGCGCTTTTGGTGGCACATGCCGCGTTTAAGTCTGCCGAGGTCATTGGCTATCCCGAGTGCCGTATTAACCTCGCGCAGGCTGCGCTCTATGTTTGTTTGGCGCCTAAGTCCAATGCCTGTGAGGCGTCCATTGATGCGGCACTGGCCGATATCCATTCTAGTGGCCTTCGTGAGGTGCCGAGTTATCTGCGCGATCGCCATCGCCCAGGCAGCGACGACTACGGTGTGTATAAATACCCGCACGATTATCCCGAAGGCTGGGTCGATCAGCGCTATTTGCCCGAGGGGCTGGAGCGCGGTGCGTTCTGGCAGCCTGCCGGGCGCGGCTGGGAAGAGTGGCGCGTGGAGCAAAGCGAACGCGACCGCAGCGGGAATGCACCGAAGTAGCTGCTGATAATTTTGTCCCACGTTGCTGCTCTTGGCATGTTCGGTCCCCTTTGGGGTACCATGAAAAGCGTCTGTATTTCGATTCTTCCGGGAGGCTTGTATGAGTCCCATTCAAATCGCCCTGCTGTTGCTCGCCGTTGCCGGCGTGTGGGCCATCGCTGAGCTCGCGCTTACCCTGCGCAAGACCCGCAATGTTGTCGACTCGCTCGATAAGACCGTGAACGACCTCAACAACACCATCGCCGAGGCTCAGCCTGTGGTGGCAAAGCTCGATGGCGCTGTCGATGAGCTTACGCCGGCGCTTGCCCTGATGGAGCCGCTGCTTAAGTCGAGCAAGACCGCGGTCGATGCCCTTACCTCCAATCTCGTAGAGGTCGAAGCCGTGGTTCGCGACATTTCCGAGGTTACGGGCAGCATGGCCGAGGCCAGCAATGCTGTGTCGAGCGTGACCGACTCTGCCGCCGGTGCTGTGCAGAAGCTCTTCAATAAGGTGAAGGCTCCTGCAGCCGACGCAGATCGCAAGCTCGCCGCTGCCGCTGCGGAGGCCGAGCAGCCTACCGAGCGCGTCCTAATTGGCGAGGACGAGGCCGCCGCGGGCGACGATGATGGTCAGAAGTCTGTATCCAAGCCGGCTCAGTATTACACCTATACGCCCGCCGAGACCTCTGAGGAGTCCTGCGATGAGTAGCGAAGCAACCTGCCCTATCACGCTGACCGTTGCCGGTGACCCGCGTCTCGCTCGCCTTGTGCGCATGACGGCAGCCAACGTTGGTGCCCTGTGCTCTATGTCTGTCGATCGCATCGAGGACATCCGCATGGCTGCTGAGGAGGCTTTCATCTTTGGTTGCACCGCGGTCGACTGCGATGACATCACCATCAAATTCGATGTCGATGAGACCCACGTTGGCATGACTATTACCTTTGGCGACCAGGCTACGGTCGATGAAGACGACCAGGCTGCGGTGTATGCCGAGCTCATCCTCGCGAGCGTGTGCGACTCCTACGAAAAGACTACGGCGCCCCTGACGCTTTCCCTCGACCTCAAGGCGGATATCTAATATGACCGAACGTTCCCGGAGCGGCAAGACCGCTTGGGACAAGGAGAAAACCCGCGAGCTGTTTCGTCGTTACAAGGAGACCGGTGATCCGGACGCCCGTGAGCAGCTCGTCATGTCCCATATGAACCTGGTAAGGTTTCTTGCCAACAAATTTAAGAATCGCGGCGAGCCGCTCGACGACCTCATGCAGGTCGGCTATCTGGGCTTGCTCAAGGCTATCGACCGTTTTGATCCCGAGCGCGGACTCGAGTTCACGACGTTTGCGACACCCACTATCCTGGGCGAGATCAAACGCCATTTTCGCGACAAGGGCTGGAGTGTGCGCGTACCGCGTCGTCTGCAGGAGCTCTCGGCCAAGGTCAACCAGGCTACTGACAAACTTACCAACGAGCTGCAGCGTTCGCCCAAGGTTGAGGAGATCGCTGAGTATCTAGATGTGACTGTCGATGAGGTGCTGGAGGCCATGGAATCGTCTTCGGCCTATACCTCGGTGCCCATTGAGGCTCCTGGTGCGTCCGATTCCGACGATGCCCCCTCGATTCTCGACCGTTACGCCGACGACGACAACGAGCTCGACTTTACCGATGACCGCCTAGTGATCGAGGAAGCCATCCGTGATTTCTCGCCGCGCGAGCGCGAGGTGATCGAGCTGCGCTTTGTGAAGGGCATGACCCAGATCGAGATCGCCAAGAAGCTGGGTATTTCTCAGGTGCAGGTTTCGCGTCTGCTGCGCCGCACGCTTAAGAAGATTCAGGACAAGATCGACCCCGACGGAGTGATGATTCGTTCATGAGTGAGCACCCCCAACAAACCGATCGCGTGCTGCGCGACACCCGCATTCTGACGCTGCGCATTTGGGCTGTTGTCGGCTGCATTGTTATTGCTGCTGTCATCTTTAACCTTATGGGCATCCTGGCACCGGTTATTGAGTTTCTTGCCGTCGGCTCCATCATTGCTTTTGTGATGTCCCCGATCACCAACTGGCTCGAGCACCATGGCGTGAATCGCGGCATCGGTTCGCTTATCGCGCTTATTGTTGTTGTTGCCGTGCTCGTCGGTGTCGTTTGCATCTTGTCGCCGATTCTCTTTGGTCAGATCATGGAAGTCCTGAGCCGTCTGCCCGAGCAGCTTCGTGTTGCGGGTGGCGATCTCAACGAGATGATTTCGCATGCCAAGACGCTCAACAACACGCCGCTCAAGGAGTATTTGGACGATAATCTTTCGTCGCTTGTTACTGTGGCATCAAAGTACGTGTCTCAGATCGCTGCCGAGCTTGGCCGCGGTGTGTTCCCGCTCATCACCAATACGGCCTCGCAGTTGTTCGTGATCTTCCTTGGTCTGGTGCTTGCGTACTGGATGGCCTGCGACTACCCTCGCATGCACCACGAGATTTGCACCATCATCGGTCAGGAGAAGGAGACCTCGTACCGCTTTATGGTCGCCATCCTTTCTCGCTCTGTCGGCGGCTACATGCGCGGTATGGTCGTGACGTCCATCTGCGGTGGTTTCCTCGCCTTTATCGGTTTTATGATCATCGGCCATCCGTATGCGGCGCTCATGGCTATCTTTACCGGCATCATGCATTTGGTTCCAGTCGTCGGTCCTTGGGTGAGCGCAGCAATCGCCACAGTGCTCGGTTTCATGTTCAGCCCCATGTTGGCGTTATGGACGCTCGTCGTGACGATGGTCGCGCAAAACGTCACCGATAACGTGATTTCGCCTAAGGTTATGCAGAGCTCGGTGCAGGTGCATCCCATCATGAGCCTCACGGCGCTCGTTATTGGCTCGGCACTCATGGGCCCCATCGGCATGATTATTGCCATCCCGCTTTGTGCGGCCCTCAAAGGTATCTTCGTGTTCTACTTCGAGAATGAGACCGGCCGCCAGCTTGTGGCCTATGACGGCGCCGTGTTTAAGGGCACACCGTACCGCGATGCCGATGGCAACCCGGTCGCCGCCTACGACGCGCTCGGCGACGACACCTTCATTTACGAGTCCGAGCTCATCGGCAACGAGACTGCGCCCGAGGCCCAAGCGATGCCTAAGCCCGAGTTCGATAATCCTTGGATCAAGCTCTCGGGCTTGCAACCCGATGCCACGGGCTTCTTCAAGAATCCCTTCGCCAAGGACGATGACTCCAACTCGGACGACACCAAAACCGGCATCGATGGCTCCATGGACGATGACGACAACTAGCGGGGTAATTCGGGTTAACATTCATACGCACTAACATGCAATTTCGCTGAAGGGCCGGCATTGTGCCGGCCCTCTTTTTTGCACTTGCGCGGTGGGATGGTAATATCGTTACGTTTGAACTGTTTCGATGTGAAACCGAGGAGATTCCCTCTATGAGTGCTGACTACCCGTCAATGACTACGGCCGAGATTCGCTCCAAGTTCCTCAACTTCTTTGAGGAGCGCGGTCTTAAGCTCTATCCTTCTTCGTCCCTCGTCCCCGACGATCCTTCGCTGCTGCTTGCCAACGCCGGCATGAACCAGTTTAAGGAGTACTACCAGGGCAAGAAGACCATGAAGGAGATTGGCGCGATCTCCTGCCAGAAGTGCGTCCGCACCAACGACATCGACTGCATCGGCGAGGACGGCCGTCACCTGTCGTTCTTTGAGATGCTCGGCGATTTCTCTTTTGGCGGCGTCTCCAAGGAGCAGGCTTGCGCCTGGGCCTTTGAGCTCATCACCAAGGAGTTCAAGCTGCCGCTCGACCGCCTGTACTTTACCGTCTTTACCGAGGACGATGAGACCCATGACGTGTGGCGCTCCCTGGGCGTTGCCGAGGACCACATCTCCCGCTTGGGCGAGGACGACAACTTCTGGGCCGCTGGCCCCACCGGCCCCTGCGGTCCGTGCTCCGAGATCTACTTTGACATGGGCGAGGAGGTCGGTTGCGGCAGCCCCGACTGCAAGCCCGGCTGCGACTGTGACCGCTTCCTTGAGTTCTGGAACCTCGTGTTTACCCAGTACGACCGCCAGGAGGACGGCTCCATGCCGGAGCTGCCACACCGTAACCTCGATACGGGCATGGGTCTGGAGCGCATGGCCGCCATCATGCAGCACAAGACCGCCAACTACGACGGCGATCTGATGCAGCACCTCATCAAGCTGGGCGAGAAGATTAGCGGCAAGACCTATGACGCCGACGATTACTCCGGCGCCAGCCGCTCCCTGCGCATCATCGCCGACCACTCCCGTGCCGTCGACTTTATGATTTCGGATGGCATCCTCCCCGGTAACGAGGGTCGCGAGTACGTCCTTCGCCGTCTGCTCCGCCGTGCCGTGTTCCACGGTCGCCTGCTGGGTATCGAGGGTGCCTTCCTGACCAAGTTCATCGACGAGGTCAACGCTCAGATGGGCGAGGCCTATCCCGAGCTGCTCAAGAACGTCGCGCTCGTCAAGGGTATCGTCGCCTCCGAGGAGGAGCGCTTCTCCACGACGCTCGACAACGGCCGCGTCTACCTGGACGAGGCCCTGGCAGCGCTTGCCGAGGGTGCTGTGCTTCCGGGCGATGTTGCCTTTAAGCTGCACGACACCTTTGGTTTCCCCATCGACCTGACCGTCGAGATCGCCGGCACCGCTGGCCACGACGTCGACATGGACGGCTTCACTGCCTGCATGGAGGACCAGAAGGCCCGCGCCCGCGCCAATGCCAAGGGCGACGCCTGGGGCAGCTTCAACGACGTGTGGGTCGAGCTTTCCGACAAGGTCGCCGCGACTGAGTTCGACGGCTATGACAACGACGTGATCGAGGGCGCCAAGGTTCTCGCCATCGTACGCAACGGCGAGTCCCTCGAGTCCGCCGCCGCGGGCGAGGATGTCGAGGTTGTGCTCGACCGCACCCCGTTCTACGCCGAGATGGGCGGCCAGCAGGGCGATGCCGGCAAGCTTTCCGCCGAGGGCGTTGTGCTGACCGTTGCCGACACCAAGAACCACAACGGCCTGTATGCCCACGTCGCCCACGTTACCGATGGCACGCTGACCGTCGGTGCTACCGTGACCGCCGCGCTCGACGCTGAGCGCCGTGGCTTCCTGCGCCGCAACCACACCGCCACGCACCTGCTCGACGCCGCCCTTAAGCAGGTCCTGGGCGAGCATGTCTCCCAGGCCGGTTCGCTGGTGACGCCCGAGCACCTGCGCTTTGACTTCACGCACTTCGAGGCCCTGTCCTCCGAGCAGCTCAAGGCTGTCGAGGACCTGGTCAACCAGCAGATCTTCGCTTCCAAGCCGGTTGTGACCCGTGTCATGGGCATTGACGAGGCTAAGGCTGCCGGCGCTGTCGCTCTGTTTGGAGAGAAGTACGGCGATGTTGTCCGCGTCGTCTCCGTGGGCGCCGAGGACCAGCCGTTCTCCCGCGAGCTCTGTGGTGGCACTCATGCCGCCAATACCGCCGAGATTGGCCTGTTCAAGATCATTTCTGAGTCCTCCACGGGCTCCAATGTCCGCCGTATCGAGGCCGTGACCTCTAAGGGTGCCCTCGACTATATGGGCGACCGCCTGGCGCTCGTTGACGCCGCCGCCGCTGCGCTCAAGTGCCGCGTCGACGAGGTTCCCGCCCGCGTGGAGAACCTGCAGGCCGAGCTGCGCGAGACGTCCAACAAGCTCAAGAAGGCGCTCACTGGTGGCTCCTCCGATGCGATCTCCAGCGCCATCGAGGGTGCTGTCGAGCTGAATGGCTACAAGCTTGCTGTTGCTGAGCTTCAGGGTCTCGAGGCCGCTGACCTGCGCAACGTTTGGGATACCGTGCACCAGAAGGTCGCCGGCCCTGTCGCTTGTGTCGTCGCCAGCGTGACTGAGAAGGGCACTCCGGCCCTGCTCGCTGCCGGCTCCGATGACGCCGTCAAGGCCGGTTTCCACGCCGGTAACGTGATCAAGCAGATCGCGGGTCTGGTCGACGGTCGCGGTGGCGGTCGTCCCAACATGGCCCAGGCCGGTGGCAAGAATGCTGCCGGCATCGCCGATGCCCTCGCGGCCGCCAAGACCGCGCTCGGCGCCTAAGAATCTAAGAAGTCGCTGTGGTTGCGCTCGCGCTGGACATAGGGGAGACCAGGATTGGCATCGCCGTCTCGAGCCGTGATGGCAAGATGGCGATGCCTGTCAAGGTGCTTCCGGCTGCCGAGGTCACCGGTATGGCCAAGACGTTCCGCTACCTGGTTGAGGACTATGAGCCCGACATCCTGGTAAGCGGACGTCCCCTGACCATGGCCGGTGAGCCCGGCCCTCAGGCCGTGCGCGTTGCCGCTGTGGCGCAAAAGATTGCCGACGAGCTCGATCTTCCGTTGGAGTTTGAGGACGAGCGTCTGTCCTCGCAAGAGGCCAAGCGTATCCTGCGCGAGCAGGGACTCAACGAAAAGCAGATGAGGGGCAAGATCGACATGATTGCCGCCAGCCTGTTTTTGCAGACGTGGCTCGATCGTAAAAACGAGGAGGTTTCGCATGCCTAGTGCTTCCGATCCGCGCCAGCCGAATCGTACACAGCAGCCGGCGTCGCGCCCTGCCCAGCCTGGCCAGCGTCCGGCACAGCCGACGCAGCGCGCAGCTCAGCCTGCCGCGCGCCCGGCGCAGTCCTTCTCTCGTTCGGCCCAACCTGTTCAACGGACGGGTCAGCAGCCTTCTGCTCGTTCGGTTCAGCATTCGGCTTCTCACGCGGTTCAGCAGCCCACTGCTCGTACGGCCCAGCCTGCAGGCGGCACCCGCTTTAAGCAGCAGGCACCTACCCAGCGAACGCAGGCCCCCCAATTGCATTCGCATCACGCTCGTGGTTCGCATGGCGTTGCTCCGGCGACCCGCTCGAGCTACAACACGCATGCTCGTCGCGGTGCTCAAAAGAAAAGCTACCCGGTGCCTATGATTATCGGTGGCGTTGTTGCCGTGCTTGCGCTTGTCGCGATCGTTTTCTTTGTCGTGCCAGCCGTCAAGGGCTTCTTTGGCGGTGAGGGTGCGAAAGTCGTTGCAGGCCAGCAGGTTACTATCACGATTCCCGATGGTGCCTCGGGTGACAGCATCGCTTCGATTCTCTCCGAGAACCATATCGTAGAAAATCCCAAGGATTACTATGCGGCGGTGAAAAAGCTCAACGCCGATATGTCGCTCAAGCCTGGTGATTATTCGTTCACCACACTCATGGATGCGACCAAGGTTGTTCAGCAGCTCATGGAAGGCCCCAACGCGGGCTCCAATACGCTGACTATCCCTGAGGGCCTGACGGTCGATCAAGTCGCCGACCGTGTGGCCCAGGCCTACGACAGCATCTCTAAGGAAGACTTCCTCAACCAGGCCAAGGCCTCCAACTACGTGGACGACTATAGCTTCCTTAAGGGCGCCGCCAACGATTCGCTCGAGGGTTTCTTGTTCCCCAAGACCTATTCGCTGGGCGATTCGCCGACGGCCGATGACGTGATTCGCGCTATGCTCGATCAGTTTAAGACCGAGTACAAGTCGCTTGACTTTGCGAGCTGCGAAGCCAAGATCAAGGAACGCTACGGTGTGGAGATGTCCGACTACGACATCGTCAACTTGGCCTCTATCGTTGAGCGCGAGGGCCTCAACGCCGATCAACGTGCGCATGTGGCCTCGGTTTTCTACAACCGTCTTGCCGGCAAGCTCGATGGCCTGCGCTATCTCAATAGCGATGCGACTATGATGTATGTCACCGGTGGCGAGGTTACCGCCGACGACCTGCAGAGCGATAGTCCGTATAACACCTATAAGCATGAGGGTCTGCCACCCACGCCCATCTGCTCTCCGTCGCTCGAGGCACTCAAGGCCACGCTTGAGCCGACCGACTCCGATGACCTGTATTTCTACATTACGCAGGACGAGGAGTACTTCTCGCAAACCTACGAAGAGCATCAACAGTCTTGGAATTAGCATGAGGATTTTTAGCCCCAAACGTTACGTTGCCTCGGTCGATCGCATCGACCTTAATACCCTGTGGGCCGACGGCAAACGCGCCATTCTGCTCGATCGCGATAACACCCTGGTGCCGCGCGACACCGAGCAGGTTCCCGCCGCGGTTTCCGCTTGGCTCGATGCCGCCCGCGCCAAAGGCTTTAAGCTGTGCATGGTGTCCAACAACTGGCATCGCGACCAGGTCATGAGCTCTGCACGCGAGCTGGGACTCGAGGCCATCAGCCACGCCATGAAGCCGGCGCCGTTTGCCCTCAAGGTGGGTCTTAAGCGTCTCGGCGCCACGGCCGACGAGGCGGTGCTGATCGGTGATCAGCTCTACACGGACGTGTGGAGCGGCAACTTCGCCGGCGTCGATACCATCCTGGTAAAGCCGCAGGCGACGCAGGACCTGTGGTATACGCAGATCTTCCGTATCTTTGAGCGCCGGGCCCTTCGTGACCTTCCCTGCGAGGAATAGGTCTCGTCATGTCCCAGCACACCAAACACGGCTGCGACCATATCTTCTTTATCGGCTTTTTGGGCGCGGGCAAATCGACGCTCGCGCGCAACGTCGGCACCATGTTCAAGCGGCGTTTTATCGATACCGACCGCCTGGTCGTGCGTCGTTGCGGCAAGTCGGTAACCGAGATTTTTGAGACCGAGGGCGAGGATCGTTTTCGTGAGCTCGAGACCTCGGCACTCCGTTCGCTCCAAAGCGAGCGCAGCCTGTTGGTTTCGTGCGGGGGCGGTATCGTCGAGACGCCGGTGAATATTGAGCTGATGCACGAAATGGGTACGTGCGTGTACCTCGAGGGCGACTTCGAGGATTCGATTCGCCAGATTCGTCGGTCCGACACGCGCCCCGATTTCCGTTCGCCCGAGCATGCTGCGCGCCTGTTTGAGCATCGCCGTCCGCTGTATCGCCAGGCCGCTGACCTTACCCTTGATATTCGCAACAAGTCCTTCGAGGACGTTTCCTACCTTTGTGCCGAGATGCTTTTGGAGCGTGGACTGCTATGATTCGCCGTCAACTGATCAATTTCCAAAACCGCAGCGTCGATGTCCGCGTCGGATTGGGCGCGTTCGATGAGCTGTCGCGCATGTTTGCCTCGGCTGTGGGCAAGCCTAAGCGCGCGATGGTGGTTTGGAACTCCGCCACATCCGAGCGTTTTGGTGAGGTCGTCGAGCATGCGCTGGTCGACGCCGGTTTTGTCGTGTCGCCGCTAGTCCTCGAGGTTTCGCCTGCTGGTGCCACGCTGGTCGATGCCGATACCGTCTTTGGCGCCCTGTCGGCTAACGGCATTACCTGCGACGATCTCGTTGTCGCTGTCGGCGATACAGCGACCTGCTCGGTCGTTTGTTGGTGTGCCAATCAGTGGTGCGGTCGCACCGAGTGCGCCTTGCTGCCGACGACGTTCGACGCCATGCTCACGGTCGCGACGACCATGAAGCCGCTCGTCGCCTCGTCGGCGAATGCGCTTCCCGCTATCGCGTTCCGTCCCGAACCGGGCTTGGTCGTGTGTGACCTCGACCTTGTTCGCGAGGCGGACCCCGAGGACCTTAAGCTCGGCTATGTGGTACTTGTTGGCACCATGCTTTCGAGTAGCAAGTCCCGCTGGAATCAGTTTACTGAGACCGTCCCCGAGATTCTCGCGGGCGAGGAGGTCGCGCTCGTTAATGCCGTTCAATGGTCTCAGACTGCCCGTAAGGACGTACTGATGGCCACGAACCCGAGCGCCCGCCATGCGCTCGATTTTGGCAAGACGGGGGAGCGCACCCTGCGCGCCTGCTTGGGCGATGCCGCTTCGCAGGTCCCTGCCTACCAGCTGTTGTCCGAGGGCATGCGCTTTGAGGCGCGCCTAGCACATGACGCCTGCGACTTCGATATCGATTACGTCTTTGAGGTCGATGACTGCCTGGAGGACTTTGGTATCGAGGAACTTGCCTTCGATCTGGAGCCTGCCGCATATATCGAGGAGTTCCGCAAGCAGCAGTTTGCCCGCTCGAACCGCAGTATGTTGCCGCTGCCCGCAGCACTTGGCGCCATTCGCCTAACGAGCGTTGAGGATGAGGTTCTTGAGCGCCATGCTCACGCCTACTTGGCTTCTCGCAAAGAACTTCTCTAAGATTTATTGACATCCATCGTCTTTCGTATCATGTTGAGGGACGGGTTTCCAATCGGTTGCGGTTTGCATGCGATTCCGACGTTCGGTTGAGACCCGTCCCGCACTTTTTGAGACAACAAGAAAGGAATCTGCATGTCTGAGTTTGCTGCCGGTCCTGCCGGTCGTATCGAGCGTGTCCGTGCCCTGATGGCCGAGCGTGGCTACGACGCCATCCTGGTGCGCGACGAGGCCAACCTTCGTTGGCTTACGGGCGTGAAGGGCGTCTTCGACTACACCTTCGAGTTCCCGCACGCTGCGTTTATTACGGCCGACCAGTGCCTGTTCCACACCGACTCGCGCTACCTCAACAGCTTTGAGGAGAACACGCCCGCTGGCAGCCCCTGGGTCTACGACATGGACGAGGGTACCATTCCCGGCTGGGTCGCCGGTAAGATCGCAGCCAACAAGTGCCGTGTCTGCGCTGTCGAAGACGATATGCAGATTAACTTCTACCAGGGTATTCAGCGTGGCCTGGAGGACCGTTCCGTCGCCTGCATGCTGCCGCTGATGCACGACGACATTCGCAAGATGCGCGCCATCAAGGACGCTGAGGAGATCGAGCTCATGCGCCATGCGCAGTCGATCACCGACGCCGCCTTCCAGCATATGCTCGGCTTTATTAAGCCTGGTATGACCGAGAAGCAGGTTCGCAACGAGCTCGAGAACTTTATGTTCGCCAACGGCGCCGACAGCCTTGCCTTCGGCTCCATCGTGGCGAGCGGTCCCAACACCGCCAACCCGCATGCCGTGCCGAGCGACCGCGTGATCGAGAAGGGCGACTTTGTCCTGATGGACTACGGCGCGGGATACTGCGACTACCGCTCCGACATGACTCGTACCGTCGTGATGGGCGAGCCCACCCAGGAGCAGCTCGACCTGTACGCGCTCGTGCGCCGTACGCACGAGGAGTGCGTCGCCGCCATCCATCCGGGCGTCGAGGGCAACGACATCTTCAAGCTCTCCAAGAAGATCATCGGCGATGCCGGCTATGGCGATTACTATAACCATGGCCTGGGCCACGGTGTCGGTATCGACATCCACGAGCTGCCCAACTTCAACCGCAGCAAGAACACCATCGAGGTCGGCTCGGTTATCACCATGGAGCCCGGCGTCTACCTGCCCGGCGTGGGCGGCGTACGCCTTGAGGACTACGGCGTGGTCACCGAGAACGGCTACGAGCCCTTCACCAAGACCCCGCACGACCTGCACGTCATCGATTGCTAGCCCATTTCGATAGATTTTTGGGGCGGGACGTCCGGAGCACTTCGGACGCCCCGCGTTCTCTTTTTATGCGCTCGCTGCAGGCGCCGTCTGCAAGTGTATAATCTCTATCGTATGTAATTTGGACGCTTGTGCGTTCTGCCCATAACAAGAAAGGTCGCTATGCCTACCATTTCTACCGCCGACTTCAAGAACGGCCTCGGTCTCCGCATCAAGGACAAGGTCTATACCATCGTCGAGTTCCAGCATGTCAAGCCGGGCAAGGGCGGCGCGTTTGTGCGCTACAAGACCCGAGACATCAAGAGCGGCCGCGTCGTCGAGAACACCTGCAACGCTGGCACCAAGTTCGAGAGCGTCATGCTCACCACCCGCGAGTTCCAGTACCTCTACAACGATGGCGCCGACTACATTTTCATGGACAACGAGTCCTATGAGCAGGTTCCCGTTCCCGAGGACATGGTGGGCGAGAACTCCAAGTGGCTGCGCGAGAACGACGTCTGCCAGCTGCTCTTTGCCGACGATGAGCTCATGGGCGTGACCCCGCCGATGTTCATCGAGACCACCATCGTCCAAACCGACCCGGGCTTTAAGGGCGACACCGTCCAGGGTTCCACCAAGCCGGCCACGATCGATACCGGCGCTGTCATCCAGGTCCCCATGTACCTCAACGAGGGCGAGGTCATCAAGGTTGACACCCGCGACGGCAAGTTCGTCTCCCGCGTCTAGCAACCAACTCTTCTAGGAGGACTCATGCCCCAGGAAATCAAGATTGACGGCATCGGCATTTCGCCCGATGTTCTGACCGCCATCGTCTCGCGCGCCGTGTCGGATGTCGAGGGCATCGCCTCCGTTGGCGTCAAGGACCTTGCCACCAACCTTGTCTCCATGATGCTCTCGTCCAAGGCCCCGGCTTCCGAGCCGGCGGTCGAGGCCGAGGTCGTTGGCGACAAGCTCGCACTCACCGTGCGTGTCGTGGTGTTCTTTGGCTATCCGTTCAAGAAACTCGCCGAGGCTGTTCGCGCCGCTGTGGTCGCCGCCATCGATGCCCAGGTGGGCGTTGAGGTCGAGCGCGTCGACGTTTGCATCGACGGCCTCGTTTTTCCCAAGGAGTAACCTTTGAGCCTTAAGGTTTATCGCGGGCGTACGCTTGCCCGCAGTCAGGCGCTGCAGCTGCTGTTCCAGGCCGAGGCCACGGACAGCCCGCTCGAGCGCGTCCTCGAGGGTGATTTCCTGATCTCGAAGGGTCCCCTCGACCCCTATGCGCTGGAGCTGTGCCGCGGTGCCTACGAGCATATCGACCGCATCGACTGCGCTCTGCGCTCCGTTGCCAAGAACTGGGATCTTATGCGCATGCCCGGTGCCGACCGCAATCTGCTGCGTATCGCCGTTTACGAGATGCGTTTCCTCACCGACGAGGAGGTCTCGGACGCCATCGTGATCAACGAGGCCGTCGAGCTTGCCAAGGCCTATGGCACCGACCAGTCCGCGTCGTTCGTCAACGGCGTGCTGGGCAAGATCGCTCGCAGCGAGGAAATGCCGGGCGATGACCTGTACCAAGAGCTGCTGGCCGAGGATCGCGCTCGCGAGGAGGCACAGGCTGCCGAGGCAGCCGCCAAGGTCGCTGCTGCTCAGGCTGCTGCCGGTGTACTTGCCGAGGACGCGGACGCTGCTGGGGCCGTCGAGGCCGACTCCGTCGAGGAGTAGCCATGCCAGAGGGTTCTGTCCGCAACTTTGACGAGATCTCGGACCGTCTGGACCAGATCATCGCTACCGTTCGCTCCAAGGATACCTCCTTGGAGCGTTCACTCGATTTGTTTGACGAAGCGATTGAGTTGGGTTCCCGCGCGGTCGATATGGTCGACAAGTTTGAGTTGACGCCGCGAGAGGCCGACAAGCTCGAGCAGGAATACGATGAGGATGCGGCAAACGAATCCCAGGATAGCTAGGCCGCATCTCCGGATACGAATGGTTGATGGCATTCATGAAACGCGTGCGTCTTGATGACGAACTGATTTCACAGGGCATCTGCGCCGATCGCGCGGATGCCCTTCGCACTCTTATGGCCGGCATGGTCTCGAGTGGCGGCGAGCGCTTGACTTCGCCGGGTCTTAAGGTGACCCCGGGCCTGTCGCTGCACGTGAAGGGGCGCATTCCCTATGTTGGCCGCGGCGGTCTTAAGCTCGAAGGCGCACTTGATGCGTTTGGCATCAATCCGACGGGCCTTGCCTGCCTGGATGTGGGCTGCTCTACCGGCGGCTTTACCGATTGCCTGCTCAAGCGCGGAGCTGCGACCGTTGTCTCGGTGGACGTGGGTCGCGCCCAGTTCGATTGGTCGTTGCGTCAGGATGATCGCGTGACGCTGCATGAGCGCACAAACGTGACGCAGCTGCCTGAGCTTGGCTATGCCGGCGCAATCGACCTGGCTGTGTGTGATGTCTCGTTTACCAGCATCGCGAACATTATCGATGCGGTGCTGGCGTGCATGGCTCCTACGGGTGCATTCTGTACGCTCGTAAAGCCGCAGTTTGAGGCTCCGGCGGCGCTGGTGGGCGAGGGCGGCATTGTGACCGATTCCGCCGTGCGCCGCGATACACTCGTGGCGGCGGTTGAACTCTTTGCTGCCAAGGGCCTGTTCCCGGTCGATGTTTGCGTGTCGCCCATTCATGGTGCCAAGGGAAACGTTGAGTTTTTCCTGTACGGCACGAGGTTTGCCCCCGGCGAGCGCGCCGACGATGAGCTGCAATCCCAGGTATCGGTTTTGAGCGAGAAAGCTGCAACGCTATGAAGGTCTTTCTGGTTCCCAATTACTACAAGCAAGAGGCGGTCGAGAGCGGCCTGATGCTCGAGCTTTGGCTGACGCGCCAGGGCTATGAAGTCGCATGGGCTGCCGACCAGCGATCGAAGATTCAAAGCACGCCTGATATTGACGGCTCCGATCTGGTCATTACGCTCGGCGGCGACGGTACGTTGCTGCGCGCTGCCCGCATCCTCAACCATCGCGAGATTCCTATCCTCGGTCTTTCCTATGGTCACCTGGGCTTTTTAACTGCTGCGAGCCCCGAGGAGCGCGACATTCTGCAGGTCGTGAGTGACGCCCTGTCCGGCGAGCTGCACGTGAGCCGTCGCGCTACCATCGCCGCTGATATCGTGTCCGTGCGCGAAG
Source organism: Collinsella aerofaciens (assembly GCF_001405375.1). GTDB lineage: Bacteria > Actinomycetota > Coriobacteriia > Coriobacteriales > Coriobacteriaceae > Collinsella > Collinsella aerofaciens_F. Next base: position 71,699 of record NZ_CYYP01000008.1, read on the forward strand.
AAGGTACGAAGGATGTCGTGCGCACCTTCGCCCTCAACGACATGGCGCTTACGCGCGGCCCCCTGTCCGATATGGTCGAGTTTGACATCACGGTGTCCGGTCACCATATCGACCGCCTACGCGGTGACGGTGTCGTTGTTTCGACGGCGACCGGCTCCACTGGCTATGCACTATCCGCCGGCGGCCCCATCGTGAGCCCCGACTATACGGGCATGGTCTGCGTACCCATTGCGCCGCACACCATTCAGGCCCGTGCCTTCTTGACTTCGCCGAGTGATGTCGTCGAAATCTTTATGTCCGATGATCGCCCGAGCGTGCCGGCGATCGCCATCGATGGACAGTTTATTACCTGCGATGGCACCGTTGAGAGCGTGGCGGTGCGCCGCGGGCCCGGAGATGTGTTGCTGCTGGATTACGGCCCCGAGAGCTTCTATAACTCGGTGAGCCGTGTGTTCTACGGAGTGCGTCATGATCGATGAGCTGCAGGTTTCTAACATTGCACTCATTCGCGAGGCGACGTTGGTGCCGAGTGCCGGCCTGACTGTCCTGACCGGCGAGACCGGTGCCGGCAAGACCGCGCTGCTCTCGGCCCTCAAACTTATTTTGGGCGAGCGCGCGGATTCGTCGACGGTGCGCGAGGGCGAGGCGCTCGCGAGCGTCGAGGCACGACTCTTCGACGGGCCGCACGACACGGAAGGGTTCACCGTACAGCGCAGCCTTTCCGCCGAGGGCCGCAGCCGCGTGAAGATTGACGGCCGCATCGCCAGTGTGCGCGAGCTTTCGGAGCGCGTTGGCGTGATGATGGATCTGTGCGGCCAACACGAGCACCAGCGCTTGCTCGATCCGGCGCATCATGTTGCGATGGTCGATGCCTGGGCAGGGCGCCCTGCACTCGAGGCGCTCGAGCACTACCGCGCCTGCTTTAAGGCTTCGCGTGCTGCCGCTAAGGAGGTTCGACGTGTCGAAGAGACCTCGCGTGCGCAGGGGAGCCGCGTCGAGGAAGCGCGCTTTGCGCTCGAGCGCATCGGCGAGGTCGACCCCAAACCGGGCGAGTATGAGGAACTCGAGGAACTGCTGCCGCGCTCCGAACATGCCGAGGTACTGGTTGCCACAGCTAATGATGCCCATGCATCGCTTGCCTCTGAAGGGGGAGCGCTCGATGCCGTGAACAGCGCCGTGGCAGAACTTTCCCGTATGGCTTCCGTCGATCGCAAACTTGGCGACATTGCCGATTTGCTTTCGGATGCCTGTATCTCCCTTGAGGATTGCGCGAACGAACTTCGTGCCTATCGCGATGGCGTCGCCTTCGATCCGCGCGAGCTCGCTCGCATGCGTGAGCGGTATTCCGACCTCAAGGGCCTGCTGCGTCAGTGGGGTCCTACCATGGACGATGTTTTTGCCATGCGCGATCGCTCGCAAGAGCTGCTGTCCCTGGTCGATGATGGCGATGAACAGATCAGAAAGGCGCGTGAGGCACTCGGGAGCGCCGAGCACGAGTTGTTTGCTGCTGCCAAGGCACTTAAGCGCGCTCGCAATATGGCGGCCCCGCGCTTCTGCCACGAGGTTTGCCGCCAGATGGCTCGCCTGGAGATGGGCGGCGCCGAGCTCGTCTGGGAGTCGCGTGATCTTCCCCGTGCTGAGTGGACGCCCGTTGGTCCTTCGAGCTACGAGCTGCTATACCGCAGCGGTGCCGGTTTGACTCCACGTCCCCTGCGCCGCATTGCGTCGGGCGGCGAGCTCAGCCGCGTCATGTTGGCAAGTAAGGTTGTCCTCGGTAACGCGGACGGTGTCGATACGCTGGTGTTTGACGAGGTCGATGCCGGTGTCGGCGGCTCTACGGCTCGTGCTCTTGCTGGTGTGCTGGCCGATCTTGCCGCTACTCATCAGGTCATCGTCGTAACGCACCTTGCGCAGGTTGCGGTCATGGCCGACAAACATTATGTTGTCAGTAAGGAACCGGGCGATGTTCCCCAGACGCATTTGGACGAGGTAACCGGCGAAGCGCGTACCGCCGAGATCGCCCGCATGTTGAGCGGCGATCAATCGGAGGCGAGCTTGGCGCATGCCAAGCAGATGCTTGAAGAAGCTCGAGGTTAGGTCGTATCAGCGGTGTTGGTGGGACAAAATAGACTGAATTTTTTGTCCCACTTCGCGTTTTACTCCACGACCTTATCCGGTTGGATGAGCTCTTCGTAGTAGCTGATATGCTCTCGGGCGTCCTCGATTTCGGGCAGCAGGAAGTTGTAGATGACCTCTATGATCATCGTGGCGCTCATCTTGGAGAATGCGAAGTCACCCGTTGTCAGCAGCGCTTCGTGATTGACGGTATTAAAGGTGTAGTCGGCGAGGCGCGCAAGTGGAGACTTGCTATCGCTGCTGATGACGACTACGGTTGCGCCGCAGTTGCGAGCCGCTTTTGCCATGCGATTCAGTCGGCGCGATTTGCCAGAGTTTGAGATTAGCACGATGACGTCACCCGGGCGTAACGTGAGCGCAAAGCCGATTGATGTCTCGCTAATGGTGCTCGCCATGCAGCGCAGGCCCAGCTGCGAGAACTTGAACGTCGCGTCGAGCGCGACGGCGTTGGTGTTGCCTACGGCCGCAAACTCAATAACGCCGGCGTTCTTAAGCGCGTGTACAACTGCGGCCAACGTGTCGTGATCAATGCCGTCGATGGTCGCATTAAGCTCACTCACCTTGGCGGCGAGGATATTTTTAAGGCTCTGCTCCATGTTGTCGAGCGAGACCTCGTCGGTCAGGCCCTCGTTGCGCTGACTCTCTAAGTCGCGCGCCAACGAAAACTGAAAGCTGCGGAAGCTGCCAAAGCCCAGCTTGCGGCAGAAACGCGAAACGGTCGCCTCGGACGTGGCGGCAGCGCGCGAGAGCTGAGCCGCCGTGAGGCGTGGCGCCTCGGACTGGTGCTCCAATATATAGTCGACAATGCGCTGCTCGGACTCGCTGTATCCCTGGTGGGTACTAATGAGGGAAAGTGCGCTTTTGCTACTATCGGTCATGGATGGCTCCTGGTTGGCCTGAAAATCTAACTTGATTTGCAATGCCATAGTATACGGGCATTTTCAATTACAAGATACACCTTGCCGTTTCAAGTGTTGATGGTAAACTTTCACTTGCCGTTTACGGTTATGAAAGAACCTTTCACCGGAGAATTGCGCCTTGTCTCTTCTCACGCGGACGGTAGGTTGGTATCTTTCAGTTGTGGAAAAACGCGCATCGAAGCGCGTGTAGGGGAGCGCCCGAGGGCGCTGTACTCAAGAAGGAGGGACACATGGCTAAGTTTGACATCATCGCCGCGACCGGTTGCCCGACCGGCATTGCGCACACCTTCATGGCGAAGGAGGCGCTGGAGAAGGCAGCTGCCGAGCGCGGTCTGACCATTAAGGTCGAGACTCATGGCCAGGTCGGTGTCGAGAACGAGCTCACCAAGAGCGAGATCGCCGGTGCCAAGGCCGTCGTCGTCGCAGCCGATAAGGATGTCCAGGCCGAGCGTTTCGCCGGTAAGCCCATGGTTTCCGTTGGTGTTTCCAAGGCCCTGTCTGTCGAGGCTGCTGGTAAGCTGATCGACCGCGCGCTCGCCGCCAAGGGCGACGACACGGTTGCCGCTGCCGCCGATGTCGAGGACGAGGTCGAGGAGAAGGAGTCCATCGGCCACGTCATCTACAAGCACCTCATGAACGGCGTCAGCCACATGCTGGTCTTCGTCGTTGCCGGTGGTGTTCTGACCGCCATTTCGTTCCTGTGGGGCATTACGTCCTTCGATTCGACGGCGTCTGACTACAACAGCTTTGCTGCTATGCTCAAGATCATCGGCGGCATCGCCATGAACCTTATGGTTCCGGTGCTTTCCGCCTACATCGCCGAGTCCATCGGCAAGCGCCCGGCGCTCGTCCCCGGCTTTGTTGCCGGTATGATCGCCATCCAGGGCCTGCCTGTTAACGCCGAGACCGGCATGATCGACGCCGGTGGCACCGGCGTGGGCTTCGGCTTCCTGGGCGGCATCGTCGGCGGCTTCCTCGCCGGTTATGTCATCCTGCTGCTCGAGAAGGTCTTTGCCGGTCTGCCCAAGAACCTGGACGGCCTCAAGGCTATCTTCCTGTACCCGCTGTTCTCGACGGCTATCGTCGGCCTGGTCATGCTCGGCATTTCCGGCCCCATGGCTGCCATCAACACCGCCATGATGGACTTCCTCAAGGGCCTGTCCGCCTCTGGCGCCGTTGTCCTGGGTCTTGCCATCGGCTGCATGTGCGCCTTTGACATGGGCGGCCCGGTCAACAAGGCTGCTTACGTTACCGGTACCGCTATGCTCACCGAGGCACTGGCCGCCGGTGTTGGCACCGATACCTACAACTTCGGCACCAACTTCATGGCTGCCGTTTCCGCCGCCTGCATCGTTCCGCCGCTGATCACCACCTTCGCCGTCGTTGTCGGCAAGAAGTACTTCAGCCAGGAGGACCATGACGCCGGTGTCGTCAACCTCATCCTTGGTTGCACCCACATCACCGAGGGCGCCATTCCGTTCATGACCAAGAACATCTGGCCCGTCATGCCCATCATGATGCTCGGTTCTTCTATCGCTTCGATCCTGACCATTATGTTCAACGTTCACGATCCGGCGCCTCACGGTGGCTTCCTGGTCCTGCCCGTTGTCGAGAACGGTCCGCTGTGGGTTCTCGCGATCTTCATCGGCGCTGTGGTCGGTGGCATCCTGTTCGTGGCCTTTAAGAAGTACGACTTCGAGAAGAACCAGAAGGCCGCTCCTGCAGCCAAGCCGGTTGAGGCTCCCAAGGCCGCTGCCGTCGAGGCCCCCAAGGCCGAGGCTGCCGACTTCGTTAAGGTCGAGAATGTCTTTGTTGCCGAGGACTTCGCTTCTCGTGACGAGGCTCTGAGCTTCGTTTCCAACCAGGCTGTCAAGGCCGGTATCGCCAGCGACGCCGACGCCGTGTTGAACGCCTTCCTGGCCCGCGAGGCCGAGGGCACCACGGGCATGATGGAGGGCTTCGCCATCCCGCATGCCAAGTCCGACGCCATTACCGAGGCTGCTGTTATTGTCGTCAAGGACGAGTCCGGCGTGACCGGTTGGGACACCATGGACGGCGCTCCCGTCAACGTGGCTATCGCCCTGCTCATCCCCGGTGCCCAGGCCGGCACTACGCACCTCAAGATCCTGTCTAAGGTCGCCGAGGCGCTCATGGACGAGGACTTCCGTGCCACTGTCAAGGGTTCAACCGACGCCGCCGAGATCGCCAAGACGATCAACGCCCGCCTGGTCTAATTCCACGGTACGCGAATACCATCGCCCTCTGCACAAAAGGCGAGGACTCCACTAGGAGCCCCCGCCTTTTTTCTTTGCCCTCTCATAAGTTGCGGTGAAATAGGGACTGTTTAAACGATTCAACCCCAAACTCAGTCCCTATTTCACCGCAACTTATAAAAGGGCATAGAGGGGGCTGCCTATCGAGTCTTTGTCGCGAACAGATCATCAGCCAGAATTCCGTTCGCACGATATTACTTTGGACCGACCGAGTTTCCGCAGCTTGCTCGCCCACAGGGGCCCGCGCGCGGCCTGTGAGATTTATCGCGAGTTCCGCACGAGCCGAAGAGCACTTAATGTGCTCTTCGTGCGAGCAGGACTGTAGAGCAGGAAATCTCACAGGCCGCGCGCGGGCCCCTGTGGGCGAGCAAGCGGAAGACAAACACATCTGTCCAATAATTCGTCTGAAACATAATGAAAAACCGTTTGATGTGAGTTAATATAAACAACGTCGTGAATCTGACTCCTGCCACATGCATGACAGGGGTTAAACACAAAAAAGGAGTCAACTATGGTTTCTGAGAAGGCTACCCTCGTTAATCCTCAGGGTCTGCACATGCGTCCGGCTGGTCTGTTCGCCTCCACCATGGGCAAGTACGCCTGTGACGTGACGGTCGTCACCCCCGAGAAGGAGGTCAACGGCAAGTCCCCGATGGCCCTCATGGCTGCTGGTATCCCCTGCGGCACCGAGGTCGAGGTAAAGTGCGACGGCGCTGACGAGGCCGAGGCTCTGGCTGCTGCCATCGAGCTCATCAAGAGCGGTCTTGGCGAGTAGAACTCAAACGGGTCGCATGTTGAACAACTAAGTTCATATTTGGGGGCGCAGTGACCTGTTGTAAGGTAACTGCGCTCTTTTGTCATGGATATGGCAAAACGCTTTATCACATGACACGGAGAGAGGAATGGGAATGTATCAGGGAGTCAACGCTTCCGAGGGCATCGGTATCGGCACCGTCATGGTCGCCGTCGATCCCGACTTGACGTTTGAGCCGCACGAGGTTGCTGATTCGGCAGCAGAGAAGGAGCGCTATCAGTCCGCTCTTTCGGTCTTCTGCGAGAAGACCCAGGCTCAGGCCGACCACATGAAGGAGACGGTGGGCGAGGCCGAGGCCGAGATCATGAGCGGACACATTGTCCTGGCTCAGGACCCGGGCATGACCGACGCCATCAACGCCGCCATTGACGGCGGTACCTGCGCCGAGCAGGCGCTCATGGACACCTCGACCATGTTCGAGAACATGTTCCTGTCCATGGACGACGAGATGTTCCGTCTGCGCGCGGCCGACATCGCCGACATCCGCACCGGTATTCTGGCCGAGCTGCTGGGCAAGGAGGTCGTCGACCTCTCCGTCCTGCCCGAGAACACCGTCGTTGTCGTGCACGACCTTACGCCGTCCATGACCGCCACGATCGATAAGGCCCACGTTGCCGGTATCGTCACCGAGACCGGTGGCCGCACGTCGCACTCCGCGATCATTGCGCGCGCCCTCGAGATCCCGGCTGTCCTTTCGGTTTCCAACAGCTGCACCGCGCTGCGCAACGGTATGACCGTTGTCGTCGACGGTGGCAAGGGTATCGTCGAGGCCGATCCCGACGAGGAGACGCTCGCTGCCTACACCGCCAAGGCCGAGGCCTTCGCTGCCGAGAAGGCAGCCCTCGAGGCCTTCCGTGGCAAGCCGTCCGTGACTGCCGATGGCATCAAGAAGATCATCGCCTGCAACATCGGTAACCCCGATGACGTGCCCAACGCGCTCGATCACGACGCCGAGGCTATCGGTCTGTTCCGCTCCGAGTTCCTGTTCATGGACTCTGCTGAGCTTCCTTCCGAGGAGGAGCAGTTCAACGCCTACCGTAAGGTCGCCAGCGCGCTCAAGGGTGCTCCGGTCATCATCCGCACGCTCGATGTGGGTGGCGACAAGGAGATTCCGTATCTGCATATGGTCAAGGAAGACAACCCCTTCATGGGCTTCCGCGCCGTGCGTTACTGCTTGGCCAATCCCGACCAGTACAAGGTCCAGCTCCGCGCTCTGCTGCGCGCTAGCGCCTTCGGTGACGTCAAGATCATGATCCCGCTCGTCACCTGCGTCGAGGAGGTCTTGGCTGTCAAGGAGCTCGTCGAGCAGTGCAAGGCCGAGCTGACCGAAGAGGGGCGCAAGTTCAACGAGAACATCGAGGTCGGCATCATGGTCGAGACGCCCGCCGCTTCGCTGCTCGCAGACCGTCTTGCCGAGGTCGCCGACTTCTTCTCCATCGGCACCAATGACCTGATCGGCTACACCATGTGCGCCGACCGTGGCAACGACACCATCTCCAACCTGTACCAGGTTTACTATCCCGCCGTGCTCCGCTCGCTCAAGAACATCATCGAGAGCGGCGTGAAGGCCGGCATCATGGTCGGTATGTGCGGCGAGGCCGCTGCCGATCCGCTGCTCGAGCCGCTGCTGATCAGCTGGGGCCTGGAGGAGTTCTCGATGAGTGCTCCGTCGATCCTGCGCGCCCGTAAGACCATCAGCCAGTGGACCAAGGCCGAGTGCGACGAGCTCGCCGAGAAGGCGCTCGCCTGCAACACCGCCGCCGAGGTCAAGGCACTGCTCGAGTCCGCAGCTCGCTAATTTGGTATCAGAGGTAACCGCGTGGTTGGAATGGGCCGGCCACGCGGCCCTCACATATACAGGGGGTACTGTAAATGTTCTACACGCTAACCGCTAACCCGGCTGTCGACATGACGGTTTCGAGCTCTCCGCTCGAGCCCGACGAGAACGTCCGCACCGGTTCGGCCAGCTACACGGCTAACGGCAAGGGCCTCGACGTGTCCTTCGCCTTTAAGAAGATGGGCGTCGACACCGTCGCGCTCGGCTTCTTCGCTGGCTTCACGGGCAAGTTCATCGTCGAGGAGGTCATGAACCTGGGTTGCCTCTGCCGCCCGGTCTGGACCGACGGTATCACGCGCATTAACACCTACGTCAACGATGGCCAGCACGAGTACGGCATCCTGAACCCCGGCGCCCCGATCACGCCGCAGCACCAGGAGGAGCTCTACAACATCCTGGACACCGCGGGCGATCTCGAGTGCCTGATCGTCTCCGGCTCCGTGCCTCCCAAAGCTACGCCCGACTTCCTGGCTCAGGTCATGGAGCACGCTCAGGCTCGTGGCGCTGACGTCGTCCTGGACCTGTCCTCCGACAAGCTCAAGGAGCTCGCTCACAAGAAGCCGCTGCTCATCAAGCCGAACCATCACGAGATGAAGGCCATCTTCGGCGTGCCGGTCGACACCGACGACGAGGTTCGTGTCGCCATGAAGATGGCTCACGACGCTGGCGTTCAGAACGTGCTGCTCACCCGTGGTAGCCGCGGCGACGCTTACTTCTCCAACGGCGAGGACATCTGGTACGCCAAGCGTGAGTTCAACATCAAGCTGGTCTCTTCCGTCTGCGCCGGCGACTGCACCCTCGCTGCGTTCCTGCACAAGTGGTACAGGGATCGCGACAACGTCGAGGAGGCCATGAAGCTCGCTATGGCCACCGGCGCCAACGTTGCCGAGTCCGTCGGCATTGGTGACTTCGGTCACGTCGACGAGTACAGCAAGCGCGTTGCTGTCCGCAAGCTCGATCGTCAGTAATCGAAACGCGACATATTCGTGCGCATGCGGCGCCCCGGTTTCGGCCGGGGCGCCTTTTTTGTTCCGCCATGGGGGAGAGGTGTCCTGCCGTACTTCATCGCTTCCACACCGTTCACCGAGTTGTCCTAGCCTTTTACCGATGCGTGGAATATACTTTCATTAACACGTTGCTTCGTGAAAGGAACATTCATGATTTACACGCTCACTGCTAATCCCGCCATTGATTACAACATCGCCTGCGACGGCCTTACTGCCAATACCGTCACGCGTACCCGCAATGCCGTCTACACGCCCAACGGCAAAGGCCTCAACGTCTCGTTTACGCTTGACCACTATGGTGTCGACACCACGATCCTGGGTTTCTTCGCCGGCTTCTCGGGTGAGTTTATCGTTAAGGGAGCCGAGGCCCTGGGCGTGCCCGTCAAGCCCGTGTGGACCGACGGTATTACGCGCGTCAATGTGTTCCTCAACGCCGGTCCCGACACCGAGTACAACATGGTCAATGCCGGTGCCGCCATCAATGAGGCCAACGAGCAGGAGATGTTTGAACTTATCGATTCGCTCGATGACATGACCTGCCTGGTCATCAGCGGCTCGCTGCCTCCCAACACTTCCGAGGGCTTCTTGGCCGAGGTCCTGCGCCGTGTCAAGGCCAAGGGGGCCGAGTTCGTCCTCGACATCTCGAGCCATCAGCTGGCAGACCTCATTGCTCTGGAGCCACTGCTGATCAAGCCCAATGACGACGAGCTGCTTGACATCTTTGGCATCAAGGTGAGCGGTGGCGACGACGAGTCCGTCAAGGGCGCTATGGCCGAGCTGCACGCCAAGGGCGCCAAGAACGTGCTGCTGACCCTTGGTGGCGCCGGTGCGTACTTCTCCAACGGCGAGCATATCTGGTTTGCCAACCGCACCTTCGACGTCAAGCTGCTGTCGACGGTGTGCGCCGGCGATTCCTCGCTCGCTGCCTTCCTGTCCGTGTGGCACGACGCCCCCGAGCGCGTCGAGGACGCCCTGCGCCTTTCGATGGCCACTGGCGCCAACGTGGTCGAGTGCCCCGGTCTGGGTGATTTTGCCAAGGTGGACGAATATAAGAAGCACATCGAGGTTCGCCAGGTCTGCTAGTTCCGGCACCTTGTCTGAATAGTTTGATTATTTCGCATCCGTCTTAGACTAGGACGGATGCGTTTTTGTTTATCGGACTTGCGTGTGCAGTGGAGGCTGTTTCTTGCTAGACTTCTTGCAGACGCAATCGATAGCCAATTTGATAGTCGCAGGAGGCCATAGGCATGTGCAATGTTTCGCTCAACGGTACTCAACCGTCCGATGCGTCCCTGCGCGTCCTGCGCGCGCTTGAGGCGGCTGGTCTTGAGGCTTGGTACGTGGGCGGTTGGGTGCGCGACGCCCTGATGGGGTACCCCAGCCACGATGTTGATATGTGCTGTAGCGGCCTGTGGCAGGAGTCCAAAGCGGCGCTCGAGGCCGCCGGCATCGCGGTTGTGGAGTCGGGCATTAAATTTGGCGGAATCACGGCTATTTCCGATGGCGAGCGTATCGAGGTCACCACGTACCGTCTGGATGGCTTTTACACCGATGGTCGCCATCCCCAGAGTGTGGAGCGTGCCGCCTCGCTCGAGGACGATCTGGCGCGCCGCGACTTTACCGTCAATGCCATGGCCTGGCATCCCGAGCGCGGGCTTGTCGACCGCTACGACGGCCAGGGTGACTTGGAGCGCAAGCTGATTCGCGCTGTCGGCGATCCCAAGCGTCGCTTTAACGAGGACGCCCTGCGCATGCTGCGTGCGGTGCGCTTTGCCTGCCGTCTGGACTTTATGATTGAGCCCGAGACCAAGCGTGCGCTTGCCGAGTGCGCGCCGCTGCTCGAAGCCGTGGCGCGTGAGCGTGTGGGTATTGAGCTCGAGGGCATTCTTTCGACCGGTCATGGGGGAGACGCGATGCTCCGCTATCCCGAGCTCATCTGCGCCGCCGTGCCCGAGTTGGCAGCGGGTCGCGGGTTTGATCAGCGCAGTGTCTATCATGCGTTTAACGTCTACGTGCATATCGCCCGTGTGCTGACGGTGGCGGGGGAGCTCGCGCTGTGTGACGGCGTCGCGCCCTCGTCGAGCCTTATGTGGGCGGCGTTTTTGCACGATGTGTCCAAGCCCGAGTGCTTCACGGTCGATCACGCCGGCAGCGGACACTTCTACGGTCATCCCGAGCTCGGCGCCAAGAAGGCGCGCGTCATTATGGATCGCCTGGCCCTCTCGCACGACTTGGTGCGCGACGTGTGCCTGCTCATCAAATACCATGACAAGCCGCTGCGCCCCGAGCGCTCCTGCCTGCTCAATATGATGCGCGCGCTTTCGGGTGAGGGCGTCGACACGGCCCGCCTGATTGACGAGCTCATGGACCTTAAGCGTGCCGACACACTTGGCAAGGCCCCGTCGTGCTTCTATTATGTTGAGACGATTGAGGAGATGCGCGCGCTGGCGCACGAGCTGCTGAAGGCAGGGGAGCCCTATACGCTCAAGATGCTCGCCATCAACGGCGGCGACCTGATCCGTGCCGGAGTCAAGCCCGGGCCGGAACTGGGTCAGCTTCTCAACTCCGCCCTCGACGCCGTGATCGAAGACGATATTCCCAACGAGCGCGAAGCTCTTTTGGTTCATCTCAACTTGAATTAGCTACCAAGTTTACCTGCGTATTCCATAACCTGCCGACAATTTTTCGGCAATTTGGAATTTCTTCTTGCGCTGACGTTTTTTGTCCCGTAATATATTTCCTCGCAGCACGGCAGTGCAGATGTCATGTGGCCCGTTCGTCTAGCGGTTTAGGACGCCGCCCTCTCAAGGCGGAGATCACCAGTTCGAATCTGGTACGGGCTACCACGCATCTGATACCCGGACTTCCTATGGAAGGCCGGGTTTTTTTATTTTCAAACAACCGTCTGCAATTCCCGTTTGAACCAGAGCTTTGCGTTCTGCCTATGGCCCTTACGGGTACAATATCCAAGATATTTTGACTGTTAGAAGGAGTCTCATGACGGAGTCCTCTCAGCATACGTCTAAGCCCCAGGTCGAGGTTGAGGCCTCGGGCGGAGATGACAATAAGAGCGCACGCCGCGGCGCCATCTTTATCGGCGTCGTGCTGGTAGGTTATATCGTCTATCTGGTGGTAACCGGGCAGATGGGGCAGTTCTGGGCCGCTATGTCGAGCGTCCAGGCGTCATGGCTCGTTGTCGCGTGTCTTTGCATGTTCATGTACCTGTTCTTTGGCATTGTGGCCTATGCGATCGCCGTCTGGCTCGATCCCAATTCGCCCGTCGGCATCCGCGACCTGATCTCGGTCGAGGCGAGTGGCATCTTCTTTGGTAACCTGACGCCCATGATGATGGGCTCCACCCCGGCTCAAATCTATCGCCTGACCAAGGCCGGCCAAAACGTGGGCGAGGCCGGCGCCACGCAATTCACGCGTTTTATCGTGTACCAGTTTGGCCTCGTTGCCTGGGGCGCTATCCTACTGCTTGCTCGCATGCCGTTTTTTGCCGAGCGCTATGGCGACATGACGTTGCTGTGCGTCTTTAGCTTTGGTGGGCACTGCTGCATCTTGCTGGGCATCTTCGCCGTCGCGCTCATGCCTAAGACCGTCACGCGCGTCGCCCATTGCATCATCAATTGGCTTGAGCGCATTGGTGTCTCGGCCACTAAGATCGAGGGATGGCGCACGTTTGTCGATGGCGAGATCTACTCCTTCTCCGAGAAGTTCAAGCTTTCAGCCGGACATTTTTCTTCCATGCTGCTCACGGTGGTCATCACCATGCTGCAACTCGCGTTTTTCTATCTGGTGCCGTATTTCCTGATGCTTGCCTTTGGCCACCACGAGGTCGACTTTTTCTCGGTCATGGCCGCGAGCGCCTTTGTCCAGCTGCTGAGCTCTGCGGTCCCCCTGCCCGGTGGAACTGGTGGCGCTGAGGGCGGCTTTGCATTGTTCTTGGGTCATTTCTTTGGGTCGGCTTCGACCGCCGGCTATCTGCTGTGGCGCCTCATTACGTTTATTGCGCCGACCATTTTGGCTGCGCCCCTGCTGGGACTTAAGAGCGCCCACAACGAGAGCATCCATGCGCGCTGGGATCGTGTGATGCGCAAGCTCGGCCGCACGCCTCAGACGCCCTCTGCGCCCACTATGCCGCACCCCACGAATGCTGTTACCGTTGATCCCAAGAAGCGCGCTCAGAAGGCTTCTGGGACCGCTAAGCCGGCTCATAAAGCCTATGTGCGCCAGACAGGCGATGGTATTCGCGTATCTCCGTCGGCAATCAATAAGAAGAAGCATCCCAAGTCGCAGTAGGGCAGTCGTGCGTTCTTCATGATGCGGGGCATATTTGTGCTGTATGGGGGATAATCCTCTTACGTAGATTATCTCTCATCTGTTGATGAATGCTTGCATATCGAAGGGACACGCCCATGGCAACCAGCAAACCGCGTCTTGATCGTCGCATCATTCGCAGCCGTAATGCCATCCTTTCGGCTTTCGAGCGCCTGCTCATGGAAAAGCCGCTGGCAGACATTACGGTGAGTGCCATCGCGCGCGAGGCCAATGTCGACCGCAAGACCTTTTACGTTCACTTTGGTACGGTTGACGGCCTGCTCGATGCCATTGCCGTCGATGTGGTGGAGATGATTGTCGACTCGGTCGAGAAAACGCTTGCTTCTATGGACGGTGACACCAGCGAGCGCGCTCTTGGCGCGGCGGCGACCTTCTTTAAAACCGTTAATGAGGCACTGTGCAACAACTTAGTGCTCAATCGTCAGCTGATCGAGAATATTCCGCTCGATGATTTCATGGCTCGTCTTCGTGCGCCGCTCGAACATGAGATTGCCGAGCGCGATCTGCTGCCCCAAGGTCTCAAGGACGAGATGTTCGACTACTATCTGGCGTTTTTGCTGTCGGGTATTATCGGTATCTATCGCACGTGGGCACTGTCTGACGGCTCGGTTCCTATCGAGCGCGTCTCTGAGGTCGCCAACGATCTGACTCTCAATGGTCTGTCGAGTCTGGAATCTCGCTTGGATTAGGCCTAGTTGGGCTCGTCGGCGTGGAAATTCCTGTTCACGAGGTTCTCTGGCGCCTTGTAGACCTCGCCGCGTGGGAGCTGTAGCCTGAGGATCCTTAAAAGAAAGTCCAGTTTATCCTTCCCACTCCAATTTGGAATCCTCCGATGCGCCTTCGCACGCTTACATGACCTCGATACCATGCGAGCGTGCGAACTCGACGAGCTCTGCGTTGCGGGCGTTTATGGTGCCGAAGGCGGTGGGGCACACGATGAGGTGCGCACAGTGGACGAGGAGCTCTTTGGCGCGGGCTATGGTTTTATCCCCGATCGGCTCGAAGGCGCGTTCGGCCACGCATTCCGTCGCCAGGTCGCGCGCGAGCTCGCAGTCGATGTCCCCTTCGTGCAGAACGCCCGCGTAGAACGCCTTGCCATGCCGGATGAGCTGGCGAAACACAGCCGACCCCGTTCCTGCGCCGGCGATGACGAACGTGTGCGCATCGCCGTGCGGGCGCCCAATTTCCACGCTGCCGAAGCGCTCGTTGAAGGTGCCATGTTGAAGGCCGTAGAGCTCGCCAATCGTCTCGCGCGTGAATATGTCCTCGGGTGCGCCGGCGCGGAAGACCCGGCCGTCCTTCACGCAAATCACCTTGTCGGCGCTTTTCTGCGCGAGCTCGAGTTCGTGGATGGACATGATGACAGCAACATTCCGCGATTTCGCAAGGTGGCGAAGTATTCGCAGCAGGTCGATCTGGTAGCGGATATCGAGATACGACGTGGGCTCGTCGAGCACGAGCACACGCGGATCCTGCGCGATGGCGCGTGCGAGCATGACGCGCTGGCGTTGCCCGTCGCTTATCTGCATGAAGTCGCGCTCGGCGAGCTCTTCCACATGTGCGGTTTTCATGGCCTCGTCGACCCGACTATGGTCGTCGGGCGAGAGTGTACCCATTCGCCCGGTGTAGGGATGCCTTCCCGCCTCTACGATATCGCGGCAGGTGAGGAGCTCGGTCCGGGGGCGATCTGTCAGCATAACGGCAAGGTTCCTTGCGAACTCCGCCGTCTTCCAACTGGAAATCTCCCGCCCGTCGAGCTCGACCGCGCCGGCAAGCGGTGCCAGATGGCGTGTGATGGTTTTCAAGATGGTCGACTTGCCCGAGCCATTCGGCCCGATGAGCGCCACGACGTCGCCCGTGCGAACCTCCAGATCGACGCCTTCGACTA
Organism: Collinsella aerofaciens; assembly: GCF_001405375.1. GTDB lineage: Bacteria > Actinomycetota > Coriobacteriia > Coriobacteriales > Coriobacteriaceae > Collinsella > Collinsella aerofaciens_F. The sequence goes on from NZ_CYYP01000008.1 coordinate 86,918, forward strand.
CGACCTTCTTGTCGTAGCCCGCCGACAGGTCGCTTATGCGGAAAAGCGGCGCTCCGTCAGCCTGCGTTTCGACCGGGGTTTCGAGGTTCGACTCCGCTCGGAGGAGATGTTCCGCGCGCAGTTCCGCACGAGCAGAAAGTGCCTTCTGGCGCTTTCGTGCGAGCTCAGGACTGTATAAGCATGGAATGTCCCCTCCGAGCGTTTTGGGCCGCGGCACGAATTCCCCCATCTACCTCACCCGCTTCTTCAACATGAGCGCTATAACCACCGGTGCGCCGAAGATAGCGGTGACGGCGCTGATGGAAAGCTCGACGGGAGAGAACAGCGTGCGCGCGATCAAATCGCAGCCCGCGCAGAAGATGGCGCCTCCCAAGAAGCACGCAGGAATCACGCGGATGGGCTTCGACGACTTCAGCGCCGACTTCACGAGATGCGGAACCGCGATGCCTACGAACGACACCGGACCAGCGAACGCGGTCACGCAGGCGGAGAGCATGCTCGCTAGAAGGACGAGCACCACGCGGAAGCGTGCGACGTTCACGCCGACGCTTTTCGCGTAGGCTTCTCCCAGCTGGAAGGCGGAAAGGGGCTTCGATATCGCGAATACGCATGCGCTCACGGTGATCACCACGACCGCGATGACCGCGATGTCGTCCCAGCTCGAACCCGAGAAGCTACCCAAAGACCAGTTGTGCAGGTTCACGATGGACTGGTCGTCGGCGAAGGCGATAAGGAAGTTCGTCGCCGCCGAGCAGATGTATCCCACCATGACGCCCGCCACGATGAGCATGGCCATGGAACTTATGCGCCGTGCGATGAGGAGCACGAAGCCGATGGTGATAAGCGAGCCCAGAAACGCTGCGGCCACCATGGCCGGCGAGGACATGGCCTGGTTCGCGCCTAGAAGTACGATCATCGTAAGCGCGACGATGAACTTTGCGCCCGAGGAGACGCCCAAGATGAACGGGTCGGCGATGGGGTTGTTGAAAAACGTCTGCAGCAGGAACCCGGAGAGCGAAAGTGCCCCGCCGAGAAGCACGGCTGAAAGCACGCGCGGCAGGCGAATCTCCCAGATGACCTTGCTTTCCATGGAATTGGCCGCGCCGCCCGAAAGGATGCCGGGGATGTGGTCTGCGGGCACGAGCACGCTCCCGATGCACAGGTTGGCCCCGACGAGCACGATGAGGGCAACAGCGAGCAGCGCCGTCACGACGCGACACCGCGCGGCGCGCCCCGATTCGTCGTATGCTATGGAAAGCCGGCTTCTCATGGCGCTACCCGAGCTTCCTCAGATAATGGAAGCCGCTCGAGTCATCGCAGGTGAACGCCCCGTGCAGCTCGTCGATAATGTCGGCGGTAGAAGTCATCTGCTGGTACATGTCGGCGCTTGTGACCCAGACGTTGCCGTTCTTCACGGCTTTGAACTGCGACAATAGCGCGTTCTTGCCTACGAAGTCGTTCAAGGTGGCAACCGATTCGTCGATGGTGCCGTTGTAGACGATGATGTCGGCATCCTTCGCCGTCGCGTAGAAGCGCTCCATTTCGAGCGTTACTGACGAACCTGACGTCGACGCCGTCTGCGCGTCATCGAGCGCGTAGCTGCCGCCTGCAAGCTCGATCATCTGCGCCACGTAGTCGCCCGACCGCCGCGTGACGGCGGCCCCGTTCGAGTTAATGTAGAAATACGCCACGGTTTTACCTGATGACGCCAGCCCCGACGTTTGCTCGACGCGGGCCTTCTGCTCGTTGAACAGGTGCGCGGCCTCGTCTTCTTTGTCGAACAGGACGCCGAAAAGTTTAATCCACTCGACGCGCCCGAGTGCTTCGGGCTCGCTCGACGACTGTTCGGTGAGCACGACGAGCCCGAGCTTCTGCAGCTTTTCCTTCACATCGGGCGTGTGGTTGATCATGGTGTTCTCGATGGCGAGCGTGCAGCCCGAGGCCGATATTCGCTCGTAGTCGGGCGCGCTGTACTTGCCGCCGTAGGTGATCGCCCCACTTTCGAGCGCGCTTTTGAAGCCCGCGACCGAGCAATCGTCGGCCTTCGTGCCCGACATGAGGATATTGTCGTTCGCATCGAGCGCGTCGACCAGGCACATCGTTGCCGACGACACGAGGTACACCTTGTCGGCGGGGCGCCTTATGACCGCGATGTCGGAGCTCAACCCATCAGGTACCTTCGCATCTTGCGGCACCACGAGGAAGCGCTCCCCGTTCGAAATGCAGATAAGCCGCAGGCCGCCTTCGTACTCGTCGACAGTGAAGTGCTTGGCGTATTCAAGCTGAAGCGCCCCCGTCGGCTCCCAGCCGCAGCCCAAATCGGCGTTGTGGAAGTCGGCCGCGGCGCTTGAAGCCGTTCCCGCAGGGGAGCCGCCGCTTGCATCGTTGCCCGATTTCTCCTTCATGGTGGATGAGTCGAGGTGGAGCGTGTAGTCGATGGTGTGCGGCGTCGACATGGCGACGGTCTCGGCCGACACGGCGATGTCCTCGTCGAGCGTGACGGGTATCTCGAACGTGGAGTTGCCGCCGTCGTTTACGGGCGCGTAGTCCACGCCGTTGACGGTCATTTTGTCGTAGTTCGAACTCGACCAGGTGATGGTCGCGGTGTAGGTGTCGCCATCCTTCACAATTGTGGTGGGTGAGGCGATGCTTGCGCGCCCTGACCCGCCGGAGAGCGAGACGCTCACAGTGTATTCCTGAGAGCCTGCCGTGCCACCGGTCGCGTTCGGGCTCGCACTGCACCCCGCGAAGGGAAGCGCGAACAGGGCGACGAGAACGCAGGCGATCGCGCGCACCGCGATGCTGCGACGCTTCCTGCTTTCCCCCTTGGGAAGAATCGACCGCATGGCGTTACTTCAGTGCGTCGGCGCGCAGATCGACGCCGGCGGATTCGAACACGAGCGTGCGGTCGTACCACTGCTCTTTTCTAATACTCCACGCGGCGCAGGCGGTGTCCTCGTCGAGCGCTTCAACGGGCACGTCGTAGGTGTACTTGCCTTCCGCGTTTTCCACATAGGGGATGAAGTCGGCCTCGCTCGCGGCGGCAGCCTCGTCGCCCGTGCCCATGAAGAGCTTGCCGTAGCCCGTGCCGGAAAGCGTCATCACGCAGTGCATGGAGCCGTTTTCCACGATGAGCTGGGCGTCCACAATCCTGAACATGTTCGAGCTGGAATCTACGGTGATCGGATAGGTGCCGTCGGCCACCTTGTCGGCGGTGATGGGGGCAGCGCTTGCGCCCTCGGGCGCATCGGCCGCCTGTTCGGTCTTTTCCTGGGAATCGGCATCGCTTGCCTTTGCGCTGTCGATTGAATTTCCGCCGCAGCCGGCGAGCGAGAACGCGAAAAGCGCCGCTGACAGGGCGAAGGCGAGGGTTTTCTTCAACATGGAGGGGGTTCCTTTCAATCGCTTCGACCGCCCGCGCCGTGCGGTGGGCGGGCGGGATGCGAATGCAACGGGCATGCGCCGTCAGTCGGGGAAGGCGCATGCCCGTTGCATGGGGACGCGACCGGCGCCCCCGTGCGCGGCGAGTTTACAGCTTGGCGATGGCGTCGTCCACGTGCGCGACGTAGATGTCGTCGACCGCGACGTTCTGTCCCAGACCCTGGAGCAGGCACGTCACTTCGAAGCCGGCGGCCACGAACTTCGCAGCCCAGCTGTCGGGGTCGGTCTCGTCTGCCATGTCGTTGTTCGCGTGGTCGCCCGCGACCACCATGAACGGCGCGAGCACGGCCTTCTTGTAGCCTGCGGCGCTCGCGGCGGCGATTACATCCTCGCAGGTCGGTTCAGCCTCGACGGTGCCGACGAAGAACTGCGTCAAGCCCTCGTTCTTGAACACTTCCTGCATCTTGGCATAGTCGGCGTTGGAATCGGCTTCGGTGCCGTGGCCCATGAGGCACAGCGCCGTCTTGCCGTCGTCGAAGGACGCCATGTTCTCCTTAATGGCTGCGGCCACCTTCTTGTAGTCGTCGTCGGAGGTGAGCAGCGGGTCGCCGAGCGAGATCTTGTCGAACTTGTCGGCGTACTTGTCGAGCTCGTCTTTCACGTCGGTGTATTCCAGGCCACCCATGAGATGCGTCGGCTGCACGACGATTTCCTTCACGCCGTCTTCCACGCAGCGGTCGAGTGCCTCGGTCATGTTGTCGATCGTGATGCCGTCGCGCTTCTTCAGCTTGTCGATGATGATCTGCGCGGTGAAGGCGCGGCGGATGTCGTAGTCCTGCCAGTACTTCTCGCGGATAGCGTCTTCGATGGCGCCGATGGTGATGTGGCGCGAGTCGTTGTAGCTCGTGCCGAAGCTCGTGACGAGGATGACCGGCTTCACGGCCTTCTCCTTTTCACTCGATTTCTCGGAACTCGCGGAGGTGTTGGAGCAGCCCGCGAGCGCGACTCCGGCGAGCGCGAAGGCTCCGGTTGCTGCGGCGCCCATGAAGCCGCGGCGTGACATCTGGTCGGACATGGTTTTTCCTTTCCTCGGTTTGCCGGTCCCCCGGCGACAGTTGCTTGTCGGCACAAGCGAAAGAAAAGCGCACCCCTCGGGGTTCACAAGGAGCTAACGCCACGGCGATGCCGTGAGGAAAAGGCGAAGCAGTCTGGCTTGGGGCGCGAGGCGGTTCGCCCGTGCGTCCTATACAGTAATGTCCCTTGCCCAGGATTCCCACCTGGTTCCCTCCGCAAGCCAGCGCGGGCTGTGCGGGCGCCGCGCCGGTCATTTCCTTTTATCCGATTGTCATATGCTCGTTGCCGAATCTTTTACTATGATAGTGGGCACTTTTGAACGTGTCAAAGCCAGGGCGGGCGGCATTGCGCCTCCTGCCTGCGTATTTGCGCCGATTGCCGCTGCGGGCGCCGTGTTTTGGCCGCTGCGCGAATGGCAGCGTAAACGGTTGCGATGAGAAACGGGAAGGGAAGGCTCGGATGATTCATATCGTTGGCGCTGGCTCGGGCGCCGCCGACCTTATCACGCTGCGCGGGGCGCGCCTTTTGCGCGCGGCCGACGTGGTCGTTTGGGCGGGAAGCCTTGTGAACCCCGAGCTGCTCGCTGAGTGCAAGGAATCCTGCATCGTCTACGACAGCGCGCACATGACCTTGGAGGAAGTGCTCGACGTGATGTGCGCGGCAGATGCGCGGGGCGAGGACGTGGTGCGCCTGCACACGGGCGACCCGTGCCTGTACGGCGCCATCCAGGAGCAGATGGACGCGCTCGACGCGCGCGGCGTGGACTACGAGGTGGTGCCCGGCGTGTCGAGCTTTTGCGGTGCCGCGGCGGCGCTTCGCCAGGAATACACGCTGCCGGGAATCAGCCAGTCGGTCGTGATCACGCGGCTTTCCGGACGTACCCCCATGCCCGCGGGCGAGGGCATGCGCACCATGGCGGAAAGTGGCTCGACTATGGTCATCTTCCTGAGCTCGGGTATGCTCGCCGAGCTTTCCGCCGAGCTTTTGGCCGCGGGCCGCAGCTCCGACGAGCCGGCCGCGCTCGTGTACAAGGCGACCTGGCCTGAGGAGCGCGTGGTGCGCTGCACAGTGGGCACGCTCGCCGATGCGGGCGCGCGAGAGGGCATCGACCGCACGGCGCTCGTGGTGGTGGGCCGCGTGCTCGGAGCTCGCGGCGGGTTTTCGCACAACGGCGCGCAAGCAGAGTCGTACGAGCGCAGCAAGCTTTACGACCCTTCGTTTGCCACGGGGTATCGGAAGGCGAGCAGCTAGCGTGGCCTTCGAGCACTACATATATACCGGGACGACCCGCCTGCGCTGCGGCTACACCACGGGGAGCTGCGCCGCGCTCGCGGCGAAGGCGGCCTGCGAGATGCTTTTGTCACGAAAGCCCCTCGGCCGCGTGTCGATCGTCACCCCCGGCGGGCTGCCCGTCGAGGCGAACGTGGTCGACGCATGCATCGGCGAGGGGTGCGCCCAGTGCGCCGTGCGAAAGGACGCAGGCGACGATGCCGATGTGACTGACGGCGTACTCGTGTACGCGCACGTGGAACATGCGGGGTCGGGCACGGGTGCTGCGGGCAGCAAGGACGTGCCCGCGCGCGAATCGGAAGTTTCCGTCGATGGCGGCGTGGGCGTGGGGCGCGTGACATTGCCCGGGCTCGAGCAGCCGGTGGGGGCGGCCGCCATCAACGCGACGCCGCGCGCGATGATCACTTCGGCGGTGCGCGAGGTGTGCGCCGCGCACGGCTTTTCTGGAAATATTGCTGTGACGATTTCGGTACCCGAGGGTGTTGCCCTTGCCAAAAAGACCTTCAACCCGCATCTGGGGATAGAGGGCGGCATCTCCATCCTGGGCACGACGGGCATCGTCGAGCCGCGCAGCCTCGCTGCCTTGCGCGACAGCATCGAGCTCGAGATCCGGCAGCATGCGGCTATGGGGCGGCGCGGAGTCGTGCTCACACCCGGCAACTACGGCGGGCAGTTCATCTCGGGGCATTTCCACCTAAACGGTGCGCCGGTGGTCTTCATCTCCAACTTTGTGGGCGATGCGATTGACTGCTGCGTTCGCGAGGGATTTACCAATGTCCTTCTTGTGGGACACATCGGCAAGTTGGTGAAGGTCGCGGGCGGCATCATGGACACCCATTCGCGTACCGCCGACTGCCGCGCGGAGATTCTGGCCGCCCACGCGGCCATGGCCGGCGCGGGCGCGAAGACCGTGCGCGAGATCATGTCGTCCGTCACGACCACGGCGGCGCTCGAGGTAATCGAGGCCGCCGGCGTTGGGGACGCTGCGCGCGCCTCGCTCGCTGCGGCAATTGAGGACAGGTTGCGCCGACGCGCGGCGGGCGCATGCGACATCGCCGCGGTCGTGTTCGACGCCGAGCGCCGCGAGCTTTTCCGCACGTCGGGCGCCGATGCAGTTATCGGGAAATTGGGGGCGACGTATGAGTAAAGGCGTTCTGTACGGGGTGCGCCGTGCAATCGGCTGGCCGGGGACGAAGGTGGTCATGAAGGCGCGCCGCTCGCTTGCGGACACGAAGCGCTTCCTTTGCGAGGAGGATGCCTTCGACGGTGCCGAGCTTGTAGAGGACTGTGGGCTTCCGGGCGAGCGCGTGTACCGCTCGCTCGACGATGTGCCCGATCGGGGCAGCTACTTCTCGACGATGGTGGTGCGCTAGATGAGGGTTTCCTGCATAGCGTTCACTGAGAGGGGGTATGCGTTGGCGGTGCGCACCGCACACGCGCTTTCCGATTGCGCGCAGACAGGTGAAGACGACCCTGGCTGGGACGTTTCCGTTTCGCGCGGGTTCGGCGAGGGGAAGGCCGACCTGCGCGCATGGACGGCGCTCGCGTGGGAAGCGTCGGACGCGCTTCTGTTCGTGGGCGCGGCGGGCATCGCCGTGCGGGCGATCGCGCCGCATGTCGCCTCGAAGGCAAACGATCCCGCGGTTGTGGCGATCGACGAGGCGGGGCGCTTTGCCGTCCCGCTTTTGTCGGGGCATTTGGGCGGTGCGAACGAGCTTGCGCAAACTGTGGCACGCGCGGCAGGGGCCATCCCCGTCATCACCACGGCGACCGACGTCCGCGGCGTGTGGGCGGTGGATACGTGGGCGCGCTGTGCGGGGCTCGCCGTTTCGAATCCCGAGGCCATCAAGCGAGTGTCGGCGCGGCTGCTTTCGGGCGGGCGCGTGGCGCTCTATTCCGACATTCCGATTTCGGGACAGCCGCCTGAGGGGGTTGACATTGCGTCCGACCGCGCTCGGGCCGATATCGTCGTGTCGCCGTTCGCTGGCGCGAATGCAGGTGCGTCCGTTCGTGCGGCGGAGACAACGGGCGAGGTCGTGCCCGCCGGTGAGACGGGGAAGCCGGCGGGCGTGCGGGCGCAGGCGCCTGCGCCCGAGCCGCTTCGCCTTGTCGTGCCCTGCATCGTTGCGGGCATAGGATGCCGTCGCGGTGCGTGCGCCGAAGCGATCGAGGAGGCGTTTCTTCTCGCGTGCGGGCAGGTGGGTATCTCGCCTTCGGCCGTGCGCGAGGCGGCGACGATCGACGTGAAGGCGCACGAGGAGGGTCTGCTCGCCTTCTGCTGCGCGCGCAATATCCCGCTTGCGACGTATTCCGCAGAGGAGTTGTCGCAGGTCGAAGGCAGCGTTTCGCCATCTGATTTCGTGCGCGCGACGGTGGGGGTCGACAACGTGTGCGAGCGGGCAGCGCTCGCGGAGGGGGGCAAACTTATCTTCCCGAAGCTCGCTCACGGCGGCGTGACCGTCGCGTTTTCCAAGGTAACTATTAAACTTTCGTTTAAGGAGCGGTGATGGGAAAGCTCTTCGTGGTGGGAATCGGCCCGGGCGGCCCCGACGGCATGACGATTGCGGCTCGGCGTGCGCTCGAGGCGTCCGACGTCGTTGTGGGTTACACGAAATACGTGGAGCTCGCGCTCGCCGCCGTGCCCGACGCGGCGCATCTCGCGACGCCGATGATGCACGAGGTCGAACGGTGCCGCCTTGCGCTTTCGCGCGCGCAGAGTGGAGACGCCGTGGCGCTCGTGTGCAGCGGCGACGCGGGCGTGTACGGCATGGCGAGCCCCGTGCTGGAGCTTGCGGAGGACTACCCCGATGTAGACGTGGAAGTTATCGCCGGGGCCACCGCGGCTCAGAGCGGGTCGGCGGTGCTCGGCGCCCCGCTTGCCCACGACTTCGCGGTCGTGTCGCTCTCCGACCTGCTCACGCCATGGGAGGTCATCGAGCGCAGGCTCGCCGCCGTGGCGAGCGCCGACTTCTGCATCTGTTTGTACAACCCGCGCAGCAGAAAGCGCGCCGACAGGCTCTCACGCGCGGCGAAGATTATGCTCGAATGGAAGGCCCCCGACACGCTCTGCGGCTGGGTACGCAACATCGGGCGCGAGGGGCAGCAGTCGGGCATGTGCAGGCTCTCTGAGCTGGGGGAGATCGACGCCGACATGTTCACCACCGTGTTCGTCGGCAACGCGGACACAAAGCTCGTAGGCGGCCGTATGGTCACGCCACGCGGGTATCGGGAGATTCCATGCGAAAGGTAACGATCATCGGGGCGGGGCCCGGAAACCCCGACTTGCTCTCGCGCGCGGCGCTCGACGCTATCGACTTCGCCGACGTGGTCATCGGCGCTCATCGCGCGCTTGCCGGCATCGACGTGCCGCCCGACGTGGTGAGATGTGAGCTCGTGAAGACGGCGGACATCGTCGCCGCGCTCACCGATGCGGCGTCGTGGCGGCGCGCCGTGGTCGTGATGACGGGCGATGTGGGGCTGTTCAGCGGCGCGCGCCGCCTGGTGGAGGCGCTCTCCGGCGACGCGCAGGTGGACGTGCGCGTCGTTCCCGGCATAAGCTCAGCGTCGTATCTCGCCGCGCGCCTTGCGTGTCCATGGCAGGATTGGCGCTTCGCGAGCGCTCACGGCGTGGCGTGCGACATCGTGGCCGAGGCCGAGCGCACAGGTGAACTCTTCCTCGTCACGTCGGGCGGGGAAGACCCCTCGCGGCTTTCGGGTGAGCTTGTGCATGCGGGCTTCGGGGACGCGCGCGTGACGGTGGCCGAGCGCCTGTCGTACCCCGACGAGCGCATTACCTGCGCGACCGCAAGTGAAATCGCAGGTCAGACGTTCGACGACTTGAACGTGATGCTTATCGAGTTCGCAGGCGGCGCCGGGTCGCCTGCGGGCTCTAGCGCAGCCTCCGAGGCGCCGGCCGGCGCGTCTGCGCCCGCGGCGGACTCTGCGGGCGCATCCCGTGCCGCGAGCTCTCGCTGGCCGTACGCTTCCTCGGGCATTCCCGACGAGCTCTTCATCCGCGGCGACGTTCCCATGACCAAGCAGGAGGTGCGCGCCGTCGCGCTCGCGAAGCTGTGCCTTACCGCGACCGACACCGTGTGGGATGTCGGCGCCGGCACGGGGAGCGTGTCGATCGAGGCGGCGCTCGTCGCGCGAGCGGGATCGGTATGGGCGGTCGAGCGCAACGCGGCCGGCGTGCGGCTCATCCGAGAGAACGCGGATGCATTCGGGTGCGGCAACGTGCATGCGGTCCCCGGTGTCGCCCCCGAAGCGCTCGCGAAACTGCCCGTCCCCGACGCCGTGTTCGTCGGCGGGAGCGCGGGCGAGCTTCCCTCCATCGTGGAGGCGGCGCTCGAGAAGAATTCGCAGGTTCGCCTGTGCGTGCCATGCGTCACCGTTGAGACACTCACCGAGGCGTGCGCGCTCCTCTCGGGTTCGCGCTTTAAGGGGTTCGAGGCGTGCCAGGTGTCGGCCGCCCGCGCCGAGGCTGTAGGCTCGCACCGTCTTATGAAGGCGCAAAATCCCGTGTTCCTCGTCAGCGCGCGTGGTGCAGGTGGGGAAGGCGGTGCCCGGTGAGCACGTCCATCCCACGCTTCATGGTCGCTGCGCCCTCGAGCGGGAGCGGCAAGACGGTCGTTATGTGCGCGCTCCTGCGCGCGCTCGCGCGCCGCGGCCTTGCATGCGCGGCCTTCAAATGCGGCCCCGACTACATTGACCCGCTCTTTCATCGCCGCGTCGTGGGCGCGCGCTCGGGTAACTTAGACGGCTTCTTCACCGACGCCCCGACGCTGCGCGCCCTGCTCGCACGCGGCGCCGCGGGCGCGGATGTCGCGGTGCTCGAGGGGGTCATGGGCTTCTACGACGGCATGGCACCCGGCGTGGCCGACGCGAGCAGCTACCAGGTTGCGCGCGACACGGAAACGCCGGTCATTTTAGTGGTGAACGGGCGCGGGGCGTCTTTATCGCTCGCCGCCGTAATCCGCGGCATCGCCGAGTTCCTGCCTTGTGCGAACGTGCGCGGTGTCGTGCTGAACAAGACGAGCGCCGCTGCCTGCGCCTATGCGGCGCCTCCGATCGAGAAGCACACGGGCGTCGCGGTTTTGGGGAATATCCCCGCCGACGAGGCGTTCTCGCTCGAAAGCCGGCATCTGGGGCTTGTGACCGCCGACGAGGTCGAGCGGCTCTCCGCGCGCATCGACAAGATGGCCGAGCTGGTGGAAAAGAGCGTCGACATCGGCCGCTTGCTCGAAATAGCGGCGACGGCACCCGATATCCGCGAGGAACCTTACCGGTTGGAGCCGATCGCGGGAGCGCGGCCCATCGTCGCCGTCGCGCGTGACGAGGCGTTCTCGTTCTACTACGAGGAGAACCTGCGCGCGCTCGAGGACCTGGGTTGCGAGCTTGCCTTTTTCAGCCCCCTGTGTGATAGCGATTTGCCCCGGGGGACAAGCGCCCTCTATCTGGGAGGCGGCTACCCGGAGCTCCATGCGCGGCAGCTCTCCGAGAACGCGCCGATGCGCGAGGCGGTGCGGCGCGCGGTGGAATCCGGCATGCCGACGGTCGCCGAATGCGGTGGGTTTCTGTACCTGCAGCACGAAATCGCCGATAGCGAGGGGAGGCGCTGGCCTGTTGCGGGCGCCCTTGAGGGCTCAAGCGAGAACGGGGGAAGGCTGTCCCATTTCGGGTACGTGGAGCTCACTTCCCAACGCGACGGGCTCTACGGGCCGCGCGGCACACGCATCCGTGCGCACGAGTTCCACTACTGGCAGTCCACCTGCCCGGGCGGCGACTTCTGGGCGCAGAAGCCCCGGCGCGACAAGGGCTGGCCGTGCATGACGACCACCCCGTCCCTGGTTGCGGGCTTCCCGCATGTGTACTATCCTGCGAACCCCGACGTTGCGCGCGCGTTCGCGTCTGCCGCAGCGTCGTTCGCAGAGAGGAGACGGCATGGCTGAAGCAACCGAAACCGCGCTTGCCTGCATCCGCGAGGAAGTCGAGCGCGCGTTCTCTTCGGCGCCGGGCGCCGTGCTCGAAGCCGCGCTCTCCCGGATCGCGCCCGCAGACGAGTGCGCCCGCGCCGCCGCGTACGCCGCGTGGGACTCCATCGCGCACCCCTTGGGGGGATTGGGCGACTTTGAAGACGCCGTCGCGCGTATCGCCGCAGCTCAGGGGAGCGCCGAGGTTGCCGAGTTTCCCCGTGCGCTCGCGGTATTCTTCTCCGACAACGGGGTCGTTGCCGAAGGCGTGTCGCAAAGCGGGCAAGACGTGACGCGAGCCGTCGCGCGCAACATGTGCGAGGGGGCCACGAGCGCCTGTCGCATGGCGGCGTTCGCGGGTGCCGAGGTCGTGCCCGTCGACGTGGGTATGGCCCGGGGCATAGAAGACGCGCGCATGGTGCGCGCGAACGTACGGCGGGGGAGCGGCAACATCGCGCACGGCTCCGCTATGTCTCGCGATGAGGCCGTGCGCGCGATCGATGTCGGAATCGCCGTCGCGTGCGGGCTTGTCCGCGCCGGCGTGCGCCTTCTCGCCGCGGGCGAGATGGGCATCGGCAACACGACCACCTCGGCGGCGGTGGCCGCAGTGCTCATTCGGGCGGACGCGCGGAGCCTCGTCGGGCGCGGCGCGGGGCTCTCGGACGCCTCGCTCGCGCGTAAGCGCGACGTGGTCGAGCGCGCTATCGACGCGAACTCGCCCGATCCCGCCGACCCGATCGACGTGCTCTCGAAGGTGGGCGGCTTCGATATCGCGGCGATGTGCGGCTTCTACCTGGGGGCCGCGGCCTCGAAGGCGCCGGCGCTCCTCGACGGGGTCATATCCTGCACGGCGGCCCTGTGCGCGGCGCGCCTGTGCCCCAACGCCTTGGGCTACCTCGTGGGCACCCACGCATCAAGCGAACCCGCAAGCCAGGAGCTCCTTCGCGAGCTCGGTATAAAGGCACCCCTCGACGCAGGCATGCACTTGGGCGAGGGCGTGGGCGCCATGGCGTATCTGCCCCTTCTTGATTCGGCGCTGCGCGTGTACCGGGATGGGAAGACGTTCACGGCGACTGGCATGGCTGCTTACGAGCATTTCGAGGCTGGGAAATGACGGTGACGTTCGTTATCGGCGC
>NZ_CYYP01000008.1:100042-107744 GCF_001405375.1 Collinsella aerofaciens
GCGAACGAGCTCTTCGTGGAAGGCGGCTTGTCCCCACGTGACCCTGACGCTGCGGCGCGCGAGGTGCTCGGAGGCATCGAACGGCTCGCTCAGGCCGCTGCGTATACGGTGGTGGTCACCGTCGACGTGTTCGCCGATGGGATGCGCTACGATGAGGGGACCGAGGCATGGAGGCGCGCGCTCGCGCGCGTGAACGCGGGCGTGGCGGCGCTGGCCGACCGCGCAGTCGAAGTGGTATGTGGGATTCCCGTGTGGATGAAAGGCGAAGGACCTACAAGGTGAAGATAGCAGAGGCAATTGGCGCGGCGTTCGGAACGTTCTCGCGCATCCCCGTCCCGAAATCGGCCTGGACCGATTTCGGATCAACCCATGCGCTTGCCGCGTTTCCCCTGGTGGGCGTTGCGGAAGGCTTCCTCATGACGGTGTGTGGGCACGTGGCGAACCTGCTCGGCGTGCCCGCGACCATCGTCGCGGCCGTGCTCGTGGCGTTGCCTGTGGCGGTGACGGGAGGCATCCACCTAGACGGGCTCTGCGACACCTCCGATGCGCTTGCAAGTTGGGCCCCGCGCGAGCGAAAGCTCGAGATCATGCACGACCCGCGGGCGGGCGCCTTCGGGGTCATCGGTGTTGTCGTGTACCTTATTCTGCAGTTTTCCCTGTTCACCGCGCTGCCGCTTACGGCGGGGGCGTTCCTCGCGCTTCTGTGCTCGCTCGTGTTCTCCCGCGCGCTTTCGGGGCTCGCCGTAGAATGCTGGCCTGCCGCGCGGGCGGACGGTATGGCCGTGGGGCTCTCGCCTGCGAAGAAGCGCGCGGCGATCGTCGTGCCGCTTTGCGCTTTCGCTGCGGCGTCGGCTGCAGGGATGGTCGCGTGCGCTCAGGCCGTCGGCGCCCTTATGGCGATGGCGGGGCTTTTGGCGCTCGCGTGGTACCGCCATGTTGCACTGTCCCGCTTCGGCGGGGTGACGGGGGATTTGGCCGGATGGTTTCTGCAATGGGCCGAGCTCGCGATGCTTGCCATGCTGGTGGCGGGGGGCATGCTCCTATGATGCTCGTGGTAGGTGGCGCGCATTCGGGGAAGAGGACCTTCGTGCGCGAAAAGCTCGGGTTCGCGGCGGACGATTTCGTCGACGCGGCGCAGTTTGCGGAGGGCGGCGTGCCCGCGGCTTTTGCCGGCCGCGTCGCGTACCGTGCTGAGGAACTCGTACGTGCGCTCGACGCTGACCGGGCGCTCGAGCGGCTGATCGGCTTCGACGCAGTGATTCTGCCCTTGGTCGGCTCGGGGGTCGTCCCCATGCGTGCGGAAGACGCCCAATGGCGCGAGCGCGCGGGGCGCCTAGGATGCGCGCTCGCTGCGCGCGCCGACGTCGTCGTGCGCATGACGTGCGGGATTCCCCAGGTCATCAAAGGAAACCTTGCCGATGCGCCTCGAGGGACGCAGGACGCGGGCGCGCCTTTGGAAGTCGTCTTCGTGCGCCATGGTGCCACGGCGGGCACGGAAGACCATCGCTACAGCGGGGCGGGCACCGACGAGCCCCTGTCGAGCGCGGGCGAGCGCGCTTTGCGCGACCTCGCGTGCGATCGTGACGTGTTCCGTGTTATCACGAGCGGCATGGCCCGCACCGACCAGACGGCGCGCATCCTCTTCCCGAAGGCGGAGCTTATGGCGTGCCCCGGTCTGCGCGAGATGGATTTCGGCGACTTCGAGGGGCGAAGCGCCGCCGAGCTTAAAGAGGATGCGCGTTACCGCGCCTGGGTAGACTCTTGGTGCGAGACGCGCTGCCCGCATGGCGAGGGCAAGAGCGATTTCATCCGCCGCGTCGTTGCGGCGTTTCGGGAGGCGTGCGAATCGGAGCGCGCCCAGGGGAGTGGGCGCGCCGTCTTCGTCGTACACGCGGGTACCGTGAAAGCGCTGCTCTCCGAGCTAGCTGTCCCGAAAATGGGATACTTCGACGTGCATACCGAGCCGGGTGGTGCATGGGCCGCCACCTGGGATGGGCGCTGCCTTCGCGACGTTCGCCCCGCTTCGGGGGGCGATGCCCGGTGATGACGATTCTTGCCGTCGCCGCCGGGTTCGCGGCCGACCTTGCCTTCGGCGACCCGCGCTGGCTTCCCCATCCCGTCGTCGCCATGGGGCGCGCGATCACGTGGGCCGAAGGCCGCCTGCGGGGCGCATTCCCGCAAACGTCCGCGGGCACGCGCGCCGCAGGGCTTGTGCTCGCCGTGGCGCTTCCGCTTGCGTGTGGGCTTTTGACCTGGGGAATCCTGCATCTTTGCGGCATGGTTCACTCCGGCTTGCGCTTCGTGGCCGAGGCATGGGCGAGCTATCAGATTCTCGCGGCATGCGAGCTTCGCCGCCAGAGCCTGGCCGTGGTCCGCGCGTTCTCGAAGGGCGGCCTTGTCGCGGCGCGCGAAGCCGTCGGGCTCATCGTGGGACGCAACACGTCTGTTCTCGACGAGCAGGGCGTGGCGCACGCCGCCGTGGAAACCGTGGCGGAGAACGCGAGCGACGGCGTCATCGCGCCGCTTTTCTACCTTATGATCGGGGGTGCGCCCTTGGGCATGGCGTACAAGGCGGTGAACACGCTCGACAGTATGGTAGGCTACAAAAATGAGCGCTACATCGACTTCGGCTGCGCCTCGGCGCGCCTCGACGATGCGGTGAACTGGATTCCCTCGCGCTTATCGGCCCTGCTCATGATCGCCGTGTGCCCGATCGTCGGGCTCGACGCGTGCGGGGCGGCGCGCATCTGGCGCCGCGACAGGCGTCGCCATGCGAGCCCCAACTCGGCGCAGACCGAGTCAGCGTGCGCGGGCGCGCTCGGGCTGCGCCTGGCGGGACCCGCGGTGTATTTCGGCAAGCTCGTTGAGAAACCGACGATAGGCGACGCGTCCCGCGAAATCGAGTGGGGCGACATCGCACGGGCGACAAGGCTCATGCTCGCCGCGTCCGTATGCGCGCTCGTCGTCTTCGGCGCCGCGCGCGCGGCGGTCGTGCTCGCCGTGGGGGCGATGGCATGAGGGAAGACCACGCCGCGCCCCAGGCTGCCGGGGGAATCCTGCGCGCCCGTACGCATGGGGGCAGCTCGCAATCGCTCGGCATCGCTTGCGAAGGGGGCGCCTCCGACCTCATTGACTTCTCGGTGAACGTGAATCCGGCAGGCCCCTCGCCGCGCGCCGTCGCCGCAGCTTGCAAGGCGCTTTCTCGAATCGACGCCTACCCCGATAGGGAAAGCCTCGCACTCGTTCGCGCCCTAGGGCGCGCCCAGGGCATTCCCGAAGATACTATCGTCTGCGGCGCGGGCGCGTCTGACATCATCTGGCGGCTCGCCGCGGCGGTACGCCCGAAACGCATCGTCGTGTGCGCGCCGACGTTCTCTGAATATGCGGAGGCGGCATCGTACTACGGTGCATGCGTGCAGGAGTTCCCGCTCTCCGAGGCGGATGACTTCGACGTGCCCGCCTCCTTCGCCCGCGCGATCGAGGGGCCGGGAGACGTGGCGTACCTCTGCAATCCGAACAACCCGACGGGGCGCCTCATCGACCCCCGCGTGATCGATGCCGCGGCTTGCCGCTGCGAGCAGGTGGGCGCGCTGCTCGTCGTGGACGAGTGCTTCCTCGGATTTGCGCCCGACGCCCGCGAAAGGAGCGTGGCCGCACGCGCCGCGTGTTCGCACCATGTGGCCGTGCTCTCCGCGTTCACCAAGCTCTACGGAATGGCAGGGTTGCGGTTGGGGTATCTGATCAGCGGAAACGCCCAACTCATCGAGGGGATTCGTCGGGCGGGGCAGGCGTGGCCCGTCTCCTCGGTCGCCGAGGCCGCGGGCATCGCCGCCCTGGAAGACGTCGAATACGTCTCGCGCACGCGCGATGTATTGGCGGGCGAGCGAGCGTGGCTTTCCCACGAGCTCTCCTCGCTCGGGCTTTCCGTCGTGCCGTCGGATGCGAACTTCCTTTTAGTCCGCACGCCGGCGAAAGACATCCCCGAGCGCCTGTATAAACAGGGGGTTTTGGTCCGCACGTGCGACTCGTTTTCGATACTGTCCCGTTTCTGGTGCCGCGTCGCCGTGCGCACGCACAAGGAGAATGCCCGGCTTGCGATGGCGTTCAGCCGCGCGCTTCGGGCGGAAGGTGCATCGGGCGAAGGCGAACCCGACGAACGGGGCGGCGCTTCTTGCAGCGGCGCTATGGCGGGCGCGGATGGCCGAGGCTCGGCGAAGGAGGTCGATACCCGTGGGTAGGGCGAAGCCCATCATGATCCAGGGCACCATGTCGAACGCGGGGAAGAGCCTGCTTGCGGCGGGGCTGTGCCGTGTGCTTTCGCAGGACGGCCTGCGCGTGGCTCCCTTCAAGAGCCAGAACATGGCGCTCAACAGCGGTGTCACGGCCGACGGGCTCGAGATGGGGCGCGCTCAGATCATGCAGGCCGAGGCGTGCGGCATCGCGCCCGACGTGCGCATGAACCCCATCCTGCTCAAGCCCGAAAGCGATCACCGAAGCCAGCTCATCGTGGCCGGCAAGGCGCAGGGAGCCTTCGCTGCGAGGGACTACTTCGCGCGAAAGAAGGCGCTCATGCCGCAGATTTTGGAGGCGTTCGATTCGCTCGCGGAGGAAAACGACGTCATCGTCATCGAGGGCGCCGGCAGTCCCGTCGAAATCAACCTTGCCGAAAACGACATCGTCAACATGGGGCTCGCGCGCGCCGTGTCCTCCCCCGTGCTGCTCGCGGGCGACATCGACCCAGGCGGGGTGTTTGCCCAGCTCTACGGCACGGTCGCGCTCCTTGCGCCCGAGGACCGCGCGCTTTTGCGGGGGCTTGTGGTGAACAAGTTCCGCGGCGATGTGGAAATCCTGCGCCCGGGTTTGGCTCCGCTCGAGAAAATGTGCGGGGTTCCCGTCGTGGGGGTCGTGCCGTATC
Source organism: Collinsella aerofaciens (assembly GCF_001405375.1). Classification (GTDB taxonomy): domain Bacteria; phylum Actinomycetota; class Coriobacteriia; order Coriobacteriales; family Coriobacteriaceae; genus Collinsella; species Collinsella aerofaciens_F. Next base: position 104,958 of record NZ_CYYP01000008.1, read on the forward strand.
TTACGCTCGACCTGGACGACGAGGACTCGCTCGCGCCGCGCCTAACTGCCCGCGAGGCGCGCGGCGTCATCGACGTCGCCGTCGTGCGCCTTCCGCATCTGTCGAACTTCACCGACTTCGACCCGCTTTCGCGCGTGCCCGGCATGGGCGTGCGCTACGTTTCCTCGACGACCGATCTGGGCCGACCCGACCTGGTGGTGCTTCCCGGCTCGAAGTCCACGGTCGACGACGCGCGCTGGCTTGCGGCTAGCGGCATCGGAGCCTGTGTACGCGCGCTTTCGGGCGCGGGCACGCCGGTGCTCGGCATATGCGGAGGCTACCAGCTTTTGGGAGACGAGCTTTCGGACCCGCACGGCAGGGAAGGCGCTGGCACCGCGCGCGGGCTCGGGCTCATCCCTGCAAGTACGGTGTTCAAGGAGGAAAAGCGCCTCGCCCAGTCGGAGCTGCGCATCACGAGCGCCCAAGGCGCGTTCTCGGTGTGGAACGGCATGACGGCGCGTGGGTACGAGATTCACGACGGCGAAACGACCGTCCCCTGCGCCCCTGCGGGCACGATTGGCGGCAAACCAGAAGGCGCGGCCTGCGGAAACGTGTTCGGAACCTATCTCCACGGCCTGTTCGACGAACCGGGGGTGGCACTCGCCCTCGCGCGCTCGCTCGCGCGCATGCGCGGCCTGCCCGAGAGCGTCGTGGGTGCTGAGGGCGCGGTGTCCGCGGCCGATCACCGTGCGCGCGAGTTCGACCGCCTGGCCGACTCCGTGCGCGGGGCGCTCGACATGGAGTATGTCTATCGCATTATCGAGGAGGGCGTATGATCCACGTGTATCATGGCGACGGCAAAGGCAAGACCACGGCGGCGATGGGCCTCGCCCTTCGCATGCTCGCCGCAGGCCGCCGCGTCGTCGTCGTGCAGTTCCTGAAAGACGGCGAAAGCGGGGAGGTGCGCCTGCTCGCCGAGCATTTCGGCGTGCCCGTGTTCGCGGGGAAGGTGTCGGACAAGTTTACCTGGTCCATGACGTCGGAAGAACTTGCCGCGACGCGCGAGTTGCACGATGGGAACCTCGCTTCCGCGCTCGCCGAGCTCGAGGGCGCGCAGGAGGGGCTGCTCGTGCTCGACGAGGCGCTCGACGCGCTTTCGAAGGGGCTTGTCGACGAGGCGCTCGTGGACCGCGCGCTCGATATGTCCGCGCGCGGCGTCGAAGTAGCGCTCACCGGGCGCGCGCCTTCCCGCAAGATCGTGGAGAAGGCCAACTACATAACCGAGATGCGGTGCGAGAAACACCCCTACGAGCAGGGGATATGTGCAAGGGAAGGAGTGGAGTACTAGATGGATTCCAAGGAGATGGCGCCCGGCGACATCGAGCGGCGCAGCTTTGAGATCATCACCGAAGAGCTCGGCGGCCGCACGTTCCCGCCGCTCGAAGAACCCGTCGTGAAGCGCGTCATCCACACCACTGCTGACTTCTCGTACGCCGATTCCCTCGTGTTCACCCATGACGCCGCGCACTGTGCGCTCGACGCACTGCGCGCAGGGGCCACGGTGCTCACCGACACGAACATGGCGCTCGCAGGCATAAGCAAGCCCGCGCTCGCGAAGATCGGCTGCCAGGCCGTGTGCTACATGGCCGACCCGGATGTCGCCGCAACGGCGCGCGCCGCGGGCACGACTCGCGCCGTTGCGAGCATGGACAAAGCTTGCGGCATCGAGGGTCCGCTCATCGTGGCCGTCGGCAACGCTCCCACAGCACTTCTGCGCCTCGCCGAGCTCATGGACGCGGGGAAGATCTCGCCCGCGCTCGTCGTTGGGGTGCCGGTTGGGTTTGTGAACGTGGTCGAGGCGAAAGAGGAGCTACTCGCGCGACGCGTGCCGGCCATCGTCGCGAGGGGTCGCAAGGGCGGCTCGACCGTGGCGGCCGCCATTATGAACGCGCTGCTCTACGAGATCACGCGCCCAGGCGGCCCGAAGTGACGGCGCCCGCATCCGCGCCGGCGCTGCGCATCTTCGCCGGCACCACCGAGGGCCGCCTTCTGTGCGAATGGGCGAGCGGGGCGGGCATCCCCGCCCGTGCCTACGCGGCAACCGAGTACGGAGGCGAGCTTTTGGGCGAGCTTCCGGGCATCGAGGTGCATGCGGGCAGGCTCGACGAGGCCGACATGGAGCGCGAGCTTTCCGGCGCGCGCATCGTCGTCGACGCCACGCATCCCTTCGCTACGCTCGCAAGCGGCAACATCCGGGCCGCTTCGCTCGCCGTGGGTGCACGATGCCTGCGCCTTACGCGCCCGGTCGAGGCGCTGCCCAAAGGCGTCGTGTCGGTCGCGTCGATCGCCTGTGCGGCGCGCTTTCTCTCCGAGAACCCGGGTCGCGCGCTTCTCACGACGGGGAGCAAGGAGCTTGCTCCCTACACGCGCGTCGCCGATTTCGCGGAGCGCTTCTTCGTGCGTGTTCTCCCGCTGCCCGGTGCTATAACGAAGTGCATCGACGCGGGGTTTTCGCCGTCGCACGTCATCGGCATGCAGGGGCCCTTCACCCGTGAGCTCAACGAGGCGATGCTTCGGCAGGTGGGCGCCCAGTGGCTTGTGACCAAGGACTCGGGAACCGTAGGCGGCACGGCCGAGAAGATCGCCTCCGCGCGCGACGTGGGAGCGCGCTGTATTGTGGTCGCCCGTCCCGCCGAGGGAGGCGGGGCCCTTTCGCTTCGGGAAGTGGAAGACGCGCTCTTACGGGAGTTCGCGCGCTAGGCGCTCGCCGCGCCTGCGCGCCCTCCCGCCCGCGAGGAGGAGCGCCCC
>NZ_CYYP01000009.1 GCF_001405375.1 Collinsella aerofaciens
CGAGGCGGCATAGGATATCAACCGTATTCCAGATTCCAGGACGCCGGGCCGACTCACTTCGGATCGGGCGCTACACCAACTTTCTCGACATTACCACAACATGGAGGGCGAGGTGCCCATCGAGGTCGAGGATAAGTACGTTTCGGTAGCGCGCATCTTTGATACCGCCGATGAGATCCCCGAGAGCTATAAGGGCAACAAATACGTGCGCACTAAGCGCGATGAGATCACCTCGCTCATAAGCTATGCCGTGGGCTGCATGTTTGGCCGCTATTCGCTGGATGTGGACGGGCTGGTCCTGGCCGATCAGGGCGCCACAGTCGATGACTATCTGGCCAAGATGCCCAACTCTGATCATGTGACCTTTATGCCCGATAGCGATAACGTGCTGCCCATTACCGATGACGAGTACTTTGACGACGACATCGTGCGCTACTTTATCGACTTTGTGCGCACCGTGTATGGCGAGGAGGCGCTTGAGCAGAACCTGGCCTTTATTGCCGAGGCACTCGGCAGCAAGGGTACCTCGCGCGAGGTAATCCGCACCTACTTTTTGAAGGACTTCTTTAAGGACCACTGCCAGACCTACAAGAAGCGTCCCATCTACTGGCTGTTCGACAGTGGCAAAAAGAACGGCTTTAAGTGCCTTGTTTACATGCATCGCTATCAGCCCGACCTGCTGGCTCGCATTCGCACCGACTATGTGCATGGGCAGCAAGAACGCTACCGCGCCCAGATCGGCTATGCCAACGATGCCCTTGCCGATGCCGAGCGCGGCGAGCGCGTGCGTCTGGACAAGCGCGTCAAAAAGCTCAACGACCAGCTCAAAGAGACTATTGCCTTCGAGGAGAAGCTGCACCACTTGGCAGACCAGATGATTAAGATCGACCTGGATGACGGCGTCAAGGTCAACTACGCCAAGTTTCAGGATGTGCTGGCAAAGATTAAGTAACTGCAGATACGGTAAGGATATTCATGCCCAAGATCGATGTAGAAGAACAGCTCAAGCTGCGGTTTTTGCAGCCGTTGCCCTCATGCGTGCCGCGTCGTGTGGTGGTTTGGCACGATGCGGACGGCGAGTTTGCCCCTGAGTTTGAGCGATTGGCTGCCGTGGGTTTCGACGGTGCGGGGGCCGATGGCGGCGTTATGCCCGCTCACGGTGACTTTGAGCGCCCGGTTCGGTTTGTTGAGGCCTGCGAGGGCCGCATGTTTGCCGTCAAGAAACTCGTCAACCGCGATGACCTTGTGAGCGATATCTTGCTGTATCGCCGTTGCCCGCGCGGCAGGCTTGAGGGCGATTGGCTTGCCGATGTTGAGCTGTATGCTGACCGGTTTCAAGCTGATTATCTTTCGCTTTTGGCCGATCAACTGGGTATCGAGAATATCGATGCCGTGCGCGAGAGCCTGCGAGCGCACAAGGCGTTCTTTGTCGCCAAGTCCCGCTGCGCTAAGTTTGCCGCGTGTGTTCCGCATGCCTCGGGCGCATCCGATATCGAACTCGGCATCCTTACGGTGATTTTTGGCGGTAAAGAGCTTGGTGACGCGCGTCCCGCGTTTGTGCTGCGTGGCTGTATGACCATGCTGCTGCACGAGGGTCCCGAGGCGCTGGCCGAGTTGATGGACAAGTACTGCGTGCGCGATGTGCTCTCTGCCTTTATGCTTCGCTGCTATGGGTTTGAGGGGCCGCTGTATGAGCGCGACTCATTGCTTATGCTTTCATCCCATGCGCTCCTTACAGCGGCGTCTACCGCGCTTCCCGAGGGAGCGCTCAAGGGGCTCGAAAACTATATGGCTCCCGCCTACGGCCCCTATTGCCTTGAGGCGGTGCGTACGTGGGACCAGGCCGCCGATGCCCGGGCATCGAGCGAGGACCTATTTGAGATTTGTCGTTTAGTTGAGGATGCCCGCGGGCTCTTTGCACGGTTCGAGACCCTGCCGATCGATGCGCTGGCTTCGCTTGATGTGTTCCCGTGCGTCAACGAGGTTGTGCTCTCGCAGCTGTTCTGCTCGTTTGCGCAAGGTGCAGACCGTGTTGAGGATGCGCGTGCCTTTGCTGCGCGCCGTTGCGACCTAAGCTGGTACCGTCGTGTCGAGAGCTACTTTGACCTGCTTGTCACTGTGGCCGATATGTGCGCGTTTAGGCAGACGCACGCGGGTGGGTTCCATCTGGCGCAGTCCCAGCAGGTGTGGGATGCCTATACGTCCGAATGGTATGCCATGGACGCTGCCTATCGCCATATGTGCACCGCGTATCTGCGGGCACGCTCCGTCGAGTGCGATGCGCTCGAGGAACCTGCCCGCGCCGTGGCGGACTGGGCGGAGAATCTCTACAGCAACTGGTTCTTGGCGGATGCCAATGCCTGCTGGGCGGCTGCTGCGCAAGGGGAGTGGGCCGATTGCGGCTGCATCGATGGTCCCGCACGGCAGGATGAGTTTTACTGGCATGTGCTACCCGCCTTTGTGGGCTCTGCCAAAACAACGGTCGTTATCGTGAGCGATGCGCTGCGCTATGAGGTTGCCCGCGACGTTGCGGCGCTGCTCGAGCGCGAACGCGGCGGCAACGTCAAGGTATCTAGCATGCAGGCGGTCTTTCCCTCCATTACCGAGGTGGGCATGCCTGCGCTGCTGCCGCACCAGGTGCTTGAGCTTGCAGAGGATGGCGCGTTTGTGTTGGCTGACGACATGCCCACTGCGACGACTCCGCAGCGCGAGGCCGTGCTTGCCCACGTTGAGCCTACAGCCCGCGCTTTGCGCTCGAGTACATACCTCAACATGGCGGGAACCGAGCGCAAGGCGATGCTCAAGGGCTCAAGACTTGTCTACCTCTATCACAACAAGATTGATGCCACGGGCGAGAAGGCCGCTACGCAGGATGACGTCTTCGATGCCTGTACGGACACCGTAGAGGAGCTTGCCGCGTTGGCGCGCCGCGTGTGCACCGACGCCCCGGGCGCGCGTGTTGTTATAACGGCGGATCACGGCTTTATCTACGCGCGCCGGGAGCTCAGCGAGTGTCAGATGCTCGGCAAGCCAGATCTTCCCTTCCTTGACGCTCCCGTCATGCACGGCAAGCGTCATCTGGTGGTGCCCAACGAGGCCGTGGCCAAGCTTTCGGACGAGGTACGCGAGGTGTTTGTTAATGTTGACATGGGACGTTTGGGTGCCGGCTTTGAGGGGTTTGCCCCGCGCGAGAACGTGCACTTCAAGCGTCCCGGTGGTACTAACAACTACGTCCACGGCGGCATGAGCCTGCAGGAGCTTTGCGTTCCCGTTATTGGATTTTGGCGTGCGCGCTCGGGTTCCAAGGACTTTGTCGACACGCGCGCGGCGACGTTGCGCGTGCTAAGTGAGGGGCGCCGGGTGACCAACTCGCTCTTCTCGCTCAACTTGATCCAGGAAGAACCAGCCCAAGGCAAGGTCTTGCCGTGCGAATACGAGCTGGTGTTTACCGATGCAAGCGGCAACGAGGTGAGCGATACGGTCAAGGCGCATGCTAACAAGACTTCTGTTAATTCGCAGGAGCGCGTAGTGCATGCCAAGTTTGCGCTGCGCGCGGCGGATGGATTCTCGGCAAAGGGTCCGTACTATCTGGTCTGCCGCGAGCGCGAGACGGGCAAGATCGTTTGGCGCGAGACGTATACCATTGCCGTTTCGTTTGCCCCTGTTGCTGACTTTGGTTTTTAGGAGTGTGCCCTATGTTTGATAGCCATGACGACGGTCTGTGGGAAGTTCCCTCGATTGATGTGGATGTGCCTGCGGAGGGTGTGGTGCCTGCGGCGGCTGCGGCGCCTGTGGAGGCCCCGGCGGCTGAGGCTGTTGCGCCTGCCCCGGAGCCGGTTGCTGCCGCGCCCGTTGAGGCTGCGGTGCCCGCCGAGGACGAATCCTCGACCGATGGCTATGACCGGGCTACGGCCGAGGCCCCCGAGGACGACGGCTACGACATGGATGGCCTGGACGGCAAGCTGCTCGAGCACTTTGCTGGCAAGATCGTGCGCAAGGACCTGACGGCCCTTATGAAGCGCGGCGCCAACGTGCCCACCTTTGTGCTGGAGTACCTGCTGGGCATGTACTGCTCAACCGACGACGAGGATGCCGTGGCAGAGGGTTTGGACCGCATTCGCAGGATCCTCACCGATAACTACGTGCGTCCCGACGAGTCCGAGCGCATTAAGTCCAAGATTCGCGAGTTGGGCCGCTTTACCATCATCGATAAGGTGACGGCCAAGCTCGACGAGTACAAAGACATCTACGTGGCGTCGTTTGCCAACCTGACCATCGAGCCGTTTGTGATGCCTGCCGAGTACGTGCGCGACTATTCCAAGATTCTGCAGGGTGGCATTTGGTGCATCATGAGCATCGAGTATCGTCACCCCTTGGATGAGGAAGACGAGTTTGGCATGGAGGTCTTTGGCGACGATGCACCGCGCCGCTCCAAGGCCAAGCGCAAAAAGCGCGGACCCGAGGACTCTCCGTTTAGCGTGGCGTCGCTCACGCCCATCCAGATGCCCAATCTGGACCTGGATGCCATGATTGACGAGCGCCAGTATTTCTCGCGCGACGAGTGGCTCAACATGCTGCTGCGCTCCGCTGGCTATGAGCCCAGCGAACTTTCCGAGAAAGAGCGCCTGCACTTTATCGAGCGCATGGTGCCGCTCATCGAGCGCAACTACAACCTGTGCGAGCTGGGTCCCCGCGGCACCGGCAAGAGCCATATCTACAAAGAGGTCTCGCCATACGCCATCTTGCTCTCTGGCGGCCAGACCACCACGGCCAACCTGTTCGGCCGCATGAACTCCATGCGCGCCGACCGCGTGGGCTTGGTGGGCCACTGGGACTGCGTGACGTTTGACGAGGTTGCCGGCATGCGTTTTAAGGACACCAATGCCGTGCAGATCATGAAGGACTACATGGCGAGTGGCAGCTACGCGCGCGGCCGCGACCAGATCAACGCCGATGCCTCCATGGTCTTTGAGGGCAACATCAACGATACCGTGCAAAACGTCCTTAAGACCACGCACCTGTTTGATCCGTTCCCTCCGGAGTTTAACAACGATTCGGCCTTCTTTGACCGTATTCACTATTACCTGCCGGGCTGGGAGATTCCCAAGATGCGCTCGAGCCTGCTGACTGGGCATTACGGCCTGATCACCGACTGCCTGTCGGAATTTTGCAAAGAGATGCGCCGCAAGGACTTTACGCACCATATCGACAGGTATTTCCGCTTTAACAGCGACTTTAACAAGCGTGACGAGATCGCCGTGCGCAAGACCTTTAGCGGTCTGGCCAAGCTGCTGTTCCCCGACGAGGCCATGGATAAGGACGACGTGCGCTGGCTGCTGGACTACGCCATCGAGGGCCGTCGCCGCGTAAAGGAACAGCTCAAGATTATGGCGGGCGTCGAGTTTATCGACGTTAACCTGGGCTATATGGATGCCGACAACCCGCAGGACGTGCACGTGGTGCGCGTGCCCGAGCAGAGCGAGGACACGCTGATTCCCGACGGGCCGCTGCTGTCCGGCCACGTGTTTGGCGTGGGCAGGTCGCAGGGCGGCGAGGTTGCCGTGTACAAGCTGGAGAATAAGGCGGTTGCCGGCGAGTGCAAGTTTAAGCACGAGGGCGTGGCCTTTAACAAGCCGGTGCGCGATACGCTGGAGGCCGCGTTCGACAACTTTGTGAACCTGGCGAACCGCGTGGCGCCGGGCATGCACATTGGCTCCAAGGATTACCTGCTGTTCTACAACGACCTGCAGAGCAAGGGCCTGTCCGAGGAAGTTTCGCTCGCCGAGTTTGTGGGACTTTGCTCTGCGGCGTGCAACCGCCCGGTGATGCCTGCGCTGGCGATTCCGGGAATCTTGCGCATGTCGGGCTCTATGGACGAGATCCGCGGGCTCGAGGACATTATGCGCGTGGCCAAAAACGCCGGTGCCAAGCGCGTGATTTTGCCGCTGAGCGCTATCGCGGGCCTGCAGAGTGTTTCTTCTGAGATTATTTCGGGGTTGAGCCCGGTGTTCTACATGGATGGCGACCCGGTCGACGCCGCGAAGAAGGCGCTGGATTTGTAGTGGTGCGGGCGAGCGGGCTTGCGTGCGCGGGCCCGCGGGAGCGTTGGTCCGTAGTGCGTGAGGAGGCCTGCCGTGGCAGATGAGCGTTCTGTTGGTGAGTTGCTCGACGAGCTGTTTGGCTTTGAGTCGGTAGGCAAGCGTCAGACGGCGCTTGAGCAGTACGATCGCGGGGAGCTGGTACGCAAGGCGCGCTCCCGCGAGCTGTTGGGTGTGCTTAGGGGCGTCGAGGCTGCTGAGCACGCTGCGCGCGAGTCTGCCGTGCGGGCTGTTGACGGGTATGTTCGCCGTGCTGAGGGCGCCGCGCTTGCACGCGCTCGCAAGCAGGCGGGCATTGTTGGACCGCTACGGATGGAGCGCCGCTATGCTGCCTTTTTGCGCATGGAGGACAAGGCCGAACTGCAGACGCGTCTGGAGCAGACACTTGCGTTTATCGAGGTAAAGCTGCGAGCCAATACGGCGGACAGGGTTCGTGTGGCGTACGATGCCGCGGGGGCTATGGTGCTGCAGGACGTGGCGCGCCTGAGTGACGTGCGTGTTGTGGACGCCGTGCCCCTAGATGCCGATCTGTTGTGTACGCAGCTGGAGCAGTTGCGTTGTGCCGCCGATGCGACGGACCTTGCGGGCATGATCACAGCGACGTTTGAGTCCGAGTTGAGTGCGACGGGGTCGCAGCGCGCTGACGGGTTTACGGGCGATTTGGCTGGCGATGTTGCTAGTGACGTGGCGTTGGGGCGTGAACTTACCAACGTACGCGGCGCTGCGCAGCGAGCGCGCTTGGCGGCGCAGGCGTATCGGGCCGAGCGCGCCGCCCGCGTTGCGGGGAGCACGGTGGAGCCTTCGGGGCTGCCGGAGCCTGCTTGCGTTGCGTGCGAGACGGCGTGCGATGCCGGTTTGCTTTCCGAGCTGCTCGTTCAGGTTAAGAAGTCGTTTGAGACCTACCGTTGTGTTGTTGCCGACGGCGGGTTGTTCTGTGCGTTTGGCTCCGGCTCACCGCATGGGATTTGCCGGGGCTCGAGCTATTTAGACTATGATTCTCGGCTTGACGAAGACGTGCTGGTGGGCGAGTACGACGGCGCTACCAGGCATGATGTTCGGCGTGAGGTCGCGATTCCCGAGCTTGTGGATGAGGCTTCGACTGATGGCGGCGACTCGCTCGAGGTTGCCGTGGCACGCATGCGCGAGTTCAATGAGCGTCGCTACGATGGTGTGCTGGATGAGGACCCTGCGCGCCATGTGAATGCGTTTTGGTATGGACTCAAAAAGCTCAGTCAGTATTGCGAGGCCGCCGTGCGTGTGGACGAGCGTGCTTGGGATTGCTTTATCGATAAGGTGCAGTTCGCCTACGATGAGCCCGTGGGGCGTTTGGCTGCGCAGATGGACGACAAGCAGGTTGCGGCTTTTGTTGCTGCCGTGGAAGTGCTTGGCGCTGACGAGTAAGGGCCTGGTTTGGCGGGAGGTTTCACCATGAAAATCGAAGTCGATGTAGATCAGTTGCGCGAGAGCCTGCTCGACCGTGCGGGGAGTGCAGCCGGCGTGGGCTTTCCGGCCGCCATGCTCGACGTGATGGATATCGAGGACGAGTCGCCCCAAGAGCTCCTAGCCCGAGCCGAACGCGAAGGCCTCGACCTCCGCGACTTTGTCGACGATGACTAAGGTAACTAATATGGGATGGGGCGTCTGCACCCGCAGCTGCGCGAAAATGCACGATAAGCCGTCCCAATGGAGCCTAATGAGCTCGCGACCGTTCTATTTTGACTGCACGCTGGCTAAGTGAGTAGACTTTTTTGGAAATCCTGAGCACCCGACAAATTTGCTTCAACAAACCCGCAGGTTACAGACTTGTGCTTTGGTGACGTGGTCGGCGATTCGACAAAAGTCTACTCACTTAGTTTTGAGAGACGCCAATTGTCCGCAACGAGACCCCAGCCGAGGCGATTGATGCTCAAGAGTGGCCAATTCGGGACGGCTGCCCCGCCCCTCTTAGGGACAAGGCAGGGGTTGCGGTGACTTTGCTCACAAAAAATGCCGGGGGTAAGACCCCGGCTCTTGGAGGCCCCTCTTTTTGGAGGGTACCGATTTCTTTATAGCATGAGATCGGACGGCTTTCAAATGGCGCCATGTGGATGGGATGGCGCGCCTGATAAAGCCCTCAATGAATGGCATCCAACTAGCGTTCGTGATACAAAGAAGTCGGTCATCTCAAAAGAGAAGGCTTCCAAGTGCCGGGGACGTTTTCCCCGGCTTTTTTCATTTCGGTGTCAATTCAAATGTTTTTAACCTATCCCCTTAATAAGTTGCGGTGAAATAGGGACTGAAATGGCTGTTCAGAGGCTTATTCAATCCCTATTTCACCGCAACTTATGGGTGGGGATGGCTACGACGCTAGCGTGGCGATGACGGCTTCGTCGCCGGCGTTTATGAGGGTGTTGCCGTCGGGGATGATCGTTTGGCCGTCGCGCTTGAGCATCACGACGATAAAGGGGTGCTTGCCTTGCGGCACGTCGCGCAGACGCTGTCCAGCTAAGCGGCCGTGGGGTGTCACGGTGACCTCGCGCAGCGTAACCTCGGCACGCTCTTCAAATGTCGGGGCAGCCATCACCAACAGGTCGCCTTCCTCGATCACGGTATCGCCGTTGGGCAGCATCGGATGAGCGCCGTCGCGCAGCACCAGGACGACGAGCATGTTCGTAGCGCTGCCAATATCGGCAAGCGAGCGTCCGGCAAACGGATGTCCAGCTCCCACCTTGAGCTTGACGAACGACATGCCGTCCTCGTCGCGGTAGTCGTTAAAGGTGCGGCGCACGTCGCCTTCCGCGTCGATCATGTCGAGTTTCTTCGCCACTGCCGGCAGCAGCGAGCCCTGCACCACAATGCTCGACACGGCAATCACAAACACCAGGTCAAATAGGTCGTGGCCACCGGGAACGCCGGACACCACGGCAAAGAGGCTAAAGACGACCGAAGCCGCGCCACGCAGGCCCGCCCAGCTTACGAGCGCGACCTGGCGGGGGTTCGTCTTAAAGGGCGCCAGTAGCATGCCGACGGCGATGGGGCGGCTCACGAAGAGCATGAACGCCATGAGTGCCAGGCCCGGCAGCAGCATTTGCGGCAGGCGGGCGGGCGTCACGAGCAGGCCGAGCAAAAAGAAGATGGTCATCTCGGCCATCTCGGTGAGGGTGTCAAAGAAGTGCGCTAGCTCGACCTTGCCGGTGATGTCGCTCGCGCCTAGCACGATGCCGGCAAGGTACACGGCCAAAAAGCCGTTGCCGCCTAGGTAGCTCGGCAGCGCGTAGGCGACGATGGCCGCGGCGAACAAGAAGATGGTCTGCGCGCCCTCGGCTGTTGCATGCGCGCGCTCGATCAGACGGCCCGATGCCCAGCCGATGACAATGCCCAGGCCCACGCCTAGAATGATTTGCTTGGCTAGCAGCACGGGGATGTTAACGTCGCCGCCGGTCGCGAGTGTGGCGAGCACGGCGGTGAGCATGTAGGCGACGGGATCGTTGGAGCCCGATTCGACCTCGAGCAGCGAGTCGGTGCCGCCCCTCAGCGACAGGTTGTGCTCGCGCAGCACGCTAAAGACGCTGGCCGCGTCGGTGGATGCCACGACCGATCCCAGCAGCAGGCCACCGATCCAGTCGAAGCCTAGTACAAAGTGCGCGAACACGCCGGTGATGCCAGCGGTGATGACGACGCCGAGCGTGCTCAGCAGCACCGCGGGCACGGCGACAGGTTTGGCACGGTCGATGTTGGTGTTAAAGCCGCCGTAGAACATGATGAACAGCAGTGCCGTGCTGCAGACGGTTTCGGTGAGCGCGTAGTCGCTAAAGTCGATGTGCGCCGGACCGTTGACGCCCAGCAGCATGCCCAGCGCGATAAAGATGAGCAGGGTGGGGAAGGGGAGCTTTTTTCCGACGGGTTTGATGGTCAGGCACAGAATAATGACGAGGCCGATAAAGAGAAGAATCTGGTTCATGGATAGTGTCCGCTCCTGGGTGGTTGGCGTGGCACGGTCAGATGTCTGCAGTTATTTGTACCCAAAGGTGGTGGGCTTATGGGGGCGGATTGCGGGCGTGCGCGATATCGTCATAGACGGCTGCCGTCTTTGCCTCTGCTCGGAAACCCTTTCCAGCTTTATTGCAACGGAGTACAATGGGTAACGTTTAAGTTCAACTTGAAGTTTTAGTTGCGGCACCGGGCTTCGGCCGCAATGTAAAGAGAGGCGTTCCATGGCGATCTATGTGACATCCGATGCTCACGGGCACGTGCGTGCGCTTGACGAGGCCCTTTCCAAGATTTCGCTGACGTCCGAAGACACGCTGTATGTGCTGGGCGACATGATCGATCGCGGGCCCGATCCGGTTGGCGTTATTAAGCTCGTGCGCTCGCTGCCCAACGCTCGCGTGCTTAAGGGCAATCACGAGCAGATTATGCTCGATGCCATCATTGGCCAAGATCCGCTCGATGCCGAGACCTGGGATATCAACGGCGGTTGGACTACCCGTCAGCAGCTCAACGATATGGAATTTGAGGCGTACGAGGAACTCGTGCGTTGGATGGCGACGCTGCCGCTCTATGCGGTGGCCGAGACTGATGAGCGTCCGTATCTGCTGGTGCATGCCGGCATCCAGACCGAGGCGGCGCGGGCGTTTTTGCTTGAACATGGGGTTGATTGTGCTGATGGTGCGGGGGCGGTGGATGCCGATCGCGAACTGCTGAAGCAGATGCTTGCCGTGCAGTCGTCCGATGACTTGCTGTGGATTCGTCACGGCTACTGGGATGCGCCGACGGGGCTTCTCTCTGCCGAGGGCAAGGGCCCGGTCGTGGTGAGCGGCCACACGCCCACGGTGTCGCTCGGGCGTTATTGCGAGGTCGGCGGCCTGGCGGGGCTCGATGAGGAGTCGGGCCGTGGGCAGATTGTGCACCTGGGCGGCGAGGATACCGCCGGCGTTCCCGATCGCATCGACATCGACTGCGCCGCCGCCACGGGCTCCGAGTTTGGCCGTGTAGGGATCCTGCGCCTGGACGACGGAGCCGAGTTCTACGCGAACATTCTTCCTGGCGAATGATTACACAAGGGGTAGCTAATTTGGGACGGGGCTTTTTTGACTACTTTTGCCCTTCTGCCCATCAAATGATTTTTCTGGGACGGGGATTAAATAATCATTTGGCTGCCCGCTGGCTAAGTGAGTAGACTTTTTTGGAAATGCCGAGCACCCAACATATTTGCCTCAATAAAACCGCAGGTCACAGGCTTGTGCATTATTGGCGTGGTCAAGGATTCGGTAAAAGTCTACTCACTTAGTTTTGTGTGGTGCATATTGTCACAACGAGACCCTAGTCGAGGAGATTCCATCGCAAATTCCGGTACCGGGGGGCAGCTAATTAGGCGCCGTACGGGTTGCGGTCGCGCTCGATGCGCTGGCGGATGTGGGCGTACTCGATAATCAGTAGCACCAGGAGTAGGGCCATGATTGCTAGGTAGCTCACCACGGCGCCCATCAGACCCAGCAGCTTAATCAGAATCACCGGCAGCACCACGCTTACGGCGAAGCAGATTAGGTAGATCCTGGTGACGTCGCCGGCGTGGCGCAACACCGTGATGATGGCGTAGATAAAGTCGATTGCCGCGGTGACGCCGCCGGCGACAACCATTAGCAGCGCCAGCGTGCGGTAGCGCTCAAAGTTAAGGCCGTACATAAAGCTCATGATGGGGATGCCGGGGCCTGCCATAAATGCGGCGCACGCTCCGGTAATGACCACGATTAGTGCCATAACGGCAACAATAATCAGGTCAAAGCGACGACGCTTGCGCGGATTCGCCCAAATGCTCGATAGACGCAGGAGCTGCGGTTTATAGATAAATCCAATGCTCAACAAAATGGCCTGCGCCGGAAAGAACAGTGCATTAAAGTACAGCTGATACTTGTAGGCCAGCGCGCCCTCCATCACGAACTTGGGCATGCTCTCGATAAGGTTAAACAGGAACAGCGCACCAAAAAGCGGAGCGCACTGGATAAACAGGTGGCCAGCCTCGCGCAGGCTCATGCGGCGTGATTTTTCGGTCTCGAGCAGGGCGAGCGGGGCGGTGACCAGCACGAGCGAGGCAATGGCGGCGATGCCCATGGCCATGGCCGCGATGGGCATGCTGCGCGTAAGGAACAGTGCCACGCTAAAGACCGCGATGACGCCGGCGGAACGCAGCGTTTGGCTCATGCCGGCCAAATAAAGCTTGTCGGCCTGCTGCAGGCGGCCCTCGTACACGTCGGCGATGCCGTCGATCACCTTATAGAGGTAGACGCCCAGGCCGATCGTGGCCATCTGCGCATCGTAGCCGCGGGCGCTGCTGTATACCAGGCCGCATGCCAGCGCGAGCGCTCCGCAGAGCCAGCGGTTGAGCTGGTAGGAGCCGAAGGAGGTTTTTTCGTCGATGTCCGAGACCTGAAAGTTGCGCACGCCGTAGTTACACGCGATCATGATGAGCGTGCCGGTGACAAAGGCGATGGAGAACTTACCGGCTTCCTCGGCGCCCACAAGCTGCGTGGACACAATGGTGAGCAGCGGAAACGCCATACCCCATACGGCGGTGCCCAGGGTATTCCAAAGGTAGTCGCGACGGGTGGCGTGATCTTCGTACTCGGCTTCTTGCGTGGAGAAGCCGCCGCCGTAGACGGCTCCGAGCAGGCGGTTCCACCAGGCATTGACCATGCGGTGGATGGGGCCGGGCTGGCAATCGCGCTCGCGGCGACGGCGTGTGGCCTGGCTGCTGCCGGGGCCGCCGGCGTTACGCTGGCTCAGCTCTTGGATGCGCGCGAGCTCCTCGGCGGTGTGCGATGCGGGGAACAGGCCGTTCTCGATGCGTCCGCCCTGTCCGTGCGCCTCGCCCGATACGGCGGGGTCGGCGACGCCATTGCGGCGGGCGATGGCGCGGCGGATGCTATCGAGGGGCGAGATGCTCAAGGCGATTCCTTTCTCTTGCTGCGTTCTAGTATAGTCGCGGTGGTGTCCATTAATGTTTTTGAACAGGTTGTTCAATAATTTCGGCGGGTGGCTGTAATTTGTCGGTAAACGTGCGGTATCCTGTTGAAGTTTTGTGACCCCCCCCGATGCCGCTTGCGCGGTACCAAGGAGCTTCTACCTATGGACGTCGCCGCATTCTTACTGGCTCTTGTGCCGATTATTTGGCTGGTCGTGATGCTGCTGTGCTTTAAATGGCCAGCTTGGAAGGCCGCTATCGGATCGTTTGTCCTTTCGTGCTTGCTTGCCTTCGCATGGTGGCACCTGTCGGCAGCGCAGATCGCGACCGCCTCGCTCGAAGGTTTTTTTCTGGCTCTGTGGCCCATCGTCCTGGTGATCATCGCCGCGGTGTTCACGTATAACCTGTGCGTTCGTACGGGCGCCATGGACGTGATCGGCAGCATGATCACCTCCATCAGCAGCGACCGCCGTCTGCTGGCGCTGCTCGTGGCTTGGTGCTTCGGTGGCTTTATGGAGGGCATGGCCGGCTTCGGTACCGCTGTCGCCATTCCCGCCGGCATGCTCGCGGGCCTGGGCTTTGAGGCCGTGCCTGCCGTGCTCATCTGCCTGCTGGCCAACGGCGTGCCCACGCCCTACGGCTCCATCGGCATCCCCACGGTGTCCGTTGCCGACCTGGTGGGTTTGGATTCCCTTCACCTAGCGACCGTTCAGCTGGTGCAGCTCGCACCGTTCTTTGTGGTGATGCCGCTATTTATTGTGCTGGTTGCGGGCCGTGTTGCCGATGACCAGGGCAATGCCGCGAGTGTGGGCGAGCGTCTGCACGGTGTTGCCGGCGTGGCGTTGCTCTCCGGCGTGTCGTTTGTCGGCGCGGCTCTGGTCGTTGCCATGTTTGTGGGCCCCGAGCTGGCCGTGGTCGTAGGACCCATCGTTTCGCTCGCGCTGACAGCTGCGCTTGCCATGCGTGCCGAGAAGTCGGGGCATCTGGACGCACGCTTCCATATGAATATCGAGGCCGGCGAACAGCTCACCGTTAAATCGGCGCTTTCGGCCTGGTCGTGCTTCATTCTGATTTTTGTACTGCTGCTGGGTACGTCCAACCTGGTGCCCGCCGTGCATGCCGCGCTTGCGCCCTTTGCAAGCCACGTGCAGGTGTATTGCGGCGAGAACCCCGGTACGCTTACGTTTTCGTGGATTAACACGCCGGGTGTTTGGATCTTCCTGGCCGCGTTTGTCGGCGGTGCCATTCAGGGTGCTTCGCCACGCATGATGGGCGAGGTGCTGGCCGCGACTGTGAAGCAGATGATGCCGACGGTGATCACGATGCTTTCGGTGCTGGGCTGTGCCAAGGTGATGGGCTATGCGGGCATGATCTCTTCGATCAGCGCGTTCTGCATCGCCGTCGCCGGTGGGCTGTACCCGATTCTGGCTCCGTGGATCGGCGCAGTCGGTGCGTTTGTGACCGGCTCGGGCACGTCCTCGGGCATGCTGTTTGGCCCCATTCAGAGCCAGGCTGCCACTGCGCTGGGTGTGAGCGACTACTGGATGGTCGCGTTGAACGCCCTGGGCGTCGCCGCCGGTAAGATGATCTCGCCGCAGACCCTCGCCATTGGTCTTGCCGCCGTGCTCGTGCGCGGTAAGGATGCCGAACTCCTGGGCGCCGTCCTGCCCTACGCCGCCGGCATGCTGGTCCTGATGAGCGCCATAGCCATGCTCGGCCAAGGCCTGCCGCTGTAGTCGGCACTTAGGGACGTTCCTTATGTGCCGGCACTTTGGGAACGTCCCTAAGTGCCGGCATCCGGGGACATTCCTTGAATGTTGCCTGTTCAAGAGTGTCTCCAATGACTAGGCGTTTAAAAACGTCCCCAATGACTAGGCCGCTTGCCTGCGATTTTTGACCGTTGGGCGGGCTTGCCACCCTTGCCGCAAAAACGTTTTTGCATATCGGGTACAACGGGCTTTACGTGAGTAAAGTGCGCGCCGCGTCCATGTGTCGCGTTTTTAAAGGAGGCCCCATGCCTGGTGTTACCCCTGCAGAAGTTTTGTCCAACTTTGGTATTACGCTGGTCGAAGATCCCGCCGAGAATCAGCCCCGCCTGCTGGTCGATCTACCCGCCGCGGAGCTCGTCGAGCACGCCATCCGCCGCGAAGAAGGCCGCATGGCATCCAACGGCGCGCTGGTGATTGAGACGGGGGAGCGCACCGGCCGTTCACCCAACGATCGCTTTATCGTTGACACCCCCGATGTTCACGACAAGATTGCCTGGGGCGCGGTCAACCGCCCGCTGTCCGTCGAGAGCTATGAGGCCATCAAGGCCGGCATCGTCGACTATCTCAACGAGCGCGACGTGTTCGTCACCCGCGGCATGGCAGGCGCCGACCGCAACCACACGCGTCGACTGCTCGTTGCCTGCGAGCGTGCCAGCCAGGCGCTCTTTATTAAGCAGATGCTCGCCCGACCGCTTGCCCGTGAAATCGCGCGCACCGGCGAGCCCGACTTCTGCGTGCTCGCAGCGCCCGGTTACCAGTGCGACCCCGCCATCAAGGGCCTCAACTCCAGCGCCGCGGTGGTCATCAACTTCCAGGAACGCGTGATTCTGGTCGCCGGCACCGGCTACTCCGGCGAGATTAAAAAGTCGATCTTTAGCGTCATGAACTATCTGCTGCCCGTCGAGGACGACGTGCTGCCCATGCACTGCTCGGCCAGCATGGATCCCGTCACGCACGAGACCGCCGTGTTCTTTGGCCTGTCCGGCACCGGCAAGACCACGCTTTCGGCCAATCCCACGCGCCTGCTGATCGGCGACGACGAGCACGGTTGGTCCGACATGGGTATTTTCAACATTGAGGGTGGCTGCTACGCAAAATGCGAGGGCCTGGACGCCTTCCACGAGCCCGAGATCTTCAACGCCGTCCGTTTTGGCGCCATTTGCGAAAACGTGGTGCTCGACGATAACCGCAAGCCCAACTATGGCGACATCTCGATCACGCACAACACGCGCGTGGCCTATCCCGTGGAGCACATTCCTAACGCGTGGACTAAGGGCATGGGCACCACTCCAAGTGTCGTGCTGTTCCTGACTTGCGACGCTTTTGGCGTGCTGCCGCCCATCTCACGCCTGACGGCCGATGCCGCCATGTACCACTTTGTGACGGGCTTTACGGCTAAGATTCCCGGCACCGAGGTCGGCGTCACCGAGCCCACGCCCACGTTCTCTTCGCTGTTCGGCGAGCCGTTTATGCCGCTCGACCCCATGGTTTACGCCAAGATGCTTGGCGAGCGCATTGCCGACGGCCGCACGCGCGTGTACCTGGTCAACACCGGCTGGATCGGCGGCGGCTACGGCGTGGGCCATCGCATCGAGCTTGCCTACACGCGCTCGCTGGTCGCGCGCGCCCTCGACGGCACCATCGAGGACAGCGAGTTCGTGCACGACGACATCTTTAACGTCGACATTCCCACGACGTGCCACGGCGTGCCCGATGGCATCCTGGTGCCGCGCCAATACTGGCAGAGCACCGCGCGCTATGACGAGGCCGCGCACAACCTGGCGGTGATGTTCGAGGAGAACTTCGAGAAGAAGTACTCGCACCTGCCCGAGTCCGTCAAAGCCGCCGGCCCGCACGCTCAAGTACACGCCGACGCCCGTCATCGCGGCCGCGGGCTGCTGGGACTTCGCCACTAGCTTCGCCGTGAGTCCATATCCACCACAAAGGGGACAGGCACCTTTATGGTGGTTTTGCTCGCGTGGATGACTCGGGTTACAATACGCCTGACATATCGTCCCCTTCTCCGGATGGGGACAGCGCAAGCGTTCTTGTGACGGCACCGTAGGACTTTGAAGGTGGCCGTTGTAAGGGCGCTTTTTGTTTAGGCGCCCTCACTCGGGCGCGCACAATGAAGGGAGAGCGTATGAAGAGCTTTATTGCCGAGGATTCATTCTGGGAGCTGTTTCCGCAGGCAGCGGTCGGTGTTGTGGTCGTGGAGGGCATGAAGCCCACGGCTCAGATTCCTCAAGAGGACGTGGATGCGATTGCGGCGTTGCTCGACCGCGCCAATATCGATGCGGAGCGTCATCTGACCAGCGACACTATCAGCGAGAACGCACCGGTCAAGGCATGGCGCGAGGCCTATCGTCTGTTCAAGACCAAGAAAGGCGCGCGCTGCTCGATCGAGAACTTGCTCAAACGCGTGCTTAAAGGCAAGCCGGTGGGCCACATTACACCCGCGGTGGACATCTACAACACGGTGTCGCTGACCTACGCGCTGCCCGTGGGAGGCGAGGATCTGCATGCGATCGAGGGAGACCTTCGCTTGAAGGTGACCGACGGTGGCGATGCGTTCTTGCCGCTTGGCGAGGAGGCGGACGATCCGACGCTGCCCGGCGAGCTCGCCTACATCGACGATGCGGGCGCTGTGTGCCGCTGCTGGAACTGGCGCGACGGCGTTCGCACGGCGCTGTCCGATAATTCGGCCGATGCGTTCCTGGCGATTGAGTGCGTGGAGTCCGAGCGGATGGGGGATTGCCAGGCTGCGATCGATCGCTTAGCCGAGCTGCTTGAGCGCTATCTGGGAGCGACGGTTGTCATTAAGACGCTTGTGACCCGCGACAATCCTTGCGAGGAGCTGTAGCGGCGCCTAGAACCTATTGATGCCCCAAACCACCACAAAGGTGCCTGTCCCCTTTGTGGTGGTTTTTATGTTGATGGGTTAACAAATGGGGTATTTGGGTACGGGTGTCGCCTTATGCGACTAAGATGTTTACCCGTAAGCATTATGCAAGCGAAAGGCGGTCGTCTCCCATGCAGCAGAACGACGAGACACGTTTCGAGGACTTTGTCGGACTGATCAGCGGGCTCTACAAGGAGATTCAGCGCATTAAGACATCCGAGGGCGCAAGGCTGGGCCTCAAGGGCTCCGACGTTATGTGCCTTTACTATCTTGAGCGCAGCAAGGACGGCCTGACTGGCGCTGACCTGGCTCGCATGGCAGGCGTGACCCGCGCCGCCGTCTCGCGTACGCTCGCGCATCTGGAGGAGGGCGGCTACGTCGAGGTCGACGATTCGGGCGATGCCGCCGTTAAGTATCGTGCTCCGGTGCGCCTGACCGCTCTGGGCGGCGAGAGCATGAGCGAAGCGGACCGCATCATTCGCGAGGTGCTCGATACCACCGGTAAGGCTATGGGTGTGGAGCAGCGCGAGCAGATGTATGCGTCGCTGCGCACGATTCTCAACACCCTGCGCGAGCTGTAGGGTCGCCAAGGCTTTTGCTTCCAATTAACAACTGCATAGTCCTGTTTGAGCGCGTATACCGTGCCGGGGCCTTGCTGTCAAAATTCCCTGCGCGGGACCTGCGCAAGAAAGGATTCGCTATGTCCGTCCGCATTATTACCGATTCCGCAAGCGATATGTCGTCGGTCGAGCACCCAGCACTTGCCGTTTTGCCGCTGTCCGTCACCTTTGGCACCGATGTGTACATGGATGGCATCGACATCGATCACCAGCGCTTTTACGAGATGCTCGTGGAGCGCGATGAGCTGCCCAAGACCGGCCAGGTCAACCCGTACGCGTTTTCGCAGGCGATTGCCAAGGTTCGTGAAGCCGGCGATGAGGCTGTGATTATTACCGTGGGCGCTAAGCTATCAGGCACCAATCAGAGTGCCCGTACCGCACTTGCCGAGGCGCCGGGCGGCGACGTGTACGTGGTGGATAGCAATAACGTCACTCTGGGCGAGCGTGTCCTGGTCGAGTATGCCCTGCGCCTGGTGAACGAGGGCCGTAGTGCGGCCCAGATCGCGGCGGCCGTCGAGGCCGTCCGTGACCGCGTGGTCGTCATCGGCCTGCTCGAGACGCTGGAGTACCTGGTGCGCGGCGGTCGTCTGTCTGCTGCGGCCGGCGCCGTGGGCACGCTGCTCAACGTAAAGCCTGTGGTGGCTGTCGAGGACGGTCTGATCGTGCAGCTGGGCAAGGCGCGCGGTTCCAAGAACGGCCGCAACCTGCTGAACCAAAAGGTCGAAAAGGCGGGCGGCATCGACTTTTCCATGCCGCTGGCGCTCGGCTATACGGGTCTTTCGGATGCGGTGCTCAAGAAGTATATCGAGGACAGCGCGGCACTTTGGGCTGGCCACACCGAGGGCGAGTTGCCCGTTCACACCATCGGCGCCACCATCGGTACCCACGTAGGCCCTGGCGCCGTAGCCGTAGCCTTCTTCCAGCCCGCCAACTAACTGACCTGCCATAAACCACCACAAAGGTGCCTGTCCCCTTTGCGGTGGTTTATGCTTTTCCGGGTGGAAGGGAGCGAGCAATGGCGTCTGAGGGCTTTTTTGAACGGGTGTACGAGGTGGTCGAGCAGATCCCCGAGGGGATGGTCGCCACGTATGGTCAGGTGGCGCTGCTTGCCGGTCGACCACGAAGTGCGCGGTATGTGGGGTATGCCCTGCATAGCAATCCGCGCCCCGGCGAGATTTCCTGTCACCGCGTGGTGTTTGCCGACGGGCGCATATGCGAGGGTTTTGCTTTTGGCGGTCCCGATGCTCAACGTGAGCTTTTGATAGGGGAGGGTGTGGCGTTTAAGGACGACATGCACGTCGACCTGGCCGTCTGTCGTTGGCCTGCCGGACTCTAACAGCTCTGCCGTGGCCAGAACCACCACAAAGGTGCCTGTCCCCTTTGTGGTGGTTTTCTGTTGCAGGTTTACCGGGGCTAACTTATGGAGAAGCTATGGCGGCGAATATTGATGCTGCAAAGTAAACCACGGTGAACTATATTGTATTCAGCAACGGAGCAGGCAATAGGCGATGAAAAAGCCTGCCCTGTTGAGTTTGATTCGCATTCCTCCCCTCTGTGCGATTCAACGGTGTACTTCGGGAACGGGNNGGGCCCGTTCCTGTTTATCGGGGGAGTGCAATGGGCGGAGCCGAAGCAGTCCGGCTCCGAAAAAGGTGGACGTCGTAGCGCCCGCCCTAAAGCAATCGAAAGCTCAAGCCAGCAAATCGGTCTAGTACACCATGCCCATGGCGTCCTGAACCTCTGCCAGGGTCTGATCGGCGATCTCGTTGGCGCGACGATTACCTTCGTGCAGCACGTCCTTCACGTAATCCAGATCGTTCTCGTAGCGCTGGCGACGCTCGCGGATCGGTGCGAAGTACTCGTTGACGGCCTCGGTCACGTACTTCTTGAGCTGGCCGGAGCCGCCCATGCCAATCTCCTCGGCAATCTCGACCTCGGAACGGCCGGTGCAGATGGCGGCCGTCGAAAGCAGGCCGGACACGCCGGGGCGGTTCTCGGGATCGAACGTGATCATGCGCTCGGAGTCGGTCTGGCTCTTCTTGATGCGCTTGGCCGTCTCCTCGGCGGTCATCGAGATGTTGATGGCGTTGCCGTAGCTCTTGCTCATCTTGCGACCGTCCAGGCCGGGCAGCAGCGGGGTCTCGGACAGCAGCGCGTCGACCTCGGGGAACACCTTGCCGTAGCGGTTGTTAAAGCGGCGGGCGATGGTGCGGGTGAGCTCGATGTGCGGCAGCTGGTCGCGGCCGACGGGCACCACATTGCCCTTGCAGAACAGGATGTCGCAGGCCTGGTGCACCGGGTAGGTGAGCAGAAGGCCGGTGAGCTCGTGCCCCGAGGCCTCCATCTCGGCCTTGACCGTGGGGTTGCGCGCCAGCTCGGCCTCGGACACCAGCGACAGGAACGGCAGCATGAGCTGGTTGGCGGCGGGCACGGCGGAGTGCGCGTAGATCATGGTCTTGTCGGGGTCGATGCCGCAGGCAAGGTAGTCCATGACCATGTTGTACACGTTGTCCTGGATGTGCTCGGTGGTGTCGCGGTCGGTGATGACCTGGTAGTCGGCGATGAGTACGTTGGTCCTGGCGCCCATGTTCTGCAGCTCCACGCGGCCCTTGAGGGTGCCAAAGTAGTGACCCAGGTGCAGACGGCCGGTGGGGCGGTCGCCGGTAAGCATGGTGAACTTCTCGGGCGTCTTGGCCAGGCCCTCGCGAATGGCGTTGCTCTTTTGCAGCGCGACTTCGTAGCTGTTCTCGTTTGGCATGATTGCTCCTAACGTTCGTTCGCAGGTTTTGATGATAGCGTGTTTATTGAGAGGGGTGGGCGTGAGTGGGTGAGGGACTGCCAGGGGCCGGCTTTCAAGTCCGCCGCGGCGTTCGCGCGAACGGCTGCCAACGCCTTGGCACATCCTCGGCAGCTTGCCCTAGAGCTTGTGGTGGCGCTCTTCTTTGCGCTCCTCGGCTGCCTGCTTCTCCTGCTTAAAAGCGGGGTCGTCGGGGGTGACCAGCTCATCTTCGTGCGTGCGCTTGTTGTAATGGTGGAGCAGCACGGGCTCAAATAGATGTAGATGCTTGGCGAAGGCCGCCGAGCCAATGGCGAGCACGGTAAAGATGAGCACGCGCATGGGCACCTCGACCTGGTTAATCGCGGCGGCGCCGGCCGAAAGCATGATGCACCAGGCATAGATGAGCAGCACGGCCTGTTTTTGGTTGTAGCCTTCTTGGATCAGGCGGTGGTGGATGTGGCCCTTGTCGGCCTGCCCGATGCTAATGTGGGCGCGCTTGCGGCGCACAATGGCGCTAAACGTGTCGATGATGGGCACGCCGGCAACGATGAGCGGGATGATAAGCGAGGTGAGTGCGGCGGTGCGGCTCACGTTGAGCAGCGAGATGGAGCCCAGCGCAAAGCCCAGAAGCAGCGACCCCGAGTCGCCCAAGAAGATGCTTGCGGGGTTGAAGTTGTAGCGCAAAAAGGCCAGACAGGCGCCAAAGAGCGCAATGGAGAGCGCGGCGGCGTCGATGCGGCCCGAGAGAACAGCCATCGAAAACATGGTGAACGATGCGATGCCGCAGATGCCCGTGGCCAAGCCGTCGAGGCCGTCGATGAGGTTAATGATGTTGGTGAATGCCACCAGATAGATCACGGTGATGGGGTAGGCGAGCCATCCGAGCATGATCTCGCCGGGGGCAAACGGGTTGACGATGACGCCGATTTTTAGGCCGCCGATACAGGCGATAAGCGCGGCGAGGACTTGTCCGGCCAGCTTTTGCTTGGGCGTGAGCTGGAAGACGTCGTCGATAGCGCCGGTCGCAAAGATGACGGTAAAGGAGAGCGCCAGCATGGGATAGCTAATGTGAAGGCGCGGGTGCGGCACCAGGACGGGTGGCCAGCCTAGGTACCAGGTGCCTAGGATTTGCACAGTGCACGCGACGACCAGGCCCAAAAACACCGCCGTTCCGCCCAAACGCGGGATGGGCTTGGTGTTGATGCGGCGCTTAGAAGGATAGTCGACGGCGTCGAGCTTGATTGCCAGGCGCTTGACCAGGGGTACCGTGAGGAAGGTCGTGATAAAGGCCGCCGCTGCCACGCATAGGTACGGTATGTAGCTCGGGGATGAAGCCATGAATCTAAAAACCGCCAAGCGTCGAAGGAAAAGGTCAGAAGAACGCCATGCGCAAAGGGCATAGCCGAACCATGATACTCGACCAAGGGGGGTGCATGGAATTGCACGCAGCGATAATCACGCGCTTACCAGATATTGGGATGTTGTCGATGGCTTGTCGGGATGCCGGCGTGGATCCATATGGACTGTAATGGCAATTTTCGGCAAAAGAAAACCACCCCCCACGTTACGAAAATGAACCCACCTAAAACAGGTGGGTGCCCTCATCGACTGTTCCAGCGTCCTTAACAACGAAGGATACCTGTACTAGGTACGACTGTGTGGGCTCCCTAAATAAACGCGACGGTTCACCCAGTTGCTCCGCGGGGGGCGGAATACCTACATCATAAAGCCGCACTTTATCGATTCCAGTCTTGACATTACAAAAATCGTGTCGGACGATTACGGCGCCTTGGGCTCGAGCCGTCTGTGCGGTTGGTCCCTTTGCGTTTGAGCTGCTGAATCGTTGTTTTGGAGCATGTTTTTATGCCGACGTCGTTGACCGAACTATTTTCGCCTGCCTGCCATTTGTGTCCGCGCCGTTGCGGTGCGGCGCGCGATGAGGGCGCGCGCGGCGTATGCGGTGCTAACGGCACGCTCAAGGTGGCCCGCGCGGCGCTCCATATGTGGGAGGAGCCGCCTATCTCGGGCGAGGCCGGTTCGGGCACGATCTTCTTTAGCGGCTGCTCGCTCAAATGTATCTACTGCCAGAACCACGAGATCTCGACCGGCAATTTTGGGCTTGAGATTTCGCCTGAGCGCCTGGTCGAGATTATGCTGGAACTGCAGGACCAAGGTGCCAACAACATCAATTTGGTGACGGCGACGCACTATGCGCACCTGTTGCCCGCTGCGATTGCCGCGGCACGGATGCGCGGGCTGGTCATCCCGATCGTCTACAACACGAGTGGTTACGAGCGTGCGAGTGCCGTGGCGGCGCTGGGCGACCTGGTCGATGTGTGGCTCACCGACTTTAAATATGCCGATGCCGGGCTTGCGCAGTCGCTTTCTCATATTAAGGACTACCCGCGCGTGGCCGTGTCGGGTCTGGCCCAGATGGCGCACGAGGTCGAGCGCCGCGGGGGAGAGCTGGTGGATGAGGGCGGGCTTATGAAGCGTGGCATGATCGTGCGTCACCTGGTGCTTCCGGGGCATGCAGACGATTCGTGTCGCGTGCTGGACCTGGTGTGGCAGACGGTGGGCGACGTGCCGATCTCGGTTATGAACCAGTACACGCCCAATGCGCTCATGCGCGAGCAGGGCGGCGACCTGGCACGCGCCGTGTCGCGTGAGGAGTACGAGCAGGTGCTCGACCATGCCGACGACCTGGGTTTTACGACGATGTTCTGGCAAGAGGGCGGCGCGGTAGACGAGAGCTTCACCCCGGCCTTCGACACCACCGGTGTTCTTACCAGCGCAAAGTAGTGCGTTCGTCGATGATTTTTCTGGGACGGGGATAAAAAATCATCGAGAGGATCGCCTGTTCGAAAAGTTGCCAAAATAGCCGCGCCCCAAAAAGACTGGTTATTGGGCGTTGACAGTTGGCGAGCCGTAGGTAAAATATCAACTTGTCCTGGGGACGTAGCTCAGTTGGGAGAGCGCTGCCGTCGCATGGCAGAGGCCGAGGGTTCGACTCCCTTCGTCTCCACCCTTGGATTTGATAAGCCGCTGACATTGTGTCGGCGGCTTTTTTTAAAAGAAAGGGCTATACCATGGCCGAGCTTGAGTCCCAACCACTGTCTGCCGAGGAGCGCGCCGAGTTGGAGGAGCTCCGCGCCGAGAAGGCTCGTCGCGAGGCCCAGGAAGAGGCCCGTCGCGAGCGCGAGGAGCTGGCTGCCCTGCGTGCCGAGCGTGCGAAGGCCGAGGAGGTCGCCTCGAACGCCGCATCCGAGCGCAAGCCCGCGCCCGCACACAAGCCCGCTGTAGCGAAGCCTTCACCTGCCGCGCCCAAACCTCAGCCTAAAAAGGCCGCTCGTCCCAAGTCCGTCGAGCCCAAGCCGAGCCGTGACGAGATGACCTTTGCCCAGCGCATGGTTACCTCCAAGGAACCTACGGGCGAGAACGAGATTCCTGGCATGGCGCCGGCTCAAAAAATCATCATTGTCCTTGCCCTCATCGCGTTTGTCATCTTTATGGGCTACACGATCCTGACCAGCATGGGCCTGCTCTAACCGATTTGCATCGGGCGTCATGTCCGCATGCTCTGTTCTCGTCTAACCCTCAAATTCTGTACCACACATCCGAAAGGTCGCCCCATGGCTTTGACCGACATCTCGCATCCCACCGACATTGCAATGCTCACCGATCTGTACGAGCTCACTATGGCCCAGGGCCTGTGGGAGAGCAGCAAGGCCAATGAGCAGGGTTGTTTTACCGCGTTTTACCGCGACCATCCCTTTGGCAGCGCCTATGCCGTCATGTGCGGCACCGCCGAGCTGCCCGAGCTGGTCGAGAACCTGCGCTTTACGCCCGAGGATATCGACTACCTCGCATCGCTTGAGGCCCCGGCCGGCGGCGCGATGTTCAAGCCTGGATTCCTCGACTACCTGCGCGATTTTCGCGCGCATGTAAACATCGACGCCGTGCCCGAGGGCGAGCTCGTCTTTCCGCGTGAGCCCATGGTGCGCGTCACCGGCCCCGCGCTGGAGTGCCAGCTGCTCGAGACGGCGCTGCTCAACATCGTCGGGTTCCAGACGCTTGTCGCCACCAAGACGGCGCGCGTGGTGCTCGCCGCCGACGGTCGCCCTGTGGCGGAGTTTGGCCTGCGCCGCGCCCAGGGTCCCGATGGCGGCCTGGCCGTTGCGCGCGCGAGCTACGTTGCCGGCTGCTCCTCTACGTCCAATGTGCTCGCCGGCCGCCGCTACGGTATTCCCGTCTTTGGCACGCATGCGCACAGCTGGGTGATGAGCTTCGATTCCGAGCTCGAGGCCTTCCGCGCCTTTGCCAAGTCGAGCCCCAAGAACTGCACGCTGCTCATCGACACCTACGATGTGCGCGAGGGCTGCGAGCATGCCATTACGGTTGCCAAGGAGATGGAGGCGGCGGGCGAGCGCCTGTCGGCTATTCGCATTGACTCGGGCGACCTCGCCAAGCTCTCCAAGTATGTCCGCGGTCGTTTCGATGCCGAGGGCCTGCCCTATGTGGGGATCTCGGTTTCTAACGATCTGGATGAGTACACGATTCAGTCGCTGCTCGACCAGGGCGCGCCCATCGATAGCTTTGGCGTGGGCACCAAGCTTGCGACCTGCTACGACCAGCCGGCGCTGGGCGGCGTGTACAAGCTTTCCGCCCGCCGTGCGAGCGAGGCCGACCCGTGGACGCCGGTGGTCAAGCTCTCCGAGCAGCCCTACAAGCGCACGATCCCGGGCGTGCAGCGCGTGCGCCGTTATTACGACGGCTTTGGCGGCCCGGTCTGCGACATGATCTACGACGAGGACCATCTGGTGGGGGAGGGCGCCGCGCGCGGCAATACCCTCGTGGCCGTGAATGATGCCGCCCTGGTGACCGACGTGTCGGAGCTTGAGTATCGCGAGCTGCTGGTGCCGATCGTGCGCGATGGCAGTGCAGTGGCTCCGCGTGAGAGCATCCAGGACGCGCGCGAGCGCTGTGTTTGGGCGCTCGATCATCTGGACGCAGCTTTCAAGCGCTTCCTGTACCCGCAGACCTATGTGGTGGGCATGGAGCAGGGCCTGGCTCAGGTGCGCGACGAGCTCGTGCGCAAGAACATGGCTGCGGCCTCGGCTTTCCCCTGGGCTCACTAATTCCTTGGGCGGTAGGGGCGAGTCACGCTCCCTTGGCCGCCAGCTCGGCCGTTCGCTGAACAGTTGATTGGTTTGACGTATGACGACTTCTTATAAAACGATGGTGGTAAAGATCGGTTCGTCCACGGTGGTGGGTGCCGATGGCAAGGTCAACCGCGCCTTTATCGGCGGACTTGCCGATCAGGCCGCAGCGCTGCGCAAGCTCGGCTGGCGTCTGGTCGTGGTGAGCTCGGGCGCTATTGCCTGTGGCTATCCCGTGCTGGGCTTCGACCGCAAGCCGGTCGGCGACCTGCCGAGCTTACAGGCTTGCGCCTCGGCCGGTCAGTGCATCATCTCGTCGGCCTACGACGAGGAGTTCCATGCGCGCGACCTGCTCACCTCGCTCGTGCT
The DNA here is from genome assembly GCF_001405375.1 of Collinsella aerofaciens. Classification (GTDB taxonomy): domain Bacteria; phylum Actinomycetota; class Coriobacteriia; order Coriobacteriales; family Coriobacteriaceae; genus Collinsella; species Collinsella aerofaciens_F. The sequence continues at coordinate 26,637 of NZ_CYYP01000009.1, forward strand.
GCTCACGCGCCACGACACGGCCCGTCGCACGTCCTACCTGCATGCGCGCGACGCCCTGCTGCGCCTCGTGGAGCTTGGCGTGGTGCCGATCGTCAACGAGAACGATACCGTTACCGTCGATGAGATCAAGTTTGGTGACAACGACACACTGGCGGCGCTTGTGAGCTGCCTGGTTTCTGCCGATCTGTGCGTGACGCTCTCGGACATCGATGGTCTCTATACCGCCAATCCGCACGAGGACCCGACGGCCGAGTTTGTTCCTGTCGTGCATAAGATCGATGCCAAGATTATTGCCTCGGCGGGCGATTCTTCCACATCGGTGGGCACGGGCGGCATGATTACCAAGATTCGCGCGAGCCGTATCCTGATGACGGCGGGCATTCAGAGCGTGATTTGCTCGGGCGAGGAACCCGATGCGCTCGTGCGCCTCGCCCGCGGCGAGAGCGTGGGCACGCTGTTCGATCCGCCGGCGGAGCGTCTGGACATCGCACCCCGCAAGCTGTGGATCGCACTGGGCGACAAGGCGCACGGCTCGGTGACGGTCGATGATGGTGCCGCGAAGGCGCTGGTTAGCCGTGGCTCTTCCTTGCTTGCGGTGGGTATTCGCGAGGTCGATGGCCAGTTTGCCGAGGGCGATGTGCTCGATGTGTGCGATCCGAGCGGTATGGTCGTCGCTCGCGGTATCGCTGAGGCCGATTCGGACGTGCTGGAGCTTGCTGCCGGTCGCCGCCAGGACCAGATCGCCAGCAACCGCCTGCTGGCAGACCTGGCCGAGAAGCCGGCGATACACAGGGATAACCTAATCGTCTTCGCCTAACCAATTGACGCTGCAAACGCCCCTAAGCGGCAATCTGACGTTCAATCGTCGGGTATGACCAAAAGGTCAATGCCCTCCTCTTTCACGTCACCTTGCTCGCTTAGGGGCGTTTTCGCTTTCCGTCCTCTACCTGCGGCATTGTCGTTGCCGGCACTTGGGGACGTTCCTTTTGTGCCGGCAGGTGGGGACACTCCTTTGTTAGAAGATTCGGCGCAGGTCTCCGCGGTTGAGGGCTTCGTCGAAGAGGTGCTTGAACACCACGCTGCCGTGCAGGCCGTCGTGCTCGAACTCGTTGGTCACCCAGGCATGCGAGTTGCCCACGCGGCTGAGCGTATCGAGCTGCAGGCCCGAATCCACGTACATGTCGTCGAAATACACCGCGGCCTGGAGCGGCACCTCGTTGCAGGCCAGGCGCTGCGGGTCGTAGATCTTGTCCCAGCTGGTGTCTTCCATCAGCAGGTCCATGGCGGGCTTGAAGGGCTTGAGCTCGGGCATCTGCTCGAACATCCACGGGAACATGGCCTCGCCGGTAAACATGAGCGGGCGCGCGAGGGTGTCGAACTCGGCGCGGTGAGCCTTCTCTTCAGCCGCGGCCCAGCCAATGGGCATAGTGTCACCGTCGGCGTATATGAACTCCTGCAGCGTCCAGTACAGCGGATTCGTGCGCGTGTTGGTGCGCTCGAAGGCGCGCATCAAAAAGCTGTCAGATACCGAGGCGCCGCAGGTCAGCGTGCCGTCGCCGTCAACAAAAGCGTGATCGATAATCCAATGCATACGCTCAAAGCTCGGCTTCATGCCAAAGTCGCTGCCCATGAGCTGTAGGCGCTCGACCGTCATCGGCGAGCCGTCGGGCAGCACGGGCTTCTGAGCCTCGAGCGCATCGGCCAGGGCTGCCACGCGTTCGACGTCAGCGGGGTAGCGGTCATAATACTGCTGCGTCTTGGCGGCCATGCGCGGGAAGGTATGCGCGTAGACCTCGCTTGCGCTCGCCGGCACGTGGGGGATTCCGCCGCAGGTAAAGCTCGCCGCCACGCCCTCGGGGAAGAGCGACAGATAGCTCAGCGTCAAAAAGCCGCCGTAGCTCTGGCCGAGTGCGACCCACGGCTTGCCGCCAAAGCCCACCAGTCGCAGGTATTCAAAATCGCGCACGATGGAGCTGGCGAGGTGGCGCTTGAGGAAGTCCGCCTGCGAGCGTGCTGTATCGGCGCCGGCGGCCGTTGCGCGATCACCCAGTGCCTTGATCGTGCGTCCGTCCACGCAGCTGCTGCGTCCGGTGCCGCGCTGGTCGGGAAGGACCACGCGGAAATGCTTGACGGCCTCCTCGATCCAGCCGTCGCTTGTGGGCGACAGCGGACGCGGGCTCTCGCCGCCGGGGCCGCCCTGCAAAAACAGGAGCAGCGGCAGATCGTCGTTGATGCGGTCGGGCGCGCAAACCACGCGGTAGAAGAGCTTGATGCTCTCGGGCGCGCCGGCGATTGGTGCCGGCATAGCGCCGCGGCGCATGGTGCTGCCGACGGCCAGGAGCATCGGCTCCAGGCCGCGCCAGTCAAGGGGGACGTCGATGCTGTGGTCCTCGACGTAAAGGCCGGGGACGTGGTACGAAGTGATGAGGGCCATGTGAGTCTTCCGTTCGTTGCGGTGTTTCGGGTTGACCAATTCTACCGCCGCGGGCGAGGCCATGTGCAAATCGGCTACCATGGTTGCAAACTTCTAGGAGAAAGGGCCGCCCATGTCGGTCGATATAGCCACGTATGTCCACGATCTTGCCGTTGCCGCCAAGGCAGCGTCGGCCTCACTTGCCACGGCGAGCGATGAGCAGCGCCAGGAGGCCGTGCGCGCCATGGCCGCAGCACTGCGCAACGGTGTCGACTCCATCGTCGCCGCCAACGAGCTCGACATGTCCGCCGCGCGCGATGCGGGTACCTCGGCCGGACTGCTCGATCGCCTGCTGCTGACGCCCGAGCGCGTTGAGGGCATGGCCGCCGGCCTGGAAAAGCTCGCCGAGCTGCCCGATCCCGTGGGCCGCGTGCTCGACCACCGCGTGCTTGCAAGCGGCGTGGACCTGACCCGTGTGAGTGTTCCGCTGGGCCTGGTCGCTATGGTCTACGAGGCGCGCCCCAACGTGACGGCCGACGCCGCAGGCATCTGCATCCGTACCGGCAACGCCTGTATTCTGCGCGGCGGCTCGCTGGCCTATCACTCGTGTGCCATGATCGCCGAGCTGCTGGCCGATGCGCTCGAGGCCAAGGGCTTCCCGCGCGAGGCCGTGTCGATGATCGAGTCCACCGACCGCGAGGCCACTGGCGAGCTCATGAAGCTCCGCGGCATTGTCGACGTACTCATTCCGCGCGGCGGTGCAGGCCTGATCCAGCGCTGCGTGCGCGAGTCGCTTGTGCCGGTGATTGAGACGGGCACGGGCAACTGCCACATCTACGTGCATGAATCCGCCGACTTTGATAAGGCGCTCAACATTATCGTTAATGCCAAGACCCAGCGCGTAGGCGTGTGCAATGCCGCCGAGTCGCTGCTGGTCGACCATGCTGTGGCCGATGCGTTTTTGCCTGCGGTCGTTGCCGTGCTGCACGATCACGGCGTGCTCATTCACGGCGACGAGGCCACGTGCGCCGCGTGCGCCGACGCCGGCTTTGTGGAGGGCGATGACTACGTCGCCGCGACTGAGGAGGACTGGGGTCGCGAGTACCTGGCGCTCGAGATGAGCGTGAAGGTCGTGGCAAACGAGGACCAGGCCATCGCACACATCAATCGCTACGGCACGATGCACTCCGAGGCCATCGTTGCCGAGGACACGGACGCTTGCGAGCGCTTCCTGGATGCGGTCGATGCCTCGGCCGTGTACGCCAACGCCAGCACGCGCTTCACTGACGGCGGCGAGTTTGGCCTGGGCGCCGAGATTGGCATCTCGACCCAAAAGCTCCACGCCCGTGGCCCCTTTGCCGCCGAGGCCCTCACTACCTACAAATACAAGCTCCGAGGCACCGGCCAGGTCCGCCCCTAACGCCCACGCAAAGAAAAACCACCACAAAGGTGCCTGTCCCCTTTGTGGTGGTTATAGGTGGCGTGGGCGGTTAGGCCTGGAAGGTATCGCGGTCGGGGGCGAAGGACTGCATAGCCGCGATGGTGCGGTCAAAGAGCTCGGGGAGCTCCCAGCCCAACATCTCGGCGCCCTGCGAAATCACGTCGCGCGAGCAGCCGGCGGCAAAGCGCTTGTCCTTGAACTTCTTCTTGAGCGACTTGGTCGTAAAGTCCATAACGCTCTTGCTCGGGCGCATGATGACTGCAGCGCCGATCAGGCCGGTGAGCTCATCGCAGGCAAACAGGATCTTTTCCATCTGCAGCTCGGGCTTGGGCAGCGAGGTGTTGAAGTCGGACGTGTGCGTCTGGATGGCGTGAATGAGCTCGGGAGACGCACCTTCGCCCTCAAGAATCTCGGCAGCATAGATGGTGTGGTTCATGGGGTCGTCCTCATGCTCCTCCCAATCCAGGTCGTGCAGCAGACCGACGATGCCCCAAAACTCCTCGTTCTCGGGGTCGAACTCGCGCGCAAAGTAGCGCATAGTGCCCTCGACCGTCTCGCCATGGGTGATGTGGAACGGGTCCTTGTTGTGCTCGTTGAGCAGTTCGAACGCGCGGTCGCGGGTGATTCCGGCGGTAAGCGGCTCTGCCATAAGAGACTCCTTGTGCTCGTGGGTATCGATAAGAATGAATACTACTAGAACAAGAAAACCACCACAAAGGTGCCTGTCCCCTTTGTGGTGGTTTTGGCGCGGTTGGGTTAGTTGAGGGCGGCTTGGGCTAGGCGGGCTTCAGCGTCCTCCTCGGTGACGCCCAAGGCCACGGCGAACTCCTCGATGGAGCGGCGCTTGGCTTCCTTGAGTACTCGCATGTAGTAGGAGCTGGGCTTTTTATCAGCTTCCTCGGCCTGGCGAATGCGGTGCATCATGGTCTTTGCCACGCGGACCGTCTCGGGCGCGCCCAGCTTGAGCTGCTGCTTAAAGTGCGTCTCCTCAAGTGAGCTGTTGCGCTCGGTAAAGGTGTCGCACTCCAGCTCGTCATAGTGGCTCAGCAGGTGCTCGGCATCTTGCTGCGAGATAGCGGCGTGCAAACGGTCGGCCTGCGCCACGGGGTACATGAGGATCGTCTGCGCATGTCCCTGCTTGGTCTCGAGCAGCAGCATGGGCTGCGGTGTGTCGTCCCTAAAACCGACGACGGTGCAGACTCCCTGGCCCGGATGAATGACGTGTTGACCGATTGAGAACATGCTACCTCCAACTTATACGAATTTACGTATGACTAGAATAACATGCTGACGTGCGCAAACCCTTACTTTATGCAGGAAAAGCACACAACTCCGATAGGTAAGAGTATTCGATAACAGACGCAGCTCATTCACACCTTTATGCATTTTCAACGCTTGCATAATCTGCAGGCAGACTGGCATCTTTGAGTGACTCCATACAAGCTGTAGTCAATTTTGTGCATATGCAATATCGATTGGCTTTACCCTGCGACAGTGCCCGTCGCTTGTGATAGAGTGCTACAAACTCTGGCTTTTGCCCTACGAGTGACCAAGAGCTCGGGGGCTTTAACACAAGGAGGATCTATGCCCGAGAAGATTGAAGAGCTGGTACGCGCTGCGCTTGCTGCGGCCCAGGAGGCCGGCGACCTTTCCGCATTTGAACTTGACGATTGCGCTATCGAGCGACCGGCTGACACTTCTCATGGCGAGTGGACCTCCACCATGGCCCTGAAGTCCGCCAAGCTGGCCCACTGCGCCCCGCGCAAGATCGCCGAGGCCATCGTTGCCCATATGCCCGAGGACCCCGCGATTGAGAAGGTCGAGATCGCAGGCCCCGGCTTCATCAACTTTTACCTTTCCGTCGCTGTCAAGAATGCCATCTTTGGCGAGGCCCGCGAGAAGGGCATGGACTTCGCTAAGTCCAACGTCGGTGGCGGCTTGAAGACCCAGGTCGAGTTCGTCTCCGCCAACCCCGTCGGCCCCATGCACATCGGCCATGGCCGCTGGGCCGCGCTGGGTGACTCCCTCTGCCGCGTTATGGATCACGCCGGTTACGACATCCAGCGTGAGTTCTACATCAATGACCACGGCTCTCAGATGAACACCTTCGGCAACTCCATCAGCACGCGCTATATGCAGCTTGCCGACATCATCGCCAAGCAGGGCGTGGATATCGACGAGGCTCACAAGCTGCTGATCGCTGACCGCGACGCCTTCGTTGCCGATGAGAACGACGAGCATCCCGAGACCCATCCGTACCAGGACAACTTTGCCGAGACCCTGGGCAAGGACTCCTACGGCGGCGACTACATCATCGATGAGGCCGCCGAGTTCTGGCGCACCGATGGCGATAAGTGGGTCAACGCCGATCCGCAGGAGCGCATGGAGAGCTTCCGCGAGCGCGGCTACGTAAAGATGGTCGACAACATGCGCGACCTTTGCCACGCCGTTAACTGCGACTTCGATCGTTGGTTCTCCGAGCGCTCCCTGTACGTGAAGGACACCGAGGGCGAGACCGCCGGCACCTCCGCCGTCGACCGCGCTTTTGAGAAGCTCGACAAGATGGGCTACCTCTACACCAAGGACGGCGCCCTGTGGTTCCGCTCCACCGACCTGGGCGATGACAAGGATCGCGTGCTGATCAAGTCCGACGGCGAGTACACCTACTTCGCCTCCGACGTTGCCTATCACTGGGATAAGTTCCAGCGCGTCGACCACGTCATCGACATCTGGGGCGCCGACCACCACGGCTACATCGAGCGCGTCCGCTGCGTCTGCGACGCTCTGGGTTACCCCGGCAAGTTTGAGGTTCTGCTGGGCCAGCTCGTCAACCTGCTGCGCAATGGCAAGCCCGTCCGTATGTCCAAGCGTAAGGGCACCATGGTGACCCTTCAGGAGCTCGTCGACGAGGTCGGCTCCGATGCCGCTCGCTACACGCTCATCTCCAAGAGCTCTAACCAGATGGTCGACTTCGACATCGAGGCCGTTAAGAAGCGCGACAACTCCAACCCGGTGTACTACGTGCAGTACGCTCACGCCCGCGTGTGCTCCATCCTACGCCGTGCCGCCGACGTTACGCCCGAGCAGGCTGACGAGATGGGCATGAAGGCCGTCGCCGCCAAGGCCATCGGTGAGAACGTCGATTACTCGCTGCTGACCGACCCGACCGAGCTCGCCCTTTCGCGTAAGCTCAACGAGCTCACCGACCTCATCGCCAGCTGCGCTCGCGACCGCGCCCCGTTCCGTCTGACGCACTTTGCCGAGGAACTCGCCGGCGACTTCCACAGCTTCTACGCTGCCTGCCAGGTTCTGCCGAGCGAGGGCCGTCCCGTCGACCCCGAGCTTTCGCGCGCCCGTCTGGCCGCTTGCGATGCCGTTCGCGTGACGCTCGCCCTGGTGCTCACCCTCGTTGGCGTTTCCGCGCCCGAGCAGATGTAATCATCGAGTCATTTGACCGTACAGACTTGGTTTAACTAAGCCTTGAAAGCCCGATCTCCCACGGAGGTCGGGCTTTTTTGCAAACGCCGACGTATTGACGAATTTGGAACTGCTGGAAATACGAAACTATGTCGATTTACTACGATGAATTGAGGTATTCCAACCACGCCGGCTTTTCGCTAAAAAGTGCAAGGCATCTACCTGCGGTTTTAGTTCAACAAGTTTCGGAGTGGTCGCGGTTGAGCGATTCATCGTAGTAAACCGCCATAGTTTTGGCGGAGGCAGTCAGATTTGTGGGTGTTAAACCAAAGAGTGTCCCTTTTGACTAGTCGTTTAAGAACGTCCCCAATGACTAAGTTGCAGGTGGTTGCGGTTGTGTTACACTAACGCTGCGTATATGACGCAAATATCTCGATACAGATCAATGATGTCCGTCGGTATTTGACGGAGCTAGACTGTTTAGCCGCCCTGAAGGTTTATGCAGGGAGCATGTGATCACAGGGCTTGAAAAGAAAGTTGAGCAAACACTGTGTCTGATCAACAGCAAGAAAACGAAATAACGACGACGCAGGCCGCTCCCGCTGCACCGGTTGCGTCGGACCAGGTCGCGGCGCCCGCGCAAGCCTCGGCTCCTGAGACGCCCAAGGCTGCTTCGACGCCTACGCCTGCAACGGCTGAGAAGGCCGTGCCTGCAACTGGTGAGGAGGCTGCTCCGGCAAAGCCCAAGCGCACGCGCCGCGCGGCCAAGCCTGCCGCTGACGGCGAGGAGGTCACCAAGCCCAAGCGCCGTACCACGTGCACGACGCGCGCCAAGCGCACCGTTGCAGCTGACTCCTCGGCGCCGATTTCCGATGAGGTCGCGCAGGCACGTGCGTTGGCGCAGATTAGCGAGGCTCAGGTGGTGCGCGCCCGCCGTCGTGCTGCCGAGCGCGAGGCTGCGGCTCTGACCGAGCTCGCAGCTCCGTCTGTGCCCGAGACGCCTGCCGCCGGCCAGCCGACCGAGAAGCCGGTACCGCGCACACGCCGTCGCACGGCTGCTAAGGCCGAGCAGGTTGCTGAACAGGTAACCCCCGAGCTCACTGAGGCTTCGGTCCGTTCCGCGGCAGGGGAGGGCACATCGCCTGTTGAGCCCGCTGCGCCTGTCGAGGCCAGCGAAGTCCCCGTTGTCGATCCGGCTTTGCGCCCGCACCGTCGCGGTCGCAAGCCCAAGGCCTTCGTCGAGGCCGAGAAGGCCGCAGCCGCAGCCGTCGCCGCTCGGGATGCTGCGGCGATCGCCGAGTCTGCAACCGCTGCCGATGCACCCGTCCAGGATGCTGCGACTTCCGAGGCCGTTTCTGCCGATGCCGAGCCTGCCGACGTCCGTCCCGGTCGCAGCCGTCGTACTGCTGCTAAGCGCACGTCCAAGGCCAAGGCTGCCAAGAAGGGTGCGTCCGAGGATTCCGCCGAGATGACCGCCGATGCATCGATTGATGCCGCCGAGCCCCAGGACGTCGAACAGTCTGCGTCCGAGAAGCCCAAGCGCGGTCGTAAGAAGTCCGCTAAGGCCAAGGCGTCCGAGCAGCAGGCCGAGGCCGAGCTGCAGGGCGATTCCAAGGCCGAGGCCAGCGATGATACTGCGGCTAACGCCGATGCCGCCGCAACCGATGGCGCCGCGCCCGCCGAGGCCGAAGACGGCACTCGCCCCAACCGTCGCCAGCACAAGCGCAACGACGAGCGCAATGAGCGCAAGGACGACCGCAACAACGACCGCCGCAACCGCCAGCGCGATCGCAAACAGCGCAACAAGGAGCGCAACGCCGCCCCCACCGAGCCCACGCTTTCGCGTGAGGAACTCGCGGCCATGAAGGTCGCCGAGCTGCGCGAGAAGGCCAAGGAGTTCGAGATCGAGACGACCGGCAAGAAGAAAGCCGAGCTCGTCGAGGAGATCTACGTCACCGCCGCGAAGGCCGAGGGCTTCCGCGACATCAAGGGCATCCTGCAGATTCGTCCGGACAGCTCCGGTATCATCCATGCCCATGGCTACATGAAGTCCAACGACGACGCCTTCGTGCCCGCCTACCTCATCCGCTCCGCGCGCCTGCGCACGGGCGACGTCATCGAGGGCTCGCTGCGTCCTTCGCGCGGCGGCGACAAGCGCGCCGGCCTCGCCAAAATCACGACCGTCAACGGTCTGGACCCCGAGCAGATTCGCAACCGCCCCAAGTTTGGTGACCTCACCCCGGTCTATCCCAACGAGCCGCTGCGCATGGAGCACGGCAAGGACTCCATTACCGGTCGCGCCATCGACATCGTGTCGCCGATCGGCAAGGGTCAGCGTGGCCTGATCGTGTCCCCGCCCAAGGCCGGCAAGACCACGATCCTCAAGAAGATCTGCCAGTCTATCTCGATTAACAACCCCGAGGTGCACCTCATCTGCCTGCTCGTCGACGAGCGCCCCGAGGAGGTCACCGATATGCAGCGCTCCATTAAGGGCGAGGTCGTGGCCTCGACCTTCGATATGCCCGCCGACAACCACACCCGCGTGGCCGAGCTCGTCATCGAGCGCGCCAAGCGCATCGTGGAGCTGGGCGGCGATGTCGTGGTGGTGCTCGACTCCATCACGCGTCTTGCCCGCGCCTACAACTTGGCGGCGCCCGCCTCGGGCCGTATCCTTTCGGGCGGCGTCGATTCGGCGGCGCTGTATCCGCCCAAGCGCTTCCTGGGCGCAGCCCGTAATATCGAGAACGGTGGCTCGCTCACCATCCTGGCCTCTGCCCTCATCGACACCGGTTCCAAGATGGACGAGGTCATCTTCGAGGAGTTCAAGGGCACTGGCAACATGGAACTTAAGCTCGACCGCGACCTGGCCGACCGTCGCATCTTCCCGGCTATCGACCCTGTTGCCTCCGGTACGCGTAATGAGGACCTGTTGGTCGACGAGCAGATGCGTCCGTTTGTTTTTGGCCTGCGTCGCATTCTTGCCGGCATGAACAACACCGAGCGCGCAGCCGCATCGTTTATCAAGGGTCTTAAGGGCACCAACACCAACCAAGAGTTCCTGGTGCGTTCGGCCAAAAAGCACAGCGACTACGAGCAGACGTTCTAGGTTGTCATCCACGCGCAGCGATAGTCATCAATTCGATAAAGGGTCGGGGCTTTGAGCCTCGGCCCTTTTTCATATCGTCGCTCCGCACTTATTTTTAACCATAAGACCGACGAGCAGCAGGTTTCCCGTTTCAATCCGACATCGTCGCTTGCAATCGACGGGGCGGTTTCGCATAATAGCTTTTAAGCTTCGCGACGGAAAACGCAGATGAAACGAACCATATACCGTTGCTTTGGGGCATAGCCCCGCTTCATCTTCTCTCGCGCAGCCAACTGAATGATGCGATTTGGGTGCTGGAAGATGGGGAGAGCTCATGGCTTCTTCTGATGCAACACAACGAGCAGTCCTTGCCGGACTTTCGTGCGGGATCGGCCTTGCCGCTCCCGTGGTTATGTATGCCGCGACGCTGCCGTTTTCGTCGGTGAACGAGACGGTCGTGGCAGGTGCGGTTCCCTTCGCCGTGGGCGCGGTGGCGGGCGTGGGTATCTATGCCGCCTCGCTGGGTATCTCCGAGTACCGTGCGCAGCGTGAAGAGCGTCTGTTCCAGCCCGATGCCATGGGCGGTGCCGCCAATCTCAATCAGCATCAAAGCGAGTTCAAGACCGCCTCGATTCCAGCCCAGCAGCAGGATGCGACTCCTTACGCTGCGGCTTCTGCTTCTCAGGCTCAGGCGGAGCAGCCTACCTCGGCATTCCTTTCCGGCCTGACTGGTGCGTTCCAGCGCCGTCATGCCGATGATGGTGTCCCTACCATCGCTCGAGCCGCAGATGCTATGGACGAGGACGAGGCTTGGTCCATGATCGACAGTATGCTCGACGACGATTCGCCGGTGAGCTGCGACCCTGCACACTCGCGCGACGTCTATCAAGTCGCCATCGACGAGCTCACCAACGGCGGGCAGACCGGCTCTTTCAATCGCGACGACATCGCCGCCGCGGCGCGTGCCGTGTCTGGCTCCCAGGCCGCCCCTGCGGGCAGCACGGCGGCTTTCGTGGCACTCGTTGCCAACGCGGCAGCCAATAACGCTTACAGCGCTACCTCGGCGGATGCGAACGCTTCTGCCGACAATTCGTACATTGATGAAGCCATGACCGCGGACGAGGAGGCCGTTGCCGCCCGCCGTGCCGCCGAGAGCTCGCTTTGGGGCGCTCCTGCCCAGCAGCAGGCGGCTGAGGCTGCGCCGTACAATGCAAACCTCGCCAGCATGCCTATCATCTCCGGTGCCGCGGACATCGATCTCGATGACCTCGATGAGCCTGCAGCCATCACCGCATCGATTGATGCCCAAGATCGCATCGCCACCGGCGACCTTCCGGACGCCTCGCTCGAGGTTGATGTCCCCATGGCTGATTACTCGGGCCACGAGGACATGTGGGCCGCCGCCACCGCGATTCTGGATGAGATTGACGAGCCTGCTCCTGTTGCAGCCCCCGCCCCCGTCGCTGCCCCTCAACCTGCTGCCCCCGCCTATGTCGGCCGTCACAGCACTGTGTTCCCCGAGGATACTGCCCGTATCTCGCGCGAGAGCATCGAGCGGGCCGAGGCTATTGCCGCCGGCATTATGGAAAACCGTCGTCACGAGCGCGTTAATCAGATCCTCGAGGAAGAGATCGAGCGCCTGCAGTCCTCTACCGCCAAGCGTACGGGCCGTGCCTACCTGAGCGTTATCGAGGGCGGTACCGCTAGCTTCGCGCCGCTCCGCGCGGAGGCATAACTTCTGCATGGTTAAAATCAATCGAAAATGGGCGGTCGTTACCTGCCTGATGGCGCTCTTGATCTGGGGCAATTCGTTGGTTCCCGGCTCGGGGTCGGGCTCGCTGAGCCTAACGGTCATGGAAGCTATCCGCGGTTTCCTGCACGGCGTGGGACTTCCATATGAATGGGTGACCAACTTTGTTGTTCGCAAGTGCGCGCATTTTACCGAGTATATGGTGCTCGGCATCCTGGCAACGCACGCCTTTGATTTTGAGGGCCGGCGCACCTTTGACGTGCTGCTGCCCACGGCGGTGTTCCTGCTGCTGATTCCCTCGATCGACGAGACGATTCAGCTCTTTGTGCCGGGACGCGCCGGCATGATCACCGATGTGATGATCGACTGCTGTGGAGCGGCAACGGGCGTTGTGCTCCGATATCTCTTACGGTCGCTGATGTGCGCCAAAAAGGCCGCCTAGGACGTATTGTTTGGTCCTAGGCGGCCTTTTTTATTTGAGGGCTTATATGAGGCGTGGTGGCGTCGTTCCGTAGGTCGGATTTGCCGGGCGCGCCACGCCCTGTGGGTGCGTCTGCTACTGAAGCGCCTGTGCGCCCAGGGCCAGGCAGCCCATAATGCCCTGCTTGCCCTCGAGGCTGTTGTTGACAATGTAGGTGTCGATATCGTTGACCTCGGGCGTGACGATGTAGCTGTTGAGCATCTCGGCGCACTTTTTGCGGGCGAGCGGCACGATAGGGGTGTGATCGGCAACGCCACCGCCGATGATGATCTTCTGCGGGGCATAGCACAGCGTGTAGGTCATGAGTGCCTGTGCCAGATAGCCCGCGAGCAGATCCATGGCCTCCGGGTCATCGGCCATGTCTCCGGCACTCTTGCCATTCCAGCGCTTTTTAACGCCGGGGCCTGCGATGAGGCCCTCGAGGCAGTTGTCGTGGAAGGGGCAGGCGCTATGCTCGCCGATGGTGTCGCGCGGGTCGCGCGTGACCAGGATATGGCCGGCCTCGGGATGCATCATGCCGTGTACGAGCTTGCCGCCCGATAGCACGCCGGCGCCCACGCCGGTGCCGATGGTCAGGTAGATCACGTCTGTGAGGCCCTGGGCGCAACCAAAGGTGACCTCGCCCAGGCAGGCGACGTTGACGTCGGTGTCGTAGCCGCAGGGAATATTGAGCTCGTTTTGGATAGTGCCCAGCAGGTCAAAGTAGCGCCATGCCGTTTTGGGCGTCTCCAGGATCTTGCCGTATTGGGGCGAGGCGGGGTTGACTGCGGTAGGGCCAAAGGCGCCAATGCCCAGCGCGGCGATGCCCTTGTCGGCAAACCACGCGTTGACGGCCTCGACGGTCTCCTGCGGGGTCGTGGTCGCGATCTGCTCACGCTCCAGGACCGTGCCGTCTGCATAGCCCGTGGCGCAGACCATCTTGGTGCCGCCGGCCTCGAGCGCTCCGATAAGCTGCTGCTCTGCCATAATATTCCTCTCTCTGGGACGAGTTGCTCCGTGACTAAAGTATAGAGCTCAAACCATTTAAGAAAGCGCTATAGAAAGAAGCCTCGCAACGCGGCGGGCGGTGCGAGGCTTCTTTGGTTGCTTTAGTTGCCGGGCCGTCCTTACCCGCGCGGCTTGATTTTATCACGTAGAGACTTGAGGTTCTCCAGTGCCGCGTTAAGCGTCTCGTCTCGCTTGGCAAAGTGGAAACGAATCAGATGGTTGACGGGCTCGCGGAAGAAGCTCGAGCCGGGCACTGCGCCCACGCCCACCTTTGAGGCCAGGTCCTCGCAGAACTCGAGGTCGCTGTCGTAGCCAAACTCAGAGATATCCATCATCACGTAGTAGGCACCCTGCGGTACGTTGTGCTTAAGTCCGATACTATCGAGCCCTTGGCAGAACAGGTCGCGTTTGGCGGTATAGAGGTCAAGGACCTCATCGTAATAGCTGCCGTCGAAGTTGAGGGCGGTGACGACGGCTTCCTGCAGGGGAGCGGCGGCACCCACGGTGAGGAAGTCGTGGACCTTCTTGATGCGCTCGGTGATCTGGGCCGGGGCAATGGTGTAGCCAAGACGCCAGCCGGTGATGGAGTACGTCTTAGACAGCGAACTGCAGCTGATGGTTCGCTCGAACATGCCGGGCAGCGTGGCCATATAGACGTGCTCGTGGGGCGCGTAGACGATGTGCTCGTATACCTCGTCGGTAATGCAGTAGGCGTCGTACTTTTTGCAGAGGTCGGCGATAAAGGTGAGCTCCTCGCGCGTAAAGACCTTGCCACAGGGGTTGGACGGGTTGCACAGGACGATCGCCTTGGGATCGTTGTCGCGGAAGGCCGCCTCAAGCACCTCACGGTCAAAGTCGAACGCAGGCGGGTTAAGCGGCACGTAGATGGGCTCGGCACCCGAAAGGATCGTGTCGGCGCCGTAGTTCTCATAGAACGGCGAGAAGATGACGACCTTGTCGCCGGGGTTCGTGACCGTCATCATGGCGGCCATCATGGCCTCGGTGGAGCCGCAGGTGACTACGATATTCTCGTTGGGGTTCACCGGCATGCCCATAAAGTGCTCCTGTTTGGCGGCGAGCGCCTCGCGCATGGCCTGGGAGCCCCAGGTAATGGAGTACTGGTGGTAGAGCGGCTTGGGGTCGGCGGCGATGGTGCTCAGGCTGTTGAGCAGCTGCGCCGGAGGATCGAAGTCGGGGAAGCCCTGCGAGAGATTGACGGCATCGTACTTATTGGAGATGCGTGTCATGCGGCGGATGACCGAATCGGTAAATGTTGCCGTGCGGTTGGAGAGTTCTTTCATGCCGGTCCTTTCGAGGATTTGCAGTGGGGCAAGTTTACTCCTATGGAACCGGTGGGAATTGCTCGAAACGCGCTCGAAAAACTCTTTTCAAAATTCTTGAAAATTGGGGCTTGCATCGCGTGGCGTTCCTTGCAATAATAGTCGAGCGCGAAGCGCACAGGACACGGTGGGTGTAGCTCAGTTGGCTAGAGCGACGGGTTGTGGTCCCGTAGGTCGAGGGTTCGAGTCCCTTTACCCACCCCAGTTCTTGCTTCGTGTTGATATCGGGTCGTTAGCTCAGTTGGTAGAGCAGGGGACTCTTAATCCCAAGGTCCAGGGTTCGAACCCCTGACGGCCCACCACACGATATCTCCTCTAAAGTCCGCCATAACGGACTTTAGCTTTGGGTCGTTAGCTCAGTTGGTAGAGCAGGGGACTCTTAATCCCAAGGTCCAGGGTTCGACCCCCTGACGGCCCACCCAAAGCATGTTAAAGCGACTGGCTTAGGCTGGTCGCTTTTTTGTTAACCTCGCAT
The DNA here is from genome assembly GCF_001405375.1 of Collinsella aerofaciens. Classification (GTDB taxonomy): domain Bacteria; phylum Actinomycetota; class Coriobacteriia; order Coriobacteriales; family Coriobacteriaceae; genus Collinsella; species Collinsella aerofaciens_F. The sequence continues at coordinate 42,026 of NZ_CYYP01000009.1, forward strand.
GGGGTCGAACCCGTCGGGGCGCGGAGCTGAGGAAATGCGTAAGCATTTGCCAGCGCAGCGCGCAAGGCGCCTTGGCGCCGCAGCGGTCGCCTGCGCAGCAGGCTGACCCCCTGACGGCCCACCAAAGCAAGTTTAGACGGTCAACGAGAGCTGGCCGTCTTTTTTTGTTGACCTCGCATGGGGTCGAACCCGAAAAGGCGCGGCCGCTTTCACAGATCGAGCCTACCCTGGGGATCGGTAAAACCGTCAGTACCCTCCTTGAGTTTCTTCTCGTCTGCCTTCACACGACGCTCGAGCTTTTTTGTATCCTCGGCAGGCGGTAGGTTCTCGGGGACAATTCCGCGGTCGATGAGGCTGCCACGCACGCTTGTGTTGTTCTCGACGTGCTCTTGCTTGATCTGGTCCAGACCGTACAGGTCGTGTTCCTCGGCGTTGAAGGCCGTCATCGAGTTCGTAAGGTCCTTTGCTTTGATGAGGACATCGGCTAACCTGTCCGCCAATGCCGCGCTCTTGGGTATGCCGAGCTGCTGCTTCATTTGCGCCGTGCTTCTGCCGCCGAATAACGCTTCATCGCCCTTCGACTTGATGATCGCGAATCCTTTGGAGTCAACGCCGCGTTTGAACGTAATACCCGAGAGCTGTTTCTCTGAATCGGATAGCGAGTGGCGCGCCTGCAAGCGCTGAATCTCTGCGAAGCGCTGCTCTATGAGCTCTTGGCGGCGCGTCTGGACGGCAAAGTATGCCTGCGCGAGCGCGATCTCCGGCTTGTTTGGATCTCCGTTTTGGGCGATTAAATAGCATGCGTAGCGCGTAAGTTTGTAGTCTTTAACCGCGCGAGCGGCGACACCGGCAGTTACCATTTTCGTGGTGTCACGAAAATGGGAATCAACTGGAGTTTTGTTTGTTTCGCACGAGACTTTTGCCCTCTTAACAACTTCGGCGAAGTTCTCCCATCGAGTGTACCCCATGGGTTCCATTAAATCGCGTGCGAGCCAATATTCAACGCCGTCTTCCACATTGGCGTAGCTATCAAGTTCGACACGCCACTTCTCGATATCTCTACTGTCCATATCTCCTCCTCGCTGGTCTATTGTCTATGCGGGCTTTGCCCACTCTGTATTCAGAATAAGGATACGCTGCCGTGCGGACACGAATGGGCCCGTGCTGCTTCGAGCTCACGGGGCCCATGGATATCGATTGGTTGTGTTCTGCTTTAGATAGGTGTCCGGTTTAATCCGCTCGATAGTGCGACCCGAGACTTTCAGTTCGCTTGCGCATGGCTTTGACCATTTCCTGTGCTAGTCGAATCTGCGACTGTAGGCGGGCGAGGGCTGCGATCTCGCTGTCATCGGTATGCGGCTTGCTCAGCGCCATGACCTTGTCTTGCAGGCTTTCAAGCTGTTGCAGGGCCTCGGATAGGCCTGTTTCGGTCCTGTTGATCATGCAAAAGGTGCTCATCGTGTGCCTAAGGCTGTGTGTCAGGCGTTCGGCATCTGTTGTGGCAATGCCGTACTGGGGGAGGGTGATATCCGCCTTCAGGGCCGCCTCAGGCTCTTTCTGCGCTGCGAGGGCTGCCGATGCGCCCGCGATACGTCCGAATACGATGCCGTTGGCGCTTGACAAGCCACCAATGCGGTCGGCGCCGTGCATGCCGCCTGTCGCCTCGCCGCAAGCGTAGAGGCCCTCAACGCCCGTGTGCGCGGTCTTATCGATCTTGATGCCGCCGTTAGCGGCGTGGGCATACATCGCAACGCGCATCTCGTCAGTCGGGGCGATGCCGTGCTCGTCTTGCAGCCAGGTGGCAAAGGTCTGCACAAACTCTGGGACATCCTCGCGGGGGAAGTCGTAGTGGAGTGCCAGGCCTTCGACACCTGCCTGTTCGATGACGAGATCGATAGCGCGGGAGGCCAAGCGTGACGTGAAGGGACCATATCCAGAGCGCTGCTCGAGCAGGTCGTCCAGCTTGTCGTCGGCAATATCTGCCGGCTGGTCTACATGTACGTAGCGCCAGGTCTTCTCGTTAAAGACAAGGTTGCGCTTGGGCTCGATGAAGCCGGGCATCATCTGCATGAACTCTATATTAGTAAGCGATGCGCCGTGCGCCAGTGCGATGGCCTGTGATGAGCTGAGCACGTCGGCGGAAGTGAGGCTTCGCTCGAACAGGCCACCCGTGCCACCGGCTGCGATGATCGTGGCTTTGGTAGCAAAGGGCAAGATTCGATCTTCGGTGAGGTTGTAGAGCACGGTTCCGGTGATTCTGCCGTTCGTGTCCTCAACAAGGTCGATAAGCTCATGGCGGGGGAGCAGGCGAATGCCGAGCGACTCGATCCGGGCTGTCAGAGCGTCCTCAAGGGGCTTGCGGGTGAGGCCGCGCCACATGCGCGTTTTGTGGTCAAAGCAGGGGATAAACTGCTTTTGCTGAGCGCTCTCAGCGTTTTGCGGACGCTTGAGCTCAACGCCCAGGTCTTGCTCGAGCCATTCAATTGCCTGGGGAATGCCGTGGACAAACGTCTGGACAAGCTCGGGGTCGGCAACACCGCCGCCGACGGTCTGGATGGTGTCGATGAGGTCTTGTTCGTCGTCTTCGTTAACGGGTCCGATAAGCCCTAGGCCCCAGGTTCCAGGGAAGAAGCTCGATCCACTCATGGTCTTGCCGGCGCTTGCCACAGCGACGGTTGCGCCCGTGCGTGCCGCTTCGATGGCGGCACAAAGGCCCGCAATGCCAGATCCAATTACCAGTACATCAGTCGATTCCATCGGATTCCTTTCTCGTCCGGCGCATTGTCGCACGGGTGATCGGCAATGGGGCCGCAAAGACTCGGCAAATCGGTAAAGGGCAAATATGGCAGGTGGGCGTCATGGACGCTCTGACGCTCCATCTCTTCACATCTCGTATTTCGCCCCAGCTGATATATCGGCATTAGATACCCTGCGCCAGCGCAAACAAAAAGAGCCGCTACCTCGAAAGGTAGCGGCTCCAAAGCTCAACTATCTGAGCATCGCGCGGGCGCGATTAGGCCTTGAGGGCCTCTTCGACGGCGACAGCGCAGGCGACGGTGGCACCGACCATGGGGTTGTTGCCCATGCCGATGAGACCCATCATGTCGACGTGCGCAGGCACGGAGGAAGAACCGGCGAACTGGGCGTCGGAGTGCATGCGGCCCATGGTGTCGGTCATGCCGTAAGAGGCAGGGCCGGCGCCCATGTTGTCCGGGTGCAGGGTACGGCCAGTGCCGCCACCAGAAGCGACGGAGAAGTACTTCTTGCCAGCCTCGAGGCGCTCCTTCTTGTAGGTGCCAGCGACGGGGTGCTGGAAGCGCGTGGGGTTGGTGGAGTTACCGGTGATCGAGATGTCGACGTTCTCGTGCCACATGATGGCAACGCCCTCGCGGACGTCGTCGGCGCCGTAGCAGTTGACGGCGGCGCGGGGACCATCGGAGTAGGGGATGGTCTCGACGACCTTGAGCTCGCCCGTGAAGTAGTCGAACTGGGTCTTCACGTAGGTGAAGCCGTTGATGCGGGCGATGATCTGAGCGGCGTCCTTGCCCAGACCGTTGAGAATAACGCGCAGCGGCTTCTTGCGAGCCTTGTTGGCGTTCAGAGCCAGGCCGATAGCGCCCTCAGCGGCAGCGAAGGACTCGTGGCCGGCCAGGAAGGCGAAGCACTCGGTGTCGTCGGAGAGCAGCATAGCGCCCAGGTTGCCGTGGCCCAGACCGACCTTGCGGTCCTCGGCGACGGAGCCGGGAACGGTGAAGGCCTGGATGCCCTCGCCGATGATGGCAGCAGCCTCAGAAGCGGTCTTGGCGCCACGCTTGACAGCAAGAGCGCAGCCGAGGGTGTAGGCCCACTCGGCGTTCTGGAAGGCGATGGACTGGGTGTTGTTGACGATCTCACGCGGGTTGAAGCCCTTGTCGGTGCAGATCTGCAGAGCTTCCTCGAGGGAGGCGATGCCGTTGTCGGCGAGGCACTTGTTGATCTTGTCAGCGCGGCGCTCGTAACCTTCGAACGTAACAGTCATAGTTATTTCCCTCCCTTTCTACTCGTGAACCGGGAACACGCTGGCGACGGAGTGAGTCTCCTCGTCGGTGCGCGGGTCGATGTACTTGGCAGCGTTCTCCCACTGACCATAGTGGCCCATAGCGCCAGCGATGGCCTCCTCGGGGGTCTTGCCGGCCTTGACGGCGTCGGTGAACTTGCCGAGGTTCAGGAACTCGAATGCGATGATCTCGTTCTTGTCGTTGAGAGCCATGCGGGTGACGTAGCCCTGAGCGAGCTCGAGGTAACGAGCGCCCTTGGCCTTGGTGCCGAACATGGTGCCGACCTGAGAGCGAAGGCCCTTGCCGAGGTCGTCGAGGGAGGCGCCCACGGGCAGGCCGCCCTCGGAGAACGCGGTCTGGCTGCGGCCGTAAACGATCTGCAGGAAGATCTCGCGCATAGCAACGTTGATGGCGTCGCAGACAAGGTCGGTGTTGAGGGCCTCGAGGATGGTCTTACCGGGAAGGATCTCGGAAGCCATGGCGGCAGAGTGGGTCATGCCCGAGCAGCCGATGGTCTCAACGAGGGCCTCCTCGATGATGCCGTCCTTGACGTTCAGCGTGAGCTTGCAGGCGCCCTGCTGAGGTGCGCACCAACCCACACCGTGCGTAAGACCGGAGATGTCGGAAATCTCCTTAGCCTGGACCCACTTGCCCTCCTCGGGGATGGGTGCGGGGCCGTGGTATGCACCCTTGGCAACGGGGCACATGTTCTCCACTTCCTGTGAGTACTGCATGCCTCTCCTCTCTATCGTGTTGGCGTCCCGTCTGGGGGTCGTGGCTGGCGATTGCCGGGCGACCCTTCGAAAGGGACATGACATGCAGCCCCTATAATACCGCGAAATGCACGGAATATTCGGCGAACGGCTCAGTTTTCGTAGCGAGAAGTCCTGAAGTTTTAATTGAAACGGTTTAACTCTATGTTCTGTGGTCATGAGCTTCCGTAGAGGGGGTCCGTCTTGGGCAGGCTTTTGGTCCGCTCTTGTAAGCGTTGCAGTGGTTGACCTGTTGCAACGGTGCCGTTCGCCGCCTGTTTGCTGCCTTTGGCCGCGCGAGTGTATTGTTTTGCGTGAATGTTTTGATGGCACGCTTCAATCGTGCTGTATTGGATGGCAAGCAGATCCCGGCGAAGGGAGCGCCATGCAGCGCGTTTGGAGAACGGTTACCGGCTTTTACCATGTCTGTGCCCGCGGTACGGGCAAGCGGCTCATCTTTGAGGGCGATGACGACCGGTGGGAGTTTTTGGAGCTGATGCGCGAGTGCTGCCGCGAGGAGGGTGTGACGGTTATCGCCTGGTGCCTTATGGGCAATCACGTGCATTTGGTGCTTGCAGATTACGAGGACAGGATGAGCGCGGCGATGCACCGGCTGCTTTTGACGTACGCGCGGCGGTTCAATAAGCGCATGGGGCGCACAGGCCATCTGTTCCAGAACCGTTTTGACCGGCGTTCGCTCGATACCGATTGGCAGGTGATGGAGGCTATTCGCTCTGTACACGCCGATCCGCAGGAGGTGGGCGTTAGCCTAATCGAGCGTTATCCCTGGAGCAGCTTTGCGGAACATCTGCGCTCTTACGACTGTGATGCGGCCGATGCCGCGAGGGGATTTTCTGATCCTTCTTGCGTGCTTGAACTTTTTGGTTCTGCCGAGGGCTTTATTGCCTATTCGCTTTCGACGCCCGACGGTAGCGAGCCAGCGCTGTGCGATATGAAAGAGACAGAGTGGGAACGCCACGCCTTTGCCGACAAGATGGCGAAGAGCCTCGGGGTTCCGCTCAATGATCTCAAGACCGTTGAGCCCTCGCGGCGAGACAGAATCATTTTCGCTCTGCACGATGGCGGCTACACGGTGCGCGAGATCGAACGGTATACGGGAATCAGCAAGAGTACCGTATCTCGTATCGTGCGTTCTTATGCGCGGGTGAAGGCACAGGTTGAGCTCTCGGAATAGAAAATGGCCGAACCACTCTTGTCAAGCGATTCGGCCAACAAAAATCTTAAGATTTGGGACAAGTACTACTGATTATTTTGCCCCTCGAGCATGCCGTCGAGGGTGCGCCAGGCGAGCTCGGCGCATTTGACGCGGGCGGGCATGTGCGAGATGTCCTGGAGCTGGGCGGCTTCGTCCAGGTCTTCCAGGTCTTCCTCGGAGAGCTGCTCGCCGCGGATCATGGCGAGGAAGAGCTCTGCCAGGCGGTGAGCTTCCTCGACGGTCTCGCCGGTGATGAGGTCGGCCATGATGTCGGCGCTGGCCTGGCTGATGGCGCAGCCGTGGCCGGTAAAGGAGGCCTCCTCGATCACGCCGTTCTCGACGCGCAGCTGCAAGGTGAGCTCGTCGCCGCAGCTGGGGTTGATGCCGTCGTGCTCGTGCGTGGGAGCATCCATCTCGTATTTATAGTCGGGGTGCGAGTTGTGCTCCATAAATGTGGTGGAGGTGTACAGATTACCCATTGAACGTGCTCCAAACGTGATGCAGGCCGGCGATGAACTTGTCGATGTCGGCCTTGTCGTTGTAGAAGGCCACGCTGGCGCGGCAGCAGGCAAGGTTCTCGACGCCTAGCCAGGTAAGCAGCGGCTGCGCGCAGTGGTGACCGGCGCGGATGCAGACGCCGTCCATGTCCATGATGCTCGCGACGTCGTGCGGGTGGATGCCCTTGACGTTAAAGCTCACAACGCCGTGGTGGTTGTCCCAATAGATGGAGCCGATGATCTGGACAAAGTCGAGCTGCATGAGCTCACCCATCAGGTAGTGGACGAGTGCCTGCTCGCGGGCCTGGATGTTCTCGTAACCCACCGTGTTGACCAGGTAGTCGAGTGCCGCACCCGTGGCGAAGATGCCGGCGGCGTCCTGCGTGCCGGCCTCGAATTTCTCGGGAACGGGCGCCCAGACGGCGTCCTGCTCGGTGACCGAGTCGATCATCTCGCCGCCGGTGAGCATGGGCGGCATGGCGTTGAGCAGGTCCATTTTGCCCCACAGCACGCCGATGCCCATGGGGCCCATGGCCTTGTGCGCGCTAAAGGCAAAGAAGTCGGCGCCCAGATCGGCCACATCGACCGGCATGTGCGGCAGCGACTGCGCGCCGTCGACGACCAGATAGCCGCCGTACTTGTGCACGAGCTTGCCGAGATTCTTGACCGGGTTCTCGACGCCCAGCACGTTAGACACCTGACCCACGGCCAAGATTTTGGTCTTGGGGCCCACCTTGGACAGAACCTCCTCGGTGGTGAGTTGACCGGTCTTGGTGGGGTAGAGGTAGACGAGCTTGGCGCCGGTTTCGCGGCAGACCTGCTGCCACGGGATTAGGTTGGAGTGGTGCTCCATGATGGTGATGACGACCTCGTCACCGGGCTCGAGCACCGTGGGTGCAAAGCTCTTGGCGACCAGGTTGAGCGACTCGCTCGTGTTGCGGGTGAAGACGACCTCGTTGGCCTGGGCGGCGCCGATGAGGTCGGCGATCTGTTGGCGGACCTTCGCGATGGCGTCGGTGGCCTCGACGGACAGCGAGTACAGGCCGCGCAGGGGGTTGGCGTTCATGCGCTGATAGAAGTCGCGTTCGGCGTCGAGCACACAGGCAGGGCGCTGCGCGGTGGCGGCGCTATCGAGGAAGGCGATCTCGGGGTGCTGCTGGAACAGCGGGAACTGGCCCTTGTAGGGGTTGGTCTCGATGTCCACAGTGGGCCAGCCGCGCGAAGCCTCGTCGCTGGCGTCGAGCTCCATGGGCTCGGGGGCGGTGCAGGTATCGCATTTAACGTGCTCGGTGTCGATCATGCGAGCTCCTCTTCAAAGTTATCGATCAGGTTGTTGCCCAGGCGGACGACGGCGGCGCGGGTGCGCTCGTCGGTGGCGGAAAGTGCGGCGTCCTCCAGCTTGGCGCGGACGAACAGGTCCTCGACGGCGTTTTGGTCAAGGCCGCGGCAGGCGAGGTAGAACAGTTGCTCGTCGCGGACGTGGCCGATGGTGGCTCCGTGGTTGCCGGCGACGTCGTCCTCGTCGCAGAGAATGACGGGAACGGTCTTGTTGTCGACGCCCTTGTTGGCCAAAAGCACCGTCTCGCGCTCGGTGCCGGTTGCACCCTTGCAACCGTGCACGAGGTCGATGGTGCCGCGGTAGACCTTCTTGGACGTGCCGGTCAGCACGCCGTTGGCGTCGATCTCGCACTCGGTCTTGCGACCGCGGTGGCGCAGCTCGTAGTTAAAGTCGCGCACCTGCTCTCGGGCGCCCAGGTAGTCAGTATCGATGGTGACCTTGGCGGTATCGCCCAGCAGGTCGCCGGCAAGGCCGGTGGCGCTGGCGCCGGCACCCAGGACGGTGTGCTGCACGTTGACGCGCGCGCCCTCGTCCAGGAACAGGCCGGTGTCGTCGAGCGCGATCCAGCTATCGTCGAGCGTCTGCGTGCAGGTCACGTTGACGGTGGCGTACTCGTGGGCGCACACGCGTAGCACGGATCCCACGACGCCTTGGCCGGCAACGGGAGAGTCCAGGGCAATAAGCAGATCGAGCGTTGACTGAGGACGGGCGACGACGTCGATGGCGGCGATGGCCGCGGCTGCATTGACACCGCTCACGCGCACGGTAACCGTGGCGTGCTTGTATGCGGGTACATCGATGACGATGCGCTTGGTAGCGTGCTCGGCCAAGTAGGCGTAGGCAGGCTCACCCATGCCGGTTTCGAAGGCCTCAGCAGGGGAGAGCTCTTCCTCGAGCTTAATGGCGCCGGCCTGGTAGACGGAGGTTGCGGGCACGTCGAGCTCGGTCTCGGGCGTGATGCGGGCGCGGTCGGCGGCATCGCCGGGCGCGGAGGCGCGGCGCTCGGGGAAGCGCTCGGCCATGGCGTCCATGGCGGCGTCGAACGCGTCTGCCACGCCAGCAAACTGCTCGTCCAAGCCCTCAACCTTAACGGTCTCGGCGGGAGCGGCGGCAAGCTCGTCAGAGAGCTCGAGCTTGGTCTGATTCATCTTCAGCCAGCCCCAAGTGGCAGCCGGCATCGCGTTGACCTGCTCGAGCGTGGTAGCAACGGTGTTGGTTTCCTGTTTCATTATCCGATCGCTCCTTCCATCTCGAGCTTGATCAGGTTGTTCATCTCGACGGCGTACTCCAGCGGCAGCTCCTTGGAGACCGGGTTGGCAAAGCCGTTGACGATCATGGTACGGGCTTCTTCCTCCGAGATACCGCGGCTCATCAGGTAGAACACCTTGTCGTCGCCGATACGTCCGATGGTGGCCTCGTGGCCGATGTCGACGTTCTTGGCGCGGATGTCCATGGCCGGAATAGTGTCGGAGCGGCTTTGGTCGTCGAGCATCAGCGACTGGCAGCTCACGGTTGCCTTGGAGCCCTCGGCCTTGGGTGTCGCCACGATAGAGCTGCGGAAGGTCTGGATGCCGCCGCTCTTGGAGATGCCCTTGGTTTCGACGGTTGCCGAGGTCTCGGGCGCGTTGAGCACGACCTTGCAGCCGGTGTCGAGGTTCTGCCCGGCGCCGGCAAAGGTGATGCCAGTAAAGTTCGAGCGGGCGCGACGGCCGTTGAGCACGCTCATGGGGTAGAGGTAGCCCACGTGGCTGCCGAAGGAGCCGCTGATCCACTCGATGTCGCCGTCCTCGTCCACGCGCGCACGCTTGGTGTTGAGGTTGTACATGTTCTTGGACCAGTTCTCGATGGTCGAGTAGCGCAGGTGCGCACGCTTGCCCACAAAGAGCTCGACGGCGCCGGCGTGGAGGTTGGCCACGTTGTACTTGGGCGCAGAGCAACCCTCAATGAAGTGCAGGTCGGCATCGTCCTCGACGATGATGAGAGTGTGCTCAAACTGGCCGGCGCCCTTGGCGTTAAGGCGGAAGTAGCTCTGCAGCGGGAAGTCCAACTTGGTGCCCTTGGGCACGTAGACAAACGAGCCGCCCGACCACACGGCGCCGTGCAGGGCCGCAAACTTGTGGTCGGTGGGCGGGATGAGCGTCATAAACTTCTCGTGGATGAGCGGCTCCCACTGCGGGTCATGCAGGGCTTCCTCTATACCGGAGTAGACGATGCCCATCTTGGACGCCGTGTCCTGCATGTTGTGGTAGACCAGCTCGGAGTCGTACTGCGCGCCGACACCCGCTAGGTAGCTGCGCTCGGCCTCGGGGATACCCAGGCGCTCAAAGGTGTTCTTGATGTCGTCGGGCACCGACTCCCAGTCGTGCTTTTGGTCGGTGTTGGGCTTGACGTAGGTGACGATGTTGTCCATGTCCAGGCCCTCGATGGAGGGACCCCACGTCGGGTCGGGGAAGCGGTTGAAGATCTCGAGGGACTTGAGGCGCAGGTCGAGCATCCACTGCGGCTCGTCCTTCTTTGCGCTGATCTCGCGCACGATGTCGGGCGTGATGCCGGCGTCGAGGCGCTCGAATCCCTCCTCGCCATAGGTGAAGTCGTAGAGGCTGCGGTCGATGTCCGCGACCTCGGTGCGGTTCTTGGTCATTGCGTCGCCCCTTTACGCCTGCTGCTCGGCAGCGGCGGCCTCGGCCTGGGCGCGCTGCTCGGCGGCCTCGCGCTCGAAGGTCTCAAAACCATTCTTGTCGATCCAGGGGATGAGCGAGGCATCGTCCTCGCGCACGATGTGGCCCTTGACCATAACGTGGACGCGGTCGACATCCAGGTGCTCCAAGATGCGCGTGTTGTGCGTGATGATGAGCATGGAGCCGTCGCAGCTCTTGCGGTACGCGTCCATGCCGTGGCTGACGGTGGACAGGGCGTCGACGTCCAGGCCTGAGTCGGTCTCGTCCAGGATGGCGAGTTTGGGCTGCAGCAGCAGAAGCTGGAGCATCTCGACCTTCTTCTTCTCGCCGCCCGAGAAGCCTACGCCCAACTCGCGGTTGAGGTAGGCGGTATCCATGTTGAGCTCGGCCGCGAGCTCCTTGACGCGACGGCGGAATTCCTTGCCCTTCATCTCCAGGCCGGGGCGGCCGGCGATGCTGGCGCGCAAAAAGCTCGACAGCGGCACGCCCGGAATCTCGACCGGGGCCTGGAAGCTCAGGAACAGGCCGGCGCGCGAGCGCTTGTCGGTGGTGAGCTCGGTGATGTCCTGGCCGTCAAAGACGATGCGGCCGTCGTTGACCGTGTAAACGGGGTCGCCCATGACCAGGTGGCCGAGGGTGGACTTGCCGGCGCCGTTGGGACCCATCAACACGTGGGTCTCGCCGGCGGCGACGTTGAGGTTGACGTTGTGGAGGATGGTCTTCTCGTCCACGGAGGCGGTCAGACCTTCGATGGAAAGCAGCGGATTTGCGCTCATGCTGTCCCTCTCTGTATATGGTGTACTCATAGGTGTACTAAACCCTAGGAATCTTCTCGGAATAAAGTTACTATGGGTTCGGCGTTAGTCAAGGAAAAACCCGACTAATCCACTCGACTTTTCAAATTCTGGGACAAAATAACCTGTTGTGTTTGTCCCACTTACTTTAAATTTGGGACAAACAAACCCGGTTATGTTGTCCCAGATGCGATGGGAGGGTAGGTATGCTCATTTCTTCCAAGGGCCGCTATGCCCTCCGGTTAATGATCTATATCGCGGCGCTGGGCGACGCCGAGGGCAAGATTGCCTTGCGCGAGGTTGCCGACCGCGAGCATATCTCGCAAAAGTATCTGGAGCAGCTGGTTCGTCCGCTTATGAAGGCGGGCCTGCTTAAGAGCGTGCGCGGCAAGGGCGGCGGCTACATGATGGCCAAGGACCCGGTCGAGGTGCGTGCCGGCGACATCCTGCGCGCTGTCGAGGGCAGCACGGCGCCCGTGGCGTGCGACGGCATCGACAACAGCTGCGCCCGCAGTGACCTGTGTTCCACCGTCAAGTTCTGGCGCGGCCTGGACGATGTGATCGAAAAGTACGTCGACGGCGTGACGTTGGCCGACCTGGCCGCCGTCCCCGAAATCAACTTTGACATTAAGCTGTAGGGGTGCAAATGGCATCTCTCGACAAGGTGTACAAGCAAATCGAAGTTTTTGCTCGGGAATGTGACGCCGAGAAGGTCGTGTTGTTTGGTTCTCGTGCTCGAGGCGACAACTTGCCCAAGAGCGATATTGACATCGCCGTAGCAGGTTGCCGGGATTTCGGCCGTTTCTCATATTTGATCGAGGAACATCTTGATACTCTTTTAGATGTAGATGTCGTCAATCTCGACGAGTCCCTATCGCAGCAATTGCTCGATGAGATTGCCAAGGATGGTGTGATTCTGTATGAAAAAATATGAGAACTTTGTTAGCGCCTTGGCGAATCTTGAGGATGCGCCCAATCAGGATCTCAACAATGATTTTGTTCAGAGTGGATTGATTAATAAGTTCAATCTTCAATTTGAACTGAGCTGGAAGCTCCTTAAGCGTCTGCTCGAGTATGAGGGCGCCACGCTTGCCGCGTCGGGGTCTCCTCGTGCCATCTTGAAGGAGTCCTACCGATTCTACGACTTTATTGATGAGGCAGCCTGGCTGGATATGCTCAGAGACCGCAATACGAACGTCCATATCTACGACAACAAGCTCGCTCAAGATTTGATTCAGCGCATCTTGAACGTCTATATTCCCGCTTTCTGTCAGTTGAGGGACGGGCTGATGGAGCGATACGGCGAGCTTCTGATGGCGCCCGACGACCAGTTTGTTTAATTACTTAAGATTTCGCGGAGGGTTGTTGCCGTTTACCGAGGGGTTGTTGTGCAACAACGGGCGAGCTGCAATACTTATTTCTATCTTTGCAAACTGCACTTTAACTATACCAATGCAGGGAGGATCTTATGCAGCCCAAGCATTCTGCTATTGTCGCGGGCCTGACGCTGGCGCTTTCGTTTGGCGCCGTTACCGCGCCCGCGCCCGCCGCTGCCGAGGAGCCCACGCCGGGCGTTGCCTCGGATGCCACCGATATCGATAAGGGCCTTTACACCCAGCAGTCCTTCTCGGGCGTGCTGAGGTCGGTCCAGGGCGTTTCGTTTGTCAACGTGACTCCCGAGATGAAGTACTTCACCAAATATGAGAGCCATGGCAACTATAACCAGGGCTTTTCGTATGGCGACGGTTATAACGCGCTGGGCTATTACCAGTTCGACCGCCGTTGGTCGCTCATCCCGTTTATGAAGCAGGCCTACAACTACAACCCTGAAAAATACAGCATGCTCAAGGATGCGATTGATCGCGGCAGCGAGATTTCCAACACGAGCAATGCCATGTACGAGAACGGCCAGCTCACCGAGTTGGGCCGTATCGCTCAGGATGCCTTCCAAGGTGCGTACAACACCGATCCTGTTGAGTTCTCAGCACTTCAAGATGCCTATGCGTACAACTCGTACTATGCGGTGACCGAGGCGTGGCTCAAGAGCGGCCTTGGTATTGATATTTCGGGCCGTGCCGATTGCGTCAAGGGCATGGTGTGGAGCATTACCAACATGTGCGGCACCGGTGGCTGCAGGGACTTCTTCCGCTGGGCGAATCTTTCTAATGATATGACTGACCGTGAGTTTGTGACGGCGCTCTCCAATAGCGTGGTCAACAATGTCGCCACCAAGTATTCGAGCCAGCCCCAGTATCATGAGGGCTGGAAGAACCGTTATAAGAATGAGCTGAAGGACTGCTTGGCTTATATCGCCGAGGACGAGGCCGCTGCCGCTGCGACGCCCGTGCAGCCCGAGCCTACACCGGCGCCCTCGCCGACACCTGATTCGAATGACGACTCGAGTGACGATGCCAACGATGACAGGATGGATGCGCCCTCGACCGATGCTGACGGTAATGGCTCTGCTGGTGGCACTACCAACGACGGCTCTACCTCGAACGGCTCCAATTCGAACGGCTCTGCTGCGGGCGATTCGTCTTCAAGCTCTGCCGGCAATACGGACAGCGACGCTTCTGGTTCGACCGACGCTGACACCTCTAACTCATCCACCGGCTCGAGCGATTCGTCCGTTGACACCGGCTCTAACAACGGCTCTGGCTCTGACGCAACCCCTGATTCCGATGCTTCCAAGGACGACTCGAATAAGGCGCCGGACGCTCCCGTTGCTTCGCCGGACAAGAAGCCTTCTTTCTCCGAGCAGCTTGGTTCTACGCTGGGTTCTTCGCTGATGGCTGGCGTCAATAACGGCTCGGCCCAGAACAAGGACAACTCTGATCAGGCTTCCACGGAAAAGACCGAAGCCGCAAAGGGCGACTCCAAGGATAAGGCTTCCGAGAAGGTTGAATCCGATAAGGGTTCTAGCTCTGATGAGAAGGACGACAAGTCCGCTCAGAAGAAGGACGAGGACAAGAAGTCTGAATCTGAGGAGAAGGACAAGAACAAGGACAAGACCGAGGACGGAAAGCAGCAGGGCGAGGACAGCAGTAAAGGCAACACCGACAACCAGAACCAAGAGCAAAATGACTCCAAGACGGTGACCACTACAACCACCACTACAACGACTAAGACTTCGGGCGGTAACATGCCCAAGACGGGCGACCTTATCGTTATGGCGAGCCTTGCCAGCGCGAGCTTGGCCACGCTGGGCGCTACGTCTATCGTAAGTGGTAAGCATAAGCTCGATCAGCAGAAGAAGGCTTCTGGGGAGGACGACTCGGGGGAGTAGGCTCTCAGTTGCCAGATAACTAAATAGTCGGGACGGGGTCCGGTGCGAATGTATCGGGCCCCGTTTTGTTGTGCAACGATTAATTGTGCCCCCTCACACCTCTTGTTACTACCGTTGCCCGATATGTTTGCGCGGCGACATCGGTACATGCGATGCGGTCATTACAATTGGCATCGTGCTGCGATTTAGGGGGAACGTTTTGGTGTCTGAACAGGCAAATAATGGTTGTGCTGACGGCTTTGGCGTGCGTTTGATCGGCTGTGCCGACGATGCGGCTTTGCCCATTGGCATGCACGACTATGCGGAGGCTCTTGGTTGCTGCACGCTGGTCGACAAGACCATGTTTATTGCCGATGTGTTGGACTGCGACGCGTCCGTTGTGGTGTGCTGTCGACCCGAGGGTTTTGGCAAGAGCATGAACCTGTCGATGCTCAGGGCTTTTCTGGAGCGTCCAGCGGTCGGTCGCGCTGGTCAGCTTTTGTTTGCCGATGCTCAGATTTGGGATGCGGACGGCGGGCGCTATCGGGATGAGTACGCTTGCTATCCGGTGATATCGCTGGACTTTTCTGGCGCTGCGAGGCGTGGCACCGATGTTGCCGACGTCGTGCGCGATGCTCTTTCGGACGAGTGCGCTCGCCTGCTGGCGCTTTTGGAGGCTCCGGATTTAGCTCGAGACAAGGTACGTCACATCGAACGCGTTGCGCGTGGCGCGGCGAGCGAGGATGAGGTTGACTCGGTGCTCGGTGTGCTCATTGAGCTGCTGGAGATGGCCTGCGATGGGCAGGTTGTATTGCTCGTTGATGGGTACGATGCGGCGTGGTCTCGCCGTGCGAGCGCGAGGGACGTTTCCGTAGCCGGTCCGGCGGAGCTGCTCGATCGCGTGCTGTTCGACGCCATTGCCACTGCGCGCGATTCGTTGCGGCTGGCGTGTCTGATGGGGGAGTATCCCGGCCCTGCCGTAGCGGCGCTTTCTTTGCACTGCTGCTCGTATTGTCTGACGACGCCGCTGTCGGCGTGGTGTGACCGATGGTTCGGTTTTTCGGATGCCGAGGTCGAGGCTCTTTTGAATCATGCTGGGCGCGAGGAATACCTGGATGATGCGCGTGAATGGCTCGAGGGGTATCGGTTTGGCAGGGCCTATTGCTCGAGTCCAGAGCGTGTGATCGGTTTTCTGGGCCGAGGCTGCACGGCGCCTGTGCGTGCCGATCTGTATGGATATGCCGATTGCCTGAGTAGGGTAGTTGCCGGGTGGAATCTCGACCGCCTTTCGGTCTTGTTTGATTTGCTCGAGGCCCATGGGTGCGCTGAGGTCCCGCTTTGTTTGGGCACTGCAGAGCCAGATGTCTCGCCTGACGATGGCATGTGGACAGCGCTGTATCTGTCCGGTTTTCTCACGACGGATATGACTGAGGAGCCAGAGCATGGCGATCGCCTCCGTGCTTTGCGATTGCCCAATAACGAGCTTCGCCAGGCCTTGCGTCTAGTGATTATTGAGTGGTTTGAGTGCGCTGCAGAAGACATTCGAGACGTCGATGTGTTTCGCGACGGGCTGTGCCATGGGAACGAGGATACCGTGAGGCGGGCGCTAAGCCGCATCTTGGGAGATGCGGGAATCGGCGAGACCGACCCAGATACGCCGCTGCCATATCATCTGCTCTTGCAGGGGCTCTGCTTTGGCTTGCCTGGCTATGCCAATCCTGCCTCGAGGCGAAAGTGTGGCGCGGATCGCTGGGACATCCAGGTTTTTCCCACGGGCGCCGTGTTCGACATAGCCGATACGATCGGTATGCTCGATGAACGTCCGCTGATAACGATCAACATGATGTATGACCCCGGTGTGGATGCGCTGGGCCTGGAATTGCTGGCCGTGCAGGCGCTGCTCGACATAGAGCGCGACGGCATCGACGAAATCCGTGTGCCACGCCCCGCCATTGGACGCATGCGCTGGGGCTTTGGCTTTGACGGGCAGCGTGTGTCCGTGGTGTGCCAGCGGTTATAGGGGATGACGAAAGCCCTTTACTACTCCGCGTCCTTCATGGGCGGCATGGGCTTCCAGTTGGGGTCCTTGACGATCTTGCGGGCGTCCTTCATGCCACGGCGCAGCGCCGGAATACCGGTCTTAAAGCACTTATCGACCGCAACCAGGCGAATGAATTCCTTGCAGAAGGTCGCGGCGTTGCCCAGACGGAACAGCACGGGGTGGTAGTCGCCGTAGATCTGCATGTAGCGTGCCAGATAACCGCGGTTGCGCATGATGTAGTAGCGGTTGGTGTCGCTCGTGGAGTTGAGCTGGCGTTTGCCGGCGATGTCCCAGTTAGAGACGGCGCGGGCGCGCTTGAGCACCACGTCGGCAACAACGGCGGCGGGGAAGTGCTGGCTGGCCACGTAGCCATAGCAGGCATCGTCGCCGTAGATAAAGAAGCGCGCGTCGGGCAGGCCGATCTTGTCGACCACGCGGCGCGAGAACATGCCGCCCTCAAAGCACAGCTGGTTCATGGCGCGATAACCCTCTGGACCCAAGTCCCACTTGGCGACTGGGTTGGGAATGCCGAGCGAAAGGATGAGCTGGTACTGCCAAAAGAAGGCGCCGCCGTCAAAGTCTAGGCGCGAACCCTGGATGACATCGTAGCGGTCGGTCCACTTGGCAAGACGCTCGATGCCTTCGGGGATGACGAGCACGTCGTCGTCCATCACCCAGAACCACTGGGCGCCCAGGTCGTAGGCGCATTTGGTGCCAGCGGAGAAGCCACCTGCACCGCCGCCGTTTTCGAGCTGTGGTGCGTAGATGACGCGGTCGGTGCCGCCCTTCGCGTCGGGCTGTTCGATGTCGGTGCCCCACAGGTTGGCCAGGCGCTCGTTGAATGCGGTGCACATGGCCTCGGTCTCGCGCGAATTCTCGTTATCGACAATCACGATGCGCCAGGACGTTGCCGTGAGCTCGGTCATGGAGTCGAACAAGTTGGCCAGGAGTTCCTGGCGCTTGTACGTAACGACGACAATGGCGAGCTTATCGATGGGAGCGGGAAGGGTTGAAGGCATGGGGCAATATATCCTTTCACGCGCGGCGGGCGAGTGCAGCGCGGAAGCTATCGAATACGTCCTTGGGACTGTCCTATTGTAAAGGCTCGGCGCACCTTGGCGGCAAGCTTTGAATAAAACGCAGGAACCTGCCACGGCTGTAGCGGCTTTAGCGTCTGACGGCAGCGTGTCTATTGCCTCTTGAGCTTGCGTTCGATAAGACTTCTAGCTGCATCGATGATGAGAAGTGCCAGAGCAAAGACGATGCTAATGACGATACCCGTGACGATACATATAGCTGCCGGGCTGTTTTGGCTGATCAGTATGTTTGCGAGCAACGTATTGAAGACGGGACGCCACAGGCTACTGGTGAGCGACTGCATCACATAGAAACCAAGCGTGGCGGTCGATAAGGTGACGATGACACCTGCGGTCCGTGGATTGCCTGAGGCCCTGCGCCGGGTCGCCGCAAAGAGCAGAGAGGCGGCAGCGAGGGCAAACGAGATCAACGAGGTTGATTTGTAGGAGAGGACTGCCATCGCCGTGAGGTTGCCGGTGAAGGAGAGTGCTCCTTCCAGGATGGTGGCGAGCACCAAAACCGCTGCGAGCGACCGCGTGCCTAAGGCGCCCGCCTTGTCCGAATCCATGGCGCCGGTTACGTCGCGGAGCAGTCCGCCGATCAAAAACGCGATAATGTACGTGACGGCGCTCATGAGCTTTTGGAGCCAAGAAAACTCGCCGGCGCTTGTCGCACTCATAGCGGCTAAATACCCGTTAACAACAAATGCGAGGATGCCAACGGCGATGACCGTCGTCTTGTAGGTTTTCTGGGGGAGTCGACTCTTAGCCAGTCCAAACCATGACGCCATGAAGACCGTGGCGGCATAGACCCAGATAAACTCAAGGCCTAGCGTGTACCAGTAGTGCGTATTGAGGGTAACATCGGGAATGGGTGAGACGACCGTGGACCACGCGAGCGCCACGAGGCAATAAAACGCAGTGGGCAAAATGACCTTGCCCAGGCGCTGCGCCGTCCGTTGCATTTGCGACTTCCATGTTGCTCCACCGTCCCAAGCACGCTCGGCCGAAGCGATGAGAAAATAGCCCGAAATCATAAAGAAGACCTCGTTGGCCCAGCAGCCCAGCAAGTTAATAAAACCGAGCACGCCGGAATAGGGGAACATCGCAAGTGGGGCATATTCCACGGCGCCGACGCAGACGGCTTGGAAGGTCCACTGAAAGGTGTGGAACACCGCGATGCCGGCGACCGCGACCAAACGCAGC
The DNA here is from genome assembly GCF_001405375.1 of Collinsella aerofaciens. GTDB lineage: Bacteria > Actinomycetota > Coriobacteriia > Coriobacteriales > Coriobacteriaceae > Collinsella > Collinsella aerofaciens_F. Next base: position 60,927 of record NZ_CYYP01000009.1, read on the forward strand.
GCTTCGATGGGTATGTTGCGTGCGGCTTTGGGCTGCATGACGTCCTTTCTTATCGGTTTGCCTCTGCGGGCTCCATAGATTATATAAACGCCCGCTGGCGCGCTGACCCTTTGATACCATGAAACGACAGGTATTTCCTAAGGAGCACATTTGTCTACTAACGCCTCTGGCAGCCCTGTTCTGTCGCTGCTTATTCCCATTTACAATGTTCAGCGCTACCTGCGCGAGTGCCTCGATTCCGCCCTGGCGCAGACGCTCAAGGATATTGAGATTATCTGCATTAACGACGGGTCGACCGACAACTCGCCGGCGATTATCCGCGAGTATATGGAGCGCGATGGGCGCGTCAAGATGATCGACAAAGCCAACAGCGGCTACGGCGACTCGATGAACCACGGTCTGGAGATGGCGCGTGGCAAGTACGTGGGCATCTTGGAGTCCGATGACTTTATGGCGTCCGACGCACTCGAAAAGCTTGTCTCGGCCGCCGATAGCAATAATGCCGACTTTGCGAAGGCGAACTTTGATTTCTACTGGTCTAAGCCCGAGGAGCGCCGTTCGCTGCACGAGATGTTTAAAGCCAAGGACTGTGGCAAGCCGGTGCACCCGAGCGATACGACGCAGTTCTTTAAGCAAAAGCCGTCGATTTGGTCGGCCGTGTACCGTCGCGATTTTCTTGAGCGCAACGGCATTACGTTCCTGCCGACTCCGGGGGCATCCTTTCAGGACACGTCATTCGCCTTTAAGGTGATCGCGTGCGCCGATAAGGCTGTTTACCTGCATGATGCCGTGTTGTCGTATCGCCAAGACAACGAGAATTCCTCGGTCAATTCTTCGGCTAAGGTCTTTTGCGTCAATACCGAGTATGCCGAGATTGAGCGTTGGATTCGAGAGGATTATGCCCGCGACCACGCAAGCGGCGATGTCGCGCGCATGCTCAAGTTCAATCAGCTCATTAAGTACGATTCGTACATGTGGAACTACGTGCGCCTGGCGCCTAAGTTCTATAAAGAGTTCCTGGTCCAGATGACCAAGGAGTTCCAGGCCTCCTTGGACGCAGGAGACTTTTCGCTGGACGACCTTAAGCCGTGGAAGCGCGCGAATCTTGCTGCGATCCTCAAAGACCCTGAAGCTTGGGTGGACGAGCACCCGCACTTTGCGACGGACGGCGCCCTGGGACGCGCCAAATACTACGCCTCGGTTGGAGGCCCAGGCGTGGTCGCCGCCTTCCTCATCGAATCGCTGAGGGGGTAGGTCGACATGGGAGAGGCTTCGACCCCCAAAGCGACCATCGTCGTTCCCGTATACAACTCGGCACGCTCGATTCAGCGATGCCTCGACTCGCTGTTGGCACAGTCCGAGCGCTCGATTCAGGTCGTTTGTGTCAATGACGGATCGACTGATGATTCCCTGAGCGTCTTGCATCAAATGGCACAGACCGACGGACGTGTGCTGGTGATTGACCAGAAAAACGAGGGTGTCTCGTGCGCTCGAAACGCCGGCATCGATGCCGCCGAGGGCGAGACCGTCTTTTTTGTGGACGCCGACGATTACATCGATGCCCAGACGGTCGAGCGCGTGTTGCATGTCATGGAGTCTGCGGATGCCGAGGCCGCCGTTTTTGGCGGCGTCTGTGAACCTGCCGATGCTGCCCCCAAACGCGTCCAGCAACTCATGAGCCCCAAAGCCGGTACCTTCGGCGCCCGTGATCCCCAACTGCTGTTCCATTCGAATGCGCAGCCCTATGCCTGCCGTGCGGCTTTTTCGCGCGAGCTGCTCAATCGCGAAGGCATTCGCTTCGCCCCCGGTTTGGCTTTGGGCGAGGACGTCGTCTTCCAATTTGCGGCTTATGCGCTTGCCCGCAAGACCGTCGTCATGCCGGACAAGTTCTACCACTACGTGATGGAGAGTGAATCGGCGACGCACGAGTTCAACAGTGCCGATGCTCGCGCCAAAAAGCTTGACGCCCACATGAGGATGCTCGAGGAGGTCTTGGAGGACTGGGCGGCCTACGGTCTTTTGGACCTGTGCCCCGGCGAGCTGATAACTTGGTTTTTAGACCTAATTGTGTTCGACCTGGCGCGCTTGGATGCCGATGGTTTCCATCGCGTGGCGGCTCGCGTCAACATGGATCTCACGACGTTTTTGGGAACGGCGTGGGCGGATATGCCTGCTAAGGGCGCCGTTCGGCGTGTTGCCCACAAGCTCGTTGCGGCGACCTCGGGCGTTTCGATGGCAGACGCCACGCTGTTCTATCTTTCGACTCGCGGTCTCAAAGCCTGTCTGGAGCGCTTTATCTAATTCCAAGCGCTGCCGCCCGCCGCAACCCGGCTGCTAAAATAACCCTGTTACACGCTATTCAACAGGAGGTTCTCTTGCAGAACTCTGATACCCCTAAAGTTTCGCTGCTTGTCCCCATTTGCAATGTCGAGCGCTATCTGCGCGAGTGCCTCGATTCCGCCGTGGCGCAGACGCTCGAGGACATCGAGATCATCTGTATCAATGACGGTTCCACCGATAGCTCGCCGGATATCATCCGCGAGTACATGGAGCGCGACCCCCGTGTAAAGATGATCGACAAAGCCAACAGCGGCTACGGCGACTCGATGAACCGCGGTCTGGAGATGGCGCGCGGTGAGTACGTGGGCATTCTTGAGTCCGACGACTTTATGTTTGAGGATTCGCTCCAAAAGCTGGTCGCCAAGGCCGATGCTGAGCATGCCGATGTGGTAAAGGGCGACTTTTATCTGTATTGGTCCACGCCCAGCGAGCGCCGTGAGCTGTTTGGGATCATCGGCGAGTATATGACGGGCGCCGCGTATCGCCCCGTCGATCGCCCGGGCATCTTCTACCGCAAACCTTCCATTTGGTCGGCCATCTATCGGCGCGAGTTCCTCAACGACAATCAGATTCGGTTCCTTCCCACGCCGGGCGCCTCGTATCAGGACGCAGGCTTTAACTTTAAGGTTTGGGCATGCGCCGAGCGTGCAGCGTTTATCGCGGACCCCATTTTGTGCTATCGCCAAGACAACGAGAAGAGTTCAGTTAATTCGCCCAACAAGGTATTTTGCGTGTGCGACGAATACGCCGAGATGCAGCGCTTTTTGGATGAACGTCCCGAGCTCAAGGTTCAGCTCCAGGGCATTTTAATGCGCATGAAGGTCGATACGTATCGCTGGAATGACGAGCGTCTGATCGATGAGCTGCGCGAGCAGTTTTGGGAGAAGGCTTCGCCCGAGCTCAAGGCCGATTGGGATGCCGGTCGCTTTGATCTGTCGCTGTTCGATCCGCGCGGCGAGACCGACTTGCGCCTGATGGTCAAGTCGCCCCGTGCTTATATCGATTCGCGCTTTGACTTTAAGAAGCCCGGCAAGCTCAATACGTTTAAGCACTACTTTAAGATTGGCGGCCTGCCGCTGGTCTGGCGCGTGCTGACGTATCAGCGCACCTACGGCGATAATCCGCATCCCGATGACGTGCCGGCCGCACAGTAGGAGCACTTGGCTATGACTACCCCCAAGATTTCCGTTGTCGTTCCCATCTATAAGGTGGAGGAGTGCCTGGCCTGGTGCCTGGACTCCCTGCTTGCGCAGGACATGCCCGATTGGGAAGGCGTGCTGGTCAACGATGGCTCGCCGGACGGTTCGCGCGATATTGCGGCTGCCTATTGCGAAAAGGACGCGCGCTTTACGTTGGTCGATAAAGAGAACGGGGGCCTGTCGAGCGCGCGCAATGCAGGCATCGCCGCGTCCACGGCGCCTATTGTCGCGTTCTTGGATTCCGACGACCGCTTTACGCCCGATGCATGCCGCGTGATCGTCGATGCCTTTGAGCGCGAGGACTGCGACGTGTTGACCTTTGGCGCGAACCCGTATCCGCTGGAGGCGGGGTATCCGTGGCTTAACTATGTGCTTAGCCCGCGCGATGTGTCGTTTGAGGGCTATAGCTCCGACCTGCTGTTTAAGGAAGCGTCTCGTCCCTTTGCATGGCGCACCGCCTGCAAGCGCGACTTCTTGCTGGGCAACGGGATCGTGTTCGACGAAACCGTTAAGTATGGCGAGGACCAGGTCTTCGACTTTGCCGTGTACGGTCGTTCGCACAAGACCGCGCTTATCTCGAACAAGTTGTACGACTATCGCGTGGCTCGCAAGGGTTCGCTCATGGACACCATGCGCTACGACGACGAGACACGTCTGCTGGAGCACGTGAAGATTTACTCCGCTATGCTGGCTGACTGGCAGCGCGACGGTCTCGACGCACAGCATGCTGATGACCTGGCGTACTTCCTGTGTGATCTGGTGCTGTACGATGCGCTGAGGTTGCTGGGTTCGGACTGCGGCAAAGTGTTTGCTGCCGTTGCCGCGGCGCTTAACGGTTCTGCCGTGGACAACGATGCTGCGCTCGCACAATGTGCTCCTTCGGTTGCCGCCATGGTGCGCGCGGCACTTATCGGTAAGGCCCCTGCTGCTCGTTTGTGCAAAAAGCTCATGTTCGATTACGACGTCTTGAGGTTTGGGCGCCTGGGTGCCTGCAAACGCATGGCAGCGAACGCCCTGGGAAAGCGAGAAGTGTAGATGAGTATCAAACGTTTGGCACTTTGCCGCAGCCAGGGCCGTCTGTTTGTGCTGCTTCGTTTTGCCGGTCAGGATGTCGCCGCGCTTATTGAGCGGGAGGGTTCTCAAGCGTTTGTCCATGCGACGACGAGCGGTTCTCGTGTGCCGTCGCTGGTGCTCCCGGTCGATCATGGCCGTGTGCTGGCGCTTTGCCCTTCCGTTTCCGGTTACGAGCGCGAGCTCGCCGTCATGGTACTTCCGTTTTTGGATGGCTCGTCGATGGATGTCGTTTTTGCATCCGGTGGTCAAAGGTTGGGCTCTATTCGCCTCGATAGCCGCGTGGCCAAGCTGGAATCCAAGATTAACTACAAAGCAAAGCCTGCGCTGTGCGCGCTTATCCGCGATGCGCAGCGTGGCGAATGCTGCGGTCGCTACGAGATCGATGCCATTCGCTATTTGCCGGCAGACTCCGGCGCGGTGTGGCGCTATGAGGTTACCTGGGCGGGAGACCCCCAGTGCGCACCCGAGTTCCAGATCTCCGATACGCATATGAATGCCATCGATGTCACCGTGCATGTGTTTGAGTCGCAGGTCGATGTGCCGCAGCAGGACGGATGCCGCGTCAATAAAACGTTTCTGAGCGTTGAGATGCCTCAGGATATACGAGATTTTGTCGCGATTGTGAGCGATCCCACAGAGCAGATCCAGAGCGGGTTTTGCGCCATGGATGGTCGCCTGTACAACGGCATGGTCGACGACAGCTGGAACCGTATGAAGGACGCGCGTGCAGACGACGCAGCTTATCGACGTTGGTTTGAGCAGCATCGCGCAAAGCCGGGCGATTTGGCGTGCCAGCGTGTCGCTTCGGCGGCCTTTGCCTATAGGCCGCTCGTGAGCATTGTGGTGCCGTGCTACAAGACCGATCGAGTCTACCTGCGCGAGCTGCTGGACTCGGTGCTAGCCCAGAGCTATGACAACTGGGAATTGCTCCTTATGGATGCCTCACCTGAATGGGATGCGGTTGCCGACCTTGCGGCAGGCGCCCACGACGAGCGCGTTCGTCGCTTTGGGCTGCCCGGCAACGGCGGCATTGTGGTCAACACCAACGCGGGTATTGAGCAAGCGATGGGCGACTACATCGCGTTCTTGGACCACGATGACATTCTGGAGCCGGACGCGTTGTTCCACTATGTTGCCGCGCTGAACAATGCTGCCGAGGGCGAGCGTCCCCAGGTCCTGTTCTGCGACGAGGACATGTTTCAGAAAACGGGGGAGTGGGGCCAGCCGGTCTTTAAGACCAAGCTCAATGTAGACTTGCTCTATAGCCATAACTGCGTGACGCATTTCCTGATGGTGGAGAAGGCGCTTATCGATCGCATTGGCACGTCCCCAGAAGACGTTGCGGGTGCCCAGGATTACGACCTGACGCTTCGCTGCCTTGCATCGGGCGCACGGTTTGAGCATATTGCCCACGTGCTGTATCACTGGCGCGTGCATCCCGGTTCTACCGCTGATGGCTCTGCAGATAGCAAGCCGTATGCCATTGAAGCCGGTCGTTTGGCGCTGCAGCGTCACTTTGACTCGCTTGGCGTTCGCGGAACGGTCGAGGAGACCGAGACGCCGTTTGTCTACCGCACGCGTTATGCGCTGCCGGAGCCTGCGCCGCTGGTGAGCATTGTGATTCCCACCAAGGACCACGTTGAGACGCTCGATGCCTGTGTGATGTCGATCGCCCAGAAGGCCACGTATGCCAACTACGAGATCGTCTTGGTGGAGAACAACAGTGAAGATCCGGAGACGTTTGCGTATTACGAAACCCTGCCGGAATGCGTGGCTGCAGCATCCGAAGGCAAGGGCATCGCGCGCGTTGTGTACTGGCCGGGCGAGTTCAATTACTCCCAGATCATCAACTTTGGCGTAGAGCATGCCAAGGGCGACTATCTACTGCTGCTGAACAACGATACCGAGGTCATAAGCCCCGACTTTATCGAAGAGATGATGGGCTATCTGCAACGTCCCGATGCGGGTGTGGTGGGCGCCAAACTCTACTTTGCCGATCATCTGGTGCAACATGCCGGCATTTTGGTTGGCGTGCGCGGCGCACTTGCCCATGCCAACCAGGACTTCTCGGCAAAGCGCGAGGGCTATCTTGCCCGTGCCGTTCGCCCGGGCAACTTTAGCGCCGTGACGGGTGCCTGCCAGATGGTGCGACGCGACGTATTTGAGCGCGTCGGCGGCTACAACGAGGAATTCGCCGTCGGTTTTAACGACGCTGACTTTTGCCTGCGCGTGTGGGATGCCGGCTACCGCACCATCTTTACGCCCTATGCAGAGCTGTACCACTACGAGTTCACCTCGCGCGGCAGGGAAGAGGCCAACGAGGAAAAACTGCGCCGCTGGAAACGTGAACAGGCGCTGTTCATGCAACGCTGGCCTGAGTTCTTCTTGGGAGGCGATCCGTGGCTCGGACCAAACCTATCCTCCGACAGTGAGTACTTCTCGCTTTAGAGCGAAGTAATTCCAAGATCCGGCAAAGTATCCTCAAGAGCTGCAAGAGCGGTGGGGTTCAAGTCCTCCTCGTTGAAGCGGCTCTTGTCATATCGAAAACGTGTGTCAGGATTTTTTAGGTGGCCGTATTAATTAAATTGGTTCGCTTCTGTGCTCGGTTTGACTCAGAAGCTATTTAGCGTAACGGTTGAGGTGTGGCGACTCATATTTAAATTGCAGTCACAAAGACACCTTTTATCGATTTCCCGTTGAAATACTGAATTGATAGTTTAAAAATAACTTAAGAGAGCCTTAAATCTCGGAGAAAGGATGTCGTATGAAAAACCTTCGAGAAAGATGGCGCGGACTAACAGTGCTGGGAGTTGTTGCATTTGCCGCTGCCTGCATGACGGTTGCCCCGGTGCCCTCATTTGCTGATATTGCTGGCGGTGGCGGAGGCGGTGGACCGATTACGGAATGGTGTTCCGACGGTCGTCCGAAGACTGGACTCGTTCGGTGCGAGGACGGCAACCTTCGCTATTTCGATCCCGAAACTGGCGCCATGGTCACGAACCAGTGGCATAACGAATACGAAGCTGTCTGGTACTATTTTGGCGCTGACGGGACCGCGGTGTCGGGCTGGCAGTCTATCGGTGGGGACAAGTATTACTTCTATCCCGAAAACCATGATATGGCATACGGCCGAGTTCAGATTGACGGCAAGAACTACTTCCTGAACACCCCTGGTGCCAACGCCGATGGCCGCATGCAGCATAGTGGCTGGTTCTACGACTCCATCTACGGAAAGTGGTCCTATGCGACCTCCGACGGTGAGCTATTGACCGGTTGGCATAATCTCGGCGGGGCTTGGTACTATTTCAACGAATCTGGGGTCATGCTGACTGGCTGGATCAACGATTCGGGTACCTGGTACTACACTAATGCCTCCGGTGCGATGGTCACTGGCTGGCTCAACATCGGCGGTACGTGGTTCTACCTCGACGGCTCGGGCGCCATGGTCGCTAACAGCTGGCGCAGCCTCGGCGGCTCCTGGTACTGGTTCGGCGACTCCGGTGCAATGGCCACTGGCTGGTTCTTGGCAGGCGGCTCTTGGTACTATGCGAGCGGTTCGGGCGCCATGGCAACCGGCTGGCTCAGCAATGGCGGCACGTGGTATTGGCTCGGAGGTTCGGGCGCTATGGCCTCTAACTCTTGGGCTAACGTTGGTGGAGTTTGGTACTGGTTCGGCGACTCCGGCGCGATGGCCACCGGCTGGCGTCAGGTCGGCGGCGCCTGGTACTACTTTAGCGGTTCCGGCGCTATGGCTCACGACGCCTGGGTCGGCGACTACTACCTCCAGTCTTCCGGTGCCATGGCTACGAATGCCTGGGTTGGCTCCTACTATGTCGGCGAGGACGGCAAGTGGATTCCGGGCTACGGTTTAGTTTGGTATAAGAACGGTAGCGATGTTTACCATACGCATAAGTGCCGTACCGTTGGTAAGGACGCAAAGGGCTATTCGCAGATCTCTATTCAGGAGGCCCAGAGGCGTGGCGCTTCACGAGAGTGCAAAAACTGCCAGCAAATTGGCTAGCACATTACTGAGCTAGTTTTGATTGAGGCCCCGTTGCCCTGAAGCGACGGGGCCGCTGCGTGATTGGATACCGTGCTGTTATGAAGAAATGGTCATTCGGAGTGCTGGCTTTTTCGGGCCTCATTTCTTTTGGGCTCCTTTTGGGTTCGCCCTCGATGTTATACGCCCTTGATTCGAATAACACTGACGAAGGTCCCGCATCTAACGTTGCTATTGCTTCTGTCGAGTCAGGCGTTGATGCTCAGCGCGAATCGACCTTCGCTGTCGAGCAGAACTCTCAGGTGGATAATGAGACCCCTTCCGAGGTTTCGAATCAAATTATTTGGCATCAGGGGTGGATATCACCCGAAGAAGGGGCTGGTTTTTGGCGTTGGGGCTTGTCCGACGGAACAATCGCTGTTTCTTCTTGGAGACATATAGACGGTAGCTGGTACTGGTTTGACGACGAAGGTCGAATGGCTCAGGATGGGTTGGTTCAAGTCGGGGGTGCGACGTATGCCTTCTCCTCTTCGGGCGCAATGCGTGTCGGCTGGTACCTAGATTCTACGGGCTCCACTTCTGCTTGGCGTTATTTCTCCGGTTCTGGCGCCATGGTAAAAGGCTGGCTTTCAGACGGCAGCAACTGGTATTGGCTGGATGATGAGGGCAAGATGGTCCACGATGCGATGCTGCAGATTGGGGGAGCCACGTATGGATTCTCTTCTTCTGGTGCAATGCTTATCGGATGGCATCTTGATGCTTCTGTCTGGCATTATTTTTCCGGCTCTGGCGCTCTGGTAAAGGGCTGGCTCTCGGATGGGGGTCGTTGGTACTGGCTTGATCCTGCAGACGGTTCTATGGCCACCGGGCTGAATGAATGCAATGGCACCTCTTATATCTTTAACAGTTCAGGGGCCATGCTATCCTCCCAGTGGGCACTTATTGACAACAACTGGTATTACGCTGACTCCAACGGCTTACTGCATGGAGGTTGGTTACTTCTAGGGAATTCTTGGTATTACCTGGATCCAGGAAGCCATATTATGCTCACGGGCTTTGTGCAAGTGGGCTCGTCCACCTATTTCCTTACGAGCTCAGGTGCCATGGCAACAGGCTGGGCACTTGCTGATGGTACTTGGTATTACGCCGCATCAAACGGAGCTATTCAACGAGGGCGATGGATAAAGTCCGGAAGCGCCTGGTATTACCTTGATGATGTATCCGGCGCAATGCGTACTGGTGAATTTGCGGTAGGAAGCAAGCGCTATTTTTCTTATGATTCCGGTGCAATGGCATCTTCGTGCTGGATCAACTTGAACGATGGTATGGCATGGGCGAATTCGTCTGGAGCACTGAGCGAGCCGTTGCCTACTTCATCTGATGGATCTCCTGTAGTCGCTGATCGTACTGACTCGTCTTCATTGCCAGGTGTGATTCATATTGGAGATGCGGTTTTCTATGCGGATGCGAATGGTGTCGTTAACGTGGCGTCTGGTTGGATTATGTCGAAAGACGCTTCTGACGAAAGTGGCAATACTTGGTACTACGCATCTTCCAATGGTGTCCTTAAGTCTGGTTGGCAATATGTCAACGGTGCGTGGTATTGGATGGACCCTTCCACATTCAAGATGAAAACTGGATGGCTTAATGACGGCGGTACGTGGTACTGGCTCCAGCCTTCGGGTGCCATGTTTGCTAACGGGTGGCTGAAAATCGATGGCGTTGACTATTACTTCAATGCAAGTGGTGCATGGTTGAATACGTCTGGTTCTGTTTTGGGGGTCAATAGGTCCAGCTTGGTCAATTGGCTTATGAGCCACGAAAACGACGGCTATTACCGTGGAACACGCTACGACACGCATCTCAGCCAGGAAACGTGCATGTACCCAAAGGGTGATCCGCGTTGGGACGGTTATACGGGCATGAATTGTGGTGGATTTGTATCGCATGCATATATGAAGGCGGGCGGGAATTTAGCTCCCATTGCCGCCGAGCAGAGCCATTCCCCTTGGAGTGGAGGTCCCGGAAGGGGCGGCTGCGTAAACGCTTATCGTTGGTACGGCTACGCTATCGATACGTGTGCGAACGTGACTTATTTCAACTCTATTGATGAGTTGTTACGTAGCGGTTTGGCTCGTAAGGGGGACATTGTATTCTTCAATCCTTACAACCCATATGCGGACGATAGCCACATTGGCTTTTTCTGGGGCAATTCGCCGAGCGAAAACTTGTTTTGGCATAGTGACGGTTATGGAAACCGTATTTCTGGTTTGACTGCTTTGGGTCCATCGAAAGTAATATTGATTCGTTAGAATTCCGAGTTGTAGGGGACTCTCTGGGCCCCCTGCCTTTTTGACATCTGGTTTGAAAGCTAACTGATGTCGGCATTCTTTGGGCAAAGAGTAGGGACCAGGAGTCCTTGGTTTCACCCTGCTGGGAAGTTCTTGTTTACATTGTGGTATTGCGTGCAGTTATTTGTCGTCCTAGATGGCGCCTTGTCCAGTTGGATGTTCGGGAATCCTTCACAGCCATGCTGTAAGCTAGACGCAAACAAGAACGAATGACGAGGTTTACATGAGCAAACATCTTAAGTTATTTTCGGCATTGTTGGTGCTGATGGTCCTTGCGCCCATTTCTGTGTTTGTTTTTCCTTCGAACGCGGAAGCTGCGCGGTCCCTAGTTGAGAATTCCTGGCGTTATGAGGATGGACAATTGGTCGCAGAGGATGTTTCTTCCGAAGAAGATGGAATAGCCTTATTGTCCATGGACATTCTTCCCGATGGGGCTACGGCGCAGGGCATCGATGTCAGTGAGCATCAAGGACGTATTGACTGGAATGCTGTTAAGGCTTCTGGTATCGATTTCGCTATTCTGCGTGTTGGATTTGGCGCTCCATCTTGGGGCGGTCGAGTTGACTATCAATTTAATCGAAATATTTCTGAGTGCGAGCGACTCGGAATTCCTTACGGCGTCTATATCTATTCATATGCTTTTGATAATCAACAGGCAGCCGATGAGGCGTCCATGGTGATTGACTGCCTATCGGGGCACAATCCTAGGCTACCGGTGTATTACGATCTTGAGGACAAGACAATTATTGCAGATGGTCGTCAATCCGGAATTGCATCTAGAGCTCAGACATTCTGTAATAAGATTTCTAGTGCTGGATATAAGCCAGGCATTTATGCAAACCTAAATTGGTTTAACAATATATTGACCGACCCTGTATTTAAGAGCGGTTCTTGGGATCATTGGATTGCTCAATACAACTCCCAATGTCACTATACCGCCAGTTACAGCTTTTGGCAGTATACAAGCCGCGGAAAAGTTTCTGGTATTAGCGGAAATGTTGATATGAATTACGCGTATGTTGATGTCTCTCTTTATTACTGGCAGTTAAAAGAGGGCACTTGGTATTACGCAACCTCTGACGGCAAAGCGTATACCGGATGGTTGCGCCAGGGCGGAGCCTGGTATTGGCTCGACCCCGACGCGGGCGGTGTAATGGCCACCGGGCTCTACGAGTGCAACGGCTCCATGTACTGGTTCAACGCCTCCGGCGCGATGGCGACCGGGTGGGTCCTCGACGGCGGGACCTGGTACTACGCGACTGGCTCCGGCGCGCTGGCGCGCGGCCCCGTATCCGTCGGCGGCGTGCCCTACTGCTTCGACGCCCGGACGGGTGCCATGCTGACGGGCTACCAGACGGACGCGCAGGGCGTCCGCCGCTACTTCGGCAGCTGCGGCCCCCTTAACGGCTGGGGCCTCGTCGACGGCTCCTGGTACTGGTTCGCTGACGGTATCGCCTCGACCGGCTGGCTTTACACCGGCGGTTCCTGGTACTGGCTCGAGCCCGACGCGGGCGGCGCCATGGCGACGGGCCTCCATTCGTGCCACGGCTCCGCGTACTGGTTCAATGACTCCGGCGCGATGGCGACCGGATGGGTCCTCGACGGCGGCACCTGGTACTACGCGACGGGCTCCGGCGCCCTCGCCTCCGGCTGGCTCAACCTAAACGGTGCGTGGTACTGGCTCGATCCCTCGACGCACGCCATGGCCACGGGCGTTCAAACTATCGGATCATGTGAATACATATTTAATAGTACCGGCAAGATGATGGCTAATTGCTGGTCAAACGGTGATGGGTCTTGGATGTATCATTCGTCATCCAGCGGCGCAATTGACCTTAAAGGCATCATGACCGATTCGGGAATCCAGCTGATTGACGACGACGGTAATGCCAGAACTGGTTGGATTGAGAGTCAGGGTGCTCGATATTATTGTTCTGCTAGTGGAGTAATTCTGACTGGGTGGCAGCAAATTGCTGGGTCTTGGTATTACTTTAACCCGGATGGTCGAATGGCGACCGGCTGGCTTAACGATGGCAGCAACTGGTACTTGCTGGATTCCGCTTCTGGCGCGATGAAAACGGGATGGCTTTCCCTTGGGGGCACATGGTATTACCTTGATGTCGCACGTGGGGGAGTAATGTTGAGTAACGGTTGGTATTGGATCGGCTCTACTGACTACAAGTTCAGTTCATCCGGCGCAATGGTTGGCGCTTGGGTCGATGTCCCGTGCTATTCGCAGTACCCGGAACTTCCTACTGGCTGTGAGTCGGTTGCCCTTACAAACTTGCTTAACTACTATGGTTTCGGTTTAGGTAAGACGATTATTGCGGATTACTATTTGCCCAAGGGAAGCAATGGCAATTTTGTTACCGCTTTTGATGGCAATCCAAGGCGTAGCAGCGGGGGTCTCATGGGATGCGTCGCACCTGCGATTACTATTGCTGGTAATAACTTTCTGCGTGCTGCTGGAAGTGGCAAGCAGGCAAAAGACGTTTCTTTCTCGTCAATTTCTTCCATTAAGAACAGGCTGACCTGTGGTCAACCTGTTGAGATGTGGAATACCGAATGGGGAAGTTGGCCAGGAGGCCGTTATGCTGCGCGTTGGTATAACGGGCATTCCTATGGTCTGTGGGGCGGTAATCATGCCGTAGTCCTTAAAGGCTATGATGACGAGCAGGGAATTGTCTATCTTTCGGATTCGATTAACGGCAATGTTACGCGAAATGCCCAAGTGTTCTTCGGCACGTGGCAACAGATGGATAGCCAGGCCGTGGTAATTGAATAGCCATGATGCTAAAAGGGGAGAGCTCGACGAGCTCTCCCCTTTTGCTATTTTGTTAATCTAGCTACGCCGTCTTCTTACGTCCAAATAGTTCGTCCCAGTTACTGGCTGCCAAAACTGTTCCGCATACAATTACAACGCAGCAGATTACGGATGCCATGTCGGGAATTGTTCCAAGCAAGATCAGGCCAAAGACCACTGACCATGCCGAATAGGAGATATTCAGAGCCATCGCACGCGCTGCTCCGATTGCCGCAATGCCCTTGTAATAGAACAGATAGGATGCAGTTCCTGCGAGTCCGGCGAGTGCAATAATCAATGTGGGCATGCTTGGGATAGCGCCCAACGTGAAATGCCATGCTCCGAAGAGGGGGAGTACGAGCGCTCCATAAACAAGCGCACTTGTAGTTTCGCGGATTTGCAAAGCTGTTTCGTCATCAACGGCATCATCTTTCATTCCCCATGCGCACAGCACCGCTTCGGATCCCCATCCAATAACGGCAAGCACCGCGCCGAGTAAGCCGAGGGGGGCATTTGCAATTTCGCTCGATCCGGCCGATAGATAGCCCATCGTCATTACACCGCAAAGAGCAACGAGAAGGGAAAGAATCTGGCCTTTGCCCGTTTTCTCCTTCAGCAGTACGAAGGAAAGGAATGCTCCGACTGCGGGATAGAAGGCGGAGATGATTGCCGTGTAGGCAGCTCCGATGTTATTAATTGCCAATACGTAGCCGGTCATTCCGATAGGTCCACCGAGTAGGGCGCCGGCGATGACGACCTTGCCCGAACGAGTTTTAAGTGCAGCGAGCGTGTCTTTTAGTCTGCCTCGGACTCCCATGTAGCCAAAGAGCCAAATTGCACAGAAGGCATCATGGAGAAAGGATCCAGCAATGGAGGCGCATGCAAGCGCTTCCGCCGATCCAATATAGGGCGCAAGCGCCAAGCCGATTCCAAGAATTACTGTATCAAGGCCCCAAAGAAGACCGCTAAAAAAGCCGAATTGCATCGTTACTCACCTTTCCGATAGATCTCCAGTGCCTTTTTGAGGTATTTGGCACCGTAATTGAAGTAGATATAGAGCCATTCGCCCACGAAGTCGCCTTCGGCTTCTTTCAGAAGAGACCAGAGGTACCAGCACCATCCTGCAAGGGCAATGTGCGCATAGTTATGCGCAATTTCGTTGTTTGTTGCCTTGCGCCCAAAATATGCATCAAGCGCGCGGTCGACTTCATCTTCGGAAAGCTCACAGCAGACACTGCACGTTCCAAAATCGTTCGCGTAATCGCTCATGCCAGCATATTCCCAGTCAATGAGATAGTACTTGTCGTTTTCATCGATAAGGAAATTGAGGTAAAAGAAGTCATTGTGACAAAGGCATTTTGGCGCATTGTCGGCCTGAACAAAGTGCTCCAATTCATCGATTTCGGCGGCCATTTCCCTGTAGCCTGGAATGTCGATGGGACCTTTTTCCAGAAGAAGTGATTCGTAGCGCTTCGCTTCGAGGTAGAAGTCAAATTCGGTTTCGACATTTGCACCGCTCTCGTGAAGCGAACGACACATCTGCATCATTCGATTCATTTGGGCAGCATCGTGCGGATCAGGCTGCTTTGCGTTGGGTACAAACTTCGAAATTTTCCAACCGCGCATTGGGTCCTCATGAATGAACGTATCGTCAAGGCCGAGTTCCTTGGCCTGTTTAAGTGCGGCTACTTCTCCATTTCTGTTAATAAGCAGTTCGGTTCCGACTCCCGGATGGCGGTAAACGTACTCTCCATCATTGGTTCTAAAGTGGCACGATAGATTCGTAAGGCCTTGTTTAAGGGGATAAACGTCGTGAATCTCTGATTTGGAACAGCCGAGCACTTGCTCGATGTTATCGAAAATGTCGGAGTCAACGTTTTCGATAAAATGCGGATCAAAGACACGCAGCTCATCAAGAGAATCGAATTCGTTAATCTCGCCCTCAGGATACTTTTTGATCACCATATCGAGCTCCTTGATGTGCTCGATATATAGATCTTCCCAAAGCTTGTCCGTTGTTTCGGGCTTGTTATATTCCGTTTCAAGAATCTGCTTAAATGCAAGTGAGAAGGCTTTATCAAAGTAGACATGTCCGAGCATATACCAAGCATCGGAACCGCCAATCGTAACATTGGTGATTCTATCCATTGCTCCCGTTTGAATGCACCATTCTTTGGTGGCGCCTTCAGCATATTGAGCAGAATAAAATGCTTTCCAAACATATGCTTCAAACGGATTGTTTAGAAGGTAATCATCGCTTGAGCAAATGTAGGTGTTGCCAAGCCGCTCTTTTACGCACATAAGCGATGCGTGGTTATTTTTGGATGCGTATTCGTTGTTGACGACAATCGAAACGCCGAACTTGCTTTCAAGATAGAAGAAATACTCTTTTTTATAGCCGACAACGACGGTGATATTGCTGATACCCGCGTCTTGCAGCTGCCTAATCTGACGCTCAATGAGAATCTCACCACGTACTTTTAAAAGGCCTTTGGGCTTTTCATACGAAATAGGAGCAAAGCGGCTCGAAAGCCCCGCAGCTAATATCACTGCGTTTTCAACCTTATAGGGGTGAAGTGCTTCGTAACCGCTGTCGGTTAGGCTGTCCGATTCGAGAAGGCCTTCATCCGTAAGCTCTTTATTTGCTGCGTTTACCGATCCAAGTGAGAGGCCAGTGCGCTCGGCAACTTCTCGCTGGCTGGCATATGGGTTCTTTAGGTATTCGTACAGAACAGTAAAGTTACGCTTGGTCAGTTCCACTGCAGGCCTCCAATTAAGATGTTCATTGCTTAGGGAGAGAATAGAATGATTGAACGTTATGTTCAATTTAATATATTTATCTACATAGACTGAACAGACAGTAACGAAAATCAATCCTGGAATGTGGATTAAAATAAATAAATGAGATATCTGGGAGGGTCGCTTATGTATCGATTCGAAAAGAAGGCCACGCTTGTTTGTGCTGCAGCGTCATTAATCACTGCTTGCTGCTTGCCCCTGAGTGCGAATGTCGCGTTTGCACAGGATTCCGTTGAGGCTCAGAGTATTGAGTCAAAATCGGATTTTTCTTCTGTGGTTTCCGATGATTTGCAACCTGATAATTCTTCCGTCATAAAAGATGGCTGGCAACGAGACGAGTCGTCTGGAGTTTGGTATTACGGAAAAACGGTAAACACCAAACTGGCTGGCTGCAAAGCGGGGGCTATTGGTATTGGCTTGATCCAGCCAATGATGGTGCAATGCAGACAGGTTATTTCAGTGTGACCGATGCTGGCGGATCGACTACTTCGTTTTATGCGAATGACGGTAATGACGCTACACCTTATGGCGCGCTATATCAGAGCTGCTGGTTACGTAACTCTGACGGAAAATGGTTTTATGCCAATGCTGGAGGCGACTTAGCTGCTGGTTGGTTTTATCAAAACGGCACATGGTATTACCTGGATCCTACCACCCATGTAATGCAGGTTGGTTTTGTCGACCTCGGGAGCGGGAAATACTATTTAGATGCTTCTGGTGCTATGAAGACTGGCTGGATTCTCGTTGACGGGAATTGGTACTGGGCTCATTCATCGGGCGTACTTGCCTCGTCATGGCAGACGATAGGTGGGACTCGCTATTATTTTGACCCACAGACGCTCATCATGCTCAAGGGCCGTCAAAAGATTGAAGGCTGTACCTACATTTTTGGTGACTATGGCCTTGCAAATGGATGGTACAAGGATGGAGCAGATTGGCATTACTGCTCTAACGGTATTGCGGCTACTGGCTGGAAACTCGTTAACGGTGCTTGGTATTATCTCGACCCAGCTTCCGACGGCAAAATGTTCGTTGGGTATTTAGACCTTGGTAACACGGCATATTATTTGAACCCCAATGGGGCTATGGCTGTTGGTTGGGCTCAGTCCGAGGACGGCTGGTATTTCGCCTCCCAATCTGGCGCACTTATTTCTGGCTGGTATAAAGAAGGCGCGAGCTGGTATTACTTGGACCCTGTTGGCCATCTCATGAAAACGGGCTTATTTGAGGTGGGCGGCAACGATTGTTTTGCAAACCAGAGCGGTAGGCTTGTGGTTTCAAGCTGGGTTACCGTTAATGACGGCGTTCAAAGATACGCCGATGATAATGGATATCTTTGCAAGGATGTGATTCGCGAAAACGGCACTATCCTAAAAATCGCTGGAGCTGATGGTTGGCAGGTTGCTTCCGGCTGGGTTAATGTCGCAAATTTAAGGTTTTACGCTGAGCCCGGAACGGGTGCCATTCATCGTGGATGGCTGAAGATTGACGGCGATTGGTATTGGCTTGATGCCGATTCTGGCGTGATGAAGTTCGGATGGGTTTTTACTGGCGGTACATGGTATTACCTAAACGCTGACGGAAAAATGGCAACTGGTTGGAAAAGCCTGAATGGAACATGGTATTACCTTGAGTCCAATGGAAGCATGCATGTTGGCTGGCTTAAAGATTCGGGTAAGTGGTATTGGTTAGACGGCAGCGGCGCTATGGCAACGGGCGCAAGGACCATCGATGGCGTTCGTCGAGTTTTCTGGAGCGATGGCCAGTGCGACAAAGTTGGCTGGCAAAATCCATCCCAGTATCCTCAGGTCAGTTCTTGGACTGTTCAGCTGCCTAGCTATTGCACCGGATACTTTACCTATGTGACCCCTTCTCGCATTTCTGTCGAAGCAACGCGGGAAGATTGCGTGAACGCCTTTATTCAGCGCGCCTATGAGTATATCGGTACGCAATATATTGAGCCTTGGTCTACCGCTCCCGGTGGAGCTGTTGATTGCTCTGGTTTTGTCTTGCAGTGCCTTTATGCTACTGGCATGGATATGGGTGTTTACAACCCTTATAACCATCGCTGGGATCCAAGCCAAACCTATAATTCCATGAATTGGTATCGAAGCAATATCTTTATGCCCGTGAGCACGAGCTCGATTCAACGCGGCGATGTGATTTATTACCGCGGTCATATTGCAATTGCACTTGGCGGCGGTATGATGATCGACTCCTGGCCTCATCAGGGTGTCGGAATTCATCCTATTAGCGCAAGGGGAAATGTAATCGGCGCAGCTCGTCCGTTTATTTAATAGATTCCCTGCAAGACAGTCGGTACCGGTTGGGGGCCTGAAATGAATACTCGGTTTGATCATCGAATTTGCTGGCGAGTAATTGGCTTGATGCTATTTTCCGCCTTACTCTCAGTTACAGCCCCCGCATTTTCTTGCACTGCTTATGCCGTGGAAGAGGGGGCGGATAACGGTGTCGTAGAGCGCGACTCGACAGGAGGGTCGGGAGCATTTGTCGATGGCGGTTGCTCTCAAGATTCCAGTGATTGTGCCGGCAAAACATCGGAAGATTCGAACCAACAGGTTGTCGAAAGCCAAGAACCGTCGAGGACAGAAAAGCTATCTGGATGGCAATGGAACGGTTTGTCCTGGTATTACTATCTTGACGGCTGTCGTTTGACCGGAATGCAGAATATTGACGACTCGTTGTACTATTTGGACCCCGCTCGTGACGGTGCAATGAGCTGCGGCTGGATTTTTACTGACAATAAGTGGTATTACGCGAGTCCATCAGGCGCTTTGGCAAGTGGCTGGCAGTTTATAGGAGGTCAATGGTACTGGTTTGACTCCCTTAACAGCTGTTCTATGGCTACTGGTCGACGTGTTATTGATGGGCATCCTTATCTTCTTGGAGCCTATGGGCTGATTAATGGATGGTGTCTTGATAACGGTTTATGGTATTGGGGTTGCAATGGTGAAGTTTTAACAGGCTGGCTCCAAGCTGACAATAGTTGGTATTGGCTTGATCCCGCCAATGATGGCGCCATGTCTAGGGGTATCGTTTCCGTCGGTTCGTCTCGTTACTATTTATCTGATTCCGGCGCAATGGTTGTAGGCTGGGCGTTTGATGGTACGGACTGGTATTACGCTGACGGTTCCGGCGCACTTGCGTCGGGCTGGCGTTCGGTGAACGGCGCTTGGTATTGGCTTGATGTCGCAAATGACAATAGAATGGTTACCGGCTTTTATGTCATCGGATCCAATCGGTATCATTTTTCTTCAACGGGAGCGCTGTCACTCGGCTGGTTTATGAGCGATGGAGACTGGTATTACGCTGAGCCTTCTCATGCCTCGGGCATTGTAAAGACGGGATGGCTGAAGGACGGTAGTCAATACTATTATCTCGATCCTGCCGCCGACGGTAGAATGCTGCTTGGCCATTTCTCTGTAAATGGGAAAAGCTATTATGCAAAAGCTTCAGGCGCTGTTGCTTGTCGTGAATGGGTAGATGCTCAGGGCTCGTATGCAGAAGAGTCGTCTAAGGCTTTTGCTGGTTCTGATTGCTCATTGTGTGGAGCATTGCGTAATGGAAAACTGTTTACATCAAACGGCGATGGCGAATTAGCCGAAGCTCACGGGTTTGTGACGCTTGGGGGCTGCAAGTTCTATGCTGATCCAACCGATGGCTCCCCCTGCGTTGGATGGAAGAGCGTAAATGGAAAATGGTATTTCTTTGATGAGACCGCTGGCTATGCACGATCTGGCTGGCTGTACAAGGATAGCTCCTGGTTCTATTTGGACCCATCTACCTACGTTATGAAAACCGGCTGGCTTTCCGTTAACGGATCTTGGTATTACTTGAATTCGTCTGGTTATATGCAAACAGGGTGGCTTAACCTGGGGGGTACCTGGTATTGGCTTGACGCTAGTGGCGCCATGGCTACTGGCTGGCGCGTTGTGGACGGATCCTGGAATTACTTCATGGCCAACGGTGCGTGGGTGTCAGACTATATGGACGCTAAAGCTCAAAGTTATTCAAGCAATACAAATTGGTTGATACTTGTCGATACGTCACGTTGTGTTACGAGCATTTATACTGGGTCATGGAATAATTGGACCTTAAACCGTCGATATCTATGCTCGACGGGCAAAGCCAGCACACCTACGGTGAAAGGGGAGTACCAAGTCTACGGAAAGGGATACTCCTTTGGACATGGATATACTTGCTATTACTACACGCAGTTCTATGGTGATTACCTGTTCCATTCCTCGCCCTACTACGTTAACAGCAACCGCGTAATGGATCCCACGATGGGTGTTCCATCCTCTGCGGGATGTGTTCGCCTTGAGATTCAGAACGCAAAATGGATTTACGATAATATTCCTTATGGAACAAAGGTTGTTACGTATTAAGAGATTTCTGCATCAATATCTTCAACGGAAGAATAAGTCGCATGTCTTTTGTAAGAGGGTCAAGTTTCGTACTGGTTTGATGAATGGACGATTCATCAAAGATATCTACTAAGTGTATTAATTAGTCTGGGCATTGGAGTAATTCAAGAGATGAAAAAAACCTGTTTTGTTCTTAGTGGTAATGCGTATCTATGTCCTTATTTGTTCAACTTTTATGTCGATAATACTCCCGGGGAAAAATACCTTGTCTACTGGAATAGGGATGGCGTGGAAGAGACGCTAGGGTCGATTAAGGGCATTGAATATGCTAAGCCCTGCCCAGATACTGGTTTATTACGCAGGCTTTACAGTTATTTTGCCTATATGTTGTTTGTAAATAAACAGCTATTAAATAGTGATTTTGATCACATAGTTTTACTTAATACTATTGCTGGTTATTTTGCGTTTCCTGCACTGCTTATTAAGTATCGCAAACGCTATGTAATGGATGTTCGAGATTACGGAGGAGAGTTTAATCCGATTCTGGGCCTCATGTCTCGCGCTATAGTGTCCTTTGCTGGAATCGTGGTGCTTTCATCACGTTTTTATGCCGCTTTTCTCGCCCCTTCTGAATACAGTTATGTCCACAATCTACAGCGACCGTCATTCTCTGATCTTGATGCTAGTTCATGTGTGAATAGTTTAAATGGCAATCCTTCTTTACCGATCGTGATTGCATTCATTGGTAGTGTTGGCCAGTATATTGAGCAACATGTTAAGTTGATTAATATGTTTAAAAATGATTCACGTTTCCGTTTGATGTTTGCAGGAGCTGGATCTGAAAAGCTAAAGGATTATTGTAGAAATAATCACGTAGAAAACGTCCAACTGTTAGGGAGGTTTGCACCTGAAAAAATGTACTCTTTATATACAGGAGTCAACATAATCCACAATCTGTACGGCAATGGGGATCCATTTCTCGATTACGCTATCTCTAACAAAATGTATATAGCTGCCCAGCTTCATATGCCAATTCTTGTTTGCCCGAATACCGCAATGGAAACAATGGCAAGTGATTATGGTATTGGTTTTACACTTGATTTAGATAATACAAATGTTAATTGGCCCGATTTATTGTTCGAATACTATACCAGTCTAGATTCGAATAGCTTTATTAAGGGTTGCGAGAAATTGTTAACCGATGCATATGATGACAATCAGAACTATTCGGATAGATATACTTCGTTCATTTCTTAAGGCTTGGTTTTTTAATGACGAATGAAATTCTTTCTTTTGATGCGGTGAAACACGAAGAACTGAAAATCTTGGTGGAATTTCACGATTTTTGTGAGAAATATAATTTGTGCTATTCGCTGTCGTATGGAACTCTAATCGGTGCCGTGCGTCATAAGGGTTTTATCCCCTGGGATGATGATATAGATGTTGTCATGCCGCGGAAGGATTACGATAAATTTCTTGGCCTTGTTCAAAGCGGTAGGTTCTCTCCGTGGCTTCGCGTTCAGGCTACAGAGATTGATGGGTATTTACCTTCATTCGCAAAAGTAATTAATCCTATGATCTCCGTTCGGACAGAGAGGGATCGCCCTTCAGTTCCAGAATGGCTTTGGATAGATGTGTTCCCAATTGACGGTATATCCGATTCAAATCTAAAGGCCACTATTATGTTTTATGAAGTGAAATTGCTTGATTTGATTTGTATTGTATCAAGGCTCAACTTCCATTATCCACATCCGATTAGCATGAAAATTCTCATGGCTATTTTTTATCCCATTTCGCTAGTGCTGCCTATAGAGAAATGGGCTTCCGAGCGTTTACATAAACTTTCAAGAAAATATGTTATTGGCGAAACAAAGAGAGCGGGACAAATCGGATGGGGGTTTGGTCTCAGGGAGGCATTTCCAAATAGTTATTTTACGGATGTAATGGATGCAGAATTTGAGGGCCATCAATTTAAAATCCCAACTCATTATGATGAGATGCTTACTCAGCTTTATGGCGACTATATGATCATTCCTCCTGCTGATAAACAGGTGTCTCATCAATTAACTGCATCAGTTAATTCAAGAACGGAGTAATTGTTGGGTTCCGATAAAGTTCTTTCGATAAAGTCTAATATTTTATGGAGTTCTATTGGCTCGATTATCGGTTTATCTTGCCAATGGTTAATAAGTGTGCTGGTGGTTCGCCTATCCTTTGGTTTTTCTGATGCTGGCTTATACTCGCTTTCGATGTCTGTCTATGGCATTTTTTTCCCAATTGCTCAATATAGGATGTATACATATCAAGTTTCAGATGTTAATGGGGAAAACACGGTAGGGGAGTATCTTTCCTTTAGATTACTAACCATACTTTTATCACTTGTTTTGACTTTTGCTTATTCGCTATTTACTTGTCGCCCTGTTTCCGTTTTCTGCATTTTTCTCTACGGCTTATATAAAAGCGCCAACCAATTGATAGATGTCCTTCATGCTGCTGATCAGCAGTTTTCCCGGATGGATTATGTTGGAGTCTCACTTGCGCTTCAGGGAGCCTTGTCTCTAGTTTTTTTCTGTGTTGCTTTATCTTGCTTTCGTTCGGTGCCGCTAGCTATATTTGCAATGTTTATTGCGGTCGTATTAGTTGGATGGTTTTACGATTTGCCACGAACTTCCGCGCTAACAAGCATTGTTGTTGGAATTAGCCGAAATAAGGCAAAGCGATTATTGATAACATGCTTGCCGGCTGTGGTTGCTGGCATAGCGGTTTCCGCGTCATCGTCAATTCCACGCCAATATTTATCTTCTGCATTGGGGGATTCTGCTCTTGGGGTCTACTCATCTATTGCGGCTCCTATTGCTATCATTCAAATGGGTGTTTCATATTTGTATAACCCCCTGCTCGGTTATTTCTCGAAAAGTTATTCAGATAAAGACAGGCGTTCTTTCTTTCGCCTATGCTTTGCCTGCTTACTTGGTGCGTTAATCATCGTCGTTGTGTTCGGTATTGGTTTTGAGGTGTTTGGAAATAGCTTATTTTCATTTGTATTTGGTGATGAAATACTACCTTTCATGTATTTAGTTCCACCTATGATAGCTTCTGCTGTTTTGACTGGTCTGATGTGGCTTGTCAATGATTTGTTGATTTCATTTAGGTATTTTTCGTATACCCTTGTTGCTGGCGTGTTGATGTTTATCGTTTCACTTAGTTCAATGAAGTATTCCGTAGAAGTATTCAATTTAAATGGTGTTACAGTGTGTAGCTTAATATCTTGTCTTTTTGGACTTGTATATATGGTTGTCGTATTGTCTATCTTGTTGAGACGTCATTTTAATAATCTCGTTTAATTGCATCATTTGATTTCAGGGCGAATTGCTCTCTCCCTGACTTCTCCCTCTGAATTATTTAAATGATTATTATTTGTTCGTAATGACTATATGTATTTCAATGGTTTTTTAAGGGGCTGGTTCTTGAAATGAAAAAGGTAATGCTAGTTTTCGGAACTCGTCCGGAAGCAATTAAGATGTGCCCACTTGTGAATGTGCTCAAAACTCATCCGGATGATTTCAGTACCGTTGTTGTCGTGACTGGTCAACATCGGGAGATGCTTGAGCAGGTTTTGCATGTCTTTAATGTGGAACCCGATATTGACCTAGCAGTCATGAAGCCTGGTCAGACTCTTTTCGATGTTACGTGTAACATTCTTCTTAAAATCAAGAAGGTTCTTGAGGGGGAAAGACCGGATGTCGTGCTTGTCCATGGAGATACCACGACAAGCTTTGCTGCAGCCTTAGCTTGTTTTTATCTGCAAATTCCGGTCGGTCATGTTGAGGCTGGTTTACGCACACATGATATTGGCAGTCCTTGGCCAGAGGAGTTTAACCGCCAAGCAGTTGACATCGTGAGTCAATATTATTTCGCACCAACCGAGGTGAGCAGACAAAACCTTCTCGATGAGGGAAAAAGACCCGATAAGATTTGGGTTACAGGTAACACGGGAATTGATGCACTTCATACTACTGTGGATCCGGAGTATTCACATCATGAGCTTGACTGGGCAAAGGGTTCTCGTTTGATTCTTATCACCGCACATCGCCGCGAAAACCTTGGTGAACCTATGCATCGCATGTTCCGTGCTATTCGTCGCGTAATGGAAGATTATCCCGATACCAAAGCTATATACCCTATTCATATGAATCCTCTTGTTCGCAAGGCTGCCCATGAAGAGCTAGATGGATTTGATCGACTGCATATTATTGACCCCCTTGAAGTATTTGATTTTCATAACTTTATGGCTAAAAGCTATCTGATACTTACTGACTCAGGCGGTATTCAAGAAGAAGCGCCAAGCCTTGGCAAGCCTGTTCTTGTCATGCGTGACACTACTGAGCGTCCTGAGGGCGTTAAGGCGGGGACTTTGAAACTTGTTGGCACAGAGGAAGATGTAATTTACAACGAGTTTAGCAGGTTGCTCTCGGATGTCTCAGAGTATGAAGCGATGAGTCACGCATCCAATCCTTATGGTGATGGCCATGCAAGCGAAAGAATCGCTTCGGTTCTTTCTGACGGTCATTTACGATGAGCCGTGCTAGTAGAATCTTAGCTATATTTGATTAAGCAACTCATCTGTTTAGTTCTTTTCTATAAGATTCGTGGCATTTGCAAGAGGGTAGATGCAGGACACTTTGCGGCTATCACAGTGGTCACTACGCCGACCACAGATTGTCGATGGTGTTAACAGCTATAGTGTTTATATGTTCTAGGGCTGTTGTGGATACTGTGTTGCCTATCATGCTAGCTCCTTGCATAACATGTTGTTCGTCTTGTTGGTGCTACTTTTACTTTTAGCTAAGGATAACGGGCTATCATTGAAAGGTTGTTCATGAGCAATCATTATAGGGTGCTAGTTATTGTGCCTGCTTATAATGAAGCTGAATCAATTTGTGCGACAGTTAAAGCCGTGATTGATTCAGGATATGATTATGTCGTGGTCAATGATGGTTCAACTGATAACACGCTTGAGATTTGTCATGCTAACCATCTCAATGTACTTGATCTACCGCAGAATCTTGGCATTGGAGGGGCTGTACAAGCCGGTCATAAGTACGCTAAAAAATATGGATATAACATCGACGTTCAGGTGGATGGCGATGGGCAGCATGATCCTTGTTTTATTTCCAGTATGGTTGAGCAGATTGAAGCTGGCTGTGACTTGGTTATCGGGTCTAGGTTTCTCGAGCGAACTGGGGGGTTTCAGTCTACGTTTTTACGCCGAGTGGGTATTTCATGGCTTACTAGGGTGATTAAAATGTGTACTGGTAAGTACATAGCTGATCCGACATCTGGATTTAGGGCCTGCGGACCGAAGGCTATTGACTATTTCTGTAATAACTATCCAGTTGATTACCCTGAACCCGATTCTATTGTCTCAGTGCTTGCTCGTGGTCTGTCTGTATCTGAGGTTCCCGTTGTCATGAAAGAGAGACAAGGGGGCTCATCATCCATTTCGGGCTTTTCGAGTGCCTATTACATGGTCAAAGTTACCCTTGCAATTATTATTTCCGCATGTTCAAAAACGAGGTGTTAAAGTGCCGGTAACCCTTCGCGTTTCTGTAGCAGCGGCCTGTATTTTACTCGCTGCATACGTAGTTAAGCTTATTGTGAGTGGCAGGCTCCAACTTAAGTATTCTCTATTGTGGCTGGCGTTGGTCCTAGTCCTAGTCCTGTCTGCTCTATTTCCGCAGCCCCTGTGTTATTTATCGTCGGCGATGGGGTTTGCCACGCCTTCCAATTTTATATTTGTTCTGGGGTTTGTCTTTGGAATCTTAATCATGCTTTCACTTAGTTTAATTGCCAGCAAACAGGCCGATGCGATTAAGAACTTAACTCAACGAGTTGCATTGCTTGAAAAAGATATCGAGAGCATTCTGAGGGATAAGTAGTTCTATGTTTACGTGTAATGATCATACATTCGTAGTTTGCGCCTATGGCGAATCACCGTATTTGAGCGACTGTATATCGTCTTTAATGAACCAGCAACAACCCAGTAGGATCCTTATCTCTACTTCTACTCCGAATAAGCATATTGAGCAGGTTGCTTCTAGCTATAACTTGCCTGTATTTATTAACAATGGGATGCCAGGGATTGGTCATGACTGGAATTGTGCAATTTCTCATGCTCAAACTCCATTGGTCACCATTGCTCATCAAGATGATCTGTATTCCCCTAATTATTCAATTGAAATGCTTCGCTCTGTTAACGCCTCCAATCATCCCCTGATCTTCTTTTCTAATTATGGGGAGATTCGTAATGGGGAATATGTCGATAACATCTCGATTCTTAAAGTGAAAAGAATAATACTAAGAAAATTCGCTCGAGTTGGTAATTCATCTATAGTCAGAGACAAGCGTCGGGCTTTGCGGTTTGGATCTGCGATTTGTTGCCCTTCGGTCACGTATGTTATGTCTAATCTCGAGACACCTTTGTTTTCGAGTGAGATGAAGTGTGACTTGGACTGGGAAGCGTGGGAGAGATTCTCGCGACTTGAAGGTTCTTTTGTTTATTCTCCCGAGATTCTCATGCGTCATCGAATTCACGAAGAATCTGAGACGACCTCCTTGATCCAAAATAATACACGGAGCTCCGAAGACCTTGCTATGCTTGAGAAATTTTGGCCTAAAAAGGTTGCGAAAGTAATTCATCGACTATATTCAGTCAGCATGAATAGCAACACTCTTTAACGTCTCTGTGTTGAACGTTTCCTCTGAGTCAGTTGGCGAGCGCTTCGTGTATGACTGAATTCGGATATTAGCCTCCGAAGTCGGATGCTACGGCACTGTTCATGCGTTGATATCATCGACGCAAGCTCTGAGAAAAGAATTAGCTTGTTGATATACTTGCTGCCACTATATTTAGTTGCGCTTATGTGAGTTTTGAAATTGAAGGATTCCAGCATGACGAGTTTTGTAAGATGTAAACCTGCTTTTCTTGCTTTTGCCGGTTTATTTGCAGTTTATTCAGTATTTTGGTACTTAAATAATCCTAGATTGCTTGTTCTGCTTACAATTGCGATTTCGTTAATTATAATTCTCGTACTCGGCAGCGTATTTGCTAGGGATAAGGATCGCCTACAAAGTGAGTGGGTATTCTTGGTACTGCTCATATCATTTTTAATCATATTCTGCTTTATATTCCCTCCGTTCACCGCGCCCGATGAGGGCCATCATTATTTTTCGACTTATTGGTTGGTTGATAGCCTTCCATTTAATGCCCATGTGACTAATGACGGTGCTTTTCTGGTGCGAGATATTGATTACGCGCTATACAATAGCCGCCAACCGGGCGATGCAATTAATTCAGCTTCATTTGATTCTGTTATTGATGGTTTTTCACTATTTGGAAATGGGCAGCTGGTTCCTTTCAGTGAATTTTCTTTTAGTGCCGGCGGCGAGAATATTACTGCAAAACTGGGCTCTATCATTGGCTTGCAGATAGGGTTGTTCTTTGGACTTGGAGCTTATCCCGCGTTCTATATGGGTCGAATTGGTTCGGCTCTCGTTTTTTGCTTCTGCGCTTTCCAGGCATTTCGAATCGCACCTAAAGGCAAATCGGTCATTGTATTCGTTTCATTGTTGCCCATGACGCTTCATTTGGCAGCTTCATATTCCTATGATTCTGGAATCATTGCTTATTCACTTCTGGTATTCGCATGTTTGATGCGCGGTTTTTTTGGCGAACAGCGGTCGATAGGCAAAAGAGAAGTCTTTATATATTTAATCATTTCGGTTCTTTTGGCTCCGTGCAAGGTTATCTATTCAGGGTTGATTTTACTTGGATTGTTCGTCCCTCTTTCGCAGTTCATTGATGAGAAGACCGGGCGTTTTAGCAGGTTCTTGTTGATCTTTTGCGTTATGCTTTCTGTATTGGCCTTACGTTTGGCATCGATGAGCAGCTTGGTTTCTCAGACTTCAGATTCCTCTCGGGGCCATGAAGCGGGGCAGTTATATTCGTTCGGCGATATTCTGCTGCATCCAAAGAATAGTTTCCTTGTTTTTTGTAGAACTCTCGACTCTCTAGGTGATTTCTATTGGGAAACGACTTTGGGCTATTCCCTTGGATGGCTTCAAGAGAACTTGCGTTTCCCTGCATTCTATATGATTCCTTATTTGTTTTTCGGGTTTATTTGCTGCCTTGACTCTAGTGATGAGCCTTCGTTTCTTGCTGCTCCTGTATCGTTTCTTTTCATTTTTGCTTTCCTTTTGGCTGCACTCGGTTCCATTGCATCAATGTGGTTGGCATGGACCTTCAACTATGAAAATGTAATACAGGGTGTTCAGGGGCGCTATTTTCTTCCGGCTTTACCAGCTTTGTTGTTTGGACTAAGAACACGATTATTTAGGTTCAACTCTACTTCCATTTCCGTTGTTACTACTGGCGTCTGTGTTATGAACTGCCTATATCTTATTCGTTTTATTAGCGTCGCCTCCTGTTTGTAGATTCATCTCGCGTGCAGTTGCTTTGGTAATTTCTTGTAGTTGGGGACTTCATCTCAGGGTTGACTAGGCCTGGTCTATCAAAGGCCAATTAGATTTTATGGGAAAAGTGTAATGTTGAGAAATCGTTATTTGAGTTTTATCGGTGTGGTCTGCCTTGTATCAATTTGTTTCATCCCTCTATTATGCCCCACGGTTGCTTTTTCATTACCCGAAGATTGTGCGGTTCTAGGCGCTGATATTTCTACAGATCAATCGGTACAGGGTCCAGTTGGGCCATCGGATAGTGATCGGTTACTTTCGGATTCAGTTAACTTCACAGCGTCTATCGATTTGTCGACATATGAATACACTGGTGATGCGATTACTCCGAGGGTGTCGGTTTTTGCTGATAGCGGTTTTATGCTTACATGTGGGACTGATTATGAAGTCTTATATGCGAATAATGTTGCACCTGGCTGTGCTGATATAGCTGTAAATGGGCTAGGGGATTACGCTGGCGCTACCACCCGGTTGTCGTTCCAGATTGTTCGCTCTTCTGATAGCAAAATCGCTCTTCCTGGTTCTTGGGTTTACGAAAACGGTAAATGGTGGTGGAGATATGAGGCCGGTGGTTGGCCGTCAAACTGTTTTCTGACTATTGGGGGAGCTGAATATTATTTTGATTCCGAAGGCTACGCAGCTACTGGCTGGAGATACCTGAGTGATGGATGGCACTTATTCTCTGAATCCTGTGCGCATTTGAAGGGATGGGCTGCCACCGGCGGTCACTGGTTCTTCCTTGACGAAACATCAGGTTCAATGAAGACCGGCTGGGTTTTAGACAATCATAACTGGTACTATTTGGACTGTTCGGGCGCTATGCATACTGGCTGGCTGCTCCTTGGCAATACTTGGTATTGGCTTGAGCCTTCCGGATTAATGGCTACAGGCTTTAAACTTGTGGACGGCAGTTTGTATCATTTCTCTCAATCTGGATCCATGAACACTGGTTGGTTTGTTAATGATGGGACATGGTATTGCGCCAATGCTTCTGGAGCGATTCGTACAGGATGGTTTTACTTTGATTCTAACTGGTATTTGCTTGATTCCAATAATAATGGCGCCATGCTCGAAGGATTTCAGTCTGTAAATGGTAATTGCTATTATTTGGATTCGGATGGTGGCGGCGCATTAGTGTGCAACGCCTGGGTCTTCTCGCAAGATGGAAACGCATATTATGCGTGCAGCAGCGGCGCAATTGTGTTATCGGGTGTCAAGGACAGCGTGGGCGCAATTAAGCTCAACGACGCTGAAGGAAAGCCTATAGTAGGCTGGTATTGGTCTTCCGCGGCTCAGACGTGGTTTTACACAGATTCAAACGGGGTGCTACAGCACGGTTGGCAATTAATTGGCGAGAGGTGGTATCACCTCGACAACGAATCTGGCGTTATGAATACAGGCTGGTTCCGCGATGACGACGGGCTATGGTATTACCTTATGTCGTCAGGTCAAATGGCAACCGGCTGGAACAGTATCGATAATGGCGAGTATTTCTTTAATGTAGCTGGTGCTTGGGTAGAGCCCGAACGTTCTGCTTGTACTTCCTCTCAGTCTCAAATTGTTAGCCGCTGCTACAACGTTCCTTCTCCTGGAGTGGGATTGTGCTCGGAGTGGGTTAGCGAGGTTTTTTATCCCGTGCTAGGGTCTTATCCCAACGGTGACGCATGCGACATGTTCTGGAATTGGTGTCATAGTCGAGATATATCGCAGCTTAAGGTTGGAATGATTGTTGCGGTCCCTACTCATACGCATACTAATGCGGGGGCTCGCTGGGGACACATTGCCATTTACGTCGGTAACGGTCTGGTTATGGATAACATCGGCTACATTAGGACGACATCACTGGCCTGGTGGCTGAACTACTACCACACTACCGCTACGCCTCAGTGGGGCTGGGTTTTAAATACGCCTTTGGAATAAGATGCTCTCTGACTGTCGAGTGGAGGACAACTTATCACAATAGGGGAATCGAGGGTTAATCCTCGATTCCCCTATCTAGCTTAGACACACGCTAATTTGCCGTGATTGAATAAGAGAAGAAACGCCAACTTCTTATAAATGATAATAACGATTCGCAGGTTCCCCAACGGTAAAGTTTGGATTCATATAGGGATCGCCTTCGACGTAATGCTTAGCCCAGCGATAATTCATGTACGCGACCTCTTTGTGGAAGCGAATCTGCTTCTCCGTATTGTTTTCAACGCCTCTAGAAATCGACTCGTAGTGATAGAGCTCGACTTCGGGTGTGTATACGATCAGATCATTGATCTCGCGAAGCTTTAAGCAAAAGTCAACATCATTAAATGCAACTTGAAGCTCTTCCGTGAAACCTCCGACTTTCTCATATTCGCTACGCTTGGTCATTATGCAAGCTGCAGTGACGGCGCTGAAGTCTTGTTGTGCATCGTTGAGTGCAAAGTAGCCCCAGTTATCCTTTGGCATGCTTTGGCAAAGATGTCCTGCCACGCCACCAGTGACGCATAGGCCCGCGTGCTGAATGGTGTTGTCGGGATAGTAGAGTTTTGCACCAACTGCGCCAACATCCTCACGTGCGCAGATGCCAAGCATTATCTCAATCCAATTGGGCGTAATTACCTCAGTATCGTTATTCAACAGCAAGAGATAGTTTCCTTTGGCGTGAGCCACGCCAAAGTTCATGAGCTTGGAGAAATTGAATTCGTGTTCCCAAATTACAAGACGAACGATATCAGGATATTTTGCTTGCAACTTATCGTAATAATCAAATGTTGCCTTTTCCGTGCTGTTGTTTTCGATTATGACAAGCTCGTAATTGTCGTACGTTGATTTCTCAACAATTGACTTAATGCAGTTGTCCAGAATGTCTGCGTGGTCTTTAGTTGGAATGATAATTGACACGAGTGGATGGGAATCTGGCACAGCGTAGGTTACTTTATATGTAAAGGGACGACGCGCTTGTTCGACCTTCGCATTGAGCCCAAGCCTGTCCAAATGACTCTGGACCGCTTTGATACCTGCGATAGTGGCATACGGCTTGCTATCGGCATTTGCTGCGGTGGAGGTCTCGCTTAGGCGCCAGTGATATAGAACCTTTGCAACATGATGAACTTTCCTTGCCTTTTCCACGGCGTGGAGAGTCAGATTATGATCCTGTGCTCCATCGAACTCTTTCGTATTCGGTTCTAGAGTGTCAAGCAGAGACTTACGGATGGTAAGCATATGGCAGATATAGTTATTGTTTCTGAGCAGATCGATATTGAAATCCGGCTTAAAGAACGGCTGTGCTAGCATTCCATCGGGCATGAGTTTATCTTCATCACAATAAAGAAGATCGACGTCATCATTGTTTTCAATTGCCTCGGCATATGAGAACAACAAGTCCGGTTCAAGAATATCGTCATGGTCAAAGAAGCTAACGAAATCACCCGAAGCGATGGCAACGCCGGCGTTTGTGTTTTCGGAAATGCCCTTATTCTCGGTAAGGTTAATTGATTTAATTCTGTTGTCGTGGGCCGTCTCCTGCTCAACGCGAGCCTTTAGTTCCTGATTGTCAGGACTTGCATTAACTAGGATGAGCTCCCAGTTTGCATAAGACTGGTTTTTTACGGATTCGGCCATATCGTTAAAGAACGAAATGGGTGTGTTGTATAGAGGGACAATAATGCTGAACTTCGGAGCGCTGTTGAAGACGATTTTTCTCTGCTTCTCCAGAGCGCCGATAGTTGCCTTATGATCCGTGAACCATTCGGGGTATTCAGGGTCAAACTGCGCATGGGTAAAGAGAAAGTTGGTCTCCTCAAGAAGCAAGCCTAGCTTATCGGGTGTTAAGCAGTCGAATGCACTGAATGATGGGTGATTTTGATCGTCAATAATAAAGTAGTAACGATCGAACGCCTTTGGCATTCGAATTGAGAGCTGCGTTTCAAGCTGCTTTTTCTCAGACGTAAATCCAACGCTTGTTACATTCGAGCCGAAATTGACGATGCTCAAATTAACTTCATTAAGGGTTCGATCGAAACAACGAAGTTTGATTTGCGAGTCGCTACGATAAGGAGTTCTCACCGTGCACCTAAGGATATAGTCGCTTGAATCTTCGATGCACTGCCAGAAATCAATCGTTGCCATGTCAAACTCTGAAACGTCATCGTAGTTTCGGAGTTTGCTGCACATGTCAGGTTTAATTTTGTAGTTAAGGCGCGACTCCCATTTGATGTTCTTGCAATTGAGCGAAAGGGAGTCGCTGCTCAGGGTGCGACCGTCTTGGCCGATTTCGCTAAACTCAATTTTGATGGTGCGAGCATCGGGATCGGGGACTACAAGGACGTATGAGTTCGAGTCACAACTATTGTCCCGGAATTTTAGGAGGGATAAAGGTGAGCGGCGGTTATCGTCTGTAGCCGCCTGGGCTGTTACGCTGGAGCCTTTATGGATGCCTTCAATCTTAAGCTGCTGGTAGATTTTCCAGTTTCCTCTGCATACTCCGGTTGTTTCGACTCGCATTGTTTGCCTTTCGTTTGTTGGACACTGCTCATTGTACTTTTTCATTTGTTGCCTCGCTAGAAATGCAGAAAGAGTTGCGTGTTTCTGCTGTCCGATTTAAATAAGAAGACGGGGAGGTTGCTGCCGGTGCGTATAATTTAATTAACTATGCATCTGTAATCAGCGGCTTTTGCTCAACGATTGTCAATCGAGAGGATTTTTATGAAAGGCATCATCCTCGCCGGCGGGTCCGGCACCCGCCTATACCCGCTCACGCTCGTGACCTCCAAGCAGCTGCTGCCGGTCTACGACAAGCCCATGATTTATTACCCGCTGTCCACCCTCATGCTGGCGGGCATCCGGGACATCCTGGTCATCTCAACGCCGACCGACCTGCCCAACTTCGAGCGCCTGCTCGGGGACGGCTCGCGCTACGGCGTGAACCTCTCCTACGCCGAGCAGCCGAGCCCCGACGGCCTGGCGCAGGCCTTCACCATCGGCGAGGACTTCATCGCCGGCGAGCCGTGCGCGCTCGTGCTCGGCGACAACATCTTCTACGGCAACGGCCTGTCGCGCCACCTGACGCGCGCCGTCCTAAACGCCGAGTCGGGCCGCGCCACTGTCTTCGGCTACCACGTGGACGACCCCGAGCGCTTCGGCGTCGTGGAGTTCGATGCGCAGGGCCGTGCCGTCTCCATCGAGGAGAAGCCCGAGCGCCCCAAGAGCTCCTACGCCGTCACCGGCCTGTACTTCTACCCGGGCGACGTCGCCGCCAAGGCGCATAGGGTGGAGCCCTCGGCCCGCGGCGAGCTGGAGATCACCACGCTCAACCAGATGTACCTGGAGGAGGGGACGCTGTCCGTGGTGACCCTGGGCCGCGGCTACGCGTGGCTGGACACCGGCACCATGGAGAGCCTGCACGAGGCCGCGGAGTTCGTCCGCGCCGTGGAGCACTCCCAGGACCTGCCCGTGTCCGTGCCCGAGGAGATCGCCTGGGAGAACGGCTGGATCACGACCGCCGAGCTGGAGGAGGCCGCCAAGGCCTACGGCAAGTCGGTCTACGGCCAGCACCTGAAGAAGGTCGCCGCCGGCGAGATCGTCAACAGCCCGCGCGAGTACTAGCGCAAGCTTGTTTTCTTTCAGGGGTCACCGTTTATCTGGTGGCCCCTTTCGTTATGATTACGTTGACCATAAAGACAATATGATTGGGAGTGGATGTGTTAAGCGTCTACTTTGGCGATATGCCAGAAGCGATTTACAACACAGCGACATATTTCAAAAACTCTTACCTGTCTTCTTGGATTACGGATCCCTATGCAGTCTCGATAATTAAAGATGTCGATCGATCGGTTGTTGTCTCCGAAAACGTCATCGAAAGCCCTGTGCTTGGATCCATCTCCCCACTCCAGCTTTCTGGTGGCGTGAAAACGCTGCTGCTTATGAGATTTGATCGTAAGCATATTTTTAACGCTTCTACCTGTGGTGACAACTGTGCCAAGTGGATTCTCGACATGGCGAAAGACCGCAAGCTCGTTGTGAATCTCTATCATGTGATGGACTTTGGCCGCGAGGATTTTAAAATCAAAGTCGTGAACAGCGGCCGAATCGTTCATAACATGGCCGAATTGATTCACGAGTCGATTCCGTATCTGTAGGTGCTGCTTATGAACGGTTCGCATCTTGTTAAGATTTCCCGCCGTAGGGGAACCAAGTACACATTTACCATCAAGCGGAACATCACTATTGTGCGTGGCGATAGCGGCACGGGTAAGACGACGCTGTTTGACATGGTCGCAGACTACATGCGAACGGGCGAGCAGTCGGGCGTTTCCTTGCAATGCGATTGTCCCTGTGTCGCCCTGACCGATTATGATTGGCGAAACCAGCTTTCGTCCGTTCATGACTCGATTGTATTTGTCGATGAGGGCTTAAAAGAGATCCATTCTGATGAGTTTGCCCATCATGTGCTGTATTCCTCGAATTATTTCGTGCTGATCTCAAGGGCTGATTTCCCCAATCTTCCGTATAGCGTGGATGAGATTTACAAGATTAAGACGAGCGGAAAATACCATTCTTTCGTCCCTGTTTATCAAGATCGCGGGAATCATCGTTATGCTATTTCCCGGTCGGCGCCAAAACAGGACTTTTCTATCCTTCTATGCGAGGACAGTAAGTCTGGTTTCCAGTTCTTTGAACGGCATTTCGCTGACAGTGAGCTTACCTGTACTTCGGCCATGACGAACAGCGCGATTTTGCGCTGGTTGGATCAGCATTTCGACGATCGCGTGTTTGTTGTTGCGGACGGAGCGGCATTTGGGTGCTATGCGGACCGCGTCCTTAAGCTGCAAGACATTCACCGCGATTCTGTTACGGTTTGTCTTCCCGAGTCGTTCGAATGGCTTCTGCTGAGCTCCGGCGTAATTTCAGGGCTAGATGTTAAGACGGTTTTGGAAACCCCAGAAGCCTTTGTAAACAGTGAGAAGTTTAAAAGCTGGGAGGATTTCTTCTATAAGTACTTACGTGAAATAACTGGGGATTCGGTTTTTCACTACGACAAAGACTGCATTCCGGAGGCGTTTTGTACGGGAGGTAATTCTGCGAAGGTTATGGCTCTTATCGCATGCCGAAATGTCCGATAGTTTTGTTGAATAGTGTCGCGTCGTCACTTCCTGCGGCATACTAAAGAAGCTGTACATGCTTCAGATTGGATTTTCATGTCTGAGATTTTTGAACCCAAGAACATCATCGTCACGGGCGGCTGCGGCTTCATCGGCAGCAACTTCGTGCACTACGTCGTGGACAACCACCCGGACGTGCACGTCACCGTCCTGGACAAGCTGACCTACGCCGGCAACCCCGAGAACATCGCGGGCCTGCCCTCCGACCGCGTGGAGCTCGTCATGGGCGACATCTGCGACGCCGAGCTGCTGGACAGGATCGTCCCGGGCCACGACGCCATCGTGCACTACGCCGCAGAGAGCCACAACGA
>NZ_CYYP01000010.1:0-75384 GCF_001405375.1 Collinsella aerofaciens
GCCACCACGGCCACCACGATCGCCAAAGCCGCCGCGACCGCCACGGTCGCCGCCACGGCCACCGCGATCGTCACGACCGCCGCGAGGACCGCGATCCTCGTCCAGACCCATGGCGACGAGCGGAGCGATAACCTTATCGAGAGCGGCCATCAGCTCGGTGGCCTCCTCGTAAGAAAGCTCGGGCAGGAGCTTCTCCTTCTTGTTGGCAAGCTCAACCAGGCCCTCAGCGGCATCCTCGGCGGCGAAGACAACAATCTTGCGCATATCGCCCTCGGCGTCGTCGATGCGGCCGACCAGATCGGCGGCCTCGGCCTCGGCCATCAGGCCATCGAGCTCACGAAGGCGCATGCCCAGCAGGTCGGACATTTCCTTCTGCTCCATCTTGGGCTTGAGGTCAAGAAGCTTGATGGCGCGCTCGATGTTCGCCATGCGCTCGGCCTTGGCCTCCTCCTCCTTGGAAATAGCAAAGCGACGGCTACGCAGCAGACGGGCGGCCTTCTGCATCTTGTCCATCAGCTCTTCGTCATCGTAATCAACGGCGGCCTCGACAACCTCGGCCTCCTCCTCGGCGGAAACCTCGTCAGCAGCCTCAACCTCGGCAGCTTCGGTCTCCACGGTCTCGACTGCCTCGACCTCGGCAGTCATGGTCTCGTTCTCGGTCTCGTTCATGATCTCTTCGTTCTCGGACATGAGACTCCTTCTTGGCCCTCTCGGGCATCATCGCCCCATTCGCGGGGCCCGTCGCGCACTCTTTGCGCTTTAAACATTCATGCCTCTCGGCAAAACGTCCATTAGTTTATGGTGTCGCCATCCAATCTAGCTGCAGAATCTATGTGCACACATTAATGCGACATGTCGCGGTATCATGGCCTGAACCAAACGTGTCCACCTTAAGGAGCCCGCCATGATTAAGCCCATCATGAAATCCGAGTTCTTTTTACGCCTGCCTTCCGAAGACGCGGGACCCGACGATGCCGCGACCGGGCAGGACCTCCTGGATACGCTCCACGAGCATGAGCACGAGTGCGTGGGCCTCGCCGCCAACATGATCGGCGTGCGCAAACGCATCATCTGCGTAAAGGACGGCAACAGGACACTCCTGATGTACAACCCGCAAATTCTTGAGCAGGTCAATGCCTATCAGACGAGCGAAGGATGCCTCTCGCTGATCGGCGAGCGTCCCTGTACCCGCTATCGCCGCATTAAGGTTGAGTATTTGGACGAGAACTTCGTCCACCGCATCAAAAACTTCTCGGGCTACACCGCCGAGATCATCCAACACGAAATCGACCACTGCAACGGCATCGTGATCTAGTTCCGCGAACCAAGGAAAATGATCTGTTTTCCTCCGTCCCTAATGGACCATGGTAACGCCGCAGGCTGAGCACACGACAGACACTATGACCCAATCCGAGGGCACGGAAACGACAGGAGCCCCCGCTCGTGACCGCGGGTCGGGGCTGCGACAATGTTGTTGAAGTGCCAGAGGCGCAGCCGCGCCGCAACGAGGTTGGGAGGCTCCCGTGCCTAGATATTCTACCGCCTTCGGAATGGACGTACACCTCAGGTCCACCACCGTCTGCGCGCTCGACGCGAAGACGGGCGAGGCCGTGGCGAGGAGGTTCCGCGGCAACCCGTGGGGCGAGGTCGCGGAGTGGATGTCGGGCTTCCCGGGCCCGTCGCTCGCCGCCTACGAGAGCGGCTACCTCGGCTTCGCGCCGCAGAGGGAGCTGTCGGCCCTCGGCGTCGACTGCGTCGTCGCGGCCGTCTCCAAGGTCCCGAGGTCGGCGGCAGACCTCTCGTCCAAGAACGACCGCAACGACGCGGCCAGGATGGCCAAGGCGATACTGTCGCACGACGTCACCCCGGTATGGGTGCCGTCCCCCGAGATCGAGGGGCTCAGGGACCTCGCCGCCGCCCACGACGCCGCGACCGCCAGGCTCGCGGCGGCGAAGCAGCGGCTCCTGGCGTTCCTGGCCCGCCGCGGCTACGTCTACGGAGGCACGACGCCGGCCGGCAACCCCCGGAAGTACTGGACGTACGGCTTCCTCAGGTGGCTCGACGGCATACGCCCCGCCGACGACGGCGGCATCCGGGCGCTCGCGGCGCTGAGGAACGAGGTCGAGGCGGCCGACGAGACGAGGGAGGCCGTCCTCGCCGAATACAGGGCCGCCGTCGCGGCGGGCCCCCTCTCGGCCGAGGTCGAGGCGCTCCAGTCCATCAAGGGGTGCGGGTTCGTGCTCGCCGCCGCCTTCGCGGCCGAGGTCGGCGACTTCTCGAGGTTCCGCTCCGGCAGGCAGGTGACGGCCTACTTCGGCCTCGCCCCGAAGCAGAGGTCGAGCGCCGACTCCGTGCGACTCGGCGGGATCAGCGGGGCCGGCAACGCGCTCGTCAGGAGGCTGGCGGTCGAGGGGTCCTGGCGCTACGCCCAGGCCGGGCACCAGCCCAAGCTGATGCCCAAGGGCTCCGGAGTCCCGCTCGAGATAAGGATGCACGGGAGGAAGGGGTCCGAGCGCCTGCTCCGGCGACGCGAGGAGATGCTCGAGAGGGGCATGCCCCAGGCGAAGGCGAACGCCGCCACCGCCGCCGAGCTCGTGAGGTGGCTGTGGGCCCTCGGCATGATGTGCCGGGAGGCCGGCGAATAGACATAGCCCCCGTCCCGGCGAGCCGGGCAGCCTTCGGGGATACCCCCGTTCTCGCTGTGCGCGCGGCGGTCGCCGCATTCGCGTCGACAGACTTGGGGAACCCCCGCCGAAGGAGAGGATTGCGGGCCGCCAGAGCGGTATCCGCGGATATGAGACTGAGCCGAAGGCGTCGACGACATGCCGGGGGCGGACCGGGACGGGTTCAACGGCAGGCCCCGCCGACCGATTGCAAGCGGTCGGCGGGGCCATTGTGGCTCTTGACAGCGGATTGGGTCATATGAGCGAGCGAGCCGCATTTGCGCCAAGGTGACGTGAAATGAGAGGGCGCTGACCTTCTGGTCGCGCCCTCGAAATTGAACGTCAGATTGGCGTGAATGCGGCTCGCGCAGCGTCAAGCGGTCCGCCGTTCGGTAGAACGGCGGAACTAATTAGCTCTGGCGGTAATGGTCGAAGAAGTCGGCGAGATCTTCGAGCGACTCTTTGAGCACTTCCATGCGCGGCAGGTACACGATGCGGAAGTGGTCGGGCTCAGCCCAGTTAAAGCCGCCGCCGCGCGTGATGAGGATCTTCTTCTCGTGCAGCAGGTCAAGGGCAAACTGCTCGTCATCGGTGATGTTGAACTTCTTCACATCCATCTTGGGGAAGATATAGAACGCCGCACGCGGCTTGACCACCGAGATGCCATCGATCTTGCTGAGCGCCTCATACACAAAGTTGCGCTGCTCGTAGACACGACCGCCGGGGCGGATGTAGTCGTTAACCGACTGATGGCCGCCGAGCGCCGTCTGGACGATCGACTGAGCCGGCACGTTGGAGCACAGGCGCATGTTAGAGAGCATGTTGATGCCCATGATGAAGTCGCTCATGCAGCGCTGGTTGCCCGAAAGCACCATCCAGCCAATACGATAGCCCGCAATCATGTGCGACTTGGACAGACCGCTAAAGGTAACGCAGGGCAGGTCGGGGGCGAGCGAGGCAATCGAGACGTGCTCGTAGCCGTCCATGCACAGGCGGTCGTAGATCTCATCGGCAAAGATCATCAGCTGATGCCTGCGTGCAATCTCGACGATGCCCTCGAGCACCTCGCGCGGATAGACAGAACCCGTGGGGTTGTTGGGGTTGATGATGACGAGGGCTTTGGTCGCGCTCGTAATCTTGGACTCCATATCCTCCAGGTCGGGATACCAATCCGCCTGCTCATCGCACAGATAATGTACGGGATGACCGCCAGCAAGGGTTGCGCACGCCGTCCAGAGCGGATAGTCGGGGCTGGGGATCAGAATCTCGTCGCCATTGTCGAGCAGCGCGTTCATCGAAAGCTGAATGAGCTCGGACACGCCGTTGCCCGTGTAGATATGCTCCATCTGAACGTTGGGCAGGCCCTTGATCTGCGAATACTGCATGATCGCCTTGCGCGCGGAGAACAGGCCACGCGAGTTGGAATAGCCTTCGCAGTCGGGCAGCTGCTGGCGCATGTCCTTGATGACCTCATCGGGCGTGCGGAAACCGAAGGGCGCCGGATTGCCGATATTGAGCTTGAGGATGCGCTCGCCCTCGTCCTCCATGCGGGCAGCCTCGTCGACGACGGGACCGCGCACGTCATACAGGACGTTATCAAGCTTGGTGGATTTAGAAAAAGTACGCATGGTGGTGCTCCTTGGAATTTGAGCTGAGGGATGGGGTTCGGGCTTGGAATCGTTGCGAGGCGATGATGTCTCGCCTTGATCGGCGTCACCGGCAAGCAGCCAGGAAACATCGACCTCCAAAATGCGGGCGAGCAGCTCTGCCACATCGCGCCGCGGAATCGTCTTGCCACTCACATATTGGCTCATCTGACTCTTGCCGAGTTTTTTGCCGAGCATCTCCGATGCGCGGATTACGTCCGACTGGCGAACGTCGCGATCGGACATGGTCTGTCGCAGGCGATCGCTAAACGTCTCTTGGGCCACAGGAACCTCCTTGCTGGCAAAGTTCAATTTATAGAACACGAATTGAACCAAGGTTCAATTTAGCAAGCAGTATAGCGCGGCGCATTATCTGGAAGTTCAATTTCACAAGAAAATGTACCGAACCCCGAGAATCGTCCCGAGGTGGACAACGGGCACGCGCTTTTAGAGATATTCGAGGAAACGAGCCGCCGCGAGCGAAACGTCGGCGGTGCGGTATATGGCGTTGATCTGCCGATGAGGATGTCCCTCGAGCGGGCGCACGGCAACATCGAACTGGCAGCGGCGCAAGATGAGCGCGGGAAGAATGCTCACGCCCAGGCCGTCCTCGACCATGGCCATAATCGCATAGTCATCCCAGGTCGACAGCTTGGAGCGCACCGTCAGCCCCGCCCGACGGAACAGCGGCGTAATCTCGTCGTCGCTACCGCGTTCCAGCAGAATAAACTGCTCGTTGGCCAAATCGGCAAGGGAAACGACCTCCGCGGTGGCAAGCGAGGAGCCCGCTGGCACCACGGCCATCAGCTCGTCTTGTACCAACGGCCGCGACGCCATGCCGGCGCCGCGTGGCTCGCGCGGAATAAAGCCCAGGTCGCAGCGGCCTTCCGCCACCCATTGCTCAATCTCGGAGTAATCGCCCATCAGCAACTCATAATCGACGTCCGGATGATCGGCGCGAAACCGCGCGATCACCGGCGGCAGTACATGGGTCGCCACACTCGAAAACGTACCGATACAGATCTTGCCACGCATGAGCCCTCGCATCTCGTCCACGCGTCGCTGCAGGCGGCCAAACTCTTCGCATAACGCCTCGACTGCCGGCATGACCTGCCGCCCGTCGGCAGAAAGCACCACGCCCTCGCGGCTGCGATCAAGCACCTTAAAACCCCAGTCTGCCTCAAGGTCGCCCACCATGCGGCTCACGCCCGACTGCGAATAGCTCAGCCGCTCTGCAGCACGCGTAAAGCTGCCGGCACGCACCGTCTCAAGCAGCACTTGCATCTTTTGGATATTGGTCTCCACGGCACGTCCCCACCCTTGCATGAGTTTTTGTCATGTTTGCCATGCATTATATTCGCTTTTCTTCTAAAGCCAGTTCACCCATAGTGAACATGTTCGGATATAGAGGGGATGTCAGCGCATGAACAACGGACTGTTTACGTACTTAGCAGCATTGCTATTGTTTGGCTCAAACGGCATCATCGCCGCTGCCATCGCGCTGCCGAGCTCTGATATCGTGCTCCTGCGCACGTTTTTGGGCGCACTCTCGCTTGTCACCATCCTCGCCATCACTCAACGCCATAAACTGCAGGCGCCATCTCGCCCCCGCGAAGCCGCAGCCCTTCTCCTCTCGGGAGCCGCGCTGGGCGCCAGCTGGATTTTTCTGTTCCGCGCCTACCAGACGATCGGCGTCGGCGTATCCTCGCTGCTGTATTACTGCGGTCCCATCATCGTTATGGCCCTCTCCCCGCTCATTTTTGGCGAGAAGCTGACCGGCGGTAAAATTACCGGCTTCATAGCCGTCGCCTGCGGCGCCTTCCTCATCGCAGCCCAAGGTCTCGGCGGCAATATGCCCATCGCGGGCATCGTGTGCGGCATCGCCTCGGCCTTCTGCTACGCGTTGATGGTCATTGCCAGCAAGGGAGCGCCACATATCGAAGGTCTCGAGAACTCCACGCTCCAGGTGAGCGCCGCCTTTGTAACCGCGTTGATCCTTACGCTCTTCACGCAAGGTGCCCCCTCGTTCCTCTCCCCCAGCATTGCCGCTGGCATCGATTGGCGCGCCGTTGCCATGCTCGGCATTGTCAACACCGGACTCGGTTGCCTGCTCTACTTTAGCGCCGTCGCCAAACTGCCCGTGCAGACCGTCGCCGTCGTCGGCTACCTTGAGCCGCTTTCGGCCGTCGTGTTCTCGGCCGTCCTTTTGGGCGAAGCCATAACACCGGTCCGCCTGATGGGTGCCGCGCTTATCATCGGCGGCGCGATTTTTTGCGAACTCGCCGGCAAACGCGCAAGCGCCAAGGCTGGCATAGCCCAGACAGCACGTGCTTAAAAGCCCCTGTTTTGAAATGCTACCTCCGTACATAAATAATCCCCAGCTGGGGATTATTGTCTAAAATAACCTGATGTGCCAAACTGCTCTTGTATGTATAAAGACGGCATAAAGATTATCTGTCCTAGACAGATAACCGGATGTCTAAGGGAGTCCACGTGGCACACAACAAACTGGAGGCAAGCCCCCAAGACCAGCGTGGTCAAGGCGGGCACGGAGCCATCCCCCTCTCCGCTGGCATGCTGCTCGTAACGCTCGGCGTCGTCTATGGCGACATCGGCACGAGCCCCATGTACACCATGAAATCAATCGTCGCCAACAACGGCGGCATCGGTACCGTCAGCGAGGACATGATTCTGGGCGCGCTTTCGCTCGTCATCTGGACCATGACGCTCGTGACCACGGTCAAGTACGTGGTAATCGCCATGAAGGCCGACAACCACAACGAAGGCGGCATCTTCGCCCTGTTTAGCCTGGTGCGAAAAGTGGCACCATGGCTGATCCTACCTGCCATGATCGGCGGCGCGGCGCTGCTCGCCGACGGCATCCTCACCCCCGCGGTCACGGTCACCACAGCCATCGAGGGCCTGCGTACCATCGAGTGGGGCCACGCGCTGCTGGGCGACGGCCAGACCAACGTCATCATCATCACCATCATCATTATCTGCGGCCTATTTGCCATGCAGCGCGCCGGTACCTCGTCGATCGGTAAGCTGTTCGGCCCGCTCATGACGTTGTGGTTCCTGTTCCTGGCAGGCGCCGGCCTGTTCAACATGCTCGGCAACCTGTCCATCCTGCGCGCGCTCAACCCCATCCGCGGCATCATGTTCCTGTTCTCGCCCATCAACCACTCGGGCATCATGGTGCTCGGCTTTGTCTTTCTGTCGACAACCGGTGCCGAGGCGCTCTACTCGGACATGGGCCACGTGGGCAAGGCAAACATCTATGCATCCTGGCCGTTTGTTAAAGCGGCCCTCATCCTCAACTATCTGGGTCAAGGCGCTTGGCTGCTCGCCAATAACTCCAACCCCCAGATGCTCGCAATGGATATCGTCAACCCGTTCTATATGATGCTCCCCGAGCCCCTGCGCCCCTTTGCCATCGTGCTTTCGGCCGTGGCGGCCATCATCGCCTCGCAGGCGCTCATCACCGGCTCGTTCTCGCTGGTATCCGAGGCAACGCGCCTCAACCTTATGCCGC
Source organism: Collinsella aerofaciens (assembly GCF_001405375.1). Lineage (GTDB taxonomy): Bacteria > Actinomycetota > Coriobacteriia > Coriobacteriales > Coriobacteriaceae > Collinsella > Collinsella aerofaciens_F. The sequence goes on from NZ_CYYP01000010.1 coordinate 7,845, forward strand.
ACCTGCGCATCCACTACCCCAGCGACACCAAGGGCCAGCTCTATATTCCGCTCGTCAACAACATCATGTGGGTCGGCTGCATCTTCATCGTGCTGCTATTCCAAAACTCTGAGCGCATGGAAAGCGCCTATGGCCTCGCCATCACCGTGACCATGCTCATGACCACCACACTGCTGACGAGCTATATCGCCGGCATCCTCAAGCACAAGCTGGGTGCCTGCGTCTTCGCCCTGCTCTTTGGTGCCATTGAGCTGTGCTTCTTCGCCTCGTGCCTCACTATGTTCTTTGACGGCGGCTACGTCATGATCTTCCTGGCCGCGCTGCTGTTCGGCCTTATGTATGTGTGGCGCCGCGGCACCGCCATCGAGCGCACGCAAACGATCCTGCTGCCCGTCTCCAAGTACATCGATCAGCTCAACCGCCTGCGCAACGACGAGACCTATCCCGTGCTCGCCGACAATCTGGTATTTCTCACCAACAGCCCCGACCCGCTCACGCTCGACCGCGACGTGCTTTATTCCATCCTGGACAAGCACCCCAAGCGCGCCAAGGCATATTGGTTCATCAACGTGCACGTTACCGACGAGCCCTATACGCATGAGTATTCCGTTGAGACCTTTGGCACAGACTTCCTGTTCCGCGTGCGCTTGGACCTGGGCTTTAAGGTCAACCAGCGCATCAACGCCTACCTGCGCCAGATCGTCGGCGACCTGATGGCATCGGGTGAGTTGCCGCCGCAGCATCACACCTACTCTATCTACGAGACACGCGGCAACGTGGGCGACTTCCGTTTTTGCATGCTGCGCAAGATGCTTGCCCCCGAAACGGACATCAACCGCAACGACCACCGTGTGATGGCCATCAAGTACGCCGTCCGCCGCGCCTGCGGAAGCCCGGCGCGCTGGTACGGTCTCGAGAACTCTGCCATCATCATCGAGTACGTGCCGTTGTTTGCCCGCATGCGCCCGGCCGTTAAGCTCGTGCGCACCCAGGTGCCGCTCGAGGTTCAGATTGAAGAGGCCGAGGAAATGGAAGTCGACATCTTCTCGGACGACCTGGTCAACGGCAACGAGGCCGGCAAGAGCATGAACGTCGATCCCACCGAGCTGCTCGAGAGCGTCGCCGATACGCCCGAGCAACAGCAACTCGACGGACTCGAGAGCACCCAGTTCAACGACGCCAACTTCTAACACGCCACCAGCCATTGACGACAACGGCCTCGCATCTCATAAGAGGTGCGAGGCCGTTTTATGTCGCAACGGACCAGTGAGCTACGAACGGCGCGGCTCGGGAACCACGAGCCTATCGGGGCTCGCGCCCTCGGCATCCATCAGGCTCACGTAGCGAATCGACGGATCCCCATACATCGCGTAGTAATAATTGCCCGTGCGCGCGCTAAAGCATCCGGTGTAGATAGTCTTCTCGAACTTGCCATCGCCCATCCTGGACGCCCCCTCGATCATCACCACGCCCTCGAGCGAGCGGAACATGCGAACGACGTTTTCGGTCTCGCTCTCCTTTTGCGGGTAATTGGCATTGAGGTACGCCGCCTTTACAAAACGGCTCGGAGAATAACAATCGCCCGGAATGCCGCGCATGCCGGCACCGGCTCCATAGGGCTTGAGCTCGGCGCCACGCCACGTCGCCGTTTGCGGAAAATCGCTTGTGGCGGTGATATAGGTGCGTAGGTTTTCCATATGCCACGGGAAGGTCGGCTGATTGGCAAGGGTGTCGACCGGATCGTCGTATACATGCAGGCCGTCAGCCATCATCTCGACCACGATGCTGCGCTGGCTGTCGCCGATAATCCAATGGAGCAGCGACACGCCCAGCCCCTCTCCGGCAGATTTGGCGACAATCACCGTATCGCGCAGCGCAGCCTCGACCTCGTCGACCGTCGAGAACGTCGCTGCCACCCACAGGGGAAACTCATAGGCCGCGATATTGGTCTTGCCGTCGACAGGGTCCTCGGCATACTCGGCATAACCTGGGAAATTGAGACCCGCCACAGCCAGACCTGCATCGTTGCCGCAGTCGAAAAACATGGGATAGTTCTCGTAATCGATGCACATGCCGATTACCGCGTGTGCTGCCGACGCATCGTCGATAAACGAATACGGAATGTGGAACCCGCGAGGCATCACGCGAACCTGTTGGCCGTAGTCAAAGCTCCAGTCGAGGTTGCGGCCTAGATACATGTGGCCAGAATTATCGGTAAATCGAATACTCGTACACATAGCGCCTCCTAGCTTTACGTTCTTGCTAATTTCATTGTCTCCAAACAAAAAGGCGCTAAACACAAAAGCCCGGACATGACAACAATGTCACGCCCGGACCAAAAGAGACGAAGTGCGGTGCTTTGGTCCCCTTAGACCAACTTTCCAAGACAGTGATCGATCATATGCTGGATCATCTGTGCCTCAAAGCCCACGTAGTCGCGGCGGCACTCCTTCATCTTGCCGTCGACGATCTGGTCAAAGGCAACCTTGCACTTGATATAGCGCGTGGACTTGGTGATCTCGTCGTGCGTCAGGCAGCTCTCCTCCATCTTGCTGGCGCCCAGACCAAACACCAGACGGGGGTTGTAGAGCACGTGGGGCTCGCCGGCGTCGTCCAGGTAGACGCAGACCTTCTTGGTGACACCGATCTGGTTGGCGGCCAAGCAGCCGGCATCATCGAGCGACTTGATGGTATCAATCAGATCCTGAGCGACCGACTCGTCCTCGACAGTCGCAACCTCGCAACGCTGAGACAGGATAGCCTCGTCGCGGCAGAGCTCTTTAATCATACGTTCCTCCATAGGGGTCGTTGTAGCCGCTTAAGTATACGGTACCCACACATTTTCATGCGAAAAATACCGTCCGTCTGCTACAAAGCGCCGAACATCAACATGCGAGGAACATCAACCTTTCAAAGGCGATATAGTAGTTGAGTTCGTGTCAATCGGCCTAAACTCGGGGCCGAACAAGGAAAGGGTATGCATGGACGAACTTTTTCACGTCAGTGAGCGCAAGTCCACAATCGGGACCGAACTTCGCGCTGGACTGACAACATTCCTGGCGATGGCCTACATCATCGCCGTCAACCCTGCGGTGCTCTCGGGCGCCGGCATCGATGCGGGAGCGCTCGCCTGCGCCACCTGCCTGGGCGCCGGCATCATGACCATCTGCATGGGCATCTTCGCCAACCGCCCGCTCGCCTGCGCGTCGGGCTTAGGCGTCAACGCGATGATCGCTGGAATCACCACCACCGTCTGCGGCGGTGACTGGCACGTGGCCATGAGCGTCATCTTCCTTGAGGGCGTCGTCATCTTGCTGCTCGTGCTTTGTGGCCTGCGCGAGGCCATCATGGACGCCATCCCGGTTGTCCTGCGTCACGCTATCTCGGTGGGTCTGGGCCTGTTCATCGCCATGATTGGCCTGTGCGATGCCGGCATTATCACCGCTGGCGCCGGTACACTCGTCGGTCTGGGCGACATCACCTCCCCCACCTTCATCGTCGGCATCATCTCCATCCTGGTGACGGTCTCCCTCGCCTGCCGCAACGTCCCCGGCTCGCTGCTCATCGGCATCGTCGTCGCCGTCATCGCCGGTATCCCCCTAGGTGTGACCCAGGCTCCGACCGGTATCATCGCCCCGCTCGATTTCTCGAGCATCGGTGGCCCCATCGCCGACGCCGGCGGCGTGCCTGCCATCGTCAAGGTCCTTACCGACCCCGCGCTCCTCGTCATCTCGTTCTCGCTGCTCATGAGTGACTTCTTCGACACCATGGGCACCGCGATGGCCGTGGCCAAGCAGGGCGAGTTCCTCACCGACGACGGCAACGTCGAGAATATCAAGGAGATTCTGATCGTCGACTCCGCCGCCGCTGCTGTGGGCGGTTTCATGGGCGTCTCCTCCATCACCACCTTCGTCGAGTCCACCTCTGGTGCTGCCGACGGTGGCCGCACGGGCCTCACCTCCGTCACCACCGGCGTGCTGTTCATTCTCGCCGCGTTCTTCTCCCCCATCGTCACCATCGTTTCCAGCGCCGCCACCTGCGGTGCTCTGGTCTACGTCGGCTACCTCATGATGAGCGAGGCCTCCGAGATTGACTGGTCCGACGTGTCGCAGGGTTTCCCGGCGTTCATGATTGTCGCCGGCGTGCCCTTCACCTACTCCATCTCTGCCGGCATCGGTCTGGGCTTTATCGCCTACGTAGTCGTCGCGCTCTTTAAGGGCGAGGCTTCCAAGATCAAGCCGCTCATGTGGATCGCAGCCCTCGCCTTCCTCGTCTACTTCTTTGTAGCGTAGCGGCATAGTCTGCTAAAGCAAAACAACAAGGCGCGGAATCGCATCGAGCGGCTCCGCGCCTTTCTTTTAGCGTCTGTCCCCGTGCCAGCGTGCGACAATTGAGGCTGTCAATATCACAACACCGAGAGAAGCCTGCCTTGGAAGCGCATCATAAGCAGATAACCGTTTATTCAGAGTGTGTGGAAGGCGCGCCCGTCATCTACCTCCCCGTGGTTATGGGCGACGGTAGTGAAGTCTACGAGCGCTGCCGAGAGCTCGACTGCCCGCCATTCACCCTTGTCGCCATTGGAGGGCTCGATTGGAATCGCGAGCTGAGCCCCTGGGAATGTGAGGGAACTATACGAGATGCCGAGTCCTTTGGCGGACAGGCGTCTGAGTTTCTCGATGAACTGCTGAATCAGATAATCCCAGAGGCCGAATCATCACTTCCCTGCCCGCCCACCTGGCGCGGCATTGCCGGCTACTCGTTGGCGGGTCTTTTTTCCCTGTGGGCACTTTGGCAAACAGATGTCTTTGAGCGCGCGGCAAGTGCATCGGGGTCGCTGTGGTTCCCCGGCTTTATCGACTACGCGCGAGAGCGCACGATGACAGCCACGCCCGACGCCGCCTATCTGTCGCTCGGTAAAAAGGAAACCAAGACGCCCAACCGCATGATGCGGCACGTACTCGACGATACGCGTGCGATGGAAGAGCTGTTTATCGAGCATGACATTCCAACAACGCTGGAGCTCAACCCCGGCAATCACTTTGCCCAAACTGACCTGCGCATGGCGCGCGGCATCCACTGGATACTGACGCATTAAAAATGGCGTCCACGCGTACATACGCATGGACGCCATTTTTAATTTGGCTGAACGCAGCTACTATTCGGCAGTCTCCTCGAGTTCAGATACGGCGGGCGTCGAGGATTGGGACATGGATGTCCTTTCATGATGGAAGGGCGATCAGGCATATCGGATAACCTGCCCGAACGATACGATCCGAACCATTGTACGTGATACGCCATGTCTCGCACGCGCCGTCACCTGCGAACGGTAACGTTACTTCCAAACGCGCTCGGCAATGCGCTTGACCAGCGCGATCTTTGCCCACTGCTCGTCCTCGGTCAGCTTGTTGCCAATCTCGCAGCTGGCAAAGCCGCACTGGGGCGACAGGTACAGATTCTCGAGCGGCACGTACTTTGCGGCTTCGCGGATGCGCTCGACGATAACATCCTCGTTCTCGAGCTCTGCCGCCTTGGTGGTTACCAAGCCCAGCACGACCTTCTTGCCGGGAGCAACATACTTGAGCGGCTCAAAGCCACCGGCGCGCGGCGTATCGAACTCAAGGTAGAACGCGTCGACATCCTCGTGCGCAAACAGGTACGGTGCAATGGGATCGTAACCACCCTCGAAGGCATACGTGGAGTGATAGTTGCCGCGGCACACGTGCGTGTTGATGACCAGATCGTCGGGCTTGCCCTCGATGGCGGCGTTGTTGAGTGCCACGCCCAGCTCGCTTACCTTTTGCAGGTCGACCGGGCTCATGCCGGTTTTGGCGACAAAATCGGTATCGCAGTAGATGCCCCAGGTGCAGTCATCAAACTGGATGTTGCGGCAGCCTGCTGCGTACAGGTCGGCGATCACCGTGCGATAAGCGGCTGCAATGGCGTCGGCAAGTTCCTCGTCGGTCTTATAGACGGCACGCAGGCTCTCCTGCTGGCCGTCGCAGCGATCGAGCGTAACCTCAGAGAACGTCTGAATAGGCGCCGGGATGGTCTGGCGTGCAACGTGGCCCTCTCCCTCAAGCGCCTTGACGAACTTAAAATGCTCGACGAACGGGTGGTTCTCGCCGCTAATGGGACCGGTAACCACGGCGGTGTCCGCCGTCGTCTCCTCGTCATGGAACATATAACCCGTGCGTGAGGTGCGGCGCTCAATGCCGTTAAGGCCCCACATAAAATCGAGGTGCCAGTAGCTGCGGCGGAACTCGCCATCGGTGATCACCTGCAGGCCGGCGGCCTTCTGCTTGGCCACCAAATCGCGAATGGCATCGTCCTCGACGGCCTTAAGGCCGGAAGCGTCGAGTTTACCCGCGACATAGGCGGCACGGGCGTCCTTTACAGCCTGCGGACGAAGAAAGCTGCCGACGATATCGGCGCGAAACGGCGCGTTCGGTTGAATCGAAGTGCTCATAGATATCTCCCTTTGCATTGGTTGCTTTACTGGGACAGAGTATGAGCGCTCATATGACCATCGTAAAATATACGTTTATAACAGTTTGATATAGATGTTTCCTATATCAGTCTGGACTGTCATAAAGAGACTTGAACCGTGCGGAGCACAGCAGCCTAGATATGCTGACGAATCGCGTCGATATAGGCCCGACCGTAGCGCGTAAGCGTCGTGTTCTTGCGCGTGATGATGCCAATCTCCATGTACTCGTCCACGTCGAGCGGAATCGAGATAATGCCGGGGCCGTTGAGCTCGTGGCTGATCACGCCCGAGCATACCGTGTAGCCGTTGAGGCCCATGGCCAAATTGAACAACGTCGCACGGTCGCGCACGCGGATATTTTTGCGACGCTCGAACGTCGAGGTCAGCTCCTCGGAATAGTAAAACGAGTTGTAGCTGCCCTGCTCGTAGGACAGGAACGGGTAGTCTTCCAGATCCTCGAGCGTCACGCTGGAGCGGTCCGCCAGCGGATGGTCGGCGCAGACGAAGACATGCGGCGTGGCGCAGAAGAGTCCTTCGAACACGAGCTCGTTGGCCACCAGCATGCGCTCGATGACCTCGCGGTTGTGCTCGGACAGATATAGGATGCCCAGCTCGCTTTTCATGTGCGCGACATCCTCGATAATCTCGTGGGTCTGTTCCTCGCGCAGGGTAAAGTCGTAGCGCGCGGCATCGAACTCGCGGATCACGTCGACAAACGCGTTGACGGCAAAGGAATAATGCTGGCAGCTCACACTAAAGTGCGGCACCTGCTCGGATGCGCCCTTGTACTTGCCCTCGAGCAGGTCGGCCTGGTCGAGTACCTGGCGCGCATAGCCCAAGAAGGTCTCGCCTTCCTCGGACACAATGACGCCCTTGTTGGTGCGCTCAAAGATGTGCACACCCATCTCGTTTTCGAGATCGCGAATCGACGCGGTAATCGAAGGCTGCGACACAAAGAGCCGGCGCGAGGCCTCGGTAATGCTGCCGCATTCGGCAACTTTGACGACATATCTGAGCTGCTGGAGCTTCATGGCTGTCTCCTTAGCTGTTAGTGAGATTCGCGTCGGCAGTACCCGGCAGGCGCATAAACGGCGGCATCTCCCCCGTCGCGGCGCAGGCGGCAATCTGATGCAGGACTCCGGCGACCGCATCATCCACCGCGGCGCCGATATGCCAGCGCGCGGCAGCCGTGACGGCCTCGTTGGCATTGGCGACTGCAACGGAGTTGGGAACGGCATCGATCATGGGCAGATCGTTATCGGAATCGCCAAATACGGCCACCTCGTCGGGCGTCAGGCTCAAGGCGCGCGCCAGCTCCAGCGCAGCGCAGCCCTTGTCCCAACCATCCGGAAGGATGTCGAACAGGCGCACTCGGTTGTTGGGAAACACAAGCGAGAGTTCCGGCACCTCAACGGCAACGCGCTCGCGTAGCTCCGCGAGCTCCTCACGCGAACGGGCACTCCAGATATTCGCCTTAAACACCGGCGCGCCATCGACGACGGGACGACACGGGGCCTCTTCGCCTTTGAGCCACGCATTGCCGCCCGACTCCATAGCGCGACGCACACGCTCGGGATTGCTCGTCACGCAATAGGCATCGTTGCCCCAAAAGTCATCGCCCAGGCTGTAGACTTTTAGAAATGTATCGTCGGTCTCTTGCTCCAGATAGTCAGCCAAACGCATCAGAGCATCGTTGTCGATTGCGCGCGAAGCGACTACTTCGCCGTCGACAAACATCACCTGGCCGTTACAGAACGCACCGGTCGAAAAACACTCGGAACGGTTTTTGAACATCCAGCCCATCGCGGACGGCTGACGACCCGAAACCGGCCCAAAGTGCAGACCCGCCGCCTGCATGGCATGAATACCCTCAATGGCGTAGTCGCTGGCGCCGTCATGCCCGGCTGGAATCAGCGTATCGTCCATATCGGTCAGCACAAGTTTAATCATAAGGCCCCCATTCGTATCGGTCCTACCTATTGTAACGACCTGCCAAAATAAACCTGTCCCTTTTTGGCAGGTGCGCTAGTATAGGGAACAACAGATTCGATGCGGGAGTGCCGGCGGTGCAAACCACAAGGCTGAGAGGGCATGGGGCCCAATCCTTTGAACCTGTCAGTTAATGCTGGCGTAGGGAGCATGCCGCCTTTACAGGGGCGCTGTCTATGCACAGCGCCCCTTTTCTATGCCAAGGAGGCATGTGCAGTGATTGATTCGGAACAGCTTAAGCAACATATGGTCAAGGCCGTAGAGGAAATTCGCGCCACCAATCCGATGGCCGGCTCCATCACCAACACGGTGACGATCGACTTTGTCGCCAACGCACAGCTCGCCGTGGGCGGATCGGCCGCCATGGTCTATCTGCCCGACGAGGGCGAAGCGCTCGTTGCCGGCGGCGGCGCCATCTATCTCAACATGGGCACGCTCTTCCCCATCTACGAGCAGACAATTCCCCGCGCGGCCAAGGCGGCACACGACGCCGGCAAGCCCTGGGTGCTCGATCCGGTGGGCCTGGGCATCGGCAGCCTGCGCACCCAGCTGGTAAACGAGCTCAAGCAGTACAAGCCCGCCATCGTACGCGGCAACGCCTCCGAGATCATCGCGCTCGCCGGCCTGTGGGGCCTTGAGGGCGAGGCGGCTGATCTGAGCCGCGTGCGCGGTGTCGATACCACCGACACGGTCGACGCCGCCCGCGATGCTGCCGTGGCGCTCGCTCGCTACACCGGCGGCGCCGTAGTGGTTTCGGGCGAAGTCGACCTGATCACCGACGGCACGACGGTGGCCAAGTCCCACGGCGGCAGCCCGCTTATGTCCAAGATCACCGGCTGCGGTTGTTCGCAGGGCGGCGTGCTGGCCGTGTACGCCTGCGTCACCGATCCGTTTACGGCGGCAGTCTGCGGCACCGCGGTCTACAACGTTGCCGGCACGCGTGCCGCCGCTGTCGCCGATGCCCCGGCAAGCTTTAAGGTCGCCTTTATCGACGAGCTCTACCGCGCGACCGCCCAAGACATCGCCGATAACCAACTCGAGCTCGAGGAGGCATAAGCCATGTCCGAGCCTGCAACCAATACCGGCATGAACACGCTCGTCGCTGTGGCCATCGCCCCGTGCGGCACCGGCGATGAGCTGTCCGCCGAGGTCGCCGAGGTCGTGCGCGTCATTCGCGAGAGCGGCCTTCCCAACCGCACCACCTCGATGTTCACCGAGATCGAGGGCGACTGGGACGAGGTCATGCAGGTCGTGCGCGACGCAACCTTTGTGTTGGCGAGCAAGGGCATCCGCACCGAAGTCGTGCTCAAAGCCGATATTCGGCCCGGATTTACCGACACCATGACCGGCAAGCTCGAGCGCATGGAAGCGCAGATCAAAAAGCAGGAGGAAGCACGATGAGCATCCGCGACAACCTTGATATCTCGGCCTATCTGGTACTCGGCCCCGAAAACACGCTGGGGCGCCCCGTGGGCGATGTGGTGGCCCAGGCGCTCGACGCAGGCTTTACCTGCATTCAGGTGCGCTCCAAGGTGGCAAGCGCCCGCGAGATCATCGCGCTGACTGGCGACGCCGCGCAGGCAATCGCACAGGCCGGCAAGACCGGTCAGGTCGCCTTGCTGATCGACGACCGCCTGGACTGCGTACTCGCCGCGCGCGAGCAGGGCATTGCCGTCGACGGCGTGCACGTAGGCCAGAGCGACATTCCCGTCGAGGTCTGCCGCAAGCTGCTGGGCCCCGATGCCATTGTGGGCCTTTCGGCCCGTTGCGAGGAGATGCTCGAGTACGTCAAGACCGCCGACATGAGCCTGGTCGACTACCTGGGCATCGGCCCGCTCCACGAGACCGAGACCAAGCGCGACTGCGGACGCGCGGCCGACGGCTCTATCATCACCAAGAGCTTTGAGGACCTGGACGCACTCCACGCGGCAAGCCCCGTGCCCATCGTGGTGGGCGGCGGCGTCAAGACGGCCGACCTGCCGCAGCTTAAGGCCACCGGTGTCGACGGCTTCTTTGTGGTGAGTGCCGTCTGCAGCGCCGATGACCCCTACGCCGCGGCCAAGGAGCTCGTCGACACTTGGCAGCAGGCATAGGCATAAGCCGAGCAGCTGATCCGCAGCCTCACATCTTCAGCAATGGAAAGCGCATCCCAGTTTGGACCTCCATTCCGGGATGCGCTTTCCGCCGAGATGGCGGCAGCGGCCTCTACCCTGCCAGATATGTCTCCAGTGCCGGCAAGGTCGCCTCAGCATCGCGACGACCAATCTGATAGATGCGCTCGAGCTCATCGGGCTCGCGGCACAGCGACGGCACTTTCACCGATTCGCTCGGACGCACCACAAAGATATCGCCGGCGGCCTCACGACGTGCCAAATCATCGAGCGTGGCATTGTAGACCTCATGCCGATGCTCAAGCGCTGCGACAAACTCCGGATAGTGACGGAACACGCGACGCAGCATAGGCATCACGCTGTTGGGCTGCTTCACAAAGCCCGCCGGCTGCGTGAGCACCACGATATTGCGGTCATACCCCTGCGCAAACAGCCATGCACTGGGAATAGAATCAGCCACGCCGCCATCCAGGTACTTGCGGCCCTCAATGGCGACAGGACGCGTCGCCACGGGAATTGCCGACGACGCCCGGATCCACTCGATATCGCGCTCGTCGCCATACGGCAGATCGTGATAGACAGCCTTGCCCGTCTCGATATCGGTACACACGCACGTAAATCGCATGGGGCAGGCGCGATACGCCTCCAAGTCGATGGGATCGCGCTCGATAGGCACCTCGTGATAAGCAAAGTCGGCATTGAACATATCGCCGGTTCGCAGCCAGCTGGTCACGCTCGCATAGCGCTTGTCGGCGCAATAGGCCTTGTTATAGCGAATGGCGCGGCCGATCTGGCGCGATTTAAAGTTGTAGCCAAATGCCGCGCCCGCCGAGACGCCCACCATATGGTCGCAGGTCAAACCGTGCTCCATCCAAACGTCGAGCACGCCCGCCGTATACATACCGCGGTAGCCGCCTCCCTCGAGCGCCAGCCCCACCGTGCGCGTCATATTTGACTGTGCCATGCGACCATCTCCGTTCCTGCGTTTTAAACCGGGACAAGTATACCCGTCAACATATATCGTCCCAGTCGCATTTTTATCGAACATCGCATCGTCGCGCTACCGCCTGTCGAATAATAGCCGCCCACAGCATGTGCACCCATATCCCCGCACTCGAGGAAAGCGGCTTTATGGTGACGCTCGACAAGCACATTTGGCAGATTGCGCCCGTCGACGGCGATCATGGCCGCAGCACGCAAATCATTTCATCAATGCTCGAGATGGCGCATTCGCTCCATCTGCCCGTCGTGGTCGAAGGCGTCGAGACAAATGAGCAGGCGAACATGCTGCGCCACATGGGCGCCCGATACGCTCAGGGCTTCCTCTACTACCGCCCCATGCCGGCGAAGGATTTTGAGGCATTGCTCGATGGTGACAATAACAACTGATACGCTCGCGCGCAAAACGCCACCGTCGAAGGGGTCATTTGTCTCCATTAGCTAACTTATATCCCCAATTCAAACCGAATTGGGGATATAATACAAACCGCTGTTCCGCCCAAGGAGGTTATCCATCACGAACGAATCATATCGCCTGGGCGAGCAATCGATTATTGCCTATCTTCAGCGACTTGCGAATGGCATCTCGACCGCCGAACTCGATGTTGCCGCGCTGCCTGCTGAGCTACGCGCCGTTGGCGAGCAACTGCAAAAAACGCACGCCATCCTGCAGCAAGAGCGCCGGCTGCTTGAGAGCAACGCCTATATCGACCCGCTCACCAACTTGGGCAACCGCAACGGATTCGACCGTCACGTCGAGCAACTCTGGCACAAAGGTGACCCCTTCACCTGCGCCTATATTGACATCGACCATCTCAAACATTGCAATGATAGGTTTGGCCACGCCGAAGGCAATCGCTATATTCTGGGCATCTGCCGCACGCTCTCCGAAACCATGGAGCACGATGAGATGCTGTTCCGTATCGGTGGAGACGAGTTTGTGCTTATCTCGCTCTCCGCAAACGAGACTGAACTCGAGCAGCGCTTGGAGCAGGTACGTGCCGGGCTGATCGAGGCGAGCTCAGGTGGCAAGGCGCCCATGATCGGCAGCTTTAGCTTTGGCTGCTCGCGCGTCGATCCACTTGCCGGCGACACGCGTCGCCAGATGACGATGGATGCCGATCGCAAGATGTATCGCTATAAGCTTATGCATCGTGTGCAGCAACCGAAAGACGATGACGCGCCGCAACGCCCAATCGTCGATCAGCTTCCCTGCAACGACCGGGTGTTCCAAGCGATCTCCATGAGCTCCGAGACGCGCTATCCGTTTATCCTCAATCTCGATACGGGCGAATCGCAATGGTCGGTTAACGCCGTGCGCGATTTTGACCTGCCCTCCCAGCACCCTTTTAACTCACTCGGCATGTGGCTCGCCCGCGTTCATCCCGAGGACCGCGACAACGTACGTGCCGAGCTCGACATGGTGATAAACGGCACGTGGCACTTCCACTACATGCAGTATCGCGTAATGGATGCCACCGGAAAATACGTGCTTTGCGACTGCACGGGCTACCGCTTGGACGGCACCGATACCGAGCCCAGCATGTATGTGGGCATTATCATCAACCGAAGCCTAGCGGATACGACCGACTCGGTAACGGGCCTGGGCGATATCCACGCGCTGGTCAACGCTATTGGAGAGATGCGCCGCGTGGCGCGCGAGGCAGGCTTTATTGCCATTAAGGTCGACGGTATCGCCGAGGTCAATGCCCGCTTTGGATTCGATGCAGGCGACCGCGTGCTCGCCGAAAGCGCCGCCTGCCTCATGGATTGTTCGCGCGGCAAGGGCCGCCTGTTCCGCTCGACGGGACCAACGTTCGTGGCACTCTTCGATGAGCTCGGCCCCGAGGCAATCGACGAGATCGCAAACGACATCGAACGGTTCCTGGGCTCTCCCGTGCTCATCGGCTCACTTGAATATCAGCCGCCCATTCGCGTGGCCACGCTCCATCTGGACGGCGTCGACCGTCAGCCCGTTTCCATTTTGAACGAGCTCAAAGCGTTGCTCGGGAAAGCCGTGCAGGTGCCAGGTACCAAACTGGATTAACGCCGCGCCCGCGCCGCCTCCCCCATCGTGCGATAATCCTCTGCAGAAGTCACCGAAAGCAGAGGGAGTTTGTGATGAAGGTTCTTTTGGTCAATGGCAGCCCCAAGGCAAACGGCAACACCGCTCGCGCGCTTGCCGAAGTCGCCGAGCAATTGCATGCCGAGGGTATCGATACCGAGGTGTTCCAGCTGGGCGCCAAGCCCATTCGCGACTGCATTGGCTGTGGTCAGTGCGGCAAGCTCGATTGCCGCTGCACCTTTGACGACGACGTGGTCAACGAGCTCATCGCTGCAGCCGAGCAGGCAGATGGCTTTGTCTTTGGCTCGCCTGTCTACTACGCGCACCCCAGCGGCCGCATTCTCTCGGCACTCGATCGCGCATTCTATGCCGGTAGCAAGGCTTTTGAACACAAGCCGGGCGCTGCCGTCGCCGTCGCCCGTCGCGGCGGTACGTCGACGACCTTCGACGTGCTCAATAAGTACTTCACCATCAACCAGATGCCTGTGGTAGCGTCCACGTACTGGAACAACGTGTTTGGTGCCATGCCGGGCGAGGCCACCCAGGACGCCGAGGGCCTGGCCACCATGCGAAACATCGGCAAGAACATGGCCTGGCTCCTTCGCTGTATCGAGGCAGGACAGGCCGCCGGCATCGAAGCCCCCGAAGCCGATCGCGAGCGCACCAACTTTATCAGGTAGAACGGCGGAACATACTATGAACGTGCAAATCTTCGGCACCAAAAAGTCGTTCGACACCAAGAAGGCCCAGCGCTATTTTAAGGAGCGCCGCATTAAGGTGCAGTTTATTGACCTTAAGGAAAAGGAGATGAGCAAGGGCGAGCTCACGAGCGTGATGCAGGCGGTCGGCGGCATCGACAAGTTGCTCAACCCCAAAGCCAAGGACGAGGAGACGCTCGCACTCATCCAGCACCTCACCCCCAGTCAGCGCTTCGACAAGCTGCTCGAGAACCAGCAGGTCTTGGCCGAGCCCATCGTGCGTAACGGCAAAAAAGCCACCGTCGGTTATTGCCCCGATGTATGGGGAGCCTGGGAGTAGCTTGTGTTATTTGCCGGCGCGCGGGTATAAGAGCAGGCGTTTGGCATAAGATTCAACTGTAAGCCATGTCTAACAAAGGAGGGCACATGCCCAACAAACCCGTGAAGATCATCATGCTTACCGGCTACCTCGGTGCCGGCAAGACCACGCTGCTCAACCACATCCTCGCTAACGACGGCGGCATCCGCGCCGCCGTGATCGTCAACGATATCGGCGAGATCAACGTCGACGCCAGCCTTATCGCCGACGGCGGCCTTTCCGAGACCGACGACCTCATCCCGCTCACCAACGGCTGCATCTGCTGCACGCTTTCGGATGACCTGGCCAACCAGCTGCAGGGCATCGCCGATTCGGGCAAGTTCGACTACATCATCATCGAGGCATCGGGTATTTGTGAGCCTATCCCCATCGCCTACACCATCTCGAGCTTCTGCGACGAGGCCAAGGTGGGCGGCGAGCCCAAGCTCGCGCTCGACAACATCGTGGCCGTGGTCGACTGCGCCCGCATGTACGACGAGTTCAACGGCGGCCGCGACCTGCTGGCTGAGGATATCGACGAGGACGACATCGAGAGCCTGCTCATCCAGCAGATTGAGTTTTGCTCCACGCTGATCCTCAACAAGACCGATACCGTGAGCCCCGAGCAGATCGCCGAGCTCAAGGCCATCGTGCGCAGCCTGCAGAAAGACGCCGTGATCGTCGAGGCCCAAAACGGCGAGGTCCCCATGGAGGAGCTGCTCGATACCGACCGCTTCGACTTTATGCGCGCCTACAACTCCGCCGCCTGGATCGAGGCCATGGAGCATCCCGAAGAGCACGACGACCCCGAGGTGCTCGAGTACGACATCGAGACCTTTGTGTACTCGCGCCGCAAGCCGTTTGACCTGCAGAAGTTCACCGATTTTGTTGAGCAGGAGTGGCCCGACGAGGTCATCCGCGTCAAGGGTCCGCTGTGGCAGACCGGCAATCCGGACATGTGTTACATGTTTGAGCAGGCGGGCCACCAGATGCGCCTGATGGAGAACGGCCTGTTTGTCGATTCGGCGCCCGAGGGCGAGAAGCAGAAGATCATCGACGAGAACCCCGAGATCATGCAGATTTGGGACGACGAGACGGGCGACCGCATGACGAGCCTGTGCATCATCGGCCGTCACATGGACAAGGATGCACTCATCGCCTCCCTTGATGCCTGTCTGACCGACTGGCACCGCGCCTAGGTTTATCCAAGCGGGCATTTTTCCGCCTACGTAACCGCCAAACCACCACGAAGGTGCCCTTCGTGGTGGTTTTTCGTTCTGAGCCAAGGAGATTCATGTTCAACATCGTGCTGTACGCGCCCGAGATTCCGGCCAATACGGGCAATATCGGCCGCACCTGCGTGGTTACCGGTGCCCGCCTGCATCTGGTGGAGCCCCTGGGCTTTTCGCTCGACGACAAGACAGTGCGCCGCGCCGGCCTGGGCTACTGGCAAAACTTGGACGTGACGACTTATGCCGGCTGGGAGGATTTTCTTGCGCGCAACGACCTCTCCCCTGCCGATGGTAGCCTGCATCTGCTGACCAAAAAGGCACGCCGCACCTATGCGCAGAGTACCTACCGCGATGGAGACTACTTGGTCTTTGGCAGCGAGAGCTCGGGCATTCCCGAGCCACTGCTTGCCGCGGCGTCCGAGCGTTGCGAGCGCATCCCGATGCTGCGCGATTGCGACTCACTCGATAACGCCGAGGCCTGGGAAGCCCACGAGGAATCGCTGGGGCATATCGAGGACGGCCATGAGGCCATCCTTCGGCAGGATATCTGCGGCAACTTCGTCAATCCGGACGACTACCGCATCAGCGCACTCAACCTCTCCAACAGCGCCGCCATCGTCCTCTACGAGGCCCTACGCCAAACAGGCTTTCCGGGAATGTGACAAAGGAACTGCCCCTTTGTCACATTCAGGCGCCACGCCGATGGCACACACGCCCAATTGATGCTCTAGATAAAGAGCCTCACTTTTAATCAGAATTAACTAAAGTAAAATGAAGTTAAACGGCGGTGTGAAAGGAGAGCCTTGTGGAATATCTCGAGAACCCGTTTACCCCCAGTTTTGGTGAGGTTCCCGCCCATCTCGCTGGCAGACAACAGATTATTCGGGATTTGGACCGTGCCTTCTTGAGCCAGCGCAGGCGCCCAGAATTGACCTCGATCTTCTCAGGCGCGCGTGGAACCGGTAAAACCGCTCTCATGTCGTCGCTCGCGACAAGGGCGGAATCCCACGGCTGGATAGCCGTAAAGACGACCGCGCTCCCGGGAATGCTTGAGGAACTCGAGTTCGGGGCGAAACGCGCCGCAGCCCATCTCATCGACCCGTCCAACCACTTCGAAGTCACCGGCCTCGGAATTGCACCGCTCGGCAGCATCGAGGTCAATCGTGTCCACGATGCCTCAACCTGGCGTTATCGCATGAGCGACATCATCGACCAGCTCAACGAGGCGGGCACCGGTCTGCTCGTCACGGTTGACGAGGTGGACCCGACACTCGACGAGATGATTCAGCTCGCAGCGACGTATCAGCACTTTGTGACCGATGGGAAACGCGTCGCCCTGCTCATGGCGGGACTTCCCAACAACGTCTCGACGTTGCTGAACCACAAGACGGTCTCGTTCCTTCGCCGCGCCCAACAATATCATCTGGGTCGCATTGCCGACTATGACGTACGCGAGGCCTTGATTCGCACGATCCAGGAAAACGATCGCTTGGCAGATGCCGAGGGAATCGATAGAGCCGTTCGCTCGATCTCTGGTTTTCCCTTCCTATTGCAACTCGTAGGCTACCGTGCCTGGGATCTCACAAGCGATTCGAAGGAGATCTCGTCACGCGACTTTGACCTGGGAATCAAAATCGCGCGCGACGAGATGGACGACCGAATCCTCGCGGCAACCTATCGGGAACTCACTGCAGAGGACAAGCGATTCCTCATCGCCATGCTCGATGACGAGGAAGAGTCCACCACCGCTGACCTTGTCGAGCGCCTTAGGCGTTCGCCGCAGCAGGTCTCCCGCTACCGACGCCGCATGATAGACGCCGGCATCATCGGGGAGCGAGGACGAGGGCTCGTCGCATTTGAATTGCCATTCTTCCGCGACTATCTCTCCGCTCAGTGCGTGAAATAGGCATCAATGAGGCAAAGGGACTGTCCCTTTGCCTCATTGTCTATAGGTAGCGGCCGGTGATGCTTGCGGAGCAAACTGCGATGTCGCCCGGAGTGCCGGCGCAGACGATTTGCCCGCCGGCGTCGCCACCGCCCGGGCCCATGTCGATCACGTAATCGGCGTTGCGGATAAGGTCGAGGTCATGCTCGATCACGACAACTGTGGCGCCCTTGGCAACGAGTCCGTCGAACACACTCAGCAACACCTGAACATCGAGCGGATGTAGTCCGATCGTGGGCTCGTCAAATACGAATACGGCATCATCCTGCACGCGGCCCATCTCACTCGCGAGCTTAAGGCGCTGTGCCTCACCGCCCGAAAGCGCCGGTGTGGGCTCGCCAAGCGTGAGATAACCCAGGCCCAGGTCGTGCAAGGTCTGCAAGCGCACCTGAACTTTCTTGAGTCCCACCGTAGCGTCGAGTGCCTCGTCCACGCTCATATCCATAAGCTGCGGCAACGTAAGCAGACTGCCATCCTTGCCTTCGCGATGGATATGCGAGGCGGCCTCGGCGTAGCGCGAGCCACGGCATGCCGGGCAGACGATCTCGACGTCGGGCAGAAACTGCACGTCAAGCGATATCGAGCCCGTGCCGTCGCACGTAGGGCAGCGCAGGGCACCGGTGTTGTAGCTAAAGGCGCCCGCCTTATATCCCGCCGCCTTGGCCTCGGGCGTACGTGCAAAGGCGCGGCGCAGCTCGTCATGAATGTCGGCATAGGTCGCTACCGTCGAGCGCACGTTGGCACCGATGGGCGTGGCGTCAATCAGGTTGGCACGGGCAATGCCCTCGGCATCGACCCAACGCACGTGCCCCGGCAAGCGTTCGCCGGCTGCCTGCGCCTTGAGCGCCGGGATGAGCGTCTCGAGCACCAACGTCGTCTTGCCCGAACCCGAAACGCCCGTCACCGCGACAAGGCGGCCGCGCGGGATATCGACTTCGAGCGGTTTGACGGTATGGATGGCCTCGGTTGCCATGCGGATATGGCCCTGGTCGAACATTTCCTCATCAGTCACCTGCGGACGCAAGCGCTTGGACTCTGAGCGCAAAAACGGCGCGATGCGACTGCCCTGCGATTGCTCGACCTCGTCTACCGTACCAGCGGCGATCACATTGCCGCCGCCTGCTCCGGCAACGGGACCCATCTCGACCAGATAGTCGGCATCCGCCAGTACGCGCGTATCGTGGTCGACAACAACCACGGTGTTACCGTCATCCACCAGATCTCGCATCACGCCTACCAGGCCGTCGACATTGGCAGGATGCAAGCCGATCGAAGGCTCGTCCAGCACATAAAGCACGCCCGTCGATCGGTTGCGCACCACACGGGCGAGCTGCACACGCTGGCGCTCACCCGTGGAGAGCGTGGCACCGGCGCGGTCGAGTGAAAGGTAATCGAGACCCAGGTCGACCAGACGACGGGCCGTGCTCAAAAATGAATCGCAGATATCCGCTGCCATGGGCTGCATCTCGGCCGGCAAGGACATAGGCACCCCACGCACCCACTCAATCGCCTCGCCCAGCGTCATAGCCGCCGCCTGTGCCAGATTGATACCGCGCACCTGGGGCTGGCGCGCAGCCTCGGAAAGACGCGTGCCACCACAGTCACGGCATGGCCCCTCGCGCAAAAAGCGTGCAACGCGTTTGAGGCCCTTATCGTCTTTGACCTTGGCGAGCGCATTCTCAACGGTATAGACGGCGTTGTAATAGGTAAAGTCGAGCGGCGTGGCGCCCTCCCCGTTTTTGGGAACGTAGAGAATGTGCTTCTTAACCGCCGGGCCGTGGAACACGATGTCGCGCTCTTGAGGCGTGAGCTGGTTAAACGGCACGTCGGTACGCACGCCCATCTCGCCTGCCACCTGCTTCATCAGATCCCACATGAGCGTGCCCCAGGGAAGGACCGCGCCCTCGTTGATAGTCTTTGACTCGTCGGGTACCAGGCTCGCTTCGTCCACCTCGCGCATGACACCGGTGCCGCCGCAGGTGGGGCATGCACCGCCGCTGTTAAAGGCAAGGTCCTCGGCACTCGGCGCGTAGAACTCGCGGCCGCATGTCGGACACGTGAGCGACAGGCCCGCAGCCACGTTAAGGCTCGGCTCCACGCGTGCCCCGCAATGCGGGCACACGTGATGGGCGCAACGGCTAAAGAGCAGACGCAGGCTGTTGTTGAGCTCGGTCATGGTACCAAAGGTCGAACGCACGCCCGGCACGCTGGGGCGCTGATGCAATGCGAGCGCCGCCGGCACGTGCAGCACCTCGTCCACCTGGGCGTGTTCGGCCTGCGTCAGGCGACGTCGAGTATAGGTGCTGAGTGCTTCCAAGTAGCGACGCGAGCCCTCGGCATAAAGAACCCCCAGCGCCAGCGAACTCTTGCCCGAACCCGATACGCCGGCAATGCCCACGAGCCTTCCCAGCGGAATATCGATATCGATGTCCTTGAGGTTATGGACGCGCGCACCGCGCACCTCGATAGCCTGCGGGCCCATCTTCTGTTCCGTCACCTTTATCACCCTACTCATGCCATAAAACACGATCGCGAATGTACGCGCCCAGCATGGGCACGGTAAACCGGACGAGGCCGTATCCGGCAGCCTCGATGATGCGCTCGCGAATCAGGCTTGCGCGATATTTACTCGCCCAGCTCTGGGTACGCTCGCAACGCTCAATGATGTCCGCCATGCGCGTCGGCTTGCCCCCGTCAGCCGCCATGGCCTCGATAAATAGGCGCTGCGGACTGCGCAACCCGTAATACAAGGGAGCGTCAACTGCTTCATAGAACTCGGAGACGGCATCCGCATGGCCATCCTCGACATCGCACCTTTCAATGACCTGCGAGTTACGTCGGACAGCAGAGCGCCACATGTAATAGCCCACCAGCTGGACCATATAGGGATGCCCCATGCTCCTGCGCGCCGCAAGGTCCGCCGTCTCCGCATCAATGTAAAGACCAGCGTCTTTGACCGTCTGGACATACGAATCGCGCACCTTGGGCAAAGATATCGCTCCCAACGTACGCTGCTGGGCACGCCGCAAAAACGTTACGCTCGGCTCTTCGAGCAAATCGTCAACCATGCTGGGTAAGCCGGCGAACACCAGCGCAAGACCGCGCTGGTCGCTATCGGGCAAGCCCGTGGCATCCTGATCTCCGAGCACTTGCTGGTAGAGAACGGCAAGAGCCGCCAGTTCCTCGATAGACGCCGATTGTGCCTCGTCAATCGCAAACAGCATGCCTTTGCCTGGATCGAGCTTCTTAAGGCGCTCGTTGACCAGCCCGCGCAGCGTTTCACCCTTTGCACGCGCCGCCTCGACCGACATGCGCCCGAATGATGGACTGAGTTCCATTGACGTCACAACGGGTTTATTCGAGCGAAGTGCATCGGCCAAGCGGTCGCATAAGCCAAGCGAAGCGGAATCGGAGACAACCGCCCATCCGCGTTCGTTGGCCAGACGTTGCAGCTCCCGCAGGAGAACCGTCTTGCCGCAGCCGCGGTTTCCCGTAATGAGCATGAGCCTACCCGGCGCTCCGGCGCCGTTATCGAACCCTTCCTCGAAATCTTCGATGACCGACTCGCGGCCGATGAGTATCGGGGGCCGCTTGCCAGCCGTGGGCTTAAAGGGATTTGGATTCATGTCGGCCTCCTCGGATTGGCAAACCCTGCCTATAGTTATACCAACTTATACCGAGTTATACCAACAGCAGGTAACAAAAGGGCCGCCCTTCTATCACCTACGGCAGAAAAACTCCGCGTCTGCTGCTCGCCAGGGGCGGAAGGTGGCGGGATCGACCTTTACGTGCGCCGCGGCGGGGACGTCGTACCATTTGACCGTGTAACCGGCGCCGTGAGAGCAAAAGACCGAATCGGGCGTGTTGGGCAGATCGGCCTCGGGCTCATAGGCGGCCGTCTCGATTACGCGCTCGGCATCATGGCAAGCCGCATAGCCGGCGAACTCCAGGTACAGATGCCCGCGACCGCTCGTGTAGGCAGCTACCTCCAGGGCATAGTCCTGCACCTCGGATGCCGGCACGCGACCCACAAGCTTCGCCCGGTCTCCCGCCATCGTCGGCGGCTCGTACTCGGCACCCATGCGCGTAGCATCCGAGAGCGCCCGACCCACGCACTCCCCCGGCACCTCGAGCTCAAAGCGATACCACGGCTCCAGCAGCACCGCCGCGCCGGCCTCGCGCGCCTGCATGAGCCCCTGGCGAATCGCGCGGTACGCGGCCTGGCGAAAATCGCCGCCCTCGGTGTGTTTGGCATGCGCACGGCCGCCCGTGAGCGTAATGCGCACATCGGTGATGGGCGAGCCGGTCAGCACGCCCAGGTGATCGCGCTCCATAGCGTTGGTGAGCGCCAGACGCTGCCAGTTAAGATCGAGCTCGTCGGTCGAGGTCACGGTCCCAAACTGCACGCCCGAACCCGCTGGCAACGGCTCCAAGCGCAGATGCACCTCGGCATAGTGGCGCAATGGCTCAAAGTGCCCCACGCCCTCGACCGGCTGCGAAATGGTCTCCTTATAGAGAATGCCGCCGGGCTCAAACGCAATCGAAAGGCCAAAGCGATCGGCCAACACCCGCTGCACGACCTCGAGTTGCACGGCGCCCATCAACTGCAAATGAATCTGCTCAAGATGCGTATTCCAGCTTACGTCGAGCATGGGGTCTTCGTCCGCCAGCTCAGTCAGTGCTTTGAACACCGCGTGGATATCGTGTTCACCCGGAAGCACCGTATAGGTGAGAACTGGCGCAATGACGGGCGCATCGCCCGCGGGCTCCGCGCCTAGGGCGTCCCCTGGGCGAACGTGTGCAAGACCCGTCACGGCACAAATACCGCCAGCAGCAACTTCTTGGGCAAGCTCATACTTTTCGCCGTTATAGATGCGTACCTGATCGACCTTCTGTTCCCACGCCTCGGCACCGGAACGTCCGTCAATCATCTGCTTGGCATGCAGCGTGCCGCCGGTCACTTTAACCCATGCCAAGCGCTCGCCGCGATCTCCGCGGCTCACGCGGTAGACGCGCGCGGCAAACTCCGGGCGCCATGCCTGTTCGCGCATCAGCGCACATATGCCATCCAGCAGCTCGTCCACGCCTTGGTCCTTGAGCGCCGAGCCGGCAAAGCAGGGAAACAACTTTCGCTCTGCGACCAGCCGCGAAAGCGTGGCAGTCGAAAGCTCCCCTGCGTCGAGAAACTCCTCGAGCGCCGCCTCGTCCAACGCAGCAGCGTCCTCCTGAACGGCGCCGCCCGCCAGCAGTTCGTTGGCATCCAGGCAGCCTTCGGAAAGGCGCTGCCCGAGCTGTGCCAGCAAAACATCGCGGCCGGGATTCTCCAAATCGATTTTGTTGATATAGATGAACGTCGGGATGTCATAGCGCGCAAGCAGGCGCCACAGGGTTTCGGTGTGCCCCTGCACGCCGTCGTTGGCGCCCACAACCAAAATCGCGTAGTCGAGCGCGCGCAATGTGCGCTCCGCCTCGGCAGAAAAATCGACATGCCCCGGCGCGTCCACGAGCATGACATGGGTATCGCCATGGTCGAGCACGGCCTGCGACGAGAAAATCGTGATGCCACGCTCGCGCTCGATCGCGTTAGTGTCCAGATGCGAATCGCCATCGTCCACGCGGCCGCGCTTGCGAATGCGACCCGCGTTGAATAGCATGGCCTCGGCCAACGTGGTCTTGCCGGCATCGACATGCGCCAAGATTCCAACGACCGCTTGCTTCGACATGGCTCTCCTCTTATTGCAAGCCCATCGCACACGGCAACGGGCATCCTCGTCCCACACTGGATGATACAATTTACGGGCCGGCGGGCGAAGCGGGCCCTATCCCCCGACCGAGCTCATCGCCCCGCGTTGCCACGCAGCGATTTTCGTAGGTTCGCGCCTTGCGAAAGCCGGCTTGCAAATCAGCGCAGCGAACGAAAATGACCCCACCTGGGCCAGTTTCGTTCGCATGAATTATTGATATGAGGCGTCGCTCTTACGCCTCACGCAGCCAGTCAAACGCAACACGCGGTGTACCGTCGGACACATACACGATGCCGGCGCGCTCAAACCCCGCCTTGAGGCTCGCGCCCTGCATGGGCAGGTTGTCCTGATGCGTGTCGATGCGCAGGTGATCGGCACGCTCCTTGGCAAAGGCAAACATCGCAGCCGCGATACCGTGCACGGTGCCGTCGGATGCCACACGGTGCAGCACGGCGTACGGAGTGTCGCTACGCCATTGACCGTCCTCAATTACGTCATAGCACTCGTCCGGGCCCTGTAAAAATGCAAACGTCGCCACCACGCGGCCGTCGACTTCACACACATAGCTGCCACCGGCGGCGATATCGGCAGCCAGCTGCTCGGCAGAAGGCGTGCCCTCGGGCCACTGCGTGGCGTTGCCATGCGCGCGCATAAAGGCGCGGGCCGCGTCATAGACAGCCATGACGGCGGGAATGTCGGTATCGAGGGTTTTTCTGATCATCACGCGGCGACCTCACGTTTATTGGTATCACTTTGATTGAGCAATGATACCAACGTTTGGAGAGGGGCGCGAAGCAGATGGGGAGCAAAAAGCGAGCCGCCTGGTCAAAGGCCAAAAGCGAGTTTTTGGGCGCTGCTACCGGCGGCGATATGAGCGACCTGTTTGCGCGCGAGGATGAGCGCCGCGACGCCCTGGACGCCGAGCGCGATGAAGCCTGGCGCTACAAGTCGTGCGAACGCAAAAACCGTTACGACACGCGTGCCGAGGCCGAGGCAGTCATGGCCGACTGCGAAAACCATGGGCGGCGTGGTTTGGCCTGCTACAAATGCGAATACTGCGGCGGCTGGCACCTGACGTCGCACCCTTGGAAATAGGCGCCGCATCGGTACGGCACTGACGGAGTGCCAGCCATCGCACGCAAGCTACGGGCGCGGCGGCACTAAAACATCGTAACGAACTGCCTTGCCCGCAAGTTGATAGCTCGGCTTAACGCCGGCAAGCAGCGGCCCCTTCACCGGCCGCTTGATAACGACCTTGCGCGGATGCACCGCAAGCGCAGCTTCGACCAGCGTCTCCTCATCGGCGCACGGCTGTTCCAGATGATGTAGGAGCTGGAACTTCTTTTTGACCGCCGCACTTTTAGTACGCTCGGGAAACATGGGGTCCAGATACACCACGTCGGGAGCCGCGAGCTCGCCCTGCCCGATCAGCTCAGCTGTATGGCGAAGGCCGGTAATACTGTCCTCGCCCGCATGTAAGCGCATGCGCGCCACGGCTGTCGCAAGCGCCGGATCATCTGCCGCGCGATCCAAAGCATCCTTGAGGAGTGCCGCGATCACGCAATCCTGCTCATACAGATCGACGGTAAAGCCCGCGGCCGCCAACAGCAGCGAATCCTCGCCAAAGCCTGCCGTGGCATCAATCGCCCATGGGCGCTCGATACCTTTTGTGCGCGCAGCCTTTACCAGCAGCTCTTGCTGCAAACGGCCCTGCTTGAGCCGCGGATGCATGCGGGTGAAATCGGCGCGCAGCTCCATCGTGCCGTCGGTGAGCGTGAGTCCCTCGGACTTCCCGGTCAGCTCAAGCCCCGCGGCCCGAGCAACAGAAAAGGGATCGACTACGCCCATGAGTACTCCTTAGCAAGCAAAACGAATACGTGAGCGCCGTTTGTGTCGGCACCCCACCGTCCGCTATTGTCCCACATGCGACATGGCCCACAGCATCCCAATGCAAAGCACCGCCATCAATCCCGTGCACACGGCAGCGATCACGGAATCACTCATGCGCCTTCCCAACGACCGCGGCTCACGCACTTGCCCTGCTCCGTACATCATGGCTTCTCCTTCGGTCCAGCTCTTACCATGGCCCCATCATCACAGCGCCGCGCATACGCTGCCATCGATTTGACTTACGCCCAGCTTTCTTTTTTGAAAGGTTGGACCGTGCGGGCAAGAGACGCTTTCAAACGCATGCATCGCCGCGTTGAACTACAATGTGCTTCACCATATGTGCAGTACATTGGGTGCGCCAAGTTGGCGTACTCGTATCGAAAGGACCAGCCATGAGCTTCACTCGCAAGACTCTCAAAATCCTTGCTCTCATCTACTTTGTTTTGGGCATCGCCAGCCTCGTCACCGCCGGCGTCGGTATCGCCACGGGCGGTCTCGATTCCACGTACGGTTCGTACGCCACGCTCGCAGCGGTCGTGCTTATCGCCAAGGGTCTCGTCGACCTTGCCGCAGGCGTCGCCGGTATCAAGGGCGCCAACAAGCCTTCGCAGGTGGACGGCGCGTTTAAGCTCGGTATTGTTGCCGCGGTCGCCACGCTTGCCCAAGCGGTGCTCACGCTTCCCGCGTTTGGCGGCGACGCCATCAACTTTGGCGCCTTTGTCATCGTGGTGTACGACCTGTTCTTTGTTCAGCAGGCACACGCCGTTAAGGCCGAGAACAAGGACCGCCTATAAGCGCTCGCTTCTCATAACCTCTGCAGCCAAGCAACTAAAAAGGGCCGATCGCGCATCTCCGCGGTCGGCCCTTTACGTTTGCCCAGATAAAACCTACCAAAATAAACCTGTCCCTTTTTGGCAGGTTGTTAGCTGTGGCGGTACTCGGCGATGATGAAGTCGATGTCAGTCTGAAGGGTATCGAGGTTTGCCAGGCGCTCTTTGTCGGCGGGGCGCGTGCGGTAGTAGTACGGCGTCATCTGGAACACCGCCTCGATGTCCGCCTGGGTCTGAAGCGTAATATTCGCAGACACCCGCTGCGTTCCGACCAACTCGAGCTCGGTGGTCTTCGGCAGCTTCTCATCGTTAAGGTACGGCGTGTCGTAGAGTACCTCCTTGAGCCCAAAGAGGTGACGAGCACCCGGCACCACGGTATAGAGTGAGCCCTCTGGCGCCAGCACGCGGGCAAACTCACGCTCGTTAAAGGGAGCGAAGAGCTCGGTCACCATATCGAAGGCGCCGTCCGCCACGGGGATGTCCTTCATGTTGGCCACGAAATAGGTCGCATCGCCGCGCTTGGCGGCCAGGCGCACCATCTCTTTGCCCAAGTCGAACCCGTAAGCGCCCACGCCCGGCACCGCGCCCATGGCGCTGGTGTAGTAGCCCTCGCCGCAGCAAATATCGAGCAGCGTCATGGGGCCGTTCGCAGATGCTGCACGCCCAGACACCCGCTCGCGCACGAGCTCGACCATCGCATCGCGCAACGGCGCATAGTAACCACGGTTCAAAAAGTCACGACGGCTGCGTGCCTGCGACTTGGGATCGCCCATGGAGTCGCCGCTCTTGGACGAGCGCAGTAGATATAGATAGCCCTCGCGAGCACGGTCAAACCGGTGTCCGCCCGCGCATGCAGCACCGCGCTCATTGTCCACCAAAGGCTCATGGCAAACGGGACACAACAACATGGCAACTCCTTAGCGCGAACAACACAACGCCCACCATTGTCGCACGCCTTCCCCACCTAGTCATTGGGGACGTTCTTGAATGACTAGTTAGAAGAGACGTTCTTGAATGACTAGTTAGAAGAGATAAGGAGTGTCCCCAGCTGCCGGCAGAAAAGGAACGTCCCTAAGTGCCGACTGGTTGCATTAGGAGTATCATCGTCTGCGCAAATAAGCACGATATAGCATGTTAGAGATTGAGAGCGTATGGCTGATACCGCATCTAAGCACATCGATATGACCACCGGCTCGCTGTGGCGCAATATTCCCCTGTTCGCCTTCCCCGTGGCCGCCACGAGCATCTTGGAGCAGCTGTCGAACCTCATCGCCACGGTCATTATCGGCAACTTCTCGGGCGACCAGGGAACCCTCGCCATGGCGGCGGTCGGCTCCAATGTTCCGCTTACCAGCCTTATGCTCAACCTGTTTATTGGCATGTCGCTTGGCTCCAACGTGGTCATCGCCAACGCTATCGGCCGCGACGATCAGAGCATGGTCAAACGCGCCGTCCATACCTCGATTTTAATGGCGCTCGTGGGCTTTATCGTCATCGCGCTGGGCGAGATCTTTGCCGAGCCCATGCTCGCCGCCCTCAACGTTCCCGCCGAAACCATGCCGCTCGCTTCGCTCTACCTGCGCGTCTTTTTGCTGAGCATGCCCTCGATCTTGCTCTACAACTTTGAGGCTGCGATCTTCCGCTCCGTCGGCATCACCCGCATGCCGCTGCAGGCGCTTGCCGTGTCCACCGTCCTCAACATTGGCCTGGACCTCATCTTTGTCCCCGTACTCCACTGGGGTGTCGCGGGCGTCGCCATCGCCACCGCCATCGCCTACACCGTCAGCGCCGCCACACTCTTTATCCGCCTGCTCAAGACCGACTCCGTCGTCCGCGTCACCCCACGCGACCTGGCTATCGACCCCGTCGCCCTCAAGCGCATCGTCAAGATCGGCCTGCCAGCCGGCATCCAAAGCGCCGTCTTTGCCGTAGCCAACATCATCATCCAGTCCGCCATCAACAGCCTGGGCACCGAGGTCATGGCGGCATCGAGCGCCGCCATGAGCTTGGAGTACGTATGCTACAACCTGCTCAACAGCTTTAGCCAGGCGTGCACCACCTTTGTGGGACAAAACCACGGTGCCCGCCAGATCGACCGCTGCACCAAAACGCTCAAGGTCTGCCTGGTCGAAGGCGGTATCGTCGCGCTCACCACGATCATCGTTATTGTCGGCCTGGGGCGCGAGATCTTGTCGCTGTTCAACAGCGATCCCAACATCGTCTCGATCGGCTATATCCGCGTGTGCTCGATCTTCCCGGCGTACGCCTTTAGCATGTTCTACGAAAACATGTCAGGCTACCTGCGCGGCTTTGGCATCTCGCTCACACCCGCCCTCATCACCATGATCTGCGTCTGCGGCATCCGCTTCTACTGGGTGTTCTGCGTGTTCCCGCACTTCCGCACCTTTGCGAACATCATGATGGTCTACCCCATCAGCCTGGGCACCACGGCGTTCTTTATGGTCGTGGCGGTACTACTTTGCCACCCGGCACGCACCTATCGCGCCACCCAAGCCAAAGCGACAGCCCGCTAAACACCGCACTCAACGCCACGACAGTCATTAATTGACAATATGCGAGCTCATATAGTCGATAAAGCGCCTCGTGGCGATGGGCATGGTGTCCCAGCTGCGCCAGGCGGCCACCACGTCGCGCGAGGGGGCATGCACGATAGGCCGCACACGGATATCGGCTTGCACGCCCTCAACGGTACGGCGATAAAGCATACTCACGCCTAGGCCCTCCTCGACCATCGCCATGATGGTGTAGTCGTCGGTCACCTCACTCGTCACGTGCGGCGACAGCCCATGCGCCGCAAATGCATCGAGCACCAGGCTCTGTTCGCCCTCATCCAGCAACACAAACGGCTCGGACGCCAGGTCGGCGAGCGTCACCTTCTCCTTTGCCGCCAGCGGATGCGCGGCCGGAAGCAGTGCCACCAACTCGTCGTGATAGACCACGCGCTTCTCGAGCCCCGCGGTAAACCCGCGTGCCGTAAAGCAAAAATCGACCACGCCATCGTGCACCCACTGGGCGTTGCGCGTGTAATCGCCCTGCTTGAGGGTAAAGTGCACGCCCGGGTGCAGGGCTCCAAAGTCGCGGATTACGCGCGGCAACACGGTACGGCTCACGTTGGTAAACGTCGCAATGCGAATATCAGTCGAGGAGAGCCCCAGCAGCTCCTGGCGTTTGCCCTCGAGCTCGGCCTCGGCGGTCACGATCTGGCGCAGGTACGGCAGATATTGTTTACCGTCGCGCGTAAGCGAAACGCCCTGCTTACCGCGCTCGATAAGCGTGGTACCCAGCTCACGCTCGAGCGCCTTGACGGCCTGGCTCACCGCACTTTGCGTATAGCCCAGCTCGTCCGCCGCGCCCTTAAGACTGCCGCGATCGACCACCATACACACAATCTGATACCGCGATGCCATCGCGCCTCCACATCAATGCAGCCGTAAAACGTTTTGCCAGGGCTTTTTCTGCCAACATTAGTATTTCTTAATCATACTGAAGATACATTCGCTTTACTACATCCACATCTGGGAGCAGAATCCTTTTTGCGAAACCGTTCTGTAACAAAAGGAGTCCCATGGATCGCAAAAAAGCAATCGCGCTCTCATTTTCCGTTCCCGTCGCATGGGGCTTTTCGTATCCCCTCATGAAGATCGGCATGGACAGCATGAACGCCACGAGCATCGTCGCGCTACGCTGCATCATCGCCTTTGTGGTCTGCCTGCTGCTCTTCCACAAGCACGCGTTGCGCATCAACCGCGACCTTATGGTCCGTGCCGCCATCATCGGTGCCATCATGGCAACCGAGCTCACCTGCATGTGCCTGGGCTCCAGCCTTACGTCCGCCTCCACCGCTGGCTTTTTGCAGAGCCTGACGGTCGTGATCGTGCCGTTTGCCAACGCCGCCCTGCTGCGTCGCGCCCCCGAGCGCAAGGTGCTCGTCGGCACCGCCATCGTCACCTGCGGCATGCTGCTGCTCTCGGGCGCCGACTTTACCAGCCTGAACCCGGGCGCGCTCATCATGCTGCTCTCGGCCTTTATCTATGCCAGCCATATTATCGTGGCCAAGCGCTTTGTCGAAGAAGTCAATCCGCTGTCCCTGGGCGTTTGGCAGCTGGGCTTTGGCGGCCTGTTCTCGGGCATTGCCGCATGCGTCTTTGGCGGTTTCACACTTCCCAGTACGCCCAGCGAGATCGTGGTCGTCGTCGCGCTCGCACTCATCTGCTCTGCCTACGGCTTTATCACCCAGACGCTCGTGCAGCCCCACGTGCCCGCCGAGACCACCGGCTTCGCCTTCTCGCTTGAGCCGGTCTGCTCCGCCGTCTTTTCGTTCTTCTTGGTTGGCGAGGTCCTGAACCCCATCGCCTTCTTTGGCGCCGCTCTCATCCTCACCGGCGTCATAGTGGCAACCGTGCAGCTTCCGCGACTTCATGCGCATGCTCACGACCACACCCACATGGCAGGAACGCCCGAGCGCGTCTCGTAGACCCCACTCCTCATGCAGCCGCGACATAAAGGTCTCCGGACGCCTTTACAATAGATGCGAACAGAGCATCTGCCATAAAGGAGCCCCATGGACACCGCAACTCGCGACCGCAACATAGCAACTTGGTTGGGCGATGCGCCGCAGCCGGTACGTGACACTACGAACCAGCTGCTCAAGCGCATCGCCCTTTTGCGTACCGAGCAGACTATCTACCCGGCACAAGACGACATCCTCAATGCCCTCGCCTACACGCCGGCCGACCAGGTCAAGGTTGTCATCTTGGGTCAAGACCCCTATCACGGACCCAACCAGGCCATGGGGCTGTCGTTCTCGGTCCCCGCGACGCAAACCAAGCTGCCGCCGAGCCTGCGCAACATCTACAAGGAACTCAATGCCGATCTGGGCTACCCCATTCCCGCCACAGGAGACCTAACCCCATGGGCACAACAAGGCGTCCTGCTCCTCAACACCACGCTCACCGTGCGCGAGCACGCCGCGAACTCGCACGCCAAGCTGGGCTGGAGTACCCTGACCGACTATGTTATCGAACGCTGCTGCCAGCTGCCCCAACCGGTAGTCTTTTTGGCATGGGGCCGCTTTGCCCAGCAGATGGTTGAGGGTAAGCTCGCCGCGATCGGCGCGGGCAAGGCAACCGACAAGTTCTGCCTGGCGTCCACGCATCCCTCGCCGCTTTCGGCCAACCGTGCCACGGCAGAACTCCCCGCTTTTATAGGGTCGCGCCCCTTCTCGGCAGCCAATCGGCTACTCGAACAGCACGGCTTGACCCCCGTCAACTGGACTTGCCTCGGCTAAAAATCGATGCATCAAAAACGCGCCCGACGGCTTTCCATCGGGCGCGTTTCCTATTCGGGCCAAATAAATTGTGTGCGACCGGCCTCGCCGCCATCAATCAGCAGACTCTGCCCTGTCATAAACCGGTTGGTCACGCCCACAAAGTAGATCCACTCGGCGATCTCTTGGGCGGTGGCCCAGCGCTTAAGCGGCGTGAGCTCCATAATCTGGTTCCACAGGTGTTCGTCTTCCATCACGCAACGGTTGAGCGGCGTGATAACGCCGCCTGGGTCCACACTGTTGGCGATGGCCTGCGGTGCCAGGCGGTTTGCAAGGTTCTTGGTGTAGGCGATAACGCCGCCCTTGCTGGCGGCATAGGCGGGAAACTCCGAACCCGTATGGCCGCTCGCCGAGCCCACATTGACCACGGAGCGAATTGTCGGCGCCGGCTTGACGGCAAGCCCCTCCCCCACAAAGGCATAGCGCTCGGTCACGTTGATGGTGCCACACAGGTTGGCGGCGATATCGTCGGCCGAATCCTGCGTACCGGCAACGTTTACGATTACCTGTGGTTCAAGGTCGCCTGGAAACGAGCCCGGCTCGCGGACATCAACAATCAGATGGCGGTAGCGCTCGTGTTCGATCGCCGCCGGCAGCAGATCAAAGCCCACGACCTCGTGGCCCTCGTCCAAAAAGCGCTGCACGCATGCGGCTCCGATACCGCCCGAAGCGCCCGTGATCAAAACCCGCATACTTGCTCCTTAGGCGGTTGCGTGGCGCTCGAGGTACTCGGAGCCCACATTCTCGCGCTCCCAGCCGCGCACGACCTTGTAGCCAACGGGGCTTAGGAAGACCTCACACAGCAGCTCGGCGATGGCACCCGTCAGCGAGCACATAAGGACCTGCACCCAGGTCCAACCAAAGAACGTGTGGCTCACCACAATGGCAAAGACCAGGTTGTCGATAAACTGGCCAACACCCGTAGACACATAGGAGCGGAAGGCAAAGCTCGCAAAGTTATTCTTTTTGAGCATGCGGCCGAGCGACTGGTTGAGCGTGGAGTTAACCACGGCAGAAACAAGCATTGCCAGCGAAGAGCCCAGCACCACGTACCAGGTGCCGCCGATGGTGGCGTTAAGGGCAGTGTTGACCTCGATCATGCCCGTGTCGTAGTAGGCGCCCCACATGCCGGGCGTGAGCGAGCATACCCAAAAACACAGGCTCACGGCCAGGTTGACCAGCAGCGCGAGGATAGAGATTTTGATGGATGCCTTAGCGCCAAAGCGCTTGCAGATCATGTCCTGGCACAAAAAAGAAACCCAGCTCACCACAAAGCCGCAATCGAGTGCCAGATACGGCAGGCTAATAAGCTCTTTGTTGGCCAGCAGGTTCATCATGATGACGCTCACGAAAAACAGCGAAACCGTTGCCGCGGGAATGCTCCGCAACAGGACCTTGTAGTCCTCCATGACCTTCTTGATCATTATGTACTCCTTTGGTTTTAGGTTTAACGAGCAGGATATCGGACCCGAACTGCTCGGACGTCTCGGTCTTGAGGCGACGGTGGGTATGATAGCCGCTCACACGGCATCAGGCAAGCAAACGGCGCGGCAGCCCCGCAGGGCCACCGCGCCGATGCGTTAAAACGCTACGTTGCCAAACTCCGACAGGATAAGGTCGGGGTTGTGGTCAGTCGCCCAATCCACGTTCCACGGGCTCGTGAACAGCAACAGCTTGCCGCCGCGCATGTCCTCGACGCGCAGCGTGTCGCGCGTGAGCGAAAGGCCCGGGATATCGATGGTGTCGGGGTCGTTCTGGATCCAGCGGATATCCGTATAGGGCAGCGGCTGGCGACGAACCTCGACACGGTACTCGGCCTTGAGACGGCGCTCGAGCACCTCAAACTGCAGCACGCCGACCACGCCCACGATGACGCTCTCCATGCCGGCACCCAGCTCGCGGAAGATCTGGATAGCACCCTCCTGGGCAAGCTCCTCCATACCCTTGACGAACTGCTTGCGCTTGAGCGTGTCGACCTGCGTAATGCGAGCGAACATCTCGGGGGCAAACGTCGGGATCTGCGGATACTGCACGTGGCGCTTGCCGGAGCACACGGTGTCGCCGATGCTAAAGATACCCGGGTCGAAGAGGCCCACGATATCGCCCGCGTACGCCTCGTCCACGATGGCGCGATCGTCGGCCATCATCGACGTGCCCGTGGCGAGCTTAAGCTTGCGGTTGCCCTGCACGTGAAAGGCATCCATGCCGCGCTCGAACTTACCCGAGCAAATGCGCACAAAGGCGATGCGGTCACGGTGGTTCTTGTCCATGTTGGCCTGAATCTTAAACACAAAGCCGCTAAAGTCGTCGCGGCAAGGATCGACCGGCTCACTGGTGAGCGTATCGGTATAGGCGCGCGGCGTCGGGGCCAGACGCAGGAACTCCTTGAGGAAGGGCTCCACGCCAAAGTTAGTGAGCGCCGAGCCAAAGAACGCCGGGCTCAGCTTGCCGCAGGCCACGGCATCCAAGTCGAGCTCGTCGCCGGCGCCATCGAGCAGCTCGATGTCGTCCATCAGGTTCTTATGGTTCTCTTCGCCAATAAGCTCGTCCATGGAGGGGTCGCCCAGCTCAGCCTCGACCTCGGCGACCTTCTTGGTGGCGTTGGCGTGACCGTCGCCCTCAAAGGCGATAACGCGACGGGTCTGACGATCGAACACGCCGCGGAAGTTGCGGCCGCTGCCGATCGGCCAGTTCATGGGATAGGTGTTGATGCCCAGGACGTTCTCGATCTCTTCCATGAGCTCAAACGGATCGCGAGCCTCGTGGTCGAGCTTGTTCACAAAGGTGAAGATGGGAATATGGCGCAGCGTGCAGACCTTAAAGAGCTTTTTGGTCTGGGCCTCGACGCCCTTGGCGCCATCGATGACCATGACCGCGGCGTCGGCGGCCATAAGGGTACGGTAGGTATCCTCCGAGAAGTCCTGGTGGCCGGGGGTATCGAGGATATTGACGCAGGCGCCGTTATAGGTGAACTGCAGCACCGAGGAGGTAACGGAGATACCGCGCTCCTTCTCGATGTCCATCCAGTCCGAGACGGCATGCTTGGCCGAACTCTTGCCCTTGACCGAGCCGGCAGTCTGGATGCTGCCGGTATAGAGCAGCAGCTTCTCGGTAAGCGTGGTCTTACCGGCGTCCGGGTGGCTGATGATCGCGAATGTGCGGCGCGACGAGATTTCATCCGACAGGCTTGCCATGCGGATCCTTTCTTGCATTGAGTGCATTACGTCGTTGTAACCGCACTATTGTAGCCGCGAAATCTCGCTCTAGGGCGCCTATCAGGACAAATTCATCAGTTGGGGCCTAGGCAGCCGGCCCAATCCGTATTTGCCTCTTGCATAACTGTGCATAGTGTATATATACTGTGCTTACCGGTTATATACACGTGTAGCCCAACAGCTAAGGAGCCGCTGTGGACATCATCCTATCCAATTCGAGCGACAAACCCATCTACGAGCAAATAGCCTCGCAAGTCAAAGCTCAGATCCTTTCGGGCACGCTCGCCGCGGGAGCAAAGCTCCCCAGCATCCGTGCGCTCGCGAGCGATCTTGGCGTGAGCGTCATCACCACCAAGCGCGCCTACGCCGACCTGGAGCAGCTCGGGTTTATCTGCACCGTGCAGGGCAAGGGCTGTTTTGTCGCCGAGGGCAACCAGGAGCTCTTACGTGAAAACCAGCTCTGCCATATCGAAGAGCTGCTTGCGAAAGCGGCAAGCCAAGCCGAAGCCTTGGGCGTCACGCGCGACAAGCTGCACGAAATGCTTGACCTGGTAGCCCCCGAAACCATGCAGTAGCCATCTGCAAGAAAGGCTATACCATGCAAAACTTGCTTGACCTCAAAGGCATCTCACGCACTGTAAGCGACCGCTTTTCGCTGCGCGACGTCACGCTTGCCGTGGAGCCTGGCCAGATCGTCGGCTTTGTTGGTGCCAACGGCGCCGGCAAAACAACGACCATTCGAGCCGCTCTCGGACTTATCAAACTCGATACCGGCGAGGTGCACCTGTTTGGGCAGCGCTGTGGCGCCGGCGCGCCCGATGAAGCGCAGCGCTGCTTGCGCACTCGTGTCGGCCTCGTGCTGGACACATGCCCCTTCCCTTCCACACTCAAGGTGACCGAAGTTGAGGCACTCGTAAGCCCGGCGTACCCCACCTGGAGCCACGACACCTTCGCCAGCCTCATCGACCGATTTGGCCTCGATCCCAAGACAAAGGTCAAGGACCTCTCCCGCGGCATGGGCATGAAACTTCAGCTTACCTGCGCACTCAGCCACAAGGCCAAGCTGCTCGTTTTGGACGAAGCCACCGCAGGCCTCGACCCCATGGCACGTGAGGAGCTGCTCGATGAGCTACTCGCCTTTGTTTCTGACGGTCAGCGCAGCGTGCTGCTCTCGAGCCACATTACGTCCGACCTCGATCGCGCCGCCGACCGCGTCGTCTGCATCGATAATGGCTCGATTATTTTTGACCTGCCGCGCGAGGACATTACCGACCGCGCCGGCATCGCCCACTGTACCCAAGCACAGGCCGCCGAGCTTATGGCTTGCGTCGAAGGCGCCCGTGCCGTCCACCACGCCTATAGCGTGGACGTGCTCGTGCCCAACCGTCGCGAAACGCTCGAGGCCTTTCCCGAGATTCCCTGCGATCGGGCAACCATTGATGACTATCTGCGCCTCATGCTGAAAGGGGCTTCGAAATGAAACGCGCCTTTATGTCCGAGCTCGCCATCGTTCGCACGCTCACCCCGAGCATCGCGGGCGTCGGCCTGTTCATCTTCGTCGTGCTAACCCTTGCCAACGCGTCGGATGGCGATTCCGGCATGAGCGCCGGCGCCTGCGCGGTCAGCGCCATGTCGCCCATCATGGTCATGAACTCGCTGGCCGGCTTCGACAATCAAAACGGATGGGAGCGTTATCGGGCAACGCTGCCTCTCACGCGCAAAGACATTATTTGCGCACGCTACCTGTGCATCGTTGTCTTCTCGGCCATCATGGCCTGCGCCGCCGTGCTTTTGAACATCATCGCCCTTCCGTTCTTCAACAGCGTGGGCGTGGCCTCGACAGGACAAACCATCTTTGAGATCGCAATTGCCTCGGCAGCATCGATGCTCATCTCCCTCATGATGGTGTTCTTGGCACAGCCGCTGTTCTTCCGATTTGGACACATGGAGGCACTGCGCCTATCCGTTGGCCTGTTTGCCCTGCTCTGGTGCCTTGCCATTGCCACGTTGAGCTCCTCCAACCCCATCAGCAACTGGCTCATGTCGATTGCCGGAGCGAATCCCGATCCTGCCGTCCTTGGCTGTCTGTGTGCAGGAATTGCCGTACTGGCGCTCGCACTATGCGCAATCAGCTGCACCGTCAGCACCAAGGTTTATCGAGTACGCGACCTGTAATCGACAGCTAATAAGCTTAGGTGGTACCCCGCTTATTTTTTCAATGAAACAAGGCGGCATAGCGTCACCACCGCCCCTCACAACAGGCCGTCTAGTTCTTAGCAACCAAAAAGACACCGTCAGCATATCGAAGGTGAATACCTTTCCGAGAAGTGAACGAGTAAAAACAGTGCCCTGTAGCATCGACATTTTTAAGGACTCAATTCCTGCGGTTTTG
This sequence comes from Collinsella aerofaciens, assembly GCF_001405375.1. Classification (GTDB taxonomy): domain Bacteria; phylum Actinomycetota; class Coriobacteriia; order Coriobacteriales; family Coriobacteriaceae; genus Collinsella; species Collinsella aerofaciens_F. The sequence goes on from NZ_CYYP01000010.1 coordinate 45,147, forward strand.
TCTAAGAATCCTGCAGTTTTGTTCGAAAAAAGTGTGCATGTTCCAGGGGTCCAGATTTACTCGTTCACTTCGCGGAAAACCATTCACCTATGATTCGAGCCTTAACCAAATGCCCTCTTGAACTATGGCCCCTGTCTCACCACAGCGATATCAAAGCTTCATGGCGGGACGGTATCATCGGACGAGCGCCGTAAATCTGGCGCGGTTGTTCTTTGGGGAGGCATTTCACCCGTGTCGTGGGTCGTCGCAGCATTTGCGTCAGCATTCTTTGCCGGCATCACATCCATCTTGGCCAAATGCGGCATCAAGCAGACCGACTCCGATGTCGCGACGGCCATTCGCACCTGCGTGGTGCTCGTTTTCGCCTGGGCAATGGCGGGCATTTCTGGATCCATTGGAACCATTGGCAGCATCGAACCCAGATCCTGGCTCTTTCTCGTCCTCTCGGGACTCGCTACCGGCGCTTCGTGGATCTGTTACTTTAAGGCGTTGAGCATCGGAGACGTCAATAAGGTCGTACCGGTCGACAAGATGAGCACCGTGCTCGCCGTGCTGATCGCCATCGTGCTTTTTGGCGAGACGAGCAACCTTGCGGTTAAGCTCGTGGGAACCGCCGTCATTACCCTCGGCACGTTTTTAATGACCGAGAAGCAGCAATCCGCCGGACCCGAGCAGCAGCAAGACCGGACCTGGCTCGCTTACGCCCTCGGCGCCGCCATGTTCGCAGCACTCACCTCCGTCCTCGCTAAGATCGGCATCGAAGGCGTCGAGTCAAATCTGGCCACGGCAATCCGCACCTGCGTGGTACTGGTTATGGCATGGGCAATCGTGGCAGCTAAAGGCAAGATGGGCCAAGCCGTGCACGTAGACCGCTACGAGCTCGTATTTCTCGCGGCATCGGGCATCGCGACCGGAGCATCGTGGCTGCTCTATTACTATGCCATCGCCGCAGGCCAGGTGAGCGTCGTGGTGCAGATCGACAAACTATCGATTGTCGTATCGGTACTATTTGCGCGCTTGGCATTCAACGAAAAGGTCTCGCGGCGCAGCGCCATCGGTCTCGCCCTCATCGTACTGGGCACTGCGGCGCTCGCGGTTTGGAAGTAGCGCGGCCAGCAGCCGCTACATCCTCACACCTGGCTTGGGATGCCTGTACTGACCGTGGGATGCCGTGCGCTTACCGTGCGAGATGGCAAATTTGGGACAACGGTGCAGGCAACGAAGGCAGGCTGCGCACTCCGGCTTTGTCCAGACGGGAAGGCCGTCGCGCATCTCAATCGCCGCCATGGGACAGCGCTTAGCGCAGAGGCCACACCCGACGCAGCGGCCAGCATCGACGGCAAACTTGCTCGTCTGCTGCATACGCGGCAGTCCAAACGCGTGATACGCGCATGATGCAAACAGGGGCACGCGATGGCGCATCATATTGCCCGTGCACCGCTCCCGCACCGCATCGATCACGGCATCGATCTGCGCCTCGGCAGTTCTGTTGATGCCCTCAACCTTTTGATGATCAGATAAATCGAACAGAGGCGTCCAAGTGTCAGGCATTTTGACGCTCATCGCCGCATGCAGCTCGAGCCCACGCTCGTGCAGCAGGTCGCGGGCAAACTTGGCCGATTGGCCGGTCGTCGAACCGTACGTCGAAACATAGAACGTATAGGGGCGCTCGCCGCCCTTTGCACCGGCAGCAATCGACAGGTCGGCAGTCTTCAAAAACTCGATCATCGGTATCGGCAGACCCCAGGCATACACCGGAGCAACAAATCCCAGCTGGCAGGGGCCTTCCGTCGCAACAAGGCGAAGGGCCTCGACATCAAAACGCTCAATCGACACAACCTTGTCGTCTGTCGCCGCCGCAATGCGACGCGCCACATGTTCGCTGTTCCCCGTCGCGCTAAAGTACAGGATCATCTCGTACCCCTCTGGAGTTGACTCGCGATTAACCGCGCTACTTGCGCAGCGGCTTGGGCAGTGGAATGCCGGCGGCGATGACGGCCGCGATGATCATGCAGACGATACCCTTGAGTGGGAAGCACATGAGCAGCAGGCCCACGACCATGACCGGCTGGCGCATGACCGCACCCATCGTCGATGCCGTGCAGACGGCGACGCAAAAGACCGGATCGGCGCCGGTGAGGATGGCAAGGCCGTAGCCCAGGCTCACACCCGAGAAGATAACCGGGAAGAAGTGGCCGCCACGCCAACCAAGGTTGATGAGGGCGGGCGTCAGCATGGCCTTAACAAGACCGGTCGCGATAAGCACGCCAGCGGGAATGGTCAGGTAGGTTTCCATGAGCACGTCGGCCTGGGTCTCGCCGGCAAACATGGTGTAGGGCAGAACCGTGCCACAGATGGCGAGCGCCAGACCGGCTAGCATGGCCTTGACGACAGGACGCTCCCCTATTGCGTGAGACAGTGCCTCGCTCGCATGCTCAGAGACAAAGTACAGCCATCCGCAGACGGTGCCGATCAACGACAGAGGGACGAGCCAGGTAAGCTCTAGGTTGCCCACCTCGGCGGACTCGAACCTGGGCATGCCCATGCCGCCGCCCACAAGCTGTCCAAGCAGCAGGTAGGTGCCCAGACCGCCGGCAATCGCAATACCGTAGACCACCGTCTTTTGCGCCTTGGGCAGCTTGATGGTGATCTCGCCGGACGCGGACTCATCGTCGGCGTCTTCACCCTGGCCGTCGGTGCTACCGGCAAGCGGCGCCACAAAGCCAAAGACGGGCGCGGTAAAGAGCGCCGTCAGGGCAGCCTGGGTGCCCAGCAACGTGAGCTCCCTAAACTCGGCGCCAAAGCGACGCATGCGGTCGCCGACCCAGCTGCACAGACCGGCGATAACGCCGGTCAGGCCGGCCTCCGGTCCAATGCTTCCGCCAAACAGCAGCGGCAGCAATGCCGCGAGCGAAAGCTTGCCCAGGTTGTCGTACGGGTAGCGCCCGTCTTGCTTAACCTTAGCCATCACCTGGTTGAGGTCATCGGTCTTGGTGCCTGTCATCTTTTCGTACAGACCGATTAACAGGCCGCCCAGCAGGCAGACAAAAAACGGGTACGGCAGAAAGCCAAACGGGCCGCTGGCAAGCTCGGGCGAAGCGACGCCCAGCGCGTGCGGAATCTCGGTCCATAGATAGTCGATACCGTGCTCCATCGCAAAAAAGAACAGCCAGACTGCGGCACCCGCGAGTGCACCGGTCACGGCAACGCTGACCAAAAACAGCGCTCGGTTCGTGGGTTTGGCAAGGTTATCCATCGGGTCCTCCCGCGGTCAAAGTCGACATAGATACGTTTTATTGTAGAGCGAGCGTTGCCCGAACGAGCCAACCACCTGCGCCGCAAACGGCACCATTGGGAGCCATAGTGGGGCAGGCTCAAGACTTATCCGTTGATAATCGAGGCAATCTCGCGCAAATCGTCGGCAAAGTAGATGCCGTGCTGGCGCCTCGGGCTCGAAAGCCCCTTATCAATCATGTGCCCGAGCAACGCCTTGAGGTCGTTGTAGTAACCGTCCAGGTTATACAGGATGCACGGAGAGCTCAGGTGCCCCAACGACACCGCGGACATAACCTCGGCAATCTCCTCGAGCGTGCCCGTGCCGCCCGGAAATGCGATGAACGCATCGCCGAGCTCGATCATCTTGGCCTTGCGCTCCGCCATATCGCTCGTCACGATAAGGTCGTCGATTCCGTCGTGTTGAAACTCTGCCTCGATAAAAAAGCTCGGCTCCACACCCGTCACATGTCCGCCTGCCTCGAGTACGCTATCGGCGAGCGCGCCCATCAGTCCCGATTTGGACCCGCCGTATACGAGCGCGTGTCCGTTGGCGCCAATCCAATTGCCCAGCTCCTGCACTGCGGGCAGAAACGCCGGGTCGTTGCCGACGCTCGCGCCCAGGTAGACGGTGATGTTCATATGCAATCCCCCTCGTCGTGACGCGCGGCACCCGTTCTATCGTTGCCGGCGACGGTATTCGCGCACGCGGCGCGACAAATCGGCGAGCTCATCGCGGTCGAGTTCTTCCAAATGCTCAAGATCGTCCATAAAGCGCGCCATGGTGTCCTTTTGGCGCATCTTGATAAGCGTATTGCAGTAGTTCACCGCCACGCCCGTAAGCATGGCGATATAGAAGATACTGATGACGCTTAGGATAACGGTAATGCCGCGGGCAACCGGCGTTTCAGCGGGGATATCGCCAAAGCCAATCGTCGAGACCGTCTCAAAGCTAAACCAGAGACCATCGCCAAACGTGAGGGTCGTGGGCTCGGACAGCCAGACAGCCGTCGAGCAAAGCAGATAGAAAATAAGAAACAGGCCCGTAATGCGTGCAAAGCCAGCCTGTCGCAGCACATCGGCAAGCGTCCTGAGCTTTTTCATCGCGACCCCTTCCACGGACAACCAATCACGTTCGCTCGGTATTGTCCCACGCCTCCCCAGCAAACGGAACTAGTCATTGGGGACGTTCTTAAATGACCAGTCAAACAAGAACGTCCCCAATGACTAGTCGTTTAAGAACGTCCCCGATGACTGCCGGGCGGGAGCGTTTAGCGGTACAGCTGCCGACTGGGCAGGCTGAGCTGGTATCCTTATGCGGTATTGTCTCGATTCGTTAGGATTGCATGTGAGAGCTGCCACTGTCCTTCGTTCAGTTATATGTCGCGCCCTGGCCATTGTGCTTGCCGCGCTTGCCGCACTGAGTTCCATCGCGCCTGTCCAGGCTTTTGCCGATGACTCTAGTCAGCCAGTCAAGACGGTCCGCGTCGGCTGGCTCGTCAACAACGAGGGCTTCCAGAACGGCACCCCCGGCGAGCGTCTCTCGGGATGGGGTTACGAGTACCTCCAGACCCTGTCGTACTACACGCCCGGCTGGCGGTACGAATACGTCTCCGGCACCTTCACCGAGCTTATGGACATGCTCGAGGCAGGCGAGATCGACCTCATGCCCAACATCTCCTACTCCGAGGAACGCGCCCAAAAGCTGCTCTTTTCCTCGAACCCCGAGGGCACCGAGCGCTACTACATCTACGCCAGGCCCGACCGTGACGACCTGGCCAAGGGTGACCCTCAAGCACTCCAGGGTCTCACCATCGGTTACAACTCCGGTGTTATGCAAACCATCGTCGGCCAGCAGTGGCTCGCCAACGAGGGAATCGCCTGCACATACAGGGAGTATGACGGAGGCTCCGTTCTCTTTGACGCGCTCGCAAACGGCGAGGTCGACGCCATCATCATGAACGACACCATTTCGTCGCCCGAGGCGTCGCCCATGTTCTACGTCGGTTCGAGCGACTACTACTTTGCCGTTCCCAAAAGCCGCCCCGACCTGATGGACAACATCAACTCCGCAATGGCGGCAATCAACCGCGTCAACCCCCGCTATAACGACGAGGTCAAATCGAACTATTCAGCGCAAAACAGCGGATCATCCTCGCTCACCGGCGATGAGCGCGCCTGGCTCAAGGCGAACAACAACACCATCACGCTCGGCTACATTACGGGCAAACTCCCCTACTGCAACGAAGACGAAGACGGCAAAATGGAAGGCTCGCTCGCATCGCTTGCGACGACGCTACACGATAAATTTGGCATTACGGTCAAAACCGTCGCCTTTGATAGCTACAAGATGATGTCAAAGGCCCTGTCAGAGGGAAGCATAGACGTTGCGCTGCCGGCATACCGAGATTACTGGTTTGCCGAGCAATCAGGCGTTGTGCAGTCGGTATCGTTGGGGACCATGTCCCTCACCGCCATCCACACCGGCAGTAACCTGAAAAAAGACCTTCAGAACATCGCCTGTACCAAATCATCGTTTGTCAACCGAAATGCACTTGAAAGTCTATTCCCCACAGCGACCGTAACCGAATACCAATCCGACGATGAAGCGTTCGACGCCCTCAGGAAGGGAACGGCGCGCTGCATCGTCGCTCCCAGTTCACGCGTAAAAACCATCGGTGACCGTTATGATCTCGAGGACTGCGAGACGGTCGAGCTCCCTGACACCTGTGACCTCGCGTGCTTGATGTCGCGCGGCAAGCCCGAACTGCTGGGAATCATCAACAAGGGCATCATCAATGCCGGAGAATCGCTCTCCGCAAGTAATTACTCCTCCACGTCGTACACGGCCCAGGAATCCAACACGCTTCAATTCCTTTATCGCAACCGCACCGCCATTGCAGCTACCCTCATCGGTATGTTGTCGGTCGGCATCGTCCTGCTCATCTGGGCGCTCGTGCGCGCTCGAACCGAGCGCAAAAAAGCCGATGCTGCCAACGCCGCTAAGACGGCATTCCTCACGCGCATGAGCCACGACATCCGTACGCCGCTCAACGGTATCCTGGGCCTTATCGAAATTGAAGAATTGAAGGAAGGCGATATGCAAGTCGCCCGCGAGAGCCGTGCCAAGGCGCGCGTTGCCGCCAATCACCTGCTCTCGCTGATCAACGACATCCTCGAGATGGGAAAAATCGAAGACCGCAAGCTAACACTGGAACATGCGCCTTTTAACCTCAAAGAGCTTTGTGATGATACGCTGGTGCTGTGCAAGCTCCGCGCGTCCAGTAACGGCATCACAATGCAGGACAATAGTCTGCCGTACGCCACGGGGCCATACGTAATCGGCAGTCCCACCCATATCCGACAGGTCATGATCAACCTGTTAGACAACAGCATTAAGTACAACAAGCACGGCGGCTCCGTCACCTTTAGTTCACAGACCAAGCCACTCGATAACGGGCGCGCGCTCTTTTGCTTTAGCGTTTCGGATACCGGCATTGGCATGGCTCCCGAGTTTTTAAAGCATATCTATGAGCCGTTTGCCCAAGAAGGTGACGATGCGCGCAGCAAGTTCCAAGGAACCGGCATGGGCATGCCAATCGTCAAGTCGCTTATTGAACTGATGGGCGGCACCATCGAAGTCACCAGCGAACTCCATGTGGGCACCACGTTCTACGTGGAAATTCCGCTCGATATCGACAAGAACCCCCGGGCGCGGGCGAATACGGTCGAGAGGGCGCTCGACTGCTCGCTCGCCGACATGAACGTACTGCTCGCCGAAGACAACGAATTGAATGCCGAGATTGCCCAGGCGCTGCTAGAATCCGAGGGCGTCGTGGTCACCCGCGCCGCCAACGGCAACGAAGTCGTCGATCTGTACCTATCGCATCCCGCCGGCAGCTTCGATGCGATCCTGATGGACATTATGATGCCGGACATGGACGGTTACGAGGCAACCCGCGCGATTCGCCTGAGCGAGAAGGTCGATGCAGCCGATATCCCCATCATCGCGCTCACAGCCAATGCCTTTGCCGAGGACGCCAAGGCGGCACACGACGCCGGCATGAACGCCCATCTATCCAAACCGCTCGACTTTAACAAGCTCAAAAACATACTCGCCCGCATCAAGAAAAACGGATCCGTTTCGCTATAGTTTGTGCTCAACCACCACGCACGACCAGAAAGGAAGCCAACGATGTTTAGACCCTTACGTCGAAAGAAACGCGCCATCACTGACGAGGAAGCGCGCGAACTGCTCGCTACCTGCAAGCGCGGCGTCTTTGCCGTCAACGGCGACGATGGCTACCCGTACGCCATTCCCGTCAACTACTTCTTTGACGCCGAGCACGACAAGATCTATTTCCATGGCGCCAAAGCCGGCCACAAGGTCGACGCACTCAAGCGCGATGACAAGGTCTGCTTTACCGTATATGGCAACGAGTGGTACCAGGACGGTGACTGGGCTCCCTACGTTATGAGCACCGTCGTCTTTGGCCGTTGTCGCCTGGCGAATGACACCCCCGCGTTTATCGAGGACAAAGTCCGCCAGCTCGCCCTTAAGTACTACCCTTCTGCCGAAGAAGTCGAAGAGGAAATCGCCAAGGACATCAAGGGCGTCCAGCTCTACGAGATTTCGATTGAGCATCTCTGCGGCAAGCAGATTCAGGAAAAGTAAGCCCCTCAGCAGGCCTCATCAATAACAATATGGCCTGGTTCCAACCCACCTTGGAACCAGGCCATATGCTTATAGAGCGTCGGCGGCTATGTGCGCAAGCGCCTCAATGAGCTCCTGCGAGCTCACGGGTTTACTCAGGTGCGCGTTCATGCCCGCCTCACGCGAAAGCCTGCGGTCGTCGGCAAAGGCGTTGGCGCTCACGGCGATAATCGGCGTGGTCGCGGCATCCTCGCGATCGAGTGCTCGAATCTGACGTGTGGCCTCAAGGCCATCGATGCCCGGCATCATGATGTCCATCAACACCACGTCGTACTCGTGCGGTGCGCTCGCGGTAAACATCTCGACGGCAGACTCACCATCCTTGGCATGCGTCACGACGGCACCGGCACGGCTGAGCGTAAACTGCGCGATCTCGGCATTCAGATCGTTATCCTCTACGAGTAAAACGCGCAAGCCCTGGAGCGCATCGCCATCGCCCCCATCCACGCGAACTGCCTGAGGAATCTCGGAACGCTTGCATTTCTCGAACGGCAGGCGGATGGTAAACGTCGTCCCCTGCCCCAAGACGCTCGTAAAGCTCATGGTTCCGCCCATAAGCTCGACCAACTGTTTTGCGATGGGCGCGCCCAGGCCAGTTCCCGATGAAGCGCCTTCCACCTGCTGCTCCTCGCGGCAAAACGGCTCGTAGAGGTGCTGCTGGAACTCCTCGCTCATGCCAATACCGTTGTCGGCGATCGTGTATTCATAGACGGGGACGCCATCCGCTGGCTCCACCTCGCGGCACACCAGGCGAACATAGCCTCCCTGGCGGTTGTACTTGACAGCATTGCCGGCAATATTGAGCAACAAGCGCTTGAGGTGCGTCACGCTCACCCGCACATAGGGATGATTAAGCGTCTGCTGGTCGCAGATAATTGTCACCAGGCGCTCCTCGGCCTGGCGCTCAAGAATATCGCGCACCTCGTGGTTGAGGGTCGCCAAGTTTGTGGGAACAAGCTCCAGGTCGACCTGCCCGCTCTCCAGGCGACTCATATCCAGCGCCTCGTTGGCAAGGTCGAGCAGCAGTCCCGATGCCGTCCAGATCTTCGAGCGGCACTCGGTCTGCTTTTGCAGATCGTCCGCATTGGCATCGCCGACCTCGACCATGCCGCGAATGCCGTTGATGGGCGTGCGCAGATCGTGGCTCATGCGGCGCAAAAACTCCGTCTTTGCCGAGTTGGCAGACGAGGCCTCACGCGCCGCCTTTGCCAGCTTGTCGCCATAGTCGCGCTCCTGCTGCAGCAAGTCCGTCAAACGTCGACGATCAGCGCGGCGGCGCGCCATCACAACAACGGCCATAACACCGCTGTAGAGCACCAGCACGCCGGCAGCAACAGCCGCGACGACCTCAAAGTAACGCCGCGCCGAGGCATAGGTGTACACGTAGAACCCGCGCACCTTTCCAAATGTGCCCAAATACCACTCGCCGTTGGCGTTAACCAATCTGACCTTACCAGCCGGGCATCGATCCTTTATACCGTCGACAATGAAGACATCCGTCGCAGGCAGATCAAACACGCCCAATATGGTGGGTTCAACGGCATTGGTCGCAACGACCTTGCCGTCGCTTTCGATCACGATATTGCCGCTGTCGATGGTCTCATAACCACCGAGCAAGCTCTGCAGTTTGAGCGTATTGCTCGCGACCGCCTTGGCGCTCTGGTGTCTCACTGCGGCAACGATGCCCTCGCCATCCTGCCTAGTCACGCAGCCAATGTCTGCGACCGAATCATCCGCAAGCGTGATACGGGCGGTATAGGACTTAAGCGGATGGGCCGCCACCTCCAACACGGGCGCTTCCTTGAGATACGTAGCGAGCGACTCGTAGCCCACGTCATCCGTCGAGCACTCGGACACCAAGCTGCCCGATGCGTCCGTTACGATCAGTGCACTCACGTTGAACTGGTCGGCATATTGCTCCAGCGTGGCGTTATCCACCGAGCGGTCGCGCTCCATATCGCGCGCTGCCTCTCCGGCAATCTCCATAACACGAATCAGGTTTTTGGTCGTATAGGCGCTGTTGAACGCATCGTAGGAAAGGCTCTGCGTCGCCACGTAATCGACAACGTCGGCAAAGCGCTGCTCGGCTTGGGCCGTCGTGTAACCGTAGCTCATCATGCCGGCAACAACCGAGAGCGCTATCCCCAGCAGGGCGACAAGGAGCCATGCCCCTGCCGAACGATTGCCCCGCTCCTGAGCGGCGTGGTCGGGCGCATCAATCATGACAGGCCCTCCATATTCAAAAATGGCGAAGGGTCATCAAAGTACTTTGACACCAGGCGTTCCATGGTGCCATCGGCAAGCATTTCTTGGTAGGCACGGGTGAGCTTAACGTCGATGCCGCGCGTATCGTTGATGTCGAAAGCAGTGCCCAAACCAACTTCTAGCAGCGGCTCATCCAAAATGCGATACGTTACGCCATAGTCTTTTTCGTAGGTGAGCAACGACGACTCATGTGCGGCGATGGCGTCGACCAGGCCCTCGACGAGCGCCGGATTCAGGTATGAACGGTCCGAAAAACTGTAGAGCTCTTTGATCTGCGGAACGTTTTCATTTGTACGATTGAGCAAAATGTCCTCGGGCTTGGTGGTGGATTGAACCGCCACGACCTTATCCTCAAGATCAGCAAGCGTGTAGATATCGCTCTGGGGATCGACCGCGACCACCTGGCGGCTCGCAAGGTACGGGCCGGCCCAACGATACTCGTTTTCGCGACCCGTCATGCTAAAGCTGCCCATGACACAATCGAGCTCGCCGCTCGCCAGCAGCTCTTTCTTCTTTTCCCAATCGATCAGCTGATACTTTGACTTGTAACCAATGCGGGCCAAAGCCTCGGTTAGTATCTCGACATCCAGGCCAACGATATCGCCGTACTCGTCGGTATACACAAACGGTGGATAGAGGTCGCTGCCGACGTTGAGCGTCTTCAGGTCGTCGTCCTTTACCTGCGTGGCGTCCGGGGCTTTTGATGCTGGCGTCGAGGCTTCGTCATTGTGCCCGGAACAGCCAGCTATCGCTACGACAAAGGCACTCGCTACCGCAAGCGCAACAAACAACGATATGGCAACCGAGCGACGGGGTCTTTTCATCGAGCTCCATACGATCCTGTTTACAGACTTAAATGGTTAAAGATAATAGCAAACAAAACCACACGAGTGCCCAATTGTTACAGGCGCTTTACCGTGTGGGACCTTCCAGCCGACTTGGCAGAAGGCCCCGCATGCAGTGCTCACTTACCGTGCATTAAAAACGTAGCGGTCCAGGCGGTCGCACGCCTCCCTTACGCGCGAAAGCGGCAGCGCCAGATTCACGCGAATGTGGCAGGGTCCGTGGAACGGGCGGCCGTCCTGATACCCCACGCCCACGCGTGCCCCCTCATCGAGCAACCACTGAATATCGCGGCCATGCTCTCGGCACCACTCGGTGCAGTCCAGAAACACCATGTACGTGCCCTGCGGACGTGAATAGGACACGCCCTCAAAATGCTCGTCCACGTAATTGCAGAAGTACTCGATATTGCCGGCAAGCACCTGATTGAGCTCGTCCACCCACTCATAGCCCTGCGGCTGGTAGGCACCGATAAGCGCATGCATGGAGAGGACGTTCATCTCGTTGTAGTGGGTCTTGTTGGACACGGCGCAGATGCGGTCACGCAGCGTCTCGTTGTAGACAATGTGGTAGCTGCCAACAAGGCCCGCCAGGTTAAACGTCTTGCTAGGCGCGTAGAGGGCAACCGTGCGCATGCGGGCATCCTCGCTCACCGACTGCGTCGGGATGTGCTTGTGCCCCGGCAGGATGATATCGGACCAAATCTCGTCCGAAATCACCACGCAATCGTGCTGGCGATAGATGTCCATGGCGCGCTCGATTTCGTCGCGCTCCCATACGCGGCCGCAGGGATTGTGCGGCGAGCAGAACACCGCGGCATGGATGTGGTTTTGGGCGAGTTTGCACTCCATGTCCTCAAAGTCCATGCGCCACACGCCCTGGTCGTCGAGTTTAAGCGGGCTGTGGACAATGCGATAGCCCGCGGCTTCGATAGACTTGGTAAAGCCAATGTAGGTGGGGCTGTGGACCAGCACCGCATCGCCCGGCTGGACATACGCGCGCAACGTCGACACGACGCCGCCTAGCACGCCATTTTCGTAGCCGATATGTTCAGGGCTCAAACCTTCGACGCCATTGCGGCGATTCTGCCATTCGATGATGCGATCGAAGTACTCAGCGCGCGGGTTAAAGTAGCCAAACATGGGGTGCTGGGCACGCTGAATGATGTGTTCCTGGACCGTGGGCACCGTGGCAAAATTCATGTCGGCCACCCACATGGGGATGCGGTCGAAGCCCTCGTCGGGTGCGTTCGGAGCCATACCGGGGATCTCGCCCCAAGAGTCAACGGCGATGGAGTCCATGCCGTGGCGGTCGATGATTGAAGTGAAGTCGTATTTCATGCTGGACCCCCGTGCAAAGTAGACTGTTTCGATAGGCGCTATTGTCCACCAGCACGGGCGGTTTTGGCGCGGGGTTTGGCGCTTAATTTGACGGGTGCGGGCGAATGGCTGGTTAGTCTCGCGCGTCGTTGACGGCGACTACGGTTAGCTGGGTTTCATCGACCGTAAACGATATGTCGAGCCCGGCGTAAGCCAAGTGGTAAATGCGGTTTGGCTCGTGCTTGCTGCCTGCGCGGCGTGGGTCTTGGCGAAGGACTTCGACCAAGCCGGGGAGCTTTGCGGGCGGGACCATATCCTGTAGCGCTTGCGGAAACTCAACATCGAGCTCTTGCCACGGAGCATCCTCAATCCAGCCGCCGGTCGCATCCGGGTGACAGTCCGCAAACGGAATGTAGGGTTTGATATCGTAGATGGGCGTGCCGTCGCGCAGATCTGCTCCCAGCACATGGATGATGGGGCCGTCGTCGGTAAGCTCCACGCGGTCGAGCTTAACGCAGGTGAGACCGATGGGATTAGGGCGAAACGGACTGCGCGTGGCAAGCACGCCCACGCGCTCGGCTCCACCCAGGCGCGGCGGGCGCACGGTCTTCGACCATTTTGCGTTGGTACCGGACCTGTCCTGCGACTTGGCATCGGCAGCTATGTCCTTAGCCGTGCCGCCGGGCGTGCCGTTTTCAAAACGCCACAGCAGCCACAGGTGAGAGAAGGAGTCCAGACCCTCAACCGCTGCATTGGAGGCAAATTCCGGCTCAAAAACGATGCGTCCCTGCAGATGAGGCGCCAAAAAGCTGTTGCGCGGAATACCGAACTTCTGCGGCAGGTCGGTATGTATGTGTGCAATAGGTTCCATGCCGGTCATTGTACGGCATGGAGGCGTGGGACGCTGCGCGCAATTCTTCGCCGCGGTCCCCCGTCATGCAACCAACGGTTGCTTGGAAGGGCATCTGCCGCCGCGTATGCTTAAGCCATCAACCAGCAGAAAGGAGCCGCTATGGCCTTTGCAGAAAAGCTCATTGCCATTCGTCGCGCCCATCACCTTACCCAGGAGCAGCTCGCCGCCAAGCTCTTCGTCACACGTCAAGCCGTCAGCCGTTGGGAGCGCGACGAGGTCACCCCGGGCATCGACATGATGAAGCTCATCGCCGCCGTGACCGGCGAGCCCCTGTCTCACCTGCTCGAAATGCCCGAGCACTATTGCCAGAGCTGCGGCATGATACTCACGCCCGACGACTGCGGCACCGATGCCACGGGCGCCGCGACCGATCATTACTGCAAGTGGTGCTACGACCACGGCAAGTACACCTACGACACCACCATGGAGGCGATGATCGAGGATTGCGCCCCGCGGCTGGCGCAAAACACCGGCATGTCGCTCGACGAAGCCGTCTCGCTCATGGGCGCCGTCCTGCCGCAACTGGAGCGCTGGCGCACCGTGCAGGAAAACGAGAAGTGCTACGGCGCCGAAGCGCGGGCACGCTATGGCGATGAGGCTATCGATGCAGCAAATGAAGCGCTGCTGGACATGGACCCCGAGACATGGAACGACATGAAGGAACTTGAACGCGCTGTTCTGGGCCAACTTTCGATTGCCATGGGCATTGGCGACCCAGAGAGCAACGAGGCCCACAAACTTGTCGCAATGCACCGTCGATGGATTGCCCTTAACTGGGGACACGAGCCCCAAGACGAAGCATACCTGGGCCTCGCCCACGGCTATCTTGCCGATCAGCGCTTTGTTGACTACTACGACAAGCCCTGCGGCACCGGAGCCACGGCGTTTCTGGTCCAGGCCATCGAGTCGTCGTTGACGCGCGCATAGACCGCGGCTGCTTTGGGTATTTCAATCGAAACCTCAACCGATTGGAGACCCATGGCTACTAATCATGAGCTCACGCTGTACGTTATGACCGGCTGCCCGTATTGCATAAAAGTCAAGCGATTCCTTGCCGATAACGGTGTGACCATCCCCGAGCGCAATATCTCGACCGATACCGAGGCCGAGCAGACGCTCATCGCCGTCGGCGGAAAACGCCAGGTTCCCTGCTTGTTCATCGACGGCAAGCCGCTCTACGAGTCGAGCGACATCATCGCGTGGGTGCAGAAGAACCTGCTCTAGCACGCGCATTGCAACCGGCCCACCCCAACCCATACCGGCCGAACATGTACGCCAGTATCCAAAGTCGACATTTTTCGACATCTTTGGATGCTGGCGTACAGCTTTTGGGTAGTCACGGACGCTCTTAGCCGGCTAATTGTTTGAGGCGACCTTTGGATTATGGCTGTTTGACGCCTCTGGAAAGGTTTCCGAGAGGGCTGTGGTCAAAAAAGGGCAAATATGAGTACTGCTACCTGTTTAGTAGCAGCGATTTTGATCACTTCAGGAACTATTCAACGTTCCACTCGTCCGCAGACGACGTTATTTCTCCTCATATGTTCAATAAAAGTAGCTCCTAATGGGAACAAATCTTATCAGGAGCTACTATTTATAGCAAAATAAATGCAACCATAATGGCAACAGTACTCATATTTGCCCTTTTTTGACCACGACCCTCCAGAATAGTCGCTGAGAACGACACTAAATGACAAAATCCGACACTTGGACGTTCTTGTATGACTAGCCATTGAAGGACACCCAACGACTATTCCAATTCGTGACACACTGTGTCGCGAATTAAGCTTGTCCCACTATCGAAGACCGGTGAGAGCTCCTGCCCAGAATCTCGATAGCTTAATAAAACGCTCCCCTCCGGAAGTTCAACGAGCATCCAAATTCCAAGCTGAAAAGCAAAGGAGTATCGAAGCCGTCAATGCTCATTTTCTATCGAGCAGGCGGATCGAAACAAGCTAATTAGCCTGATAAACTGCTTGTATTTTTGTCTACAAAACTGTATACAAAAAAGGGAATCCGAGAACCAGCGCTCGACATTATGTCGATCGATAGGAGGCGCTATGAATGTTGAGCAGCTTGAAAAAATGATGGGATTTGCCCCTGGAGAGCTTGAGAAAGCCACAGAGGCATACGAGAAAGATGAATGGCCGAAAGGCCACACCATCAAGCTGGGAAGGCCGTCGATCTCCGATGAGCCAAGCGTTGTTTTGTCGGCACGTGTGGGTGAGTCGGTTCTTGATGCGTTTGACGCAAAAGCAAAGCGCCATGGGCAAACACGCACGGAGCGACTCAGGGAGCTCATCACGCTCGATGCAATGATTGCCTAGTTACCCGCCGAACCAAAACATGTACGCCAGCATCCAAAGTCGACATTTTTCGACATCTTTGGATGCTGGTTTACAGCTTTTGCGGGTAGTCATCGGGGACGTTCTTAAATGACTTGTCGCTAAAGAACGTCCCCGATGTCTAACTAGCCGCGGAAGCGAGCTATGGGTGCGAGTGGCTGCTCGCGAAAGACGCGCTCGACGGCGGCGCGGTATTCGTCGACCTTTTTGGTCTTACGTACGAGTTTGTGAACGGTAGCGGGGTCGGCGAAAGCGCACTTGGCGTAGAACCACCACTCCTTCATACGAAAAACCGCATTACCGCCAATCTCTTCTGCATAGGCCGCAAACAGCGTATCGTGGAAACGCTGCAGCTCAGCAGCCGTTGCAGCGGGGCCGCCCTTGACCATGCGAGCCAGCGCGGGGTTCGCAAGCAAGCCACGCCCCAGCATCACATGGCGTGTCCCGGGATAGGCCTCCACCAGTGCGTCCATATCCTCAAGATCGAAAATGTCGCCGTTATAGGCCACGGGGAACGGCGCACGCTCCAGCGTCTCGCCATAAAACTCTTTGCGCGGCGAACCCGTATAGCGGTCCTTTTGCACGCGCGGATGCACAATGAGCTCTGCCAACGGCATGCGGCAATACAGATAGAGTACGCGCTCGTATTCGTTGTCGCTCTCCAGCCCCAGCCTGGTTTTTACCGACACCGGCAACGGCGAGCGCTCGCACACATCACGCAAGAACACTTCGAGCTCGTCCAAGTTACGCAAGAAACCCGAGCCCTTGCCCTTGGCAACAACCGTCCCCGAGGGGCACCCCAGGTTGAGATTGACCTCGCGATAGCCCATGTCGGCGAGCACCTGTGCCGCCCACACAAACTCGTCCGCGTTCTTGGACATCAGCTGAGGCACTACGTTGAGCCCCTGGTTATTGGCAGGATCGATCTCCTTAAACGCCTTGCCGCCAAAGCGGTTTCCCACCCGCGGCGGCGGCAAAAACGGCGTGTAATAACAATCGAGCGCACCGAAGCACTCCGCATGCACGCGACGGAACACATGCCCGGTAATTCCCTCCATGGGGGCCAGCGAAAGGATCATCTACTCTTCTCTCATATCAACACAACAAAGGGGCCGTCCCTTTGTCACATGCATTATGCCTTGCGCTTCAGGCGATTCACAAGGAAGAGGTAGCTACTGAACGATGACCACCCTCCAGCCGCACCCCATACAACGAGGTCTAATACTTTTCCCGAGAAGTGAACGAGTGAAAACGGGCCCCCGAAGCATCGGCACTTTCGAGATGCAATTTCCTGCGGGTTTGACGTCTAAAAATGTCGATGCTTCGGAGGCCCAAGTATGGCCGTTCACTTCTCGGAAAAGTATTAGACCTCGATTTACATGCCACTCAATGTGACAAAGTGGCTGCTCCTTTGTCACATTCGATGAAAAAGGGCACCGATGTTAGTCGATGCCCCAAAGCGGCTGCAGGTTAAGCCCTACAGCGTATGTCTAAGACGAATCGAACTATTCGTCCCAAGAGAGGTTCTTACCAGTCTTTTTTGCCAGCAGCAAGAACAGGCCGATAATAACGTTGCATGCGATGCAGAAGATGAAGACGCCCTGGAAGGAGCCGACAAGCTCATAGACCTTCATCATAACGGGCATGCCAAAGGCGCCGACGATATAGCCCACGGAGCAGATCAGCGCGAAGATGCGACCGAAATCGCGGGAGCCAAAGACATCCATAACCAAAACGGTCAGGGCAGTGCCAGCGATGACGTACATTACGTCGTTCACGCCTGCTGCGAGGATGCTGAGCGTCGAGTTGCCGCTGCTCATCATGAGCATGACAAAGGAGAGGATGGAGACAGCGAGCCAGCCCAGAATGGCCTTCGTGCTGCCGAACCTATCGCAAGTGGTGCCGACGATCGGATTGAGGAACAGATCGAAGAGCGATGCAGCGGATACCATGAAGCCGCCCACCATGGGGCTAAAACCAACCTCGGAAGCATACGTCGGGAAGAGCTGGTTCATGCAGCAAGTGAGCTGAACGAGACAGAGGAAGCCGATGCAGAAGAAGAAGGCAGGCGACTTAATGGCGCGCGCATAGCTAACGCCACGCGTGCTATCCTCGGTCGTCTCCTCGGTCTCGGCGACCGTCTCGCCCTCGACGTAGCCATAGGGCAGCATGCCCTTGTCCTGAGGCTTGTAGCGGATGATCAGAATGGAAGCTGGGAGAATGAGCACTGCGGAAACACCGGCGAGCACCAGATAACCAGTTCTCCAGCCAGCGGCCTCGATGACAGAGGTGATGACGGGACTCATGATGAGCATGTAAATCGAGTTCACTGCCCAAGCGAGACCGATTGCCAGGCCACCAGATTTTTTGAACCACTGGTCAATAACGTCGGACATAGCGACGCCGGTGGTGAAGGCGAAGCAAACGCCAATCAGGGCGCCAGCGGCGATGAACATCCAGACTTCGGTGTAGAAGGCCATGCCTGCGCCGGCAGCGAGCAAAATAAGCTCGACAACGGGGAGCCAAACCTTGCCAACGACCTTGGGAATGAGTTTTCCGACAAACGGAAGAGCTGCCGCAAGACCAATGAGCGTTGCGGTGAAGTAATACGAGAAGATGGAATAGTCAAACCCGAACTCCTCGCACACGGGTGCGACGAAGGAGCCCGCGATTACGCTATAGGATCCGGTCGTGCCGGCAGACATAAGGCCGAGCGCGATTACGAGAACCCATGCGTAAACCTTGCTGCTCTTTAACTTTGCATTTTCCATTGATGCAGCTCCTAGAGACCCAGAAGGGCACACATAACGGCCTTGATGGTGTGCTGACGGTTCTCTGCCTCACGGAAGATGACCGAAGCGTTGGCCTCAAAGCACTCGTCGGCAATCTCGAAACCCTCGGTGATGATCTCGCGATGAAGGTCGTTCTTGCACTGGTCGAGGAGCATCTTGCCAACACGGTGATCCGCGTTGTGGACAGAGGGAAGCTCATGCATGCAGAAGATGTCGGGATTGTTGGTGCGCTTGCACAGCTCGCTGGTGACGCGATAGGGGTACAGAGACTCGGCATCGCCCAGCCAGGAGTTGTAGTCGTCGGGATCCAGAACCTCTTCGCCGCACTCGGGGTTGATGTAGCGCCACTCCTCGGTAACGATAACGTCAACGCCATCCAGGGCATCGAGGTCAGAGGTGATGGTAAAGGTCCTATTGGGAGCGTACTTGGCGTAGCAGGCCTCCACCTCTTCGATCATTTCCTTGCACATCTGATGACGGAGGTCGTCGGGGCCGATGGCGAGGAAGTCCATGTCGAGCATAGCGCACAGACGGCCATACCACACCGGGGCGCCGGCGCAGTTGCCAACGAAAGCCATCTTCTTGCCGCGGCTCGTACGCAGACCGCCCCATTGCTCTTCCATCGTAAGAGCGTCAGCGAGCATCTGAGTCGGGTGATCGCCGAGAGTAAGGGCATTGATGACCGGGATGTCAACCAGGTCGGCGACGTCATAGAGGAACTGCTCGTCCTTCTGTGCGCGGTAGACGATGAGATCGTACATGCCGTTAAAGACGCGCATGGCATCCTTGACGGTCTCGCAGTCACCCATGTGGGAGTTGGTCAGATAAGTAAAGCCCATGCCCAAATCATTGCAGGAGGTCTCGAATGCGCAACGAGTACGGGTCGAGCCCCACTCAAAGTTGGCTAGGACGTTTTTGCCGGGGAAGTAGCGCTGGTCGACACCAGACATCTTCTGAGCCTTAAGGTTCCAGGCAAGATCGATGAGATAGCGGAAATCCTCGGAGGAGAGATCATGGATGTTGATGTAGTCGCGACCGCGGAGGCTGTTGTTCATGCCTATTTCCTTTCGAATTATTATCAAAATTATTGTTGAATGTGTCCCCGAGGAAAACACGGATATCCCTCGGGGAGCGGTACATGTGGCGCCTAAGCCAAAGAGCGCAGGCTCTAAGGCTCACTAACGACTGGCCGCCACGTCCTTAGTCCAGCAGTGCACGCCGCCGCCGGACAGGTTAAGCGCGAGGGAATCAATCATGATGACCTTGCGATCGGGGAAGCAGCTCTCAAGAACTGCCTTGGCCTGCCCATCCTTCTCTTTCACGACCTCGCTCATGCCCTCGTGGTAATAACGCTGGCCAAGAACGACGCCGTTGCAAATCAGGAAGTTGCAGTAGCTCGCTGCGGCGTAGAAGTGGACGGGGCCCTCGGGCCAGGGGGTGCCATCCATAAACTTGCCGCCCATTTCGTCGATGAAGCCCTTATAGAGCTCGTAATCTTCATCGCCAGGGGCGATAACGACTTCAATAGGCTCGGCGGTGGGCATACGAACGATCTCGAAGGGCTTGCCCTCCCAGTCCGTTTCGTTGCTCAGGATCTCGTAGGCTGCCTCAATGCGGCGACGAGACTCTGCCCCAGCCTTGCTCGAGGCTGCCTCTTCATCGGACACCTCGGCAAGAAGAATCTTGTTCGGAGTGATAAAGCGACACATCTCATCAATGTGAGCTGCAAAGCTCATGCCAAAGACGGGAGTTCCGTCTTCCTTCTCGTCGAGGATGCCCAGTCGATAGTCGTCGTCCTCGAGCATAGGCTGCGGAAGCCAGATAACCTTGTTGAGGTTGTAGATGCGCTTATACTCGGCCTCTACTTCCTCTTTCGTGAACTCGGGATTACGCTTGCGGCATTCCGTGTCCTCGATGGCGATCAGAGTGCCGTGACCGTCAAACTCGCGGTCGCCGCCCTCCGAAACCATTTCGGAATTGACGATATCGAAGCAACCGAGCGCAACCGCCATGTGAACGGCTGCCTTACGTGCGGACTGGCACTCCGGGGAGTTCTTGTCCCACACGCCGTAATAGGTCCAAGTGGGGTTGACCATATAAGAATGGCCCTTGTCGTCGACCATGATGCTGGGACCGTTGTCGCGGACATAGAAGTTGGAGTCTTCGAACTGCGTGATCTCGATGCGATCGAGATCAACCCCCTCCTCCTTCAGGCGCGAGCAAGCCTCCTCATAGGAGCCGGGGGTGCCGCAATTGAGGTTGACCGTAACGTCGCCATACTCGAGCAGAGCCTTGATCACGTCAACGCAGGGCTGGCGGTTATCGTAGCCCTCTGCACGGATGTAATCGGGAAGCCATGTCACATAGACGTTGGAGCGCTTCTCGAACTCGCCCGGCATACGATAGTTCTCGTACATGGTTGGTCCTTCCGTCGGGTTTCCCGCGATGCTGTCCGGCCGCGACAATAGCGGGGTTTCACCTGCTATAGTACTACTATACCTACCGTTCGGTAGATAATTTTGAATAATTGCCGCTCGCCTACTGATACATACCGTTCGCCGTATATAGTGGTCATGTTTGGACACGAATTGATGTTCCGTTGCCATCCTTAATAATGTTGGTAGTGCGGAAGTGATTTGCAATGGAGAAATGCAGCGTGAGCACAAGAAAAAAAATATTGGACGCAATGTACGATCTTGTGGCAGAAGTCGGTTATGACAAAGCGTCTATCGGAAAGATTTGCGACTTTGTCGGTATATCCAAGCCGTCGGTGTACTACTACTTTCCCTCAAAAGAGGAGATTTTCACTACGCTCTTGGACAGCATGTTTCCGACCATTGACTATCAGCGCGACTACTCGCTAATAGTCGATAGGGACGGGTTCAAGGCCGCGCTTATCGAGCTCGGCAATTCAGTTATAGGTGGCTATCGAAGCGATGAAAAGCGCCGGCGCGTGCTGGCCGAGGTTAGCGTTCAAGCAAATCGAATTCCTGCAGTTCAGGAACGTCAAGCGACGGCGACCAAACGAACCATGGATGCGCTTAAAGACATTCTTCTTCATGGTGTAGAGATTGGCGCGTTTTCCGATAGTGCCGACGTGATGCTCTACGTACAAATTCTTTATACCGTTCTGGAGGGAGCAAGCAATACGGTCGCTCAAGGTGAGGATATTGATGAAAAAGCGGTTTGGGCGGGAATAGTCGAGCTTATGTTCAAATAAACCAGCCAAGCTGAAGCGCATGTTGGCACCCATGGTGCCTGCGGGCAACCTTTAAAACGAAAACAGGGGTCGACTCCAGTCTGGCTTGGAGTCGACCCCTGTTGCGTGGCAATCTATGCCGATGCAAATCGGCGCTTATTACTTTTCAGCAGCCTTATTGAGAAAGCCGGAAACGATAGCAAACGCAGCAATCATAAGGTTGCAGGCAATGCAGAAGATAAATACTCCCTGGAATGACCCCGCCATGCCGTAAACCTTCATCATGACCGGCATTCCAAAAGCACCGACGACATAGCCCGCTGAGCAAACGATCGAATAGATCCTTCCAAAATCGCGTGATCCAAAGAGCGAGAGTAGAAGCATCGGCATTGCGGTTCCAACGATGGCGAACATGACATCGTTTACACCAGCTGCAATGATGGAAACGGTCTCATTGCTTCCGCCAATGATAAGAAGCAGGAATGAAAGAATGCTGACACCTGTCCATGCGACCGTTGCTTTAATAGCGCCAAGCTTGTCGCATGTTTTGCCCACGAAGGGATTTAGGAAGATATCGGAGAGTGAAGCTGCCGAGACCATTAAGCTTCCTACGATAGGATTGAAACCGACCTCGCTTGCATAGGTTGGAAACAGCTGGTTCATGCAGCAGGTGAGCTGCGCCACGCAAAGCAAGAGGACACAGAGAATAAAAGACGGCGTTTTCGCGGCATCGCGGAGTGCCATGCCCGAAAGGACATCTTCCTGCTCATCGGCGCTGCAGCTCTCATGGGTTTCGGAGGCGGTCTCTCCGTACGGAAGCATATTGCGATCAGAGGGGTTAAGGCGAATGATAAATGCGCTTGCAGGCAAAATCATAGCTGCAGAAACGGCCGCAAGCACGATGTATCCCGTACGCCAGCCTTGCTGCTCGATGACCAGCGTAATGACAGGACTCAATAACAGCGTGCAGAGAGAATTAACGCCCCAAGCGAGGCCGATGGCGAGACCGGACGATTTGCTGAACCATTGGTCAATGACATCGGACATGCAGACGCCCGTTGTAAACGAAAAGCAGATGCCGATCACTGCGGCGGAGACGGTGAACATCCAGACCTCGGTGTAGAACGCCATTGCGGCGCCGGCGGCAATAAGGACGAGTTCAATGCAAATATGCCATGGTTTGCCGATTACTTTTGGAATGAAGCGACTCAAAAGCGGAAGCCCAAGCGCAAGGCCAAGAAGAATCGCGGTGAAATAGAAAGAAAAAGAAGTGTAGTCAAAGCCCAGATCTTCACATACTGGAGCAACGAATGAGCCGGCAATAATGCTATATGTGCCAGTTGTTCCGGCGGACATTAAGCCGAGCGCAATAACGACGACCCAAGCAAATGCGCCGCTTTCACGGAGACAATCTTTTTTGGCTGGTGTGGCGAGAGTCATGGTTGCTCCATTTCTATCGGCAATACATCCTATATGCCTACCGATAGGTATATAAACCAGAGGACTCTTCGTCAAGCATTAAGCGGGGAGAGGGAGTTCTTAACCTGCCGAACGGTAATTAGACCCCGATTTCGCAAGGGTCTCAATGTGACAAAGGGACTGTCCCCTTGTCACATTATTCGGAGCGCAGGGCTTCGACGGGGTCCTTCTTGGATGCGCTGCGGGCAGGCAGCAGGCCGGCAACAACCGTCAGCAGCACCGAAATCGCGATGAGCACCAGCGCATCCTGCACGGGCAGGCTCATCAGGTTGGGGACCTGTTTGGCCGCAAGCGCCCAGGCATTGACCGGGAAGCTCACGAGCACCACGACGACAATGGCAAAAACGCCAGCGATAAGACCTTCGATAAAGGTCTCGGCATTGAACACGTTGGCCACGTTACGCTTTGACGCGCCAATGGCGCGCAGAATGCCAATCTCCTTTTTGCGCTCGAGCACGCTGATATACGTGATGATGCCGATCATGATGGAGCTCACCACCAAGCTGATGCTCACAAAAGCGATGAGCACCAAGCTGATAGTGTTCACGATATCGGTCACCGAGCCCATGATGATGCCCATGTAGTCGGTGTAGGAAATTACCTGGTCCTCGTGACCCGCGGCCTTTGCCCGCTCGTTGTAATCGTCGATATGCGCGAGCACGCGCTCCTTCGCCTCAAAGTCGCGCGGAAAGATCTTGATGGAGATGGGATTGTCCTCGTCGGCGTACCCCAACGTGGTGAGGTTATTGTCATAGGTGAGCTTCGAGGCCTTAGCGTAGTTCATCATCAAGGAGCTCAAGTCCTCGGCATCCATATTGAAGTGGATGGCGTTTGCGAACGCGGCGGCGTCTACATGGAAGGCGTTTGCCAGATTGGGGATGTTGGACGACATCTGCGTCGCCATCTGGTCCATAAGGCCCGCAGCCCCGACTTTGAGCTGGGACGAAACCGTGGCCGCAATCTCGTCGCTTATCTCTTGCATAATCTGCCCCATGGCTTGCTGGAAATAAGGCGCAAGCTGGCTTTGCACGTAATCGGTCATTGCTTGCTGTAAGCGCTCGGCCAAAGCATCCCCGCCCAGCGCCTTGAGCTGAGCGAGGTATTGCTGTGCCGTCGTGTCCTGCTCAAGATAAGCCGTGAATGCACCCGCGAGTTTCGATGCGTCTTTAAGATCGTCGGGCGAGAGGACACGGAATTGCTCCGATTGCATAAAGCCCGTAAAGAGCTGATTGGCGATAGTACCCGCCTGCTCCATTTGCTCGGGCGTGAGCTCCAGGCCATCAAAGATGCCCGAGAGGTCGGGTGCGGGTGCCTTGGCCATGATGCCGGTGAAATCGATATTTTGGCCTATGCCGGAAAGATCGATGTTGAGCCCGGAGAGGTCGATATTGGAAAGATCCATGCCGGCGGCCGCACCGGAGAGCGCGGACGTGTCGAAAGAGAATGCGCTTTTGAGCGCGGCCTCGTCGACCGAGAACATGCTGCCCAGGTCCACACCCTGCTTGGCCTCGCCCTGCAGCTCGTCGAAGGTCTTGCCGGTAAAGACATCGGTATCGGGATGCGCAAGTTGCTCCTGGACAATCTGAGAATTGGCAGCACGGTCCATAAGCTGGAGCGTCAGAGCGTGCGTGTAGGCGATACCCGGGCTAAGCGCAGAGGAATTGGCCGTCTCATTGGGCTTGACCACGCCAACAATGCGCAGGTCAATGCCAGAGTCAACCTTGCTCGCCATGAAGCTGGCGTCATCAGACATATCGGTCCAAGTGCCCGCTTCGGCATTCTTGCGATAGACATCGGAGGGCGAGAGGATTTTGAACGTAGTGGAAAGTGCGTCCTCGTAGGTGAAATCGACATCGGTATCTGGCGTCTCCACCTCGCCGTCTGCCGACATGGCGCTCGCAACAAGGTCGTTGAGCTGGTCGATGTCCAGGGCACCGATGCTGTAGAGCGTGTAGTCGCCCACGGTGCCACGGCTCGAAAGCACAAGCACCGCCTCGTTGGCAGACGTGGGCCAGTGGCCCGCCACAACGTCATATTGCGAATCGAGAAGACGCTGGTCGTCGATCATCTCGTTAAAGACATCCGTGCCCATAGAGCCCATGCTAGCCGTAGCCGCCGAGCTGGCGCCGCCGCTCATCGCAGCAGTCATGGCATTGGGCACGAGCTTTACAGGCGATTCGTCACCCGTGCCCGCATGGTAGACGATAGGAGTCACACCGTAGTTGTACTGGACAGCGTTGACGTCCTCGTCGATGCCGTCGCCACCGCCATCCAGCCATTTTTTGAGGCTCGTCATGTCGTTGGATTTGACGCTTGCAAACATATCTTTAACAGCCGTGACCACGGGGATCTTGTCGGTTTTCCTGGGCGTGCTCTCGGTATCTTGAGCGTCGGCGTCGTTCGAGGTGGCGGAGCCGTGGCCATCCATCATGGCGGAAAGGTCGTAATCCTGACGAGAGATCGTGAGCGGGTAGCTCGAAAGCGTATCCTCTTCGACCTTCTTGATGTAATTGTTCACGCCGTTCGAGAGCGCCAAGATCGCAGCGATGCCAATGATTCCAATCGAGCCCGCAAAGGCCGTCATGGCGGTGCGACCCTTTTTGGTCATGAGGTTACGTGCCGAAAGCCCCAGCGCCGTGAGGAAGCTCATGGACGTCTTGCGCGTGGGTTTTGCCTCGCGACGCCGTGCCTTAGCCACGTCAAAGGGGTCGGAATCGTGCGTGATCTTGCCGTCGGCAAGATTTACGATGCGCGTGGCATATTGGTACGCAAGCTCCGGGTTGTGCGTGACCATGATGACCAGACGGTCGCGGGCGACCTCTTTGAGCAGGTCCATGACCTGCACGGATGTTGTTGAGTCGAGGGCGCCGGTCGGCTCGTCAGCAAGGACGATCTCAGGGTCATTGATCAAGGCGCGGGCAATGGCCACGCGCTGCATCTGTCCGCCCGAAAGCTGGCTTGGACGCTTGTTCACGTGCTCGCCCAGGCCGACTTTCTCCAACGCCTCGCGCGCACGCTGACGGCGCTCGGCATGCCCCACCCCCGTGAGCGTGAGCGCCAGCTCGACGTTTTCCAAGATGGTCTGGTGCGGAATGAGGTTATAGCTTTGAAAGACGAAGCCGATGCGGTTGTTGCGGTAGGCGTCCCAATCGCGATCGTGGAAGTCTTTGGTCGAAATGCCATCGATGAGCAGATCGCCTGAGTCAAAGTGGTCGAGGCCGCCGACGACGTTGAGCATTGTGGTCTTACCCGAACCCGAGGGACCCAGAATGGCCACGAACTCGTTATCGCGAAACGCCAAGCTCACGTTGTCGAGCGCCACCTGCGTAAACGACTGGGTGACATACTTCTTGCTGATGTCCTTGAGCTCCAGCATGGATGGGCTTTCCTCCCTGTGCGCGGGCAAGCCCAACGGCTCATCCCTACTGTCTTTATTCAATGCGGTTTCAATGGTATCCCCATTTTGTCTGCGGCACCAACAAGAGAATGGCCCGCCCTTTGGAACAATTCCAAAGGGCAGGCCTCTTGTTCAAGATATGAGGAAGGAACGCACTTAGTCGATTTCTCAAGATGAGTGGCGGAAACTCGCTCATTTTTGGAGCGTTCCCCCCCCCTAAACGTATGCGGAACCGCCACTCATTCGAAAACGATAGAAAAGCCGCCGATCATTTAAGACGTTGTTGCCGAATTGCGCGCCCTGATATTTCTTTGCGTAGCAAGGGAGAGCTCAGCAAGCGTGTCTTGCTCGCACGGCCCCATCAGCAGACCATGCTCGGCAATCTAAACATCGCCATTTATCTGTTTTTGGATCGATGCCGCACGCCTTCGCGCCATCCGCAGCAGCGCGCTATTCTACCGTTCCGGAGAATCGAAGCTAACCCTGGCCTGCCAGCTGCGCAAACCAGCCTTCGAGGGCGGCCACTGGTACGCCGTCATCGTGGACCAACACGGCCAGCAGGTGCCCGAGAGATATCTGGGCACCATTGATTCGGACAACGAGGCCACCCGCGCCTCCGACGGAGCCGATCACTACAGCATCCACGGCTTTCTTGAATACGCCCGAGGGTTGCAAAAGTAGGCCTGAGCCTCAGCCGGCACAAACCGTAGGCGCGAAACAGGGCCACAAACCCCGTTCGCGCCTACGGCATCATGACAGCCGCAAAAGCGACATCGGCGCGCCTGCCCCACAGCGTGCCTTCGTCCGGCAACTCCCATGCCCACTCGTCCGGCACATCGCCATCGCCAAAAAGGATGGCGTCTTCCCGGGAGAAAAACTCGCCCAGCTCCTCCTCGGAAATCTTGATCCTCTCGGCCTCACTTTGCGCAATAGCGTCAAGAAGATCTTGATAGCATGGATGATTCTCGAGTCGATAGGCGGCATCGAGTACACCGCGCTCGCCGCGGCAAAACAGCCACCAGCTGCCACGCGGAGTCTCCAGCAGAGTCGTGGGAGTCTTGCCCGCACGCGTGGAAAAATAGCGCGCCGTCCGCTCGTCCTGGAACGCAAGGACGATCTGTCGGTCGCAATTGCCGATGATGGAATTGGCGGCCGCCTCGCCATAACGCGCTTCAAGCTGGCTTACCGTCTGGCAGATCACGGTGCAGCTGATTTCGCGGCTGCGGATAACGGAGAGCACGTCATCAAAATCCGGTAGGCGCAAATTGGAAAAATCATCCAACATAAAGCGAACGGGCACGGAAAGACGACCCTCGCAAGACTCATCGGCCATGTCGCAAAGTGCCGAAAATGCCTGCTGAATAAACAGGCTCGTCATTGCCGAAAGGCTATGGTCGAGGTCGTCCATCTTCACAAAGAGGGCGCGCTTCTCACGGCCAAAGCTGCGAAAATCAACTTGCTCGGCATGCTGATAGCTCCGCATGGCACCTTCATGGGAAAACGGAAGGATATTTGCCGCAATGATGCCCATGATGCTGGAATGCATCTTCTCGGCACGCGCCGTCGCCTTCGCACGATAGAAAAGGGAGACGGCATAGCTTTCCGGACAGTCGTGCTCAAGGTCCTCAAAAAGCTCGCTCTCCTGTCCCCTTCCCGCCTGCTCGAAAACGCGCACAACTGAGGCCATGTTGCGCTCTTTTTCAGGTAGCGCCTCCAAGACATAGGCGATGTAGCTTGCGAGGTAGTTGGCGGCAGCGCGAGCCCAAAACGGGTCGCTGTCCATCTCGTCTGTCGAACAGATGGCGCTTGCCACGGTGATGATGTCCTGCGTGCAGGGATGGCCCCAGCTCCAACGAATGTACGAAAGCGGGTCATACCCCACACTCCCCTCTCCATCGCGAGTAAAGTCGAGCAGGTCGACCTTGTATCCGCGAGAGCGCAGATAGGGCCCCATCTCATAGTAAAGCGAGCCCTTGGTATCCAAGACCACATAAGAGCCTTGGCACTGCATGAGATTGGGCTTGAGATGGTTCCTCGTCTTGCCGCCGCCCGAGCAGCCAAGCACGAGCACATTGTTGTTAAGGCCGGTCTCCCACGAATCCGTGCTGGCAGTATGGTTTTTGGTAAGCAAAAGCTGACCTGCATACGCAGAGCGGTTAGCGGCGGAAGCATCATAGGTAAAGGTAGTTGCGTTGTTCATGATAATGCCCCTTTCCAGTGGCTTGGTGTTAAAACGTGCGGAGGAGATACTAAAACGAAGCGATCACGGCGTCGGCAAGACCCGCCTCGATGGCATCTTCGGCCTCGAAATAGGTGTCTTGCGCCGTGAGTTCGAAAACGCGGTCGAGCGGCATGCCGGTATGACGCGAAAGCACCTCGCCGGTGATGTCGCGAATGCGCATGAGGTCGTCGGCACGAGCTTTAACGGAAAGCGCGCTTCCGCCAATGCCGCCGCCGATAAGCGGGTCGTGAATCATGATGCGACTATGCGGAAGCATCTCCCGACGAGCACCGGAGACAAAGATCAAGGCGGCCATGCTTGCCGCCATGCCCAAGCAAATCGTATTAACCGGGCAGTTCAAAGCCTGCATGACGTCATAGAGCGCCAAGCCCGACTGGACCTCGCCGCCCGGGCTATTGATGAACATCCGGATAGGGGCCTGAGCATCTTCTTGCTGCAGGTGCAAAAGGCTACGGATAAGCACGGCACACGAGCCGGCATCCACGGGACCGCAAAGCTCGACCTCGCGGTTAGCAAGCATTTGATCGCGAAGGTCAAGACGTTGAATGCCTTCGCAGGTCTCGCGCAAAATCTGTGGTTGATACTGGAAAATCGAGGCTGTATCGCTCATGTAGAGCTCCCTTCGGCAAATCGCCGCATCGTCATCTGACGCAATGCGACAGTGGATAGATAGCAACCATGGCTGGCTGCCATATCCGCCGAAATACCTCTTTTGATTGTTGAATGAGAGACGCTCGCCAACAAGCGTCCTCCCCGAGAAAACATCTGGTCCCTCGGGATGAACTGTACTTTATCACAACGCCCGGACACTACTGACGCTCAAAAGCAAATCAGTCCATAGCACCGCCTTGATTATCGACTTCATCCGAACACCTCCCACATTCATCCGCACATGTGCGGATGAATGTGGGAACCCGATACCCTGAGGGCCGGGCCGGCCGGCCCCGGGAGATCGGAGGACGGCATGTCCGGAAAGAAGAAGAGCGGCTCCGCAAGGGCGATCCCGAGGGCCTACGGAAGGCTCACGAGGCACGAGCGGGACACGGTCCAGAGGATGCTGGAGCGCAGGGCGTCGTGCAGGGAGATCGCGAGGGAGCTGGGCAGGTCGCCCTCGACGGTGAGCGCCGAGGTGGCGTCGCACAGGTTCGTGACGGCGCCGAAGGCCAGGCGCGGCGAGCGCGTGGACGCCTCCGCCGACCTGTCGGCGGCCTGCCCGCGCCTGGCCGCGTGGCCGCGCTGCTGCAACGGCTGCGGCCGGTACCGCGCGATCGGCTGCAAGCGCCGCCCCCACGTCTTCTACGAGGCCCGGGCCGCGCAGCTGTGCGCCGACTCGGTCCTCGTCTCGTCCAGGCGCGGGATAGACGCCGACGAGCCCGCCGCGGCGGCCAGGCTGGAGGCCATCAGGGACTGCCTGCGACGGGGGCTGTCGCCCGAGCAGATGGCGGCGCGCAACGGCGGGC
>NZ_CYYP01000010.1:75395-96036 GCF_001405375.1 Collinsella aerofaciens
TCTAGGAAAGGACGAAGACCGCTATGGGAATCTTATCAGACCCGACGCCGGACCACCCGCTGATGACGGGCGAGCGGGGCGGGATGGAGGAGGTGCCCCCGGAGGACTGGGAGATACCGTTCTAGGCAGCGGGCGGGCCGGCCGCGACGGCGCCGGCCCGCCCGGAGGCGGTCAGCATGAGGGTGTCGAAATTCGACAGACGTATTTGTCGATTTTTACTTGACGGAACACACGGCGGGCCCGTGGACCTGTCGCCGTCGACCATCTACCGCTGGGTCTCGGCGGGCTACGACGGCATGACCAACATGGAGCTCAGGCGCAAGGTCGGCTACAGGCCGAGGAAGCGCGCCGCGGGCCGGGCGGCCACGCGCCACTCC
The DNA here is from genome assembly GCF_001405375.1 of Collinsella aerofaciens. Classification (GTDB taxonomy): domain Bacteria; phylum Actinomycetota; class Coriobacteriia; order Coriobacteriales; family Coriobacteriaceae; genus Collinsella; species Collinsella aerofaciens_F. The sequence continues at coordinate 75,773 of NZ_CYYP01000010.1, forward strand.
GCCCGCAGGTCGCATGCCGCGTTCCTCGCCCTCGGGGAGGACGCGTGCGCCGCGGCCTGGGAGATGGACACCGTCGAGGGGGCCCGGGAGGACTCCGCCTGCCTGCTCACGCTGCTGCACCGCCCCAGCAGGCTCCAGCTCGCGCTGCCGCTGGAGGAGAAGACCGCCGGGTGCGTCGCGGGCGCCCTGGAGGGCGTCCGGGCCATCCTCGGCTCCGACGGGACGCGCCGCGTGTTCCGCGCCGTCCTCACCGACAACGGCGCCGAGTTCTCCGACGAGGCGGCGGTCGCGGCGCTGCTCGGCGAGGGGCCGGGCGAGACGAGGCTGTTCTACTGCGACCCCAGGCGCAGCGACCAGAAGGGCGCCTGCGAGCGCAACCACGTCGAGATCAGGAAGCTGCTGCCCAAGGGCGCCGGAATCAGGTTCGACCGGCTCGCCCCGGCCGACCTGGCGCTGGCCATGTCGCACGTGAACTCCGAGCCCCGCGGCGCGCTCGGCTTCGCGACGCCCGCGCGCGCCTTCAGGGCGATGCTCGGGGAGGACGCGGCGGCGCTGCTGGACGCCTACGGCGTGGGGGACGTGCCGCTCGGCGACCTCGACCTGACGCCGGGGCTCATCGAGAGGGCGCGCGCAGAGAGGGGCGATGCCCCGCTGGCCAAGCCTAGGAGAAAAACGGAATAGACGGACCGACCGTCCGGCTGAGTCTGGGAAGAGGTGCCGGGCGGCGGGCGGGGCATGGCCACCGGACCCATCGAAACACATCTCCACCATTCCTTCAACTGGGAAAATGGCGCCCCCGGGGCCCGAGAGGGGCCGTGGGGACGTTCGGTTAACTGCGGGAGCGTGCCATCAGCTCAATGTGTTCGGTTGAGATCGGAAATCAACCGTCCATAGCACCGCTCACATAAATGTACTAGCTTCCCATAGCAATACAAAAAGAGAGACAAAGCGATGCGGCGCGCCCTACCACGCGAAACGACTAGACAGGCACAGGCGTGCAACGCGGCGCAAAAGGCGCCAGCGCAAAGCGCATGGCAGCCAAGACCGGCAAAGCTCAGCCCGCGTTGAAGACCCCGCTAAATGGCCCTAACGAGAAGATTCCTTCTTGTGTGTCTTACGGAAAGGGCACTCTTCCTCCCCGGCTGCAAGGCTATCGAGCAACCCGCTGGACGGCCACTACAGCCCTCAATGAGTGGCGGAAACTCGCGCATTTTCGGGGCATTTTCCTCCCCTAAACGTATGCAGAACCGCCACTCGTTCGAAAACGATAGAAAAGCCGCCAGTCCGTCGCGCTCACTCGCCTAGCACCCATCTCGAAAACAAAGACGAACCCGACAGAAATGAACTGCCTCCCATTTCTCATGTCCAAGAAATGGGAGGCAGTTCACTATATGGTGGAGCTTATCTTGAAAGGTAGGGACTACTTCGCACAGCGGCGCACGATCCTCGCCATGCTTTACGCGTTTTTTACTGCTCGCTATTCGCAATCGCCTGGTCAATAAGCTTGTCGAGTGCCGCGCGCTGCTCGGCGGAGCTGATGGCTCCCACGATTGGATCCCCTACGATGTTGCCGTTCTGGTCGATAACGTAGGTTGTCGGGAACGAGAACAGATTTGACGTAAACTTGCCAGCCTCGCTGTCCGACTTGAACCAGACGTTCTTATACGTCACGCCCTTCTTCTTCAGCACGTCCTTGGCATCCGCAATCTCATCCTTGTTGCCATCGAGCGTAAAGGAATTGACGCTCACGACCTGGCCGCCCTTCTCGGCGAGCTCCTTATTCAAATTTTCAAGATCGCCCAGCTCGCCCACGCACGGCTTGCAAGTGGTGAACCAGAAGTTCATGACGGTGACCTTGTTCTTAGAGAACAGCTCATCGCTGCTCACGTCGTTGCCATCCAGGTCCTTGCCCGTAAAGCTGGGGAACTTCGTCGCCTTAGTCGAAGCATTAGCATCAGTCGTCATACCCGCGGCCGAAGCGTCGACGCACTCGCCTGCGCTCGGCGTGCTTCCACAGCCGGGGAACTCCTTCTCCAAGCTCTCGAGCTTGTCCTCAATCTCTTTGATTTGCTGCGCGCCGGCCTTGAGCGTCTTAAGCTCATCCGCCGTAAACTCGTCCTTGGCGCCGTCGATGGTCTTGAGCAGGAAATCGCCGTAATTGCTGCCGTCCTCAATCATTGCCGAGTCTTTATTTGCCGCATTGAATACCTTTTCCCACGGCGCGTTATCACTCGAAAGGATATCGTTCTCCTTCTGCATGAGCTTCGTATACAGCTCGGCAGCCTCGTCGGCGTTGGCTGGCTCTTGCGCGGTGAGCTCCGCGATTTTAGGATCGGAGCCCTTAGATTTGCTCGCATTGCTACCGGGTGCCGAACATGCCACAAGACACAAGGCCAATACCGGCACCATAAACAGGGCTGCAATCTTAGAAAGCTTCATGGTCATTCCTCCGTTTTCGTCGAAGCTTGTTTTACTTTTCATCAGCGGTCAGAGGGAGCTTTTCTGCCGGCACATCCAGGCCATAGCGATAGCTGATGGCATCGACGGGACAGGCCCCAATGCACTTTCCGCACCGGATGCATTCGGCATGATTGGGCGCGCGGACCACATCGACGTCCATCTGACAAACCTTTGAGCACTTGCCGCACGAGACACATTTGCATGCATCGACCCGGATTCCCAGTAAGGACACCTTATTCATGAGCGCGTAGAATGCGCCGAGCGGGCAAATCCATTTGCAGAAGGGGCGATAGAATAAAACGCTCAGCACCACCACGGCAATGAGGACGAAAAGCTTCCAGGTGAAGAGCTGCCCCAGCGCAGATCGAATTCCAGCATTGGCAGCCGCCAGCGGAATGGCGCCCTCGAGCACGCCCTGCGGACAGATGTACTTACAAAAGAACGGGTCGCCCATGCCCACGTCGTTAATCACCAAGACGGGCAGCAGCACCACAGCAAACAGCAGCACGACGTACTTGATGTACGTGAGCGGCTTGAGCTTTTTCGTGGAGAACTTTTTGCCGGGAATCTTGTGAAGCAGCTCCTGCAGCCAGCCAAACGGGCACAAAAACCCGCATACAAAGCGACCCAGCAGCACGCCGAGCAAAATGAGCGTACCGGTGACGTAGTAAGAAAAGTTGAACTTGGATGAACCTACTACCGACTGGAACGACCCGATGGGGCACGCACCCGATGCCGCGGGGCACGAATAGCAATTAAGTCCGGGTACGCAGACTGTTTTTCCCGCGCCCTGATAGATGCCGCCTTTGGCAAAGTTTGGCAGGTGAATGTTGGTGATGAGCGTCGCCGCCGCCTGAATGAATCCGCGAAATCGGGCCAAAACATGCGACGCAGTGTTTTCTCTTTTATCCAATTCCGATACACTCCAAGCACAGCCTAATCGCTTTGGCCAGCACGGCATCCGCCTCGCCACGCATAACGCCAAAGCACACCATGGCAATTCCGACGATCAACAAAGCGACCTGTACCACGGGTTTTACCGCTTTGAACAACCTGACCACTCCTTTCGTTACGCGACCATTGGACCATATCGACCATAAAATCCGTGTTAAGCGCGATTTGGAATGTGCAAGGAGACTGTTATGCGTATTTTGATCGTCGAGGACGAGTGGGCGCTGTGCGACGCAATCGCACGCAGCTTACGAAACCTGGCATACAGCGTCGACTGCTGCCACGATGGACAGGAGGCGCTCGACCTGCTGGGCGTCGAAGTCTTTGACCTCGTGGTACTCGACCTCAATCTCCCCCGCATCGACGGCATGACCATACTCAGGGAACTTAGGAAAACCGACTGCGAGACCAAGGTACTCGTGCTCTCGGCACGCGGCGAGGTCGCCGACAAGGTGGCGGGACTCGATGCCGGCGCCAACGATTACCTCACCAAGCCGTTTCATCTGGACGAGCTGGCAGCACGCATCCGCAGCCTCACGCTCAGGCGCTTTACGCAAAGCGATGTGATGCTCACCTGTGGAAAGCTCCGCTTTGACACCAAGGCGCGCGTCGCCTCCACCGGCAGTGAGACTCTGTCGCTCACGCGCAAGGAAACGGGAATCCTGGAATACCTGATGCTCAACCAGGGACGCCCAGTGAGCCAGGAAGAGCTTATCGAGCATGTATGGGACAGTAGCGTCAACAGCTTTAGCAACGCAACCCGCGTTCATATCTCGTCACTCCGCAAAAAGCTACGCAGCGCTTTGGGATACGATCCGATTCGCAATCGGATTGGAGAGGGCTACGTTATGGAGGATAGCGAATGAAAAGGCTTTCGCTGCAATGGCGCATAACGATTATGGCGGCACTGCTCACGTGTGTAGCGTGCGTGCTAACGAACTGCCTGGTCGGCTATACGGGCATGCACTACATGGATGCCATCGGCAGTGACATCTCGGCCCTTAACGCAACCGGCGAAGATTCGCCCCAGGCGTTCGACCCAACGAAAGCGACCCTCGATGACGAGGTCATGATCGTCGTAAGCGACGCGCAAGAGTCTTTTGGCACGACAGCCTGGTGCATCACGGCTGGAGTCACACTCCTTGGCGGCGTGCTGGCATACTTTGTGAGCGGCCGTGCACTCAAACCGCTACGGGCTTTTGCGGCCCAGGTTGAGCGTGTGCAGCCTGACAACCTAAGCGAAATCAGACTCAGCGAAGATGTGCCCACCGAACTACAACGATGCAGCGCCTCTTTCAACGACATGATCGCCCGTCTTGGCGAAGGGTTCTCTGCACAGCGTCAGTTTACCGGCAACACCGCACACGAACTACGAACCCCACTCGCCCTTATGCAAGCGCAAATTGAACTATTCGTCTCCGAGCACTCCAATTTGCGACCCAAAACAGCCGAGCTGCTCGGCCTGCTACAAGAACAAACTGAGCGCATGTCTCGAATGACCAAGGTATTGCTCGAGATGAGTGAGCTCCGCAGCGTTCCCTGCGAGGACGATGTTGAACTCGGCCCCTTGTCCGAAGAGGTCCTCACCGACCTTGCGCCACTTGCCGAGAATAAGGACGTAGCCCTCGATTGCGCCGGAGACGCTTTGGCAATCGGAAGTGATACGCTCCTCTATCGGCTGGTGTTTAATCTGGTCGAAAACGCCATCCGTTATAGTCGCCCCGGCTCGACTGTCAACGTCTCTATCTGCGATACCGATAGCCACGTGTTCCTGCGGGTCAAGGACCAGGGCCCTGGTATACCCAAGAAGTATCGAGAGAGCATCTTCCAGCCGTTTTTTCGTCTCGACAAATCCCGCAGCAGAGCATACGGCGGCGCAGGACTCGGGCTAGCACTTGTCTGGGAGATTGCAGCGCTTCACGGTGGCGCTGTAGAGGTCGAAGCAAGTTCCGAGAACGGGACCACCATGCTCGTAAGCCTTCCAAAACGATCCGTAGCGTTAACCGAACAGTAAAACGAAAGGGGTCCCGAGCAACAGGAGTACAATTGCTGCTATTGTTGCCAGCTGTTGGGAGATGGAAGATGGACTGCGATGGCTACCCATGCGTTCCCATGCCGTTGATGTGCACTGCCTTTGTGCCGGGGCAGATTGACGCTGCGGTTGCAGGCATTTCCGACCCCGATTCATGCACCATCGCCACGGCAGAAGCGCTGTACTTTCGCGGACAGGCCGCCCTCGCTGCCAAGACGGCGCGTCCCTATCTTGACGCCACCGATTCCGCACTGCGCTATTCCGCATGCTTTATCTGCGGATACGCCAGTCTGTCGCTCAACCGTATCGCCGACGCCCGCCGTTGTCTTGCGGGCATCCTCGATACGCCAACTGACGAGGAATCACCCGCCGTCCACGCCACGCATATCCTGTTCGCCTCGGCCGCAAGCGTCCTGTTGCACTTGTCTTCCCCGTATTCTGCCGAAGAGTTTTATCCGCTTGCGGCGCATCTGCCCGAAGGCTTGCGCCTGTTCGCCAGCTACGTGATGGCGCATGCCCTATACCTGCGCGGCGAATATGGCCGCAGTCTGGGCATGGCGGAAAACGCCCTGATCATGAAACAGGGAAGCTATCCCATCTCGGAGCTGTTCCTGCACCTGGCAGCTTCCATGGCCTGCATGAGCCTCAAGGACGTCGATGCCGCAAAGGCACACTTCGGGGCCGCTTGGGACATTGCGCGTCCTGACGGCCTTATCGAGCTCATTGGCGAGCACCACGGCCTTTTGCAGGGGCTCATCGAGGCGTGCCTAAAATCGCAATACCCCGACGATTTCGCACACATCATCGAGATTACGTATCGATTCAGCTACGGCTGGCGGCGCATCCACAACCCCGATTCGGGCGAGGACGTGGCCGACGATTTAACGACCACGGAGTTCACCATGGCCATGCTCGCCTGCCGCGGTTGGACCAACGCCGAAATCGCACGCCACATGGGAGTATCGCCGGGCACCGTTAAAAACCGCCTATCAGGAGTGTATGCCAAGCTTGGTATCGGAACTCGCGCCGAGCTGATTGCCCACATGTTGCGCTAGCGGCCAAACTGCCCGGCGTATCGAAAGCGCTCCGGGGGGCCTGACGCTTTCGCGCACTCAAATTGGACATTTTGGCCATCGAACGGCACTACCGCCACGGGGCACCTTCTCGCAAAATTGGATTATTTCCACCGATACCTGCGGGATGGGAGCCCAAAATGCTTGATCGCCGTTCGTTACTTGTTGCCGGAGCGTCCTCACTGGCGAGCATTATGTTGCCGCGCGTGCCGGGAAGCGCAAACGCCTTCATATTGCCGTTCGCGCCCACCGAAGCCTATGCCGACGAAGAAGACCCCTTCAAGGTGCTCGTTCTCTCGCGCACCATGTTTGGTGTGGTCGTGGTCGACGTCGCCAACAAGAATACGCCCATCAAGGGAGCCCAGGTCACGCTTGCGTCGCGTTATGCCGCGGGCAAGCAGCTCTCCGCCACGACCGACGACGAGGGCACGGCCATCTTTGAGATCGCCTCTCTTTCGGAAGGCTACGTGGACGAGGCAACACTTCTCGACGCGTACGACTTTAACGGCGGCATTTCCATTAGCATGGCGGGTTACCGTGATGTCGAGATTCCCCTTGCGCGTATCCAGGGCGGTACCGCCATAACCGCGCCCACGCGTCCGCTTTCCGACGGCGAGCCGTACTTCCGCCAGCTCACATTCGACGAATGGGACATCCAGTACGCCGATGCCACGTTTATGGCAATGCCGAAGGACGACATGGCAAACGAGCAGGCCGATACGCATGCCTTTACCGTGCAGGCGCATCTGCCACAGGGTGGACAGGCAACGCTGCACATCAACAAGGTAATGCCCTCCACGAGCAGCTCACCCGAAACCGTCACGCAGATTGGCCAAGTCAAGGCCAGTGCATCGGGTTCGGATAATCTGGCAACGTTCACGCTTGAAGACACGTTCCTCGATGCAGCTTCGGGCCTTCTGGAGGAAGGATGCAAGCTGCGCTTTGTCCTCGACTATCAGGGCAAAACCTATACACTCTCCTCCCCCATGGCCGTTGTCACCGCGCCGGCCGCAAAGGCGGAATCGGGCTCGACCACTATCGTCCCCACTACCATGGACCAAGAGATTACTCCGTTTGATTTCCCGGCGGCGTTTCCCGGCATCGGCGGCAATAAGTTCACGTGCTGGATGCCCTCGTTCCCCATTTTGTTCGATTTCTCGTTTGCCGGATACGTGCTGTTTGGCGGAGGATACAAACCGGTCGGCTACATGAATGATTCGGGCAATCCGGATCCGGAATACTGGAAGAAATCGCCGCGTGAGTCGGGCGCCAAGCAGGCAAACCGCTACCTCGACGAGATGGAGGGGAAGTGGAATCAGTACAAGAGGATGAGTGCCGGTTCGGGCACCGATCCAAGAAACACCAAGCTCCTTCGCCACCATTGCACGCCGCTGTTCACGATGGATATCGCCACACAGCTGTACGGCTCGCTCGCCTACGATTGGGTGGGCAAAACCTGGGGTAACAACAACGACCCCGCATACGGCAATATTAAGGCCCTCTTCCAGGTAAGAACCGACCTCAATTGGACCGAGCAGTTTACCCTAGGACCGGTGCCATTTTTCCTAAACGTCAACCCCTGGGTGCTGGCAAAACTGGCGCTCGCCGTGGGTGCCCACACGCACGGCAGCGGCGCGGCGTTTTTTAAAAACATTTCGCTCGACTATTCAAACACGTCGGGCTCGTTCACCATCCAGATCGGGCTTGCCGTCACCTTTGGCGCCGGCGTTGCAGGCGTCGCTTCGTCTGCCGTGCGCGGCGCCGCATCCCTCACGCTGTTCATTGGGTACGAGAAGGCGGCCGGGCACCAGCTTCCGCGGCTGCGCGTGGGTGCAGACGTCGATGTCGATGTGATACTCCAGTTCGTAATGTTCAAGTGGACCACCAAGGCTTGGTCGGGGTCGTGGCCCACACTCCTCGATTCGTGGAATATGTCGGTGAACAATGGCAACCAGTATGTGCTCCAGCGCTCTGAGCTCGCATTGGGTGGAGATACGCCTTACACGTTGGATGCCCGCTTCGGCACGGCCGGCAACGCCGAGGCGGGCGGCGTGCCGCAATTCATCGCATCGGCCACCATCGTCACCAACGCTGAGCTGCTCGCACGCGCCGAGGTTAAGGCCACTGCCGTAAACGTCGCGCCTATCGTGCGCGATTGGGACCGGTCGGTCACGCGCATTGAGCTCGAGGCGGATGCAGAAAGCGACGACACGGGACAGATCGAGCATTTCGTCCACGCACTGATAGAGAACGACGAAAACGCCGCGCCGATGTATGAGTACACCTATATCGGGCAGGCGGCGAACGCCGTTGCGGACCCCAACGCCAATTCTGCTGGTGTATCGGAGGACGAGCGTGGCGGCATCAAGCCCTCGAGCGACAACGTGCTGTTTTCCGGCGTGCTCAGCGAAGCCCACATGAGGCTAACGATGATTGCCGGCATGGAGTGTCTATTCCGTATCGCCTCGGTGCGCTACGGCGAGAATGGCCGCTCGCGCCTGGTGGTACATACAAAGACGAACGGCACGTGGTCCGCTCCCACGCCCGTAGACTTTCCCCTTGGGTTTGGCGAGGGCGACGTGGAGCGCGACGGCATATACGATTACGACTTCGACGTGGTGGAATATACGGACGGAAGAGGAAACCAGGACGCCTACGTGTTGCTGGTCTCGGGCGAGCGCCGCGACGGCGACAACACCCTTTTCGATGCGGCGAGCACATCCGGCATACTGTCCGTTGTGCGCCTGCGCATAAGCAACGGCGGAGTTCGCGTGGTGTCGCATACGTCATGGCGCAGCATTTCGCGCGGCCGCCTGCAAGAGGATGTCTACCATTGCCTGCAGTGCCCGCGCATCACGGTGGGCAAGACGCTGGTCGACGGGCGTCTGTCGGGTGCCTACCTCCACCGCCGCGGAACCACCGCAGAAAAGGCACTCGGCAGCGAGGCCGAGGCTGCGCTGGAGTGCTTTACCCTGTGGTCGGATGATTTGGGCGACAGTCTCACGTTCCGTCAGGTCCTCCGCTTTCCGCAGGCACCGTCGAGCATCGAGCTCGGCGCACCTGAGAATATCAACGGCAAAATGGTGGTGCCCGTTGCATACGAGACTGCAGGCGGTTGCGGCTGTGCATCGTACGCCGTGATCGGCCAGTCCATTGCGGGCTGGGGCGTTATGTCGCCAGATGCCACAGTACCCCGTGCGGTGCCGTGGCCACAACATTCGGGCTTTTTGGCAACCGTCAACGAGCAACTGCAGCATATTATTTGGGCACGAGGCGCATCGGCATTTGCAACGCAGCCCGTGGGCGCCGCAGGCTGTGGCCCGGCATCGTTTAGCGTAAGCAACAACGGCAGGTGCGTGCTCTATGTAGAGAACACCGATGGCAAGGTGGGACAAACCTACGACGAAGAAGGTAACCCGGTAGCAATGATGGGCAAGCACTTCCGCATCTTCGCCAGCGCCTTGGCAGGCGATCTGTTCACGGAGCCGTTTGTGATGTGCGAGCTGGACCATCCCGTCGATCAGATAACGACATTTTTGACGTCGGGAGGCATGCTCTCCGCGCTCGCCACGCACATTGTGAGCGCGGAGAAGAGCGAGGCAGAGTTGCACGGCATCGAAGTGCCCTTGGTGGCGTGTGCCACTCCGACGGGCGCGGTCGCTACCTCGGGCGCGGTGGTGCCCGGAGCAGCAGGCGAATCCTTCATGGTCACGGTGCGAAACGACGGCAACACCTTGCTGACCGCCGGCACGATCGATCTGTACCGAGAGGGCTCCATCCAGCCGTTCTCCAGCGCATCCATCGGATTCGGAGTGAACGCACGCATGGCTTCGATCTACGATCCAGAGCTTGCCGAGGACGCTTCGGCCAACGACATGGCGCACGTGAAGTACGCGCTCGAGACGCTGGGCGCACGTTTTGCAACGCACCCGCTGGTAGCCGACAACGGCAACGCCGTGCTGGCACCGGGTTGCACGGCACAGTTCCGCATGAGCTTCGCCATTCCCGAGAGTTGGAGCGACGAAGTGGGCAAACGCGTAACGCTGTATGCGAAGGCGCGTAATCTGGTGGCGCTCGATCCTGTAACGCTCGAGGAAATTCGACCGGGCGCAAACTCGGCGCTGGGTGCCGTGCTGCACGAACTTCATGTGCCCGACGCAGCATGCGAGCGCTCGGAAGTTCAGGTCGGCGTATGCGGCAGCGCGGATACGATAGGACTTCACGACGCCCCGATGACAGCAGACGGCGATGGTGGCTCGAGTGGCGGCGGTACTGACAAGGGCGGCGGCTCCGGCGGAAGCAGCTCCGGTGGCGGCAGTGGCTCTGGCAGCGGCAAGGATCACGGCAATAACAAGCGCTCCGGAAAAGCGGGCGCGCTTGCGGGCACGGGCGATGCCAACGCTCCCCTCACGGCAGCCGCTGCAGCACTCGCCGCGGCAGGCGCCGGCCTCGTCGCCTACAGTGCCCGCCGCACGGCGCTCGAGCGTAGCGGCAGCGATGAAGCCGCGTCGGATACGCCCCACTAACCCCCGGATAACGCAGCCCGGCCCCATTGTCTGGACGCTATCTAGATTGGAAAACTCGCGGCCGACACTTGGATTTCGCGATGCGCCAATACTGAAAGCAAGCATCAGCCGAGAAGTGCGCCAACTCAGAAATGTTGCGCAACAACATTGGTTCTCCGGGCGATAAGATTGGCCCGTCAGGAAAAACCAGACGAAGGGAGAACAAGATGTTCTGTCCCAACTGCGGGGTCAAAAACCCCGACGAGGCAAAGTTCTGCTTCGGTTGCGGAAAGCCGCTCCCCGCTCAGGGGGGCAACGCCAGAACCCGTAGCAGCCTCTGGCACACCGGGCTCTAAGCTCGCTGGCAAGCCCAAAAACAAGGTGCCCAAGCCAGTCGTCATCGGCGGCATCGTTGCGGCGGTCATGGTCATAGCCATCGCCGTGGTCGTTCTGTTGCCCAAGGGGCCACAGGTCAAAAGCTGCCTCAATGACTATTCATGGGAAGAAATCGCCCAGATTTCCAAGCTTATCTCCAAGAAGGGTGACCAGAATGGCGCCATAGAGATCGCCAAGAAGTACCACCTCTGCACAGCGGATGGAAAGCTCGACGGAACCCAGACCAAGGACGTCACGCTCTCCGACGGAACACAGACCAAGGTTATGATCATGGGGTTCAACCATGACGACAAGTCCGACGGCTCCGGCAAGGCCGGCATCACGTTCATCTTCGCCGATGACATCGCCAAGAAAAACATGTTCGAGAAGGCCGACCTCGATAACCTATTCCAGAAGATTCAGGACGACGGCTCTGCCAGCATAAGTTGGGAGAATGCCTCCTTGCGCTCTTGGCTCAGCGACTCTTTCTCGAACGAGCTCCCTTCGGACCTGCGCGAGCAGATTGTCTCCGTGGACAAGGCTGACGCAGTGATGCCTTGGGTGTCATATACGATCGATTCCTACTACGGCGGTGGCATCGGCGCAGAGCTCAATGACGATCCCGACCTAATGACGACCACAACGACCTCAGACAAGCTGTGGGTTCCAAGCTTTGTCGAGGTCGCCCCCCTCAGCGATTACTTGATGGATGGCTGGACATACCTGTTACAAGAAGGCTCTCAATACCAGCTGTTCGACGACACCGGGGTAACAGCGGACACTCCAAATAGCATCCTTGGAACATATGACTCGCAAGACGGGGGCGGTTGGTGGCTCCGGTCTTGGTCAACTTATGGCGATCGCTTCGGAGGAAAAGAGGCTGACGACATGCTAAATCCCTGCTTTAGGTGTACCGACTCCAATGGGGATGGTGAGGCAGCGGCCTGCGAGTCGAAGTCCCAACCCTACTCTTACAGTATCCATGACGGCGAGCCATTTGTCGGTGTTAGGCCTGCCTTCTGCATCTAGACAAACTCGCATCAGAACAAAACTGCGAGCGCCCCTCGGCACCGATTGCCGAGGGGCGCTTACTTTCTCGTCTATTCCAGTCCGTCGAACTCAATCGAGGACGGCCTAGGGTTGAACATCAGGTCGTCCCGCTTGGCCGCGTTGTCCCGCACATTATTAGATATCGTCAGTGGAGTCGAGTTCTGTCTCGAGCTTGGCACAGCGTCTTTTCGCCGTGAAAAACGTTGCGCACAGGGCAGCAAACGTGGCCGCGAAAATCGTCGCACCGCAGAACACGCCCGTGGCCAGGTTCGCCAACCAAAAGACGCTTTCGAGCGGTACGATCTGCGCCTCAGCGATACAGCGCATTGCGGCAATAACAAGCGCGAACGCGGCGCCGCTAAGGCCGCTGATAAGCAGGAAATATCCAACAGGAAGATGCTCGGTTTGCCCAAAACGATTGGTATCGACATAGCCCTTCCGCGTTTGCAGTCCTGCGCAAATCAACATCACGAGAACGAGCCACAAATACATGGCTGCCTCGAACGGCGTTGCAAAGCCATGCGGCATTTCACTGGCGTCGCTGTGAACCCACGCAACCTGTCGAGCTATAATCTGGTAGAAAAAGATCATCAACATGCCAAACGAAAGCAGCACGAAACCAATCTTGTAGATCTTCGCGCTCTCAGCCTCCAGGCGCTCATCCTTTGGGCCGGCATATTCACGCCACTTTTGCACGAGTTTTAAATCTTCAAATTTCATAGCGAACTCCTAAAGAGCGTCAGGGTCGACGTCGCTCTCGTCTTCCCAAAACAAGTCGTTCAACGTAACGCGTAGCGCTTTACAGATTGCCACGCACAAATTGAGCGTGGGGTTGTAGCCACCCGCCTCGATCAGGCCGATGGTCTGGCGCGTAACGCCCACGGCCTCGGCCAAGTCAGCTTGCGAAAGGCCAACCGCCGCGCGCGCCGCCTTCATGCGTAGGTTCTTTTTGCCCGGCATGGAGTTCCTTTCGTGGTAATGGACAGATATCCGTTGCAACATGGCAGAAATATATTGCATCTATCAGAAGATGTCAACTATGTCTGTCATTATAAAAACCATGTCTGTCATCGCCATGCAGACATACCAATTTCAATTCGCTATTCAAACTTACTCGGTCAGAACCGACTCGGTTTTGTCCGAGTAAACTCGAGCATAAACTGATTCATGCGATACAATTAACTCGGACAAAACCGAGTCGGAAGGAACCGAGTAAGTGGAATTCATTGGCAGGGAGCGTGAACTCACCCGTATTAAGAAAACGCTCAAAGTAACTGAGCAGCGCAATGTTCTCATTTACGGCAGGCGTCGCGTCGGAAAAAGTGAGCTCATCAAGCAGGCGCTAACCGATTTGCCGGACGTCGCAACGGTCTATTACGAGTGTCGCCAAACCTCCGAGGCAGACAACCTCGAGAGTCTGTCCGTCCTTGTTGCTGAAGCGCTGAACTTTCCTCCGCTCGCCTTCACAGGCATCCGCGAGCTCATCGAATTTCTGTTTGCCCAAGCCAAAGACAAGAACATTACCCTCGTTCTCGACGAATACCCCTACTTGAGAGATGCGGTTAAAGGCTTGGACAGCATTCTTCAGACCTCAATCGACGCCCACAGGGAAGACTCACGTTTAAACATTGTCCTGTGCGGCTCCTACGTTGAGATTATGAAATCCCTCATCGAGCATGAAAGCCCCCTCTACGGGCGAATTGATCTCGCGCTTGAGCTTAAGCCCATGGATTACTTTGACGCTGCGAAGTTCTATCCCGCGTTCTCGCCCGAGGACAAGGTGCGGCTCTATAGCGTTTTTGGCGGCATCCCCTTTTACAATCGCCTCATCGATCAATCCCAAAGCGTACGCGACAACATCATCGAGCTCGTCACGGAACCTGGCGCCCGCTTAGAAAGCGAGGTGCCATCCTATCTCAACGCCGAGATCTCGAAGATGACCAACGCCAACGAAGTTTTCGGGGCTCTCGCACAAGGTTACTCCCGTTGGGGGGACGTGCTGGCACAGTCGCACGTCTCGAGCGGTCCGGCCATGGCAGACGTGCTCGACAAGCTCATGTCACTCGAAATCGTCCAAAAGCGTGCACCCATCAACGACCCTACGAACAAGCGCAAGTCTGGCTACTTTGTAGTTGATCCGCTTTCGCTCTTTTACTATCGCTATGTTTTCCGCAATGCCTCAGCGCGTCAGCTGCTCGACCCGGAAGTCTTCTATGATCGTCACGTCTTCCAAGACTTCGAGGAAAACTACGTTCCTCATATGTTCGAGGAGATCTGCCGTCAATACCTCGTACGGCAGAACAGGACCGGCAAGATCGAACCGGCTTTCGACGCCATAGGCAAGTACTGGTACGACGATCCCGCAAACAAAACGAGCGGCGAATTCGACGTGGTAACGCAAGACCCCGAGGGCTACGCATTCTACGAAGCAAAGTTCCGCAAATCCCCCATCACGCAAAAAATGGTCGACGAGGAAATCGCCCAAGTCGAGGCAACGGGGCTCAAGTGCCATCGCTATGGATTCTTCTCCCGTTCGGGCTTCGAAGCTGGCGAAAGCGATCGAACCGTCTTCATCGACCTGCCGCAGATGTTTGGATAGGACAGGACAGGTCCCCCCCCCGCATTCCAAGCATTCATTATCTAATCGAACGATTGTTCGATGGATTTCGTGTTGGTTGGAATCGTCTGTGGGCTGGGCTATGCTACCTTGACTATCTATATGACTTAAACGCAGCAAGGGAGCACCGAGAGAGCGAGTATGGCAAAAAACACCGCAAACTATGGTAACGACAGTATCCGCCAGCTCAAGGACGAGGAGCGCGTACGCCTGCGCCCCGCCGTCATCTTTGGCTCGGATGGACTCGACGGCTGCGCGCATGCCGCCTTCGAGATCCTGTCCAACGCCGTTGACGAGGCGCGCCAGGGCTACGGCAAGCTCATCACCCTTACCGCCTTTCGCGATGGCTCTATCCAGGTAGAGGACAATGGCCGCGGCTGCCCGCTCGACTGGAACCCTTCCGAGAAGCGCTTTAACTGGGAGCTCGTCTTTTGCGAACTCTACGCCGGCGGCAAGTATAACAACAACCAGGGCGGCGACTACGACTTCTCGCTCGGTACCAACGGCTTGGGCTCGTGCGCGACCCAGTACGCCTCCGAGTACATGGACGTCACGGTTTGGCGCGATGGCAACAAGTACTCTCTGCACTTTAAAAAGGGCAAGGTCGTCGGCGCCAAAAAGAAGGCACTCGAGATTGAGCCCAGCGACGAGGAACGCACCGGCACCACCATCAAGTGGCGTCCCGATCTTGAGGTCTTTACCTCCATCAGCATCCCCCACGAGTGGTATCGCGAGACCATGCGCCGCCAGGCCGTGGTCAACGCCAACGTGACCTTCCGCCTGCGTATTGAGGGTGACGATGGTGAGTTTACCGAAGAGGATTTTTGCTATCCCAAGGGCATCGAGGACTACGTGCTCGAGAAGGTCGGTACCGACTACCTTACCGAGCCCTTCTTTATCGAGGCCGACCGTCGCGGTCGCGACCGCGAGGACCTGCCCGATTACAACGTTAAGATCACCGCATGCATGTGCTTCTCGCGCACCTTCATGATGCAGGAGTACTACCACAACTCATCGTGGCTCGAGAACGGCGGTTCGCCCGAGAAAGCGGCTCGTAGCGCTTTGACCAGCGCCATCGATGCCTACATCAAGCAACAGGGCAAGTACAACAAAAACGAGAGCGGCATTAAGTGGCAAGACGTCCAGGACTGCCTGGTGCTGGTGACCAACTGCTTCTCCACCCAAACGTCCTACGAAAACCAGACCAAGAAGGCCATCAATAACCGCTTTATCCAGCAGGCCATGACGGCATTCTTTAAGGAACGCCTCTCGACCTACTTGATCGAGAACAAGGACGCCGCCAACAAGATCATGGAGCAGGTGCTCATCAACAAGCGCTCGCGCGAGAATGCCGAGAAGACGCGCCAGAGCATCAAGACCAACCTGCAGCAGAAGACCGATATGGCCAACCGCGTGCAGAAGTTCATTGACTGCCGCTCCAAGGACAAGAGCCGTCGCGAGATCTACATCGTAGAGGGCGACTCGGCAGCAGGCGCCATTCGCACCTCGCGCGATGCCGAGTTCCAGGGCGTTATGCCCGTCCGTGGCAAAATCCTCAACTGCCTAAAGGAGGACTATCCACGCATCTTTAAGTCCGACATCATCATGGACCTCATGCGCGTGCTGGGCTGCGGCGTGGAGATCAAGGACAAGCGCATCAAAAACCTTGGTGCCTTTGACCTGGACAACCTCAACTGGAACAAGGTCATCATCTGTACGGACGCCGACGTCGACGGTTATCACATCCGTACGCTCGTGCTCACCATGCTCTACCGCCTGGTGCCCACGCTTATCGACGAGGGTTACGTGTATATCGCCGAATCGCCGCTCTACGAGATCAACTGCAAAGAGAAGACCTACTTTGCCTACACCGAGCTCGAGAAGAACGGCATCCTCAAGGAGATTGGCGACCAAAAGTGCTCCATCAACCGCTCCAAGGGTCTTGGTGAGAACGACCCGGACATGATGTGGCTCACCACCATGAACCCCGAGACGCGTCGCCTGATCAAGGTGGAGCCCGAGGACGTCACCAAGATGGAGACCATGTTCAATCTGTTGCTGGGCAACGACGAGGCAGGCCGCAAGCGCCATATCTCCGAGCACGGCAAGGAATACCTGGACCAGCTGGACCTGCAGTAACAGCAAATCGATAACGACGGCCCATAAGAAGTTCAAGAGGATATCGTGGCAAAGAAGAAGACGAAGAACCAGCCAAAGAAAAAGCAGGTCAACGCCGAGAACGTCATCGGCCTGCACTCCGAGGTCACCGACCAGCCGATCACGCAGACGCTCGAGGTCAACTACATGCCCTACGCCATGAGCGTCAACGTCTCGCGTGCGTTCCCCGAGATCGACGGCTTTAAGCCCTCGCACCGCAAGCTGCTCTACACCATGTACAAGATGGGTCTGCTCAAGGGCGAGCGCCAGAAGAGCGCCAACATCGTGGGCCAGACCATGAAGCTCAATCCGCACGGCGATGCCGCGATCTACGAGACGATGGTGCGCCTGGCAACCGGCAACGAGGCGTTGCTCGCACCGTTCGTTGAGTCGAAGGGCAACTTTGGCAAGTACTATTCGGGCGACCTGAGCTACGCCGCCTCGCGTTATACCGAAGCCAAGCTCTCCCCCATCAGCGCCGAGATCTTCAAGGACATCGACAAGGACCCGGTCGACTTCGTCGACAGCTACGACGGTGCCATGAAGGAGCCGCGCCTGCTGCCCACCACGTTCCCCAACATCCTTGTCTCGGCCAACAAGGGCATCGGCGTCGCCATGGCGTCCGACATCTGCGGCTTCAACCTCAACGAGGTCTGCACCGCCACGATGCACTACCTGCAGGATCCCGATTGCGACCTGCTCGAGTACATGCCCATGCCCGACTTCTCGACCGGCGGCGAGATCATCTACCGCCGCGAGGAGATGGAAAAGATTATTGAGACCGGCCTGGGCAGCTTCCAGATTCGCTCCCGCTGGCGTTGGATTCCCGAAGAGCGCATCATCGAGGTCTACGAGATCCCCTACACCACCAAGACCGATGTCATCATCGAGCGCATCGTCAAGCTCTCCAAAGAGGGCAAGGTCAAGGAGATCGCTGACATCCGCGACGAAACCGACCTCTCGGGCTTGCGCATCGCCATCGACCTTAAGCGCGGCGTCGACCCCGACAAGCTCATGGCCAAGCTCTATCGCTCGACCACGCTGCAGGATTCGTTCTCGTGCAACTTCAACGTGTTGGTCGATGGTTACCCTCGCGTTATGGGCGTGCGTCAGATCCTGCACGAGTGGGTCAAGTGGCGTATTGAGTCCACGCGTCGCCGCATTAACTTTGACCTGGGAAAAAAGTCCGAGCGCCTGCACCTGTTGCACGGCCTCGAGGCGATCCTGCTCGACATCGACAAGGCGATCGCCATCATCCGTGGCACCAAGCTCGAGGCCGAGGTCGTGCCCAACCTTATGCGCGGCTTCGACATCGACGAGACCCAGGCCGAGTTTGTTGCCGAGCTCAAGCTCCGCAACATCAACGAGGAGTACATCCTCAACCGCACCAAGGACATCGCTAAGCTTGAGGGCGAGATTGCCGAGCTTGAGGAGATCCTCTCCAGCGAGGAGAACATCAAGAAGGTCATCAGCGACGAGCTGGCCGCGGTCAACAAGAAGTATGTGATGCCGCGCCGCACGGGCAGGATCGAGCCCCATGAGGTTATCGAAGTAAGCTTGGAGCCCGAGGTCGAGGAGTACCCGGTCACCATCATGCTCTCGCGCGATGGCTACCTTAAGAAGATGACGGACCGCGTACTCAAAAAGGCGACCACGCTCAAGTACAAGGACGGCGACAAACCCTTTATCGAGTTCCCGTCCTCCAACACGCACGAGCTGCTCGTGTTTACCAACAAGAGCCAGGTGTACAAGTGCAAGGTTGCGGCATTTGAGGACACCAAGTCGGCCCAGCTGGGCTCGTACCTGCCGACCGATCTTGAGATGGAACCCGACGAGAGTGTCATCTGGGTCATCGACCCCGAGGACTACAAGGCCGACGTGTTGTTCGTCTTTGAGAACGGCCGCGCGGTGCGCGTCGCGCTTTCTGGATACGTCACCAAGACCAACCGCAAACGCCTCAAGAACGCCATCTACGGCGGCAGCAAGCTGCTGTATGCCCAGGTGCTCAAGGAAGATCGCGACATCGCACTGGTCTCGAGCGACTATCGTTTGATGAACTTCAACACGTCGTTGCTCAAGACCAAGACGACTACCAACACGCAGGGCGTCCAGGCCTTTACGGCCAAGAAGGGCCGCTCGGTCACCACCGTCGGCACGACCGAGGAGATTCTTGGCGCCGGCGTCTCGGCCGAGAAGTTCACCGCGCAGAGCCTCCCCTCAGCCGGTGCCCTCATGAAGGAAAACGACATGCCGAGCCTGTTTGACTAGGTACCACGGCAACGAGACCGTTAGATACTTCGCAAAGCGACGAGGCCCGGAGCGCAACGGCATTGCGCCCGGGACTCGTCGTTTTTCTTCTCAACTATTTCTTAACGCAGATTAATTGATTTCTGCTTATTTTTCTGCGTTAAAAAATGTCAGCGTCACTGCTTCGATGCCCTTTGGTCGGTCGTTAGCAAAACTTGCAAAAATTAGCAAAACTTACAAAGGAGACACCATGGAGTACAGCAAGAACCCCTTTACCCCGACGTTCGGAAGTATCCCTCCCTTTCTAGCGGGTCGCGAGCATATTCTGCGTGACATCAACCGTGGTTTTATCAACGGCCCAGGAGATCCAAACCTGTCGACTATTTTTACGGGCGCAAGGGGAACGGGCAAGACGGCGCTTCTCTCGCTCCTTTCAGAAACGGCGCTTGAACACGGTTGGATCGCAGCAAATGTCTCCGCCATGCCAGGCATGCTCGAAGATATTATCGAGCGAACCAAAGAAGCCGCAGATAGCTACCTCTCACAGCCTCATGCGCGCATAAACGGCGTTCAAATTGGTCCAGTGGGCATCGATTGGACATATGCTCAAGAGGTCCAGGGCAACTGGCGCACACGCATGAATGGCATCTTTAAGCAACTCGAAAAACATGACATCGGACTTCTCATTACCATCGATGAAGTGGTAATGTCGAGAAAGTTGGTGTAGCGCCCGATCCGAAGTGAGTCGGCCCGGCGTCCTGGAATCTGGAATACGGTTGATATCCTATGCCGCCTCG
>NZ_CYYP01000011.1 GCF_001405375.1 Collinsella aerofaciens
TATCGTTGGGGCCAGGCCCGATTTTGCCTCTTGACAATGTCCTGCTCATATTAAAAGGAACGTCCCTAAGTGCCAACCAGGGCAACACCGCAGATAGAGGACGGACAGCGAAAGCCCGCCAGAGCGAGCAAGGTGCCTTCAAGAAAAATGGCGCCGCAGGTTGAGCATAAGTCAGCGAGCGGGTCGCATTTGTGACAAGGTGACGTGAAACGAAAGGGCGCTGACCTTCTGGTCGCGCCCTTGAAGTTGAACGTCAGATTGTCCAAATGCGGCCCGCGCAGCGTCGAGCCGTTACGCGGTTCGTAGAACCGCGTAACTAGTTAGTACATCTTTGCGCCGGCGGGGATGGAGGCGTCGAGCTGGATCAGGTTGAGACGCTCCTCGCCCTCCTCCTCGTGGATGGCACTGATGAGCATGCCGCAGCTGGGAATGCCCATCATCTTGCGCGGAGGCAGGTTGGTGATGGCGAGCAAGGTCTTGCCAACCAGGTCCTCGGGCTCGTAATAAGCGTGAATACCGGAGAGGATGGTGCGGTCGGTACCGGTACCGTCGTCGAGCGTAAAGTTCAGCAGCTTCTTGGACTTCTTGACGGCCTCGCATGCCTTGACCTTCACAGCGCGGAAATCGCTCTTGGAGAAGGTATCAAAGTCGACGAACTCCTCAAACAGCGGCTCAACGGCGATCTTGGAGTAATCGAGCGTGGGCTTAAGCGACTTAACGAATGGGCTCGCGGCGTTGCCGGCCTCTGCAGCCTTGGCGGCAGCGGCACCGGACTGGAAACCCTTCTCGGGCTTCATGTGCGGGAACAGCAGGACGTCGCGGATAGAAGCCTGGTTAGTAAGCAGCATGACCACGCGGTCGATACCAATGCCAATGCCGCCCGCGGGAGGCATACCGTACTCGAGGGCGCGCACGTAGTCCTCGTCATACTCCATGGCCTCGTCGTCGCCGCCGGCCTTCTCGGCCATCTGGGCAGCAAAGCGCTCAGCCTGGTCGACCGGGTCGTTGAGCTCGGAGAATGCGTTGGCGTACTCGTGGCCGGCGATGACCAGCTCAAAGCGGTGAGTCAAACGCGGGTCGTCCTCAAAACGCTTAGCGAGCGGGCTGACCTCGATGGGATAATCGCACACGAAGGTCGGGTTGACGATGGTATCCTCGCCCAGCTCATCGTAAATCTCGGCGATAATCTTGCCGGCGGTCCACTCGGGCTTAATCTCCAGGCCCTTCTCGCGCGCGGCGGCAGCAAGCTCCTCGACCGGCGTGTCGATGGTGACCTGCTTGCCGAGCACGTCGGAGACGATGTCGGTCATGGGACGGCTGGCCCACTCACCAGAAAGGTCGATGGTCTGGCCCTGGTACTCGATGACCTCGGGGTTGCCGATGGCCTTGTTAGCTGCCTTAATGACACCCTGGGCGAGCGCCTTCATGCCCTCGAGGTCGGAGAAGGCACGGTAGGCCTCCATCGTGGTGAACTCGGGGTTGTGGGTAAGGTCCATGCCCTCGTTACGGAAGATGCGGCCGATCTCGAACACGCGCTCAAAACCACCGACGATGCAGCGCTTGAGGTGCAGCTCGGTGGCAATACGCAGGTAGCACTCCTGATCGAGCGCATTGAAGTGAGTGATGAACGGCTTGGCAGTAGCGCCGCCCTGGATGGTCTGCAGGATGGGGGTCTCGACCTCCATGTAGCCGTCGGACTCCATAAAGCGACGGAAGGTGGAGAGAATCTGCGAACGCTTACGGAAGGTCTCGCGAACGTCGTCGTTGGCGATCAGGTCGACGTAGCGCTGGCGATAGCGGGTCTCCTTGTCGGAAAGACCGTGGAACTTCTCGGGCAGCGGACGAACGGCCTTGGAAAGCAGGGTCGCGCTCTTAGGGGCAACGGAAAGCTGGCCGCGCTGGGTGCGCACGACCACGCCGGTCACGCCCAGGATGTCGCCCAGGTCGAGGGCCTTGAGCGTATTCCAGGCAGCCTCGTCCATGTCGTTGATGCGGCAGAACAGCTGAATCTCGGCAGTCGCATCGCGCACGACGATGAACATGATCTTGCCCTGACCGCGCTTGGCGACCACACGGCCGGCGATCTTCACGACATCCTCGGTGTCCTCGCCATCGGCAAGCTCGGCGTACTTAGCCTCGATATCGGCGACGTAGTCCTCAAGCTCAGAGTGCTCGGGATAGGGGTTCTGGCCCGCCTCGAACAGGGCGGCGCGCTTGGCCAGGCGGGTGGCGCGCTCATCGTTGAGCGTCGATGCCTGATCGGCGGCGTTCTGGTTCTCTGCCATAAGTTAGCTCCTCAAACTAAAACGCTCCCCAGGATTCGGTCCCAGGGAGCGAAAACATACCTTTACGCGGGACCGTGGTCTAGCGTGCGATCTTGGCGATGGTGTAGACGCGAGTCTTGCCGGAAGGCGTAACGACCTCGACGGAATCGCCCTCGCCGTGACCAATGATGGCGTGACCGACCGGAGACTCGTTGGAAATCTTGTGCTCGAGCGAGTTGGTCTCGGTGGTACCGACGAGCGTGACTTCCATGACCTCGCCGTTGGGATCAATCAGCGAAACGGTGGAACCGATGGAGACGGTCAGGTCGCCCGTGGTGGCAGCAACCTGAGCGTTGGCGAGGATGGCCTGGATCTCGGCAATACGAGCGGCGTTCTGGGCCTGCTTGTCCTTAGCGGCGTCGTACTCGGAGTTCTCCGAAAGGTCGCCGAACGCGCGGGCTTCCTTGATGTCCTCGACGATCTCCTTGGCGTAATCGCCCTCACGCCAAGCGAGCTCCTCGACGAGCTTCTGGCGGCCCTCAGCGGTCAGTACGATCTGGCTTGCGTCCATACGGATATCTCCCCAACTCTGATCAAACAATCAACTGTCAACAAAACGAAAAAGACCGGCTAGCCTGCGGGCAAGCCGGTCAGGTGCTCACCCCAAAGGGATGGGACTACTCTGCGTCCGCGTCGCTGTCCTCTGCCTGCTTCTTCTTGGCAGCAGCGAGCTTGGCCTCGAGCTCAGCGATCTCCTTGTCCTCCTCGGACTGCTCGACCACGACCTCCTCGGCCTGCTTGGTCTCGGCCTTATCGTCGCCCTCCATACCCTCGCGGATATTCTTGACGGTAGAGCCGAGGGACTTGCCGAGCTTCGGCAGGTTCTTGGGCCCGAAGATAATCAGGACAACGACGAGAATAATGATGAGCTCAGGAGCCCTCAGTCCAAACATGTAGACCTCCACAATACAGCGAGACAAGCTCGAATGAGTATACCGCGGGTATCGCGGTATCACAACAATAGCTAAAAAAAGGGACCGCAAGAAGCGGTCCCTCCTCATGCTCTGGTCGGGTTGACTGGATTTGAACCAGCGACCCCTGCGTCCCGAACGCAGTGCTCTACCAAACTGAGCCACAACCCGTTAGCTCGACTATAGTAACAAAGATTTTCGCCGCGTGCTAGAGAAATTTTTATTTCTTTGAAGCGTCGATTTGAACCGTGTTGGGAATAAGCTCAGTCGCGCAGGCCCACCAGCCATTTTGCTGGGCAGCATCGGCAAGCCTTTCGGCCGTGGCAGCGGTGTCGCAAATGGCAAACGAACAGGCACCCGATCCGCACACATCTACAGCAATGGTGCCGTCCTGTTTACGCAGCCAATCGAGAACCGTTTGAATCTGCGGCTCCATCTGTGCGGAAATGACACCCAGGTTGTTATGGATGAGCGCATATGCCGTCTCGGCATCACCAGCACGCAAGGCAGAAGCTATCGCGCCGGGCTTGTCCGCAGGCACCGGGGCCTCGTCAAAACATCGATAGGCTTCAATTGTCGAAACGCTCGCCTCCCGCGGCTTAACCAGCACAACGGGCGTCGCGGGCAGCACGGAGTACTCAGTTGCCAGCACGTCTCCCCCACCTACGTAAAACGCAGGGCTCGCGTGCAAAAAGAACGGGACGTCGGCACCAATGCCCCGTGCAATGTCATCGAGCGCGGGGTCGGTGCGATCAATGCCCCAGAGCTCTGCCAAGGCGACAATGACCGCGGCCGCATCCGTCGAGGGGCCGCCCAAGCCGGCGCACAATGGAATGCGCTTCTCAATCGTCACGCAGATGTTTGCCTCGCGACCATAATGCTCGGCCATAGCAACCGCAGCCCGATACGCTGTATTCTTTTGCATGGGAAAATCTGATGCCGGAACCGTCTGGACGGTCAGCGCCTGCGCCGGCGTGACCGTCACGGTATCGGAAAGACCGACGGCCGCCATCAGGGAATCGACCCTGTGATAGCCGCGGTCATCGCGCTCGGTATGAACCCCCAGGTAGAGGTTAATCTTTGCCGGCGCGGAAAGAGTCAGGGACCGATCGGTCACCGTTAATGCTCCTCGAGCTGATTGCCGAGCGGGGTAAAGATGTGCTCGCCGCTCTCGGGGTCGAACAGCTCGACCTGACCGGTGAGCACATCGATATACTGGTAGGACTGACGCGACTTGCGGCCGCGACGCTCGTCAACCTCGACAATGAAGACGGCCGGGTGGACGCTCTTGATGGTGCCCATGCGCTCGACGACGCGGGTACGGCCCATGTTGGCCTTAACCTTGACGCGATCGCCCACCATATCGGTCAGCTTCTCGTGGATGTCGTCGACGTGATTGACTTCCATCTCTTCCATGAACAGGGCCTCCAGAAGGTGCAATTCAAAAAGGGGATAATACCCCTAAGATAGACAAAACTCTAATACTATAGCACCCTGTTGTGGCCATACGCAAGTAGCTAAAAAAGCCCGGTCCCAAATACGTACCAGACGACAATCTCGCATGACCAGTTGTTACGCGGTTTGGTAAAACCGCGTAACCTAAAGGTTGTCGGTGTCCAAGACGATGGTGAATGGGCCGTCGTTGACGAGATCGACTTTCATATCGGCGCCAAAGATGCCGTGCGCCACGTGTTCGACATCTTGACGAACGAGCGTCAGGAAGTACTCGTAGAGCTCGTTGGCGACATCGGGGGCGCCGGCATCCGTAAACGATGGGCGGCGACCGTGGCGGCAGTCGGCGAACAGCGTGAACTGCGACACCACGAGCACCTCGCCGTCGACATCGGCAAGCGCCAAGTTGGTCTTGCCGTTCTCGTCCTCGTTGATACGCAGCCCGCGGAGCTTGCCCCACAGCTTGTCGGCCTCGGCACGCGTATCGCCATGGCCCACACCCAGCAGCACCAGGTAGCCGCGTCCAATGCGGCCCACGCACTCGCCGTCGACCGTCACGCCGGCGTTGAGCACGCGCTGCACCACCGCACGCACGGTCTACTCCTCGCCCGTCAGCTTGGCGGACAGATGCTCGAGCGCGTGGAAACGATGGCTGATGGCGTTCTTCTCGTCAGCCGTCAGCTCGGCCATGGTCTTGCCCGGCGTGTCGACCGGCAGGAACAGCGGGTCGTAGCCAAAGCCGTGATCGCCGCGGCCCTCGTGCGCGATAACGCCCTCGCAGGCGCCCTCGCCATAGGTGACCAAACCGTCCGTGTCGATGAGCGCGACGACGCTCATAAAGCGCGCGGTGCGATCCTCGTCGGCCACGCCATCCAGGTTAACGAGGAGTTTGGCGTTGTTGGCGGCATCGTCGCCGTGCACGCCCGCATAGCGCGCGCTATACACACCGGGCTCACCGTCCAGCGCGTCGACGACCAAGCCCGAATCGTCGG
This sequence comes from Collinsella aerofaciens, assembly GCF_001405375.1. GTDB lineage: Bacteria > Actinomycetota > Coriobacteriia > Coriobacteriales > Coriobacteriaceae > Collinsella > Collinsella aerofaciens_F. The sequence goes on from NZ_CYYP01000011.1 coordinate 5,680, forward strand.
CGATGGCCATAAGGCCCGTCTCCTCAACCGCGGCTTGGGCTTTGATGATGGCGTTCTCCAAAAACGTCGTGCCGTTTTCCTCGGGATCCTCAAAATCACCCAGCTGGCCGAGCGCCACAAAGCGCACCTCGGGCATGACCTTGCCCAAAATGGCCTCGATCTCGGTGAGCTTATGGGCGTTGCCCGTTGCCACGACGATGGTCGCCGCCGGGTCGAGGGTGTCGATGTCAATCTTCTCAAGTGCCATGACTGGCCTCCTTGTCTCTATAGCAAGCCGCGTGAGGGGCGTTTGGGCACTTGACCTCTCCCCTCTCAGGCGATCGGACCTTTCAACGCAGCATTTCAGCAGATAAAACCTACCAAAATAAACCTGTCCCTTTTTGGCAGGTTAGGCGATGGCTTGGCGCTGAAGCTCGATGAGCTCGGCGACACCCTTGTCACCCAGGTCAAGCAGGGCGTTGAGGCGTTTGCGGTCGAAGGGCGCCTGCTCGCCGGTGCCCTGGAGCTCGATCATCTCACCGGTATCGGTGGCGACGAGGTTCATGTCGACCTCGGCATGACTGTCCTCGGAATAATCGAGGTCAAGTAGCGTATTGCCGTCGACAACGCCCATAGAGATGGCAGCCACCTGGCCGGTAAGCGGGATGCGCTCGATCTTGCCCGCCTCGACCCACATGGCAAGGGCGTCGTGCAGCGCCACCCAGGCGCCGGTGATGCTCGCTGTACGCGTGCCGCCATCGGCCTGAATCACATCGCAGTCGACGGTGACGGTGTACTCGCCGAGCGCCTTCATGTTGACGACGGTACGCAGGCTGCGGCCAATGAGGCGCTCGATCTCCATGGAGCGACCCTTGCGGTTGGCGTGCTCGCGCTTGCAGCGCTTGCCGGTCGACGCCGACAGCATGGCGTATTCCGCGGTCACCCAGCCGGCCTTAGCTCCCTTTCGCCAGCCCGGCACGCCCTCCTCGATAGTGGCGGCGCACAGCACGCGCGTGTCACCGAACTCGGCCAAACACGAGCCGTGGGCGTGCTTCATGACGCCACGGGTGAGCTTAACGGGGCGCAACTCGTTGGCGGCGCGGCCGTTGGCGCGGTTGACCTGCATGTACTCCATAGAAATATCCTTTCGGCAAAATATGTGGCGAAGGCTTTGGCGGCTGCCTTACATCTATTTCAGCTCATCGATATCGATATGTTCGATGCTCTTGAGCGGCTGACCAAAGATAAAGCTGCCCGCCACCGCAAACTCGGCAATGTTATCGGCCGTCGTGGCAAAACGATGCTGCGGCTCGGCGGCGTCGCCCGCCAGCTGCTCGCGGCGCGTGAGGATATCGGTCAGCTCGCGCGTGGTCTCCTCGGCGGAGCTCACGACGCGCACCCCAGGCCCCAGCGCATGGCGGATAGGTCCCACCAACAGCGGGAAATGCGTACAGCCGAGCACCACGGTATCGATACCGTGGTCGCGCAGCGGCTCAACCGTGGCACCCACCAGCGCACGCACGGCAGGCGTATCGAAGATATCCTCGTTCTCAAGCCACTGTTCCTGCAGATGTGCACCCGAGGCAAGCTCGTGTTCGACAACCTCGACAAAGCTCGAGGCAGGACAGCCGTATACATCGACGCCGGCATCTAGATCCTGAATGGCGCGCGTGTAGGCGCCCGAGCGAATGGTGAGGTTGGTGGCGAGCACGCCCACGCGACGCGAGCGGGTGCTGTTGATTGCTGCACGGGCACCCGGCGCAATCACACCGATGACGGGAACGTCGAGCACCTGCTGGGCCAGACGCAAGGCCGCAGCGGTCGCCGTGTTGCAGGCGATGACCATAATCTTGACGTCGTGCTTCGAAAGCCAACGACCCGCCTGCAACGCAAACGAGCGCACCTCATCCTCGGTACGCGTGCCGTAGGGACAGCGCTTGGTGTCGCCAAAGTAGTAGACGGACTCGTGCGGCAGCGCCGTCGCGATGGCGCGCGCAACCGTCAGACCGCCCAAACCAGAATCGAACACGCCAATCGGGCGCGTGTCGCCTGCCGAATTCTCGATATCGGACATTACCTCACCAGTCTCTCTCGAAAAGACATGTCCAAGTGCGGCGGCGGCGCGCTACGAACGCGCCGCGACCAGCAGCTCTGCCGTCGCCGCCCAACCGTCGACAATTTTGCCACGCGTAACGAAAGCGTTCTCGCAAGCAGCCAGAAACTCGGGCGCGCCGGCGCTCGTCAGGCCATTCTCGACCAGGCAGAACGTGCCCACGTGATCGGCCATGTAGAAGTCGGACTCGGAATCGCCGAGCGCGAGCGTCTCCTCGCGCTCGATCCCTAGGTGCTCGCAGAAGCGCGCAATGGCGACGCCTTTGTTGAGGCCCGCGGGGTTGATGTTGAATGCGCGACCGTCCTCGACGCGATCGAGCTCGAGCGTCGTCGGCTTGGACAGATGCGTCAGGTGACCGTTGCAGGCCCACACCAGGCCGCAGCCGGCCTCGTCCAGGATGGCCTGAACCTCATCGTCGGGCACATCGCCGCGCATGCCGACGGTGACCTCACGGTACTTGTAGCCGGTCGACATGTCGTTGTGATACTCGATCTTGTGCGGCCAGCGGGCGAGGATCTTCTCGCACACGCCGGTCTGCTCGATCACCTGGTGCGGCGTGAGGCCGCAAGAGGGGTCGTAGGGCATGTCGCCGGTCAGATACTCCCAATCGTTGGCTTTGAGGTCGTACATGACCAGGCCGCCCATCTCGCCGATGTAGGAGTTGAGGCCGAGCACGCGCGCGTCCTCGTGGATCATGGTACGGTTGCGCCCCGAGGTGGGAACCACCTGAATGCCAGCGCGAGCGAGCGCCACGACGGCCTCAACGAGTTTGGTCGAGGGGTTGCCGTCGTTGTCGCGCAGCACGCACGAGCCGGGTGCGAGCATCGTGGCATCCAGGTCGGTAAAGACGTACTTGACCTTGGCCAAGCGCTCGCGCATCTCGCCCGAAAGCTCGGCAACGGTCGGCAGGGTGTTGTGGGACATGGTTACTCCGTTTACGTAGAAGGGTTTGGACTTGGACGGCATGTTTTGATTGAGGGAACACGCTTATGGCGACAGCGCACTCAGGACGCCGCCGCCATCATGGTTCATTAGTCAAACTGGGTAACATCGATCAGGCGATTGGCCAGCGAAAGGTCGCTCTCGATGGGCACGAACTCGTCGCCCACGTGCATGAGCTCCTCGTCACCCTTTGCCAGCAGCAAGACAATGGTGGGAGCATCGGGGTTGACGTACTCCTCGCGCGCCGCCTTGAACGCCGCATGCACAGCGGCTTCGCGGTCGAGGATGATCTTGTTCGGCGTATCGTCGGGAACATGCTCGGCAAGCTCGCGACAGACCTTCATCGGGTCCTCGTGAGCCGGGTCCTCATTGGCAAAGATCATCAGGTCGGAATACGGTGCGGCCTCGCGCGGAAGCTGCTCGCGGCGCTCCTGCGCCTTGCCGCCGGCAGCGCCAAACAGCGCAATGACGGGGCTAGCGGGAAACGCGCGCTTCACCGACGAGAAAAGCGAACGGAACGAAAGCTGGTTGTGCGCATAGTCGACGACGCAGATCACGCGGCCGTCCTTCGACTCCACGACCTCCATACGGCCCGGCACACGCAGTTTGGAGAGGCCCTTCTTGATAGCCTCGATACCGATGCCGATCTCGCGCGCAGCGGCGATAGCGACCAGCGCGTTTTCCACGTTAAAGTCGCCCGCGATGCCCAGCAGGACCTTCTCCCCCGTCTCGGAATCGTCGGCACACAGGCCATGCAAGTTGAACTCGATGCTAAAGCCGACCATGCGTACGTCGCTTGCCCACAGGCTCGCCTCGGGATGCTCGACCCCAACGGTCACCAAGCGATCGGCCGTCGACGCTGCCTCTAGCACACGGTCAACCTCTTCGGTGCCTAGATTCACCACGGCGGTCTTTGCCTGGTCAAAGATCCTGAGTTTGCTCTCAAAATAATCCTCAAACGTGGGGTGTTCGATCGGCGAGATGTGGTCGCGGCCGATGTTGAGGAAGCACGCCACGTCAAACGGCAGATTCTCGACGCGTTGGTACTTGAGCGCCTGGCTCGAAACCTCCATGACCATGGACTGGCGACCGGACGTGCGGCAGTTGGCGATATGGCGCCAGACCTCGGGGGCCTCGGGCGTAGTATTGGTGCTCTCGTAGCACTCGATGCCATCGTCGGTACTCACCGAGCCGATCATGCCGCAGGACTCGCCCGCCGCTTTGATAATCGACTGGAGCATAAAAGCGGCCGTGGTCTTTCCCTTGGTACCGGTGATACCCACGATCTTGACGTCGTGGTCGGGACGGTCGTAGACCTCCGGCGGCAACAGGGCCATGGCCGTGCGAACGCTATCAACAACCAGCATCGCAGCACCGCTCTCCTGCGCCAGCGGCTCCAGAGACTCGACCAGTGACTCCTCGCACACAAATGCGACGGCGCCCGCATCGAGCGCCATGCTCAAAAACGCGGGCTTAAAGGCAGCACCTTTGCAGAAGAACACGTCACCTGCCGAGACCGCGCGCGAATCAAACGAGCAGCCGGTCACGGCACGCTCGTCAACCTGCTCTGATGCGCGCAGCTCGCCGCACACATCGAGAAGCTTGGCAAGCGTATCGACCGTGGTCACGGTCGCGGAATCCGAATGGTGCATCTTTCACCTTTCTCAGCCATTTGGCAGGGACGGTTTTATAGTAACTGAAACGCACCCACGCAAAAACGGCTCCCGGAGGAGCCGTTACGCGCAGGCGTTCGTCAGCCGAGGCTAGGCAGCCCGAACAGCGGGCTGGTCCTCGTCGATAAAGAAGCGCTTGTACCACACCAAGAACACGAGCGGCGTATAGATCTTGCGCTGGAAATCGCCCTTGCCCGCAAAGTGCAGATCGAGCAGGTGCATGAGTTCGTCGGTATTGAAGAACTCGCTTGCCCACGGCGCGGTGAAGTACTCCTTGACATAGTCGTACCACTTTTGCTCGCGCAGCCAGTAGACAATCGGCACCGGGAAGCCCACCTTGGGACGGGTGGCCCACTCATCGGGCAGCGACTTGTTGGCAGCGTGGCGGAGTACCTGTTTGTTGCCGTTCTCGTTGATGCGGTAGCGGTCGGGAATGTGCTCGGCGAACTCCATGACTTTGCGGTCCAGGAAGGGCACGCGCAGCTCCAGTGAGTGTGCCATGCACATCTTGTCGGCCTTGAGCAGAATGTCGCCCGGGAGCCACATGTTCATGTCCAGGTACTGCTTCTTGACCAGTTCGGGCTGACCCTTCACGCGTGCGTAGATGGGTGCAGCGAGCTCAAAGGCGCCGTCGCCGGTGTTGTACTCGGGCTTGAGCACGCCGTCGACCTCGCGCTCCGGCCATACCAGAGCCTGTCCCAGGAACGACTTCTCGGGGATCTCGGCACCCTTGACCAGGAAGTTATGTCCCTTGAAGTACGGCATATGCAGCGCCAGGTTACCGAGCGCGCGACGGATGGGCAGCGGCACCATCTTTTTGTACTTGCGCACCGGGACCGTATCCTCGTAGTAGGCGTAGCCGCCAAAGAGTTCGTCGGCGCCTTCGCCCGAAAGCACCACGGTGACGTCCTTGCGGGCCATCTCGGCCAAGAACCACAGCGGCACGGAAGACAGGTTGGACTGCGGCTCGTCCATGTGATACTGGATGTCCTCGAGCGCACCGAAGAACTCGTCGGCGGTAATCATCTTGCGAACGTTTTCGACGCCGAGCTTATCGGAAAGCTCCTTGGCGTAGTTGGTCTCGTTGAAGTTCTTGTAGTCAAAGCCCACCGAGAAGGTCTTGTCGGGCATGAGGCAAGCGGCGATGTAGCTGGAGTCGACGCCACCGGAGAGGAACGACGCGACCTTGACGTCGGCGATGCGATGGGCCTCGACGCTCTCGTGCACGACCTCGTCCAGCTCATCGACATACTCTTCGAACGGCTTCTCGACGGCAGAGTAATCGCAATCCCAGTAGCGCTCGATGTTCATCTTGCCGGTCGGGATATCGACGGTAAAGTAGTGCGCCGGCGGCAGCTTGTAGACGCCCTCGAAGAAGGTCTCCTCGGTTGCCGAATACTGCAGCGTCATGTACGGACGCAGGGCCTTTTTGTTGACCGCCTTGTGGAAGTGCGGGTAGTCTAGGAAGCTCTTGATCTCGGAGCCAAAGAGCACGCCCGGAGCGCCGTCGCCCGCATCGGCCATGGGATAGTAGTAAAGCGGCTTGATGCCAAAGATGTCACGGGCGCCAAAAAGCTTGTTCTTCTTTTTGTCCCAGATGACGAAGGCGTACATACCGCGCAGGCGATCGAGGACAGCCTCGCCCCACTCCTCGTAGCCGTGCAGGAGGCTCTCGGTGTCGGCGCCGCAATGGAACTTGTAGCCCTTGGCTTCGAGCTCGGAACGGAGTTCTTGGAAGTTGTAGATCTCACCGTTGAAGACAATGACGACGCTGCCGTCCTCATTGGCCATGGGCTGAGCGCCGGCCTCGGTCAGGTCGAGGATCGACAGGCGGCGGAAGCCCAGGGCAACGCGGCCGTCGATAAACTGACCGCCCATGTCGGGACCGCGATGGACGATGCGGTCCATCATCTTGGTGAGCACCTCGGATTGGTTATCCGTCCCACCGACAAAACCGACAAAACCGCACATATACTATCCCCTCTGCTGTTGCTGGGCATCAAATCGAATCAGTAGCTTTTGAGTATACCCGAGGGCGTAAAGAGGGGCGGAATGTTCAGGCAATCTCAACTGAATCAGCTCCGCTGCGACACGTGCCAGTTACCTTTAATGGATATGAGATGAATGAGGCGATTGTTTTGCTATACTCTCTCCGCACGGGCGATTGGCGCAACGGTTAGCGCAGGTGCTTTACACGCACAAGGCTGGGGGTTCGAATCCCTCATCGCCCACCACTGATTTGATAGGCTCCCAGCAATGGAAGCCTTTCTTTTTTGGGCCCAGCGCATGGGATTCGAACCCGACAGGGTGCGGAGCTGAGGAAACGCGCAAGCGTTTTCCAGCGCAGCACGCGAGGGCCGTAGGCCCGAAGCGAAAGCGGGCGGCGTCAGCCGCACGCGACATCCCTCATCGCCCACCACTGAATTGTTAGGCCTCCAGCGATGGAGGCCTTTCCTTTTTCAGGCCCAGCGCATGGGATTCGAACCCGCCAGCACGTCTGTCACAAAGGCCGTGGTCAAAAAATGGCAAAAATGAGTACTGTTACTTTGCTTGCAACATATAAAAAGATAGCATTTGCTTAAGTTACGCAACATGTGTCCATTATAAGGACTAACAGTTGGATTAAAATCGTGTATTCATCGCCATTTCGTCTTGCTATCTAGCCTTATTAGTCCAAAATTGCTGCTACCAAATCGGTAACAGTACTCATATTTGATGTTTTTTGACCAGCAGGTCTCCCCCGCCTTAGCAAATCTAAGACAAAACGGGGTCCAGACCGCTGAATCGTGCCGCATATGGCACGTCCGCAGTCCGGGACCCGGTCCAAATTGAGTTATTGCGCCGTGTTAGGCCAAAACGTCCGACAAAATCTCGATCAGGTTGTCCACGTCGGCTTCCTCGCAGACGAGTGGCGGCAGGAAACGCAGCGTATGGGCACCCGTAGCGTTGATTACGGCACCGGCGGCCAGCGCGCGGGCAACAACATCATGCGCGTCGCCCGCGGCATCATCCAAATCACAGCCGAGCATCAAGCCGCGACCACGTACCTCGGTCACGTGCGGCAGCTTGGCGAGCTTTGCCTCCATATAGGCACCCACCTTGGCAGCATGGTCGGCATAATCGCCGCGCACAAGCGCGGAGAGCGTCGCGGCGCACGCCGCGACGGCCAAGCAGCTACCGCCAAAGGTCGAGCCGTGGTCGCCTGGCTTAAACACGTCGGCAATCTCCTTCTTTGCCACGACGGCACCCATGGGCACGCCATCGGCAATGCCCTTGGCAAGGCTCATGATGTCGGGCTCCACACCATAGGTTTGGAATGCAAACGGCTTGCCGGAGCGGAAGATGCCGCACTGGACCTCGTCGGCGATAAGCACGGCTCCCACTTCGTGTGCCAGGTCGCGCGCTGCCGCCATAAACTCCTCGGTCATGGGGTGCACACCACTCTCACCCTGGATCGGCTCGAGCATCACGGCACAAATCTCGCTCCCCAGCTGCTTAAAGATCGCACGCAGCTCGTCCACATCGTTGGGCGTACAGGCCACAAAGCCACCCGGCAGCGGGCGGAAGCTGTCCTGCAGCCAATCCTGCATGGTGGCGGCAATGGTCTCGAGCGTACGGCCGTGGAAGCCGCCGCGCATGCACACGATGGTGTTGCCGCCATTACCGGCACGCTTGGCGTACAGGCGCGCGAGCTTCATCGAGCCCTCGTTGGCCTCGGCGCCAGAGTTGGCAAAGAAGGTCTCCCAAACCTGCTCATCCGCAGCCGGGGCACCAAGAGCAGCTGCCGTGGTCTCATCGCCGGCGGCAATGGCATCGGCAAGCACGCGCGCACCATCTACGTCGTCGTTAGCAAGCTTGGACAGCAGCGCCGCGACCTGTCCGCGCTGCTCGATGTAGAAGTAATTGGAGACATGCATGAGCTTTTTGGTCTGTGCCTCGAGCGCCGAGAGCACAGCCGGGTCGCCATGACCTAGGCTGCACACGCCGATGCCGGCAAGAAAGTCGAGGTACTCACGGCCATCGTCGCCGGTGAGCTTCATGCCGTGACCCTCGACAAACTCGACCGGAGAGCGGCCAAAGGTATGCATAACGTAATGGGATTCAAGCGATTGCTGAGCTGCAAGTGACATGGGATGCCTTTCGTTGGGCGCCAGACGGCGCGGGGCTATGGGTGCAGGAATGGGGCGGCTGCGGGTCAGCTAGACCGTCTGAAGCTTCTCGACCTCGTCAAGGTTCTCGGTCAGACGCGCAGCAAACGTCGAAAGCGGATGCGGATGCGTATCGAACTCGTAAGCCGTCTCGGTGGAATGGATCACGGTGCCGACGCCGGCATCGGTCAGCAGCTCCAGGAGCAGCGAATGCGGCGTAGTACCGTTAATGATGTGGGCACGAAATACGCCGCCGGTAAGCGCATCGACGGCCGCACGCAGCTTGGGAATCATGCCCTTATCGACCTCGCCGCCGTAGAGCATTTCGTTAACCTCGTCGAGCGTTAGGTTGGAGATAAGCGAGTCCTTGTCGCTAAAGTCCTTGTACAGGCCATCGACATCGGTCAAAAAGATCGCCTTATGCGCGTGGAGCGCTGCCGCAACGGCACCGGCGGCGGTGTCGGCGTTGATGTTGAAGAAACCGCCGTCCTCCCCCGCCGCGACGGTAGCGATGACGGGGATGTACTCGCTATCGAGTAAGCGCTCGATATAGTCGGTGTTGACGTGCGTCACTTTGCCCACGCGACCGAGCTCGGGGTCGAGCGGCTCGGCGATGAGCGTGCCGGCATCGCTGCCCGACACGCCCACGGCCAGGTTGCCGTGGTGGTTGATGGCAGCAACCAGCTCCTGGTTGACCTTGCCGCCCAGCACCTCGCGCACGATATCCATAGTCGCCGGCGTGGTCACGCGCTGGCCGTTCTTAAACTCGACGGGAATATCGTAATGGCTCAGCGCCTCGTTGATAGCCTTGCCGCCGCCGTGCACGATGACGGGGCGCATACCGATGATCTTGAGCAAAACGATGTCGCTCATCACGTCGCGGCGCAGCTGCTCATCAACCATGGCGGCTCCGCCATATTTGATAACAACCGTCTTGCCGGTCAGGTTCTTAATCCACGGCAGCGCTTCGAACAGCAGCTGCGCGGTTGCTTCGTTGGATTCGCTCGAACGACAATCGCGTGCGAATTTCATAATCTGCCTCGTCTTTCGTATCGTTATCGCGCCGTGCTCCGCTGCCCGCAATCGCGGCAAGATGCGCAGCGTGCCCGGAATCTAGGAACGGTAGTCGCCGTTGATGGAGATGTACTCATGCGTGAGGTCGCAGGTCCACACGGTCGTTGCCGCGTCGCCTGCGCCCAGGTCGGCCGAGATCACGATCTCGGGCGCCTCGAAACGTCGCAGAGCCTCGTCCTCGTCAAAGGGAACAGTCAGACCGTCGCGACAGACAGGCATGCCCATCATGTCGATGGAAACGTCTTCCTGATTAAACTTCACGCCGCACTTGCCAAGCGCCATGGCAACGCGGCCCCAGTTGCAGTCGTGGCCAGCGATGCAGGTCTTAACGAGCGGCGAGTTGGCAACGGCACGAGCGGCGATATCAGCTTCCTCGTCGTTGGCGGCTCCGGTAACGTTGACCGTAACAAGCTTGGATGCGCCCTCACCATCGGCGGCGATATTGCGCGCCAGACTCTCGCACACCTCGCGCACGGCAAATGCCAACTCGTCAAAGGCATCGGAGCCCTCGACGATAGGCTCGGCATCTGCGGCAGCGGCGCCGGAGGCAAGCATGATGCAGGTGTCGTTGGTCGAGGTGTCGGAATCGACCGTTACCTTGTTAAAGGTCTGTTTGACGGTCGAGAGCAGCAGGGCATGAAGTGCCGCCGGCTCGACGGGGGCATCGGTAGTAATGACCGCGATCATGGTGGCCATATTGGGCATGATCATGCCCGAGCCCTTGCACATTCCGCCTACCGAATAGACGTTGCCCGCATGGCCCGCAACCTCACTGACGTAGGACACGGCGTACTCCTTGGAGTGCGTGTCGGTCGTCATGATGGCGCGAGCGGCATCGGCTCCACCGTGGGCGGAGAGCGCCTCGTAGGCAGCAGGAATGGCGGTCTCAAACGTGTCGATCGGCAGAATCTGGCCAATCACGCCCGTGGAGGCAACCAGAATCTGCTGGGGCTCGCAGCCGATGACCTGCGATGCGATGCTGCACGTCTCGCGCGCGCATGCAAGGCCGGTCTCACCCGTGGCGGCGTTGGCATTGCCAGAGTTGACCGAAACGCCGGCGATGATACCGTAACCCTTGTCGGCACCGCCCAGGTTGGCACGGCTCACTTGCACGGGCGCCGCGCAAAAGCGATTGGTGGTAAACACGCCGGCACCGGGACAGGGTTTATCGGGCACGACGAGCGCGTAATCCAGACGCTCGGGGTTCTTGCGGAACCCAGCGTGGATGCCCGCAGCTTTAAAACCAGCCGCAGCCGTAACGCCACCCTCGACGGCGCGAATCTTGATATCAAACAGCTCGGTATTCATCGTCTTTATGACTCCTTATGTCAAACAAAAAACGGACATCGGTTGGTGCGCCATGCCAGTCGTAATCATGAGACCAGCTTAAGAGTGGCGCCCCACTCGATGCCCGACTACCAAATCGTTAACAATCGAATGTGCTACACCGGGCACGCCACTGTGGGCAAGCCTCGTCGCTCGTCAAAGCCAAAGACGATATTGGCGCACTGGACTGCTTGGCCCGCAGCGCCCTTGCACAGATTGTCGATGGCGCCCGTCGCCACCAGCACGCCCGCGCGCTTGTTGAGCGCGAGGCCGATCTGGGCGGCGTTGGTGCCGACGACCGAAGCCGTCTTGGGCTGCTGGCCGGCGTCGAGCACACGCACAAAGGTGCGTCCAGCGTAGAACTGCTTGTAATAGTCGACAACATCCTCAAGAGCCAGGGAGTCGATAGCCTGCGGCGTAAGCGGCATCGTCACCGTGGAGAGCAGGCCACGCTTGAGCGGTGCCAGGTGCGGGGTAAAGACGACGCGATCGGTCAGGCCAAGGATTTGCTCAATCTCGGGCGTGTGGCGATGCTTGCCCACGCCGTAGGCCTCCAAATTCTCGTCGGCGCTGCAAAAATGCGTACGAGCGTTGCAAGACTTGCCGGCACCCGTCACACCGCTGATGGCATCGACAATCACGGGACCGTTCTCGGCCACCCAGCCCGCACGCACGGCAGGAGCGGCAGCAAGGCTCGTTGCGGTGGGATAGCAGCCGGCGCAGGCAACCAGCACGGGTTTGCCGTCGGCATGATCGGATGCAGCGGTCTCCAAATCCTGGGAGAACAGCTCGGGCAGACCGAAGGCGCGGGTCTTGAGCAACTCGGGGCTCGTGTGCTCGGCGGCATACCAGGCCTCAAAGGTGGCCGGATCGCTCAGGCGATAGTCGGCCGAGAGGTCAATGCAGGAGACTCCCGCGGCAAGCAGGGCGGGCACCTGAGCCATGGCCGCGGTATGCGGCACGGCCAAGAAGACGGCGTCGCAGGATTTAAGCTCGGGGGCGTCATGCGTGGTGAAAACCAGATCGCTCACGCCAGCAAAGCTCGGATACACCGCGGACAGCGGCTGGCCGGCATCGGCGTTGGACGTAATGGCAACAAGTTCAAACTCGGGATGGCCGAGCACGAGGCGAATGAGCTCGGCTCCGGCATATCCAGCCGCACCGACGATTCCAACCTTCAAAGACATATCAGACTCCTTGTCTGCGATTTATGCACCGATGCGCATTTCGCAGCGGCCGTTATGAAGTGGGTTGAAACTTTAGCACCAAAAGATGCATGAATACGCAAATGGCTTGCATATTCATGCATTGAAACATTCCCGACACATTCGCTTGAAGGAATTGACAAATGGAGCGGGCCCCGTATTGAACGGCGCTCCTAACGGCGCCGGGCAATACGGGGCCCGCCCATGCGAAAACCAAGTTGTTAGGATGAGCCAGCTGGCTAGAGCTCGACCGGCACCCATTCGTCGTGATTGCAGATAAAAGCCTCGGGATCCTCGACGCTAAAGAAGACGAGCGTGGGGTCGTTAGGCCCCTCATAGTGCTCGCTCAAGCGCTCAAGATGCTTCCAACCGGCCTCGCGCATTTCACTCGAAGCCCGGTCTTCCAGCCCCGCACGCCCGCGCAGGATCAACCAACCATGGCCCGGCCACCAACTCGTGGCCTCAAAGCGCTGGTTTTGCAGAAGCTCTTGCCACACATCTTTGGTGCGCGCCGTCACAAACCACAGCTTGCCGTCCTGAATCTGTGCAAACGAGAACGGACGCACATGCGGCTGCCCGTCCACGCTCGTCGCCAGATACCACGCCGGCACCGACGTCAGATACTCCAGCACCGTATTCAATCCGTCCACGTTTCCTCCTGTCGCCTGACCAGTTTTTTGGAATGGGTAGTCAATTTGGGAAATTAGAGCTCGAGGAGCTCTTCGCTGCCGTCGATATCGCAGAACCGCGCGGCGATGTTGCGGACCGAGAAGAATGCAAGGCGGCCGTCGTTGGCACTATCGTGTTGCTCGCCAATGCCCACCATGTGCCTAAAGCCCGCCTGGCGCACCTTGTCGCTCACGAACGCATCGTCCTCGAGCGCGGCCTCACCGGTTAACACGATCCAGCACTCCCCCGGCTTCCAGCCCGATACCTCAAACTTGGGATTCGCGCTCAACTCCGCCCATACGTCCTTGTCGCGCGACGTGCAAAACCACAGTTTGTCGTCATCGACCATGGCAAACGAAAACGGCCTCACGCGAGGCTGATGCCCGTCACTTGCATCGGTCGTGGCCAGATACCACGCCGGAATGCGCCTGAGATACGAACAGGCGCGCTCAAGCTGAGCCGTGCGGTCGTTGTCGGTCATAGGGACCCCTTTCTTGCGCCCGAATCGCGCCTAAACAAGTTGAAGATTGATGACGATGACGCAGATGAGCAGCAACGCCGTCACCACCGCCGCCAACGCATCGCCGCGGCCAAATGCAAGCGCATGCAGGCGCGTGCGGCCCTGCTCGCCGTGATAGCAGCGTGCATCCATGGCGGCCGAAAGCGTCTCGGCATGACGGAACACGCCCGTGAACAGCGGAATCGCCACACTGCCGAGCATACGCACGCCGCCGAGCGGACCGCCCGTCACGCGCGCGCCGCGGCTTGCCTGTGCATCGGCCGTCTGCTTCATCTCAGTGGCAAACTGCGGCATAAAGCGTAGCGCGATACCCATGATCATGCCGAGCTCGTGCGCAGGAAGTCCCACACGCGCAAACGGCGCGAGCAGGCGCTCAAAGCCCGCGGTGAGGTCGAGCGTCGGCGTGGTGAGTGTAATGGCGCTCATACCGGCCATCATCAACGTCAGGCGGCACGCCATAAAGGCGGCAGAACGCAGCGAGCCCTCGCTTATCTGCAGAAAGCCGAGCTGCCACAGGATGCGCCCACTCTGATCGGTAAACAAGTTGAGCACCGCGACCACGACGACGATCGCCAGCAGCGGCGCCATCGACGACAGAACGCGACGAACCGGCACCCGAGACACGGCATAGGTCAGCACAACGAAAATTGCGACCGGGGCCAGCCCGCGGAAGCCACTGACCGTGAGCGTCGTGATCAGAAACACAAAGCCCAAGAGCAACTTGGTTCGCGGGTCCAGGCGGTGGATTGCACTATCGCCGGGATAGTAACTGCCAAACGAAAACGCCTCCATCAGCAGCCCTCCTCTCGCGCGACCGTCTTGGATTTAGCAATGTCCGAGACGTTAGAAGAACCGTCTGGGCGACCGATCAGCAAATCTGCCAACTCGTCGGCCAACGACTCAACCGTATAGAGCCCGCCGCGACGCAGCGGCACGCCCGCCTCCGTAAGCGCCAGCGCCATACGCTGGGCGGCGGGAACGCCCAAGCCGATTGATTTAAGCTCATCGGCATGCGCAAAAACCTGAGCGGGCGTGCCCTCGGCAAACACCGCGCCCTCGTTCATCACGACAATACGGTCGCAGCAATTGGCCAGGTCATCCATACTATGCGAAACCATGACAACGGTCAGGCCCTCGCGATGGAGTCGACCGATGAGCCCTAGGAAATCCTTGCGCGCAGCCGGATCGAGCCCTGCCATGGGCTCATCGAGCACCAGGACTTCGGGCTCCATAGCGAGCACGCCGGCAAACGCCACACGCCTCTGCTGACCGCCCGAAAGCTCAAAGGGGCTCTTGTCGCCGACCGTGGAAAGGTCGAGGCCCACGCGCGAGAGCGATGACTCGACACGACGGTCGACTTCATCTTGCGGCAAGCCAAGGTTATGCGGACCAAACGCCACGTCCTGCGCCACGGTTTCGGCAAACAGCTGACGCTCAGGATATTGAAACACCACGCCGACCTTGGCCTTAACCGCGGCGGCGTCTTTCTTGTTTGATAGGTCGAGCCCCAGCGCGCAAATGCTTCCCTCCTGCGGACGGATCAGCCCGTTGAGATGCTGGACCAGAGTCGATTTACCCGAACCGGTATGACCTGCCAAACCCAGGAACTCGCCGCGACGCACCGTCAGCGATACATCGCGCAGCGCCCACGGACTGCTGGGGTCGTTTCCCCAGAGAGCCTGTTTGCTCGATTTGCCCGCAGTGGCCGAGCGCTTATGCCAGCGGCGGCGCTCGCGCGGACTGAGCGAATAACTGTACGAAACATGGGATAGCTCTATGACGGGCTCCGACGCGTTGCCCTCGTTGTCTACCGGAACAGTGCCGTCAGCGATTTCCAACTGGGATGCGGAAGGCTGCCCCGCGGTGCCTGCCCCACTTCGCTCGGCATAAGTCTGCGCAATCTCGGCGACCATATCCGCCTCACGTACCTGCGCGCAAACGGGCACGCCCTTCGCACGAAGTGCCATGCCCAAACGGCACGACTCTGGCATGTCAAGGTTGAGCTGAACGAGTTCATTCGCCCGCGTCAGAATCTCATCGGGCGTGCCCAGCATGGCAACTCGTCCCGTCTGAAACACGGCGACACGATCGGCCTCGGCAGCCTCCTCCATAAAGTGCGTAATCATCACGATGGTCATGCCGCGAGCGTGCAACGCGCGGCAAGCCTTCATGAGGCCCTTGCGTCCACGCGGATCGAGCATCGAGGAAGCCTCGTCCAATATGAGCACGCGCGGTTCCATGGCGAGCACGCCGGCAAGCGCCACGCGCTGCTTTTGGCCGCCCGAAAGCGCATGGGTCTCGTGGCGCTCAAAGCCCACCAGGCCCACACCCTTCAGCGCCTCGCGTAAGCGCTGCGCAATTTGCGCCGATGGCACGCCAAGGTTTTCGGGACCAAACGCAACGTCATCTTCGACAAGCGTTGCCACCAGCTGGTCGTCGGGATTCTGGAATACCATGCCCGCGGTCGAACGAATGTCGTAGACCAGCTCGGGGTCGGACGCATCCATGCCGTTGATGCGTACCGTGCCCGCATCGGGCTGCAACAGCGCATTCAGATGCTTGGCAAACGTCGACTTGCCCGACCCATTGCCACCGAGGATGCAGAAAAACTCGCCGTCCTCGATATTCAGATCGACGCCGTCGAGCGCCGGTACGGCACCGTCATAGCTAAAGGAAACGCCCCGACACTCAATCATGCGCGGCCTTTGACCTGGTCCTTTTTAGGCGTGATGAGGTTGGAGACCGCTTTATACACCGCCAGTGTCAACACCGAGTTAAGCACGGTCTTGATAAGGTTGAACGGCAGCACGGCAGGAATCATGAGCGGGGCGATCACATCGACCGAGCCATACCAGAACCATACGCCAATGGTAAGGTTTGCGACCATAGACAACGCCGTAGCGGCAATAACGCCAAGCACCAGGCCAATCACGGCACCCTTATAGGTATGCATCTTCTGATAGACGATAGCCGCAGGCAGAATGTAGCCCAGCGTGGCAACCAGGTTCATAAGCGCGCCGACCCAGTCACCCGTGGTGAGCGCATGGATAACGATAGCCATAGCGGCAACAGCAGTGCCGGCGCCAGGACCATACGCAAACCCGCACACCATCGCCGGTACCAGCGACGGGTCATACGTCAAAAACGGCGCCGAAGGAAGGATAGGCAGCTGCACGTACATAAACAGGGCGCCCAAGGCGCACATCAACGCCATGGTAACGAGCTGTTTGGTGCTCCACCTATTCGTGTTCTCAAAATGGATATGCTGCGACTGTTCAGACATAAGATCACCTGCCTCTTTCATCCGGACTCTAACCGTTGGTACTGGGATCTCACCAGTTCAGCCGGCATGCGAACCAACACACGCACGGGTCGCGGACTCATCGGCTCGGTCGCAGACACCTCGCCTGCGCCACGGCGTCCCTTTGACACCGCCCGATTTACCGCCAGTGGGGAATTCCACCCCGCCCTGAAACAGCAATTGCAAGTGTAGCACGAGCAGGTTCTCGCGCAAGTATGCCAAGGGTAATTTGTGGCGGAGATCAGTTGCCAAAGCAACCACGTCCCCCACCCATCCCAAAGCAACGCGCCTTTCGCGCAAAGCGCGAAACAGCGAAGGGGACACGTATCCCTATCGACCACATCCTTCTCCGCCCGCCGGCCTCAAGGCCGTAAACGCAGGGAATCCGGGGGCGGGACGGGGACTTCTCTCCGGAATATTCCGCAGGACGCAAAGAGGCTCCGCAGCGCGAAGCGCGATGCGGAGCCTCTTTGCATGTCCGAGGACGTTCCGGAGAGAAGTCCCCGTCCCGCCCCCGGATTCCCGGTGGGAGTTCTAGACCTTGTCGGCCTTAGTACATACCGCCGCCCTGCTGACCAGCGGTAGCAGCAGCGATTGCGTCCTCAAGCTGAGTGTTCTTGGGCACATCGGAGACGGTGGCCTCGGTGATGAGGATCAGGCTGGCGACAGAAGCAGCGTTCTGCAGGGTGACGCGGCTGACCTTGACGGGATCGAGGACGCCCATCTCGATCATGTCGCCCCACTCGCCGTTGGCAGAGTTGAGACCCTGGCCGGCGGGCAGCTCGGCGACCTTGTCGACCACGACAGCGCCCTCAAAGCCAGCGTTCTTGGCGATGGTGGCGACCGGAGCGGTCAGAGCCTTCTTGACGATGTCGACGCCGATCTTCTCCTCGGGGTCATCGATCTCGACGGCATCGAGCGCAGGAGCAGCGTCCATGAAGGCGACGCCGCCGCCAGCGACAATGCCCTCCTCGACAGCAGCGCGGGTGGCCTGCAGGGCGTCCTCGACGCGATGTTTGATCTCCTTGAGCTCGGACTCGGTAGCAGCGCCGACCTTGATGACGGCAACGCCACCGGAGAGCTTGGCCAGGCGCTCCTGGAGCTTCTCACGGTCGAAGTCAGAGGTGGTGTTCTCCATCTCGCCCTTAATCTGAGCGATACGGGCGTCGATGGCCTCCTTGGAGCCAGCGCCGCCGACGACGACGGTGTTGTCCTTAGAGATGGTGACGGACTTAGCGGTACCGAGCATATCGGCGGTGATGTCAGCGACCTTCACGCCCAACTCGTCCAGGGCAGCCTGGCCACCGGTGAGGACGGCGATGTCCTCGAGAATGCGCTTGCGGCGATCGCCGTAGCCCGGGGCCTTGACGGCGCAGACGTTGAGGGCGCCACGGATCTTGTTGAGGACCAGGGTAGGCAGAGCTTCGCCGTCGATGTCCTCAGCGATGATGAGCAGGCCACGGCCAGCGCGCTGGACAGCCTCGAGAACGGGCATGATGTCCTGAACGCTGGAGATCTTCTGGTCGGTGATGAGGATGTACGGATCCTTCATCACGGCCTCCATGCGGTCGTTATCCGTGACGAAGTAAGCGGAGACATAGCCCTTGTCGAACTGCATGCCCTCGACGGTGTCGATGGTGATGTCGAACGTCTGGGAATCCTCGACGGTGATGACGCCGTCCTTGCCCACGACCTCCATGGCCTCGGCGATCTTCTCGCCGACCTCGGGGTCACCGGCGGAGATGGTACCGACGGAAGCGATCTGCTCCTTGGTCTCGACCGGCTTGGCCTGCTTCTTCATCTCGGCGACGGCGGCGTTGACGGCCTTATCGATGCCGCGACGGATGGCCAGCGGGTTGGCGCCAGCGGCGACGTTACGCAGGCCGTCGTTGACGATGGCCTGGGCGAGCAGGGTTGCGGTGGTGGTGCCGTCACCCACGGTGTCGTTGGTCTTGGTGGCGACCTCCTTCACCAGCTGAGCGCCCATGTTCTCGATGTTGTCCTCGAGCTCGATCTCCTTGGCGACGGAAACGCCGTCGTTGGTGATGGTCGGGGCACCGAACGTGCGCTGCAGCGCAACGTAGCGACCCTTGGGGCCCATGGTGACGGTAACGGCGTCGGCCAGAGTGTTGACGCCCTTGGCAAGCTTAGCGCGGGCATCGGTGTTGAACGTAATGTTCTTTGCCATGGTAGGTAATCCTCCAAAAGAAATGTGACTCGCGTCGCCGCTTCCGAGTCCTGTGCGGCGGGCGCGTTCAAAGACGAATCAGAGATTCTGACGAGACTAGGCCTCGACGACGGCGTAGATGTCGTCGGCGCGCATCAGCAGATACTTCTCGCCGTCGACCTTGACCTCGTTGCCACCGAACTTACCGTAGATGACAACGTCACCGACCTTGACGTCCATGGGGATGCGCTCACCCTTGTCGTTGACCTTGCCGGCGCCAACGGCAACGATGGTGCCACGCTGCGGCTTCTCCTGAGCGTTGCTGGCGATATACAGACCAGAAGCGGTCTTCTGCTCGGCCTCGTCGGGCTTGACCAGAACACGATCTGCAAGCGGCTTCAAAGACGACATGCTTGTCTCCTCCTTTTTGGGCCGCGCGGTTATACCACGCGAATTAACCCTTTTTGTTTGCGTACGCGTTGAATGGTACCCACGAATGGCGGGTTATACAACACAGAGTCAAAAAATCTTATTTTTTGGCACTTAGATTTTCTGAATGCCGGGGGATAACTTAGCAGTGGCTCCCGTGTGGCTCCGGAGGGGCGGGGCATAAGGTTTCCTGCTCGGGCAGTCCTGCTCGCACGAAGGCCACGTTAAGTGGCCTTCGGCTCGTGCGGAACTCGCGATAAACCTTATGCCCCGCCCCTCCGGAGCCACACGGGAGGCAGGCTAACTAATTCGGGCCCGACATTCAGAAAAGTCAGTGCAGCAAAAAGGCGATGCGGATAGCGACATGGGCATGGTTTTCGTTGCGAGCACGGGTCCCCTGGGGAGCACCGTGCATTTTTGGGAGTTTTCAGCAGGCCGGGACAAATGCATACGCACCGGGCGCATCTAATTAGTCCCACGGTAGCCTTCGACCGGCGATTTGGGTCGGCAGACAGGCCTCGTCGAGACAAACAAGCATGCCTCGCGCCACGTCGGACCCCAAAATGACGTCGATCTCCGCAATGCTACCCGACTGCAGCGGCACCGGCAGAGCTCGCGGTGCTGAATACTCCGTTTTTTGCACGGCACGGGCGGGGGTACATCAGGATCAGGAAAAATATCCCAGCCTTTTTATGCAATCTGTAATGGGAAGTATGCAAAACACCAAGAGATAGCATTGCTGGTGTCCAAATTGAGCGCGCAGGGCAGCGGCGCGTCCGCCCTGCGCCCAAATCCAGCAGAGCGGGGACGCTCCTAACAAATCCTCACCGGCAAACAAACGCGGCTCGAGCGTTATCCCAAAATTGGCTGCCCGAGCCGCGCTTAACGGTACGGCATGAATACTTAGCGCTCGTAAATCAAGTTACCTGCCAGGTAGGTTGCTTGAACCTTGGTAGCCTGGAGCTCTTGGGGGTCGATGGTGAGCGGGTTTTGGTCCAGGACTACCAGGTCGGCATACTTGCCGGGCTCCAAGCTGCCGAGGTTTTGCTCGTCGCCCGCTGCATAGGCGCTGCCCAGGGTGTAGTTGCGCAGGGCTGTTGCTGCATCGATGCGCTCGCTCGGTAACCAGCCGCCCTCGGGCCAGTGGCTTTTGGGATCCTGGCGCGTGATAGCCGTGTAGAGCACGTTCATGCTTGTAACAGCTGTGATGGGGCTATCGGTGCCGAAGGCTTGGCGGATGCCGCGCTGCTTATAGGTCGCAAACGGCCACATGATGCGGCTGCGTTCCAGGCCCAGATCGCGCTCGGGGCCGCCCGGGTCGAGTGTAATGTGACAGGGCTGGCTCGAGGCAACGACGTTAAGCTTGCGTAGACGATCGATGTCCTCGGGCAAGAGGTTCTCCAGGTGCTCGAGCGTGTTATGGCCGTGCTGGGGCAGGCCGTACAGGTCGGCGGCCTCCTCGAAGATATCCAGCGCGGCATGAATCGCACCGTCGCCGATGACGTGGATGCGCACGGTATGGCCGCGCTCCGCGGCCGCCAGAACCAGCTTGCGCATGCGCTCGGCAGGAACCGTCAGGCGACCTTGATCGCCCGGGAAGCGCGGGTTGGTATAGGGCTCGGTGAGATAGGCCGTGTGTTCGCTCGACACGCCGTCGAAGAACTGCTTAAAGCCTGGCGCCGAGAGCAGCGCGTTGTTCGCGTAACGTGCCTGCAGCTCTTCCAGGCGCGATTGGTCATCCAGCAGCGTGGGGAACAGATGGGCTCGAATGCCCAACTTGCCGGCTGCCTGCAGCTTGTCATAGACGTCGTCGCGGATAAAATCGCAGCCCGGCATGGGCATGAGCGACATATCGCATATCGAGGTGATGCCCTGCTCGGCCATCCGCCTCATTTGATCGGCGTAAGCGCTTGCGATGCGATCCTCGCCCGGCCACTCAAGGCAGCGCGGTAGCAGCTGCATGGCAGCCGCCTCGTGAGCAATGCCCGTGAGCTCGCCGTTTGCATCCTTGTCGTAGCTGCCGCCCGCTGGCGGCTCGCTGTCGCGTGTGACGCCGAGCGCCTCGAGTGCGCGGCTGTTGAGCCAAAGCGTGTGCCCGTCGCCCGAATACATAACACAGGGACGATCGGGGAATGCCGCATCGAGCGACGCCTTGGTAGGATGCTCGGGCGGGTCCCAACGGTAGTCGCGCCAGCCCTGCGTCACAACCCAAGCGTCGTCGGGCAGGTCCTGGGAAAACTCGAGCGCATGTTGCACCAGCGCCGCCTCGGACGTGCCCATATCCATAAGCATGTACGGCGAGGAACCGACCGAGGTATGGAAGAAGTGCAGATGAGCGTCATGGAAACCGGGGCAGACAAACTGCTCGCCGTAGTCGATAACCGACGTGGCGGCGGGAGCGGCGGCGATCACGTCATCGGGCGCACCGACTGCGACGATACGGTCGCCTGCGATGGCAATCGCCAGCTCGCGGGCGGTATCGATGCCGTCTTGCGCGGTAAAGACGTTCTTGGAGCGGATAATCCGATCGATATGTTGCATGGGCATCCCCATCTCTGGCAGGAAATTCAACACCCCCGAGTGTACTCCCCCGCCCTTGTAACAAAACCCCAAGCGGCAAACGGCAACTTTACCAGCCCTAGCGGCAGGTGGCATACTGGAGAGAGCCTGTACGATTTTGCGATCAACCCAGCAAGGAGCAAATCGACCATGACGAAGACCAAGGCACAGCAGATTATGGCGGCGACCGAGGCTCGCGCGGCTGACGACGTCACCGCGGCCATCCAAGATATCGCTACCGAGTTTGAACCATATATCATCAAGCAGCGCCGGCACTTCCATAAGCACCCGGAGCTGAGCCTCGCCGAGGAGCGCACGACCTCCGACATCGCCAACCAGCTCGACGCCATGAATATCCCCTACGAGCGTCCCCTTAAGACGGGCCTGGTGGCAACGCTTCGCGGCACCGCGCCGGATGCCTACCGCGAGGACGGCACGCCACGCCGCCGCATCCTGCTGCGCGCCGATATCGACGCCCTGCCCGTTACCGAGCAGACTGGCGAGGAGTTCGCCAGCGTCAACGAGGGCTGTATGCACGCCTGCGGCCACGACTGCCATATCGCCATGATGCTCGGCACGCTGCAAATCCTGCGCCATATGACCGACGACATCCACGGCGAGGTCCGCATCGTCTTCCAGCCCAGCGAGGAAAACGGCCAGGGCGCCAAGCTCATGATCGGCACGGGTGTGCTCGACGGCGTCGATGGCGCCTACGCCGCGCACATCTGGAGCGAGGTCGACGCCGGCACCGTGAGCTGCGAGCCCGGACCGCGCATGGCCAATACCGACTGGTTCCGTATCGACGTACGCGGCACCTCGTGCCACGGCGCCATGCCCCAGCGCGGTCACGACGCCGTTATGGTGGCCGCAGAGATCGTCAACGCCCTGCAGACCATCGTCTCGCGCGAGATCAGCCCCTACGAGCCGGCTGTCATCACCGTCGGCGAGCTGCACGGCGGCACCGCACGCAACGTTATCGCCGGCACGGCCTACCTCGCCGGCACGGTGCGCACCTACGGCGATTCGACCCACGAGGAAATGCCGGAGCTCATGCGCCGCATCGTGGAGCATACCGCGGCCGCCTTGGGCGCCGAGGCAGAGCTCACCGACTACACCATCGCCAACTACAAGGTCGAAAACGACGCGGCCTCGAGCGAGCGCTGCCGTCAGGCTGTAATTAAGTGTCTGGGCCCCGCCGGCCAAGGCCATTATCGCGGCACGCTTTCGGGCGAGGATTTTTCGGAGTACCTGCGTCGCGTACCGGGCGTGCTCGCCTTTGTAGGTACGCGCAACCCCAAGATTGGCGCCACGTACGCCCAACATTCCTGCTTCTACAAGATCGACGAGACCGTGCTGGCAAAGGGCTCCATGGTGGCCGCCCAGTATGCTATCGACTTTTTGGCCGAGCCCACGCAAGAGGAGCTCGACGGCCCCGCGATTACCGCGGTCGCCGAAACCAACCCCGATCTGGCCGCCAAGTTGCGCTCTGCCAAGGCGACGACCGCCGAGGCTCGCGACGCCATCCATGATGCCCGAACGGCTCGCCATGCCGCGATCAAGGGCATCCACGACGCACGCGCTGCTGCACGCCGTGAGGAGAAGCACGACGAGTAATCGATTCGCTGGCATCTCGCAGTCATAGCCACATCGCGATGTCAAAGCGGGGGCGGACGTTTCGACACGTCCGCCCCCGCTCATTCTTCAAGCGCTATTTCTACTATTTCTACCCCGTCCCCAAATGGCAGACGGCATGGCTACTCGTCCTGAGGTTCCTCGTCGGAGCTTGGCTCGGACGCCGACTCAGGTGCAGGTGCCGGCTCAGGCTCAGGCGCAGGCTCGGGCTCAGATGCCGTCTCAGACTCGGGCACCAGTTCAGGCTCGGGCGCCGGCTCAGGCTCGGTCGCGGGAGCGGGTGCAGGTGCCGGCGAAGCATCCGGAGCACTGTAACCCGAAGCAGCGGACTTCTTCTCGAAAGGCAACACAAAAGTCAGGACGTCGTCCTTATCCTCATCGGCCCACTCGCTTGCATAGCGTGCGGCCCAATAGCCAACGGCACGGTGCTTGAGCATCTTGCCAAAGACCGTAAGAAATACGGTGACGAAAGCGACCAGCACCAAGAACAGCGCGAGCGTGACGCCACCGCCGGTAACAATTGCCTCAATACCCGTAGGACGATAGTAGTAGCTATACATACCGACAGAGGCAATGGCGCCAAAGACGACCGTCAAGATCCATGTGACAACGTTGGCGACCAGGCCCGTCAAAAACTCGGGAAGGAACGAAGCACAGAACAGCTTGGTCTTGTTGTGCTTAAACGCCGCCCAGACCTTATCGAGCGAAAACGCGCTCTCGACGCGACCGGTCACCGCAAAGTGCATCACGGCGATGTCGGCGAACATCTTAAAGAAGACACCCAGAATCGCCGAGGCAATTAGCGCCAGGACAAGCAGGCCGAGCGAACCGAACAGCGCAGCCTCGAGCGCATAAGAGCCGTAATAAGAATACGAGCCCGCGGCGCCAATTACCACGCCCTCCACCAGCGAAAGCACTACACCGATAACGGGAATGGCAGCGATAACCTCGAGCACGACCGAAATAACGCTCGAAAAGACTCCGAGACCAAACGACGTGGAACGCATGAGTGGACGGTCCATGCCGTCATCGACCTTGAGCGAAAGATCACGGCCCCACTCGATACCAAAGCCGGAACCGCACACACTCGCAATGCAAGCTGCCAAAAAGCCGATGGCAGCCGCAATGCCGCCAATAACGGGGATAAACAACACGAGCACTGACACAACGCAAATCAGCGCCGGCAAAAACGCGATTTGGCATACACGCTGAAGCACGCCCGGAGTCTTAGTCATATCTTGGAACGCCTGAGCCACACAGCCCTTTGGCGCATTCGCCACGGGCGGTTGCGGAATAAACTGCTGGGGCTGAGGCTGTCCCTGGGGAGCGGGGCCAGCGGCACCGGCATTAGGAGCACCACACACGCCGCAGAACTTGTCGTTATCGCCCATGGGGGCGCCACACTGCGAGCAGAACATAGAATCATCCCTTCGTATTTTGAACGAATCACTTGAATCGCAAACGATGTCTTTAGCATCATTATTGCCCAATGTGGGGTCAAATACTCAAAGATGACCGATTTGCAAGATACACGGCGCCAGCAGGCGGTTCGTTGAATACGTCTGTGCTAGTTCGTTCCGCGGAAGCCCTTGCCGA
Source organism: Collinsella aerofaciens (assembly GCF_001405375.1). Classification (GTDB taxonomy): domain Bacteria; phylum Actinomycetota; class Coriobacteriia; order Coriobacteriales; family Coriobacteriaceae; genus Collinsella; species Collinsella aerofaciens_F. Next base: position 31,013 of record NZ_CYYP01000011.1, read on the forward strand.
CGATCTCGGAGCTGTCGACGATCGTGATAAAGGCACCCGGATCGACTTCGCGCGCATAGCGGCGCAGTTGCACGGCCTCGCGACGGCTCAGCACGCTCATGATCACCGTCACGCACTTGCCCGAGAAGGCACCGTAGCCGCGGCTGATGGTCGCCGTGCGGTTGAGATGCTTGACGATAAACTCCTCGACCTTAAGGGGCTCGGAACAAATGACCGTGCAGACTTTGCGCAGGTGAATGCTCTCAATGGCTTTGTCGACCACAAGCGTCTTGGCAAACAGGCCGAGCACGCAATACAGACCGACACGCGGGCCATACAAAAAGGCCGCGATGGTCACGATGCCGATATCGACCAGCAGCAGGGCACGGCCAATCTCGAGCGTCGTGCGGCGCTTGAGGATCATGGCAAGAATGTCCGTGCCACCCGTCGAGGCGCCGATGTCAAAGACAATAGCGCTGCCGAGCGCCGGCAAGATAACGGCAAAGCACAGGTCGAGCCACATATCACCCGTCAGAGAGACATCGGTCGGAATAAAGAGCTCGAACAGCGAAACATAGGCGGACAGCGCAAACGAGGCGAAGACGCTCCACAGGATTGCCTTGCGCTCCAAAAAGATAAAGCCCAAAACGACGAGAACCGCGTTAATAATCCACATAAAGACGCCGACGGGCAGGGTCGGGAACAGCGTGGACAGAATGACCGACACGCCCGAGGTGCCGCCAAAAGCAAAGTGATTAGGGGTTTTAAACGCAACGATGGCAAAGGCCGTAAGAATCAGGCCCAGATTGAGCTCGGCAAAAAAGCGCGGGAAGCCCGGCTCCTGGCTGCGCTTTTGGCCGGCACGCTCGCCGCGCTCGATATCGGTGCGATCAACCACGCGCTCCATCGGCACTACGGGAGGACGATGCATCTCCTCGGCAGCACGCGATGCCGCCTCTGCCGCGGCGGCCTCAATCGCCCATGCCTTGCTTTCTGTTTCGTGCTCGTCGGCCATTACGGCAACCCCTCGTTAACAATTTGGAAACAATGCGCCCATTAGGGTAACGCGGAACGCGACGATTGCAACCCCTAGTTAGACGAGCGGTATGCCTACATCGGGGGGCATACAAATAACGGCCGGCCACGCTTTTGCTTGCGCGGTCGGCCGTTTAACGTTTTCGCAGATAAAATCTGCCAAAACAAACCTGTCCCTTTTTGGAAGGTTATTCGTGCTGGCTGGTGCGGTGCTCGTACTCCTCGGGGGTGATGACGTCCTCGATACGCAGGTTGACACCCGCCACCTCAAGGCCGGTCATCGCGGCAAGGCGCTCGGTGACACGTGCCTTGACATCGTCGAAGATCGCGGGCGCATAGGCGCCGTACTCGATGATGACGGAGATGTTGACGACCACGCGATTGTCATCGGTGACCTCGACCGTCACGCCCTTGGTCAGATTCTCGGCACCAAACTGCTCCTGCACAAAATGCATGAGGTTACCCTTCATGCCCAGAACGTGTGGAACCTCGCGAGTGGCCATAGCAACGATCTTTTCGATCACACCGTTGGAATAGGTCAGCGAGTCCTCGGACTCGTCTGTTTCCTCATCATCCTCGTCCGCATCATCGGCGGACTCGGCCTCGACGAGCGCCTCATCCTCGAGCGTTACGTCCTCGGCCTCGGCGGTGACGGTCTCGTCTGCCTCGAGCTCGGTATCGGCCACATCGACCTTCGTATTAAAAGCCATGGTTCCTCCTTATGCCTGCCGCGGATGCGACAGTCGAATACATATTAGCGGCCGCTAAACAGACGGCCGAAGAAGTTGACGATCCCGTTCTCGCCGTCGCGAATTTGGCCGATCACGGCGCCGATCAGCACGAAGAATGCAATGACGAGCGTGTCCCACAGGCCCAACGTGAGCACCAACACGGCGAGGATAAAGCCAGCGACGGCGCCAAGCGTGGTGTTGGGATGACGCACAGCATAGCTCCAGATGGCAGCGCCCGTACCCTTGATGAGACCCATAGCCTCGTCAAAATCCGCGGCTGCCGCGTCTTGCAACTCGGTTGCCTCTGCTTTGGAATCAACAGGTTCGCTCGCCGGCGTGGCGCTCTGGTCAATCGTCAGGCGCGGCGTACGAGCGGTCTTATCTTGATTGGTATCACTCACCGGAAACCTCCACGGTCTGGACGGTAGTCTTGGACGGCAAAAAACGGACGCGCGCGGTCGTACTCGGCGTGCCGAGCATGGTGTCGCAAGCTTCCTCGATGCGCTGCTGCATCGCGGTAGCCAAAGATGCCACGTCCTTATCGTCAAGCGCGATAGCCTCGACCTTAAAACGGACGTGCGAATCGTCGGAACCTTGGACGCGGGCCTCGACATGCTCGATCATCACGCGGTCGTCGCGCTCGGCAGCAGCCCTGGCACACGAAGAAAGCGCCGCGAGCGTGACCTCGATATTGCGCTCCCCCGCCGGATGCACGCAGGACGGCTCGCGACGAGCAAACATCAGGCGAAAGAAGCTTACCAGCACGCCGATCGCCACAACTCCGCCGCATGCCGTCACGACAATGCGCGGCATGGGGTCGCGCATCAGCAACATAAAGCGATACGTATACGGCCCCCAAAACTGGCAGACAAGCGTACCCAGCGCCACGATGGTAGCGGCAAGGTACACGATCGCTAGGGCTCGTTTGAGTACGCGCACGCGGCGCTCCCTTCAAATCTCGGCTCTCGAAATGCAAAACGGTTCGCATCATTATAAAAGAGCCGGGTCCGGTGCTCTACGCACGCGGATCCGGCTCATCTATTCCACGAGGCTTGCATGCTCGCTTCATTATGCCCAGATATGCACGGCTTAACCCGTGCGGGCACTACTCCTCCTCGAGGGCAGCGATGACCTCGTCGGTCATGTCCATGGTGCTGTAAACATCCTGGACGTCGTCGAGCTCCTCAAGACGGTCGATGAGGCGCTGAACCTTCTTGGCGTCGGCGCCGGAGACCTCGGTCGGGGTGGTCGGGACCATGGTGGTCTCGGAGCCCTTGACCTGGACGCCCTGCTCCTCGAGCGCCTTGGAGACAGCCATGACCTCGTTGGCAGTAGTCCAGACGATCCACTCCTCGCCGGCGTCCTCGTAGTCCTCGCCACCGGCCTCGGCGATGGCCATCATGAACTCATCCTCGTCACCGGCAGCACCGTTGGCGATCATGGTCTCCTTCTTGGCGTTCTCGTCCAGAATCTCCTTGGCGACGACGATCTGGCCCTTGCGCTCAAACTGGAAGGCGACGGAGCCGGAGGTGCCCAGGTTGCCACCAGCGTGGGAGAAGGCGGAACGGACATCAGCGGCGGTGCGGTTGCGGTTGTCGGTCAGGCAGTCGACGTAGACGGCGACACCGGCGGGACCGTAGCCCTCGTACACGATGTTCTCGTAGACGGCGGCATCGGCACCCGAGCCAAAAGCCTTGTCGATAGCGGACTTGATCTTGTCCTTAGGCATGGACTGAGCCTTGGCCTTGGCAACGGCAGCGGCGAGGCTGGCGTTGTTCTCGGGCAGCGGGTCACCGCCGAGACGGGCAGCAACGGTGATGTTGCGGCTGAGCTTGGAGAAGAGGGCGGAACGCTTGGCGTCCTGCGCGCCCTTACGATGCTTGGTTGTGGCCCACTTAGAGTGTCCGGACATACGTGTCTCCTATCGGTTTCGACCTAAAGCCCAGCGCAGATGCTCGGGCAATATAAACAAACGTCGTTATGATATACCTACTGGCCTGCGAGATAAACCCCAAAATGAAGGCGTCGTGATGATGCCCCCTTTGCTGCAAAGAAACCTGACCCCAATGCACCAAGTTAGGACCAGAGGAAGTCGCTGCGGGTGACGGTGGCGCCGATGGCGAAGGGCATGCAGGCGATGACCGGATACAGGTAGCGCATGTAAGTCGAGCCGTTGCACGGGCCAATCAGGCACACGGCAAGCACGCCCAACAGCGGCACCCAGATCGCCAGCGCACGCCATGAATGACGACGCAGCAGGTAGACCACCACGGCGATCATGATCCACACATAGGTGGCCGAGCTCATGGTGAGCGAAATAAACGGGATGCGCTGCACCGCCACACGGTACAGATTGATCAGGTGGTCGCACCAGCGCACCACGTTGCTGTCAACCGGATGGAAGTCGAAGTACTTGAGGTTGTCGGGACGCGCCATGATCTCGGCACTACGCGCCGTGCTGTAGACCCAGGCATCGCGCGCGCTCGGATAAAAATAACCATAGTAGTTATTGATAAGCGCCGAAATATAGCACTCGGGATCCTTCTTAAACATCTGGGCCCATACCGCAAAATAGGCATCGATGTCCTCCTGCGAGGCGTACTCGTTAAAGCAGTTCTTGACGGCATCGGACTTGTCGGGGTTGTAGCGGCGACCCAGATTCTCGTACTTGAGCACGCGGTCGATCACGGCACGCTCTTCGTCGGTCACCAAGCCGTCGCAAGGAGCCTCCACGATGGTGCCGTCCTCCTTAACCGCGGGGTTGACGCCCGAGTTGAGGCCGTCGTGCTTTTGGACGAAACGAGCCGTCTGCTGGAACGGAATCGAGAGGATTTCGCGCTTGGAACCAGGCGTGATGTCGTGCGCCGGCATAAAGACCTTGGTGAAGTACATATTAGAGGCAAGGCAGAGCGCGAGCACCGCGAGAACGCCAACCCAGCGGAAACGCGGGATGGCGCCCGAAGGCGCAGCACCAGTCTGCTTGGCTGCACGACGAGCCACATGCACGTCCCATATGCAAAACGCCGCCGCGATTACGCATGCCGCCAGGGGAAACACCAGGCCGCCGTTGCGCAAAAACGTGGAACCCATGGCGCCCAGAGCGAGCAGCAGCCAGTCGTGGCGCGCAAAGAGCACGGGGGCTTTCTCGCCCGCTCGCTCGACATTGGCATCACGACGGGGCAAGCCACATGCCACGAGCTTGACGGTCTGTACCAGCAGCACCAAGAACGCGTCGGCAAAGAGCACGTCTTTGGTGAGCAACGCCGCGTAGTTAGAGAACATCGGCATAAACGCAAAGAACAGCAGGATCGCACCGCGAACCGGCAGGCTCACGCCCAGTTTGCGCAGCGACGAAATGGAATACGCCATGCAGGCGGCCGTGATGACGAACTGAGCACAGGTGTAGATGGCAAGACCCGCGTTAGCGCTGTTGAACAGCGAAAGCCCCAGCTGAACGCACGAGCCGATAACGGCCGTGTGCACTACGGGATGATGCCCGTTGAGCAGCACGTTGGGGTTGAGTAGGCGCAGGTAGTCGCTCGTGCCATTGGGATAGTTGAACCACTGGCGAATCTGCGCGCCCGTATCTCCCATAAAAAGGCCAGGCAGCGAAGCGATGAGCGTGGGCGCCCAGGCGATCATAAGCACCAGGAAGGGCCCGGCAAAGGGATGGACCGAGAGCACGGCGTGAGTCACACGCCATACGCGGCCAAAGTGCGCCTCGGAAAACGGAATGCGCCGAGAGCTCAGCCAATCCAGGCACTCAAAAGCAAGATAGAAGGCCACGATCGCTAGGAGCATCCAGCCCGCGCCGCCAATCCAGGCGCAGATGATGCGGGCTTTGTCGCCAAGGACAATCTCGGCCGAGTCGGTGAGATCGTAGCTGCGGCCGAACACCATGCAGATGGCAAAGAACAGCGACGGCAGAATGATCGATGGGCGCCAGGTGTCGCCACGGCCAAAGAACACGTAGCGAAACGGCAAGGTGAGCAGGCAGGCAAGTGCAAGCAGCATGACCGCGTCGGTATGGCCGGCAAACGAGAGGAGCACCTCGTAGCACACGTACAGCATGCCCGAGGCTTTGGGGTCAATCGCCAAGACTGCGTTGCTCGACACCGGGGAGGGATCGATGGAAAACGCCGTGGTCGCCAACAGCGCGAGCAAAAATGCGATGAGCGTCTGCTTGGCGGGGTAGCGCTTAAACCAGACGATGCGGGCAGCGTCGCGCGCAGCCGTTGTGGAGAGGTCGGAATCCTTCACAGTCCGAAAGCCTTTCTAGAAACCTATCAAACTCGGCAAAACCACCACAAAGGTGCCTGTCCCCTTTGTGGTGGTTTTGGTGGTTAGGCGTCCAGGTAGACGCGCTGGGGTTGGTTGCGGCGACGAGCGAAGATGATGAGCGCCAGGCCCGCGATTACGAGCGGCAGGCTCAGCAGCTGACCCATGGTGATGACGCCGCCCAGCAGATAGCCCAGCTGCGCATCGGGCACACGCACAAACTCAATGAGGAAGCGAACGATGCCGTAACCCATCACAAAGACGCCCATAAACGTGCCTTGGGGCAGTAGCGGCTTTTTGCGGCTGAGCACCTGCAGAATGCAAAAGAGCACAATACCCTCGAGGAATGCCTCGTAGAGCTGGGAGGGATGGCGCGGCATATCGCCCGCGGTGCCGCCAAAGATCACGCCCCAGGGCAGATCGGTCGGCTTGCCCCACAGCTCACCGTTGACAAAGTTGGCACAACGGCCCAGGCACAAGGCCAGCGGCGCGCCGATGACGGCAAGGTCTGCCAAAGTCCAGGCATCGAGCTTATACATGCGGCACACGAGCACGCCGCCGATGATGCCGCCCACCAGGCCGCCATGGAAGCTCATGCCGCCTTCATTGGTGGCAAAGATCTCGAGCGGATGCGCCCAGTAGTAGCCGTCGCCGTAAAAGACGACGTAAAACAGGCGCGCACCGATAATGAGGCCAAAGACCACGCCGACCACGACACTCGTCAGGTCGTCAATCGTGATGTTAAAGCCCCAGCGACGCTGCGTGCGGTACATGACGACCGCCGTGAGCAGGGCGCCGACCACATAGGCCAGACCATACCAGTAAATCGTAATGGGCCCCGCCGCGATCGCGACGGGATCAAGCATATGGTAGAGGTCGTTGAGCATATCGATCCCCCTGCTCCCTACATACAAATGCGGCCGCGGGCCTTACGCTCGCAGCCGCATATTCGGGCGTGACGTCTATGCGGAGCATATCGCCCGCAGCTTTCACTTCTTAGAACGGCGCGTACTCGTCGTACAGGTCCTCGGCCTCGCCGGAAGCATTGACCTGCTCGACGCGGGTAACGCCGGGCACATGCTCCTTCAGGATGCGCTCGATACCCATGGAAAGGGTTAGCGAGCTCATGGGACAGCCGGCGCAGGCGCCCTGCAGTTCCAGCTTGACGACGCCCTCGTCGTCGACGCCCACATACTCCATATCGCCGCCGTCGGCCTGCAGGTTGGGGCGAATCTCTTCAAGAACCTTCTTAAGCAGCTCTTCGTTAACAGCCACAGGGGCTCCTTTCTCACAATTACGCGGGCGCGCCCGCGGACAGAAGCTATGTTACTACAGCCGTGTACCCGCTCACGAGCCGTCCATGCGCGCAGACGCGACTTTCACGAGTAGTCAATTTGGGACGGGACTCTTTTAGCTGCGTTCGTCGTCAGATAGCGACAACGCATATTACTGTCGAGCTTGTCCCCCGGTACCAATCTGAACATCGACGATGACCTGGCGGTAGCTGATGCCGCAGGAGTCGAGAATGCGGCGGCTGATACGGCCGTCATCGGTGTCGGCATACTTATTGTCCAGGTAGACGACCTCGCCCACGCCCACCTGCGCCAGGATCTTGGCGCAGTCATGGCACGGGAACAGCGTGACGTAGACCGTGGAACCCTCGAGGTCTTTGAGCGAGCCGCGGTAGTTGAGCACGGCGTTTGCCTCGGCATGGACCACGTAGTTGTGCTTGTCCTGCAGCGGGTCGTCGCTCGTACCCCACGGAAAAAAGTCGTCGTTGAGTGCCGAGGGTGTGCCGTTGTAACCCACCGAAAGGATGCGGTGGTTGGTGTTGGCGATGCACGCACCCACCTGCGTGTTGGGGTCCTTGCTGCGGCGCTGCGCGGCGATGGCCACGCTCATAAAGAACTCGTCCCAGCTAATGACGTCCAGGCGCTTGCCTGACGAAGTTTGATGAAGATCGTCCGACATGGCAGACACCTCCGTAATCGCAATAGTTTGACCCATTGTAGCAGGTGAAAGGTGGGGGCGTTTGTCCCACCGGCGCCCTCACTTTTACACGCGGCGGGGCTTTTGGTTGATGCGGTAGAGCTCGGCGAGACCCCGCAGCGTCAGTGCGTCATCTACCGTCAGGCTGTGGCCGACCAACGCCGCGAGTGCCTCGGCATCGTCGCCGGTAATTACGATGGGCACGTCGCCCTCCCCCGCGGCCTTGGTCGCGCGCATCTCGGCGAGCACCATGTCGAGCATGCCGTCGATGCGGGCCACCTCGCCCAAGACCACGCCCGAGCGCATGGCCTCGCGCGTGTTGCGGCCGATGACGTGCGTTGGCGCCGAAGGCTCGACCTGCGGCAAACGCGCCGCAGCGGCCGAAAGCGACCGGGCGCCGAGCGCCAGACCCGGCGCGATGACGCCGCCCACAAAGGTACCGCACGCGTCGTTGACCTCGATATTGGTCGTCGTGCCCAGGTCGATCACGATGCACGGAGAGCCGTAGACGGCACGGGCCGCCACGGCATCGGCGATGCGGTCGGGGCCGATCTCGGCCGGGTCGTCGTAGTGCACGGGCATGCCGGTCTTGAGGCCCGGCCCCACGGTGAGCACGCGCCCCGTGCAGGTACGGGAAAGCGCCGCCTTCCACGGGCGCTCGAGCGCCGGCACCACGCAGCTCAGCACGGCCGCCGTGGGCACGAGCGCGCCGGGCATGCCCGCATCAGCCGCCAGCGCGGCCATGACTTGAGCGAGACGCATACGCGCTTCGTCGGCCGTAATGCTCGATGGCGTCGTGATCTCGCACGTCGCAAGCGGGCATTCCTGCGCCGCGGCCGAATCCTCTGCAAACAGGCCAAAGCGAATGAACGTGTTACCCACGTCGACCGTCAATATATATGCGCACCCATTAAGCATCGTCGGCGCTCCTTTCGTCTGCCCAGCAGTATATCGCCTACCTAAACCAGTCATCCCAAAATGACTAGGTTGCGGCTATACTGATGCGCGGTCGTTTGCGAGCTCACGCGACGGCCTTTGGTAACCCGACTTCCCGCGCCGCATCCGTAGCGGCGCTCCCGGGGGAAGCGGATATACGCAAAGGAGTTCAATATGAGCAATCCCTCGAACCGCGCCTCGATGCGCGGGCAACTCACGCTGCGCGGTGTCGTCATCGGCGTCCTTGGCTGCGTGATCATCACGGCAAGCTCGGCCTACACGGCCCTCAAGATGGGCGCCCTCCCCTGGCCAATCATTTTCGCTGCCGTCATCTCGCTGTTCTTCCTGAAGCTCATGGGCAACGCCAGCCTCAACGAGGCCAACGTCACCCACACCATCATGTCCGCGGGCGCCATGGTCGCCGGCGGCCTGGCGTTTACCATCCCGGGCGCCTGGATGCTGGGCTATGCCGACCAGATCAGCTGGCTCGACATGTTTATCGTGGCGCTCGCCGGCACCATCCTGGGCCTGCTGGCCACCGCGCTCATCCACCGTCACTTTATCGTGGACGCCGCGCTGGAGTTCCCCACCGGCAACGCCGCAGCTCAGACCCTACGCGCCACCGAGGCCGGCGGCAAGACCGGTAAGCAGCTCTTTGGCTCCATGGCCATCGCAGGCATCTACAGCGTGCTGCGCGACGCCCTGGGCGTGGTGCCCAGCATGCTGTGCACGCTCAACATCCCCGGCGTGACCTTTGCCATCTACAACTCGCCCATGCTGCTGTCCATCGGCTTCCTCGTGGGCTTCGCCCCGGTCGCGTTCTGGTTTGCCGGCGCCCTGTTGGGCAACTTTGGCATCATCGTGGGCGGCACCGCTGCCGGTCTGTTCGACGTTATGACTGCGCAAGGCATCGTCAAGTCCCTGGGCATGGGCCTCATGATGGGCTTTGGCGTCGCCGTCGTCCTCAAGGACATCCTGCCGCAGGTCGCCGGTATCGTCCGCGGTCTTGCCGCCGACAGCTCCACCGACACCGACGAGCAGTCGCTCATCTCGGGCTCCCTTAAACTCGACGCCGGCATCATCGGCCTGGGCGCTGCCGCCATCGCCGTGATCGCCGCCATCGCGCTCGACCTTGGTCCCGTCCCGGCCGTCATCGTGACGCTGTTCACCTTTGTCACCACCATCATGAGCGCACAGAGCTGCGGCCAGACGGGCATCGACCCCATGGAGATCTTTGGCCTCATCGTTATGCTCATCGTGGCTGCCTTCGCGCAGCTCGCGCAGGTTAAACTGTTCTTTATCGCCGGCATCGTGGCCGTAGCGTGCGGCCTTGCGGGCGACGTCATGAACGACTTTAAGGCCGGCGCCGTGCTGGGCACCAACCCGCGTGCACAGTGGGTCGGCCAGGCCATCGGCGGCATCGTGGGCGCCCTGGTCGCTGCCGCCGTCATGGTCGCGCTCGTAACCGCCTATGGTCCGGACGCCTTTGGACCCGACAAGAGCTTTGTGGCCGCGCAGGCAAGCGTCGTCGCCACCATGGTCTCGGGCATCCCGAGCGTGCCGTGGTTTGCGGGCGGCTTTATCGCCGGCATCGTCATGTACTGGCTCGGCATTCCGGCCATGATGATCGGCCTGGGCGTGTACCTGCCGTTCTACATGTCGCTCACGGCTTTCCTGGGCTCCTGCGTTAAGCTCGCCTACGACAAGTGGTCCGCCCACCGCGACGCCACCGCTGGTCTTTCGGACGAGGAGAGGGCTGCCAAGGACGCCGCCTTCCAGGAACAGGGTCTGGTCGTTGCCAGCGGCCTTCTCGGCGGCGAGTCCATCGTCGGCGTTATCCTGGCGTTTGTCTCCGTGGGTCTGAGCCTGCTGGGCTAAGCTGAGCAGCTGCTCGACAGCAACCATATTGCCCACGATTTGCCCGGTCGGTAGCTTTCGCGGCCACCGACCGGGCTTTTTGATATCGAAACAAAGAAAGGCCAGCGCGCTGCGTATGACAGCGCGCCGGCCTTATCGTTTGGCTATCGAGACGGTCCCGCTATGAATTGAAGTTCACTGCAGAGCCGACGCCCGAATCACTACATGTGCTTGCGACGACGATCGCTCAGCGTCACACCAGCGGCCACGAGGGTGATACCGCCGATGACGAACACCTCGCCCGCAAGAGCGGAATTGTCGCCAGTCTGGGCGAGCGCGGCCGACGTTGCCTTCTTCTTGGCGACAGGAGCCTTTGCAGCAGCCTGCGCAACCTGAGGCTTGGCCTGCGGCTCAGCCTTGGGATGATACTTGTCGTACTCGGCCTGTGCGGCAGCCAGGGCATCCTTAGCATCGTTAAGCTCGGCAAGCGCGGCGGCATAGGCGTCGTTGGCATCGGACAGCTTGGCATCGGCATCGCTCAGAGCAGCCTTGAGACCAGCGGCGGCATCGACGGCAGCCTTATAGCGAGCGTAGGCAGCGTTCAGCTTGACCAGCTTCTCGTTGCCCGTCGTGCCCGCGGCAAGGGATGCCTTGTGGTCGACAGCCTCAAGATCGGCCTTGAGTGCCTCGTCGTTGGCAAGCTCTGCCTTGGCCTTGACGATATCGAGGTTCGCATCGACGACGGCTTCGTTGGCGGCCTCGAGCTGCTTCTGGGCATCGGCGACACTGGCCACGGCAGCGTCATAGGCGGTCTTGGCGTCGTCGACCGCCTTCTGAGCGCCGGCGAAGCGCTCGAAGGCCTTGTTTGCGGTAGCCAGCTCGCCCTCGGCGGCCTTGGCCTTCGCCTGTGCGTCGGACAGGGCCTGCTTCTTGGCGGCAACTGCCTGCTTGGCGTCCGAAAGAGCGGTCGCGGCGTGCGTATCTGCGGCCTGAGCCTTGTCTACACCAGCCTGGGCGGCATCGTCGGCCTTCTTTGCCTCGTCAAGCGAGCCCTGCTTATTCGCAAGGTCCGCCTGGGCGGCATCGCGCTTGGCGGCAAGGTTCTTGACCGAAGCGGTAGCGTTGTCATATGCCTCGTTGGCCTGATCGGATTTTGCCTTGGCGGCATCGCGGGCGCTGCGAGCCTTCGCCTTGTGAGCGGTGGCCTCGGCTGCCTTCGTCTGGCTGTCGGCGAGCGTGGCATTTGCCTTATCGAGAGCTGCCTGGGCAGTAGCGGCCTCGCCCTTGGCGGCATCGAGCTTGGTCTGGGGCGTCTTGACGTCGATGCCCTTGAGCTTGGCTTCGGCGGCGTCGTATGCCGTCTTCGCGGCGGCGGTGCCGGACTTAGCCTTCTCGTACTCGCCCTTGGCGGTGTTCACGTTCGTGTCAGCCGCGGTATAGGCATCATGCGCCGCATCCTGCTTATTTACCGCTGCGAAATAAGCTTCCTTGGCAGTACCGAAGGTCTTCTGCGCCTCTGCCAGCTTAGTCTGAAGTTGCTTAAGCTGCTCCTTCTGCTCCTGCGTGCCGCCTGCGTTGTAGGCGGAATCGATGTAGTCGTTCAGGAGCTTCTTGAACTCGGAGACAGTGAAATCAGCCTCACTGTCAAAAGAGCTGTAATCGAAGATTGTTACCTCGGAATCGGTGTTCTTACCGCTACCGGTCGCGATGCCAATAGCCTTCGTGCCGGCATCGATGATGTTGAGATAGTGCCCGCACTCATGGTAGATGCTGCTGTAGTGCTGGTAGATATAGTAGGAATCATATCGATGGTTTCCAAGGTCACTATTCTTCTCGACGTACTTATCGAATGCCTCCTTCTCCTGTGTGTAGAGGCCGGTGTAGGGCCAACCGAGTGTATCCTCGGTCTCGCCGCCGGTATATGCGCCGCCTCCGCCGGCAAGATTCTCCCCGTTGTCGAAATAGCAGTTCGAGTGTCCCCAGATGTTCGATGAATATGATGTATTAAGGGCTGCCGCCACAGTCATGCGGAGGCTGACGCTGAGCGCCGACTGGCCGTTCGCCTTGCGGAGGTTGTTCTGGGTGTCGAGATATGTCAAGGCGTTGCGCATCTGCTCCAAGGAAAGCGGATTGGTGTCGCGAGACATGTCCTGATCGACGTACTGGTCATACCATTCGGCCTTGTCATCGGCGCCGGTCAACGTCGATACGGCATCCTGGGCGTTCTTTTTCTGCGTGGCTGTGAACTGGCTGCCGCCGATGATGTAGTTCATGAAGCCGAACATACCCTGACTGATGACTTCCTGGTCAACGGTCATGTTGGACTTTAGGTCTGCAATCTGCTGCTCAAGAGCCTCAACCTGGGCATTAGCAGCGTCATAAGCCTTTTCCGCGGCGTTCGAAGCGGCGCAGGCTGCCTCCCACTCGCTGCGCTTCTGCTTGCGAACTTCGACAAGCTTATCGTACTCCGCCTTCTTGTCGGTCTCGGTCTGCTGGGCCTGCTCGTATGCCGTCTTCGCGGCGTCACGCTTACTGGCCGCGTCCTTGTACTCCTTGTTTGCCGCATCGTATGCAGACTGGGCAGATGCCACAGCAGCGTTGGCGGCGTTGACCTTCTCCTGCGCGGCAGCGACGGCAGCCTGGGCGGCCTGCAGATTTGTCTGTGCGGTGGCGTCGGCATCCGTCGCGGCATTGAGCTCCGCCTGCGCGGTCTTGAGCTCACCAGCAGCAGCGTTCTTGGCGGCCTCAAGCGCACTCAGGTCGACACCCGTACCCGAGACGGCAGCATCGAGCGCGGCCTGCGCCTGGTTGAACTTCTGCTGGGCGTTATCGCGCGCGGTGGTTGCGGCTGCGAGAGCAGCGGCAGTCTCCTGCTTCTTGGCCTGGGCGGAAGTCAGAGCGGCCTCAGTGTCCTTCTTTTCCTGCTGAGCACTCGCCTCGGCGGCCTTGGCCTGGTCCAGATTGGCCTGTGCAGTAGCAACGGCCTTATTGGCGTCATCGAGCTTTGCCTGCGCGTCCTCGACGGCCTTCTTGGCGGCCTCGTACTCGTCCATACCCATGGCCTCGAGCTTGGCCTGGGCATCATCGAGGGCCTTCTTGGCCTCATCCTGCTTTGCCTTGGCGTCCTTGAGCGCCTGGGTCTTATCCTCGACACTCTTGTTGGCCTGTTCGAGCTGATCGTTCAGGTCGCCCAGCTTCTTCTGCTGCTGCTCTGCCTTGTCGACGGCCGCTTTAAGCTCGTCAATCTTCTCCTGAAGCGCGGCTACCTCGGCCTCGTTCTGCTCGGCGGCGTTATCGGTCACGGCCTGCGAGGCCTGATTCTTTTGCTGCTGCGCCTGCTTTTGAGACTGGCCCGCCGCGCCGGCCTTCTTCTGGGCGGCATCGTAGGCGGCCTGAGCGTCCTTGAGCTGCTTTGCCGACTCCTCGGCCAGCTGGGCAGCCGTCTTTACGACCGCTTGGTTACCGGCGGCAACGGTATTCTCTACAGAACTACCCCCCCCCCTGAACAGAATCGCCGTTATCGGTTGACGGTGCGGCGATTGCCGCCAGCGGCGACATGAGCGGCTGAGCGATGAGGCCCGCCGTCAAAACGGTTGCGACGGCGCGGTTAGCAACGCCCTTGACGTTGACAGTCTTGGCCCGAGGCTCAAAGTGTTGTGGACTGTAGTTTGCCATGGCTTTCTCCCTTTGACACGGATGTATCCATACGCTTCAAAATGTAGGAGCTGATTTTTGAATTCTGTTGCGCAACATTGGCGACCAGCGTATTTTTTGAAATTCGTGCTCCTGTGCTTCACAATTTCGTCACATTTGAAGGAGCTGGTGCATCATATTTTCGCGGGATGGAATTGAGCCTGTGATTTGCATTTGCTCCCGCGTCATCCGCCCTATCGGATTCCGCATCCAACAGGCACCCCGCCCGCCACGGTGTAGAGTTAGGACAACGGGCGCGTTGCGCGGACCGCGCTGGAACGAGGTGGACATGGAACTCGACAAACAACAGATCAAGCGACTACGCGAGCGCCATCACCGGCGCCACGGCATCCGCCCAGCCCATAGTGAGGCTGCCGAGCAGGCTGGTCGCTTTTTAAAGCGCGCGTTCAACATTCGCGAGGGACGCGCGCCCTATCACGTGATCCGCAAGCGTTTTGTAAACGGGGCGCGTCTGACTGGCTCTCACCTGTGTATCCTCATCATCGCCATGCTCATCGCAAGCATCGGCCTCGATATCGATTCGGACATTGCCATCGTGGGCGCCATGCTCATCTGCCCGCTTATGGGCTCGGTCCTTGCCATGGCATACGGTATTGCAACGCTCGACCGCGAGATCACCGTCGAGGCCATTGCCAGCCTTGCGCTGCAGATGGCCTTTTGCCTGGTCACGTCCACGCTGTACTTTAAGCTCTCGCCCCTTGGCACCACCACGGCCGCCATCATCGACAACTCTACACCCACCGTCTGGGACCTTACCGTCGCACTCGCAGGCGGCTTTGCAGGCGGGCTGGGCAACTCGCGCGACCAGGAACCCGCCACGCTCATCGCCGGCGTGGCCGTGGCGACCGCGCTCATGCCGCCTCTGTGCGCGGCGGGCTATGGCATCGCCATCGCAAGCGGGTCGCTGTTTCTCTCGGCGCTTTACGAGTTTGGCATCAACGTGGTCTTTATCGCACTCGCGGCCGAAGCCGTATTACTTATCTTGCGCGTGCCGCTCAAGCGCGACCTCAACGGCGACGGCATTGTAACCGCCGAAGAAGATGCCGAGGTCGACGAGCTATCGCGCAAGGTGCGCCGCCGCATCATTGTGGGTACGGTAGTCTTTGCCATCCCCTGCATCGTTATGACGGCGGGGTCTATTGGCTCGGCGCAGACCGGCGTGCAGGACGGCTACGGTGTCACCGAAACTACGCGCGAACTTGCCGCGGTGCTGCCGGGCTTTAAGGATTACACCGTCGCCGTCGAGACCTCGGCTACCGAAGGCGAGGAGGAGGGCGTCGTCGAGCGCGAGATTGTCGCCCATGTGACGACAGGCGAGGCGCTTGGGGCACACGACCGCCACGTCGCCCGCAAGCTCATAGACCTCAACGTGCCTGAACTCGATCGCGTGGAGTTCGATGTGAAGTGATGCGGGACGCGAGGCGGGCCCGGCGCGAGCGCGCGCAGCCACGGGGCACAGACGCAGCCAAGCGCAGCGCTACAGCTCGTACTTGTACACGCGGTAGATGTGCTTTTCGGCTTCCATCTCGTAGGTGGCGATGGGCAGTCCGTAGCGGTCGTACTCGATAAAGGTCTTGGCCATGCCCGATGCCACGAGCATGCTGTTCGAATTGCCGACGCGCTGCGCACTGCTCACATAGCCCGAAAACGGCACGGCGATCTGGTCCACAAGCTCGTAGGTGCGCGCGGTCTCGTCCACTGTAAAGATGCGCCCAAACGAATGCGTGCCCTTGTTGTAGTCGGTCACCACCGCGGAGCCCAGCTGGCCCCAGTCGAACTTGGGATAGCGCTCGGTCGCACCAAAGTTGTTGTCGTATAGCAGCACCTGGTAGCGACCAGTCGCTGCCGTGTCAGAACTCGGCAGATACGTCACGCTGTGCTGGCCCGCGTTGAGCGAAAAATCGCCCTGGGCCTGCAGCAACTTGTCCTCAAAGCCCGAGCCGGCCCATTGCCACTCCTTTCTATTTCTGGGTCCATCTTCTCACTGCTGGCGACCAAAAATGATTCGTTTTCCTCCGTTCCCGAGGAATCATTTTTAGTACTTAAAGAAGCCCTCGCCCGAGCTTTCGCCCAGCTTGCCTTCGTCGAGCATCTTCTTGAGGACGGACGCCATAGCCTTAAAGTTGTAGGGCATCATCATCTTTTTGAGCAACGGGCTCACCAGGCCCGGGACCTTCTGATACTGCATAACGATGTTGTAGGCCGTCTGGATACCCACGGTGTCGAATACGCGGAATGGGCCCTTGGGAGCGCCAGTGCCGCGCGTCCATGCGAGGTCGATACTCTTGGGGTCGCTGACGCCCGAGACATACAGGTCAAGGCCCGAGAGCAGCCACGGCACCAGCATAGAGTTGAGCAGGTAACCGTTCTTTTCCTTGTTGACGGGAAGTGCCAGCATGCGAATGTCGTTGGCGAAGTCGACGAGCTCGTCGAAATAGCGCTTGTCGGTCTGGTCCTGGGCCATGACCTCGGTCATGTTGTTCTTCCAGATGGAGTTGGCAAAGTGCAGCGACAGGTACTTCTCGGGGCGACCAGTGTACTTGGCAAAGGTGCTCGGCAGCAGCGTAGAGGAGTTCGTCACGATGACGGTCTTTTGCGGCAGAACCGGGGCGAGCTTCTTGTAGAAGTCGATCTTTGCCTGTGTGTCCTCGGCCATAGACTCGATGACCAAGTCGGCGTCGGCAACGGCCTTGGCGAGGTCGAGCTCCAGCTTGAGTGTGGAGTAGGCACGCTCAACGGCGGCGAGCGCCGCCTCCCTGTCGAAGATCTGGTCGCTATCGGCGATACCGGCACACCACTCGCCCGTACCGTCCGCCATACCCTCGATTGCCGCGATGTACTCCTCGCGCACATGATCGATCTTGGGCTGGGTGCGGCCGATGCTGCCCTCGCTGCGCAGCCAAATCGTTACATCAAAGCCGCAGTAGGCAGCCTGAAAGGCAATCTGGCTTCCTAACACGCCGCCGCCGGCAACACAAACGGTCTTGTAGCTCATAGGAACAGTCCTCTCTTACGTAATTCCATAGATGTGTATTTATTCAACCGTAAGGGGACTGCACGCTGGGGGTGGGTTCTATAAACGGACGGTAATTTGCGGCGAACGGCTACATCTGTTCATTAACTCTCGATTTTGAGGGCATTTTTTGACGCTGCTGAACCGCTGTTTTCGGAAGTGCGGGGAAAAATCGGGATTCGCCGACCAGACCGGCTTTTTTTACAACAAAACCGCAGGTCGTGAGAGTCTAAAAAGGTGGTGTGCTCAGGAGGTTCGCGTTTTTTCCCGCACTTCCGAAATTCGAGTGCACAGAAGGCTGCGACAAAACGATTTACGCAACATATGTCCAGCAAAAACGGGCGGTAGCCGGTACGGCTACCACCCGTTTGTCTCATATCTAGCCCAAAGCAGGCCAGTTACTTCTTAATGCCGCGTCCCAGGCGCTCAGCAACCGACGCCACGGCACTCTCGTCGACCGAGCCGCAGCTCACACAGCCGTCATGAGCACGCATCTGGCCGGTGACCTCGTCCATCGCGAGCGGCGCCACCTTCTCGAGCTTAAAGCCCTTACCGGCGCGCATGTTCTCCTTCGCCACGCTGATCATGAGCTTAATACGGTTGAGCTGGTTGACCTCGGACGCACCAGGATCATAGTCCACCGCGACGATATTGCTCTCGGGATGCTGGCGGCGCAGCTCCTTGATCACGGCCTTACCCACCACGTGGTTGGGCAGGCACGCGAAGGGCTGCGTGCAGATGATGTTGGGCGCGCCATGGTCAATCAGGTCGAGCATCTCGGCCGTGAGTAACCAGCCCTCGCCCATGTTGTTGCACACCGAGAGCACCGTGCGAGCCTTGTCCGCCATGGTGCCGATGCGCTCGGGTGCCTCAAAGCGGCGGGACTTTTCGAGCATCTCCTCCACCGGCGTGCGCATCCAGTCCACGAGCTTAATGAGCGCCTGCATGCTAGCGCGCGCCGTGGCAGAGCTTCCCAGCTCGTCTTTTTGAAGCTCGGCGTTGCTCATGGAGTACAGGAAGAAGTCGAGCAGGCCCGGCACCACGGCCTCGCAGCCCTCGCGCTCGATAACGTCGACCACGTGGTTGTTGGCTGTGGGGTGGAACTTGACCAAGATCTCGCCAACCACGCCCACGCGCGGCTTGGTACCCTCGCCCACGAGCGGCATGGTGTCGAACGCGCGGATGGCCTCGCGAGCAAGCTTGGTGTAGTTATGCCTGTTGAACTTAGGCGCCAGCTTGCGGGCGCGCGCCATGTACTCCTCGTAGAGCGCGTTGGCGGCACCGGGCGTGGCCTCGTACGGGCGGCAGCGGTAGAGCATCTGCATCATCACGTCGCCAAAGAGCACCGCGTACACGGCCTGCTTGAGCAGCGCCGGCGTAATCTTAAAGCCGGGGTTGTCCTCACCGAGCGCCACGGCCGAAAGCGAAATCACCGGGATCTCGGGGTGGCCGCTCTCGCGCAGCGCCTTGCGGATGAGCGCGATGTAGTTGGTGGCACGGCAGCCGCCGCCGGTCTGGCTGATAACCACGGCTGTCTTGGACAGGTCGTATCGACCGCTCTCGATGGCCTCCATGATCTGGCCCGTCACCAGAATCGACGGGTAGCAAATGTCATTGTTCACATAGCGCAGGCCGGCCTCGACGGCGTCGTGATCGGTCGAGGGCAGCAGCTCCAAATTGTAGCCGGCACCGCGGAATACCTCTTTGACCAGGTCAAAGTGGATCGGCGCCATCTGCGGGCACAGAATGGTGTAGCCCTCGTCGCGCATCTGCTCGGTAAAGGGCACTTTGGGCCACGCGGTCGAAGCACTCTTGCGCTGCGCCTCGAACGTGTACTTGCGGCTCGCGAACGCGGGGGCATCCGTGGAAGGTGCCACCGGCGCGGCATCGCCCTGCTCGTAGGCCTCGCCCGCGGCCGTGGCCTCGGCCAAGCGCTCGGCCTCCTGGTCCTTAAGCGCCGCCATGAGCGAGCGGATGCGGATGCGCGCGGCGCCCAGGTTGGACACCTCGTCGATCTTGAGCACGGTGTAGATCTTGCCGCTGGCCTCCAGGATCTCCTGCACCTGGTCGGTGGTCAGAGCGTCCAGGCCGCAGCCGAAAGAGTTGAGCTGGATCAGGTCCAGGTCGTTGCGCATCGTCACAAAACGGGCGACGGCGTATAGGCGGCTGTGGTACATCCACTGGTCGACGACGCGAATCGGGCGCTCGGGCTTCACGAGATGCGCGAGCGAATCCTCGGTAAAGACCGCAAAGCCAAAGCTCGAGATAAGCTCGGGCAGGGCATGGTTGATCTCGGGGTCGTTATGGTAGGGACGACCGGCGAGCACAATGCCGTGGCCGCCGTGGTCCTCGACCCACTTAAGGGCCTCCTCGCCCATGGTCTGGATGTCCTCGTGGAAGCGCGCGTCGGCCTCAAAGGCAGCGTTGACGGCGGCATCGACCTCGGAGCGCGTGATCTTGGGACCGCGCACGCGACCGCGACCGGCTTGCGCATCGGCCACACGGTCGACGGCGAGCACCTGGTACAGACGGCGCTTGAGCTCGGTCTTATCGTGATAGGGCACAAACGGATACAGGAACTCGATGTTCTGCTCGCGGATCTCGTCGATGTTGAGTGCCAGCGCCGTGGGGTAACTCATGACGATGGGGCAGTTGTAACAGTTGCCGGCGGTCGGGTCCTCCTTGCGCTCCCAGCGCACGCACGGCATCCAGATAAAGTCGACGTCACGGTCGACGAGGTTCATCACGTGGCCGTGGCTCATCTTGGCCGGATAGCACACGCTCTCGGACGGCATGGACTCGATGCCCGCCTGGTAGGTCTTCTTGCTCGACTGGTCGGACAGCTGCACGCTAAAGCCCAAGCGCGTAAAGAACGCGTGCCAGAAGGGGTAGTTCTCGTACATGTTGAGCGCGCGCGGAATGCCGACGGTACCGCGCGGGGCCTCGTCGGGGCTCAGCACCTCGCGGTTAAAGAGCAGCTCATTTTTCTTTTTGAAGAGGTTGGGGGCCTCAGTCTTCTGCTTTTTGTGGCCGGCGCCCTTCTCGCAGCGGTTGCCGGTAATGAAGCGCCTGCCACCGCCAAAGTCGTTGACGGTAAGCTGGCAGTTGTTAGAGCAACGGCCGCAGCGGACATGCTTTTGCGTCACGGTAAGGTGCGCGATGTCCTCGGCAGAAAGAATGGTCGAGGTGCCGTCGGCGCCGGCGCGATCGCGGGCAAGCAGGGCCGCACCATAGGCGCCCATGCAGCCGGCGATGTCGGGACGCACGGCGTGAACGCCGGTGAGCTGCTCAAACGCGCGCAGCGTGGCATCGGACATAAAGGTGCCGCCCTGGACGATCACCTGGTTGCCGATCTCCTTGGGGTCGCGCAGCTTAATGACCTTGAACAGGGCGTTCTTGATGACGGAATAGGACAGGCCGGCCGCGATGTCGCCCACCGTGGCGCCTTCCTTTTGCGCCTGCTTGACGCGCGAGTTCATAAAGACCGTGCAGCGGCTGCCCAGGTCGACGGGAGCCTTAGCGTGGATGGCGGCATCGGCGAACGCGCGCACGTCCATGTTCATAGACACGGCGAAACTCTCGATAAAGCTGCCGCAGCCCGACGAGCAAGCCTCGTTGAGCATGATGTGCTCGATGACGCCGTCCTTGACGCGCAGACACTTCATGTCCTGGCCGCCAATGTCCAGGATAAACTCGACGCCGGGCAGGAATGCCTTGGCGCCGCGCAGGTGCGCGACGGTCTCGATCTCGCCGGAATCGGCCTTGAGGGCCTCGATGAGCAGTGCCTCGCCGTAGCCCGTGGTGGTCACGTGGCCGATGGTGCAGCCGGCGGGGATGTGGTTGTAGAAATCGGCCATGATGACCTTGGCCGTGCCCAGGATGTCACCGTTGTTGTTGCCGTACCAGGTGTGCAACAGCTGGCCGTCCTCGCCCACGAGCGCGGCCTTCATGGTGGTGGAACCGGCGTCGATACCGATGAACACGCGGCCGGTGTAGCCGTCGAGCTTACCCTTGGGGACGACCTCGGTGTCGTGGCGAGTCTTGAACTCGGCAAAATCCTCGTCGGTGGCAAAGAGCGGATCCAGGCGCTCGACCTCGGCACCCTGCGTGTCACCCAAGCTGTCGATGGCCTCGATGAGCTGCGGGAACGTGCTGAGCTTGTTGGACTCGTGCGCCATGGCGGCGCCGCTCGCCACAAACAGGTGGGCATTTTGGGGCACGATACGGTGCTCCTCATCCAGGTTGAGCGTGAGGTAGAAGCGGTGGCGCAGCTCGGAGAGATACTGCAGCGGGCCGCCCAGGAAGGCGACGTTGCCGCGGATGGGACGGCCACATGCCAGGCCCGAGATGGTCTGGGTCACGACGGCCTGGAAGATGGAGGCAGCCACGTCCTCGGGGCGGGCGCCCTCGTTGAGCAGCGGCTGGACGTCGGTCTTGGCAAAAACGCCGCAGCGGCTGGCAATGGGATAGATGGTGGTGGCGTTGGCCGCGAGTTCGTTAAGGCCGCTGGCGTCAGTGTGCAGCAGGGTTGCCATCTGATCGATGAACGCGCCCGTGCCGCCGGCGCAGGTGCCGTTCATGCGCTGCTCGATGCCGTTGTCGAAATAGATGATCTTGGCGTCCTCGCCGCCCAGCTCGATGGCGACATCGGTGGCTGGGATGAGGGTCTCGACGGCGCGCTTGCTGGCGATGACCTCCTGGACAAACTCCAGGTCGAGCCACTGGGACAGCAGTAGGCCGCCCGAGCCGGTAATGGCGCAGGTCATCTGGGCCGTCGGCAGCACGGTCGCAGCGCCCTCGAACAGGTCGCGGGCGCAGGCGCGGACGTCGGTGTGGTGGCGCTGGTACTTGGCGTAGACGATCTGGTTGTCGTCGTTGAGCACGGCGAGCTTAACGGTAGTGGAACCCACGTCGATGCCCAGGTGCAGGTTGCCGCGAGCATTCTCGGGGTTGAAGATCGCGCCTTCGGGGGCGTGGGCGGCGGTGGTGACTGCGGGCTCGGTGGCGGCGGGCTCGGTGGCGACGGACGTCTCCCCTGCCGCGTTCTTGGCATCGGCAACTGCCTCGGCAACTTTCTCGGCAGCCACGGTCGCGGCCTTCTGCGCGGCGTCCACCACGGCGGGCGCGGCCTCGCGTGCGGCAGCGACCATGCGGTCCTTGATGCCCTCGACGAGTTTGCTCATCTGTCTCTCCTCTTAGTTGTTGGACTCGACGGTTGCGGTGGTGTCGACCGCGTCCTCGAGCTGCAGATTCAATAGCTTCATGCCGTATTCCGGCACGTTGATATCGATGGGTTGGCCATACAGATCACCAGGGCGCACAAAAGCGAGCACCGTCATAATGCGCGCCATGGCCTCGGGCGATTCGGAAAGGTCACGCTCAAACCAACGTTGGATCATGCCGACCTCGGCACTCACGACATAGGTGACGTAGTAGTCAAAGAAGGTGCCCAGCGCCAAGCCCAAAATGCCCGTCTGCGCACGCGGCACCACGGCCTCGCGTGCGGTATCGATGATCTTTTTAATAAAGGCGGGGTCGCCGCCCGGGCCCAGCAGGGCCCCGATAAGGTCGCGATTAGCCGCAAGATAGTGAAGCAGCTCAACCGAACCGGGTGCCGGCTCGAGCTCGTCAACGTTGCGGTAAAGATCGGGTAATTGAGCTGCGGTGATAAGCTCCACCCGCTCGCGAATCTCGGCAAGCAGGCCGTCCTCGATCTGGCTGATAAAGTCGGGGATATCGCGGTAGTGCGAATAGAACGTGCGGCGTGTAAGACCGGCGCGCTCGGTGAGCGACGCGACGTTAATGCGCGAAAGGTCGCTGCTTTCGGCAAGCTCGCTGGCAAGTGCCTGGCGAAGGGCACGCTGCGAGCGAAGGGACCGGCGGTCGCATTTCTCGAGCTGGGACAAGCGTCCTCCTTGTTACTCAGCCTGTGCGCTATTGCACAGTGCGAGTATTATTGCACACCGTGTGTATCAACACGTAAAGGCAATATTTGGAATGTGACGAAGGGGCAGCCTCTTTGTCACATCCAGCGACCGCCTAGGTTGTGCCGGTTGTGCCAGGCTTTTAGAGCGGCATTACCGATTGTCCAAAATGTCATTCGTGGGTAGAATAGTGTCGACGGCAGCCCAAGTTGTAGCTGGCTGGGCAGCGCCGTTGCTTGGATTAAGGGGTCAACGCCTTAGCGGCGGCGACCCTTTTTACGTTGCTTCGAACGTTGCTTGAGTGCCTCGGAAAGCCCGACGAGCGCTGTGAAGAACGAGACCAAAGCGGTCAGAAGTCTCACAAAATCAATCAGATCGGTCATGGACATCACCTCCCATCAGATGGAGGGCGTTGCCCGGCACATGGAACTGCCGCCAACAGTATCAATTCTATCAAAGCGCAGTTAGATATGCGAATGTTTGTTCGTATTTCAAGAGACCAGCGTCGCCTGTGGCAAAGGGACTGTCCCTTTGTCACATTATTCGATGACGGTGCGGGAGTTTTGCTTGTGCATGGTGGCGAGCATGTGTTTGGGAACGGCGTGGACCATGCAACTGCCGATAGTCGCGCTCGCGGCGGCCTTGGCTGCATCGCTTGCGTTTTTGGTCGCGTAGCTGTGACGAAAACGATTGAGCATGGCGATATCGTTGCCGCCGTCGCCGTAGACCGCGACCTCATCCTCGGCAATACCGTAGTAGCCCGCCAGCCAGGCCACGCTCTCGCCCTTGTTGCACGCCACGTCCGTGATCTCGAACATCACCGGATCGAACGGCGCGTTGACCACGCGGTCCGATCGCTCGGCCAAATATGCTTTAAGGTCACGCTCCAGCTCGGGCGAGGTCACGCGGCAGTTGATCTTGCACACATCGTGGCGCAGGATGTCACCGATCGACTGGTCGAAATATTGCTCCTCGTGATACCCGCCACGTGCACGCATGCCACGCATCACGATACGCTTGATAGGGCTGTCCTTTTTAAAGCCCGCCTGATGCATCTCGAACGAGCCGCTCGAGAACATGCCATCGGGCGTGGAGCAATCAAAGCAAATGTCCGGAAACTCCTTGAGCAGTTCCTCGGTGATCTGCGGGTCAATGGTCCAGGTTTTGAGCACCTCGCCATGACTGTCGCGCACGATGGATCCATTGGAGCAGCAGGCGTCAAGCGCCAGGCCCGTAAAGCCATGCTCGCCGATCGGCAGCGTCGAGCGTCCGGTCGCGGGAACCACATGCAGGCCAGCTTCGGTCAGCTCGCGAATGGCACGGCGGATGGTCCCATCCGCCTCATGCAGGGCGTTCAGCAGCGTTCCGTCTAAGTCACTCGCAAACATCTTGATCATGGGCGTGCCTCTCCTTCGTCTGCACGATATTGTAGACGAAGGAGAGGCACGCCCAAACAATGCCGTCACGACGCGACGTGCCACTGCCTTCACAAATTCACGGTGCCCCAGCGCGCTAAGACAATCGCCACAAGCGACTTTTCAGCCGATAAAACAGCGCCGTCGTCAACGTCAGCACCGCCAACATGCCTGCGAATACAATCGCCGGTGTCCATCGATCATATGCGAGCCCGTAAACCAATTGGCCAATAGGCGTTGCACAGGAAAGCGTCATATAAACGAGTGCCAGCACTTTTCCGCAGAGTTCCTTTGGCGCTGACCGCTGAACAAATGAAACGATTTCGACCGATGTAATGCTTGCCCACGCCATGACCCATGCCGAGCCGGCCGCAAGCGCGGCAAACGCTAATTCATCAGGACCGCTCAGTAGCGTGACAATAATCGGCACGACTCCAAAACAGATCATCGCAACATATCGACATATGCCCTTGAAGGAAAAACGATGCGGCCAAATACCGACCAAACCACTGCCGACAAGACCACCTAAGCCCATAGCCACCTCAATAATCCCAACGAAGGATGACTGCATTCCGAGATGCTTTGCAACAATAACGGGAGCACCAATCGTTAACCCAACTAACGCAAGGTTCAAAATAGCCGCAATCAAAAACACAACGAGCAATGATGAGTTTTGAGACAGGTACCGAATCAACTCCCGAAAATCGCTTCGGCATGTCGAGCAAGTCGTACTGTCCCCTGTCATTCCAGATGAGGCATTTTGCTTGAGTGCGCCCCCGAACAGCAGGGCTGACATCGCAAACGTCAACGCCGCGGTTTCGCATAGAGCATCGATACCAAAGCACCCATAGACTGCCGTCCCGACTACAGGCCCCAAGATATTGCTCGCCATGGTTACCTGCGAGACCAACGCTGTGGCACGGTCAACCTTTTCTTGGCCCATCATGTGCACCGTCTCAATTTGAAGCATCGGTTTCAGCAGCGATTGGATGCCATATTGGACGCAAAGCATTGCTGCCACGACAACCGCAAGAGGCAGCGAACACTTCATGGGGATAAACAGCAGTGATGCAGCCATCAGAACAATGCCGAGCACCACAAGAACCCCGCGATGTCTCCCGTGATCCGCCAAGATTCCGCCAGCCGGAGTCGCAAGCACGCCCGGCACGAACGCTATCGCCGCGACAGCACCATATAACGTTGACGAGCCGCTGCAATCGAACAAGTAAAGCGGGCACACAAAGCACAGTGCCGACAACATCGAATACGCGCACAGCTGTGCAACAAGAAGACCGAAAAGCCTGATAGATCGCACTGTTTTTTGCGCCAACGAGACATTGCTCCTCCGCATTCCAGCCATAAGCCTGCCCCCTATACATACCATTAGTATGTATTTAATGACTTGAAAAGGGCAGCCGTGGCTACCCTTACAAATCAATTACATACCGTCAGTATCTATATTACCACCCAGCACGGTTCCATACGTCCCAAATCTGAGCCGTTGTCTGAAGCACTTCATTACCCAAATCGAGCCCCACCGCGGCCGCCATCTGCGCCAAACATTGCGCGCGAGCGAGCATTCGATCCTTGGTCTCGAGCGGACGGAACAGCGGCAGCAGCCAAAGATTCGCCAACAACGATACGGCCTCAGCCGCTTCGCGCGGGCATTTGCACGCAATGGAGCCGTCGGCGATGCCCTCCTCGATCACTGGCAAAAGACAGCCATCGGCCGACTCGTCGAACGAGCCCTGGTACTGCATCGCCAGTAGACGCGAGCTTTTTACCGGATCTGCCGCAGGATGCATGCGTGCCCATAGCTCAATTTGCGGAACGACAGACTCGGGCGCGTACAGTCGCTTGAGCTTTTGGGCTCCGGTCATATTACCGATACCAAGCGTTGAGCGACGGTGCTCAACAATCGGAGCCATTGCCCGATCAAATGCGGCGTTGAAAATCTCCTCTTTGCTCTTAAAGTGATGATAGACAGCACCCTTGGTCATGCCATCGAGGCGGTCGACGATGTCTTGAATGCTCGTCCCCTCATAACCCTGTACGCAGAAGAGCTCCAGTGCCGCGTCGAGAATCTTCGCGACCGTCTCCTCGGGATATTTATTACGACCCATAATCTGTCCATCCGCAATGCAAGTCTTGTGCCTCATTGCGGTATTTTAACGTTGCGGATGGCAGGTGGTCGATCCTACACCGCGGCGGGGCCGTGTTCGCCGGTGCGGATGCGGATGACCTCCTCGACCGGCTCGACCCAAATCTTGCCGTCTCCGACGGCGCCGGTGCGGGCGGCGCTGCAGATGATGTCGACAATGCCGTCGACGTGCTCGTCGGCGCAAATGAGCGTGAACTGCACCTTAGGAATCGTGTTGACAAGCAACTCGTTGCCGCGCACGTATTCCTTCCAGCCATGCTGTGCACCGCAGCCCTGCACCTGGTTGATAGTCATACCGCGAACATCAGCAGCAAACAGCGCATCTTTAAGAACCTCAAGCTTCTCGGCGCGAACAATCGCCGTAATCTTCTTCATAGTGAATTCCTCTCTTTAATAAAAGAAATTGATTGTTCTTCACATGGCACGGGTTTTCCAGGTGCCCGAGATTGCCCCGAAAGAGGAGCGCCGCGTACTTCGGTACGCAAGCGACGGTTTGAGGGGCAAGGTCGGGTGCCTGGGAAGCCGTACCGCTAGTCAAGTCCCGAGAAGGAGGGATACGCGCTCTCGCCGTGCTGACTCGCATCCAGGCCCAGCGCCTCGTCGGCCTCGTCCACGCGCAGGCTGCCGTGGAACAGTGCCTTGACCACCGCGGCGATCACCAAGTCGAGCACCAGTACAATAGCGACCGTCACCACAATGCCCAAAATCTGCGAGATGAGCAGCGACACGTCGCCCGTGTAGAACAGGCCGCCCTTACCAGTCCACGAGAGCTCCGGCACACAGAACAGGCCTGTGAGCACGCCGCCCAAGATGCCGCCGATGCCGTGGCAACCAAACGCGTCGAGCGCATCGTCGTAGCCAAACTTGGTCTTAAGATGGCTGATGGCCAGGTAGCAGACGGGCGATACGATCAGGCCCGTGACCAGCGCCGCCCACGGCTCGACAAAGCCCGCACCCGGCGTGACCACCACAAGGCCCGCAACCAGACCGGTGCTGGCACCCACCAGCGTGGGGCGGCCGGTGCGCACGCGCTCGACGGCAAGCCACGAGACCATGCCCGCCGCGCTGGCCGTCACGGTGTTGAGGATGGCGAGCGCCGCCACGGCGTCGGCCTTGAACTCGCTGCCGCCGTTAAAGCCAAACCAGCCAAACCAAAGCAGGCCGGCGCCCAGCGCCACAAACGGCACGTTATGCGGGCGATAGCTCACCATGCCAAAACCGCGACGACGGCCGAGCATCAGGCAGAGAATCAGGCCCGTCAGACCGGACGAAATGTGCACCACGTCGCCGCCGGCAAAGTCGAGTGCGCCGATGACGTCGCCGATAAAGGAGCCCTCGCCGCCCCAAACCATATGGGCGAGCGGCGCATAGACCACGAGCAGCCAAATGCCCAGGAAGGCCGTCATGGCACCAAACTTAACGCGGCCGGCCAGGCTGCCCGTGACGATAGCGGAGGTGATCATGGCAAATGCCATCTGGAAGGCGATGTTGATAATCTCCGGGTAGACGGCACCGTCCGCAGCATTGCCCTCGGCCGCCTGCAGCACCTGGTTGAGCACCGGCAGGCACAGCAGCTGGTCAAGGCCTCCAATAAACGGACTGGAACCGTCGCCGCCGTAGGCCAGCGACCAGCCAGCAACAATCCACAGCACACCAACCAGGCCAATGGTGCCAAAGCACATAAGCATGGTGTTGATGACATTTTTGCGCCTGGACAGGCCGCCATAGAAAAACGCCAGGCCCGGTGTCATTAAAAACACGAGCATGGTGCAGATGAGCATAAACGTTGTCGATCCCGTATCGTACATTCGCTCCCCCTTGATCGCATAAACGTTGTCGGCGCCCATAATGCGGCCGAGGGGCAACTGGTGTAGACCAGATACGGCGTTGTTAAACGCAGCGTTGTCGAATGGAAACGGTGCCGCAATCTTGGAAACGGCACGGCAACGGACACGAAACCAATGGGAAACGCGTAAATCGAGAGGCCATCTATGCCCACATTTCAAATCAGCTATATGCAGAGGCAAGGCAGTCCCAAGGCAGACTCCGCATCAGATTCATCCGTGATTCCCTTAGGGAAAACACGGCTAGGAGCTCTTTAGCGTGTTTTCCCTAAGGGAATCACAGTCGGCGACGGCAGTAGTGTGTTTTCCCTAGGGGAATCACAACTGGGCGGAGCAGGGTAACGCCCCCTTAAGGCAAACGAAGCTGATGACCATATCAAAAAACCACACCACGCAAAACAACCCTTATCAGCATCTCCTCCACTGCCCAACACTACATATGAGGAGCGACTTTTGGCACGCCGAAACGCCTCAGTAGGTGTTCGAGATAACCGTCCTCGTACACTCGACTAAATTGTACCCTCATGACCGGAATGCCCAGAGCCGTAATGTGCGACTCTCGTTGACGCTCTGCAACCAAGCGCCTTTGCATCTCTTTTCCCAGGCCGTCCGCACCAACGTATTTGCCAAAACCATCGACCTCAATAATTAAGCGAAGCCCATTCGGCAACTCGTAGTACATATCGGCACGGATCGCACCGCCATCGATCGGGTCAACAAACTCGGCTTGCAGCATGGTCGGAGGAAGGTAACCCAGCGCGACAATCAATCCGCGCACGATGGATTCGCCGCCGCTCTCCGAAGCGCCATCGGCATAGCGTGCTACCATCTCAGCGCAAAAGGCCCCAGAGCGACATCGCGCCAGCGCTTCAACATAGTCGCGATACTTTTGGATATCAAGCTTGCAGAACCGCAGGGCGCTATCAGCTATAGCCAGACCGTCTTCAAAAGAAGCAACAAGTGAGCAGTCGAGCACCGTCCGTTCTAGCGTCGTTCGTTTCACGGTGCCGTTTAGCTCGATCTCATTTAGAGGACACTCATGCCGATGGATTCCCGTGCCGCACCTACCATGCGAGCGCCCGCTAGCTACAAGATGAATTGTGTCCAGATATTTCTTCGAAACCCAAAGTCCATGGTCAAGCGCAGCGGAAAAGGAGCAGACAGCCTCGTCAGGGTGCTCGTCGAGAAACGTATTTTGAACATAGCGCCAACGAACGCGCGGACTCGTCTTGAGCGCATTCCACGTGGAAGCGCGCATGAACATCCCGCTAAACGGACGCACGGCCACCCCTGCCGCTACGGCGCGACGAAGTGCTTCGCGATCCGCCCTGGTTTTGGGCACTAGACAACGCTGCAAGCGCTCCGCCCCATCAAGCTGTTCTTCAATCCTTTGCCGTGCGCTGGTATTCCTCACGAAAGCCACCTCCCAATAGAGGCAGCATAGCCAAAAAGCACCTTGCCAATCTCTTGCCATTAACTGACCAAAAGCTTGACGTACTGCTTGACGCCGCAGGTCAAAGACGTCATCCCGGTGCGCACCACAACTACGTCGCTCGGTGAACGGTTGTCCTCGAGGTGCAGGCGGCAGTTTCCTTGCCCCCTCTAGACCCTCTGGTATCAAAGACGCCTCGTAGCCTCAGTTCAAACGTGATTCCCCTAGGGAAAACACGGCTAGGCGCTCTTTAGCGTGTTTCCCCTAGGGGAATCACAGTCGCCGGCGGCAGTAGTGTGTTTTCCCTAGGGGAATCACGATTGGGCAGAGCGATAAGGTGACTTCCCTAGGAAACACGCACTTGCAAGGCACCTCTACGACTCCAGCTCTTAGCGCCGAAACAGCTCGTGGGCGCGGTCGCGGAGATTAGTTGCTCGGATGACGCCCTCGTAGCGGTTGATACGCAAGCGTGGGAAGGCATTGAAGAAGCGCAGGTCGCGTCGGCTGAGCGACACGCTTGGCACCGGACGGCTCATGCGCTTGCCGGCAAGGCGACGACCGAGCGACGGACGCGGCATGCTCGGCGCGGCATCGGCCACGCGGCGGGCAGCGAGCGCCAAGCCGCGAGCACCATCCGAGATAAACGTCGGCATCGAAGCCTTCTCGCGCAGGGCATCGAGCGTCGCATCGCCCAGCTCCGCCAGCCACGCGTTAACGGCACGGCTGCGGATGTGCGTCTGTGCCACCGAGTCAATCGTAGAATCGGGAATACGTTCGAGCATTGAGTCCGAGGCATCGGCAAGCGACTCATTGATGCGGTCGGCAAGGTCAGCGCGCACACGCTCCAGCTGATCGAACAGGCGACGCCAGCTGGCCAAAGAGCACACCGCGTCGACCATCATCGCGACCGCGGCGATAAAGGCGGACAGCCGCACAATCAGCACCGGCAGATGGCCAAGCAGCCCCAGCAATGCCGGCTCCACTAAACGGCAAATGCACAGCGCACCCAAGCCAAACGCGCAGGCCCAGTACAGGCAGATGCGTCCATGCAGGTTAAACGGCAGGTGCGAGTAATCCCAAAAGCGCGCGCCTGTTGTTTTTTCCAATAGAAGGCCCACGCTGTACTCGATTGCGCTACATACAAGCGCCGCGGCGACAAACTGGCTCGAGGCATCCGGAATCCCGCGCAGCAAAAGCCAGCAGGCAATGCCGCCCACACCATAGATAGGACAACACGGCCCCAGCAAAAAGCCACTGTTGGCAAATCGTCCGTGATTGAGCATGGCGCATACTGTCGACTCCCATACCCAACCGCAAAACCCGTAAAAGGCAAACGAGAGCACCAGTGCCGAGAGTGGGCAGGCGGCAAGCGTCGCGCCGCCAAACGCCATATCAATCGCGGTTTCCACCGTCTACCCTCTCCTCTTTTCACTCGATGCTTTGCTCACGCTATCGTCCGTCTCATCCTTGCGCGGCAGGCGGCCGGCGACCGTCTCACGCAGAGCACACCATTTATCCGCCAGGCACACAATCCACGCCTCGCGACACGTCGGCGGAACCGGCACCAGCGGAAACATATGCCGCACGATAATATTCCGCTC
The DNA here is from genome assembly GCF_001405375.1 of Collinsella aerofaciens. Taxonomy (GTDB): domain Bacteria; phylum Actinomycetota; class Coriobacteriia; order Coriobacteriales; family Coriobacteriaceae; genus Collinsella; species Collinsella aerofaciens_F. Next base: position 62,922 of record NZ_CYYP01000011.1, read on the forward strand.
GCGCGGCGTCAGCTCAAAATCTTCCTCGGCACGCGCCAGAGCAAAAAATGGATGCCGGAATCCGTGCAGTCGATGGCTCGGGTCGGGGTCGTGCCAATCGTAGAGAAAGTAATCGTGTAACAAGGCTCCGCGCAGCAACGAGGCGCGGTCGACCGAAACACCGACGCGGCCCAGGCGCTCGGCAAAGGACAGGCTCGCCCGCGCTACCGAAGTCACGTGCGCATAGACCGTCACATCGCCATGTTGGATAAACTCGCGCGTCAGGTCCAGACGGCCCGCCTGTGCCAGTTGACGGGCAGCATGGTCTACTTCGCGCGCGATTTTCTCGGCACGAACGGCATCGGACATGCTGCCTCCTTCCAGCGGCTCACGGCGGCAAGCCACGGCCTGTGCACAATCGATAAAAACATCATGGAACACATCAGTATGGCATCGGACAAAACGTTTTGCCCCACCAGTTGGCGAATTACCGCGCCGCCGTCACATATCAAACGCCAAAATGTGCGAGACTGTCTTGTGCAATTGTGCCGGCCGAGGGAGTGCCGGCGCTCGATTCGCATGGAGTAACCCACAACGATGCTGCTTACGCAAACGACAACGCCCGAGGACGTCAAGGCTCTTAATCGTGCCGAGCTCCCGCAGCTCTGCGACGAGATTCGCCACGCCATCCTCGAAAGCTCCGCCGCCATCGGCGGGCACGTTGCCCCCAACCTGGGCGTCGTTGAGCTTACGGTTGCGCTTCATCGCGTGTTTAACTCCCCCATCGACAAGATTGTCTTTGACGTTTCGCACCAGACCTACGCCCATAAGGCGCTGACCGGGCGCGCGTACACTTATATCGACCCGGCACGCTACGGCGAGGCCTCTGGCTTTGCCAATCCCGACGAGTCCGAGCACGACCTGTTCGCCATGGGTCACACCTCGACCTCGGTGAGCCTGGGCTGCGGCCTAGCGCACGCTCGCGACCTGGCGGGCGATGCGTACAACGTCATCACCATCATTGGCGACGGCTCGCTTTCGGGCGGCCTGGCGTTTGAGGGCTTTAACAATGCCGCCGATCTCGACAGCAACCTGATCATCATCGTCAACGATAACGACCAGTCCATCGCCGAAAACCACGGTGGCCTGTATCGCAATCTGGCCGAGCTTCGCGCCAGCAACGGCACCTGTGAGCGCAACGTTTTCCACGCGATGGGGCTCGACTACCGCTATCTGGACGCCGGTAACGATGTGTTAGCCCTCGTCGACGCGCTGCAGGAATTGCGCAATATCGATCATCCCATCGTGCTGCACGTCTCCACCGCCAAGGGTAAGGGCTTTGAGCCAGCCCAAAGCGACCCCGAACGCTGGCACCACGTGGGTCCGTTTGACATGGCGACCGGGCGCAAGCTCTGCCCGGGCCATCCGAGCGAGCCTGCGCCGCGCACCTATGCCGACATTACGGGCGAGGCCCTGAGCACTGCCATCGAGCGCGATCCGCAGGTTGTGGGCATCACGGCCGCCACACCCTACATCATGGGTTTTACACCCGAGCTTCGCGCTGCCGCCGGCAAGCAGTTTGTCGACGTGGGCATTGCCGAGGAGCATGCCGTGACCTTTGCCACCGCGCTTGCACGCTCGGGCGCCAAGCCAGTCTTTGGTGTGTACGGCACGTTTTTGCAGCGCGCCTACGACGAACTGTGGCACGACCTGTGCCTCAACGACGCCCCCGCAACCATCTTGGTGTTTGGCGCGTCGATCTTTGGCACCACGTCCGAGACGCACCTTTCGTTCTTTGATATTTCCATGCTGGGCGGTCTTCCCAACATGCGCTACTTAGCGCCGGCCTGCATGGAGGAATATCTGTCCATGCTGAGCTGGTCGCTCGCCCACCGCGAGCATCCCGTAGCGATCCGTGTACCGGGCATTGGCCTGGTAAGCCGCCCCGATCTGGTGCCCGCCGAGGACACCGACTACAGCGCTGTTCGCTACAACGTGGTGCGTCAGGGCCGCGACGTAGCCGTACTCGCGCTTGGCGATTTCTTTGAGTTGGGCGAGCACGTGGCAAACCGCTTGGCCGCCGAGTACGGCATCGAGGCCACGCTCGTCAACCCGCGCTTTGCAACCGAGCTCGACCGCGAGTTCCTCGACAGCCTTGCCGCCGAGCATCGCGTTGTCGTCACCCTCGAGGACGGCGTCTTGGACGGCGGCTGGGGTGAGCGCGTGGCATGTTATCTGGCATGCACGCCGTTGCGCACGCGCACCTTCGGCATCGCCAAGGGCTTCCCCGACCGCTACGACCCCAACGAACTGCTCGCGCAGAACGGCATGACGGTCGAGAACATGGCCGCCGAAGCCGCAAGACTACTCAACGAGTAAGAAAACCTCCGCAAGGGAAGCATCCCTGCGGAGGTTTTTGTTTTCGCGACGCAATTATCTCAATCTGTAACATCCAGGGCCCGAATTCCCGTCTAACTGTTACAGATTGAGACAAGACGTCTTAGTCCCTGACCTTTGTCTCAATCTGTAACAGATAGAGACCTTTTAGCCATCCAGATGTTACAGATCGAGACATTCGAATTCCCCTGAAGTGAAAATCTCGATCTGTAACAGGTAGAACCCATTTCCTCGTCTAACTGTTACAGATTGAGACAAAGCAGCGAGACAGGCCACCACATCTGCAAGAACCACCACAAAGGTGCCTGTCCCTTTTTGGTAGGTAGAATTACCCATAAGGTAAGTATGTTTCTGAGTTATTTCGTGTTGACCCATTTGAGCGCGATAGGGTATAACTCTACTCAACCGCTAGGGATTTTATTGAGAAAGGTGTTCTACCATGAGCAAGAACCTCTCCCAGCAGGTCGTTCTCGACCGCCGCGGCTTCGTTGCCGCCACCTTCGCAACCGTCGCCGGCCTTGGTCTTGCCGGCTGCTCCGACACCAGCGCCGAGGCCGACAAGGGTTCCGCCGCCGACTCCTCCAAGAGCTCCGAAGATACCGAGGCTTCCACCACGCTCGACGCCAAGGCGTTCGACAAGCTCGTCGACAACGGCCCCAAGGCCGATGACGACGCCATCGCCGCCAGCACCTGGGCCACGGCCGTCAAGGACGCCGGCGTCTTTAAGATCGGTGGCGTTCAGACCTCTACGCTCTTCTCTCTCCTCAACGAGAAAGACGGTCAGACCCGCGGCTTCGATGCCGGTATCGCACAGCTCCTGTCCAACTACATCCTGGGCGAGAACAAGGTCGAGATCACCCAGGTGACCTCGGACACGCGCGAGTCTGTCCTGCAGAACGGCCAGGTCGACGCCGTCTTTGCCACCTACACCATTACCGACGAGCGCAAGAAGCTTGTCTCCTTTGCCGGTCCCTATTACTACACGCAGCAGGCCATCCTGGTGCTTGCCGATAACGACGACATCAAGAGCATCGAAGACCTGGCCGACAAGAACGTCGCCGTCCAGTCCGGCTCCAACGGCCCCGCCATCCTGGAGGAGTTCGCTCCCAAGGCCAGCCAGCAGGAGTTCAAGACCGACGAGGAGGCCCGCCAGGCACTCCAGCAGGGCCGCGTTGACGCCTACGTCATCGATAACAACATGCAGCAGAGCGCCCTGGTCCGCGAGCCCGGTAAGTACAAGATCGCCGGCAAGCCCTTCGGCAGCAAGGAGCCCTATGGTATCGGTCTGCCGCTCGATTCCGACGGCGTCGCCTTTGTCAACGACTTCCTTAAGAAGATCGAGGACGACGGCACCTGGACTGAACTGTGGCAGATCTGCATCGGCGACCGTACGGGCGACACCAATGTTCCCGAGCTGCCCGAGATCGGCGCCTAGGCAGCGAGCCTGGTAACGGCCGCAACGAAACCATACGGAAACGCATGATGCGCTTTATTGCGGTAAACTGTTTCCTCACTGAGTTGTCGGGGCTTCCGTACACACGGGAGCCCCTTTCCTTACCGGCGGGAGGTCCGCATGAGTCTCTCCGAACTCTGGTCGCTCTATGGCCAGAACTATATCGACGCGCTGCTAGCAACCTGGGGCATGACGCTCGAATCGTTTGCCATCGCCATGGTGCTGGCCGTCGCCGTCACCGTGATGCGCGTGTCGCCGCTCAAGCCGCTGCGCGTCTTTGGCGACCTGTATGTCCAGGTCTTCCGTAACATCCCTGGCACCGCGCTGCTTATCATCGTCGTCTACGCGCTGCCGCCGCTCAAGGTCGTCCTGCCCTACCGCACCTGCGTTATCGTCGCCACGGTCCTTTTGGGCTCGGCCTTTGGCTCCGAGAACTTTATGAGCGGCATCAACACCGTCGGCGTTGGCCAGGTGGAAGCCGCCCGCTCGCTGGGCATGAGCTTTAACCGCATCCTCGCCAAGATCGTGATTCCGCAGGCGCTGCGCTCGAGCGTGCTGCCCATGACCAACCTCTTTATCGCCGTCATGCTCACCACTGCGCTCGGCAGCCAGGTGCCGCTTAAGCCGCAGGAGCTCACCGGCGTGGTGAGCTACATTAACACGCGCTCGCTCGGCGGCGTCGCCGCGTTCTTTATCTCGGCGCTCGGCTACCTGGGCACGGCCTTTGTGGTGAGCCACATTGGCAACTATATCGATAAGAAGGTGAGGATCCTCCGATGAACAAGCATTCCTCCCCTGCACTTACCATGCGCGATGCGCTCTACGAGGCTCCCGGCCCCAAGATGCTCGCCAAGATTCGCATCGGCACCGCCATTTCGCTCGTTGCCGTGGCCGCGCTCATCGCTCTGGTACTGCAGCGCTTTTATGTGACCGGTCAGCTTTCGGTCCACTACTGGTATTTCTTTACGCATCTCACCACCTGGAAGTTCTTGCTTGCCGGCTTTGAGGGCACCGTTAAAGTCGCACTCACCGCTGGCGCCATCGCGCTGGTGCTGGGCCTGGCCCTTATGCTCGGCCGCACGAGCGACATTAAGCCGCTGCAGCTGGTCTGCCGCGTGCTCACCGATTTCTTCCGTGGCGTACCGAGCCTGCTGTTCATCTACTTCTTCTTTTTGGTGCTGCCCCAGTACAAGATCGCGCTGCCGTCGTTTTGGATGCTCACGTTGCCTGTCGCGCTCGCTGCAGCCGGTGTACTTGCCGAGATCTTCCGTGCCGGCGTCAACGCCGTACCGCGCGGGCAGGTCGAGGCGGCCCAGGCGCTCGGTCTCTCCAAGGCTAAAATCACCTTTAAAATCGTGCTGCCGCAGGCGATTCGGTTTATTATTCCGTCGTTGATTTCGCAGCTCGTGGTCGTAGTCAAAGACACCACCGTCGCCTATGTGGTGAGCTACCCCGACCTCATGCAAAACGCCCGCGTGCTCATTACCAACTACGACGCCCTCGTATCGGTCTACCTGGTGATCGCAGTCATCTACATCCTCATCAACGTCGCGATCAACAAGGCCGCTGTCTATGTTTCGCACAAGACCGGCGCGACCATCATCCGCTAACGCTTTACCATTTCGAGTCATAAGGAGCCGAGCACCATGGCACAGAGCACCTCTTCCACCGGCAATCAGCCGCTGATCGAGCTCAGACACGTCGATAAGCACTATGGCGACCTGCACGTTCTCAACGACATCAATCTCTCGGTCGACCGCGGCGAGGTCGTCGTTGTGATCGGCCCCTCGGGCTCGGGCAAGTCGACCATGTGCCGCACCATCAACCGCCTGGAAACCATCGACTCGGGCGAAATCCTCATCGAGGGCGAGCCCCTGCCGCAGGAAGGCAAGGACCTTGCCCGCATGCGTGCCGAGCTGGGCATGGTGTTTCAGCAGTTCAACCTGTTCGCACATATGACCGTGCTGCAGAACGTCATGCTGGGACCGGTCGATGCGCTGGGTGTCTCCAAGGACGAGGCCCGCGAGCGCGCCATGGACCTGCTGGGCCGCGTGGGCGTGGCCGAGCAGGCCGACAAGGTGCCCGCACAGCTTTCGGGCGGCCAGCAGCAGCGCGTGGCCATCGCCCGTTCACTCGCCATGCAGCCCAAGGCCATGCTTTTTGACGAGCCCACAAGCGCCCTCGATCCCGAAATGATCAACGAGGTGCTCGAGGTCATGGTCCGTCTGGCCCAGAAGGGCATGACGATGATCGTCATCACGCACGAGATGAACTTCGCCCGCCGCGTGGCCGATCGCGTCGTGTTTATGGCCGACGGCCAGATCGTGGAAACCGGCACGCCCGACGAGTTCTTCGACCACCCCCAGACCAAGCGCGCCCAGGACTTCCTCAACTCCATCAAGGGCCACTAACCCAATTGCCACGCGGGCAAATTCATCAGTAACGTTTGCTCCGCGCCACCCCTGTGCCATGTCCACCCGGATTCGAAAGCTACGCCCATGATCGGAACCCGCACCTCATCGTCCTACACTCCGCACGTCGACGTCGATCCCGCCGACCGTCCGCTCATCCTGGTCGCACCACGCTGGGAAGAAGCGAAACCCTATTTGAGCGAGACGCTCTCCCCCAACGAGGAGATTGCGAGCGTCTTTGTCGATGCCATCCTTGCCGCCGGCGGCCTGCCGCTGCAGATGTCCATCACCGAGGACATTGAGGTCATCCGTCATTACGTCGATATCGCCGACGGCATCGCCATTCCCGGCGGCCCCGATGTCAATCCCAAACGTTGGGGCGATGATCGACCCTACGACCCCACCCTCTGCTGCGAGATCCGCGATAGCTTTGAGTTTAAGCTGGTCGGCGAGGTGCTCCGCGCCAAAAAGCCGCTCTTTACCACCTGCCGCGGCACGCAGTTGCTCAATGTCGCCACCGGCGGCACCCTGTGCATGGACGTGCCAAGCCTGGGCGCGCGCGAGGGCCGCACGCAGTGGCGCCATACCCACGTGCTCAACGACCCCGTGCATCCCGTCGAGGTCGTGCCGGGCTCGTTGCTGGAGCGCGCGCTTGGCGGGCACAGGCTTATCCAGACCAACTCCGCACACCACTGCTGCATCGATCGTCTGGGTAAAAGCACGCGCTTGGTCGCCAAGGCAACCGATGGCGTGCCCGAGTGCATCGAAGTCGAAGGCCAACCCTTCTGCCTGGGCGTGCAATGGCATCCCGAGTACACCTGGCAGACGCTCGAAACCGACTTTAACCTCTGGAAGTCGTTTGTCGAGGCGGCAGCCAAGGTCAAGCAGGCCCGCTAGCACGCGAACCACAAAACAGATAAGGGTGCCCCGCCGGCCACATGGTCCGGCGGGGCACCCTTTCACCTATATGTGGCCGGCAAGCAGCCCAAGGCTCGCAAGCTCTTATTCAGCCGCTTCGCGCAGGGCCGACATCGTTGCCGCATATTGCTGCTGCAACGCATGCATTCCCTCGCGAGCGCCGTCAACGGCATCGGCGCCGCGCAGTGCTTCGGTCACCACGACCGCCGGCTCGTACAGATTATCGAATCCCAGGTTCTGGCTCACGCCCTTGAGCGTGTGCGCTGCCATAAACGCACCTTCGGCGTCTCCTGCCGCCATGGCGGCCTCCAGCTTGTCCATGCTCTCGTCATCCAAAAACTTGAGGGCAAAGCGGGCAAGCATTTCCTCGCCCATCAGCCGAGCGCACGCGTCATCATAATTAGCGCCGATCTTCTCATACGCCTCACGCATGGAAATCATGGATTAAAACTCCTTAGGTCAAACTAAATCGTGGGAAACGCGACAACGTCGGCGGGGCGTGCCAACGTCTCGGCAATACGGTCTTGCACCTCGAGCAGACAGTCGAGCAACAGCGGGTTAAAGGTGCCGCACTTACCGTCCAGGATCATCTGGATCGCCTCCTTGTGCGGAATAGCGTCCTTGTACACACGCACGCTCGTCAGAGCATCGTACACGTCGGCCACCGAGACCACCTGCGCGGCAATGGGAATATCGTCGCCCTTAAGGCCATCGGGATAGCCCTTGCCGTCCCAGCGCTCGTGGTGCCAACGCGCAATTTGGTACGCATATTCCATAAGCGCATTGCCGACGTGATGGCAACCCAGCTCAAGCAACATGTCGGCGCCGATCGTGGTATGCGTCTTCATAATCTCGAACTCCTCGGGCGTAAGGCGCCCGGGTTTGTTGAGAATCGCATCGTCAATCGACATCTTGCCGATATCGTGCAGCGCCGAAGCCAGGGCGATCGTGGAACGTTCCTCATTGTCGAGGGAGATCGTACCGCTGCGCTGGACCAGACAGCCAAGCAGCAGCTCGGTCAGCTTCTCGATGTTCGTAACGTGCCTGCCGCTCTCGCCGTTGCGAAGCTCCATGACGCCGGCCATGATATCGATGAGCATGCGACTGTTCTTGACGCGCTCGTTGTACTGCTGGGACAGCAGGTTCGTCAGGCGGCGCTGTTTGGCGTATAGGCGGATGGTGTTGCTTACACGGCGGCGCACGACACGGGAGTCAAACGGGCGGTTGATATAGTCCGAGGCGCCCAGCTCGTACGCGCGCAGAACCATATCATCGGAATCTTCGCTCGAAATCATGATGACAGGCAGATTGTCACTAACCGATCGGCGCGACAGATCGGCCAGCACCTCAAAGCCGCTTATACCCGGCATGACAATATCCAGCATCACGAGCGACAACTCATCGACATAGCGGTCGACCATGTCGAGCGCCGTACGACCGTTATCGGCCTCGAGGATGCAATACTCGTCCTTGAGCATCTCGTTGAGAATGGCTCGGTTCATCTCGGAGTCATCGACAATAAGTACCAAAGGCTTGTCGCTTTGGAAGGCCTCGATGGAATCGCCATCGGTCACGACCGTACCGGCTTTTGCCTTAGCGCGGCTCAGTAACTGGACAGCGCGGCCAACGCCCTCATCGACCGTCTCGCCATGAATGCGAACGCCACCAACACATGCCGTCAGGCTCATGTGCTCATGGCCCGGAATAATCGTGGCATGAACGGCATCGGATACCTGACGCAGGCGACGGGCGAAGTCATCGGAGGGAATATTGGGCATGACAACCACAAACTTGTCGCAGCCATAGCGCACAAGTTCGTCAGTCGAACGAATTCCGCTGCGTATGGCTGTCGCCACAGCACCGAGTGCAAGGTCGCCGGCATGATGGCCACACATATCGTTGAAGACCCTAAAATCATCAAGGTCGATCACCGCCACGCCGGCCTTCATGCGGGCGCTACGGAGCTTTTCCTCGTAATATCGGCGATTGCGCACGCCCGTCAGCACGTCGGTGTAGACAAGATCCTCTTCTGTGGCCTCTTGCTCATCAATCGGACGTACCATCAGCAAGACGTGAGGCTCGCCCTCGACCTTCAGAGGGCGTAGGCGGGCGCGGTACTCAACACCATCGTTGAGCAGTTGCTCCGACACCTCACCCGAATCTGCCAAGGCCTCAAGACTCGACTGACGCAGACAAGGGCAGCGATCGCCGGCGAGCAGGCAGTTAGGCTCGCTCTTAATCTGATCGGCCGACAGCAAACGCACCACGGGGTAGGTCTTCGCGACACGGGCGACCTCGGCGGCAGCCTCCTCGTCGGTTAGATTGGCCTCGTGATTATTGAGCATATGGGGCCCTTTCGATAGTTTCGCACGGTAGCGGTGCATATCAAATGGTACAAGGGTAACATCTAACAACTGCAGGCAAACGCGCGATTATCGTTACATTTTTATGACCTGGCAAACGGCGGTAATGGAGCCGCGGGCGCGCGGTTATGGGCGCATTCGTTAACAATGACGAAACGCTAACAGTCCCCCTCCCCGCAGGTCATCGAGCGTGCTAACGCTCCAAGATATCGCGAACGGCGTTTGCCGCCGTAACGGGACGATCGCGCAGACCGTTATGCGCGCCCGGGATCATCACAAGGGGGCAATTGAGATATTCGGCAGCCGCTCGCGTGCCAGCCTCGCGGGGCGTATCGACCGAAAGCTCGCCCAAAAACACAGCCGACACCGCCTTTGACGCGCAGGCGCGCTCCCAGTCGGGAGCATATGTCATATTTGTTCCGTATTCATTGGCCATGAAGCAACGACCATTGCGCAGGGCATGTTTGGCTTCCGCCTTAGTCGTCCCAGGAGCCTCGGGGTCCAAGTCGCCGAGGGCTCCCAAGAAAAGCCGGAGCGCCCTTGAAACCTTTCCAGCCGCAATCATATCGAGCAAAACCGGAGCTGCGCCCATGCCGACGCCTTCGGCCGACACAGCCGGCTCGTGCAGAATCGCACGGGCGACGAGATGGGGTTCGGCGCGAAGAAGCTCCAGCGCCACCAACGTACCGGCGCTGTGCGCAAGCACATTTGTCGGAGCGCCGACGTGTTCGATCACGGCCTGCAGGTCGGCGGCCTGAGCGGCAAGATCATAGCTGCCGTCTGCCGCTTCGCTGCTGTCACCACAGCCGCGGCGGTCGTAGGCAATTACACGATAGTTGCGGCTGAGCTCACAAGCGATGCCGTCGAAAAATGTGCCGTCGACACAAGCGCCGTGCACGCACACCAAAGCAGGAGTATCAGGCGACACATCCGGGCCGGCATATTCGCGACAGGCAATCGTGGTGCCCGCATTCTCGACCGTAAAATCCATGTTGTGCCCCCATCATCAATGCCCATCCAGCTGCACGTCAGTACGGTTGGATGGACCCGCATTGCCTTACGACTTGTTAACAGATTAACTGTACCCGACCCGAGGCTTTTCATGGCACGGCATCATGAGCGACGTGAAAAAACGAAACTTGTAAAGCAAGAGCCCGCACCTTGCTTTGGAGCCGATGCTATGCTTAGGCACAATTGTCTTGAGGAGCATATGTCTATGTCTACGTTTTTGAATGCCAGCCCCATCTTTGGGCCCGTTCGCAGCCGTCGCCTTGGTCTCTCGCTCGGCGTCAACATGATGCCGGCCAGCGGCAAAATCTGCACGTTCGACTGCATTTACTGCGAAAACGGCCTCAACGCCGAGCGCCCCTGTCATGAGCCGTACAACACAGCTGCCATGGTACTCGACGCGCTCGAAGCAAAGCTGCGCGAGATGGCAGCCGAGGGCGAGCTCCCCGATGTGATCACCTTCGCAGGCAACGGCGAGCCCACCGCCGCACCGGAGTTTCCGCAGGCCATCGCCGGCGCCGTCGCGCTGCGCGACGAGCTTGCCCCAAACTCCAAAATCGCCGTGCTCTCCAACGGTACGCGCGCCGACCGCCCCGAGGTGCACGACGCGCTCATGATGGTCGACGACAACATCCTCAAGCTCGATACCGTCGACCCGGCATTTATCCAGCTGCTCGATCAACCCGTTGGCCCCTACGATGTAGAGCACCAGATCGAAACGTTCGCGAGCTTTAACGGTCATGTCATTATCCAGACGATGTTTTTGAGCGGTGAGTACCGGGGCAAGTCTCTCGATAACACCGGCGAGGAGCACGTTGGTCCTTGGCTCGCGGCGCTCGAGCGCATTCGCCCGCAGGAGGCGACCATCTACACGGTGGCGCGCGAGACACCAGTCGCCGGCCTTGCCAAAGCAGCGCCCGAGGTGCTCGACGCCATTGCCGCGCGCGTGCGCGCCCTCGGCATTCCCTGCCAGGTGAGCTACTAGCAAAACCACGCAGCAGCTAGTGTCCGCCATCCCACTCCATCAGTTGCGGTGATATAGTTCCTGTTTATGCTGTTAAACCGCTTAAATCGGAACTATATCACCGCAACTTTTATGGACGCGTGAGTGGGCTATACTAGCTGCGGATGAAAGGAAGTTAGCCATGTATGACAAAGGACCCGTACCCGGCCGCAACGACGCCTGCTGGTGCGGCAGCGGCAAAAAATATAAGAAATGTCACAGCGCCTTCGACGAGCGCCTCGAGCGCCTGTGGGAGGAGGGCTGGGAGGTTCTGCCCCGTACGCTCTACAAGACGCCCGCCGATATCGAGGGCATCAAGCGCTCGGCCGCTATCAACGTGGGCGTGCTCGATTACGTAGGCGAACACATCGCCGCGGGCATGACCACCAACCAGATCGACCAGATGATCTACGACTACACCGTCGAGCACGGTGGCACGCCGGCCGACCTCAACTACGAGGGCTATCCCAAGAGCGTGTGCACCTCGATCAACGACGTCGTCTGCCACGGCATCCCCTGTGATACAGACGTGCTGCACGAGGGCGATATTATCAACGTGGACTGCTCCACGATCCTGGACGGCTACTTTAGTGATTCGAGCCGTATGTTCTGCATCGGCGAGGTCTCGGCCGAGCGCCAGCGCCTGGTCGACGTCACCCGTGCCAGCGTGGAGGCGGGTCTGGCGGCCGTCAAGCCATGGCTGCCGTTGTCCGTTATGGCCGAGGCCGTGCAAAAGACCGTCGAGGACGCCGGCTTTAGCGTGGTGCGCGAGTACGGCGGACACGGCATCGGCAAGGAGTTCCACGAGGACCCGTTTGTGGGCTTTACCACCGAGGCGCCCGATGTGGACACCATCATGGCTCCGGGCATGGTCTTTACCATCGAGCCCATGGTCAATGCCGGAGCGCCCGACATTAAGATTAGCAAGGGTGACGGTTGGTGCGTGCGCACCAAGGACGGCAGCGATTCGGCCCAGTGCGAGGTACAGCTCGTGGTGACCGAGGACGGCTACGAGCTGCTCAGCTGGTAGCTGTGGATGCGCCGGGCTACGCGATGGATATGTTAACCATCGCGTAGCCCGGCGTTTTTATAGCGTTTTGCCTGATACAACCTGCCAAAATAAACCTGTCCCTTTTTGGTAGGTCGAGCGGAAAGGACTGCTTGTGAACATCCTGGTTTTGCTGCCCGTCAACGACCGCCATCGCGCGATCCTCGAGTCGAGCGCTCCGGGCGAGGACTTTATCTACACGAGCGCCGACGCCGCCACGCGCGAGCAGGTCGCCGATGCCGACGTGATCTTGGGCAACATCGACCCTGACATGCTCACAGCATGCGAGCATCTCCAGCTGTTGCAACTGCAGACCGCGGGCTATGACGATTACTTGGCCGCCGGCACCGTGCCAGCCGACGCTAAGCTTTCCTGCTCGGTGGGCGCCTACGGCCAGGCTGTGAGCGAGCACATGTTTGCCATGGTCCTTTCCATGATGAAGCGCCTGCCCGGCTATCACGACTTGCAGCGCGAGCATCGCTGGGAGGATTTGGGGCCGGTCACCTCGCTCAAAAGCGCCAATGTGCTGGTGCTGGGCGCGGGCGATATCGGCGGCCACTTCGCCACGCTCTGCCGCGGCATGGGCGCGCACGTCCGCGGCATCAAGCGCCATCCGCTCGTCTACCCCATTGTGTTTGAGGACATGGACGGCATGGACGCCCTATCCGAGCGCCTGGCCGAGGCTGACATCGTCGCATCCTTTATGCCCAGCACACCCGAGACCCGCGGCCTGGCGAACGCCGAGTTCTTCGCCGCGATGAAATCGGGCGCCTTCTTTGCCAACGGCGGCCGCGGCGATCTTGTGGTCGCCGACGACTTGGTTGCCGCCCTGGAGTCGGGTCATCTCGCCGGCGCCGCGGTCGACGTCACCGACCCCGAGCCGCTGCCTGAGACAAGCCCACTGTGGGATGCGCCTAACATGCTCATTACGCCGCATATCTCGGGCTGGTTCCATCTGGCCGCCACGCTCAACAATGTGGTCGACATTGCCGCAGAGAATCTGCGTCACCTGCAAGCCGGCGAGACCCTGCGTTGCTGGATTGAGCATTAGGTTGTTCCGGCGTTTTACCAAACGCCGGAACCCCTCGACGCTGCGCGCCGCCCAGAGCGACAATTTGTCATTCAAAAGGCGAGGCATGACCAGAAGGTCAATACCTCGCCTTTTTCATGCCAACTTGTTCGCTCTGGACGTCGCTCGCTGACGTTTGCCCAACCCGCGGTGTCATAACAATTCTGTCCAGCTGTTGGCATTGCGGCATTTGCCCAAATAAAACCTGCCAAAGTAAACCTGTCCTCTTTTGACAGGTTTTAGAGCTCCGCGCTTTCGGCGCCGTTGATGGTTAGGTTGCGCTCGTAGAAGGCGGTGAGGGCGCGGATGGCGTACATCACGTCGCGCACGCCGCCGGTCTCGTAGCTCGAGTGCATGGCCAGCTGCGGCAGGCCCACGTCTACGGCGTGCATGCTCGCCTGCATGTTCGACAGGTTGCCCAGGGTGGAGCCGCCGGCCATATCACTCTTGTTGGCGAAGGCCTGCGTGGGCACGTCGGCGTCATCGCAAATAGCCTGGAACACCGCGCGGCTAAAGGCATCGGTGCAGTAGTGCTGGTTGGCGGCTTCCTTGATAACGATGCCGCCGTTGAGCACGACCTGGTTGCGGGCATCGCACTTCTCGGCGTGGTTGGGATGCACGGCATGCGCATTATCGCAGCTCACGAGCATCGAGGCGGCAAGTGCGCGATGGTACGACTCGTCATCGAAGCCCAGCGATCCGTTAATGCGGCGCAGCGCATCGGCCAAGAACGTCGACATGGCTCCCTGCTTGGTCTCGGAGCCAACCTCCTCGTTATCAAAGCAGCAGAAGACCGAGATATCGCGCGCGTTCTCAGCACCCAAAAATGCCTGCAGCGAGGTATAGGCGCAGGCCAGGTCGTCGAGCTTGGGCGTCGAGATAAACTCGTCGGCCCAGCCCCAAATGCGCGCATCCTGACGATTGACCAGGAACAGATCGCGACCCAGAATCTGCTCGGGCTCAACGTCCAACTCGTCGGCGATCAGAGCATCAAAGTCGCCCTGCTTAAGATCACCGGCGCTGATGAGCGGGCACAGGTCGACGGCGCGGTTGGGCGCAAAGCCCTCGTTAACGCCACGATTCATATGGATGGCAAGGCTCGGAATGATAGCGACCTCGCGCTCGGTGGCAAGCAGGCGGCTCTCAATACGGTCGCCTTCGCGCACCAACACGCGGCCCGCGAGCGCCAGCGGGCGATCGAACCAGGTGTAGTCGATCATGCCGCCGTAGGCCTCGGTGTTCAGGCGCAACGTCTCGCCTGCGCCATCGAGCTCGGGCACAGCCTTGACCTTAAACGTCGGCGAATCGCTGTGCGACGCCGTGAGCTGAAAATGATAGTCACCAGCAACGCCGTCCTCGCCCCACGTCACGGCCAGGTCCTCGCCCACCTTAAAGGCAACAACGCTCGAGGTGTTGCGCTGCGTGTAATAACGCCCGCCCGGCTCGATATCCCACGCCGCGTTCTCGGGCAGGTAGGTAAAGCCCGCCTCGTCGAGCTCGGCCATAATGGTCGCCGCCGTATGGAACATGCTGGGGCATGCCTCGATAAAGTCGATAAGGTCGTTGGCGGCCTCGATATCGTCGGCCGTCACATGCGCGCGCTCGGGCGTTTCCTGATCCGTCATGCTCTCCCCTTTCGCTGGATTGATGGTCCCTTCCAGCATACCCCGCCGCGCCAGCGCTGCACTCTTCATTCCGTGTTTAATCCCGCACCGCTCACCAAGTTGAGCTATCATGCCCGTGCACCTTTTGCGACAATTACGCTAACAGGACGAGAGGAGCCGCCATGAAGCCACGCAACATTGCCATCGCCTGCGGTGTCGCGGGAGTCGCCGTCGGCCTTGCCGCTGCCACCGGTATCGTTTATCACAAGCAAATCAAGTCCGCCGCGTCGCTCAAACGCTTGACCGGCTACGCGGATGGCTATGACCTGTACGCAATCGACATCGCCTACGACTACGATCTTGATCGCATCATCGCCGCTGGCGTGCGCGACGACCAGACCTACATCGATGTCGTGGTGGCGCAGGTGCTGCCCGGTGTGCCGGTACATGTCCAGGCGCCCCAGTTTGCCTGCAGCGCTTTTGTCGCCGTAGATGCCGAAGGCCGCGTGCGCACCGGTCGCAATTACGACTTTAAAGACGACACCTCGGCGCTGCTGGTGCACAATCACCCACGCGGCGGCTATGCCTCCATCGGGTTTGCCGCCCTTAACAACCTGGGCGCCAACACTCCACTTGACTCCGTCGCCGGACGCGCCGCCGCACTCATGGGCCCGTTTGCCCAGCTCGACGGTGTTAACGAATGCGGCGTGTCCATTGCCGTACTCACCCTGGATTCCAAGCCCTGTGACCAGGACACGCAACGCCCCGTCATCAACACTTCGCTCGCCATCCGTCTGGTGCTCGACCGCGCGGCTACCACGCAAGAGGCCGTCGACCTACTTTCCGCCCACGACATGCACGCCATGGCCGGACGCGATTACCACTTCTTTATCAACGACGCCGCCGGTGACGCACGGGTGGTGGAGTGGGATCCGCGCGATCCCGACCGCGCATGCAAGGCGACGCCCGTGCGCCAGGTCACGAACTTCTACGCCTGCTATGGTGACGAAGTGCTGCCCAACCAAAAGAACGGCGAGCTGGGCCATGGTAAAGAGCGCGCCATCGCAATCGCCGATGTCCTTGACGCCCATGTCGGTGCCCAGGACGAGGCAGTCGCTTGGAAGGCCCTACGCGCTGCAGCGCAAGAACCCAATCCGAAAGACATCACCAGCAATACGCAATGGTCGGTCATCTTTGACAATACCGAGCCCGCTGCCGCCATCACGCTGCGCCGTCACTGGAGCGACGTCGACGCCTTCGCACTGTAAGGAGCTGGCACCGTCGTCCTTACGCCCGCCTGACGTTGTTTACATTTCTATACGCTTGAGCTAACACGTTTTACCCCCGCATCAACAGTGTGCGGGGGTAAACTTATGCGCATGTTATAACTTGCCCGGAAGGATTCACCATGCTTAGGATCGGTCTTCTTACTAGTGGCGGCGACTGCCAGGCGCTCAACGCCACCATGCGCGGCATTGTCAAAACGCTTATGACCAATAGCGAAGAACCTATCGAGATTTATGGCTTTGAGGACGGCTATCAGGGCCTTATCTACAGCAGGTTCCGCGTCATGACGCCCGCCGATTTTAGCGGCATCCTCACCCGCGGCGGCACCATCCTGGGCACGAGCCGCACACCGTTCAAGCGTCTGGATACCCCCGAGGCCGATGGTGTCGAGAAGGTGCCGGCGATGGTCCACACCTATCATAAGCTGCAGCTCGACTGCCTGTTTATGCTGGGCGGTAACGGCTCCACCAAGACCGCCAACCGCCTGCGCGAAGAGGGCCTCAACGTTATCGCGCTGCCCAAGACCATCGATAACGACACCTGGGGCACCGAGCTGACGTTTGGCTTTACGAGCGCCATCGACGTCGCCACCAAGTGCATCGACGACATTCACACCACCGCTTCGAGCCACGGCCGCGTGTTCGTTATCGAGATCATGGGCCACAAGGTTGGCTGGATTCCACTGTACGCCGGCGTCGCGGGCGGCGCGGACGTCATCCTGATTCCAGAGATCCCTTACGACATGGAAAACGTCATCAAGACCATCGAACATCGCATGGAGACCGGCAGCCGCTTTACCATCGTGGCCGTCGCCGAGGGCGCTATCTCCAAGGAGGACGCGGCTCTGTCCAAGAAAGAGTACAAGAAGAAGCTCGCCGAGCGCACGAGCCCGTCGATTGTCTACGACATCGCCAAGGAGATCGAAGCCAAGACCGGTCGCGAGACCCGCGTCGCCATCCCCGGTCACACGCAGCGCGGCGGTCAGCCCGACGCCCAGGACCGCATCTTTGCGACCCAGTGCGGCGTCGAGGCGGCTCTCGGCTGCCTACGCGGCGAGTTTGGCTACATGATTGCCCTGCGCGACGGCAAGATGTGCCACATGCCGCTCGAGGATGTCGCCGGCAAGCTCAAGTATGTCGATCCCCAGAGCGATCTGGTGCGCGAGGCCAAGGCGTTGGGCATCAGCTTCGGCGACGAATAGCCTCGGCCGAAACTGCTCTCATCGGAGGCCCCAGGGCTTACCTCCCAAATCGTCCTCGGACATGTCAGGATCCCGCCGTGTGCTTCGCGCGGCGGGATCCTTCCGTCCTGCGGAAAGATTTGGGAGGTAAGCCCTGGGGCCTCCTGCGGTAACTAGGGAGGCCGTGGCTATTCGTCTTCTTGCTGCGGGTGCCTGGGGTAGGATGCGGCGTGCATTTTTGGGAGTATTCAGCAGCCGAGGGTGCCTGCATACTGGATTTTGGGCGAAAGGCAGGCGCCATGGGCCGCATCCTGTAAAAAACGAGCGGCTCTTGAGGCGTTGGGGGCTCAGAATCAGGACTTTAAGCGCTGTTTTGTGCGCCCGCTCCCGCACCCGCGGGCTCCGGGATGCTGAATACTCCGGAATTTGCACGCCGCCCCCTGGGGTACCCGCGGGCAAAAAGCAACCGCCCCGCCGAAATATGCAATCGGCGGGGCGGTTTATGCAATTTAGTGGCTGTGGGCGCGTCGGTGGCTCGCTACAGCTTGAATCCCAGAACGGGTTACTCGGCGCTCTTAAAAGCGCCGAGTAACCCGCCAAAAAGGGACAGGTTCATCTTTGGCAGGTTAATCTGGGCAAACGCCGGACAACCATTAGGTGGCCCGGCGTTTGCCCCGCTTTGCTGGGAATGTCTGTCGTTCAGTGCTCTTACTGGCCAGTCCAGTGTTGCGCATAGCTTTTAATGTCTTCGGTAAAACCGTCAAGATCGTCGAGGGTAATCACGCTGTCGATAAGCAAATTGGCTATCTCACGGTGCATTGTACTGCGGCGAAGGTCGTTCACCAGCACTCCTGAGGACAGCTTATCCCTATTGATACGCTCTTCTAGCGCCCAAAATCTACTGGACGCTTCGCTGTCGCCGTTCAGCATCTCAACGTACCGGCCGATGAGCTTTTCCATATAACGTTCTTGCCATTGAGGAAGCATTTTCTTAAACAGCTTCCAGTCGCTTTCGGCTACGTCGCGCATATGTTCTCCGCTCGTCAAACGGGCTTTCCATTTGCCTTTCATTCTATTTGATTTTCGCTCGCAGGCGTGGATGAGAGGCTCTCTTCAGCCTTCGAGATTGAGCTTGAATGATCCGTTGCCACAAAATGGACCTATCTACTACGTTTGCTACCACACCCTCGACCATGACAAAGATTGTAAAAATAAAACCGCAGGTAGAAAGCTTGCCAGTTTTCGAAAAAGGCGGGTATGGTCGGCCCCTTCGGGCTAAACGTAGTAAATAGGCCCTTTTCTTGGCGCGCGGTCAGCTCAATGCTTATCTCCGTGCCGGAACTGACCCAATTGTTTGTTAGTTGCGGTGATATAGGGACTGTTTGGCGCTTTGGAGCCTCAAAACAGTCCCTATATCACCGCAACTTGGAAGGGACGGGCGGTGTCGGATGAGTGGCGCTGGCGGGTTAGGGCGGTTTAGGCCTGTTTGCGGTGCTTCCATTGTTTGCGGCACCAGTGCATAAGCGCTTTTACGATGGGAATCGTGATGAGGATGACCCATGCGGGATGGGGCTGTCCCAGGCAGAACCACATGTAGAGGAACCAAGTTATGGCAGCTGCCGGGTAGACGGCGTCGACAAGCTTTGACAGATGACGTCGGTCGATGAAATCGCCAAGCGCGTAGTAGACGGGAATCAAAAAGACGAGGAAAAGTCCCGTAGTCCACACGCCGCAAATAATGCCGAGCGCCAGATAGGCGAGGGCGACAAGCACGGGGAAGGGGAACTTATTCCACGCGCGACCGAGCTTGGTGTGGAAATGCTTGCCATGATGGTCGAGCTTGTCGCGCGCCTCTTTCCAGCTGGAGAATTGTTCGCCGTCGATAACCACGGTGCCATCGGCATTGGTGTGCACGCTGTGCCCGTCGTCCTCTAGCGTGTCAATATGTACGCCGCCCGGCCCCACGTGCACCTCTTCACCCTTGCGGTCGTTGGTCACATGGATGCCGCTCCAGCCAACATGTACTTCCTCGCCTTTATTGGGATCAATGACGTGGATACCGCGCGCGAGGGAAATATCGACAAGTGGCTTGTCGCCGCAATCGGCGTGCTCGGCAGAATCCTCAGCCTCGTCAGCCACATCCGCCGTCTCGGTGTCGGCACTGCCGTCCTCAAGGTCGTCGGCATCGCTAGCCGCTTCCCCATACAACAGCTCGTCCAACGACACGCCATACAGTGCGGCGAGCGCAATAAGGTTATCGGTATCGGGTGAGGACTCACTGCGCTCCCATTTACTGACAGCCTGGCGACTTACGCCCAGTTGGGCAGCAAGGGCCTCCTGAGAAAGACCGGCAGCTTTGCGGCGATCGACGAGACGCTGTGCCATCGCAAGGTCCATGGTGGTTCCTTTCATGTGGTGACCGTAATCGAATGAGGCGAGTATGCCGAAAACAACCGGTAGCGACCACCATTTCTAGTTAGAATCTGCCCCAACCCTACCGCAACTACCAGTAGCAACCCCTAACGACCTGCCATTTCATGACAAATGTCAGTGCAAATAACAACCAAGAGCCCTCTCGATAAGTTGCGGTGGAATAGTTCCCGTTTGGCATAGCAGAGCCATAAACGGGAACTATTCCACCGCAACTTACTATTAGGCCACGCACTCGCAGAGTAGCTGCGGGTGCCTGGGGTAGGATGCGGCGTGCATTTTTTGGAGTATTCAGCAGCCGAGGGCACCTGCATACTGGATTTTGGGCGAAAGGCAGGCGCCATGGGCCGCATCCTGTAAAAAACGAGCGGCTCTTGAGGCGTTGGGGGCTCAGAATCAGGACTTTAAGCGCTGTTTTGTGCGCCCGCTCCCGCACCCGCGGGCTCCGGGATGCTGAATACTCCGGAATTTGCACGCCGCCCCCTGGGGTACCCGCGGGCAAAAAGCAACCGCCCCGCCGAAATATGCAATCGGCGGGACGGTTTATGCAAAAATGCGGTTGTGGTACGTTACAGCTCGCTACAGCTTGAATCCCAGGCAGGTTACTCGGCGCTCTTGAGGGCGCCGACCATGTCGATCTTGTTGAGAGTTCGGTTGGTGGCGAGGTTGACGATAATCGTAAAGCCGAAGGAAAGTACCACGGCAAGCACGTAGCTTAGCGGCTCGACCTCAACGTCAAAGTACAGCGACGGCATCTGCAGGATGTACGTGAAGCTCTCGGCCAGCAAGCCACCCAGCGGCACGCCCAGCGCAGCGCCGATCGCCGTGAGGATCAACGTCTCCTTGTTGACGTAATGGTGCACCTCGCCACGGCGGAAGCCCAGCACCTTGATGGTCGCCAGCTCGCGTTCGCGCTCGGAGATATTCGTGTTGGACAGCGTAAACACCACCACAAACGATAGGCACGCCGCCATAAAGGTCACGAGCACCACGACGGAATTGATAATCGTAAAGTTCGCCTCGTAGTTCTCCCAATGCTCGGCCGTACTCGAAATCGTAAGCCAACCGTCGCTCTTAAGATTCTTGCTAAACGCAATCTGGTCGGCCGACGAGCCCTTAAGCAGCACAAAGACGCCGTTGAGGCGTGCGCTTCGACCGAACGCGCGCTCATAGGTGCCCTGCGTCATGTAAAGCGTGTTGCCCAGATAGTTAAGCGAAATGTCGCTGACTTTGACCTTGGCGACATTGAGCGACGAATCCTGGATGTGTGCCGTATCGCCCGGCTGAATCCCCAGCACCAGCTGTGAACTCTTACTCAGATACACGTCTCCGTCACGCAAAGACAGCGGCTCTTTGGACTCGTCCTCGAGGCACACGTAGTCGTCCAGATCGTTCATGCGGTCATCGGGCACCACGATCAGCTGCACGGTCTCGCTCTTGCCGCCAAACGTAAAGGTAACGTTGTCAGTCATGATCGGCAGCGTCGAAGTTACGGTCACGTTGGAATCATTGGCCGCGCTGCGCTCATCCAACGCCGCGCACGTCTGCGTAAAGTCATCGGGGTTGGCGACCGCCAGCAAGTCATAGCGCGTGATATGCCCGTACTGCTTGGGCGAAAGCGCGACCGACGTGTCGCGAATACCCATACCGCAGATCACAAGCGCGGTGCAACCCGCGATGCCAAAGATGGTCATAAAGGCGCGCTTTTTATAGCGGAAAAGGTTGCGTGCAGCGACCTTGTTCAAAAAGCCCATGCGGCGCCAGATAAAGCCGATGCGCTCGAGCAGAATGCGCGAGCCAGCGCGCGGGGCCTTGGGACGCATAAGCGAGGCCGGGGTCTCGGCCATCTCGTGGCGGCAGGCGATAATCGTGGCGCCCACCACGCCCACGGCAAACAGCGCCACCGAAACGATCGAGGACACGATGTCGTACGAAAGCAGCATCTGGGGCAGTGAGTACATGTCGTCGAACACCGTAAACAGGAACAGCGGCAGGCCCACAAATCCGATGATGTTGCCGAGCACGCCGCCGATCAGACAGGCCCACAGCGCATAGTCCACGTATTTGGACAGGATGCGTCCGCGCGAATAACCGAGCGCCTTATACAGGCCGATGAGTGTGCGTTCCTCCTCGACCATACGCGTGGCGGTGGTAAGGCTGATGAGCACGGCGACGATAAAGAAGATGAACGGGAACACCGTGGCGATGGCTTCAATTGACGAGCTATCGCTCTCCACGCTCGAGTAGCTTGCGATATTGCCGCGGTCCTGGATGTACCAGGTGCATTCGCCCAGATCGGAAAGCTCGGCGCGGGCATCGGCAAACTGCTGGTCGGCGGCGGCGCGGCGCTGATCCAGGTCGGCCTGCGCTTGCACGCGCTCCTCGCTGCCCTCTGCCATGCGATTGATGTTGTCCTGCTCAATCCCAAAGAGCATATTCGCCTGGCGCTCGGCCGCATCCAAGCTTGCCGGCGTGTCGACCGTCAGTTCCTGAGCGCGCGCCTTCTCACGCTCCTCGCGAATCTTCTCTATATTGCCCTTGACCTTGTTGATCTTTGCCGCGTAGGCATCCGAATAGGAGTTGAGGCTCTTGGCTCCCTCGACGATCACGTGGACCGCGGAGTAGGAAGAAGATGTCGCGGCGTCCTCGCTCACATAGAACTTATAGTCCGCCGCCGAAGCAGCGCGAAAGGCGTTGACTGTCGAGTCGGAGCTCACATCAGTGGGGTCGAGGACCTCGGCCGTAATGGTGTAATCGCCCGCGGCAAACTGGTCCTTGGCGCTTTGATTGGACGAGCTCGCGTCATTGGCGGCAAAATTCACCGTATCGCCGATTTTCTTGCCCGATGCCTTCAGGAACTTCGAAGTCACCGCGACTTCATCGGCGCTCTCGGGCAAATCGCCGTTCACGAGCACCGGCTGATCGATGTTCTCCTTGGAGAGACTTTGCACGACCACGCGCTCGCGCGTTGTGCCCACGGCGGTGTAGGCGGTCTCGGTGTAGATGCCTTCGGCCGTCTCGACGCCGTCGACCTCTTGGATAGCCGCAAGATCGTCGCGCGTAAGGCCATAGGTCGACTGCACGTTAATGTCATAGACATTCTGCTGGTCAAAATAGGCGTCGACCGAATCACACAGATCCTCACAACCCGCCTTGAGGCCGCACATCACGCTCACGCCGAGCGCGGTGATGACCACGATAGACAAGAAGCGTTTGAGGCTGCCGCGGATTGTACGGTAGATGCCACGGCGAAAAACCGTCGGCACCATATCGTTTGAGCTTTGGGCGGTGCGGTAGGTTGCGAACTCCCGGTCGCGACTCACGTGCTCCGTATCGTGGTTCTGGCTGTTGTGGCGATCTTGGTCCATGGGCGCTACCACTCGATCGTCTCGATCGGCACGGGATTTTGCTGGACCGTCTCGCTCTCCACGCGGCCGCTCTTAAAGCGGATCAGGCGATCGGCCATGGGCGCGAGCGCGGAGTTGTGGGTGATGATAATGACCGTAATGCCCTGCTTGCGACAGGTGTCCTGCAGCAGCTGCAAGATCTGCTTGCCGGTTTTGTAGTCGAGCGCGCCCGTGGGCTCGTCGCATAGAAGCAGCTTGGGGTTTTTGGCCAGCGCGCGGGCAATGGACACGCGCTGCTGCTCGCCGCCCGAAAGCTGCGCCGGAAAGTTAGCGAGGCGCTCACCCAGGCCAACCTGGCAAAGCGTTTGCTCGGCATCGAGCGAATCGGGGCAGATTTGCGCCGCGAGTTCGACGTTTTCGAGCGCCGTCAGGTTAGGGACCAGATTGTAGAACTGGAAGACAAAGCCGACGTCGGCGCGGCGGTATTCCACGAGCTGCGCCTCGTTAGCAGAACTCACGTCGCGCCCGTCCACCGTTACGGTGCCAGAGGTTACCGTGTCCATACCGCCCAGGATGTTGAGCGCCGTGGTCTTGCCGGCACCCGAGGCACCCAGGATAATGGCGAGCTCGCCGCGCTCGACCGTAAAGCTCGCGCCGTCGAGCGCGTGGATGCGGGCATCGCCCTCGCCGTATGCTTTGATGACGTCTTTAAATTCGATATAGGCCATCGATCGGTTCCCATCTGGTCGGATAACTCTTTAGTATTACCCATTTCGCACCGACTAAAAAGGGACGGGTTTATTTTGGCAGGTTCTATATGGGGAAACGGCATCTATAGATGAGGCGCCGGGGAGGCAGAGAAATCATCGACGGGGTCAGGCCGACCGCCAAACACAACGCACACATCTCAATCTGTCAGCCAAATCATTCGAACAGCTGTTCGTTTCTATGATATGATTCCGCTATCTAAGCAGGCCAATACGCAGAAAGGCAGCCAGCATGGCGTTCGACTTTAAGAAGGAATGCAAGGAGCTCTACAAACCTGCAAGCAAGCCGAGTATCGTAACTGTCCCGCCTATGAGCTACGTTGCCGTTCGCGGAAAGGGCGACCCAAATACCGAAGGTGGCGAGTATCAAAATGCCCTGCCGCTGCTTTACGGCATCGCCTATACCGTCAAGATGTCAAAGAAAGGCTCAAGGAGTATCGAGGGCTATTTCGACTTTGTGGTACCGCCGCTCGAGGGCTTCTGGTGGCAAGACTCCCCGAGCGGCGACATCGATTATGTACGCAAGGACGATTTCAACTTTATCTCGTGCATCCGCCTGCCCGATTTCGTCACTCAGGATGACTTTGACTGGGCGGTCGCGGAAGCCACGGCCAAAAAGAAACTGGACTTTTCTGCCGTCGAGCTGCTTAAAGTTGACGAGGGTCTCTGCGTTCAATGCATGCATACCGGACCCTACGACAGCGAGCCGGCAACCGTAGACGCCATGCATGAATATGCGACCGAGCAGGGCTATGTCCCCGACTTCTCAGACACCCGTTTACATCACGAAATCTATCTTTCCGATCCACGCAAGTGTGCGCCGGAGAAACTTAAGACTGTGGTTCGTCATCCTATCAAGCGCGCTGAATAGCGTGGAGCGTCATTTCACGCGCTGGGTTTTAAGCCAGCCAACCAGCCGCCTCCTAGGCTGTCAAGCAATTATCTTGACGCGGCCCGTCGCATCTTATAAGTTTGTTTTGCTAAAGCTGGAAAGCCTCTCAACGATGCGCAACTCCAGCTCTTTTTCTATCAAGAGGCTTAATGAAATACCAGAAGTCGCGGATATCCATCAACGAACAAATAGCACTATTGACAGAAAACAAGGGTCTTAAGTGCTCTGATCAAAGCGAACTCGAGCGAGCTTTGGTCGAAGCCAACCACTACAGACTGTCGGCCTACTGGTTTCCCTACAAAACCAAATGCAAGTCCGGGATTACCATCTTTCGCGAAGGCACAACATTCGAAACCATCATCTACACGTATGAATTTGACCGAGCCCTCCGGCAGTTAATGTTTGATGCGGTCGGCAGTGCGGTCGGCAGAATTGAGATCTACCTCAGAAGCAGAATTGCCTATCTTGCCTCTGAGGAACGCGGGCCTTTCTGTTACCCAGATGTCGCCATAACGAGGCTCAACTCGGCATGCCCGTCGAGCTCTGCGCCGCACTGGGCTACGCAGCCGTCTTTGGCAGCGCCACCAATACGCTGCTCGCACCCATCCTTATTGGCTGCGAAGTCTTCGGCTTTGGTAACTTGCCGATGTTCTTTATTGTCTGCGTCGTGGCTTACCTGTTCAACATGGATAAATCGATCTACGCCCTGCAGGAGCGGGCGTAGATCGATGTCCAGGCAGGCGGTCTCAACCGGAAACGGCGTCCCACTCTGAGGCTGTATTCCGGGACACGGTTTCCGCTTGGGACGCCATTCGGAAAGCATGTCCCGTTCTTTCACGGCATCTTGGCTATGCAAAGTGTTCGAGCGTTACTCCTCGTACGCGCCCTCAAGCCGCAGCAGCCACTCCTTGCGATCAAGCCCGCCGGCATATCCGTTGAGCGATCCGTCGGCCGCCACCACGCGATGGCACGGCACGATAATCGAAACAGGATTGCGAGCGACCGCGGCCCCCACGGCACGGGGAGACACAACGGGCGCCTCGTTTCCCGGTACACGATGTCGAGCCGCAACACGCTGGGAGATCTCACCATACGTAGCGACCTCGCCACGCGGAATAGAAAGCAGCTCGTACCAAACTTCACGCTGAAACGCCGTGCCAATCATATGCAACGGCGGCGTAAACCGAGGCTCCTGCCCCGCAAAATAAGTATTCAACCAAGCCCAAGAACGCTCAAGCACCGAAGAAGCCGCGCCATTTGCCGGACTCACCGAAGACATCCCACCGGTACCAGAAACCGCATCGGCACCTTCAACATGTTCGGGATCTTCTTTGAGAAGCGTGGAGCCAAAGTGCTCCTGCCCCTCAAACCAAAGCCCCGTCAAACCGCGGCCATCAGCGGCAAGCAGGATTTCGCCCAAAGGCGAAGCAAACGTCGTCGTGACCACCAGCGGCTCCTTTCAAAACTCCGCAACATAATACCGCGAATTGTGCAGACAACCCCAATCGACCCCAAAGTTACCTCAGGCAGCAGGCGCGAAGCGCCGCAGCTTCCGGCCGCGCCCCACAGTCCCCAAAGGCGGCAGGCGCAAAGCGCCGAGGCCGCCGCCGGGACCAGGGCCCGCAACGGCCACGTGCCCCCGCATCAGCCCAGCGGCCTCAACCAACAACGGCCCCATCGCAGGCCGCTCGCAGCAGCGTCACCGCAGGCGGGGGGCGG
>NZ_CYYP01000012.1:0-65561 GCF_001405375.1 Collinsella aerofaciens
TTCCTAGAACCTGTTGTTGTGGTGATTTCAGATTCTAGGACGAAGGCCGTTCTTCGTTAAACGGGCGCTAGGGTGTCACCCTTACACCAACATTTTCGACGCGATCCCAGAATAATCTACGATTGTCCATTAACTAACACTTTTACAGTCACTCATCCTGCATTTTCGCAATTTTAAACCCCTCCAAACGCTCAAATCACGTCTGAAGGGGTCGATTTTGCTGCGACTAAATTAGTGACAGTACTCATATTTGGCATTTTTTGCACACGGGGTCCCGGGGAAGCGACAATTCGACTTCCCGGGACTGTTCACCTATTCGGAAATCGGCGCTCCGTGGCCCCAAGAACCTTCCATGCCGCACACGGTCGAGGCAAACCCGGCAGCAAAGTCGAGCGCGCGCTCGATGGCCTCGGCGCCATCTTCACCACGCTTGGCGGAATCGAGATAGCACATCAAAAACGAAGTCAGGAACGAGTCGCCCGCACCCATGGTGTCCTTCATGTCCGCCACGGGCTTGGCATGCTGCCGATAGTAACGCTCGCCGTCATAGGCAATGCAACCCTCAGCGCCAGCCGTGGCCGATACAAAACGCGGACCCAGGCTCTTCACCCATGCCAGACGCTCGCGAATCTCGTCCTCGCTCGCGACGTCTGCTGCGCTAAAGAACGCGAAGTCAACGTAGGGAGCAATCTGTTCGTAGTACTCGTCGGTCGAATCATCCGAGAAGTCAAACGAAACGGTAATACCCGCTGCCTTCAGCTTAGGCAGCTCACGCTCGGTAAAGCAGTAGTTACCCGAATGGACCACATCAAACTGTTTCATATATGCCAGATCAAAACGATCGAGCACATAGCGCGCATCACCACGGATGCCACCCTCGTTAGACCCCAGAAATACACGATCACCATCAACCACAGTAACGCGTGCCACGCCGTTCTCGCCAATGAGCTGCTTGCACTTGGCAAGTTCAACGTCCTCATCCTCAAGACTCGCAATCACATGCTCGGCAGCAGCATCATTGCCAAAGATGCCCATATACGCGGAGCGCGCGGCTCCGCATTTCTTGGCATACACGGCAAAGTTCACCGCGTTGCCACCCGGATACATCGTGTGAATATGCTCGTAGCGGTCGACGACGTTGTCACCAAACCCAAGAGCGTTAACGTTGAATGTCATAGCGCTGTCCCCTTCTCGTCCTAACGAGATCGCCGTAATGGCCGCCGTGCCGCCCTGGCCCTACGCAAGCTTCAGCAAATCGGGCAGCTGGTCGATAATCTTGTCTGCTGCATCCTGGCTAAAGCCAAAGCGCTCCTCGCGCTTGGCGATTACTGTCAGACCGGCGCGCTTACCTGCGGTAATGCCATACAGAGAGTCTTCCACGCAGCAACAGCGATCCGCAGGCAATCCTAAACGATCTATGGCATGCAGATAGATATCAGGATCGGGCTTGCTGCGCTTGAACTGCTCGCCCGAGACCAAAAACTCAAAGTATTCGCGAATGCCGCAAGTACCCAGCACCTCTTCGATATTGTTGAGAGGAGACGACGATGCCAGCGCAACGCGAACCCCACGTTCTTTCAGCCCCGCCAGCGTCTCGGCAACGCCGGGGTTGAGCAGTTTTCTATAGTCGCAGGAATACGCGCTCGCCCACACCTCATAGCGTGCCTCGGCAGCCTCGACGTTGAGCTTGCCCAAACCCGCACGCTCATGCCAATCGACGAGCACCTGCTGAAAATCACGGTGCGATGAACCAACAATCGCATTAAGCTCGTCGCGCGTCACAGAAATCTGCAGGTAATCGATAAACTTCTCGAGTTCCTTTTGATAGTAAAACTCGGTGTCGACCAAAACGCCGTCCATGTCAAAGACAACGGCGTCAAAAGGAAATGCGGACACGGCACCCTCCCTAACAAAAGGACGCCCGCGAGCAGGCGCCCGAACCATGCATTAATCGGCGATTCTAACCCAGCAGCTTATCCAACGCCGCTGCAATACCATCTTCGTTGTTATTGGCGGTCACCATCTGGGCCACGGCCTTAACCTCGTCAACCGCGTTGCCCATGGCAACACCAGTGCCGGCCCACTCAATCATGGACTTGTCGTTCTGGCCGTCGCCAAACGATACGACCTCGCTGGCATCGATACCCAACTTGGACAGGGAGCCCTCGAGCGCGCGAGCCTTATCGATGCCGGGCGCCGTAAACTCAAAGTACCAATCGGCCGTAAACATACCCGAAAGCGTCTGAGCAAAGGGCGCGTACATCTCCTCGTGATGCGCTTGCAGATAGGCCGGGTCTCCCGCCGTCAGCAGCTTGTCCACAGGATAAGTATCCACGACCTCATGCAAGCTCTCGACCTCACGGATCTTAAGGTCGCAGGCATCGCGCTCATACTTGACGATATTCTTCTGCGAGCCGTCAGGCAGCGTGATCATGCAATGGTACGAGTCCTCGACGTGCAGATCGCGACCGAGCGAAATCATAGGGATCACGTCAAAATTACGCAGGTGATCAATCAGGCGATGCAATTCGTCGGCAGGCATAGCCTGATCGAACAGCACCTCATCGGTCTGGGCATCGACGACGTGAGCGCCGTTAAAGGCTACCAGCAAACCATCATGGTTCTGAAGGTCGAGCTCCTGGGCCAGGGCGTGAAGACCCCATACGGGACGGCCCGAGGCCAAGATGAGCTTAATGCCCGACTCCTGCGCCGCGAGCAGCTTCTCGCGCGTACGCTGGCTGATGACCTTTTGGTCGTTGGTAAGCGTACCGTCGATATCCATTGCGATGGCTTTGATTGCCATATATGCCTCCCTGTCATTGAACAGCCTTGTCTGAGCCATCATACAGAACACCCACGGCGGCGCTGTTTGCAGCGGGAAAAATGTCATATTGTCCCGAACATGAACGGCGCGTGGTCGTGAAGCTTTATCGCTCAGGTCAAATACGTCTGCTAGCGACACTCATCCGTCGGTGCGCCCTCGACGATCGCGATGCCCGCCGATGCACCCAACGCGCTGGCGCCGGCCTCGATGAATGCGCAAGCCTCTTCATAATTATGGATACCGCCCGCAGCCTTGATTGCCACGGCATCGCCGAGCACCTCGTGCATCAGCCGCACGTCCTCGAGCTTAGCGCCGCCATAGCTTCTGCCGGTCGATGTCTTAAGGAATCCCGGCTTAGCCTCCAGTGCAATCTCACAGACACGGCGCTTGGCGGCATCGTCGCCGTCCAGCTTGCACATCTCGACGATCACCTTGTCAGTGATGCCATGCGCGCGACAAAAATCAGCAATGGCAGTCATCTCGCGCTCGATGGCAACAAAATCGCGGTTCTCGACCGACTCCTGATTCAAAACGTAGTCAATCTCGGTAAAGCCGCGCGCAGCGTATTCCTCAAACCTCGCAAGCTTCTCCTCAAGCGTCATAGTGCCCTGGGGAAAGTCGATAGCGCCGGCAAGGATGATGTCAGAGTCCTCGAGCATGGCGCGACCCGTCTCGTACTCCTGCAGGCTCGCAAATACGCAGCGGAAGTTGTACCTTAACGCCTTCTCGACATACTGCTCAAACGTGTCCTCGGGGGCATCGATATAGTCGATGTATTTATTGATGGGTTTGGCAAACGTCATGCTGGGCCTCCTTGTTCAGGACCGACAACCAATCCGTGGGTTCACGCGAAAAACCACGTTCAATGTACGCCCGATACGCAAGGACAGCGTCCTCATTCCGACAAGCGGTATGAAATTAACCTTAAAAGTATATTCATGGACAGCGAATGGCGCCGCACGCGAATGCCGACAGCAAGACACTCCCCTCAATACACCCTCATGCCCATTCAGAATAGCAAGGGGCCCGTATCTGTTGGGATACGGGCCCCTTTCGGCCATGACCTATCTCAGCAACAAAGACTACTTGCGGTGAGCGCGGTAGAACTTGATCGCACTATCTTATCCGAGCCGGGGCACGTTCGCACAGCGCGCGTATGACGGTTGCAAAACCACCCCATTTGAAACAAAGGCAAAAAAGTACTTGCAAAGACGCGTTCCGACATATAAGTTGATAAAAGACCGCCGTTGCGGTTTTAAGTAGATCGAGCATATGAAGTTTGAGTTTTAGCGTGTAAGAGAAGGAAGATCGGCAAAGTACAACCCCAAACGCAATGACAACTTAATGAGGTAACTGCCACATGTGAGGCACCCAGGGCATTGCTGTCTCGATTTTGAGCACGATGCCTTCCGCCTTGCATGGGCCGTTCCATCCCGCCCCTGCAGCAACTGCCTCACGGGCTCATTGAAAACCGCATAGCACCCCAACGTCAGCACATCACCCACGGCAAGCACATCACTCACGACAACCAACACATCAACAAACAGCACGAACATCAACCGATTGGAGAAGCTATGACAAACCACCACGCTGAAGACGGCGATAAGAAAAGCATTCTGGATGCCCGCATTGAGCAAGCATATGCAAACGAATATGACGCCGCCTTTGCCGCCGCGACCATCAAGAACTACGCGTCGCTACCGCTCGCGACAATCTTGGCCGACCACCCTCAACTGCTGAAGCGCTGCATAAAGATCATGGGCGACCCCGACATTCGCAAGCTGACAGACCCCTATGCCCCAAAACGCGACAACGATTCGTACGTTCTTACCGTAGGCCGCCTAGCCCATATGCTTACGGCGCTCGACACGAAACTCAAGCTCGAATGGGAACCCGACGAGCGTCATGAACTCGAAAGCAAGCGGAACACCCTGCGCACCGCACTGTTCCTTCCGTTGGACGGCCTCAAGCGCTGCAACGTCGAGCTCAATACACAGGCGCGGCAAAAGCCCGGGACCACAGGGCAGAAAACTCCAAGACCCCATGCGGCCATCGTCGACCGCAACCGATATAACCGCACGACCGCGCACTTTTCCGCCGACGGAGCAGCCATAAGGACGCTGATCGACCTGCTGTGCCTCCTGAGCATCAACGAGCTATTTGAGGGCTATCTCGCCCTTGTTCCCGCGACGGCACCCAAGTCGGTAGCAAAGATCATCGAGACCTGCAGACGCCAGTTTGAGCGTCATCGCAATGGCAGCGAGATGAACACCAGCATCGCGCAGTACTACGCGGCTCATTACAAAAATGACGGATGTGCCCCTGTCGAGCATCAGCTGCGGCTCGCCTACACCACGCCCGCCGCAACGCTCTATCGCTTTGGAGCCCTTGGCGCTTGCGAGCCGCACGAACAGGCAGCCTGCCCCACAACCGAGCTCGATCTCAGGCTCGGACGAACCCTGTAGCCCGCCAGCCCCTCCGCGGGCAACAATCCTATTCCTCCACAACACAGCCAACAGAAAGGAGTCCTCATGGACACCAATCATTCCCCCATCATCAGCCCCCTCACCATGCGTGAATCCGCCCGAGGCATCACGCTCACCAGCATTTACGATGAGATGCTCGCCCGTCGCGAGCTCTCCGTCATGGGAAACATCGAAACCCCGATGGCCCACGACCTATGCCAGCAGATCCGCCTGCTCGATGCCACCGACCCCAGCCGCCCCATCACCATATTTGTCGCCAGCGCCGGCGGAAGCGTGCGATCGGGTCTTGCGATCTATGACGCCATGCGCCTTGCATCGTGCCCCATCCGCACCGTCTGCCTGGAATTCGCCGCGTCCATGGGCGCCGTGATCTTTATGGGCGGCGACGATCGCCGTATGGCGCCCCATGCAGAGCTCATGATTCACGACCCGCTGATCCCCCAGGGGGCAGGCGGCTCGGCACTTGCGCTGCAGGAAACCAGCCGGCGTCTCATGCAGACCCGCAAGACCCTCACGCAAATCCTCTCGGACCGCAGCGGCCTCACGCCCAAGCGCATCCAGTCCCTCACTGCAAAAGACACCTACCTTTCGGCCGAGCGCGCCGTCGAGCTCGGCTTTGCCCACGAAATCCTCTCGACCACCAAGGAGGTCGCCCATGTCTAACCTCGCCAGCCGCCTCGCCGCATCTGAGTCCGCATCGTCCACCATCCTCGCCAAGGATCGAACGCTTTCCTGCGACACCCGCCAAACGGGACTCAACAACAACGCACTTGTGATCGGCCCCTCGGGAGCCGGCAAGACCCGAAACGTCCTCAAGCCCAACCTGCTGCAAATGAACGCAAGCTACATCGTGCTCGACACCAAAGGCACGCTCTGTCGCGAAGTGGGACCCGTGCTGGCAGCCCACGGTTACCGCGTGCAATGTCTCAACTTCGCCGACCTCAACACCGTCCCGGCCCTTGCGCCCGGCATCGAGCGCTGCGGCTACAACCCCCTGAGGCACATTCGCCGCAAGGCGGACGGCAGGCCCAACCAGCAGGACATCCTCTCGGTGGCAAAGGCCATCTGCCCCATCGAGGACAACAACCAGCCTTTTTGGGATCATGCGGCGGCAAACCTGCTGTCGTGTCTTATCGCCTACGTCACCGAACAGCTACCCGCCGACGAGCAGACGATCAGCTCGGTCATCAAGCTGATCGAGCACCTGCAGGACGGTGCCACGGGTCGATTGTTTGACGACCTGATCACGACCGACCCCCAAAGCTATGCCCTCTCGCTATGGCGACGCTACGCCATTACGCAAAATGCCGAGCGCATGCACGCGAGCATCGTCGGCATCCTTGCCGAAAAGGTCATGTGTCTGGGATTCGACGGTGCGGCACAGCTCTATCGTGAGTGCCATCAGGTGGACTTCGCTTCCATGGGACACACCCCCTGCGCCCTGTTTGTAACCGTGAGCGATATTGACCGCAATCTCGATCCGCTGACCGGCCTCTTTATTTCGCAGGCGTTTATGGGCCTCATTCGTGAGGCCGATAGGCAGCCCGACGGCAGCCTGCCCGTGCCCGTGCGCTTTATGCTCGATGACTTCGCAAATCTGCAGATCACCCAGATCGACAACGTGCTCTCGATTATCCGAAGCCGCAACATCTGGGCAACGCTGCTGCTGCAGTCGACCAACCAGCTCGATGCGCTCTATGGCGAGGCACGCGCACGC
The DNA here is from genome assembly GCF_001405375.1 of Collinsella aerofaciens. GTDB lineage: Bacteria > Actinomycetota > Coriobacteriia > Coriobacteriales > Coriobacteriaceae > Collinsella > Collinsella aerofaciens_F. Next base: position 7,028 of record NZ_CYYP01000012.1, read on the forward strand.
TCCATCATGGGCAACTGCGACACGCATCTGGTGCTGGCGTTCCAGGATCCCGAGAGTGCCCGGGTGTTTTCCGACCGCGCCGACGCGCTGCCCAGCACGCTCATGGCGACGCCGATCGATCGCTCGTGGCTCTTTGTACGCGGTCGCACTCCCGAACAGGTCGAGCGCTTTAAGCTCGAAGACCATCCGCTCTACGGGGAGCTGCCCGAGGCGCAGCGAGGCCATGCGGAGGCCGAGATCTAGGCGCAGGGTTCTCGCAGCGCGCGGCGCCCCGGCGATGTTCCACAAAAGCCGTGCGTCCCGGGACCACGGCAAAGCAAAGGGGCCCGCATCCGATAGGATACGGGCCCCTTTCGTCATAAGCCAAGTCAGCCGAAAAACTACTTGCGGTGAGCGCGGTAGAACTCGATGAGCGCCTGGGTCGAAGCGTCCTGCTCGGCCTTGGCGGCGTCGTCGTGGAAGGCCGGGGTAATCTGCTTGGCAAGCTGCTTGCCCAGCTCGACGCCCCACTGGTCGTAGGAGTCGATGCCCCAGACCGTGCCCTCGACAAACGTGATGTGCTCGTACAGGGCAATGAGCTCGCCGAGCGCAAACGGGGTCAGCGTGTCGCCGAAGATCGAGGTCGTCGGGCGGTTGCCCTCAAAGCAGCGAGCCGGGACGATCTGCTCGGGCGTGCCCTCGGCACGAACCTCGTCGGCCGTCTTGCCAAAGGCGAGTGCCTTGGTCTGGGCCAGGAAGTTGCCCAGGAACAGCTCGTGGACATCCTGGCCGCTATCGGTTGCGGGGTTGGCAGTGTTGGCGAAAGCGATAAAGTCGGCCGGGACCACCACGGTGCCCTGGTGCAGCAGCTGGTAGAAGGCATGCTGGCCGTTGGTGCCGGGCTCGCCCCAGAAGATCTCACCGGTGTCGGAGGTCACGGCGCTGCCGTCCCAACGGACATGCTTGCCGTTGGACTCCATGGTGAGCTGCTGCAGGTAGGCCGGGAAGCGGTGCAGGTACTGGCAGTACGGCAGCACGGCGTGGCTCTTGGAACCGAAGAAGTTGACGTACCAGACGTTGAGCAGGCCCATCAGCGCGACGGCGTTGTTCTCGAGCGGCGTGTTGCAGAAGTACTCGTCGATGGCGTGGAAGCCCTCGAGGAACTGCTGGAAGCGCTCGGGGCCGAGCACGACGATCAGCGACAGGCCCACGGCGGAGTCGACGGAGTAGCGGCCGCCGACCCAGTTCCAGAAACCGAAGGCGTTGGCGGGGTCGATGCCGAAGGCCTCGACCTTGTCGAGTGCGGTGGAAACGGCGACGAAGTGCTTGGCCACGGCCGCGGCGTTCTGCTCATCGGAACCGTCGATGGCGCCCTGAGCCTTGAGCTGCTCGAGCATCCAGGTCTTGACCTCGCGGGCGTTGGTGAGGGTCTCGAGCGTGGTGAAGGTCTTGGAGACGATGATCACGAGCGTGGTCTCGGGATCGAGGCCCTTGAGCTTCTCTGCCTGATCGTTGGGGTCGATGTTGGAGATATAGCGGCAGTCGATACCGGCGTCGGCATAGGGACGCAGGGCCTCGTAAGCCATGACCGGGCCCAAATCGGAGCCGCCGATGCCGATAGACACCAGGTGCTCGATCTTCTTGCCGGTAACGCCCTTCCACTCACCGGAGCGCACGCGCTCGGCGAAGGCATACATGCGATCGAGGACCTCGTGCACGTCGGCGACGACATCCTGGCCGTCGACAATGAGCTGGCCCTTATCGCTTGCCGGACGGCGCAGCGCGGTGTGCAGGACGGCACGGTCCTCGGTGGTGTTGATGTGCTCGCCGGAGAACATGGCGTCGCGGCGCTCCTCGAGCTTCACCTCGCGGGCAAGATCGCACAGCAGCTTGACGGTCTCATCGGTCACCAGGTTCTTCGACAGATCGAAGTGCAGGTCACCGGCGTCAAAGCTCAGCTTGTTCACGCGCTCGGCATCGGCGGCGAACCAGGCCTTGAGGTCGATACCATCGGCCTCGAGCTTCTCCTGATGAGCCTCGAGTGCCTTCCAAGCGGCAGTCGACGTAGCATCGATAGGTGCGGCAACAGTTGCCATAGAGTCCTCCTCAGCATACGGGCGCACGCCTCCATGCACCCGGACATTCAGATGCCACTATTCTAGCGCAGGTCAAGACTACAATCAGCGAGCGTTGCCAATCGGCCCCCAAACGGCAGCCGATCAAAAAGGGACAGGCTTATTTTGGCAGGTCAAACGCTTTACCAACCAAAAATAACCCGTCCTTTTCTGGCAAATATTAGGCCGCGGCGCAGACGCTACCGAGCAACTCACGCAGAGGAGACCCGATGCCCTCCAGCAGTTCGGGCGCGATAATGGCAAAAACGGGAACCTCGCCGGTGCCCACGACAGCAGGCACCTTGCCCTCCGAGACAATGCATCCATAAGGCACAAAGCCGTCTTCGCCGGCATCGAGCGCCGCCATGCGACGCGCGAGTTCGCGCGCAAAGCCAGCAGTATCGGCATCGCCAATCGCCAAGACAAAGTCCACGCCTTCGTCGGTCGCCAGGGCCACGGCTTCGTCGATCAGCTCGTCTTCCCCGTCGCCCTCAACCGAGCCGCAGCGGAAAAGTACACGCTCGAGTAGTGCTCGATCAAGCGAGCCAAGTGCCGCCGAGACAAGCTCATCGCACGTATGCTTGTCACCGCCCAGCACGACCAGTGCCTTGGTACCACCGTAGTGAGCAACCAATCGCCCGCACCAGCGAGCCACGTCTCCATCCGCAACAAGGCGCGTCGGCATACCAAACCCATAATTGACCATCTTTCCCACAACCCTTCCGTGCGTATAGGCGATATCAATCGTTAGGCTCATGCTACGAAGCGAGGTTTTCCGGGCTGTTTCGCACTCTTTAGAGCTGCGTTAAAACCCCGATGCAGCCGCACGACCATACCTACCAAAACAAACCAGTCCCTTTTTGGCAGGTTTTGACGATGTCCGGATGAGCGGGTATTATCGAACATGTATTCGATAAGAACATGTGTTTGATGGGAGGACGCGTGGGGCACGAGCGTCACACCTATATCTGCATCGACCTTAAGACGTTTTACGCCAGCGTCGAGTGCGTCGACCGCGGACTCGACCCACTCACCACCAACCTGGTCGTTGCCGACGAATCACGCGGGCGTACGACCATCTGTCTCGCCATTACCCAAGCCATGAAGGACCTCGGAATCCATAACCGCTGTCGCCTGTTCGAGATTCCCGACGGCATCGACTACATCAAGGCCGCACCGCGCATGCAGCATTACATGGAAGTGTCGGCGCAAATCTACGGCATCTATCTGGAATACGTGAGCCCGCAAGACATTCACGTCTATTCAATCGACGAATGCTTTATCGACGTGACGCCCTATCTAGACCTCTACCACACTAATGCCAAAGGCTTTGCCTGCATGTTGCGCGATGAGGTCCTCGCGCGCACCGGCATCACGGCGACGGTCGGCATCGGCCCCAACCTATTCCAAGCCAAGGTAGCGCTCGACATTACCGCCAAGCACGTACCCAGCCGCATCGGCATACTCGACGACGAGACCTTTCGCAAGGAGATCTGGCCCCATCGTCCCATCACCGACATCTGGGGCATCGGCCCCGGCGTGGCAGCCCGCCTCGAAAAGTACGGGGTATACGATCTGATGGGCGTCGCGGCGCTCGACGAAAACCTGCTTTACGACGAGCTCGGCGTCAATGCCGAGTATCTTATCGACCACGCCTTTGGGCGCGAGCCGACAACCATCGCCGATATTCAGGCCTATCGCCCGCAGGCAACCTCAACAACCACGGGGCAAGTGCTATCGAAAGGCTATGCCTATGAGCAAGCCTACACCGTGTTGCGCGAGATGGTCGACAACGCTGTGCTGGACTTAGTCGATAAGCACGTGGCGTGCGACAGCATCTCGCTCTTTGTAGGCTACGCGAGCGAGCGCGCCGACATACGCCGTCTCGACGCCAGCGGCACAGCGCAATATGTGGACGGATGCGGGCATTTGCGTTCGAGCACGTCGAGCATCGAACCCGCCGCAACCGCCGGCCACGAGCTCGCACCCCGTGCGCCCAAGCCCGTCCAACGCGATGACGAACGGCGCCGCCTGGTGCGCGAAGCACAGGCAATCGACGGCATCTTTGTGGGAGAGCACGGCGGCAAACCGCGTGGTGGCTATGCTGCGCTGTTCGCACATTCCAATGCATCCCGCAAGCTGCCCGAGCGCACCAATTCGTTTAAGAAGATCATGGGCTATTTCGATGAGCTCTGGGCGCAGACCGTCGATCCCAAACGACCGGTCAAACGCATCAACTTGGGATTTGGCAACCTCATGCCCGAAGAATTTGCCACTATCGACCTGTTTAGCGATATCGAGGCCGATGAGCGCGAGCGCGAGCTGGCGCGCGCCGTCCTGGCCGTGAAGGGCAAGTACGGCAAGAACGCGCTCGTCAAGGGATTGAGCTTTACCGCCGGCGCCACCGCACGCGAACGCAACGATCAGGTAGGAGGACATCGTGCCTAAGTCCCAACAACAGCCGATGCGGCCACCGACGCCTTTTGAACGTCTAGCGGACCCCGAGGGAAGACGTCGCTCCACCGACCCCAAGCTCACCGCCAACGGCTCCGTCCGCGCCGGCCGTGCCGCGCAGTTTATGCCCTTTGCCGCCCTCACGGGATACTACGAGCTCGTACGTAAGCAGGAAATCACCGTCGAACCCAAATGCGAGCTCACGGAAGAAAAAGCCCTCGAGCTTTCGAAAAAGCTCGAGGGCCTCAAACGCGGCGACTTGGTGCGCGTTACCTATTACGATACATACGGCTATCGCAGCCGCACCGGCATCCTCGACGAGGCGCTCCCTGCGTTCAAGCTCCTCAAGCTCCGAGACATCGCCATCGACTTCGACGACATCCAGGACATTGAGCTACGCGGACGAGCCTAGCGACGAGAACGCTTGCGCAAGACGAGAGCAATGCCAAGCACTGCGGCAGCTGCAACCAGCAATCCCAAGACCAGCGTGAGGGTCGAGTCGCCAGCGCGAGGCAGCGAGCCGTCCTTCGGAGTCTTCTTAGCGGTCGTCGTGACGGTGGTCGTGGTGCTGCTCGACTGGTCGTTGCCACCCGTCTGGCTGCCGCCAGGCTGATCGCCGCCACCCGGCTGCGAAGGATCGGTGGGTTCCGTCGGATCCGGAGTACCGGGATCAACCGGATTCTCCGAATTCTCCTTGCGCTGGATCCAGACCTGGCAACCATAGAACGGGTTGGCGGTACCAAGGCACAGACCCTGGTTGGTCACCGCAAAGGTGCGCAGACCATGGTTATACGGATCGTTAAAGCCATTGGTCGTCAGCGTCGTAAAGTTCACGCCGTCCTCGGTCACATACATATCAAAGCCGCGCTCGGCATCGCGCAGGTAACACATGCACGTAAGGACACTCTGCAACTTCTTGAGGTTCTCCTCGCTCAGCAGCTTATCGAGCGCATCCTGAATATCGCTCGGCAGCTCGGTGCCATAGGCATCCTCGTACTGCTGCTTAAGGCTCTCATAGCTATCGAGCATGTCCTGATACTGGTCGGCAAAGGACTTGAAGTACGCGATCTCGCCATCGATCTTCTGGACATAAGCGGCGTCGTCCTCAAAGTCCTGGGACATCGTCGCGGCCTGATCGCAAAGACCGCCCGCGGCATCCTCCAGCGCATCGCTCAGATCGCCAAAGCCCTTAGCAACCTCGGTCTTCTCGTCATCGACATCGACGGCCTTGTTTGAATCATCAACCTCAGCAGCTTCGTTCGAATCATCGACCTCGACGGCCTCGTTTGAATCATCGTCCGCAAGCGTGTTCACGGGAACGATGGGGTCGTCAGGCGATTTCTTGTCGAGCAGGTGATCGAGCAGGTCCCTAAGGCGCTGAACCTGAGAGTCCCACTCCTCGGGCGTCATATCGATAATGTCGCCATTGGAGAACTGGCCGATCGGCTCAAGCAGGCTCGCGGTATCAAAGGTACCGATATACAGCTTGCCGTCGAACTTCTGCATGCGCCAAATGTACTGGTTCTCGTTTCGGCCAAAGCCCGAAGTCAGGCCGGAAATACCGCCCTCGGGGAACATGTCGGTGCGATCGCCAACGACGAGCTCCATGTTCTCGTCCTTGTCCATGCGATAGATGTTAACCGACTGCTCAAGATTGGCATTCACAAACGAGCAGTCAACGCCACCCATGCTGCTCTTGCCGCCCTCTTCGGTGTTGGATTTGTTGAACAGGATGCGCTCGAGGGCAATCTCCTCGTCGTTGTATTCACCGATATAGAGGTAGTCGTTGTAGACGATGAGGTTGGCAGCGCCAGAACGGGTACGGGCAGGATCGATGCCAAAGCAGTACTTTGCACCGTCCGTCTTCTGATCGCCGACAATGGGAGTCCACGAATACCTGCCGTCGGCATTCTTGTCGCCACGGACCATGGCAAACGACTGCATGGAATTATCATCGGGAGCGTTCTCGGGCGTACCGGTGCAGATGGTCGCATAGAGATGGCCATTGTACGAGACCATATCCCAAATGGCGCCGCCGTAGATGCTGTCCTGATAGCGAATCGCCGGATAGCCAAACAGCGTCTCCGAGTTGGCAATCTCGGTGAAGCTGTCCTGGCCCTTCGAGGGGTCAGACGACGTCAGGATTGTCGACACAAAATTACCGTTCGCGTCTTTACCCACATTACTGATGACGAGCTGGCCATCATGGACGCACATGCCGCGGATACCGGTAGAAATGCCCTGCTTGTAGGCAGCACCGTAATCCTGCATGCTCGAAAGGCCCTGATAGACAACTTTGTACTCATCCGTCTTAGGATCGATCTCGCATACAGCAGGCAGGCCGCCTTTGCCGTCATTGGTCCTGACGCTGCCGCAGAAATAGAGCTTACCCTTATAGCTCACGGCATTGCGGAACAAAGGAGCGACGCCGTTGAGCGATTCAGAGAGTAGCAGCTTGGTCTCACCGGTCTTGGTATTGATCTTGACCAAGATGCCGCCGCTGTCCTTGTCGGCCGTGCCGTCCTCCTTCTGCTGTCCATAGAAGAAGGTACCGTTAAACATGGCCTCCAGCGTCAGGCGCATGGTTTCGACATCAAAGGAATCGCCCAGCGTGCTGTTCATGAGCGTCAGCGTGTTGCCCATCGCCGCATAGCAGGTGCCCACATAAAGCCAGTCACCATAGCTCGCAGCCGCCCAAGTGTAGCTCTGGCCGCGATCGCCTTCGTTGTTGGCCGTATTACCATCGGCGCCCGGAACGGCAACGGCACCGTTACCCTGGTAGTCGACGATGCCATCCGGCTGCGACGTTCCTACCGTAGGATGCGAGAGCTTCTCAAAGGAATACCCATTTCCCGCATTGTAGGTAACGGCACCCGATGCGTCTTCGGCGTGCGCCGGCAGCGGCGATACCAAGATAGCGGCAAGCGCTGCCACCAAGCCAAGTGTTCCCACTCGTCTCATAAGGTTATAGCCTCCCCTGTCCTAAAGCCCAGTTTTAGCATTCTTCATTTCTGTCCACGGTTAATTGCAATCTGAGCACAGCAATAATCAGTGTATAAATATACACCTGTAATTTTTTGGACGGGTTCATAGATGCTCGATTGGTAGCGAATTCCGCGCAAACCGTCACCAAACTCCACTTTTGCCGCATCTAAAGGTTATTTTTGCGCAAATTTTTGGATGCCGATAGTCACAATGGGCAGGAGGCTGGTACCCACCGGAGAGGGCAACGCCTACATTTTCATAACGTAATAGCCCGCACCCCTCACTGCCGTCTCGAGTGTGTCGCGATCAACCGGGCGCTTCGAGCGCACGCGTGCCGTGTGGTCCGCGTACGTTACCGTAGCCCACACGCCATCAAGCGCATTGAGGGCATTCGTCACATTCCGGGCGCAGCCGTCGCAACTCATGCCGCCGATAAGGAGTTCCTCACGATAGGGGTAGTGGGACTCGTCGGTGTCTGCCACCACAACCTTTTTGGCCTTCTTGCCGCTCGCACCATCGCTGCAGCAACTCTTCCCGTGTGTCGAAGCGGCAATGCGACGCAGTCCAAAAAACATGCCGACGGCAATGACGGTCAGCACGATGAGATTCGCAGGGTTGAGCAAGTCACTCATGCGTTCCCCTTTCAAGTAGCTCTATCTAGATACCCCCATGGGGTGTCCCCATCTTAACCCAAAATCATGTCCGTTCGGTCAATTAGTTTCCCTCTTCAAACTTTTTTGTTGACCGTGGCTTACTTTCGTGTATAAGTTTTCCTTGGCTAACAACTGAGGACCCGAAAGGGGCATCGTGACTCGAACCATTGACATCCCAACATACCAAACGGCTGTCGTGCGCAACTGCTCCCCTACGCTCGCAGGTATCAAGCCGGCTTCGCTCTTTACCTATCCCGGCGTTTACGCCAACCAAAACGGAAAACCCAGCGCCGCCCATATCGAAGAGCGACGCTCTCGCCTGCTCGCCGTCATAGCCCAATGCAACTGCGAGCTCCAGCCACTCGGGATCCATATGAGCGTTTTGGTCTGGCGCCCCTGCGGAGCGCTCATCTATGTGTACCGCCCTGCAGACCTCATGCGATACCTCTCCGACCCCCGCGCCACGACGGCGCTTGCCGCCGAAGGTTACGATGTCCACAACCTGCCCGCGTCCCTGGTGCATCTCGCCGCGCGCATCACGCTGGCAAGCAGCAATGCCGCAGAGAGTGCCTATGACGGCAGCGTCTGCGCGCTCGCGCGAAATAGGCACTGCGATACGGGGTGCATGTGCGAGTTCCCCCACGAAATTGGCTATTTTTTGGGCTATCCCTACGAAGATGTCCATCAGTTTATCGTCCAGCACGGCGAAAACTATAAGGTCTTTGGCGCATGGAAGGTATACACAAACGTTGAGCAGGCGCTCACGACCTTCGATTCCTATCGCGCATGCACGCAATACCTTACCTACATCTATCAACAGGGCTGCACTCTGGGACAACTTGTCCAGGCAACCCGATAGAGCATACAAAACGCGGCCGCACGCCGCACAACCGAAAGGAAGACATATGAGCAAGATCGCAGTCGTCTACTGGAGCGGTACAGGCAACACCGAGGCCATGGCAAACTTCGTTGCCGAGGGCGCAACCGGTGCCGGCACCGAGGCAGAGGTCATCTCCTGCGCCGACTTCTCTGCCGACAAGGTCGCCGAATATGATGCCTTCGCCTTCGGCTGCCCCGCCATGGGTTCCGAGGAACTCGAGTACGATGAGTTCCAGCCCATGTGGGATGAGGTCAAGGAGACCCTCGGCGACAAGAAGGTCGTCCTCTTTGGCTCTTATTCGTGGGCCGAGGGCGAGTGGATGGACAACTGGAAGGCCGATGCCGACGAGGCGGGCGTCAATGTCGTCGATTCCGTCATTTGCTACGATGCGCCCGACGAAGAGGGCGAGACCGCTTGCAAGGCCCTCGGAGCCGAGCTCGCGTAACGAACCCAGGACCTCCAAAAGAGTCTGCATCAAAGCACATCCTTATCCCTACAAAAGAGCGGGGGCTGGATTCAAGTCCAGCCCCCGCTCTTTTATAACGGCAGTTACATCAACCGGCTACGAGATATTGCCCAAGAACGCCTTGGTGCGCTCGCTCTTGGGGTGGTCGAAGACCTCGCTCGGCGTACCCTCTTCCACAATGACGCCGCCGTCCATAAAGACGACGCGGTCGGCGACATCGCGAGCAAAGCCCATCTCGTGCGTCACGACGATCATGGTCATACCGTCGCGCGCCAGGTCGCGCATGACGCCCAAGACGTCGCGCACGAGCTCAGGGTCGAGCGCCGAGGTAGCCTCGTCAAAGAGCATGACGTGCGGGTTCATCGACAGGGCGCGGGCGATGGCAACGCGCTGCTGCTGGCCGCCCGAAAGCTGACTCGGCATAAAGTCGATACGCTCGGCAAGACCGACCTTGGTCAGCTCCTCGACGGCGATCTTCTCGGCCTCTTCCTTGCTGCGCTTGAGCACCTTCTGCTGCGCGAGCATGACGTTCTTTTTGACTGAGAGGTGCGGGAACAAATTGAACTGCTGGAACACCATACCCAGATGCGTGCGCACCTTGTTAAGGTCGACGCCCTTGGCGCACACGTCCACACCCTCGACGATAATCGAGCCGCTCGTGGGATGCTCCAGACGATTGATGCAGCGAAGCATCGTCGACTTGCCCGAGCCCGAGGGGCCCAAGACCACAACGACCTCGCCCTTATGCACATCCAGATCGATATCGCGCAGGACCACGTTGTCGCCAAAGGCCTTCTGGAGGTTCTTGATGCTGACGACGACCTCGTTCGAGTTATTGGTTTCGCTCATGATAGGACCTCCTTACAGACCGGCGATGTGATCGGCGGGCGTCGCGACAACCTGTCCGGCGCTCTTGGCGGGACGCTTCTTCTTGGTCTCGGCCGTGCCCAAAAGCCTCGCCTCAAGACCACTCACCAAGCGAGCGAGCGGCAGGGTGATGACCAGATAGAACAGGGCAGCAACCACGTACGGTGTAATGGAGCCCGTCGTGGCCACGATGGTACGGGCGTTCATGACGATCTCGACCACACCCACGGCGGCAAGCAGCGACGTATCCTTGTAAAGCAAGATAAACTCGCTGGTCAGCGTAGGCAAAACATTGCGGAACGTCTGCGGAATCATGACATAGAGCAGCGTCTGGAACGCGTTCATGCCCAGCGAACGCGCAGCCTCGTTTTGGCCCTTGGGGATCGATTGAATACCGGCACGGAAGATCTCGCATAGGTACGCAGACGAGTTCATGGCCATGACGATAACGCCCAAGACATAGTCGTCCACCTTGACGCCGGCCAACGGCAGACCGAAGAACGCGATATAGATCTGCAGGAACGCCGGCGTACCGCGGATGATATTCACATAGATGCCGGCAAGGCAACGCAGGATGCGCGACTTGGAGATGCGCATGAGCGACAAGGCAAAGCCAAAGGGAATTGCCAGCGGAAACGCCACAAGCACGATCGAAAGCGACATAAGGAAGCCCTTGAAGACGATCGGCAGGCTCTGGACCAAAATGACCGGGTTTAAGAACAGGCGCAGGAACATATTGGAGTTCCAAGCCTCGACCCACGGCTGCTCCTTAAGATCGGCCAAGAAGTTATCGAAGGCCGTCACGCCCTTGATCTCCACCGACGGAATCTTGGAGATCTTCTTGGTCGACCCGTCAGCGAGCGTACAGGTGCCGCTAAAGGCCTCATCGCCGCCCTCGACGGGGAAGGTCACGCCGTAAACCTCGACACGGAAAAAGCCGCCGGCAGGCGCCGTCTCGCCAAAATCAATCTTGAGCGTCTGGCCGTCAGCCTTGCACGTGGGCTTCATGGGCGTACGATCCATGAGGTCCTCGCCCGAGAGCATCGTCAATCGCGTGTCATCGGTACCAAACGTCGTGCCGTCGACAAACGTCAGCGAAAGACCGCTCAGCTCCTCATCGGCATCGGCCTGGACCTCCCAGGTAATGCGCGTCTCGGTGCCGCCGACCACATCGCTGCCCGAACCGGTGTTGGGTCGGGCGGTAATCTTTGCGGTCTCAAGCGCCTGGGCGGTCGTGGGCGCATATGCCCCCGCGCACACCAGCGCGAGCGCCACGGCCATGACGCAGACTAGCTTTTGGAGCAAGGCGGGCAGCGGAAAACGCTGCTCCGCGGCCCCTTTGTTCAGTCGAGACAAGGTGGCTCCTATCGTAGAAGTTGCCGGCAAAACGAGACGGAAACGCTCTCCGTCAAGAGAAGCGCAAAGGCCCTCTCCGCAAAACGGAAAGGGCCCGCGCGCAATCAAGTAGCTATTTTACTTGATGTTGTACTTAGCCATGAGGGCGTCAACGGTACCGTCGTCGGTCAGGTCCTTGATGGCCTGGTTGATGTCGTCCTTGAGCTTGGTGTTGCCCTGGTTGATGGCGATGGCGTACTCCTCGCCGGTGCTAATCTGCTTAATGGTCTGGCAGGTGTTGAACTGCTCGGCAGTCAGCTGGCTGGCAACGGAGCGGTTGGTGACTACGGCGTCGCCCTTATCGGACTGCAGGGCGCTGAAGCACTCGGTGGCGTCCTTGTAGGGGACAATCTTGGCCTTGGGGAAGTTCTCCTGGGCAAAGGACTCGGCGGTCGAGCCAGACTGGACGATGATGGTAGCGTCGGCGTTGTTGAGCTTCTCGCTGTAGTTGTCGGCCGTGATGTCGGTGTTATCGACCTTGGTCACGATAGCCTGATCGTCCATGTAGTAGGAATCGGAGAAAGTGACTTCCTTCTCACGCTCGGGCGTGTCGGTGATAGCCGCGATGGAGACGTCATACTTGGCGCCCGAAGCGACGCCCGGAACCAGCGTGTCAAAGTCATTGTTGACATACTCGACATCCAGGCCCAGCTTGTCGCCGATAGCCTTGATGAGCTCAAGGTCAAAGCCCTGATAATCGCCGTTGTCATCCTTGTACTCAAACGGAGCGTACTCGGCAGAGGTGCCGACGGTCAGCGTACCGTCCTTGACGAGCGCGTACTCCTTGGAGCCGTCGACCTTCTCGACCTTAGCGTCGTCAGAGCTGCTGGAACCGGCATCAGAACCAGAGGTGGCGTTGGACGAGCCGCAGCCCGTCAGAGCGAGGGCGAGCGCCATAGCACCCGTGGCGGCAAATGCGCCAAGCTTCTTCAGCTTCATAATGAGTCTCCTTCCGGTGACCTCGTTTGATTCAGAGGTCTGCAAAAACTGTTGGCTATTATGCACCCGGAATTACGAATCTGCAATGAGAAAACTGATTGAAACAAACCCATAACGTGAATGGAATACTCTACTTTGTGACAGTCATTACTGCTGCAATGACCTTAATAGTCTAATTTCAGCTGCATAACCTGCAAGTTCATTCGGAGTCTCCAAAATAAACGGCAGCGAACACAAATGGCCATTCGATACAATATTCTGCATAACCTGCATACCGCCACCAAATTCCTCGCTGCCAAGGTATCCCTTGCCGATGCACTCGTGACGATCTTTATGGGCGCCACAAGGGTTCTTCGAATCGTTGATGTGTACGGCATGCAAGCGATCGATACCCACCACGCGGTCGAACTCGTCGAGCACGCCGTCCAGATCATGGATGATGTCGTAGCCGGCATCGCTCACATGGCAGGTATCCAAACAAACGCCCAGCTTATCGGACAGCTCTGGGCACTTGGCGGCAACGCCCTCGATAATGCACGCCAGTTCCTCAAAGCTGCGGCCCACCTCGGTACCCTTGCCGGCCATGGTCTCGAGCAGCACCGTCGTCTGCTGTCCCTCAAACATCACCTGGCACAGCGTATCAACAATCATCTGAATGCCGACGTCTGCCCCCTGACCCACATGCGCACCGGGATGAAAATTGTAGTAGTTGCCGGGCAGTGCTTCCATGCGCTGCAGATCCTCGGCCATGGCCTCCAGGGCAAACTCGCGCGCTCGCTCCTTAGCGGAGCAGGGGTTATAGGTATACGGGGCATGCGCCACCAGCGGTCCAAAGTCGTTTTGCGCCATAAGCTCGCGCAGAGCCGCCACGTCATCCATGTCAAGATCTTTTGCCTTGCCACCGCGCGGGTTGCGCGTAAAGAACGCAAAGGTATTGGCGCCAATGGACAGCGCCGTCTCCCCCATCGCCCGATAGCCCTTCGTCGTCGAAAGATGACACCCGATCGTCAGCATCTCCAGCTCCCTCCTCATCAGTTGCGGTGAAATACGGTCTATTGGTGCCTTATTTTGGCGCAAACAGACCGTATTCCACCGCAAGTTATAAAAGGGGCATCAGAGATGTGGGCCGCTAGGCACCACGGGCGCCGGCGTCATGATCCCCTACGCGTCAGCGCCAAGTCCTAGAGGGCTAGACGAATCGCATCGATGATGTGTGCACAGCGCTGCGTGGCGGCAAGGGGCATGACGGGACTCTCGAGTTTCCCCGCCTGAATGAGCTGCGTCGCATGCTGGATTTCGCCGTAGAAATCATCGACCTCAAACGGGGCATTTATTTCTAGCGTTCGACCGTCGGAATACTTCACATGAGCGAGCTCGGGGCGATGGAGGCGCTCGATTTCCAACGAGCCCCGCTCGCAGGCAATCGTTAAGCGGCTTTCATACGCTGCCTTGCCGTCGCACACCATATGAATGGGTATGCCGCCGACGCTCATACGAATCTCATCGGCCCAATCCACGCGGCCGCCTGATACGTCACGCCAGCGAACTTCACGAGACGAAACATCGCACGCACTCGCAAGCAGATCCTCAAACCACCCGACCGCATAGCAGCCCATGTCATATAGACAGCCGCCCTGCAACGGATCGAGCAGATAACTCGAAGGGGGCTCACCATAATCGAGTTTTTGCACGCTTTCGATCGAGACGATACGGCCGAGCTCGCCCGACGCAAGCAAGCCCTTCACGCGAGTACGCATCGGGCAAAACCGATTTTTCATCGCCTCCATAAACAGCACGCCGCGCTCGCGAGAGGTGGAGGCAATCGAGAGAGCCTCTTCTTCATTCAAAACGGCCGGCTTTTCGCACAGCACGGCCTTTCCCGCGCGCAGTGCCCGACAGACCCAATGCGCATGCATGCCATGTGGAAGAGCCAAGTAGATTGCGTCGACATCGGGGTCGGCAATCAGCGCATCATAAGCCGCATCGCCGCTATCGTCAGCCGTGGCATAACTGTGCGCGGCATCAATCAAAAACGCCCTGCAAAACTCCTCAACATGCGAAGGAGTGCGACCGGCGGCAGCCACAAGCCGTGCCCCGTCCACCTCCTTGAGCGACGATGCAAATCGATGCGATATGTTCCCAGCGCCCAAAACGCCCCAACGAACCTCACGTAAGTCATCACATGAATCCCGATGGTCCACGACAGCCCCCTTCAGTTGCGGTGAAATAGTTCCTGTTTGGCCCCTATTCTGCCGCAAACAGGAACTATTCCACCGCAAGTTATAAAAGGGGCATCAGGAGCGCGTTTTGCAAAAGGCCTTAAGCGCGGCCGTTACGGGGCCAGGCTGGAAACGTCGGCGCACATCGTCGAGACGCTCGGGAATATCGATGTGCTGCGGACAGTGACGCGCGCATTTGCCGCACTTGACGCAATTGCTCACCAGCTTGGGCTCGTTCGTCCGCACCGCGCTTGCCGTAAAGTATTGAGACAGCCCCGTAAACCAGCTGTGCGCGTAGCTCGCGTTGTAGGCGCCAAAGCAACCGGGAATGTTGATACCCTTGGGGCATGGCATGCAGTAGCCGCATCCCGTGCAGGGCACACGGTTCGATTTCTCAAACTCCATCAACACGCGCGCAATCGTGTCGAGCTGGTTGGCAGTCATCGAATTCGGCAACGCGAGGTCTGCCAGTGACGAATTCTCATCCACCTGCGCGATATCGGTCATACCCGAAAGCAGCATCGTCACCTGAGGATGATTCCACACCCACGAAAGACCCCAGGCGGCAGGAGTGCGCAAATGCGGGTCACGGGCACTATCGAGCACAGCGCGGGCCCGTGGCGGCAGCTTGCCCGCTAAACGCCCGCCCAGCAGCGGCTCCATCACAAACACCGCGAGCCCGCGCTCCGCAGCCGCCATGAGTCCTGCCGTTCCCGCTTGGTAACGCTCGCCGGCATAGTTGTACTGTATCTGGCAAAAATCCCAGTCATATGCGTCAAGCATCGTCAGGAAATCCACCGCGCTGCCGTGGTACGAAAAACCAATCTGGCGAATGCGCCCCGCCGCCTTTTGACACGCGATCCAGTCCTCAATGCCCAACGCCACCACACGTTCCCACTGGGCGGGCGAGGTAATGTTATGCATGAGGTAATAGTCGATATGGTCGGTCCGCAGGCGCCGCAGTTGCTCATCGAAGAACCGGTCGAAATCCTCCGCGCACTTGCACGAAGCATGCGGCAACTTGGTCGCCAGCAACACCCGGTCACGCAGCCCCAAGCGCTCAAGCGAGGCGCCCACGCACGCCTCGTTACCGGGATAGAGATACGCGGTGTCCAGATAATTAATCCCCTGCTCCACCGCACGGGAAATGATGGCATCGGCTGTCTTCGCATCCGGACGTCCCGGCGCACCGGGAAACCTCATGCAGCCCAGACCCAACGCCGAGATACGGTTGCCGCTTTTGGGGTCAACGCGATATTGCACGGCCCCTCCCTTCGCCATCAGCGCCCCGGCAAGGCGAAACACAATGGTCACGCAGCCGAAACATCGTGGAATCGCAATCGAGAACGTATCGTAACGCAGCAGAAATCGAGCTGTCACGGCACCGCTTTAACATCAGCAAAAAGCCCGATGAAAGGAGCCGGGCATGACCACGCGCATGTCTTTGCGGTCTGCCCTGCAGCGTAGCGTCCAGGCAAACGTTTCTTTTTTATAACAGCCGCCCCGCGCACCCACCAATCACCCTGGCAGCATACAATCCATCAGGCGCCCCTTACGCGGGCGCCTTTTACATGGGGAGATGATTCACATGCAGATCAACAAGGTCGCCTTTATCGGCAAGGGCGGCGTCGGCCTGCTCTACGGCAGCATGATCGCCCGGGCGCTCGGCAACGACGCCGTCGAATACATCATGGATGACACCCGTTTTGAGCGTCACGCGGGCGATGCGCTCACTGTCAACGGCAAGCCCTGCGATCTCACGTCCGTCCGCGCCAGCGAGGCGACGCCCGCCGATCTGGTCATCCTGACAGTCAAGACCACCGGTCTCGACCAAGCACTCAAGACTATGGAGCGCGTCGTGGGACCCAACACGCTCATCGCCTCGCTATGCAACGGCATTACGAGCGAGCAAAAGATTGCCGAACGCTTTGGCTGGGAGCATACCGTTCTTGGTATCTGCCAGGGCATGGACGCCGTGTTCCTCAACGGCGCGCTCACCTTTACCAATGCGGGCGAGATCCGCTTTGGCGCGGCGGCCGGCACGGACCCCGCGACCGTCGCCGCTATCGACGGGCTCTACACGCGCTGCGGCATCGCCCATACCGTCGAGCGCGATATTGCGCACCGCATGTGGGCCAAACTCATGCTCAACGACGGCATCAACCAGACCTGCATGGCCTACGGCGGGACCTACGGAAGCGCCACGGAGCCGGGCTCCGAGCAGCGCCGCTGTTTTGTCTCCGCCATGCGCGAGACGCTTGCGGTTGCCAACGCCGAGGGCGTTGAGCTGACCGAGGCAGACCTGACGCAAATGGTGCACCTCATCGAGGGAATCGACCCCGCCGGTATGCCCTCGATGGCTCAAGACCGCATCGCAAGGCGCAAAACCGAGGTTGATGAGTTCGCGGGCACCATCTGCCGCCTCGCAGCCAAACACGATATCCAGGCACCGCAAAACGAATGGCTCTATCGACGCATTCGCGATATCGAGAAAAGCTGGTAGCGCCGACGCGCCGCATTCAACAGCCTTAACAGCAAAACCGCCGCAAGGGAACCTCCCCCCCCTGCGGCGGCCTTCATCTTCGTCTATGACCGGCGGCCGATCTCACAACAGTTAGCGTTGCGACCCCGACACCTCGTCCTCATCGTCGCGGCAAAGAACCACGCCCGCGCTTCCCAGCAGTGCGGCCGCGATCAGCGCGCCGACCACGATAGGAGCAGTCCCGCATGTCCCCTGCATGCCCGCGACGAGCGCGACCGTGGGACCAAGGCAGCCGAGCATCAACGCGACGGCGGCAACGGCAATATCTCGAGCATTCACAAGACCACTTCTTCCAAGAGAAAGACCTTATTTCTCATGAACTAGTGTGCCCCGCATCCATACGCCCAGCGTACCGCCACGGTAAGGGCTCTGTTAACTCAAACGCGCATAAAGAACGGGCGGCTTTACGTTGCCTAAAAGCTCAGTAAAGACGTCCGCCCATCATGTGCCTATTTTGCTTATGGCAGATTACCAACCGGTGTAGTAGTCGGTGGTTCCGGCAGCGCAGCCGGAGTCATAGACCTTGCAATCACCCTTGGAGCCCGTAAAGGTCGAGCCCTGGGCCATATCGCCCGCGGCAACAACGTAATAGCCGTCGGAATCGCGCCAGAAGCCCTCAGAATCCTGAGTCCATTCGCCCGTGCGATAGTGATAAAGCACATTGCTGCTGTAATAGGTCTCGCGGCGCCCGTTGTAGTTATTGACACCCGCAGAGCGCGTCAGGCCCGATCCGTTCGCGTAGGACGCGGCAGACGCGTAAGGCGGAGTGTAACCGGCGTTGTAGTACGAAGCCCGGGCGGCCTCGGCAGCCTCCGCCTCGGCGGCAGCCTCGAGCGCTTCGCACTTGGCATCCTCAAGCGCAGCGCGCAGCTCATCGAGCTCGGTCGACTTGGCGTCGACCTCCCCCATCGTCAACAGGCTACCCGCACCGTCGATGCAACCCTGCAGCACAGCGCGCTCGTCATCGGTGGCATAGTCGCCATACATATTCATGATGATCTGAGCGCGCATCTCCAGGGAATCGCGCTTGGCCTCCATCGAGGCGTTCCACTCCTGCATGGAACCATAACCATCGCCACGATAGTCAACGGGCTGCACCAGCGTCGTCTCGGACGGAGTAGATCCAACCGTATCGGACAGTGTTGCGGCGTGGGCATCAGTTGCACCGGCGCCCGCCAAAAGTGCCACGGTCAGAGCGGCGGAAAGGGCGGCGGTTTTCGGTTTTCGTGAATCAATCCTCATGTAGCTGGAAACCTCCGTAGTGCGTTTTTGCTGCGTTTGAGCTGCGTGTGATTCGATCGCGCTGCATAGTACCCCGAGCAAATCGCGACCTGCGGTTTTACTTAAAAGGCGCACGTCAATTGCGTAAAACTCACATCCTCTCAACAGGAGTTTTCCACAACTCGAATGCATAAAGCGTGTCAAAAACCCTGTTTTTGCACCCGCTCTATGCAAAAAAGGCGCCTGTGCAACCATTGTTCGCACAGGCGCCTTGAGCAGGCATTTTATGCAGTTATACCTATCGAGTCGCAAGGGGTCCTTGCACAAGTCGCCTTACTCGTCCAGCGCGGCGAAGGCCTGCTTCAGATCCCAAATGATATCCTCGGCGTTCTCGGTACCGATGGAAAGACGGATCGTAGAGGGCGTGATGTTCTGCTCGGCGAGTTCCTCGGCAGAGAGCTGGGAGTGCGTGGTGGTAGCCGGGTGCACGACGAGCGACTTGACGTCGGCCACGTTGGCGAGCAGCGAGAAGACCTGCAGATGGTCGATGAACTTCCAAGCTGCCTCCTGGCCACCCTTAATCTCAAAGGTAAAGATCGAGGCACCGCCGTTGGGGAAGTACTTCTGATAGAGCTCGTGATCGGGGTGCTCAGACAGGATCGGGTGGTTCACCTTGGCGACATGGCTATCACCAGCCAGGAACTCAACGACCTTCTTGGTGTTCTCGACATGACGGTCAACGCGCAGCGACAGAGTCTCGGTGCCCTGGAGCAGGACCCAGGCGTTGAACGGGCTGATGCAGGCGCCCTCGTCACGCAGCAGGATGGCGCGGACATAGGTTGCGAAGGCGGCGGGACCGGCAGCCTCGGCAAACGAGACGCCATGGTAGGAGGGGTTGGGCTCGGCGATCTGCTCATACTTGCCGCTCGCCTTCCAATCGAAGTTACCGCCGTCGACGATCACACCGCCCAGCGAGGTGCCGTGGCCGCCGATAAACTTGGTTGCGGAGTGGACGACGATGTTGGCACCATGCTCCAGCGGACGGAACAGATACGGGGTGCCGAAGGTGTTGTCGACGACAACCGGTAAACCGTGCTTCTTGGCGATCTCGGAGATGGCGTCGATATTGGGGATGTCAGAATTGGGGTTGCCGAGCGTCTCGAGGTAGATGACCGTGGTGTTGTTCTTGATGGCGCCCTCGACCTCGTCCAGGTTGTGGGCATCGACGAAGGTGGTCTCGACGCCAAACTGGGAGAGCGTATGCTCCAGCAGGTTGTAGGAGCCACCGTAGATGGTCTTCTGAGCCACCACGTGGTCACCGGCCTGGGCAAGAGCCTGCAGGGTATAGGTGATGGCAGCAGCACCGGAGGCGACGGCAAGACCTGCCACACCACCCTCGAGTGCGGCGATACGGTCCTCGAAGACGCCCTGGGTGGAGTTGGTCAGACGGCCGTAGATGTTACCGGCGTCGGCAAGACCAAAGCGATCGGCGGCGTGCTGGGAGTTGCGGAACACATAGCTCGTGGTCTGGTAGATAGGCACGGCGCGGGAGTCGGATGCGGGATCGGCGCTCTCCTGGCCAACGTGAAGCTGCAGGGTATCGAAACCAAAGGTGTGCTCGGGGTTGTTGATGAACTGGCTCATGATGATCTCCTTGATCGAACAAAAGTTAATAAATTAGAGAGAAGTAAGTCGCTGTCTCCTGATCACGCCGACGGGCGCAAACAGGAGCCCGGCATTCGTCTTGGTAAGCATTTCATATGCGGGCCTCCTTTCGCATCCCGGTTCCGTGGTCGGTTTAATTACCTACCGCCTTTGTGTGTTTTGAATAGTACGAGCATTGTTTCGCTCGGTCAATCACTTAAAAGCGCTAACCTGTTATCGGTTTTGTAGATAACGCTCGAAAGGACGGCGCCGATGACCCTCCAGCAGCTTCGTTTTCTGATCGCCGTGGCAGAGTCCGGCTCAATCAACGCCGCAGCTCAGCGCCTCTATACTGCTCAGTCCAACATCTCAAACGCCGTCAAAAGCCTGGAACAGGAGCTCCATCTGGAGATCTTTACGCGCTCCAGCCGCGGCGTCACGCTCACCAACGACGGCACCGAGCTTTTGGGCTATGCGCGTCAAGTCGTAGAGCAGGCCGATATGCTCGAGGCGCGCTACGAGGACGGCGGCACCCCGCAAGCCCGCCTCGCCATTTCCGCCCAGCACTACGCCTTTTCGGTCGAGGCCTTTGTCAACGTGGTCGAGCGCTGCCGCGACAGCAAGTTCGAGTTCATCATGCGCGAGACCACCACATCGCAGATCATCGATGACGTCCGCGCGTTTCGCAGCGATATCGGCATTCTGTATCTGGATGACTTTAACGCCCGCGTTCTGCAGAAGGCCTTCGCCGATGCCCGCGCAAGCTTCCATCCCCTCTTCGACGCGACGGTCCACGTCTTCGTTAGCGAGCGCCACCCGCTCGCACGCCGCCCTCAGCTGTCCCTTGCCGACCTTACACCCTATACGCGCTACAGCTTTGAGCAAGGCACCTCGAACTCCTTCTATTACGCCGAGGAACCTTTTAGCTATATCCCTTGCGACCGCAACATACGAATCTCGGACCGCGGAACACTTACTAACTTACTTATCACGTCGAACGGTTACACCCTGTCGACCGGTGTCCTCTCCAATGAAATGCAATGGGGTATGGCATCGATCCCGTTAGCAGACGCCCCAACGATGCACGTAGGCTATATCATGCACAACGAGCGCAAGCCCTCTTCCCTCTTGCAGCAATACCTCGACGAGCTCAACCGTATCATCCAAGAAAACCAGCCATCAGAGGACGGGGTAGATATGGTAGATTGCTAGCCCTCGGCGAACGCGGCGCTACAATGGTCACTCACGCGAAACGTATCCAACGAAAGGAAGCCCGTGAAGGTCATCATCTATACCGACGGCTCGGCCCGATCAAATCCGGGACGCGGCGGCTACGGCGCCGTGCTCAAATACACCAACCCCGCCGGCAAGACCTTCACCTCCGAGCTTTCGCGCGGCTACGCCAAGACCACCAACAACCGCATGGAGCTCATGGCGGTCATCGTGGCGCTCGAGGCACTTAACCGCCCCTGCGAGGTCGAGGTCCATTCCGATTCGCAGTACGTCGTCAACGCTTTCAATAAACACTGGATCGACGGCTGGAAAAAGCGCGGGTGGAAAACTGCCAACAAGCAGCCCGTCAAGAACCGCGACCTGTGGGAGCGCCTGCTTGCCGCCAAAAGCAAGCATAAGGTGGAGTTCATCTGGGTTAAGGGGCATGCCGGCCACGAGCTCAACGAGCGCTGCGATGAGCTCGCCACCACGGCGGCCGACGGCAGCAACCTCGATATCGACACCGGCTTTAACGAGAGCGACCTGTAATAGCGTTTTCGCGCAGCTTTATATCCCCACGCGCTACACTCATCCTGTAGACCAAACAACGCAAGGGGGACGTATGCTGCGCATCGCGACCATCGGCACATCCATGATTACCGACGACTTTATCCAGGTCGTCAACGCCAACGACCAAGCCGCGTTTGTGGGCACGCTCTCGCGCGATGCCAATCGCGGTGCTGCCTTTACCGCCGAGCGCGGTGGCGAGCGTAACTTCACCGCACTTGACGATCTCGCGTCCGCCGCCGACGTCGACGCCGTCTATATCGGCAGCCCTAACGCACTTCACTACGAGCAGGCCCTTGCCTGCATCGCCGGTGGCAAGCACGTCATCGTCGAGAAACCCTTCTGCGCCACCGAAGCGCAGGCGCTGGAAGTCTTCCGCGCTGCCGAGGCAGCAGGTGTCGTGGCCCTCGAGGCCATGCGTCCCCTCCACGATCACGCCTTCCACGCCATCGAGGACGCCCTGGGCGAGATCGCCCCCATCCGCCGTGCCTCATTGCGCTTTGGCAAGTATTCCTCGCGCTACAACGAGATTCTCGCGGGACGCGCCACCAATATCTTCGACTGCAATATGGCATCGGGTTCCCTCATGGACATTGGCGTCTACGCCGTCGAGCCCATGGTCGAGATTTTCGGCATGCCCTCCGGCCTTACGAGCATGACTACTCTGCTCGACCCCACCACGCGACAGCTCACGCACGGCCCCATCGACGGCTGCGGTTCCATCCTCGCCAGCTATGGCGGAGGCCGCATCTCCGTCGAGCTCGCGCACTCCAAAATTACGAATGACCTACTGCCCTCGCAGATCGAAGGCGAGCGTGGCACTATCCAGATTGACCATCTGTCAACGCCCCGCAACGTCCGCATCGACTATCGCGGCGACGTCGTACGCGGCTCGGCGACCGAGGCGCCGCGCGAACAGGGCGACAACGGCCGCGTGCTCGACCTGCCCAAATCGAGCAACACTATGGAATACGAACTCACAGACTTTATCACCGCCATCGGCGGTATCGATAACGTTAAGGAAGAGATTTGGGAGACCCCGGCGGGACGCCACGAGCTCGGACACTACCGCGATGTCACGCTCGTCTCACTGCGCATCATGGATGCCGTACGCCAGCAGGCCGGCATTACCTTCCCGGCCGACGCAGACAAGCAGGCCTAGCGATGAGCTTCTTCGATACGTTCTTCTCCAGCGTCGCCGGCGGCAGCCGCGAACCCCAAAAGCTCTCTGGCGTCGAGCTCGAGCTGCGCCGCAGGCTCACCGTGCTCGCAAGCGACGAGGCCACTCAAGACGCCCCGCAACGCTATTTCCTGCGGTGGGAGGGGCAAGTCCAGGGCGTCGGTTTCCGCTTCACCAACACCAACCTCGCACAGGCGCGCTCCCTCACCGGCTGGGTGCGCAATATGGAAGACGGCTCGGTTGAGATGGAGTTACAGGGCACGCCGGCAAACATCGTGTCTCTGCTCGAGGCGCTTCATGCCTCCTATGAGCGCATGGGGACACGTTTTCGCCTTGTAGACGCTCAAGCTCGCACCCCGCTTGCCAACGAGGATGGTTTTAGCCCTCGCTATTAGTATTGTGTTCTAAATAAGGTATCATTTGCTTCATGCCGTTTACAGAAAAGAGGCGAGGCGCATGGCGGTGCAAAGAAGGAATACCAGGCAGCGAAAGCTGGTTCTTGACGCTGTGCGCCAAAGCTATAACCATCCCACCGCCGACGAAATCTACAATGTCGTACGCGAACAGGATGACAAGATCAGCCGCGGCACGGTCTACCGCAACCTCAATCTCTTAGCCGACGCCGGCGAGATTCTCTCTATTAAGACGCCGGGCGGCAGCCGCTTCGATCGCACCATCGAGCCGCACGCACATATCATCTGCACCTCGTGCAGCCGCGTCATCGACGTGCCGCTCCCCTTCGATGCCCAGCTCGACGCCAGGGCATCCGAACAAATCGGATGGAGCGTCAGCTCGCACTACACCATCTTTGAGGGACTCTGCCCCGACTGCCGGTAGCCTTTGGGGCATGCCTGCAAATCTACTTTCCCATCCGTTACAGCAAACAGTACATTTCTAGGCATGTCCCGAAAACCTACTCGGCGAGCAGGCGGCGCAGTTCTTCTTCGACCGTGTGCACGTAACGGACGCGATCGTTGATACCGCGCATGGTGGGGTTGCAGCTCTCCATCAGATAGGGATGGCCCACGACGTTGAGCATGTCGCGATCGTTCTCATTGTCGCCAAATGCCATCATCTCATCGGGCGAAATCCCCAGGATACGACCGTAATCGGCAAGCGCGGAGCCCTTGCCCGAACCGAAACCGATAAGGTCCGTCCATGCGGTTCCTGACGTCATCACATCGACACGGTCGCCAAAGAGGCGCTCGAAATACTCCCGGGCCGCCGGATAATCCACCTCGGGCGTCTGGAAGCCAATCTTAATGACGTCCTCGTCGATGTCCTCGGGACGGTCGACCACCGCCACATCGCAGTGGACCACATAGCGCAAATGGTCGACGAACGCATCGTTGCCGCTCATGGTGTAGATGTGCCCCTCACACGAAAGGGTCATGTCGGTATGGGGATACGCAACCACGGTATTCGCAATAACCATAGCAAGGCTACGCTCCATGGAACGCTTGACGACGGCACGCCCCTCGCTCATCACCAGGGTTCCGTTTTCGCATACATAGGCGAGCTCATCGGCCACCGGGGCAAACAGGTAGCGCAAGCTCGCATATTGACGGCCACTCGCCGGCATAAACACGATACCACGACGATGCAGCTCATCGATAAGCTCAAAGGCCTCGGAACGCAGCTCGCGCTCCCCCGGATGCAGCAACGTGCCGTCCAAATCGCATGCAATCAGTTTGATTCCCTCAAGACCCATATGCTTCCCCCAAAGCCTAATATCAACAGCAAGACGGACCTTGATCGGTCGCCCCTCAAAGCCCGTCTTGCGCATACGCGCGCTTAGCCGCGCGCCTTTTTTACGATGGTAAAGTCGGGAGCCATGCTCACGACGACCTCCGCCGCACTCGACGCAAAGCGCCGGTCCGCATCGAGTTCACGGGTAACCAGCGAGAGCCGAACACCCTCGACACCCCGGAGCATGCGGCCCAAAACAGGCTGCACCGGCGTATACATGCGCACAGTATGCTCGTCCGAGTCGCCCCGGAAGAGCGGCGCATGCATGTTGCCGATCTCCCAGCACGAATGCGCGAGCGCAATCGGGTCCATGCGGTCAACTTCGACCAAATAAACCTCGGCGCTGCGCAAGCGCACGACAACCGCCACGGGCACCATGCCCGAACGGTCAATGGCGAGCACGTCGCCGTCGGCAAGACGACCGCCGTCGGCAGTATCCAGCCGAACATCGACCGTGCGCCCCAGCTCCGTCACGCCCACAAACGCGTATACATCAGCCTGGTCCCAATCGAGCAGTAGCTCGTCAACTTCAAAGACGCCGCCCAACTTCCGGCGAAGCAGAAGTTCATAGGACGGATCGTTGAGATTTCCCAAGCATGTCGTCGAAACCAAGCGCTCAGGCATGCTCTAACCCTCGACCTCGACGAGCTCGATATCAAAGTTGAGGTCCTTGCCGGCAAGCTCGTGGTTGGCATCGAGCGTCACAGCCTCGGGCGTTACGTCGATGACGACGGCGGGGACAGGCATGCCGCTCGGCGTGGACAGGAAGAGCTTCATGCCCTTCTCGATCTGCTCGATGTTGGGAACCTGCTCGGCCGGGAAGGTAATAACCATCTCGGGATTGTGCTCGCCGTAGGCATCGGCAGCAGGAATGTGCACGGTCTTCTTCTCGCCCACCTGCATGTCGACAACAGCGGCGTCGAAGCCCTTGATCATCTGACCGGCGCCGCAGGTGAACTCCAGCGGCTCGCCGCGATCGTAGGAGCTATCGAACTGCGTGCCGTCATCGAGCGTGCCGCGATAATGGGTCTTGACCTTCTTGCCCTGGTTGGACATGGTAACCTCCGTGATAAGGGCGGCGCACAACGCGGGCCGCCGTGAACATATGGCGCTAACTATACCCTAGTCATACAATTCAATGACAGTTTGCAAAGAAACGCTGCAACCGGAGGAACCATGGCATATCCCGTATTTGACCTACACTGCGACACCGCCGACCGAATCGGCTGGGCCACGCTCGATCTCGACCTGCGCTTTACCGCCGGCACCGACGGTTATTTCCCCGGCGACGAAACGCATCCGCAAGATTTCGACCTCATCGAGGGTAACGCCTGCGCCATCTCGCTCGCGAAGATCGGCAACACGCCGTGGGCACAGTGCTTCGCCACGTTTGTCCCCGACGAGATTCCCACCGCCCACGCCGCGCGCTTCCAGGCGCAGATCATGGCGCACATGAGCGGCCAGGCAATGCTCAACCACGACCGCATGGTCAACGTACGCAGCGCGGCAGACATTCGCCCTGCGCTCAAAGATGGCAAGGTCGCCTGCATCCACACCATCGAAAACGCCACGTTCTTTGCCGAGGACCCCGCGCTGATCGAGGTGCTCAAGAGCTTGGGCGTACTCATGTCATCACTCAGCTGGAACGCGCAGGGACCGCTCGCGAGCGGCCACGACACCCACGCCGGCCTCACCGCCGCCGGCATCGAGGCGCTTACGCAGATGGAGCACGCCGGCATGGTGCTCGACGTCTCCCACCTCAACGATGAGTGCTTTGACGAGGTTGTCGCCCACGCCACGCGCCCCTTCGTCGCCAGCCACTCCAACTCCCGCGCAGTTTGCGGCGTTAAGCGCAACCTTACCGACGACCAGTTCCGCACCATTCGCGACATGGGTGGCATCGTCGGCCTCAACTACTGCAGCGAGTTCCTATCCAACGACGCAACCGACAAGACAGCCGCAGACGTCACCTTCGACCAGCTGGCGGCACATATCGAGCACTGGCTTGACCTGGGTGGCGAAAATGTCATCGCGCTCGGCGGCGACTGGGACGGTGCCGCGGTGCCCGCTTTCCTCTCCGACGCCAGCAAGATGCCCGAGTTCCAGAACATGCTCTCCAAGCACTTTGGCAAGACTGTGATGCAGAAGCTCTGCAGCGACAACGCGCTTGCCTTCTTTGAGCGTTATTAATTTCACATCCCTTGAGCGGGCCGGCATGCCGAACGGTCGACATGCCGGCCCGTCCCCAATCTGAAGGACCGCTTTTGACGCAGCAGTTTACGATTTCCGTACCCCGACCGGATGGGACGCCCATCCCCGTCGTCGTTACCAAAAAGTGCGTCAAGAACTTCAACCTACGCGTCACATCGAGCGGTGAGGTCCACGCCAGCGCGCCGCTCGGCGCCAGCCGCGAGCGTATCGAAGCGTTTGTGAAGCGCAACAGCGCCTGGATTATCAGCCGGCTTGCCCAGCGCGAGCAACGTCAGGCGACGGCACGAGAGCCGCTCAGCCCCTCGTCCATCATTGCGCTTTGGGGCAAGCCCATCACGGTACAGGACGCACTCGATCACAACTTTGCATCACCCGCACCGCGGCCCAAGCAGGCCACCTTCGCAAGTTTTATGGGTGCCGACGAGCCAGACGAACGTCCGCAGGCCAAGTGGAATGCGACCCTCGACGGCTTAACGCCCAGTGAGATCCAAGCCCATATTGACCAGCTCTATACGTCCGAAGTCACATCGGCGCTGCGCGATATGGTACGCGCGTACGAAATCGCAATGGATGTCGCCGTTTCCCGCGTTTCCGTGCGCAGCATGAAAACGCGCTGGGGATCATGCACGCCCAAAACCGGCGCCATTCGCATCGCACGAGAACTTGCCGCCTACCCCGTCGAGTGTCTCGGCATGGTTGTCGCCCACGAGCTCGTCCACCTGCTCGAGCCAAGCCACAATCAGCGGTTTCACGCCCTGCTCGACACGTACTGTCCCAACAATAGAGCTCTATCGCAGCGGCTCAAGCAGCCGCCCATAGAGACGTATTAGAACCGGTTAGCGCACGCGCTCGATCTCGACGCCGCAGCTTGCCAGGGGAAGACCGACGGGAGCCCAAGGCTTATCGAGCTTAACACGCACGCCAAGCAGCAAGGGGTAACGACGCAGCAGCATCTGGGCCACACCCTCGGCTGCCGCCTCGATGAGTTTAAACGTATGCTCGCGCAGATAGCCATCGACATCGTGGCACACCGAGCCGTAGTCAATCGAAGCGTCCAGGTTATCGTGCTCCCCCGCTGCACGCAGGTCGGCATAGAGCACCAAGGACACGATGAACTTCTGGCCCAGCGCATTCTCTTCGGGATACACGCCGTGGTTGGCAAAGACCTCGAGACCGTCGATAGTAATGCGGTCAGCATGGCGCAGATCGTCATAACTCACGTGGGGCACCGCCGTTGCGGTGGATATATCGCCCCTTCCACGGCGGGCGAGCTCGGCGCCTTCAGTCTTGGTTGCATTCTCGGGCAGTTTCTTGTTGCTCATCGCGATCGTCTCCTTCGTTTAGAACCCCGACCGCGTAAACTAACTACACGCGAATCGACAGGTTCTTTTTATCATCGCTCCAGTTGCAAGCATTGCGCGCGGGGCATGCAAAGCAGGCGCGCGACGCTTTGTCGGCTGCATAGAGCAGACGCTCAAGCGGTTGGCTGTTCACACGCAGCTTTCGATGGCCCAGAATGGCCGTCTTAATGGCTGCGGCATCGGCCGGCTCAAACGCCACATCATCGGGCATGCCGCCGAGAATCGCATCAGCGACGCGTTCGCTTGCAACATCATGGGATATACCCGATTCATACTGTTCATCTTTGCCGATATCGTGAAGAAGTGCCGTGGCGTAGATGACCTCACGGTCAAATTCGAGCTGTTCCTCGAGATTCTTGATCCACATAATGCGAGCGACATCGAGAAGATGGTCAATACCGTGGCGGCAGAAGATGCGCCCCGATTCCAACTGTGCAATGTTGCCCAGGTGCCGCCGGAACAGACCGTTGGCACAGATGTAATCAATGCGAGGCATGGCATCAAAAGGGGCCAGGCCCGAAGCCATGAAGCCGCGACGCGGCGTCCCCCCATCGGTCTTCGATGTAAAGTCATTGACGACCCTCATGCTAACGGCCCAGCATCCTAAAGAACCGCTCCTCGAGCGACGGATCGGTCTCAAAGACGCCGCGGCGAGCGAGCGTCACGGTCTTGGTGCCAGGCTTTTGCACGCCGCGCATGGTCATGCACATATGCTCAGCCTCCATGAGCACAATCGCTCCCTGGGGAGCGAGATACTCCATGAGGGCATCGGCAACCTGTGCGCACAGCTGCTCCTGCAGCTGCAGACGACGGGCGTAGCCCTCAACCGTGCGGGCAAGCTTAGAGAGCCCTGCGACACGGCCGTTGGGGATATAACCAATGGCGGCCTTGCCATAAAACGGCAGCAGATGATGTTCGCACAGCGAGTAGAACGTGATGTCGCGCTCGATAACCAAATCGTTCGAAGCGACGGCAAAGGTTTTGGACAGGTGCCCCTCGGCACTCTGGTCCATACCGCCGGCGATCTCACCATACATACGGGCAACGCGCGCCGGGGTCTCCAGCAGGCCCTCACGAGTTGGGTCCTCGCCTATGCCCTCAAGCAACAGCTTAATGGCGGCCTCGACTTTTTCCTGATCGATCATCTGGGCCTCACTTTTCCGATTTTGCGTTCGCGCTATGGTACCACGCCCTTTGGCATCGGCCACAAGCTACATAGTATGGGTCGAATAGACTGGATCGTCCCGCCAAAGTTCAACCGCATCACAAAGCGCAACACCCTCGCGCTCAGCACGGTCGCGCGTAGCGTTCATATCGATCACACGCTGGTTACTCGAGCCCCTAAAGCGCAATGAGATATCGTACAGATCCTGAACGAACGGGCCGTCCACCAACATGTCGAGGCAGGCCAGGATACGGTTCGTCGCCTCGGTATGATGACGGCCACCCGGCATAAGCTCCTCGAGCACGTCGCCGGTAAAGCACCAAATGGTCTTGCCCGACCCCGCGGGATAGGCCGCACGCACGCGTTCGATAAAGTCAACAAGCCCCGCCTGATTCTCGGGCTCCATAGGCTCGCCGCCCAGAATCGTCAGGCCATCGATAAAGGGATGGTCGAGACTCTCGATAATCTTGTCCTCGACGGCACGATCGAACGGCTCACCCGCAGCAAAGTCCCACGCGACAGAGTTAAAGCAATTCTTGCACCCACGACGGCACCCGCTCACAAACAGAGAAGTACGAACGCCTTCTCCATCAGCAATGTCGAAATACTTAATGTTCGCGTAGTTCATAGGTAACCTTTCTGGGGGTCTGGAGTATATCATCCCGTCCTCAAACAGCTTCGCTCGCTGCGCTCGCTGCAGAACTGCGGGCGGGACGATATACTCCAGACCCCTCGCGAGCGATACTCGGTGAACGAAGCGAACATCGAGTATAGGGTTCGAGGTCTAATAAATACTGAGTTGCAGCTCAACCAACTTCGCAAGCAAAGCGCTGTTGCAAGTCAACTCAATTCCACTAAGAACTTCGAGGAGTGAGCAGGCCTCATGCTGCATCTCAGCTACGTCAACTTGGCCGCCCCGTAGCGAGGCCCCGGACCTTTGCTCGATATGAGTTCCGCACGAACAGGAGGCGCCAGTGGCGCCTCCGTCGTGAGCCAGGACTGTCCGAAATAGCGAGCAAAGGTCCGGGGCCTCGCTACGGGGCGGCCTGGGATGGTTATTAGAGATGCAGCACGCGGTCGCGGATCTCCTCGGTTCGACCCTGGTTCCAGAACTGGGTACCGATGTAGCCGCACGTACGACGGGCGACGTTCATCTTCTCCTGGTCACGATTGCCACAGTTGGGGCACTCCCACACCAGCTTGCCGTCATCCTCGACAATCTTGATCTCACCGTCGTAGCCGCACACCTGGCAGTAATCGCTCTTGGTGTTGAGCTCGGCGTACATGATGTTGTCGTAGATGTACTGCATCACGCGGATGACAGCCTTGAGGTTGTCCTGCATGTTGGGAACCTCGACGTAGGAGATGGCACCGCCCGGCGAAAGCTGCTGGAACATACCCTCGAATTTGAGCTTGTCGAATGCGTCGATCTCCTCGGACACGTGGACGTGGTAGCTGTTGGTGATGTAGCCCTTGTCCGTCACGCCCGGGATGATGCCAAAACGACGCTGCAGGCACTTGGCGAACTTGTAGGTCGTCGACTCAAGCGGGGTACCGTACAGCGAGAAGTCAATATCGCTTTCGGCCTTCCACTCCACGCACTTGTCGTTCATGCGCTGCATGACGGCCATGGCAAAGGGCGTGCCCTCCTTCTCGGTGTGGCTGTGGCCCGTCATGTACTTGACGCACTCATACAGGCCGGCATAACCCAGACTAATGGTGGAGTAACCGCCCACGAGCAGCTTGTCGATCGTCTCGCCCTTCTTCAGGCGGGCGAGGGCACCGTACTGCCAAAGAATCGGCGCGGCATCCGAAAGCGTACCCATCAGACGCTCATGACGGCACAGCAGGGCGCGGTGGCATAGCTCAAGGCGCTCGTCGAAGATCTTCCAGAACTTGTCCATGTCCTGATGCGAGCTCAGCGCGACATCAGGCAGGTTAATGGTCACAACGCCCTGGTTAAAGCGGCCATAGTACTTAGGCTTGGTCGGGTCATAGTTCAGCGCGTTGGCGACATTGTTAAAGCCGTTGCCCGAACGGTCGGGCGTCAGGAAGCTGCGGCAGCCCATGCAGGTATAGCAGTCGCCGTTGCCCGCGGTCTCGCCCTTCGACAGCTTGAGCTCGCGCATCTTCTTCTCGGAGATGTAGTCGGGCACCATGCGCTTGGCGGTGCACTTAGCGGCCAGCTGGGTCAGGTAGAAGTACGGGGAATTCTCGTGAACGTTATCGTCCTCGAGCACATAGATGAGCTTGGGGAATGCCGGGGTAATCCATACGCCGGCCTCGTTCTTAACGCCCTCGTAGCGCTGGCGAAGCGTCTCCTCCACGATCATGGCAAGGTCGTGCTTCTCCTGAGGCGTACGGGCCTCGTTAAGATACATAAAGACCGTCACGAACGGCGCCTGGCCGTTGGTGGTCATAAGAGTTACGACCTGATACTGAATCGTCTGAACGCCGCGACGGATCTCGTCACGCAGGCGGTCCTCAACAACCTCGCGGACCTTTTCGGGAGATGCGGAAACGCCGAGCTCCTCGAGCTCGCGGGCGACCTCGCCGCGAATCTTCTGACGGCTCACCTCAACAAACGGAGCAAGATGGGTCAGCGAAATCGACTGGCCGCCGTACTGGGAGGAAGCAACCTGAGCGATAATCTGCGTCGCGATGTTGCAGGCGGTCGAGAAGCTGTGCGGCTTCTCGATCAGCGTGCCCGAGATAACGGTGCCGTTCTGGAGCATGTCCTCCAGGTTCACCAGGTCGCAGTTGTGCATGTGCTGAGCAAAGTAATCCGAATCATGGAAGTGGATCAGGCCCTCATTATGGGCGTCCACGATCTCCTGGGGCAGCAGCACGCGCTGGGTCAGGTCCTTGGAAATCTCGCCGGCCATATAGTCGCGCTGAACGGAGTTGACGGTCGGGTTCTTGTTGGAGTTCTCCTGCTTGACCTCTTCGTTATTGCACTCAATCAACGACAGGATCTTGTCATCGGTCGTGTTCTTCTGGCGCTTCAGGCTCTGAACATAGCGATAGATGATGTAGTGGCGGGCAACCTCGTAGCAGTCGAGACGCATGATCTCGTCCTCGACCAAATCCTGGATCTCCTCGACCGAAACGGTGTGGCCCGCGTTCTCGCATGCCTCGGCGACGTTTTGCGCCGCATAAACCACCTGGCGGTCGGTTAGACGAGAGCTCTCCTCGACCTCCAAGTTGGCGGCGCGGATGGCATTGACGATCTTATCGATGTCAAAGACAACCTCGGTGCCGCTGCGCTTGATGATCTTCATCCTCTTGCCTCTTTCGCGTCGTAGCCTCATTGCGCTTCAGAGCCAAACGATGCCCGGCAGGGCTTGCCCCTGTCTTGCGGCGCCGTCGCGCAATCTGTGTTCTCGATAAACCATAAGCCTCCATGCGGACATTCCCTAGAGCCAATCAAGCGGCTCAAGGACACGTTCGAAAGAGGCAGTTAAGGTCTTCGTTCTCTGTCCGCCATCTATCATACGACAAAGACACATCTATATCCTGTATTCTTTTTTTAGTTCAAACACAACATATAGTGTTTCAGCAGGTCAAAGCAATTGGTCATTTTCCAGACGCATTAATTATGAGGGGTTCTTGGCAAGTCGGTAAAACGTTACCAACACGGCTACCTGCATGGCAGTTATAAAACCCCCTTAGTCAAGCCGCTGACAAATCCTACCAAAACCAAGCCGCTCACGCCAAAAGAATCCAAAAGATTATGCTTGACCAACATGTTGCGGTCACGATCGGCCAGGACGTATGCAATCTGCCGGCACCTCTACGGGATGCGAAGACCATCGCGTACAGACCTTGGATCAATATTTGGTGGCTTATTTGGCGGCGTGCTTGGTGGCAAAACAAAACAGCCCAGAGGACATAGCCTCTGGGCTGCGAACATTTGGTGGGCGTTAGAAGATTTGAACTTCTGACCTCTTCCGTGTCAGGGAAGCGCTCTCCCCCTGAGCTAAACGCCCAAATGGAGCGGACAACGGGGCTCGAACCCGCGACCCCAACCTTGGCAAGAACTTTTTTTGAAAAGTTTTGCAACGCCCTCGCGAACCTCGCGAAGACATCAGCCGCCACGGAAGGTGTAGGCAAACGCAGGCTCGCAGCGAGATGCCCCTACATCTCACCGAGCATGATCCAGGCAGAGCTGTCCTGCGCGAGCCTGCCGTCTGCAAGCGGTGATGAGGTGAGCAGGACCCTGCCCGCCGGCAGCTCCACGGGTGCTGCACCGAAGTTCGTCACACACGCCCAGCCGTTATCGCGGCGATAGGCGATGACGCCGCCCTCAGCGCCCTCGGCACCATCCGCAAGACCGGTGCGCCCGTCAAGATCGAGCCACGCAAGATCGTTGGCGCACCCGCGCAGCTTGCGCCGCAGCCAGAGGGCGTCACGATAGAGCGCAAGCATCGATGTCGGGTCCACTTCTTCCCTATCGGCAGCATAATCGGAAAACCATGCAGGCTGCGGCAGATGGGGCGCCGCATCGGCGTCTGCCGGCGAAAACCCAAACGATCCGCCATGCGCGGGATCGTCCGCCGCCACCCACGGCAGGGGCACACGACAGCCGTCGCGCCCCTTCTCACGCTTCGGTCCGTGCGTATTGGTCGCAGTAGGGTCTTCGAGTGCAGCCCACGGGATATCAGCCACCTCAAAAAGGCCGAGCTCCTCACCCTGATACACGTATGCCGAGCCCGGAAGCGCCAGCTCAAGCAAAAGGGCCGCCCGCGCGCGGCGCTCGCCGAGTTCACGGTCCTCGTCATAAGACGACCCGTCGCGCAAGAGCCAGTCGAGCGCAATCTGGTGGTAGCGCGTCGCCTTGATTTGCGGCAGGGCATAGCGTGTCGCCACGCGCGGCACGTCGTGGTTGGAGAGTACCCAGGTCGAGGCGGAATCGGATTCGACGGCTGCCTTCAAGCCCTTCTCGATTGCAGTGTGCATGTCATCATAGGTCCAAGTGGCCTTGGCAAACTCAAAGTTGAATGTCTGGCCAAGCTCGCTGGGACGCGCGTAGAGATACTGGCGCTCGGGCAGCACCCACGCCTCGGCAACGGCACTGCGCGGCGGATTATAGCGGTCGAACACGCGGCGCCACTCGCGATAGATCTCGTGGACCTCATTGCGGTCCCACAGCGGATGGGTGCCGTCGTCAACCATGTCATCGCCCTCGGCGAGATGCCACCGGTCGAGGTCATCGCGGTCGAGATCCTTGGCGAGACCCTGCGCCACATCAATGCGAAAGCCGTCGACGCCTCGATCGCTCCAAAACGCCAGGACGTCGCAAAAGAGCGCGTGAACCTCAGGGCATGACCAGTCAAAGTCCGGCTGCTCGGGCGTAAACATGTGCAGATACCACTGACCGTCCGCAACACGCGTCCATGCGGGGCCGCCAAAGTTGGCATTCCAATTGGTGGGAGGCAGCTCGCCATGCTCGCCGCGACCATCGCGGAAGATATAACGGGCGCGTTCGGGCGATCCGGGGCCGGCGGCAAGAGCGGCTTTGAACCAGGGGTGCTGGTTGGATGAATGGTTGGGCACGATGTCGACGATGACCTTGATGCCGCGCGCGTGAGCCGCAGCGATCATGTCATCGAAGTCGTCAAGCGAGCCGAGACGTGGGTCGACATCGCAGTAGTCCGCCACATCATAGCCGCCATCGACAAGAGGCGAAGGGTAAAACGGGCTCAGCCAGATGGCCTCGATACCCAGTCGCTCAAGATAGTCCATCTGCTGGGTAATGCCCGCGATATCGCCCAGACCCGAACCAGTCGAATCCTTAAACGAGCGCGGGTAGATCTGATAGATCGCGGCATCGGACATCCATGAGCGCGAAGAAGACTTTTCTGTAGCCATGGGGCGTATCTCCCTTGCAACGAGGTTATGCGAGATGCCCACGATGATACGCCCAAAGCGGACATTCGCGACAAACAACGCCACAGCCACGCCCCAAAACGCTCGCTCCCTCTCGGGTTCAAGCCACCTGGGACGAATCGACCGATTAATGAAAAGAACGGAAGACCCACTTTCCCGGCCACGACAGCGAGCGGGCTCCGGGTGCCCCAGGTTGCCGCGAAAGAGGAGGGAAGCGTACTTTATGTACGCGACCGACGATTGAGGGGCAAGATGGGGTGCCCGGGGCCCGCGCAGCGTCAACAAAAAACGCGGTTCGTTAGAACCGCGTAAGATAGTTGGAGCGGACAACGGGGCTCGAACCCGCGACCCCAACCTTGGCAAGGTTGT
Source organism: Collinsella aerofaciens (assembly GCF_001405375.1). GTDB lineage: Bacteria > Actinomycetota > Coriobacteriia > Coriobacteriales > Coriobacteriaceae > Collinsella > Collinsella aerofaciens_F. Next base: position 43,089 of record NZ_CYYP01000012.1, read on the forward strand.
GCTCTACCAACTGAGCCATGTCCGCATATGTAAAACAAAACGGGCGCCGGAGCGCCCGGATGTTGCCTGGAGGCGAAGCCCGGATTCGAACCGGGGGTAAAGGCTTTGCAGGCCTCTGCCTTACCACTTGGCCACTTCGCCGAAAAAGGACCGCCTAAACGGTCCGGAAATGCAATGGAGCGGACAACGGGGCTCGAACCCGCGACCCCAACCTTGGCAAGGTTGTGCTCTACCAACTGAGCCATGTCCGCTTGCGGGTTATTAATTTACGCGAGTTGTCCAAAAGACGCAAGTACTTTTTTCAAAAAACTTGTCTGCCGCATGTTCTTAGTAGCCAAACGCGCTAAAGCGATTGGCTAGGCACACGATTCCAGCGCTCCGCTAAACAGCTTCACCATCTGCACGCGCGTGCCGGCGCCGTCCGTACGACGAGCAACCTCCACGTTATCGACGAGCATACGCATAAGCTTGATACCACGGCCGCGTTCCTCAGATGCAACCGGCTCGCTCGTTTCATCGATAGAATAGCCGGCACCTCGATCAAGCACCTCAACCACAACGCGATCGCCATAGGCCTGAACCGTCAGGACGCACCCGATACCGCCCGCATGGTCATAGGCATTACCCAGCGCCTCCCCCGACGCCAATGCGACATCGTAGCGCTCGTCACGGCGCAACGGAAGCGATTCAAGGAGTTCAGCGATGCGATGTCGGTAGTATGGAAGATTCTCGATACCCTGACGGACCTCGACACTCTTACTCCAGCGAGGCAGCTCCCCCACCGGAATGGCGGGAATAGACTCCCGTGCCGGCCCCGCGACATGAAGGATATCGACAAGACGAGCAATCTCCAAAAAGCGAACAACTTCACCTGATGCATTGACGAGCGAAAGCAGGCCTTCTCGCCTCATGAGCTCACGAGCGCGCGTAAGCAGGAATGCCAAGCCCGTCGAATCGATAAAGCTAACAGCCTGACAGTTGATGACGACGCGACGCACGCCGCGGCCAATCAGAGCATCCAACCGCCGACGCAGCGCAGGCACCGTGGCGATGTCGATATCGCCTGGTGGCGTCAAAACCGCTATGTCATTCCACTCATTCATACGACCATGGTTCCCCAAAAAAGCCCACTCAATGCATTCGTTTCCCCAACCGTACGGATTCAGCCCGCCCAGCGTCGTCTATGAACGACCCCGTAAAAACTCAAGGGACACCAATGCAATGTCATCGTCCAGCGCCGATTCGGTAAATCGGTCAAGCTCGCCCAAGACCTTGCCGCAGATTCCCGATACGCCCTCCCCCGAAACAGAAAGCAGAAGATCGCGCAAACGCTGCTCGCCAAAGAACGCTCCGGTGCGGTCGCGGGCCTCAATCGTTCCATCCGTATACATGAAGAGCATGTCACCAGGAGCGAACGTAAACACGCCTGTCTCGTACACCATGCTCTCAAAGGCACCGATTACGCCCGATTGGCATCCAAGTAGCTCGACCTCTCCCCCACGGGCCTCGCCGCCACCCAGCGGCATCGACTCTGGCCTGATGACCATGGTCGGAGGATGGCCCGCCGAACAATACGTTGCGCGTCCGGCTTTAAGGTCAATCTTGGCGATAAAGGCCGTCACGAACGTCTCGACCCTCGAGAAGCCCATGAGCATGCTGTTAAGGGAGCGTGCCATGCGGGCCGGTCCAGCGCCCTCCCAGGCATATGCCGTCAGGGCCGTCTTGACGAGCGCGGACATCGATGCAGCCTCAATGCCTTTGCCAGACACATCGCCCAGAATCATGACGGCGCAGTCGTCGGGAAGACGGATGAGCGTATAGAAATCGCCGCCGACCAACGCCGAGTTCGTGGCCGACAGGTACACCGAATCGGTTGCGATACCCGGAACATCCCCCAGGGAATTTCTCATGCCGATCTGAAGGGTCTGAGCGATATGGCGCTCCTCGCGCTTTTGAGATTCGCCTTCGTAGATAAGCTCAAAGTCATGCGCTAAGTGCACCAAGTAGTCATATTCAAGGTCATCAATCGGCTCTTGGCTACCATCACGAAGCAGCAGCGCGCGCGTCGTCGGGCTCTTCGCAACAGAAGCAGGAACAATCGCGTCGTTACTGTGTTTGCCATCACCCTCAGAGCGCGGGCGCCCCGCCTCGATGCCGGAGTCGACGTAGAGACCTTGACAAGGCAGACCATGCGCCCTAAGCCAACCTCCCATAGGCATCGATTCGTCAACGCGAGTTATACGGACGTGTTTAAGGTCCTCGGCACTCGTGCCGCCCAAAACAGATGCCTCAAAGCCATCAGGGCCAGCCCCCAGACGTGCCGCTGGCGCCGTCGTGGAAAAGAAAAGCTTCTCGGGATCGTCCGGCAAAGCAACGCGACTGCCGCCTTCAAAATCTATGACGTAGGAATCCAGACTGGCGTCATACTCAACAGGGCAAAAATGGCAGTTAAGCATATTGCAGATCTCGGACGATACCGCCTGGGTAGCCGCGGCGGAATCGTCTAGAAAGGTAAACAACTCATCACGCAAGACATTGAGCGAGCGGCCAAGCTCGGCCGTGCGACGGGAGCGAAGGCTCGATGCCATGCCGACCAGCTGGATAGACAGGTAATCGCAAATGACCTCGAGCACATTAACGTCATAGGCGAGCGGTGCCTGAGGGCGTTTCCAACCAACTTCCAGCACGCCAAGAATCTGCGTACCGTAAAAAACGGGAAGACAGATCTCGCTGCGGTACGGAGGCATATCCTGCATGCGCAACAGGTGCTTAGAACGATTGTCCAAGTCCATAAACATACCGGAGGCGGCCTTATCACCCTCAAGGTCCTGTTGAATCGACAAGCGACAGGCACGCGACTCACGAAGAACATACGTCGGAATGCCAGCGCCATACGGCAAAAACTCAGGCAGGTAGCTGTCGTACAGCTCCTTGGAAACACCGCGAAGTTTAAAACCGCCGCTCTCAGAAAAATAGATAGCGGCACCCGAAGCATCGAGCGTTCCGACAAGCTGGTTCAAAACAGCATCAAGTAGGCTGGGTAACTCATCGGAGCCCACAGTGCTCATAATGACCGAGAGCGTGCCAGAGAGGCGCTTGTTCGCCACTCTAAGCTCCGATAACGCACGCTTGAGCTGACGGTCGTGCGAATACTGTTCTTCGATGCTATGGAGCGCCACCAGGACACGTGGCGCGCGGCGCCCAAAGATGCGTGGAGGCGTTACGGAGCCCGCACGAACCAAGACGGGGATAAAGGAGCCGTCACTCAGCTTGAGCATCAGTTCGTTCTCGGAGCCATCAGTTTCAAATGGCAGACGATGTTCCGTCGCACGTTCAAAAGCGGACGAGTACAGGACGTCTTTAACATCTCCACCGATGACGTCGGCGCGTTCCTCGCACATCAAACCAAGTAAGCGATTATTCACATGCAGAATGGTTCCGTCGAGCTCACAGATGATGACAGCATCGCTCGTGATCTCGACTAGTTGGGCAACGTCTGCCCACTCGTTGCGTTCAAGCGTTTCCATCGTGGACCCCACCGTCTATCGGTAACAAAAAAGCCTCCGAAGAGGCTTCTCAAATGCGATGGTGTCGGAGGCGGGACTTGAACCCGCATGACCAAAAAGCGGTCACTAGCACCTCAAGCTAGCGCGTCTGCCAATTCCGCCACTCCGACATGCTATGTTGTTGATTCGCAGTTCGTTTCGTTGGACCCGCGCGTTCAACGAGGAAGATAATAACCTATGATTCGAGAACTGTGCAAGCACTTTTTTCAAAAAAGTTTACGAATTTGTAAATGCGCAGGTAGATCCGTGTGTCCGGCCCCGAATCGGTGTTGCCTCCCGGCGCGTCCTCGGGCATGAGCGATATTTTGCTGCGCACTTCGTGCTGCAAAATATCGCTCCCCCTGCGGAATGCGCCGGGAGGCAACACCGATTCGGGGCCTGCAAATACGTACTTCAGGCACAGTTCTCAAACATGTTCTGGGAGCTGATATAAATTTAGTGGCTCGGCTTTGCCTAGCCCTTATATAAGGAGGCCGGAGCTAAAGCTCCGGCCTCGCTATCTTTCCTATTAGATTAAGTGAGCGATCAAGGAATCGCACCCCTCCCTGCCGCGTTGCCGCAGGGCCCGTGCTGGACTTAGTTTTCAGAACATTCCGCAGACCAGGAAACCCCCTTATCCGCAGCTCCGAAGGAGCAGGATAAGGGGGTTTCCATGGTCGAGGACGTTCTGAAAACTAAGTCCAGCGCGGGCCCGGACGAGAACAACCGACTACAGGTCGATGTGCGATTCCTTGATCGGGAACGGCTCCGCGAAGTGGCAGGCGCAGCAGTGACCCGGTGCAACTTCCTTAAACTCGGGAAGTTTCTCAGAGCAGATGCCCTGCGCGATCGGGCAGCGGGTGTGGAAACGGCAACCGGTCGGCGGATCCAGCGGTGACGGCGGATCGCCGGCAAGGATGATGCGCTTACGGGTCTTCTGGATATCCGGATCGGGCACCGGCACGGCAGACAGCAGCGACTGCGTGTACGGATGGTGAGGCTCACTATAGAGCGTCTTCCAGTCCGAAACCTCGACCATCTTACCCAGATACATAACGGCAACGCGATCGGAGATGTGCTGTACGACGGACAGGTCGTGGGCGATAAACAGATACGCGGTACCGAACTTGTCCTGCAGTTCCTTGAGCAGGTTCAGAACCTGGGCCTGAATGGAAACATCCAGAGCGGAAACCGGCTCGTCGCAGATAATCAGCTTGGGCTTCAGCGCAAAAGCGCGGGCAATGCCGACACGCTGACGCTGACCGCCGGAGAACTCATGAGGATAGCGGTTGATGTGCTCGGGGTTCAGTCCGACAACGTCGAGAAGCTCGCGGACGCGCTCAATGCGCTCCTCCTTGGTGCCCACGCCATGAATGGTCATGGGCTCGGAGACGATCTCACCGATGGTCATACGAGGGTTGAGCGAAGCATAGGGGTCCTGGAAGATGAACTGCATCTCGCGACGCATGTCCTTGATCTCGTGCTTGCTCATCTCGGCAACGTCTTTGCCCTGGAAGAACACTTTGCCGGCCGTCGGCTTGGTGAGGCGCATTATGGTACGGCCCGTGGTGGACTTACCGCAACCAGACTCGCCGACCAGGCCAAAGGTCTCGCCCGGATAAATCTCGAACGAAATGTCATTCACAGCAGAGACGACACGCTTGGAGAAGCGCTTGGCGAACATGCCGGACTCAGCGGGAAACTCCTTAGAGAGGTGCTCGACCTTCAGCAGCGGAGTGCGCTCGTTGGTATCTGTCATTACGCCTCGCCTCCCTTCTTGGAATCCTTGCGCGTACGGGACGTCTCAGGAGCGTTCTTGAGGAACTCGGGGTCACCGGAGTAGTGGCACGCAGAGTAATGACCAGACTCGGTGACAACGCGCTCGGGGCGCTGCTTGCGGCACTTGTCCGTCGCATAGGGGCAGCGAGGAGAGAACACGCAGCCCTCAGGCAGGTTCATGAGCGAAGGCGGGTTGCCGTGAATCGGCGTAAGCGGCTTCTTCTCTTCGATGGCCTGCTCCGGGATGGAGCGGATAAGGCCCCAGGTGTAGGGGTGGCGACTCTCGTAGAAGATTTCCTCAGCAGTACCGAACTCGACGGGACGGCCGGCGTACATAACCATGATCTTATCGGCCATATCGGCAACGACGCCCAGGTCATGGGTAATCATGATGATGGCGTTGCCGTTCTTCTCCTGCATTTCCTGCATGAGCTCGATAATCTGAGCCTGAATGGTAACGTCCAGAGCCGTCGTGGGCTCGTCGGCAATCAGGATATCGGGATCGCAGGCAAGAGCCATAGCGATCATGACACGCTGACGCATACCGCCGGAGAACTGGTGCGGATACTCATTGACGCGCTTTTCGGGCTCGGGGATACCCACGAGGTCCAAAAGCTCGGTAGCGCGCTTGAGCGCCTCCTGCTTGGAGTAGCCACGGTGCAGACGAAGGCCCTCGCCCACCTGCTTGCCGATCTTATAGACCGGGTTCAAGGAGGTCATAGGATCCTGGAAGATCATCGCGATGTCGTTTCCGCGAATGTGCTGCATCTCTTCCTCGGTCATCTCGAGGATAGAACGACCGCGATAGCGAACGTCGCCGCCCTCGATCTTTCCCGGAGGCATCGAGATGAGGCCCATGATGGTCATGGCGGTCACGGACTTACCGGAGCCGGACTCACCGACGACACCCAGAGTCTCGCCGCGATCGAGCGTGTAGGACACACCGTCGACAGCGCGAACGACACCATCCTCGGTATGGAAATACATCTTAAGGTCATCGACCTCGAGCAGATGCTGGCCCTCGGGAACCGGCTGGTCCTTCAGGTCCACATAGTTCTTGTTCTTCTTCATCCTTATGCGTCCTTCATCTTGACGTCGAGGGCGTCGCGCAGACCGTCACCCAGCAGGGTGAAGGCGAGCACCGTCGAGAGAATTGCCAGACCGGGCATGATCATCATCCAGGGAGCAGTCAGAAGATACTGCTGACCGTCCTGAATCATGGAGCCCCACGAAGGCGTAGGCGGAATAACGCCCATGCCGAGGAAGGACAGAGCGGACTCGGTCAGAATGGCGCCACCAATGTTCATGGTCGCGTAGACCACGATGGAGGCGACGGAGTTCGGGAAGATGTGACGCACGACGATACGAGCATCAGATGCACCCATCGCGCGCGCAGCGTCAACATAGTCGTTTTCTTTGACCGTCAAGATTGCAGAGCGGAAGACGCGCGCAATCGAAGGCCAGCCGAGAATACCGATGGCGATAAAGACGTTCTGAAGACCACGGCCGATAACGGCGATCATGGCGACAACGAACAGCACGTACGGGAACGCCAGGAAGATGTCCGCACAGCGCATGATGATCGTATCCCAGATCCCGCCGTAGAAACCGGCCAGAGCACCCATGACCAGACCGATCACCGTGGAGATCGCGGTGGCCATAATGCCGACGGACAGCGAAACGCGTGCACCGTAGATAACGCGGACGAGAATGTCGCGACCAAGGGCGTCGGTGCCAAACGGGTGCTCTGCACACGGAGCCAACAGCGACGTCTCGGCCATGGTGGTCGAGTCGGAAGCCGTCGGCGAACCGAGCCAGGGCTTAGCCCACAGATCTGCGGTCAGGGCAACCACAACGACGATGATGATCCAGCAGACACCGATAACGGCGAGCTTGTTCTTGCGAAGACGCTTAAAAGCGTCACCCCACAGCGTGCGGGACTTGGCGGGAGCAGATGCGGCCTTGGTGGCGGTAGCCTGCTCCTGAGACTGAGAATCAGTTTCCTGCATGAGACGTACCTCCCTTAGGCCTTATCCGACGGACCGCCAAGGCGGATGCGCGGGTCGAGGAATGCATAGCTAATGTCGACGAGCAGGTTAATCACCATGACGACGACGACGATGAGCGTAACGCCGCCCATAACGATGGGCCAGTCACGCATGCTAATGGCGCGATAGACCTCATAGCCGATACCGGGCCAGTTAAAAACCGTCTCGGTCAGGATGGCGCCCGAAAGCATGCCACCAAAGTCGACACCAATATAGGTAACGACGGGGATGAGTGCATTCTTAAGCGCATGCTTGACGATGATCGCGCGATTGGAGAGACCCTTGGCCTTTGCCGTACGGATGTAATCCTGGTTCATGACGTCAAGCAGCTGCGAGCGCATAATGCGGGCGGCATAAGCGGTCGAAACCGAAGCCAGCGTAATGGTCGGAAGCACATAGTGCATCCAATCCTGATACTGAGAGCTGGAACCGCCGGCACCCGAGATCGGCATGGAGATTGCACCGCCCGTAGCGTCCTTGAGGATGACGCCAAAGAACAGCTGCAGCAACATACCGAGCCAGAAGGCCGGGACCGCAACGAGGATCGACGTGGTGAGCGTTACCAAAATATCCCAGAAGGAATAACGCTTTACCGCCGAAATGATACCCGCACCGATACCCATGATTGCCTCGAGCACGATGGCGCACGCGGCAAGTTTGACCGTATACGGATACTTCTGGGCAAAAATTTCCGTAACCGGCAGCTTGCGCTGATACGAATTGCCCAGATCGCCATGAAGCAGGCCATTCATGTAATACAAGTAACGGTCCACGAGCGACGTTTGAACGGGGTCGCCGTTCTCGTCAAGGATCGCGTTGCCGTCCTCGTCCGACTGGACCAGGTGATAGCGGACGCGAAGCTGAAGCTCCACCTCGGGGGACAGAGCCTTGTCTCCACCGATCAGCTTGATCGGATCTCCCGGCACGATATTCTGAAGGGCGAACAGAATCAGCGTAACGCCCAAAAATACCGGGATGAACTGAAGCACACGTTTAACGATGTACTTACCCATACCACTCCCCTATCTAGGGATTAACCTAAATGGGATGCCGATCGCCAGACCGGCATCCCAAAATTACCATCAGCCAGTTTACCCCAGGTTAGGGAGAACTGTATGTTTCCCATGAGGTCTACGTAAATACTTGACCCTCACGGAAGCTGCAAACTCTTAGGCGAGCTCAGCGGTACCCAGCTCAGCGTGCTTCTGCGGATCGACATAGAGGTGCTTGATGCGATCGGAGCCGACGATGGTGTGCGTGTAGAACATCACCGGGATGACCGGGCAGTCGGCAGCGACCATAGCGTCGGCCTCCTGCATCTTAGCAACGCGCTCTTCGTCGTCAACCGTGGTGCGAGCCTCGTTGACCTTGGCGTCGAACTCGGGGTTGTTGTAACCGGAGCGGTTGTCGCCACCGAGGGAGTCGGAGTGGAACAGCGGATACAGGAAGTTGTCCATAATCGGGTAGTCGGCAATCCAACCCAGACGACCGAACTGATAGTTAAAGTTCTGGTACTGCTCGAGCAAGGCAGACCACTCAGGGGTATCGGAGACAGCGGTAACGCCAACCTTGGCGAGGTCACCGATGATGGACTCCATGATCTCCTTGTGGCCACCATCCTGGTTGTAGGAAAGGGTCACGTTAATGCCACGATCGCCGTTAGCGCCAGCGGGAGCAACCTTGTCCAGGTACTCGTTAGCCTTGTCGACGTCGTAGGCGCAGAATTCCCATGCGCCCTCCTTGTAGCCATCGATGCCCGGAGGAACAATGCCGTCGGCGGGGGTACGGGTACCCTTGAAGATAGTCTTGCAGATGGCCTCACGGTTGATGGCCAGGGAGATACCCCTGCGCAGGTCGGCGTTGTTGAACGGCTCGGCCGTGTTGTTGCAGGTCAGGTAGTAGGTGGAAGGCTCGGAGCCGAGCAGCATGCGCTCGCCGTCACCCATGGTGTAGCCGTCCTTGGACACGCCGCGATCCTTCTTGGCGGCGTCGATCTGAGCAACGGGAACGTCGCAGACATCGAGATTACCGGCCTGGAACTCCTTGTAAGCGGTCTCCATGTCCTTGATGACCTGGAAGTGGATGCCATCGATCTTGGCCTTGTCGCCATAGTAATCGTCGAACTTCTTGAGGTTGATCTCCTGACCATCCTCCCACTTGCCGTCCATCATGAACGGGCCGTTACCGACCGGTGCAAGGTAGAAGCTCTTGGCATCGGACTCGGCGCACTCGGGAACCGGGGCCAGAGCCGGGTGAGAGGCGACGAAGGGGAAGTCGGCGTAAGCGGAAGACAGCTTGACGACGAGGGTCTCATCGTCGGGGCAGGTAACACCGCTGAGTTCAGTAGCGTTACCGGCAAGCAGATCGTCATAGCCCTCGACCATGGAAAGGTGATAGGAGACCTCGGAAGGGCCATACTCGGTAGCGATGGCCGACTTGGTGTTGACCAGACGCTCCCAACCGAGCTTGAAGGACTTGGAGGTAACGTCGTCACCGTTGTGGAACTTGGCCTTCTTGATCTTGAAGGTGAACTCGGTGGCGTCGTCGTTGGCCTCGAAGGACTCGCAAGCCAGCGGAACGATCTCGCCCTTCTCGGCGTCATAAGAGGTCAGAGCGTCAAAGAGCTGGTACTCGACCTGAGTGCCCTGGTCCTCCTGGACATTGTAGGGGTCGATGCAGACCGGGTTGTTGATGTAGAAGTTCAGCGTCGAACCGGACTCAGAACCGGAAGTGTCGCCGCCCTTCTTGCCGCATGCGGCAAGAAAAGCCATGGAGCTCGCAGCGAGGGTGCCGCCAACAAAGGCGCGACGACCCATAACGGGCTGGTGGAACATAGAATCAGCCATGCCATCCTCCTTATGAGATAGGACAAAGTAAGTTCGGTCGGGCAACGTCAAGACAGCCCAATCGAACCATTCAAACGCGGTCCGCCGTTTTGGCTGGTTATACAAAGCGGACCAACGTATTGCAATACAGTAGCGCATTTTATGCACGATTTGGGGCTAATTCCGGTTAACGGTCGAGATTTTCTTTAGTTGGGCGAAGTATATGAGGATATTTTGACTCTGTTACAAATATGTAAACAAAAAGGGCCCCGCACATGCGAGACCCTTTACAAACGTATAAGCGCCGATGCTTAGTAGCCGACGATACCCTGCGGGAAGAAGAACATGCACAGCACGACGCACACGGCAAACACGACAGCCATGATGACGGTCAGGCGGTCAAGGTTCTGCTCCATAACGCCCGTGGCAGAGCTGGAGTTATACAGCGAGCTGGCAATCATATCCGAAACGCCGGTACCCTTACCGGAATGCATCAGGACGAGAATCGTCAGCGCCACGGCAGAAACAGCCCAAACGACAAACAGAAGAATCTGGAACGGACCCATAGATAAGCTCCTTAATAGAACAATTCAAACTCCAGTACTGTACCACAATCCCCCGTTCTCCCCTACCTGCCACTCGGGGACGGGGCGGAAATGGCAGAAATACCAAAAAAGGGGATTGTCCGATTGTGGACAACCCCCTTGCTAGAAAACGGTATTTGTTTTCTCTTAGGCCTCGGTGGCGAGCACGCGACCCGTCATCTCGGCGGAAGGCTCCAGACCAGCCATGGTGAGCATGGTCGGAGCGATATCGGAAAGACGACCGTCCTCGATACCGGTGAGCTGTGCCTTCTCATCAACGATGATGAACGGCACGCGGTTGGTGGTGTGCGCCGTAAACGGATGCTTGGAACCGTCGGAAGCAACGTCAAACATGTGATCGGCGTTGCCGTGGTCGGCGGTAATCAGCGCAAAGCCGCCCTTGGCGAGAATCGCCGGGACAACCTTGGACAGGGCATCGTCAACAGCCTCGACAGCCTTAACGGCAGCGTCGAAGACACCGGTGTGGCCAACCATGTCGCAGTTCGCGAAGTTCACGATGTAGAAATCAGCGCGATCCTCGTTGATGGCGGCGACGAGCTTCTCGGTAACCTCGGGAGCGCTCATCTCGGGCTGCAGATCGTAGGTAGCAACCTTGGGGGAAGCGACGAGCACGCGCTCCTCGCCCTCCTTGGGCTCCTCGATGCCACCGTTGAGGAAGAACGTCACGTGGGCGTACTTCTCGGTCTCGGCAGTGTGCAGCTGCTTCAGGCCATTGGCGGCGATAACGTCGGCCAGGACGTTCTCGGGGAACGTCTTGGGGAAGGCGACCTCGACGTCAAACGTCGGATCATACTCGGTCATCGTCACAAAGTGCGAAAGCTTGATCTGCTCGCGCTCAAAGCCGTCGAACTCCTTGTCCGTGAACACGCGGGTCATCTGACGAGCGCGGTCGGGACGGAAGTTGAAGAAGATGGCCGCGTCGCCCTCGTGAATGCCCTCGTTGTGGGCAGCGAAGGGCTCGACGAACTCGTCGCCGCGCGGGTCCTTCTCGTAGTAGGCCTTGATACCGGCAACGGGGTCGGTATCAGCATCGGACGCGTTGACCATGACGTCGTAGGCGCGCTGGATGCGCTCCCAACGATTATCGCGGTCCATGGCCCAATAACGGCCCGAGACGGTGGCAACGCGAGCGTCGCAACCGGTCTCCTCGGAGATCTTAGCCAGGAAGGCGCAGAACTCACTCATGTAGCCGGCACCGGACTGCGGGTCAACGTCGCGGCCATCCATGAAGGCGTGGACGCGAACGGTCTTGACACCGTGCTCGGCAGCCATCTTGACCAGAGCCTCGACGTGGTTCATGTGGGAGTGAACGCCGCCAGGGCTCATAAGGCCCATGAGGTGGAGAGTCTTGCCGTCAGCCTTGACATCGTCCATGGCCTTGACGAAAACCTCGTTCTTGGCGATGGAGCCGTCCTTGATGGCATTGTTGATGCGCGAAAGCTCCTGGAACACGATGCGACCGGCACCGATGTTGAGGTGACCCACCTCGGAGTTGCCCATCTGGCCGTCGGGAAGGCCCACGTCCTCGCCCGAAGCACCGAGCGTGGTGTGAGGATACTTCTCGTACAGGCCATCAAGGAAGGGCGTCTTGGCAGCGGCGACGGCGTTCTCGCCATCAGCCGGAGCCAGGCCGCAGCCGTCCATGATAATCAGGAGTGCAGGAAGATGACGTTGTGCCATATGTCCTACTCGCCTGCCTTGACGACCATAGAGGCGAAGTCGGCAGCCTTGAGCGAAGCGCCGCCCACGAGGGCGCCGTCAACGTCGGGCTTGGCGACGAGCTCGGCGATGTTACCGGGCTTGGCGGAACCACCGTAGAGAACGCGGATGCCGTTGGCGAGCTCCTCGCCGAACATCTCCTTGAGGGTCTCACGGATAGCGCCGCAGACCTCCTGAGCATCCTCGGCGGTAGCGGTCTTGCCGGTGCCGATGGCCCAGATGGGCTCATAGGCGACGACGACCTGCTTGGGGCAGGTGATCTCAAGACCAGCAAGGCCAGCCTTGACCTGGTTCACGACGTGCTCGACATAGGTGCCGGCCTCGCGGACCTCAAGGGACTCGCCGCAGCAGAAGACGGGAACAAGGCCGGCGGCAACGAGAGCCTTGGCCTTCTTGTTCTGGTCCTCGTCGGTCTCGTGGAAGTAGTCGCGACGCTCGGAGTGACCGATGATGCAGTAGGTGCAGCCAGCGGACTTGAGCATGTCGCAAGAGGACTCACCCGTGAAGGCACCCTTGGCCTCCCAGTACACGTTCTGTGCACCGAGGGCGATGGGGGCAGCCTGAATGCGGTCATGAACCGTGGTGATGTCGATGGTCGGAGGGCAGACGAGCACCTCGACGCCAGCCGGAACCTCGGGCAGAGCCTGAGCCAGCTCGTCGGCGAGCTTGGCGGCCTCGGCGACGTCGTTGTTCATCTTCCAGTTACCAGCGATAAGAAGGGTGCGATTAGGCATCGAGAAGCGCCTCCACTCCGGGCAGGGCCTTACCCTCGACGAGCTCCATGGAAGCGCCACCACCGGTGGAGATCCAGCTCATCTTGTCGGCCAGGTTGAACTTGTTGACAGCTGCGACAGAGTCACCACCGCCGATGATCGAGGTGCAGTCAGCCTCGGCGAGAGCCTCGGCGATAGCCTGGGTGCCGTGAGCAAAGTTGTCAAACTCGAAGACGCCCATGGGGCCGTTCCAGAACACGGTCTTGGCGCCCTTGACAGCCTCGGCATAGAGCTCCTCGGTCTTGGGACCGATGTCCATACCCTCACGATCGTCGGGGATAGCGTCGGAAGCAACAACCTCGGGGACAGCGTCCTCGCCAAAGTGATCGGCAACACGGTTGTCGATGGGGAGTAGGATCTTGACACCCTTCTCCTCGGCCTTCTTGAGCATCTCGCCGGCGCGCTCGACCCAGTCCTCTTCCTTGAGGGACTGACCAACGGTCAGGCCCTGAGCCAGGAAGAAGGTGTAGGCCATGCCGCCACCGATAATCAGGGTGTCAGCGGAGTCGATGAGGTGATCGAGAACACCGATCTTGGAGGAAACCTTGGAACCGCCGACGATGGCGACGAAGGGACGCTCGGGCTCGGCGAAGATGCCGGTCAGCGTGTCGACCTCCTTCTCGAGCAGGAAGCCAGCGACGGCAGGCAGGTAAGCGGCGGGGCCCACGACGGAACCCTGGGCGCGGTGAGCGGTGCCGAAGGCATCGAGAACGAAGACGTCGCCATAGGAAGCGAGCTTCTTGGCGATCTCGGGATCGTTCTTCTTCTCACGCTTGTCAAAACGGACGTTCTCGAGAACGAGGACCTTGCCCGGCTCGACGTCGGCGACAGCCTCAGCAGCCTTCTCGCCGTAGGTGTCGGCGACAAAGGCAACGTCGAGACCAGAGAGCTCAGCGAGTTTCTTGGCGACGGGCTCGAGGGACAACTCGGGCTGGAAGCCGGTGCCCTCGGGACGGCCGAGGTGGCTCATGAGGATGACGCGAGCGTTGTGCTCAACGAGATAGTTGATGGTGGGCAGGGCAGCCTTGATGCGGGTGGTGTCGCCAACGACGCCATCCTTGATAGGCACGTTAAAGTCAACGCGGACGAGAACGCGCTTGCCGTCGACATCGATGTCGCGGACGGTCTTCTTGGTAAAGGCCATGTTTGCTTCTACCTTTCGTACGTGTCTGCCTCCCATTACGGCAGACGATTTCTTATAAAAAGGGCGCGACCCTAGGGTGTAAGCCCTATAAGGCCGCGCCCTTCTTTAGACGCTCAACGAGCTATTCGCTAAAAGCTAAATTAAGCAACGAACTTCTCGAAGTACTTGATGGTGCGGACCATCTGAGAGGTGTAGGAGTTCTCGTTGTCGTACCAAGAGGTGACCTGAACGAGGGTCTGGCCGTTGCCGAGGTCAGAGCACATGGTCTGAGTGGCGTCGAAGATGGAGCCGTGGGTCTCGCCGACGATGTCGCGGGAGACGATCTGGTCCTCGTTGTAGGCGAAGGTCTCGGGGATGGTCTCGGCGTAGGCCTTCATGGCAGCGTTGACCTCGTCGACGGTGACCTTCTTGTCAACGACGGCGTAGAGGTTGGTCAGCGAGCCGGTCGGCGTCGGGACGCGCTGGGCGGCACCGATGAGCTTGCCGTTGAGCTCGGGGAGAACCAGGCCGATGGCCTTGGCAGCGCCCGTGGTGTTCGGGACGATGTTCTCGGAGCAGGCGCGGGAGCGACGGAAGTTGCCCTTGCGCTGCGGGCCGTCGAGCGGCATCTGGTCGCCGGTGAAGGCATGGATGGTGGTCATGATGCCGGACACGATGGGAGCGAAGTCGTTCAGACCCTTGGCCATCGGAGCGAGGCAGTTGGTGGTGCAGGAAGCAGCGGAGATGATGTTGTCCTCAGCGGTCAGCGTCTCATGGTTGACGTTGTACACGATGGTGGGCAGATCGCTGCCGGCCGGAGCGGAGATGACGACCTTCTTGGCGCCAGCGTTGATGTGGGCCTGAGCCTTAGCCTTGCTGGTGTAGAAGCCGGTGCACTCGAGAACGACGTCGACGTCGAGGTCGCCCCAAGGCAGGTTGTTGGCGTCGGCCTCCTTGTAGATCTTGATCTCCTTGCCGTCAACGGTGATGGAATCCTCGCCAGCAACGACCTCGTGATCGCGAGCGTAGTTGCCCTGCGTGGAGTCGTACTTCAGCAGGTAAGCGAGCATATCGGGAGAGGTGAGGTCGTTGATAGCGACGATCTCGGAGCCCTCATGACCGAACATCTGACGGAAAGCCAGACGACCGATGCGACCGAAGCCGTTAATAGCAACCTTTACTGCCATTGTGTCTCCTTTCGTAAGGCCCCCGCGAGCTACAGCGCCCGCCGTTGAGGCCCACAAACTAACCACTCGCCTAATATACCTTTTTTTTGACTTGAATTTCACGAGAATGCTCGAAATTGAAAAGCAAATTTACGTTAAAACGTTTTAAAGACTAAAATAGCAGCTAAATCCGTATATAAGTCGTTACTTCAAACTACCTGTTTGCTTCAATGAGCTTTTCAAGCCGTAAAACACGATGGTAGAGGGCTGACTTCGACAAGGGAGGGTCAGCCATCTCCCCCAAATCACGCAGCGACAGATCAGGATAGCGCTCGCGCAGGTCGCAAAAGACCGCCAAGGCATCCGGAAGCGCATCGCGAAGGCCACGCTGCTCGAGCTCGTCGATAAGCGCAAGCTGATGTTGGGCAGCACCGGCGCTTCTGGTTTGGTTGGCGAGCTCGGCATTCACGCGACGGTTCACATCGTTCTTAACCAACTTGACCGCGCGCGCCTCCTCAATCTCGGCAACGCTGCGCTTGGCACCAATCAGCTTTAATAGATGCTCGATTTCCTCGGCGCTCTTAATGTACACGGCATATGACCCCCGCCGTGCATTAACACGAGCATGGACCCCAATCTGCTCCAACAGATTGCAAAGTCCCTTGGCATATTGCTCGCCCTGCACAGCGATCTCCAAATGAAAATCGCCGCGTGGATCGGCCACGAAGCCGCCCGCGATGAGCGCGCCGCGGATATAGGCAAGTCTACAGCAAGGACGGGCAACGATATGTCGGGGTACGCCGGCGACAAGTCCTCCCCTACGGTCGAGGATACCCAGCAGAACCAAGGCCTTATCCAGGTCTGGCTGATCAGGCAAGGTGATGAGGTAGTTTCGAACCTTATGCAAGACAGATTTGCGGACGGTGAACTCCGTTTTGAGCTTAAGGATACGATGCGTCAGCGTGATCATCGTGCGCGCGACGGCTCCCGTCTCAGTCGCAACGGTCAAACGATACCGCCCAGAGCCGGCAAGGGAGAGCGTACCACTCACGCGCGTGAGGGCGGCGAGCGTCGACAAGTCGCAGTATTCACATTCGGGTTCGCAGCGCGCAAGCTCGTCGCGCACCTCAGCGGTAAACGACATGCAGGCCTATGCCTTCGTGTTGGCGCGCGACAGGTCGCGGTGGGAGATGCTCACATGATACTGAGCGCCTTCCAGGTAACGGGCCGTGGCCTCGGCAATGGCAACGCTGCGATGCTGGCCGCCCGTGCAGCCGATGGCGATAGAAAGCTGCGGCTTACCCTCCGCGATATAGCCTGGCATCACCGTATCGAGCAGCTGTGTCCAAGCCTTCCAAAACTCCTGCGTCTTGGGATGGTCCAGAACAAAATCAGAGACCTTTTTATCGAGACCGGTCATCGTGCGCATCTCGGGATCGTAGAACGGATTGGGCAGGAAGCGGACGTCGATCATAATGTCCGCCTCGACGGGCATGCCGTGCTTAAAGCCAAACGAGAACACGTGGACGTCCATGAGCTGCTGGTCGGACAGCTCGGAAAATGCCATACGTAGCTTGTTGCGCAGCGCAGAGGTACGCAGACGGCTCGTGTCGATAATCATATCGGCTCGGTCGCGCACGCCCTGCAGCTGAAGGCGCTCGCGCTGAATGGCATCGGCCGTAGTCTCCCCCGGCTTGGCAATGGGATGACGGCGGCGATTTTCGCTGTAGCGACGAATCAGCACCTCGTCAGAGGCCTCGAGAAACACGATGTCACAGCTCATCTCGCGCTCCTCGAGTGCGGCAACGGCATCGAGCAGCTCATCGAACAAGCCCTGGCTGCGCAGGTCGCAGGTGACGGCAAGATGCCTGCCCACGCCCGTATTGATGCCGACGAGTTCGGCAAGCTGGGCGATCAGACGCGGAGGCAAGTTGTCGATGCAAAAGTAGCCCATGTCCTCGAACACATGCATGGCCTGCGTTCGGCCCGATCCAGACATTCCGGTGATGATGACGATATCGGGGATGCGCTCCGAGCGCTCCGCCGCATCCATGGCATCTCCCTTTTGCATGTGCGCCTCCTAAAACAAGCGCGGGACCCGGCCAGCGGATCCCGCGCGATCAATTGCCTTTATTGAGTATACCGCCCCGAGCGGATACGAGGCCTGTCTTACGCCTCAAGCGCAGCCTTGAACCAACTTGTAATACTCGTGGGATGCGTGATGGCGGTGCCGACGACAACGGCCCAGGCGCCAGCATCGATCGCGGCGCGAGCCTCCTCGGGCGTGTGCACGCGGCCCTCGCAGATGATGGGAAGACCGGGGAATTCCTCGGTCGCCTGACGCAGGAGCGGCAGATCGGGGCCATCGGCCATGGTGCAGTCGATGGCAGCGACACCGTGAGAAAGCGTGGTAGATACCAGGTCGAAGCCCATATCAACCGCACGGCGAATGTCCTCGATGGTGGCACAATCCGCCATCAGGAGCACACCCTCCTCGTGCAGCGGGCGGAAGGTATCCTCGACCGACTTGCCGTCGGGACGCGGACGATCGGTGGCGTCGATCGCCACGATATCGGCACCCGCAGCAACGCAGGCGCGAGCGTGACGCAGCGTCGGCGTGATGTAAACGCCCTCGTGCCCATCCTTCCACAGGCCGATAACGGGGACCTCACAGCGACCCTTAATGGCGGCAATGTCGGCAAGGCCCTGGCAGCGAATGGCGGCGGCGCCGCCGAGCTCGCAAGCACGAGACATTTGAGCCATGGTCTCGGGCGTACGAAGCGGCTCGCCCATATACGCCTGAACGCTCACGACGAGCTTGCCCTTCAGGGACTGGATCAAAGGATCAACGGTCATGTTCGACTCAACCTTTCTCAAAAACAGCCTTCTGAGACACCGCACCTTGACGTTCAAACCGTCGCTCGCGTACCGAAGTACGCTTCGCTCCTCTTTCACGTCAATCTGCGGCACCTCAGAAGGCGCACTTGGTAGCTATGTTTATTTCAACGACGCAAGAAGGTGTTCGGCGGCACCGATGAGCGGAGCATCGCCCTCAAGAGAACCGATGAGGATCGGCGTGTCCTGAAGCGGATCGAGCGCCTGGCTGGCATAGCCCTCGTGTACCGAATCCTTCCACGTCTGTGAACGCCAATCGGGACCTTGGTGAATCACACCACCCGAAAGCACGATGACCTCAGGGTCCAGGATGTTAGCGAGCGAGCCCAAGCTGGCACCCAGCGCAAAGCCGGCGTCATGGATGACCTCAGTCGCCTTTGCGTCGCCCGCGCGGCACAGGTCGTTTACATCGCGACCGACCGAAGGACGGCTGGGGTCGACGCGGCCAAAGCGCTCGTCGTACATGCGACCAATGGAAGTGCCCGAAGCAACAGACTCAAGATGGCCAGAACGCCCGCAGGCGCAGGGAATGCCGGCGGCAGCCGAGCACTCGATGTGGCCCATATGACCGGCAGCACCGTGGAAGCCCTGCATCACGCGGCCGTTCTCGACATATGCGCCGCCGATGCCCGTACCGATGCCCAGACACAAGACGGAGAACTTGCCCTTGCCGACGCCCCAGTGGGCCTCGCCCAGAGCATGAGCCTGCACGTCGCCCACCACGGCAACGGGAAGACCAAGGTCCTCGCGCAGACGCGGCCCCAACTGAACGCCAGACCAGCCGGGCATGATCTCGTTGGCGTAGGCGATGGCGCCCGTCTTGGGGTCGACGACACCGGCGGCGCCAATACCGATACCGAGGACCTCGACATCGGGGTTCGCCTCGAGAGCAGCCTTGATGGACGCCTCGATGCGCTGGAAAACTGCCTCGCCGCCTTCTTGGGCCTCGGTGGGAACCTCGGCTTCAAAGACCGGATGGGGCACGCCGCCATCAGCCGGATACTCCATAATGGCAGTCGCAATCTTGGTGCCGCCGATATCGACGGAGCAAACGTACTTGTTCTCCATGTCGCTCTCCTTAGGAGATATAAACAACTACAGGAAATGCGCCGTCAGGCTAGCCGTCACAGCGCGGTAAAGGTTTTCCAGGTGCCCGAGATCGCCGAGAAGCCGTGTGGCCATTGACCTAATGGGTCATGGCCGCACGGTTGAACGGCGAGGTCGGGTGCCTGGGAAAGCTTTAAAGGAGGCCGTTGTCCTGGAGGACCTTCTTAATCGCCTCGACGTTCTCACCGGTCATGGCCTTCACCGGGCGCGGCATGGTCGGGCTGTCGAAGATGCCCATGAGGTTCATAGCGGTCTTGAAGGCGCCGACGCCACCGGCATAGCCCTGGACGCCCGAGGTGACATCCCAGATGTGGGAGATCTCATTGAGACGATCCTGCTCGGCCTTGACGGTAGCCCAGTCACCAGCCTGAGCGGCCTTCCACTGACGCACGTAGCCCTCGGGCTCAACGTTGGCGAGACCCGGGACGGAACCGTCAGCGCCGCCGAGATAGGCGCCGTCGACAACAACCTCGTGACCGGTGAGGATGCTCATCGGATGGCCGTTCTTCTCGTTCTCCTGAACGAGGTAGCGGAACGAGATGTCATCACCCGAGGAATCCTTGACGCCAGCAAGGACGCCCTCGGCGCCGAGCTTGGCAAGGAGCTTCCAGGGGAGCTTGGTGTGAACGCAGACGGGAATGTCATAGGCAAAGATGGGCAGGTCGAGCTCCTCGTGCAGGATGCGGAAGTGCTCCTCGACCTCGGTCATACCCTGCAGGGCATAGAACGGGCAGGTGGCGACGAGGGCATCGGCGCCCAGCTCCTGGGCGACCTTGCCGTGCTCAATCATGCGCTCGGTCTCGGTATCGATGATGCCGACCAGAACAGGCACACGGTGGTCGACGATACGAACGGCCTCGGCGATAATCTGGCGACGGCGCTCATCGGTGGAGAAGACGACCTCGCCCGAAGACCCCAAGAAGAACAGACCATCGACGCCGGCATCGATCATGCGGTTGATGCTGCGCTCAAAGGAGGCAACGTCGAGCTGGTGGTCTTCGGTATCGGGAACAACGACGGGAGGGATAACGCCGGTGAATTTCTGAGTTGCCACAAGAATCTCCTTAGCTGTCTGGCGAGCGGCCCTATGCCGCTCACTCTTGTTGGCAGTGTCCAGGCCGTCTAGGCCAAAGAACACGGATAGAACGTTTGGTTAAAGAAGTCGACGACTTCGTTTTCGAACGCGTTAATACGCTCATGAGCGTATTTGGCATAGATGATATGCCTCCGGTCACACTCAAGACCGTTGAATACGGCAAACTGACCCTTGGGGTCGCTCACGGTATCCATGAGCGACGTGCCCATGAGCACCGATCCGCGCACCCGAGACGACAGAGCCTCGAGGCCACCGGGAATTGGATTGGCAACCGCCGTGCAGGCAAGTCCGCGCTCGTCCAGAGCAGAAACCGCCAGCGCGACACCGCCGCCAAGACCCTCGCCCCATGCAAAAATGCGATCGGGATCCATGCCATCAAGATTGCGCGCGACCTTCGCCAACGCGCAGCCCCAACGGACGCGCTTGACAAAAGCGGGCGAAGCAATCCCCCACTGCAGGTCGTCCGCACCAGCAACATCGTCATCCAGCGCGAGAACGGCATACCCCATGGCGGCAAATCTCGTCATGTGATGCCATCCACGCACGGGTCGATCGATGTCGTGAAACATCAGGCACAGCGGCACGCGCTCAGACACTCGGGCACGACCGACAGGCTCGATCAAACGAGCGTGAATCGCATCGTCACCGAGCTCAAAGGAGACCTCCGAGTAACGGGCGCAGGGGTTAACAAAGTCAATCGCCGTAATGGCCAGGCCTTGAATCTCAAGATTCGAAGCGCATGTCTCTAAATCAGAAACATCTGCTTGGACATCACCGCGCCAGTCCCGATATTCTGCGAGCCTTGACGAAACCGTTCCAGGCATCTCCGCGAGCCCGGGGACGATCAGCTCGTCGATATTGCTCTCGCACTTAGACATGAGCCTCCCCTCCCTCGCAGAAAAACGGAATGATCAGATCGTCAAAGTCCTGAATCTCCTCGTGGCCAAAGCCCTCAAAGAACTCGCGTCGCTTCTCACAGGCCAGATTGTTGTAGACCGCAAACTGCGTCGCCGGCGGACAGACGATATCGGCTGTGCCCGTGCCAAACAGCACGGGGCATTTGACCATGGGGGCAAAGTTCTTGGAATCGAAGTACGCCAGTTTGGCATAGGCCTCCTCAATACGAGTCGAGTCCTCGTCAAACCAACGCGACCAATAACGCAGGCCTTCATAAGCGATATCGTCGGCATCCAGATCCCAAACAAGGCGGAAATCCGACAGGAAGGGATAGAGGATGGCAGCGCGATTGATAAGCTCACTATTAAGCGCGCAGGTCGCAATGCCCAAACCGCCGCCCTGCGATGCGCCGTTCACAAATACGCGGGAAAGATCGATGTCCTCGAGCTCGCGAACAATACGGCACAGAATGCGGATATCCTGGTGCAAGCGGACATAGTAAAGATTGGCCGGGTCGCCGTCGATACCGGCGACGATATGCCCAGCAACCGTCGTGCCTTCAAATCCACCAATATCCTCGGAGGGGCCACCCTGGCCAGGACAATCGAGAGCGATGAGTGCCATGCCCATGCCCGCAAACGACGCCTGCTCGAACCAGCTGCGGCTTGCACCCGGATAGCCGTGGAACTGTAGCACCAGCGGCACGGGCTCGTCCGAAACCGGCTGGAGATACTTGGCATGCAGGCGTGCACCGCACATGCCGGTATACCAGAGGTCGAAAAACCGACAGGTCGCGGAATCCGCAACCGAAGCCGCCTCAATCGCATAGTCGAGCTCGACGGCGTCGGCCTCGGCCATGCGGTCCTTCCAAAAGAGATCGAAATCCGATGGACGG
>NZ_CYYP01000012.1:65811-88859 GCF_001405375.1 Collinsella aerofaciens
CGCCATTCATAACGATGATGTCGTCAGAGATATAGCGGACCGTCTGGATGTCATGGCTGATGAACACCATGGCCAGGCCGAGCTCCTTCTTAAGGTCGGTCAGCAGGTTCAGAATCTGCGCGCGGACCGAAACGTCCAGAGCCGAGGTGGGCTCGTCGGCGATGATGGCATCGGGGTTCAGCGACAGGGCGCGCGCAATTGCGACGCGCTGGCGCTGGCCGCCCGAAAGCTGGCCGGGAAGAACCTCGGCGGCGGAGCTGGGCAGACCGGTGAGCTCCAAGAGCTCCTTGACGCGCTTCTCCTGCTCGGCCTCGGTACCCAGGTTGTGGACGCGCATGGGGTCGAGCAGTTGCTCGCGAACGACCATGCGGGGATTGAGCGCCGTGGCCGGGTTCTGGAACACGACCGAGATGACGCGACCCATGTGGCGACGGTCCTCGGCGGTACGTTTGGTAACGTCCTTGCCCTTAAAGTAGACCTTGCCGCTCGTGGGGGCCTGCAGGCCGCACATGACGTTGGCGGTGGTGGACTTTCCGCAACCGGACTCGCCGACGATGCCGATGGTCTGTCCGGGCATGAGCTTAATCGTTACACCCTGGACGGCGTGAACCAGGTTGGGGTGCAGAATCGAGCCGGTACGGGTCCTAAAGGTGACGTGGACGTCATCAAGGAAGATGATCGGCTCGACGCCGTTGACTGCGGTCTCGCTCATCTACATCACCTCCGCGTGAGGGGTCAAACCATTTGCCTTGAGCACCTCGTCGGGGAGCTCGGAATAGAAGTGCTCGGTGCCGGGCACGCGCTTGAAGACCGGACGGGTGTCCAGGCCAATGCGCGGATGGCTCGAGCGGGGTGCGAAGCGATCGCCCTTGGGGAAATCGCGCGGGCTCGGAACGGCGCCGGGCACCTGGTGCAGGCGGCCCGAACCGCTCTCGATGGACAGGACGGAACCCAGAAGGCCGCGGGTGTACTCGTGAATCGGGTTGGTGAGCAGCTCCTTGGTGGGCGCCTGCTCGATAACCTGGCCGGCGTACATAACCGTGATGTTATGAGCGACCTCGGCGACCAGTGCCAGGTCGTGCGAAACGAAGATCATGGCAAAGCCGAGCTTGGCCTGAAGATCGTTAAGCAGCTTGATGACCTGCTTCTGGACGGTAACGTCCAGAGCGGTCGTGGGCTCGTCGCAGATGACCAGTTTGGGGTCGCGGGTAAGGGCCATAGCGATCAGAACGCGCTGACGCTGACCACCGGAAAGCTCATGCGGATAGCTCTCGAGCGTACGCTTGGGGTCGAGGCCCACGAGCTCCAGGAGCTCCTCGGCGCTACGGGTACCGCCGCGCTTGGTGAGCTGCTTCATCTGGGCGGAAATGAGCATGGAGGGGTTGAGCGAGGACAGGGCGTCCTGATAGACCATGGCGATATCGGTACCGCGCAGGCCGAACCACTCCTTCTTGCTCATCTTGAGCAGGTCGCGGCCCTCCCAGAGAACCTCACCGGAAAGATGCTCGTCATCGTCGGTCAGGCCCATGATGGCCAGCGTAGTGATGGACTTACCGCAGCCGGACTCACCGACCAGGCCCATGGTCTGGCCAGGACGGACATCAAAGTTGACATGATCGACGACGTTGATATCACCGTGGTGCTCAAACTGGATGCAGAAATCACGGACCGAAAGGATCGGCTCAACGGACTCATCGGGCACATGGCGGTCGTTACGCTTGAGCTCGACATCGCGCAGGGCGCCAAGGCGAGCGGAGAGGGACTGGGCCTGCTCCTTGTAGGCGCGAACGGGGTCGGAGACCAGCAGGTCGGCCTCGCGACGCTTGGAGGAATCGGTCGGATCCAGGGCGGCGGAGGGAGCAGCGGCCATGGCGTCGGTAATGCCCTCGGAGAGGATGTTGAGCGCCAGGCAGGTGATCATGATGGCCAGGCCCGGGAACAGCGCCTGCCACCAACGGCCAGCGAGCACGCCGCCGCGGGCGTCGGCGAGGATGTTGCCCCAGGTAGCGGTGGGCTCCTGGATACCAGCGCCGATGAAGGTCAGCGAGGCCTCGAAGATGATGGCGTCGGCGACCAGGGTAACGGTAAAGACCATGATCGGGGCGATGCAGTTACGCAGAACATGCTTGATCAAAATCCACGGAGCCTTGGCGCCGGAAACGATGACCGCGCGGACATAGTCCTCGCCGTACTCGGACACGATGTTGGCGCGTACGATACGGGCAATCTGCGGAGTGTACATAAAGCCGATGGCGAAGATGATCGACGGCACGGAGTTGCCCAGGATGGAGACGAAGACGGCCGCGAGGGCGATGCCCGGGATGGACATGATGATGTCCAAGATACGCATGATCGTCTCGGAGACGGCCTTGCGCGAAACCGCTGCAAGGGCGCCCACGACCGAGCCGCAGACCAGAGCCATGGCGGTGGCGCCAAAGCCGATAATCAGCGAGTAACGACCACCGTAGAGCATACGCGACAGAATGTCGCGACCCTTATCGTCGGTACCGAAAATAAATCCGTTGCCGGGAGCCTGGCGAGCCGTAAAGATCTCGACCGGGCTATAGGGGGCAAGAAGGGGCGCCAGAATCGCAGTCAGGGCGACCAGCACCAGCACGACGGCGGCAATCTTAGAAGACAGCGTCATCTTCTTCCAGCCACCGAGCTTGAGCCCCTTGGAGGCAGCCTTCTCGAGCTGCTCGGTTTGCTTCTCTCGAATCTTTACCATAATCTACACCGTCCTGATGCGCGGGTTGATGAGCAGGTAGAGCATGTCAACCACGATGTTGATGATGATGAAGGCAAGAGCAACGACGATGACGACGCCCTGAACCAGGTTCGCCTCGTTGCCCTGAACGCCCTGCAGAATCGCGGTGCCCATGCCGGGGAGGTTGAAGATAACCTCGATGACGACGGCGCCGCCCATGAGGTAACCGATCTTAAGACCGAGGGTGGTGACCGGGGTGATCAGCGCATTGCGAAGAACGTTGATGCCGACGACGACCTTCTCGGGAACGCCGGCGCCGCGAGCCATACGGACATAATCCTTGTCGAGCTCCTCGACCATGGCGGTACGCACGATACGAGTCATCTGGCCCGTCAGCGGAAATGCCAAGGCGATAGCGGGCATGATCATACGTCCCAGATAGCCAACCGGATTCGTGGTGAAGTGAGGCAGAGCACCCGATGCCGGGAGCACCTTAAGGTAGGAAGAGAACAGCAGGATCAACAGAACGGCAAGCCAGAACGACGGGGTTGCCAAGCCGGCGATGGAAAAGACGCGGATCACTTGGTCCGGCCATTTGTCGCGATACAGTGCCGCGATGACGCCGAGCAAAAACGAAACGACCGCACCGATAGCAAGACCGATAAAGGTCAGCTGCATCGTGACGGGCAGGGCCGTGGAGATGCGCTTGGCAACGGAGTTGCGAGCAGCACCATAGGTGCCCATGTCGCCATGGATCAGATCGCCCATATAGCGCACGTAGCGCACGGGCCAGGGGTCGTCCAGACCATACTTCTCATGGTACTCGGCAACCGCCTCGGGCGAGGCACCGTCACCCAACGCCGTGTAGGCGGGGTCGGTCTTGGAGAACGACATAAGGAAGAACACCAGGACGGTGACGCCCAATGCCATGATCGGCAGCGCCACAAGACGCCTTCCAATCAAACGTAGCAAGTTGTTCACGTTCTCTCCCCTTTCTTTTGTCGGTAGGACCAACTGGTATATGAGTACGGATACTCATTACAAGACCCGAGCGACATCGTTGCCGCCCGGGTCTTTGTTTCAACTATGAGGATACGGTCCCAACGGCCGACATCCTGCATACAGACTCAAGCGAGTCTTACGCCTTGACGGTCGCAACGCCCCTGAAGGACATGCTCGTCGTGCCGATGCCCTTGAAGCCATCGAGGGCCTCGCCGTTGGGCGCAGTGGACGGATCGTCCCAGAAAGCGGAGACGGTCTTGACGTGAACAACAGGGTACAGAACGGCGTTGTCGGCAATGATGTCGAAGCACTCGTTCCACTTCTTCTGCTGCTCATCGCCCTCAGCGGCAAGAGCCTCGTCCATGAGACCGTGGAGCTTCTGCCACTCAGCGGACTCCTTCCACGGGCAACGGGTCTGCATCCAGACGTTGTCGCCGTACCACCAGTTGAGCAGCAGGTCGGGGTCGGCGCCGAAGCAAGAAGGATCGCCAGGGGCAAGGAGGATATCGTAGGCCTCGCCGCCGTCGATGGCAGCGTAGGTGGCCGGCGAGGTATCGGTCTGGATGGTCACATCGAAGCCGAGAGCGTCGAGGTCGTTCTTGACCTGGGCGGCCATACCCTTAATCTGCTCGTTATCGGTGGTGCGCAGGGTGATGGCACCCGGGGTGATGCCAGACTCCTCGATGAGCTTCTTAGCCTTCTTGGCATCGGTCTTGTACACCGTGGAAGCCTCATGATAGTTGGTGAAGCTCTTGGGCAGGTAGCAGCTGGCAGCGGTGGCAAGGCCGGCGAAGGTGTTGCTGACCATCTTCTCGGTGTCGAGCGCATACATGACAGCCTGACGGACCTTGACGTTGTTCCAAGGCTCCTTGGCGACGTTGAACATGATGAAGCGGGTGCCGAAACCCTGAACGTTATCGATCTTGCAGCCGGCGCTCTCGAGCTGGTCGACGGCGTCAGCGGTAACGAGCTCCATAACGAGCGTGGAGCCCTCCTGCTGAGCGGTAACGCGAGCGGTGGGGTCGGTCAGGATGCTGTACTGGATCTTCTTATCCTCGGCAGCATACTCACCGTTGTACTCGGGGTTGGGAACCAGGGTGATCTCGGTATCGGAGATAGAGTCGTACATCCAGGGGCCGGAGCCGATCGGCTGCTTGGCGCGATCCTCCTCGGTCTGGGTGGCCGGGGTAACGCGGA
Organism: Collinsella aerofaciens; assembly: GCF_001405375.1. Classification (GTDB taxonomy): domain Bacteria; phylum Actinomycetota; class Coriobacteriia; order Coriobacteriales; family Coriobacteriaceae; genus Collinsella; species Collinsella aerofaciens_F. Next base: position 70,718 of record NZ_CYYP01000012.1, read on the forward strand.
CGATGGCCAGACGATCCTTGAGCAGGGAGAAGTTGGGGACCTTGGTCTTGATCGTCACGGTGCTGGCGTCCTTGGCCTCGATGGACTCGAAGGGCTGGAAGAACGGAGCGTAGGTAGCGGAAGCGGCGCAAGCGGTGTAGGAGGCAACGACATCGTCAGCGGTGACCTCGGTGCCATCGGAGAACTTGGCGCCCTTGCGGATGGTGACCTCGAAAGTGGTGTCGTCCACAGACTTGGGATCGTCGGTGGCGAGCTCGTTGAAGGTGCTGTAGTCGTGGTAATCGATGCCGTAGAGGCCCTCGACGACGTGCCAGTTAGCACCCAGGCCCACAGCGGAGCCGGTGCTGGCGGGATCGAAGCTGGACGGAGCGTAAGCGGAACCAGCGGTGATCACGCCGCCGCCACGGTTGGCGGAATCGGTGGAACTGGAAGCGGAACCCTCGTCGCTAGAGCTACCACCGCAGCCGGTGAGACCAAGCCCTGCGACAGCAGCGACGCTGCCGGTGAGGCCGAGGAACGAACGCCTGGACATACCCTTGTTGATGATGGCCATGTCTTCTCCTATCAATAGAGAATCTTACTCGGGAGCACCTAGACTTGCCCCCGCGCAACTTGCGGACGATATATACCTTACCTACCGACGAACCCAACTGAGGTGCCGCGCTCGGCGACCGATACATACATCCGCTTGAACGGTATTTACTACCGTTCACCGAATTCGTTGACAAACGATTCGCCAGACAGTATGTATCGGCGAGGTGAGATATCAGTCTTCGTCAACCCGCAGGATAGCAGGGTTGTTCACCATGACTAGTCAAACGTTTTAGCGTTAATAAAACCCGAAACCAGCATGCAATCATGGCGAAATAAATGGTTGAAAATCACGCAATCATGTATATCAGTAGTTTAGGCTCGTGTTTAGCTATCGGAATGGCCAGCCGCCGCCTCGGCGCGCTCGGCATTCCACGCAACGAGCGCCTCGTGGACCGCCTTGGCAACATCAGCAGGTATGCCACGAACTTCCGCGATCTCTTGCTCGCTCGCCGCGCGCAAACGCTTCATCGAGCCAAAATGGCGCATAAGGGCACGTTTTCTGGTGGGTCCCACGCCTGGAACGTCATCGAGTACCGAAACCGTCATGGCTTTATCGCGCAATTCGCGATGGAACGTGATGGCAAAACGGTGCGATTCATCGCGCACCTGTTTGATTAGATAGAGCGACGCGGACCCGGTCGGAAGCACGACTGGAGTCTCGTCCCAAGGCACGAAAACCTCCTCATCGGCCTTTGCCAAGCCACAAACTGGTATATCGAGCCCAAGAGCCTCAAGTTGCTTGATCGCAGCGGTCAATTGCGGCTTACCGCCATCGACAACGAGCAAATCGGGGCGCGATCCAAAGCGCTCGTCGGCCATGCGCTCGGGAGCATAGCGTCGTCCCAAAACCTCGGACATCGACACGAAGTCGTTTGCCTCGTCCAATTCGGCCTGAATTATAAAACGACGGTACTGGCTCTTGTCGGCGCGTCCGTTGGTAAACACCACCATCGAGGCGACGGTAAAGGTTCCGTGCAGCGTCGAGATATCGAAGCACTCGATACGCATCGGCGGCGCTGGCAGCGCCAGCGCGCTTTCGAGCTCCAGGAGCGCCTGATTGGTGCGGTCGTCAGCGTACCCCGTTCGCATCATGTAGCGCATGAGGGCATGGCGCGCATTTTTGGATGCCATATCGAGCAAACGGTGCTTTTCGCCACGCTGCGGCCTATGGAGATGGCAGGAACGCTCGCGCTTGCCCGCAAGCCATTCCCCCAGCGCCTCCGCATCCTCAAGCTCGACGGAAAGGTTGACCTCAGCTGGAATATCAGCCGTCTCGTCGTAATAGCGCTTAAGAAAGCCCGACTGGAGTTCTTCCTCGTCAACATCAAAACCCTTGCCGAGAATGAACTCGCAGGTGCGAACTGTTCGGCCCTCGCGGACGACGAAGACGCAAGCGGCGGAGATGGTCTCCTCGCGATAGAACCCGATGACATCGATATCGACACTGGAGGGAAAAACGACTTGCTGACGATCGTCCAGACCCCTGATGACCTCCAAACGACGTTTGACGCGTGCCGCGCGCTCAAAGTCGAGCGCCTCGGCGGCATCCGTCATCTCGGAGGTCAGCTCATCGACGACATCCTTGCGATGTCCCGACAAAAAGCGCTCGACACGTTTGACGTTCTTGGCATAGTCCGTAGGAGAAATCGCGCCGACACACGCACCCGGGCCGCGCCCGACATGGTAGTCAAAGCAGGGACGCCCGTTTTGCGCGCAAATCATATTGACGATGTCTTCCTCGCCCTTGTGGGACTCGACGATACGGCGACAACGACGCCACTCCGCACAGGATGCAGAGCAGATGGGGATAACCTTGCGCAGCGTATCTATCGTCTCACGTGCCGCACGGCTATCGGTATAGGGTCCAAAATAGCGCGTTCCCGGCTTATGACGCTCACGAGTGTATTTGATAGCGGGATACAGGTCGCCCTTTGTAATGGCGATAAAGGGGTAGCTCTTGTCATCCTTGAGGTCGACGTTAAAGTACGGATGGTACTGACCAATCAAATTGCGCTCAAGCACCAACGCCTCATGCTCGGTCTCCACCACGATATAGTCAAAGCTCGCCACCAGCTGCATCATCAGCGGGATCTTTTGACGCTCATCCTGCAGTGTCACGTATTGACGCATACGGGCGCGCAGGTTTTTCGCCTTGCCCACGTAGATGACATCGCCCTTGGCATCCTTCCAAAGGTAGCATCCGGGCTGCGTGGGAACGCGCGAAACCTGCTCGGCAAGCGTTGGAATGTTGTCGTGACCGGCCACGCGCACCTACTTGCGACGAAGCAGCGCCGAGACCTCGGGCATCTTAAGGACGACGGCAAGGCCAAAGGTAACAGCAAGCGAGACGACACCCGCAACGCAAACGTAGCCAAGAGAAATCAGAATCGAGCCACCAAGTGCCCCGACAAAGTGCTCAAGCGCCCACATGACGCCGGCGCCCGCGGCAGCACCCAGGCCACCGAGCAAAAGGCCAAAGAAACCGCCATGCAGGATAGATTTGACCTGAAGGCCATGCAGGCGACGACGCAGCCACCACAGTGAGCATCCGACCAAGATCACGTAGTCGACGACATACGAAAGCGCGATTGCCGGCATACCGAAGCCCAGCACAACGCCAAACAGCAGAACCGAGCCGGCCTGGCCGATGGCGGAATACAGGCAATAGCGGCTATAGGGCTTCATGTCGAGCAAGGCAGAGAAGCTCTTCTGCATCAACACGACCACGCCGTAGAGCGGCAGCGAGAGCGCCAGGTAGACAAGGTACTCGGACACCAGCGTCACGCCGGATTCATCGAACTTGCCAGCACAGTAGATCATGTTGAGCGGACGCGCGAAGACAATCAGGTACAGCGCGAACGGAATCAGGAAGAACAGCATCTGGGCGACGCCACGCGAAATGCCCGTGCGAACGCTGTCGTAATCCTTCTCCTGTGCGTCGTGAGAAAGCTCGGTATAAAGCGCCGTCGAAAGCGAGGCGGCAATCAGCGCGTAGGGTAGCGTGTACCACAGGCGCGCATAGGCGATGACGGAAGGACCCGTCTCGGGCTGGACCACCAGCGCGGCAGCATTGGTGATAGAAGTCGAGACAAACATGCACACCGTGGCGAGCAGCGTCGGGATACCGAGCGCAATCGTCTGGCGCAGCGCGGGGTCCTTAAAGTCGATATGGATATGGGGATGCACGCCGTGCTTGCCAAGCGCGGGGATCTGACATGCCATCTGGACAAAGACACCGAGGGTCGTACCGGCCGCAATCAAGATGATGCCGGCACGTTCGCCAAACTGTGCGGACACGGGCGCAAAACCCATAAAGCTCGCAATGACGATCACATTGTTGAGGACCGGAGCAAACGTCGACCAGAAGTAGTCGCGGTGTGCGTTGAGAACGCCCGAGAACACCGAGCCCAAACCATAAAACAGAATCTGGATGGCAAAGAAACGGAACATGAACGCAGCGGTATCCATGCTGCCGCCGTCACCAGAAAGGAACGATTGCGTCCAGATAAAGCCCGGGGCGAACACGGTCCCCAGCAACGAAATGCCACCCAGCACCAAAAGCAGAATGCCGAGCAGATTGCCCACGTACTCGTTCGAGGCCTCGCGACCCTGCTCACGCCTCACGCCCATGTACACGGGCAAAAACGCCGTCACGAGCATGCCGCCCATCACGAGTTCGTAGAGCATATTGGGCAGGTTGTTGGCGACCTGATAGGAGGACGAGAGCAGCGACATGCCAATAGCGGCCGCCATTGCCCACGTGCGGATAAAACCGGTGACGCGAGACACGATAGTCAGGATGGTCATAAGCCCGGCAGAACGACCAACCGTGGAGTAGTCCGACGAGCCCATGTCGTCAGTGTCATCTCGCGACGAAGAAGCTTCGGATGAGGGTGTCTGAGGCGCAGATTCTTTTGCAAAATGAGCTCCGCGCTTCAATTCTTCCTGCGGCATCGCTCAGTCCTCTCTCGTAATCGCGGCAACCGTCGCCCCGCAAAATGCAATTAAATCATCGGGTGCAAGCTCGAGCTGATAACCACGCTTGCCTCCCGAAATAAAAATGGTATCCCAAAGGACACACGTCTCATCAATGAGCGTCCGGTAGCGTTTTTTCATACCGACCGGGCTGCAGCCGCCGCGAACGTAGCCAGTCGCCGCAAGCAAATCCTTCACATGCATCATGGCCAAGGACTTCTCCCCCGCGGCACGCGCGGCGGACTTTAAATCGAGCTCGTCGGCAACAGGGATACAGCACACGACATAGTCGTTGGACGGTGTCACACAGACCAAAGTCTTAAATCCTTGACCGGGCTCCTCGCCAAGCTGCTCCGAAATCGCGACCCCCAGGCCCACCGACTCATCGCCATCGTCTTCGTACGTATGTAGAACATAGGAAATGCCAGCGCTTTCCAGCTCGCGCATCGCATTGGTTTTTGGCGTCTTTACAGCCTTTGCCATGACATATCCTTTCCCTCGCATTCGGACGCAAGGATTAAGTATATGTCCAATTCGGCTGCACACGTCACTTCGGCACAGCAAGCGCCATCGAATCACAAGGAGTCGATGGCGCCCATAAACTGAATCGCCTATTTATTGAGCATCAAGTTGAGCCTGGCGCTCCCGGTCACGCCTGAGCAACGGCGCCAAAAACTTGCCCGTATAACTCTGCGGACAGTCCGCAACCTGCTCCGGTGTACCCGAAACCACGACGGTTCCGCCGCCGTTACCGCCCTCGGGACCCATATCGATCAGGCGGTCGGCAACCTTGATGACATCAAGGTTGTGTTCAATCACCAGCACCGTGTTGCCCGCATCGACCAAGCGCTGCAGCACATCGAGCAGCTGGCGGACGTCCTCAAAATGAAGGCCGGTCGTCGGCTCGTCCAAAATATAGAACGTCTTGCCCGTCTGGCGTCGATGAAGCTCCTTGGCGAGCTTCACACGCTGCGCCTCGCCGCCCGAAAGCGTCGTGGCGGGCTGGCCCAGGCTCACGTAGCCTAAGCCTACATCGTACAGCGTCTGGAGCTTGCGCTTAATCTGCGGGATATTCCCAAAGAAGGCCAGCGCCTCGGTGACGCTCATGTCGAGCACGTCCGAGATGGTCTTGCCACGGTAGGTGACCTCGAGTGTCTCGCGGTTGTAGCGTTTACCGCCGCAAACTTCGCAGGGAACGTAGATATCGGGAAGGAAGTGCATCTCGATCTTGATCTGCCCGTCGCCCTTGCACGCCTCACAGCGCCCGCCACTCACATTAAAGGAGAAACGACCCGGCGAGTAGCCGCGCGCCTTCGACTCCGGCGTACTCGCAAACAGCGCGCGAAGATCATCCCACAGGCCGATATAGGTAGCAGGGTTGGAACGCGGCGTGCGGCCAATCGGCGACTGGTCGATATCGATAACCTTATCGATACACTCGATGCCCTCGATTTTCTTATACGGACCCACAGGGCGCGTCGAGCGGTGAATGGCATTCGTAAGGGCAGGCGCAATGGTGTCGGTAACCAGGGAGCTCTTGCCCGATCCCGACACGCCGGTAACAACCGTAAGCGTACCAAACTCGATCTTGGCGGTAACGTTTTTGAGGTTGTTGGCTCGAGCGCCCGTAATTTTAAGGCAGCCGCGACCGGGCTTGCGCCGTTCATCAGGCACCCGGATCATTCGTTTGCCGGTCAGGTAAGCGCCCGTCATCGACTCAGGACACGCCATGATATCGGCAGGCGTTCCCGCCGCGACTACGTGCCCGCCGTTGACGCCGGCGCCGGGGCCCATGTCGATCACGTAGTCGGCGGCACGGATTGTATCCTCGTCGTGTTCGACGACGATAACGGTATTGCCGATATCGCGCAGGCGCTCGAGCGTCTTGATCAGGCGCTCGTTGTCACGCTGATGCAGGCCGATCGAGGGCTCGTCCAGAATATAGAGCACGCCCATGAGACCCGCGCCGATCTGCGTTGCCAGTCGAATACGTTGTGCCTCGCCACCGGAAAGCGTCGCCGAGGCACGATCGAGCGTCAGATAGTCGAGTCCAACATCGACCAGAAAACGCAAGCGCTCCAGGATTTCCTTGACGATACGGCCGCCGATAAACCGTTGACGCTCGGTAAGTTCCAAGCCCTCAAAAAACTCGAGCGACTCACGGCACGACAGGCAACAAACCTCGTAAATGGACTTGCCGCCCACGGTGACGGCGAGCATCTCAGGGCGCAAACGAGCGCCGTGGCAGCTCGAGCACGGTTCCTCGCGAATGTACTTCTCCAGGCGCGCCTTGGTGTTCTCGTTCGTCGTCTCGGCATAGCGTTCGTACAGGATGTTGCGAACGCCCGAAAACTTTGTATCCCACTGGCTACGACGTCCGTCGAGCTTTTGGTAGTCGACCGAGATCTTCGTATCGCCCAGGCCATCCAAGAATGCACGACGCACGCGAGGGGGCAAGTCCTCCCACGGCGTATCGGTGCTCACCTTAAAGTGTTTGCAGACCGCAGCAAAAATCTGCGGATAGTAGTTCGAGTTGCCAAACAGGCTACCAAAGACTCCGTCGGCAATGGACTTCGAGGGGTCCTCGATCAACGCCTCGGCATCAACGGTTTTCTTAAAGCCCAGGCCGTCGCACTCAGGACATGCGCCATAGGGAGCGTTGAACGAAAAATCACGCGGCTGAAGATCGTCAATGGAGTGACCATGCTCCGGGCACGCCAAGGCCAACGAATACTCCAGCAGCTCGCCCTCGGTCCCCTCGGGAGCATCACGATCGGGCAGCATGTACACGTTTACATTGCCGTGAGCCAGCGCGGTCGCCTGCTCAACAGACTCGGCGATACGGCCCAGAGAGTTCTCACGGATCACGATGCGATCGACTACGACCTCGATATCGTGCTTGAACTTCTTGTCCAGATCGATCGGATCGTCGAGCGAGCGCACTTCACCGTCGACACGCACGCGGCTAAAGCCCTCGGTGCGAAGGTCCTCAAACAGTTTGGTGTACTCGCCTTTTCGCCCGCGCACCACCGGTGCCAGCACAAACGCGCGGCGGCCCTCCCCCGCCGCCAAGACCTTGTCGGCAACCTGGTCGGTCGTCTGACGCTCAATGACGCGGCCGCATTCGGGACAGTGCGGGGTGCCCACACGGGCGAACAGCAGGCGCAGATAGTCATAAATCTCGGTTACGGTGCCAACCGTCGAGCGAGGGTTTTTAGACGTCGTCTTTTGGTCGATCGACACTGCCGGCGAAAGGCCGTCGATTGAATCCAAGTCAGGTTTGTCCATCTGACCCAAGAACTGGCGCGCATAGCTTGAAAGGCTCTCGACGTATCGACGCTGGCCCTCGGCATAGATAGTGTCAAATGCCAGCGAGCTCTTGCCCGAGCCAGAAAGACCGGTAATGACCACGAGTTGGTCACGCGGAATGGAAACATCGATATCACGGAGGTTGTGCTCACGAGCGCCGCGAATAACGATAGAAGAATCAGACATGGAAGCTCCTTGCCTCCTATTGCATCGAATCATACTGTCGATGAGTTTAGCGCACTCGACGCGCACAGATGTTCGTAATACAAGATTCGCAGACCTTTAGCTTTGCGTATCGGGCGCTTTGTTTCTCGAAATGCCGTGGAAAGGTTACAGTAATCTAATACTGAACTTAATTTGCTGTAACAGAGGAACGTCCATGACCGAAGATATCCCCCTTGAAATCACTTCGAGTGACATGGCCAATCTGCCCATATTCATCGCCGCCCTTATCGTGGCCACCGTCGTCGTGCGCGTGTATTTTTCAATCAAACACAATGAAAAGCCGCCCATTGCCCGCGTCTTTTGGTGCGCGACGCTCCTCATCCCGCTCGGCATGGTAGCTGCATGGATTACGAATCAATTGCTCGTAAATGAGGACAGTTCCCTATGGGTCCTTTCTTATTCGGCGCTCGGTGCTGCCGCCGTCATACTTCTTGTCGAGCCCTTGGTTTCGGGACTAATCGACCAAACCGATCTTGCGACGGGAACGGTTGCCTGTATTTGCCGTGACATCCTTGTCATCGCCGCTGTTTCAGCGCTCTCGTTCGTTTCACTCGAAATTGCCTGCAACGAAACGTTCTATCGCATTCCCGCCAACTCATTTGGGTTTTCCGTCGGGTTGCTCGCGACGGTTCTGCTCTCCCTTTATTTGCTGGGACAACGTCATGGAGGCGTCATGGCCCTCGTGCCCGTCGTCTGTTGCATCCTTGGCATTGCCGAGCACTTCGTCATAACGTTTAAAGGCGAGGCCATCCTTCCAAGCGATATCTTGGCCCTTGGCACCGCAATGGAAGTGAGCGAGGGATACGAGTTTACCTTTACCGCCGGAATCGTAACCTCTCTAGCCCTGCTGGAGATTTCCCTGGGGCTTCTTTCGCTTATCCGACCGAGAAAGCTCCGCACACCCACCCATGTCTTCCCCGCAATCGCCACCAACCTCTGCGCTTTTCTGCTAGTGACCGTTGTGGGGCTCTCGGGCTTTTCCAGCATCGACTTGGAGCAGGCGCTGAATTTTGGATTTGACCGTTGGCAGCCCATCACCACGTATGCGTCTCAGGGTTTTATCACTTCGTTCACCGAAATGGTCAACGAGTTGCCCATTGAGAAGCCCGAAGACTATACGCCCGATGAGGCGCAGAGCATCGAGCAGGAGCTCGCCGCCACCTACGACAGCACGTATGGCGCGAGCGAGCAGCGCGCGGCGGCCGTTGCCCAGTTCAATGAAATCAAGCCGACGATTGTTGCCGTCATGAACGAGAGTTTTAGCGACCTTTCGTGCTTTGAGCAGCTCCAGGCGGCCGGGTACACCGGCCCCGCATTCTACAACTCGCTTCCCGACACACTTGTTCGCGGCACCATGCTCGCTTCGGTCGCCGGTGGCGGAACGGCGAACTCCGAATTCGAATTTTTGACCGGAGCGACAACGGCCTTTGTCGGATTAGGCAAAATCCCCTATCAGCTATATCAGATGAATGGCGTCAACAGCCTGGCAAAGGACCTTAAGGAGCTTGGGTATACCGCTACCGCTATGCACCCGCAAAACCCCGTCAACTACCATCGAGATAAAATCTATCAACAGCTGGGCTTTGGAGACTTTCTTTCAATCGGCGATTTCGAAGGTGCGCCCTGTTACCATGCCGGCGTATGCGACTACGCCACCTACGACAAGATACTCGACCTGCTTAGAACCGACGAAGCCCCGCAGTTCATCTTTGACGTCACGATGCAAAATCACGGCGGCTACGACTATGGCACCGTTCCCGCCGAAGAGTTGACAAACTATTGGGTCGAGGGAGCCAGCGAGGGTGCCAATAGCGCGCTCAACACCTATCTTACCTGCATCAACGCATCCGACCGGGACCTCGAGTACTTTATCAACGAGCTCCGCAATATCGGCAGACCGGTTGTCCTTGTCTTTTTTGGCGACCATCAGCCGAGCGCCGCAACGGCTCTCAACGACGAGCTGTACCCTCAGGAAGATACGGCAAGCCACGCTTTCCGTATCTATCAGTCGACCTATTTTGTCTGGGCTAACTATGAAATCGCCGGCAATACCGAGCTCAACGTCTACGACACCGTCGGGGCAAACGAGATTGCAGCCCTTACCCTTAATAAGATCGGCGCCCCGCTCACCGACTATCAAAAGGCTCTGCTTGCAACAAGGTCAGATGTGCCCACCATCAATGTCGCCGGCTATCTTGGTGCCGACGGGCTGCGCTACGACTTGGAATCTGAAGACAGCCCATACGCCTCGACGATCGACAAGCTGCAGCGCATGCAATACCTCGAGTTCGCCAGCAAAGTTCAGTAAGCCCGCCCATTCGCTTGGACCCATCGTATTGCAAGCACGCTCGGCCCAAATGCATCGCAAATGACTCCCGCTCGCAAACGAGGGTACAATGACGCTCGTGTCACATCACGGGGCCCCGGCCCCAACATATACAAAGGAGTCATACATGGGTTGCGAGCACGCACAGGCCGCCGGCGGACAAACGTCGCCGTCGCAATTTGAGGAGAACACGCTGTCCGAGGTCAAACGCGTCATCGCCGTGCTTTCCGGCAAGGGCGGTGTCGGCAAGTCGTTTGTCACCGGTGCCATCGCCACCGAGCTTGCCCGTCACGGCCACAAGGTCGGCGTCCTCGATGCCGACATCACCGGTCCCTCTATCCCCAAGATGTTCGGTATGAGCGGACGCCACGTCCATGCCCTTGGCAACCTTATGCTGCCCGAAATCTCCGAGCACGGCGTCAAGGTCATGAGCTCCAACCTGCTGCTCCAAAATGAGACCGACCCCGTCCTTTGGCGCGGTCCGGTCATCGCAGGCGCCATTAGGCAGTTCTGGAGCGAGACCTCGTGGGGCCCCATCGACTACCTGCTGGTCGACATGCCTCCGGGAACAGGCGACGTCGCGCTCACCGTCTTCCAGTCGCTGCCCGTCGACGGCATCGTCATCGTCACGAGCCCGCAGGATCTGGTCTCGATGATCGTCGCCAAGGCGGTTAACATGGCCGAGAAGATGAACGTCCCCATTCTGGGCATTGTCGAGAACATGAGCTATATTGAGTGCCCCGACTGCGGCAAGAAGATCGAGGTCTTTGGCAAGAGCAAGCTCCCCGAGGTCGCAGAGCGCTATAACCTCGACATCTTGGGCCAGCTTCCCATCAATCCGTCACTCGCCGAGGCCTGCGATAAGGGCGAGGTCGAGACCGCGCTGCCCGATGGCGTGTTGCCTCAGGCAGTCTCTGCCGTCGAGGCCATTACCCCGCACGAGACCGACGAGGCCTAAGTGAGCACGAGCGCCTTCTATGACGTCCTGGTAATCGGCGGCGGGGCTTCAGGCCTCGCCGCCGCCATTACGGCCGCACGCGCTGGCAAAAGCGCCTGCATCGTTGAGCGCGATGTCGCCTGCGGCCTTAAGCTCCTTGCGACCGGCAACGGCCGCTGCAACCTCTCCAACGAATCGATTGATCCACAGCGGTACAACCACCCCGCATTCGTTGAATCCGTTATGGGCCCCCGGCCCGAACAAGAGCTTATGGGTTTCTTCTCCTCGCTGGGCATCATGACAACCTCCGAGGAAGGCCGACTGTACCCGCGCTCCCTTCGCGCCGAATCGGTGCGCGACGCGCTTCTCAACGTTTGCGACCGCCTAGGTATCACCTTAATCTGCGGAGCCAACGTTGCCTCGGCGCACAAAGCTTCCGAAGGCTGGGCACTCCAAATAGACCGTCCAGCGCGGGCGCTCAAGGCAAAAAAGCACGATGACCGAAAATCGGAGCTCCGCTCGCTTCGGAAAGCGCTCGCCGATGTCCCTCGCAAGAACGAGGCCCTGCAGGCACATGCCGTAATTTTCGCTACGGGCGGCAACCCCACCGGTATCGCCGATACGTTTAGTCTCCCCCTCACTTCGCTGCGCCCCATCCTCTGCCCCGTATCGGCAACGGTCGTTGGCGATCGGGCGGCACTCAAGACGTTGGACGGTCTGCGCGTCCGCGCCCGCTTGACGCTCACCCGTAACCATAATGAGCTCTGGCACGAAGACGGTGAAGTCCTGTTTCGAGCCTTCGGTATCTCGGGCGTCGCTGTCTTCAACCTCTCCCGTCGTATCCAGCGCGGCGATACGATCCTGCTCGACCTTTTCCCCGACCTCTCCAAAGACGAGATGCTCGATATGCTCAACCGGCGCGTTGAGCTGCTCGGTGGCTTTTCGCCCCGCGATCCCCGTTGGCTCGACGGCATGCTCGCCCCGCAACTCTCCCGCGTCGTCTGCACGGCGTTCGAGCAGTGCCATCCAGGCTCCAACGATGTCATCCACCTGGTCTCGATCCTCAAGCACTTTAAGTTGCTCGTCGAGGGAACAGCCGAGGAGCGCTCGGCGCAGGTCACGCGTGGTGGCGTATCTGTCGAGAGCATCTCAACACCCAGTCTACGCGCGAGCAGCGCTGTCGACGCCCCGCTTTACGTCTGCGGCGAAGCGCTCGACATCGACGCCGATTGCGGAGGCTTTAACCTTGCGTGGGCCTGGCTCTCGGGCATTCGCGCTGCAAGCAGCCTGTAGCCGCGCAGTCTATAATCAAAAACGCATTCGGGCCGTCTGGGATACCGGACGGCCTCTTTCTTGCCTCTAAGGAGACCTCGATGATCGAAATCACCCAAGTCAACGCGTCGCTCGATGAAGCCGGCGATGAAAATACCTGCCTCATTGTTGGCAAGCGAGTCGCCAAGCGCATCCTACGTTGCAAGGACTCCGAGATCAAGTCCATCGAACTCCACCGCAAGTCAATCGACGCTCGCAAAAAACGAGACGTCCATTTTATCCTGAGCTTTCGTGTTGAGCTGACTAGTCCCCACCTCGAGCGAGAAGCGGTCGACAGCGTTGCCGAGCGTGACCGCTCGCGCGTACGCGCGATAGAAGACGATGAGCCTTCATTCCCCTCCCCCGTCTCCGACGCACCTCAAGAACGCCCTGTCGTTGTCGGCGCCGGATGCGCCGGCCTTTTCGCTGCGCTCACGCTCGCCAAAGCAGGTCTTAAGCCCTTGCTTATCGAGCGCGGCGACCCGGCATTTCGCCGCTCGCAGGCGATCGACCTCTTTCTAAAGGAGCGCATCCTCGACCCCGAGAGCAATATTCAGTTTGGTCTGGGCGGCGCGGGGACCTTCTCGGACGGCAAGCTCAATACGGGAACAAAAAATCCCGCCCATCGCCTTATCCTCGAAACCTTCGTCGAGGCGGGTGCGCCCCGCGATATTCTGTGGGATGCCAAGCCGCACATTGGCTCCGACATCCTTCCCAAGGTTGTCACCGCTATATCCCAGCGCATCGAGCAGCTCGGAGGTGTCGTCCGTTATCGAACGAAGCTCGTCGACATTCGCATCGACGCGTCTGGCGCCATCACCGGTATTGATGTCCAATCGTCCCAAGACGCCGCTTACGAGCCAATCGAGACAAAGCACCTCATCCTCGCCTGCGGGCATTCTGCTCGCGATATTTTTGAGCTCCTTAAGGACCACAACGTGGCCCTCGCACAAAAGACCTTTGCCATGGGCGTTCGCATCGAGCATCCGCAACGCGACATCGACCGAGCCCAATATGGAGCCTCGGCGGGACATCCTGCCCTCGGAGCAGCCCCCTACAAGCTCGTCGCCCATCTTCCCAACGGCCGCAGCGTGTTCTCGTTTTGCATGTGCCCCGGCGGGCAGGTTGTCGCCGCCTCTTCCGAGCAGGGCCACCTATGCGTCAACGGCGCCAGCCTCAATGCCCGAGACGGACGCAACGCAAACGCCGCCCTGCTCGTTAACGTCACGCCTGAGGACCTTCCCAACGATGACCCGCTCGCCGGCATCGAGCTCCAGCGCGCCTGCGAGGCGGCCGCCTATCGCCTAGGCGGTTCCAACTGGAACGCACCGGCACAGCTCGTCGGAGATTTCCTCGCAGGACGCGCCAGCAAGGCGCCCGGAAAGGTAAAGCCCACCTATCCGCTCGGTGTGACCTGGACGGCAATTGACGAAGCCCTGCCGCAGCATATCGTCGAGTCGCTCCGCCTGGGACTTCCCCTACTCGGAAAAAAGCTACGAGGCTACGACCGCCCCGATGCCGTTCTTACCGGCGTGGAGACTCGTTCAAGCTCACCGGTTACCGTCACCCGAGACCGAACGTGCCATGCCGTGTCGACCCCGGGCCTCTACCCTTGCGGTGAGGGAGCTGGATATGCCGGCGGCATCATGAGCGCGGCCACCGACGGCATTCGTTGTGCCGAAGCCCTGATCGCAGACCTCTAGCGCACGAATTCCAGCACGCAAAAGACACAGGCCCCGAGCTCCACAGGGAACTCGGGGCCTGTTCGCTATTTCTTAAACCGTGCACCCTGGCGTTTTCTGCCCGATGCGAACGTGGAACCCTTGCGAGCCTGCGAACGTAAGCGCTCGATCGTCTCGTCCTCAGACGCACCCTCGAGCATCGCCCGAATCTGAACGACGGCATCGCGCAGGCGCGCCGCCTCCTCAAAGTCCATGGCGGCAGAAGCGTTGCGCATATCCTCTTCCATGGTTTCGACGATTCGCACAAGCTCGTCATGCGGCAGTTCTTCCAACTGCTCCGCAAGTGTCTGCTCGGGTGCCACCGTTTCCGGCACGCCTCCCTCGCCCGACTCATCGGGCGTATAGAATGCGCCATGGCCAAGGGAGTCGCCCTTCGAGCGCCCCTTGGAACCCACGGTTTTTTCGGCTTCGGCAATAAAACTTGAGATGTCGTTGATGGCTTTGCGCACCGTCTTGGGCACAATGCCATGCTCTTCGTTATATGCCATCTGAATCTCGCGGCGGCGCCGCGTCTCCTCGATGGCCTCTTTCATCGAATCGGTCACAACGTCCGCATACATGATGACTTCGCCATCGGCGTTACGGGCCGCGCGGCCAATCGTCTGAATCAGCGAACGGCGGTTGCGCAAGAAGCCTTCCTTATCGGCATCGAGAATTGCCACCAGTGAGACCTCGGGAAGATCCAAGCCCTCGCGAAGCAGGTTGATGCCAACGAGAACATCGATCTTGCCCTCGCGCAGCGTTCGCAGGATCTCGACACGGTCCATTGTCGCCGTATCAGAATGCATGTAATTGACCTTAATGCCCGCATCAAGCAGATGGTCGGTCAGGTCCTCGGCCATGCGCTTGGTCAACGTGGTCACCAGCACGCGCTCCTTGCGGGCAACGCGCTCGCGAATCTCGTCCTCAAGATCGTCAATCTGACCGCGAACCGGACGCACATCGATCTTGGGATCGAGCAGACCGGTCGGACGAATAATCTGCTCAACGTCGTTCTGGCTAACCCGCAGCTCGTAATCGCCCGGCGTGGCCGAAACATAGATAAACTGGGGTATCCTTGCCTCAAACTCATCGAAACGAAGCGGGCGGTTATCGAGCGCCGAGGGCAGGCGAAAACCGTGTTCCACCAGCGTCACCTTACGCGAGCGATCACCTTCGTGCATGCCGCGAATCTGCGGCACCGTCACATGGCTCTCATCGATGATACAGAGCATATCCTTGGGAAAGTAATCGATTAGGGTAAACGGCGGCTCACCCGGCTTGCGACCGTCCAGATGACGCGAGTAGTTCTCGATGCCGTTGCAAAAGCCCATCGTCTCGAGCATCTCAAGATCATAATCGGTGCGCTGCTGCAGACGCTGCGCCTCGAGCAACTTGTCGGTCGCCTTGAGCTCCGCCACGCGCTTCTCGCACTCTTCGCTGATCGATTTCAGAGCCGCCTTGACCTTCGGCTTCTCGGTCACGTAGTGCGATGCCGGCCATACGGGGATGGCCTCGTACTCACGAAGCATCTCACCGGTGACCTCATCGATCTCGGCAATCAGCTCGACCTCGTCGCCAAAGAACTCAAACCGCAACGGATGCTCGGCATAAGGCGGATACACGTCGACAACATCGCCGCGCACGCGGAACGTGCCGCGTGCCAGGTCATAGTCATTGCGATCATATTGAATGTCGATAAGTGCATGGATAAAGTCATCGCGCTCGAGCGGCACCTTCTTGTCGACGTTTGGAGCCAGACCCGCATAGTCCTCAGGAGAGCCAATGCCATAGATACACGAGACCGATGCGACAACGATCACATCGCGTCGAGAGAGCAGCGATGCGGTCGCCTGATGTCGCAGCATCTCAACCTCTTCGTTAATCGAGGAGTCTTTCTCGATATATGTATCGCTTTGCGGCACATACGCCTCGGGCTGATAGTAGTCGTAATACGAGACAAAGTAGACCACAGCGTTATTGGGAAAGAACTCTTTGAGCTCGCTCGCAAGCTGAGCAGCGAGCGTTTTATTCGGAGCCATGACCAGCGTCGGCTTTCCCAGGGCCTCAATAGTCTTTGCCATCGTGAAGGTCTTGCCCGAACCAGTCACGCCCAGCAAAACCTGATAGCGGTCTCCGTCCCTCACGCCCTGCACAAGCGACTCAATGGCTTTAGGCTGGGAACCGGCAGGCTCATAGGGAGAAACGACCTTAAACGGCACGTCAGAGCCTTCAACGCCAAAGCGCTTAAGTTCACCACCAACGCGTTCTACTTCAAATTCCGCCATGGATACTCCTAACTCATATATCTGCAGTATACGCAGGCGGCAGGCATAGTCCTATACGAACCGATCGGGATAGAGGGTCTTGTAGCGAGCCCAGGCATTATTGACACGAATCAGATACGCCTGCGTCTCGGGAAAGGTAATTGCATTATGAAGCGACGTACCCTGCTGCGCCCATCCGTCGACATTGCCCATGCCGGCGTTATAGGCGGCGATGGCACTATCCGTCGACCCGTTGAAATAGGCGAGAAGATACGAGAGGTATGCGCAGCCAAACTCGATATTCGTAGCCGGATCGTTAAGATTGTCGGCCGAATACTCCCCTCCGTCGACAAGGCCCTTGGCAATCATATCCTGGGCAGTCTCGGGCATCAGCTGCATCAATCCCTGAGCACCCTGATTCGACTCGGCCTCGGGATCCCAATTCGATTCCGACTTAATGACAGCGCACACCAGATACGGATCCAGATTATGCGAAATACTGGATTGCTTTACATACGCCTCGTAGTCAATCGGATACAGCGGCTTAAAGAAAGCGGCAGGGGCACACGAGTAGACGAGCGAAATAAGGCCGAAGACGAACACAACGGCAAGTGGCGCCACGCGATACCACGTAAAGAAACGTGCCTTAGGCATCGGCCTCCTCCTTATCCGGAGTATCTATAAACCCGTGGCATGCAAGCCATGAGTCAAGCTGCTCAAAGAGCGAATTATCGCCTGCGGCATTATCAATCACCGTTGTAGCGAGATTGCACAGCGCAGACTCATCGGGCTGGCAAGCAGAACGAGCATCGAAATCGGATGGCTCCATGCCACGTTGAATAGCGCGCTCGCGACGAACTGACAAAGGGGCGCTGATGACCAGAATTTCATCAGCCAAGCCAAATGCATCCTCAAAACCAGTCGGAGCAGAAACCTCGACCACCGCAAAGGGATAACGGGGAGATGAAACCGTACAACAAACCGGATCGAGAATCCTAAGCGAAAGCTGTTCAATCAGAACGGGATGCACGATGCCATTGAGCCGTGCGACCGAATCAGGAGAAGCGAAAGCTCGAGAAGCGAGGATGCTGCGGCGAATGCCGCCTTCCTCATCCAAAATGTCCCAACCGAATTCATCCGCGAGAGTATTGACGATATCAGAGCCCGGCACATACAGAGATTTTGCAAGCTCATCCAGATCGATAAGCATAGCGCCACGAGATTCGAAATAGCGGCAGGCCGTCGACTTACCCGAAGCAATATTGCCCAAGACAAATACGGTAAACATCAAGCCCTCCCTAACGCCAATGCGAGTAATTATCGCTCAAATACACTAGAAGGACTCAAAATACAGCCAAAGAGTAAGAGCGCATACGGGGGAGGTAGGTCCCAAAGCACAACGCGTATACAACGCAAAAAGGGGGAGGCCGCGAGGCCTCCCCCTTCTCAGTTCAAGCGTACGGCTCGGTGCCGTCCA
>NZ_CYYP01000013.1 GCF_001405375.1 Collinsella aerofaciens
AACCTGTTGTTGTGGTGATTTCAGATTCTAGGACGAAGGCCGTTCTTCGTTAAACGGGCGCTAGGGTGTCACCCTTACACCAACATTTTCGACGCGATCGATGAAGTCACCGTCGATCTCGAAGAAATGCTTCAATTTGCCTCTGTTTACCAGCACTTTGTACGCGAAGGTAAAAAAGTTGCCCTACTCATGGCAGGACTGCCCTACAAAGTATCGGCGTTGCTGCGTAACGATTCCGTCTCGTTCCTCAGGCGTTCCCAATATCATCAGTTAGGACGAATCACTGACGTTGAAATTGCAAACGCGTTTCGCAAAACCGTTGAGGCCGGAGGACGTTCAATCACACCAGAAGCGCTCGAGAATGCTGTGAAGGCCGTCGACGGATTCCCCTACATGATGCAGCTCGTCGGATATCGCACTTGGGATGTTTCGGAGAACTCGCCCCAAATCAGTGCATCCGATGTCCAGCAGGGTTCCCTACTCGCACGCATGGAGCTGCGTGATCGCATTCTCGAAACGACCTATCGAGAGCTTTCCGATAAAGACATTGAGTTTTTACTCGCGATGCTGCCCGATTCTGGCCCCAGCAGGGTCTCGGAGATAGCCAAACGCATGGGCGTCGCCAGCAACTACGCAAGCCAATACAAACGCCGCCTTCTCGAGGACGGCGTCATCGGGGAACGTGGGCGTGGTCTCGTTGGCTTTGACATCCCTGCATTCAGGGAGTTCCTGAGCGAGAAAGTCTCCTAGCACGCGGAGATTGTCCATAAGGACATCAACGCATGGCAATCAGTAATCCTCTTGGTAAGGGAAGTAGGCTTTCCGCCAACGCTGATTGCCATGCGTTCTTCTTGTCCTTAGGCGAGCTTGCGAGCGAGCTCTCGCACCTCTTTCAACTTGGGCGACGATGCCATGCTGTCGCGCTCGGTCATACCGCTGATGGCGACAATGCCCTGGTCCTCCCACTTGCAGTACGCACAGGTCGACTTGTACATAGCGATCGCCGCATCATAGACGCCCTCGCTGTGGCTATCGAGTAAAAGGGCCGTCTTGGTGAACGGGAAGCCCGTAGCACCGAAGGCGTATAGGCGATCGATGGCGGCCTTCTCCTGCGCAGTGATATCAAACCAGTAGATAGGCGAAGCGAAGACAACCATGTCGGCGTCTTTCAGCGACTCGATCACGTTGGCCATGTCATCCTTCTGCACGCAAGTGCCCTCGTGGGCGAAGCAATACTGACACCCCAGACAACCAGCGATTTTCTTACTGGCAACGCGGATGACCTCGACCGTATGGCCGGCCTCGCGCGCGGTCTCGGCAAACGCCTCGACCATGGTGTCGGTATTAGCGCCCTTGCGCGGGCTACCACTCAATACAACGATATTCATAAGAATCTCCCTTCTTCATGCCGCAGGCGCGCGGCACACATTTCGTTGTAACCAAAACAGATGGAGCTATTCAGTCGTCTGTAGATCGCATCTCTCGTTCGCGCTCTCTAGACACAATCTCATTGCCTGATAACTCCTCGACCGTCTTGATTCTCTCTCCGAGAATTGAACAGCAAATCGTTGCTCACAAAGTATCGACTGTGGGAAAATTAGCTTGAGCTTTCTCCCTGCTCGCGTAAGCGTTCGCGTGAAAGAGCCTAGCCGCATCGGCCAGGCGCAATATAGATCCGCGGAAACCGGCCTACGAACAAGGAGCGCCTTATGTATGGACAGCATGCACTACAAACCCAGAATGATCGAACCAGCTCGTTTATCCGCAGCGTCACGCGTCATGCGGGCGTTAGAGTAGTCGCCTTCGGAGCGATTATTCTTGTGTCAGGGCAACTTTTGCTACCCTGCGCAGCACTGGCGACAGAAATGCCCGAAACCGATGTCGCAGCACCCATTACCTGCAACGAAGCCAACGCAGAAGGCAGCCTCACAGCTACCACCGTTGTCGACCATAACTATGACCTGGAGCTCCCTCCTGCCTTCATGTTGGTCCAGAATGAGGCGTTTGTATACGATTTCCCCGACAAACCCGAGGACTTCATCTACGGGCTTAACGACACCGTCCTTCTCTTCAAGATCGACACCGATACCGAAGGCCTTATAAAAACCGAGAACCCCAAAGAGGCCAGCGTCTCTATTGCCCTGACCATGATCGACAATCACGTTAGAGCAACCGCTGCCTTTACAGGCGGCTACGCCGACGACCAAATCCCTTACAGACTGAACCTCACCAGCTCAACCCGCCTCGGCACACACGTTGACCGCGACTTCGACAGCGGGCAGGGGATTACGCACGAGACGCGGCACGATTACTACATCCGCTACGTCTTCGACAGCGACGTGCACTTGATTGCAACCGATACGAGCGGTTCCAAACCCGATCCAAGTGTTAAACCGAGCCCAGAGGTCAAACCCGAACCGGAAACCAAGCCCGAGCCCACACCGCAGCCCAAGGCAGAAAAGCCCGCGGCAAATCCCGTTTCCACTAAGGCAGTAGCGGCGGTTAAACCAGCCGGGACCGCCCTACCCGCGACGGGCGACAACGGTGCGATGGCTGTCGCCCTGAGTGTTGCCGGTGGCGCAGTTGCAGCAGTTGGTATTTCCGCAACAAGGCGTCGCAACCGCTAGCTAAAACAAATACGCCATTCACACAGGCAAACAACCAAGGTCCAACGAAAACAGTCCAGTCATCCGACTGTACCGCACTCCAGTAGTTCGCAGAGGATATCAAGGAGGTGGCCCAGGCTTCCCTTGTCGCCCTCGAGCTGTGCGACAGACAGATCAGGTTTGGGAAGTAGAACGGCCCTTGCGCAAAGCGTGAATCGGGCAAGTCTGACGTTTATTCCCAGGGCCAAGCAGGGCCGGAGGTTTTATTGGCGGCTCTTACGGGTGTCGTGAGTTTTGGCGAGGACGTAGGCATCGGGGTCGTCTTTGAACCAGGGGCAACGGCGCTCGCCGGAGACCATGTGGCAGTGGGGGCAGCCGCCCATGCACATGGGCAGAATGTGGTGCGCGGATGATTGGGCATCCGCAGGCTGAGTGAAGCCATAACAACACTTCGCGCATCGAGCAGTTTGAGCCGGCGTGCGCATGTCGGCGCCATACCGGGAAGGAAGGGCCTTCTTGTGGGGCGGACGGCCCCATTGCAGTCTCCTTCCGCTCTAATCCTGCGGGAACGACAGCAGCCGTAGGAGTACCGCTACCGTACTCGTAGCGGTTCTCCGCCCCCTAAGCAGCGTGTCCGCTACGAAACGACCGTCTTGTAATAAGCGCCGAAGTCTGCGAGCGAGTCCATGATGGGCATCATCTGGCGGCCGAGCTCGGTAAGGCCATATTCAACGCGGGGAGGATTCTCGCCATAGTCATGGCGAAAGACCAGCCCATCATCCTCCATCTGCCGCAGGCTGTCGGTAAGCACTTTCTGAGAGATCCCCTCAAGGTTGCGGCGCAACTCGTTGAAACGCCAAGGGCGTACGCGCAAGTTACGGATAATGAGCAACTTCCACTTGCCGCCAATGAGCGCTACCGCCGTTGCGACCGGACACTCCGGAAGCTCCTCTTTCGCCATCACGGGAGACCCGACCTCCTTGATCATACCGGTTTCACAAAAAGGTATGCAGTTACAAATATGTGCGTACTCGTATTTGTATGCGCCTTCGCGTTGAATATAGCTCACGCAGGAGATGCCTGCAAGGTACATCAACCTCAAAGAGAGGAGCCATTATGGCCAATTATGCAAAGACCCACATCGGCGACGAGAACCGCGTCGAGCTGCACGAGGTGCTCGGACTTACCGGAGCAGAGGTGAGCGTCAACAACCTTCCCGCCGGCGCTGGCATTCCGTTCGTCCATGCACACAAGGAAAACGAGGAGATCTATGGCGTGCTCGAGGGCGCGGGCTCGGTCACGATCAACGGTGAGGAAATCGAGCTTGCAGCCGGCGACTGGCTGCGCATCTCCCCCGCTGCACACCGTCAGTTCCGCGCCGCATCCGACTCGGGCATCACATACGTCTGCATCCAGGTCAAGCAGGGATCCCTTAATGCCTTCAAGGCCGACGACGCTATCATGTTCTAATTCGCGATCGGTGTGCAAGAGGCCGATACGGCCCGCATGCCCCCTTCGGAATAGGCGCTGAGCAGCTCCTGAGCGTGGGCAAACTCGGGCCCTCGCCTCCAACCAAGCAGGCGGTTGACTGCGAGATTTCCCTGGACGTTGTGGACGAAGAGCAGATAGGCGTCCTCGCGCGAAAGCCCGGTCTCCTCCATGATCGAGGGAACCATCTGCTCAGCGCCGCGCTCGACGACGCGCTGTGCCACCCGGGCGTACGCATCGTCATCCGAGTAGAGCAGATAATAGTCATCGTTTGCCGGCGGGCGCTGGCAGAGGGCCCCCGCCTCCGTTCCCTCGAGTGGGGGCGCCGCCGCCAGGGCCTCGTCAATAAGCGCGTCGAGCAGCGCGAACTTGTCCTCGTAGTGCAAATAGAACGTGCCGCGGTTGATATCGGCGCAGCGGCAGATATTCGCCACCGTCATCTTCGCGAAGCCGACCTCGGCCAGCAGCGCAAAGAACGCCTCCCGTATGACCGAGAGCGTATAGCGTCGGCGACGATCGATCTTTCCCGATTCCATGGCCCCTCCAATTGCAGCGCTCGACAATGCCCAGCAATCGTTCGTTTATCGACAGCGCATCGAAGCTGTTCATTGCTCTCGCACAAATCAACATGGATACTTTTTATCAACACCTGTTCATAATAGCTGAAAGAAGGTATCCAGTGACTCCATACGAGCAGCTCGTTGTCGAGCTCACCAACCAATCGTTTTCCCTTCAGGCCGCCTACCGCACCGGCGGCACGCCCTATGAGCTGAGCGCCCGCGAGCCCGAGCCCTACGACCAGCAAATCGAAACGTTCGCCCGCATGATCGAGGAAGCCGATTGCGTGCTGGTGGGCGGGGCCTCCGGGCTCTCCGCGGCGGGCGGCGGCGACTTCTACTACGAGGACAACGCGACCTATCGCAGGCATTTCGGCAAATTCGCCGAGCGCTACGGTTTCAGGGGCGCTTTCGAGGGGTCGTTCTACCGCTGGCCCACTGCCGAGGCGCGCTGGGGATACCTCGCCACCTTCCTCAATACCACGCTCAACGCCCCGCTGCGCAAGCCCTACAAGGACCTCGACGCCATTCTTACCGAAAAAGACTTCTTCGTTCTCACCACCAACCAGGACACGCAGTTCATGAAAATCTACCCCTGGGAGAAGGTGGCCGAGATCCAAGGCGACCACCGCTTCTTCCAGTGCTCCCACTGTTGCACCGACGAGGTGTGGGACGCGGTCGAGCCGGTCTCCCGCATGGCAGAGGCCATGGGAGACGGCCTTGAGGTTCCGACAGAGCTCGTGCCGCGCTGCCCGCACTGCGGGGCAGAGGCGTTCCCCTGGGTTCGCGGCTACGGCAACTTCCTGCAGGGCGCGCTCTACGAGGAGCAGTACCACAAGGTGTCCGACTGGCTCGACGCGCACGCGCGGCAGAAGATTCTCTTCTTTGAGCTGGGCGTGGGCCGCATGACACCCGCGTTTATCCAGGAGCCGTTCTGGGCCCTCACGGCGCAGTTGCCGCAGGCTAGTTACATCGCCGTGAACAACAAGACGCAGTTTCTCCCCCGCGCGATCGAGGATCGAGGGCTCGCCGTTCGCGCCGACATCGCCAACGTGCTCGCCGACGTGCGCAAGACGCTGGGGAGGTAGCGCATGGAAACGGTAAAAGCGGTTCGTATCGGCCAGGTACTTGTCGAGGCTGATCTTGTCATCATCGGCGCCAGCAACGGGCTCGACATGGCGGAGGGGCTCAACCTCTTCCGCGCCGACGCTCATTTCCGAGAGACGTACGGGGACCTCGCTCAGGCCGACGGCATCGGCTGCATACTGCAGGGGCTCGCCTCTCCGGATGCAAACGTGCGACGCCGATGGGTCGAGCGGTTCCATCAAAAGGAGTATGTTGAGTATGAGCCCAGCCCGCTCATGAACGGGCTGTGGCATCTTACGGAGCACGCCGACACCTTCGTGATCACATGCAATATTGATGGGCACTTCGCACGTGCAGGGTTCAACGAGAACCGCGTACTCGAGACGGAGGGAAGCACGCGCACGTCAATCGACGAGCGGCGTCTCGCCCATCCAGATGCCCTCGCCATGGCACAGCTCGAAGAGCTCGAGCGCCTCGTGTGCACCCATCTCAATGGCAGGGTCGCCATCCTCGAACTTGGCGTGGGACCGCGCAACGGCGTCATAAAGCGCATGCTCGCCCAGATCGCGAGCGCCTGCGAGCACGTCACCTACATCGTGTTCAACTACAACCAGGCCCTGGCGCCCGATGCATCGTGCGAGACGATTCTCGTTGACGGCGATATGGCCCCGGCTTTCGAGGAGATCGCCCGATGCCGTCTCTAGAAAGAAAAGCAATGAGGCTTCGAGGCCTTATCGCCGATGCCGACGCCATCATTGTCGGCATCGGCTCGGGCATGTCGAGCGCCGCCGGGTTCAACCATTACAACCATGCGGGTATGACGCGTGCCGGAATGGCGGACTGGCAGCAAGCCTTTGGCTTCAAGAGTCTTTTTGACGGCTTTTACCACCTCTACCCCAGCCTCGAGCAGCAATGGGCCTACTACGCGCGATACATCGACTTCATGCTACGCGAGCCGGCCTCGCAGCCCTATCTCGACCTGCGATCGCTCATCAGCCATAAGGACTACTTCATCCTGAGCACCAATGTGGACACCCAGGTCGAAAAGACGTTTCCCACCGAGAGGACCTGCAACTATCAGGGAAGCTTCGCGCACCTTCAGTGCAAGCAGCCATGCTGCGACGAGCTCTTCGACGCGAGTCCCTACGTCGAGCGTATGCTCGTGGGCATGACGGGGTTCGAGATCCGCAACGAGGATGTCCCCCGATGCCCGCACTGCGGCTGGCAGCTTGTGCCGTGGGTGCGCGATGACACATTTCTGCAGGGCGCGGCCTGGCGCGAGAGCATCGAGCGTTACGAGAACTTCGTGCGCGAGCGCCGCGACAGCAGGTTGCTTTTCCTTGAACTCGGCGTAGGCGAGATGACCCCCGGTATCATCACGCTCCCGTTCTGGAGCATGACCGCAAAGCTGCCGGATGCGCACCTGCTGAGCATAAACATCTCGGGCGACTCGGCTCCACTGCAACTTGGAAGCAAGGCAGAGGCGATTCAAGCCGATTTGCGCACGCTGCTCGCGGCGACGCGGGCAGGCGACGAGTAGCGCGGCAGGGCCTTTGCGCGTTCGTCAGTCCGGCCATCATACCCATAGAAACGGTGGCTTTGATACAGGCGCCAAAGTTTAAGCCTCCTCGTTGGTCGCTTTAAGGTATTCCTTGTCGTCCACAGGCTCCAACCACTCGTTGGAGGTCTCCTCGCCCGGAACCTCCAGCGCGAGATGGGAGAACCAGCTGTCGGGCGCCGCACCGTGCCAGTGCTTTACGCCCGCGGGAATATTTACTACATCGCCAGGGCGCAGCTCCTGTGCCGGTTTGCCCCATTCCTGGTAAAACCCTCGACCGGCCACGCAGACGAGGATCTGTCCGCCACCGCTTTTGGCGTGATGTGTGTGCCAGTTGTTGCGGCAGCCGGGCTCGAACGTCACGTTGTAGACGCCGACCTGCTCGGTGGAAAGGGGCGCGAGGTAGCTTTGCCCGATAAAGTACTTCGCAAATGCGTCGTTGGGGGCGCCGATAGGAAAGGCCATCTCGTTTTGGTGCTCAGCTCTTGCGTCGGCGGCGTCGCCATCCGCCCAAACCTCCTTCGCCATGCGAAAGGCCGCCCACGCCTTGGGCCATCCCGCGTAAAACGCCGCATGCGTAAGGATCTCCGCTATCTCCATCCTGGTCACGCCGTTGTTCTTCGCGGACATCAGATGATATTGGAACGAAGAGTCCGTCAGTCCCTGCGACATCAGGGCCACCACTGTCACGATGCTACGGTCCCGCAGGGAGAGCTCGCCCTCCCGGCTCCACACCTCGCCGAACAGCACATCGTCGTTGAGCTGTGCGAACTTGGGGGCGAACTCCCCCAGGGCATCTCTGCCTGCCGTCTGCTTAATTGCCATGATCGATTTCCTCCTATCGATGGTTCTGGACACGAATCCGTCTCCACGCGGCTAAGTAGCCCGCCTAGATTTCCATGCCCATTCGTTGCGCCTGCTCCAGAGCGGGATGCCCGGCGATATCGCCCACACCGTTCACGCCGCCGGCGCAAACCGTTTTGCCCATAACGAACACCCCTTGCGCTACCGATTTGTATTGACGAGAATGAAGGTAATACCTAAACCTGACTTTAGGTTAAGGAATGAAGTCGAGATTTATTCGGAGGAGCCATGTACACAATCGGACAGGTGGCGGAGATGTTCGGTCTGCCCGCCTCAACGCTGCGGTACTACGACAAGCAGGGATTGTTCCCGGGGCTGGAGCGGACGTCCGGCATTCGCCGATTCGGCGATACGGAACTCGAAGCGCTTCGGGTCATCGAATGCCTGAAGAAGGCGGGAATGGAGATCAAGGACATCCGTCTGTTCATGGAATGGTGCGCAGAGGGGCCATCGACCTACGCCAAGCGCAAGGCCATGTTCGAGGAGCGGAAGGTCCACATGGAGTCGGAGATCGCGAAGATGAACCGTGCCCTGGACATGTTGAAGTTCAAATGCTGGTACTACGAGCAGGCGATTCAAGATGGCAGCGAGGATAGGCTGGAGGCGCTGATTCCCGACAATTTGCCGGAAGAAATCAAAGATACCTACGATAACGCCCACGCTCAATAATGCCGCCCGATCTCAAGGGAATTCGGTGAGGAGTCCTCTTCGGTTAGTGATGTACTTCTTTCCCTTGATGTCGTAGCGCTTCGCCTCATAGAAGACGAAAGCGTCGCGGAGGTACGAGATATAGCGCCCGACGGTGACGTGGTTGATGGGAACCCTGTTGGCGTCGAGGACGTTGGCGATGTTGTTGGGCGAGTTGAGGTTGCCGGAGTTGTCCATCATGTACTCGGCCAGCCTCTCCAACACGGTGGAGTCGGTACGTATTGCGGTCTACCCAAGCCATAATCCACTCCTTCTCGGTTTCGAAACTCGATTATTTCTAAAGTTTCGAAACCGAGAAGGCAATGTGCACAAGGATGCATCGAGGAGCGAATCCCAGTAGCGCCATGCCAGCAGCGATGCCGGGCGCATTCGCACGTGCTACAATCCAACCACCAGAGATGAAAACACAGTCCCCGTCGGGTAGTCGTGGGCGTGCGGGAGTCCGCATCAGTAACCTGCCTCCTTGGTTGTCCCTTCTCTGCATGGTCATCTACATAAAGGAGGAACCAGCCATGCAGATCAGCGTGTCGTCCACCCTGACCGTATATCACGACGGCCAATTCTGGGTCGGGCTGGCGGAGCATGTCGAGGACGGCAGGTACGGCGTCGCCCGCATCGTCTTCGGCGCAGAACCGTCCGATGAGGAAATCCTGCGATTCGTTGCAAGCGAATGGGAGAAGCTCTCGTTCTTCGGCGACAAGGCCACTGAAACAAGCAAGCCCGCGAAGAACCCCAAGCGGCGCGCTCGCGAGGCAGCGAAAGCCCTTAAACGGCCCGCGGTGAGCACCAAGGCACAACAGGCGCTCGCGGCACAGCGGGAAGCGATGAAGCGGGAGTCGGCTCAAGCAAGAAGTCAGCGTCGCGCGGATGAGGCGGAGACGCGCTTCGAGCAGCGAAAGTTGAAGCGCAAGCAGAAGCATCGCGGGCATTGATCGCCATTCGCAGCAAGGCAAACCATATACAGCAGCGGCGTCAGTTCCACTTGAAGCCGACGCCGCGTAGACGCTGATGGTGACGGCTATGCACGGGCACGGGCGCGCCACCGCACTTCACAGCTTGTTTCTCAAGTATTTGGGACGCACACGCGGCGTTCAAAAATGCGGACCGACTCCGCATGGCTCGTGACTGAGCCGAGGTGCCCTACTTCTCGCCCTCCAGCAGCCCCACGATGCGGTCGATGTCGACGGCAAAGCGAGGCCTTCCCTCGCGCTCGTAGCGGTCGAGGTACGCCTGGCACTCGGAGACAATGCGCTTGGTGTTGCCATCGATGATGCGCTGGAGCGTCTCGTAGTAGGCCGAGCCCTCGGTCCTGAAGCGGCGCTGGTAGGCCTTGGTTATGGGGAACATCTTGATGTAGTGGATGCCGTGGCGGCAGCCGGGGCGCGTCGTGGGGCGGGGTGGCAACGCAAAGTACTGGTCTTTGGGCACGTTAGGGGCGATGTTGGAACGCAGCGGCACGGCGAAGTCCCTGCGCTTCCCGCGGAAACGCAGCCTCACCACCACGATGCAGGGACGATTGTGCTTAAGCATGAGCTCGCGGTCGCCATCGACGAGGTCGAAGAAGTCCTGGGAGATGGATACGATCTTCATCGGTTGCGCCCCCTTCATACGAAGCGGGGCCCGCATCGCTGCAGGCCCCTACAGGTGGGCGATATTCTACGCCTTGCGGCACCCCGTCGCCCACGGAGGTTAAACGTACACGTAAGCCGTACTCTGAAAGCCGCGGCTTCCGGCAAGTAGTTTATACCACGAAAGGTCGCTTTCGATGCGCCTAGCTCGCAAAATAACACTCGCTGGGCCGTCACCCCTGATCTTCTCGACCGTCTCCTCCGGGTACTTATTGCGTGCCACGGGCACCTCCGTCCTTGTTATCGCGATAAACATACCATGAGTGGCATACGGGTCGAGAAGGGCTGGCGCCAAAAGAGCCCAACGGCCGTTACGGCTTCGTTAGAAACGCGCCCCACCATGGATGGTGAACCCGAAAGGTAAGGCGCGCGGGCACGGCGACTCGGCCCGTGCGCCCGGAAGAGAAAGGACGAACCCATGGGTTACATGCTCGAGACGCGCGGGCTCACCAAGCGCTTCGGCTGCGGCGACCAGGCGCAGGACGCCGTGGCCGACGTGAGTCTTCATATCCGCGAGGGCGAGGTGTACGGACTGCTCGGCCCCAACGGCGCCGGCAAGTCGACAACGCTCAAGATGATCTGCGGGATGCTGCGGCCGACGGCCGGGGAGATCCTCTTTTCCGAGCACGCCTGGCGCCGCGAGGACCTCTACGCAATCGGCAGC
Source organism: Collinsella aerofaciens (assembly GCF_001405375.1). GTDB lineage: Bacteria > Actinomycetota > Coriobacteriia > Coriobacteriales > Coriobacteriaceae > Collinsella > Collinsella aerofaciens_F. Next base: position 11,160 of record NZ_CYYP01000013.1, read on the forward strand.
CTCATCGAGGAGGCACCGCTCTACCCCAACCTCACCGCGCGCGAGAACCACACTACGGGCTCGGCCTCCACGCCGCCTCCGAGGCCGCGAGCGCCCACGGGGGCTCCGTCTCGCTCGCCAACAGCCCCTCGGGCGGCGCGGTGGCCACCATCGCGGTCCCCCTGTGAGGGCCTGACGACTCAGGCCCTTGATTCGCGATTTCGGGAATGACTCAATTGATTCGCAAAACCTCAGGCCGCTCCTTTAATCACTCCCTGGTTTCCGCCGGGGTTCGTAGCGGGTGGCGTGAAAAGGGGTGATTCAAAGGGTCGGAGAGATGCGTCTTAGCCGAGAATAAGGTTAGCCTTATCTTACTGCATGATTCGTGTGTTATAGTTAGATGTCTCTAACTATTTGGGGGCGATAGCAATGCGCGAATGCAAGGGCTTCTGGGACAAGAATGCCGGTCGGTACGACCGTTTCATGCGAAAGGACCGGGCGGCGTATGAAAAGATGTATGAGCTGATCAGGCCGGTGGTAAAAGCAAAAACCGTACTGGAGGTTGCCACCGGCACGGGGCTTATCGCAAAGAGCATCGTAAATGCGGCGGCGCACATCGAGGCTACGGACGCTTCTGCAAAGATGATCCTTGAAGCAAAGCGGGACAATCAATCCGCAAAGCTGCACTTTTCCGTACAAGATATGTTCCGCCTGCCCTATGCACAGAAGTCCTTTGATGTGGTGATCGCGTCCAACGCGCTTCACATAGTGCCGCATCCGGAAAAGGCCCTGCAAGAAATCAGGCGGGTGCTGAAGGACGACGGCGTGCTCATCGCGCCAACCTTCACCCACGCGGGGAGCTCAGTTTCCGGCAAGGCAAAAGCCTATTTCATGAGTATGGCGGGATTCCCCCTCCACAGCAGGTGGACAAGCGAGGAATACCTACGTTTCCTGCGTCAAAACGGCTGGGCAGTGCAGAAAAGCGCGGTGCTGAAGGCCTCGTTCCCGTTGACCTATGCGGAATGCACGAAATCGGAGGGGCCAGATGTCGTTCTTTGAAAACACCCGCAAGCCCGTGGGCCTCGGCGGAAAACTTATGGTTGCCATGATGAATCTGGGGCACAGCCCTGTGGCGCGGTGGGGACTTCGATTTCTACGACTTGCGCCAAATGCCAAGGTGCTGGATTGCGGCTGCGGCGGCGGGGCGAACATAAAACGGCTGCTGAAAAAATGCCCGCATGGCGTCGTCAAGGGCATCGACTATTCGCCCGTCAGCGTGGAGAAGACTAGAAAGCTCAACCGAACCGCAATTCAGGAGGGGCGTTGCGCCGTTCTGCAAGGCAGTGTGGCGGATATGGCATTTGAGGATAGCTGCTTCGATGCAGTCACGGCCTTTGAGACCGTCTACTTTTGGCCTGATTTGCCCCGATGCTTCCGTGAGGTCTGGCGGACGCTGAAGCCAGGCGGGACAATTCTTATCTGCAACGAGAGCAATGGCGATACGGACAAGGACGAGAGGTGGACGCAGATCATCGGCGGCATGACCATCTACAAGGACATTGAATTAAAAGCTTGTCTGGAGCAGGCGGGTTTTCACGAGGTGCAGATACACAAAAAGAAAAAGTGGCTCTGCGTCACAGCGCGGAAGTAAGGGCATCAAGCACGGGTGTTTTTGCATCCATCCTGCACATGGCGATAGGCATGACGGTCATAGCGGCTGTGCTGGCGGCAATTATGACAGTTCTTATTCACTGAGGAAGAAACCTATGAAATGTAAAATTGAGAAAAACACCGTGCAGGAGACGCTGATCCTCCCGCTGTATTCCCGAAAGCTGTGTACGGAGCTGTACCCGAACCTTTACAGGGATGAAACAGCGGTTCGTCTGCTCGACCAGATCGACTACGACTTTTCAGAGGCAGAGAAAAACTCCCGCAGCCTGATGCAGCGTTTTGGTGCGCTGGAGGTGGCCATGCGGCAGGGTGATCTTGCTTTCGAGGTGCGGGATTACCTGAAAGGCCACCCCAATGCGGCGGTGGTCAATCTGGGCTGCGGGCTGGACAACACCGGCAGAACCTGCGACAACGGTAGATGCAAGATCTACAATCTGGACTTCCCGGATGTGATTGCCTTGCGGCAGCAGCTACTGCCCGCCGGGAATCGAGAACAAAATATCCCCTGTGACCTGAAAGACACCGCATGGTTTAGCAAAATCGATGCCTCCGGCGGGGTGGTGTTCTTTGCCTCCGGGGTGTTCTATTACTTTCTGACCCAGCAGGTCCGGGAACTGGTGCGGGAGATGGCGGACGCTTTCCCCGGCGGTGTGCTGGTCTTTGATGCTGCCAATCGGACGGCAGTAAAGATGATCGCAAAAACATGGCTTAAGACTGCAAAAATCAAGGATGTTGGGGCATATTTTGCGGTTTCGGATGCCGCCAAGGAAATCGGCGCGTGGGACAGCCGTCTGCAGGTCACAAGTCGCGGCTATATGCTGGGTTATAACGATTTGAGAGACCCTTCTGTCAGCGGCTTTTTCCGGTTTCTCGCAAGGGTCGGTGACAACGGGATGAAAATGCAAATCGTGAAAATAAGATTTTGAGAGGCAAAAATGCAAAAGACGAGCACTTCTTGCCGCTCAATTGGCAAGAAGCGCTCGTCTTTTCTTAACGCGTCGTATGGCGGAGAGAGCGCAAGTTACGCGAGCGCCCTTCTTGCCAGCTCGGCCGCGCCAAGGATTCCTTGGTCGCCGCCGCAGCCCGGAGCGCAGATGTAGCTCTCTATGTCCTTAAGCTCGGCGGTCTGGATGTAGCCACCCAGATATTCGAGGGTCTTCTTGCGGACGATGCCGTAGAGCTGCTCCTGGTGCATCACGCCGCCGCCGAGGACGATACGGCGAGGCGAGTACATGAGCACGAGGTTCGCGCACATCTGCCCCAGATAATCCCCCTCGAGCGCCCACACCTCAGCGTTGTCCGCGAGCTCGGCCGCGGGCTTTCCCCAGCGCGCGGCGATGGCGGGGCCGGAGGCGAGGCCCTCGAGACAGCTCGCGTGGCTCGGGCAGACGCAGCGTCCCTCCTCGGTGGGACGGGTCCTTACCAGCATGTGGCCGGCCTCGGGGTGCAGCATGCCGTGAAGGAGCCTGCCCGCGCACATGACGCCCGCGCCCACGCCGGTGCCGATGGTCACGTAGACGGCGTCCTCGAGCCCCTTGCAGCAGCCGAAGACCACTTCGCCGAGGCAGGCAACGTTCACGTCCGTGTCGTAGGTCACCGGAATCCCGAGGGCGTCGGCGAACGCGGCGCGAAGACCATAGCCTCGCCACGCGAGCTTGGGCGTCTGGAGGATGGAACCGTAGCGCTCATCGTTGGGGTCGACGCAGGTCGGGCCGAAGGCGCCGATGCCCAACGCGTTCACATCGCGGGCGGTGAACCACTCGACCATTTGTGGGACGGTCTCGGCGGGCGTAAGCGTCGGGGTCTCCATACGGTCGAGAACCTCGCCGTCGCCGGACACCACGGCACAGACCATCTTGGTCCCGCCGGCCTCGAGGGCGCCGAGCCTCATTTGCTTTTCGCTCATGTGATCCTCCTTACAAAGGGACGCCCGCAGTCATGGTCAACCGCGGGCGCCCATAACGTTGGCTTGTTTCGAGGCGACCCTACCTGGGCACGCGGTCCTGCCTTGCGGCAAACGGGGCGAGCACGGCGTGCGGCTCGCTTTGGTACCAGTAGGCGACGGTGGAGATGTCGTCCTCGCGCTCGTAGAGCTTGATGTCGTCGTTGCCGAGGTCCTGGAACGTCACGCGCAGGTCCTCCTTGAACGAGATCGGGTCGGGAAGGTGCCACCTGTAGAGGCCGTGCCTGGGCAGCGCGTCGTCGTTGGTCGCGAGCATCGGGTTCGGGTTCGGCTTGCCCGCGCTGAAGCGGTCGCGCGTGGCGTCGCGCGTCGAGCGGTACGGGTAGCCGGCGAACAGCGTGTTGAAGCACTGCGCCTCGGGCAGCGCGTGGGGCGGCCTGTCGAGGAAGGCCCAGGCACCGCCGAAGTAGTCCTCGGCTCCCGTCGAGGTGACCGTGGGGAACTCCTCGTCGCCGTCGAGGAAGAACTTCATCTCGCCCTCGCCCCACCAATAGCGCTCCAGGGCGCACAGGGCCATGTAGGTGCCGACGTAGTAGCCCTTACCGCGCACGCCGTCGAGCACGGTGTAGTCGACGCCCCTGCGGGTGCTGCGCTCGCGGTTAAAACGGGCGTGGAAGTACATGGCGTCGTCTGGCACGTCGGTGAGCGCGTAGTTGAACGTGTAGAAGATGTACTTAATGAACCCGGGGTGCTCGCTCGTAAGCGTGACCTTGGCGTGCTTCCTGAAAGGCATCTCGAAGTAGCAGTTCATGCCGCCCGTCGGGTTCACGCAGATGGGCATCGAGTTGACGATGGCGCGCTCACCGAAGCCGTTGCAGAAGAAGTCGCCGACAGGGCACTCGACCGAGGGGGTCTCCTCGTCGTCCCAGTAGAAGCGCAGCACGAGGTCGCGCATGACGAAGCTGCCGGCGGCGGTCTTGTCGGGGACGGTCATCCAGATGTGGCGGATGATGCCGGGGCCCTCGATGTCCGCGAGCGTGATGGTCTCGCCGGACTCAAGGGGCACGCAGCACGAGCCCTTGCGGCCGACGCCGAGGTGGCTGGCCGACATGGCGGCACGGCCCTTCTCGCCCGTGATGTTCTCGGGGGTGATGGCGCGGCTTTCCTCACCGCCGTGCATCCACACGTCCTTAAGGAACTCTCTCATCGTCGACCTCCTCTATTCGTCGTCTTCGCACTCGGCGGAACTGGCACCGTTCACGTAGACGATCTGCTGGCGCGCCTCGTCGACGAGGGCGTCGAAGTCGAGTTTCTCGTCGGGGCGCGCGAGCGCGACCGTCATGGCGAGCGGGAGGTTGACACCCGCGATCACGTGGATCCGGTCGGAGGCGAAGCGGGAGAAGCGCTGGTTCACGCTGCCGCCGAGCGCGTCGGTGAGGACGACGACCTCGTCAGTGCCCGAAAGAGCCGCCTCGACCGCCGCGTCGAGCCCCTCGCCGTTGTCGTTCACGTAGGCGCACACGGCGTTGACGGCGTCGCTCTTACCCGTAAGGAACTCGAGGGTGTCCTTGAAGCCCTGGGCGAGAAGGGAATGGCTCGCCACAACTATCTTTCTCATTGATTCACCAATCTCTTGGGTCGAAGCTAGGCGAGGATGCCAGCGGCGGAGGCGACCATCGCGAGGACGATCACCACGAGGATGAGGACCGTCATGCTCGCGTTCTTCTTGGTAAGAAGGTAATACGCGCTTCCCGTGATGGCGGCGGGGATCATGGCAGGCAGGATCTTGTCGAGCAGCGGCTGAATCTCCATCGAGACGTCGCCGAAGCTGAAGCTAATCGGGCAGGTGACGCCGATGACCGAGGCGATGAGGCAGCCGACCACGGTGAGGCCGAGCACGGAGGCGGCGGCAGTGAGGTTGGGAAGCTTCTCGCTGAAGTCGGTGACGAGCTTCACGCCCTGCTTGTAGCCGAACTCGAGGGCGTGCATGCGGACCCAGAAGATGGCCAGGATGAGCGCGAACCAGATGCCGGCTCCCACGGGGTTGCCCTCGATGGCCATGTAGGCGGCGATGGAGCCCATGATGGTCGGGATCATGGTCATGAGCAGGGAGTCGCCGACGCCGGCGAGCGGTCCCATGGTGCCGATCTTCAGGTCTTGGACGGCGTCCGCCGCCGCTAGGCCGTCGCGTTCCTCCATGGCCACGCAGGCGCCAAGGATGATGGCGGCGAGCCAAGGCTGGGTATTGTAGTAGCGGAAGTGGTTGTTGAGCGCTTGCTTATAGTCCTCGTCGTTCGTGTAGATCTTCCTCAGGACCGGCGAGAGGGCGTAGGCGACTGAGGCGCCCTGCTGGGTCTGGTAGTTGAAGGTGCACACGCTCATGAGCCAGCGCCAGTTCGCGTTGCGCAGATCCTTCTTGGTGACCTTGTAGCCGGAGGGCTTGCCCTCGGCGACGGCGGTGATGTTCTCGTTTTCCATGGTTACTCATCCTCTCCGATGAAGGCGTCTGCGGAAGCGTGGGCGGCGAGCTCGGTGTCCCTCTCGGCACGCTGGTAGAACGCGATCGCGAGGGCAACGCCGACGATGGCGGCGCCGATGATGGGCACGTTCAGGAAGGCCGAGAGGAAGAAGCCGACGAGCAGGTACTGGAAGTACTTGCCGGTGGGCATGTAGCGGAGCAGCATGGCGATACCGATGGCCGGGAGCATCTTGCCGGCGAGGGTGAGGCCGGAGAGGAACCACTGAGGCATGACCTCGAGGAGCCAGTTGACGGCGGGCTGGCCGAGCGTCACGGAGACAAAGACGGGCAGGGCGGCGCACAGGCCGAAGAGCGCGGGGCAGACCCACAGGATGGCGTTCATCTGATTGAACTTACCCTCGTTGCAGAACTTCTGGGACTTCTCGACGACGAAGCCGTTGAGGATCTTGACGATGACGTCGAGCTGGATGCCGAGCATGCCGACCGGCAGGCCGATGGCGAGGCCCGTGTCCGCGCCCAGGGTCACGCCGTAGGCGGTGGCGATGATGGCCATCGTGCCGTAGTCGGGAATCGACGAGCCGCCGAAGCCCGCGACGCCGAGCTGCATGAGCTGGATGGTGCCGCCGATGACGAGGCCGGTCTGCCAGTCGCCCATGACGACGCCGGTGATAAGGCCCCAGAAGACGGCATAGTTGACGAAGATCATCGGGATGCCGTAGTAGTCCACGTGCTTGATGAAGGCCAGCAGGGTCAAAAGGACGACCTGCAGGATAGTGAAGTTGACCATGATCCCTCCTTAGATGAGGTCGGCGACGGAGACGGGCTTGTCGGCGGGCACGAACTGTGCCGTCACCTTGACGCCGCGGGCGATGAGCGCCTTGTAGCTCTGGACGTTCTCGGCGGAGGCATAGGCGCGCTGGGTGAGCTGGACGCCGCCCTCCTTGACGAGCGAGCCGCCGACGATCAGCGACGGGAGCTCGATGCCCGACTCGACCAGGTGAAGGATCGTCTCGGGCTCCTTGGCGATGACAAAGACCTTCTCGCGGTCGTACTTGCCCGCCGCGAAGTTCTTGAGCGCGGTCTGCTCGGAGATGATCGAGACGGCCATGCCCGCGGGGCGCGCCATCCTCATAGTGGACTTCAGGACCTCGTCGCCGGCGACCTTGTCGTCGATGACCATGACTCGGGTCGCGCCCGACACCGGGGCCCACTGCGTCACGATGATGCCGTGAAGCAGGCGATTGTCGATTCGTGCCATAACAACACTCATGTTTGCTCCTATCAAATGAAGTTTTACGTTCGGTACTGCCTCGGCGCTATCCGGATTCGCGCCGGGCAAGGGGTTATCGGATTATTGAGGACGCGCAGTCAGCTTGCGGCGGCGCGGGGAAGGTCACTCGTCGAGCAGGAGGTCCGAGGAGCCGAGGCGCTCTTCTCGCGCCGGGGCGGCGCTCACGCTTATGTAGTCGAAGACATATGCGATCTCGCTTACGGGAACCTCTACGCGATAGCGCGTCGAGATGCTCGAGAAGCTCTGCCTGAAGGACTCGATGAAATCGGCACGCTCCTCCTCGAAGCGGTCCTGGCCAACGTAGGTCTCAATGGGGTTTCTGGTAACAAGGCGCTCGACGAGACAGCAGAGGTGGACGTAGAGCCCAATGATGGCGTTGCTGCCGATCTTCTCGCCTGTCCTGCGCTGAAGCTCGTGCACGGCGCTCTCGATCTCGTGGAATAGCCGCTCCGGGTCGAGGATGGTGATGGAGCGGATGACGTTCTGCAGCGTCATGTTCGAGAGCAGCTTCTCGTGGAAAGAAGAGAGCTCGGAAGCGTCAAGCCACCTGCCGAACACGGCATCAACCTTAGAGGCGGACGCCGTCGACATGATGTCCTCGAGGGCGACGAAGGGGACGGAGGCGACCCCGGGGTCTCCCGTGCCGATGACGGCGCAGACGCGGTGCTCGGAGAAAACGGCGTCATTCGACCCGTTCGCGACGAGCTGCTTGAAGGGCCTCGTGAGCAGGCGCGCGCCTATGGTGCGCGGGAGGCTCTGCGAGACGAGCTGGCGTATCCTCTCCGCGGCGTCGACCCCGGACTCGGAGCAGAAGACGATGGCGTCCTCACGGTTGACGCGCTCGATCACCTTGCAGTGCGTCACGCACGCGGCGGTCGCATCGCCAAGAACCTCGGCGATGGACTTGCCGCCGAGCAGCCCGACCCCGATCTCGAGCGCAAGACCGGTAGAGACGTTGTTCACCACGCCGATAGTGGAGTCGGTAACGTTCTCGAGGGCCTTATAGGCCTCCTCCAAGGAGCCCATGTCGACGAGGAACACGACCCCGGTGCAGTAGGAATGGCGGTCGACGAGGCGCTGGAGCGGACCGACGATGTCCTTCAGCTGCTGGTCGTAGGGCATGTCGACAGCCTCGTACACATGCATGCCGAGCATACGGTTCGCCGCGTCGGCGATGCTCGTCGCCGTTGAGTAGCCGTGGGACAAGATGACGCAGAGCGTCCGAAGGGCCTTCGCATCGCGAGACTCCGATGCGACGCACAGCGTCAGAAGCGTCTTCGTGAAGTGATCGAGCGAGATTCCCAGCGCCCCTTCCACGTCTGCGGCGACCTGATCGGAGACGCTCGAGGCAAACGGTAATTCGGAGGTCACGGCACCGAGGAGATGGGAGATTTGCTCCGCACAGGCAGACTTTCGCTTAGCCAGGCCGATGCCCGGCCACAACTGCAGGCAAATCTCCTGGGCCAGTAGAAAAGCGACCTTCCTCGAAAGCTCGATGCCATAAGAAGAGCCTGCGTCGGCAAGGACCGCGCCCACGATGCGCTCGAAGGCGCGCGACCTCGAGGAGGTAACGCCGCGGCCGAAGATCAAGTGATCCTCAACGCCGCGCACAGCGGAGACAGCTTGCGAGACGAGCTCGGAGACAGAGAGCTCCCCGGCGCAGAATCGCTCATCGAGAGAGCACAGGGCATCGAGCGCCTGCTCGACCGGCCCTGTGCTCTCGGCGGCATCCAGGGACGCGTCGATCAGAACGCCATCATCGGGCTGTTGATCGATCTGCGCGGAGGAGAGGAGCCCGCTGGGAAGAAGATACGGGCGAACGACGACGTAGTCGCCCTCGCGATTGAGGAACGCTTTGGCGCAGCAGTTCGTCACGCAGGCGCGCAAGCCGGCGATGTTATCGGAAAAGTCCGCGTTCACGAGACAACGGTATGCGCCGCGGCTAATCTTCACATCAGAACCGATTCGGCACCCCTCGCTGCGCAGGAAGCTCAAGATGAGATCCTCGCGCTCCTCGGGGGTCCGCTCCTTGAGTGAGGGGACGCGGGCACAGATGGGCATTTTGCTGTAGGCCGAGGAAACCTTCAGGTCATCGGCGGAAAGCGTCGTCGAAAGAACGAGGCGAGCGCGCGGCGCATCCTGGGAGGCATCGAGCCCGAGGGCCGTCGCAAGGCAGTGCTCCATCGCAGAGGGAGAGAGTGCCTCGATGCCGTTGACAAAAACCACACCCCCGCGCGATTTCGCGATCGACTCGTCAAGAAGCCCGTTGAACGAGGCGGCGTCCGGGACCCCGGCGCAGTCGATGCGCACATAGGAGGAGTCGCGGGGCAGCAAGCCCTGGTTCTTACCGTACTCGTACACAAGACGAGAAAGGAAAGACTTGCCGACACCCACGCCGCCGCTCAAGAGGATGGGCAGGCCGAACGGAGGGTACTGAACCGCAGCCTTGCACTGCTCGACAACGGAGCTGAGGCTCAGGTCAAAGCCCACGGCACGCGCGAAGTCACGGTGATCGGCGATTCCCGTCGCCTGGATGAGGTCGGCGAGCGAGGCGTACTCGCTTGCAGAGAGCTTTACCTGAAAACGCTTCTGGAACGCGCGGCGATGAAAATAACGGACAGGCCTGCCCGCCACCTTAACCACAAGGCCGGCGCGAACAAGGTCGTTGAGGTACTGGCTCGCCAGACTCCTGGAGATGATGAGCGTCTCGGCGATGTCGGAGGTGGACAGACGGGCAAGGTCGTCGAGCGAGACGGCAGAGGTGAGGGCCTCGAGATGCTCGAGAATCCTGTCCCTCATGTCGACGGGCTTCTTTGCCAAGCTGTCCTGTGCGGTCTTGTCCATGACTTCTTACCTCCTTGTACAAGGAGTATAAGGGGAACACAGAGAACGGAAGGGGGCGCGTGGGGGAATCAACAGCCCCGAGGAGAAGTTCACCACTTGAGGGGCAGAAAACAACGGCCATTGAACATTCAGGGCCGACGCTCAACACTTCGGCTCGACACTTCGCTTTGGAAAGGGCCCTGCACGATGGTGCAGCCCTCCATCTCGCAGCACAGGTCGCCGAAGGTCGCGAGGATGCGCTCCTTCTGTTCCGCGGGCGAGACGACTCGGTGGGCAAGGTCCTCTCAAAAGGGGTCGTCCGACGCCGCAAGACCTCGATGACCGACTACCGCCTCGAGCAAGTGGCGGATTACCTCTGTACTATCGAACTTGCCTTGGTCAAGTACGAGGCCAAGGAGGACGGTGAGACGTACAACAAGTTCTTCGGAGGTATAGGCTCTTTCAAAAGGAACTGGTTCAAGCAAGCCCGCAGCAAGCGGATATAGGTGGCCTCGCGGTTTCGCAAGGAACGGCCAGCTCTCCTCTGGCGAGGAACACCGGGCGACGTGCCTCGAGCAGCGGAAGCTGAAGCGCAAGCAGAAGCAGCGCGGGCAATGATCGGTGCGGATATGGGCCCAGACGTGAACAGTGCTACGTCCCCTGTTCACGGGGCGCGAAACCGCAAAGGTTGCACAGAGGTTGCAAAATAAGAAGCCCCCGACCTGTTTTCGCAGGTCAGAGGCTTGAAATCAACGAATATCGTTTACTCCCACTCGATCGTCGCGGGCGGCTTGGACGTGATGTCGTAGCACACGCGGTTGGCGCCGGGAACTTCGGCTACGATGCGGCCGGAGATGCGGGCCAGGACATCGTAGGGCAGCTTGGCCCAGTCGGCGGTCATGGCATCGCTGGACTCGACGGCGCGCAGGATAATCGGGCGCTGGTAGGTGCGCTCGTCGCCCATAACGCCGACGGACTTGATGTCGGGCAGGACCGCGAAATACTGCCAGCAGCTGTGCTCGGAGTTGCGCTCACCGGTCTGCTCAAACAGGCGCTGGTTGTAGGCATCGAGCTCCTCGCGCACGATAGCGTCGGCGTTCTTGAGGATCTCGAGCTTCTCCTTGTCGACCGCGCCGATGATGCGGATGGCCAGACCCGGGCCCGGGAAGGGCTGACGGAACACGATGTGAGCCGGCAGGCCGAGCGCCAAACCAAGCGCGCGGACCTCGTCCTTAAAGAAGTGGTCGAGCGGCTCAATAAGGTCGAAGTGCACGCCCTCGGGGAACGGGATCAGGTTGTGATGGCTCTTGATGGTGGCCGTCTTGCCGCCCGTCTTGCGAGCGCCAGACTCGATGATGTCGGGGTAGATGGTGCCCTGAGCCAGATACTTGACCGGCTTGCCATCGGTCTCGAGCTGCTGCGCCACGGCGAAGAACTCTTTCCAGAACTGCGTACCGATGATGCGGCGCTTCTCCTCGGGCTCGGTCACGCCGGCCAGAAGCTCGGCATAACGGTCCTCGGCGTGGACGTGGATAAAGTCAACGTCAAACTGCTTGGTGAAGACCTCCTCCACCTGCTCGGGCTCACCCTTGCGCAGCAGGCCGTGGTTGATGAACACGCAGGTCATCTGCTTGCCCACGGCGCGGGCACCCAGCGCAGCCACGACGGAGGAGTCGACGCCGCCGGACAGGGCCAGAATCACGCGGTCGTTGCCGACCTTCTCGCGGAACTCGGCCGTCATGGTCTCGACCAGGTCGTCCATGCTCCAGTTGGGCTCCAGACCGCAGATCTCAAACAGGAAGTTGCTCAGCAGCTGCTGACCGTACTCGGAGTGCTTGACCTCGGGGTGGAACTGCGTGGTGAAGATCTTGCGCTCGGGGCACTCCATCGCAGCAACCGGGCACACGTCGGTGCTGGCGGTGACGGTAAAGCCCTCGGGCACCTCGGAAACGGCGTCGCGGTGGCTCATCCACACGGTCTGCTCCATGGGCGTGGAGTTAAAGAGCTTGGCGCCGGCAGTGCGCGTGATGGTGGCGCGGCCGTACTCGCCCACCTCGGAGTGGCCGACCTTGCCGCCGAGCGTCACGGCCGTGATCTGATGGCCGTAGCAAAAGCCCAGGACGGGAAGGCCCAGGTCAAAGATGGCGGGGTCGATAGACGGAGCGTCCTCGGCATACACAGAGGCCGGGCCGCCGGAAAGGATGAGCGCGGAGGCGTTCATCTCGCGAATCTCGTCGGCCGAGATGTCGCAGGGGACAATCTCGGAATACACGTTGAGGTCGCGGACGCGACGGGCAATGAGCTGACCGTACTGCGCACCAAAGTCGAGTACGAGGACCTTTGCGGAAGCCTTTTGATCCATGGTTCCCCCTCTTGTTGGCGGGGAGCCGGTGCCCACCCGCGCGAATAAACGAGAATAACTTCCATAGTGTACACGTTATATGGGGTTTCTCGTCCCTCGCAGCCGCCAGCGCACGGCAAACGCACGACCTGGGCCCCTATTTGACGGCAATTGAAGTGTTACCAAACGTTGCAGATGATGTAATACGTTTGAACATTGGACGCCCTGTGCCACAATACTGCCGAACGACTCCGCCTCTGTGGCGGCAAATACGATAGGAATATCAGCATGAAGCGCATCCTTCTCATCGCCACGGGCGGCACCATCGCATCGACCGAGGACGGCAACGGCCTCTCCCCCGCCCTGACCGGTGAGGAGCTCGCCCAGAGCGTTCCCGAGATCTCGGGCCTCTGCGAGCTCGACGTGGTGCAGCCCATGAACATCGACAGCACCAATATGCGCCCCAGTGACTGGATGCGTATCCGCGACGTCATCGTCGAGGGTTATGCCGACCACGACGGCTTCGTGATTCTGCACGGCACCGACACCATGAGCTACACCGCGGCGGCGCTTTCCTATCTGATTCAGGACAGCCCCAAGCCCATCGTGCTCACCGGCTCGCAAAAGCCTATGGGCAACCCCTTTACCGACGCCAAGCTCAATCTGTACCAGAGCCTGCTCTATGCGCTCGACGAGCATTCACACGATGTGTCGATTGTATTTGGCGGCGTCGCCATTGCCGGCACGCGCGCCCGCAAGCAGCGCACCATGAGCTTTAATGCGTTCATTAGCGTCAACTATCCGCCCATTGCCTACATCCGCAACGACCGCATCGTGCGCAACGGGCTTCACGGCACGCATCAGGGCGAAAACCCGGTGCGTTTCTACGACAGCATCGACCCGCGCGTATTTGTACTCAAGCTTACGCCCGGCGTAAACCCGGGCATCCTCGATGCCCTTGCCGATAGCTACGATGCTGTAATCCTGGAGACCTTTGGCATTGGCGGTATTCCCGAATTTGGCGAGTCCGGCGAGTCATTCCAGGAGGCGATTTTCCGCTGGGTCGATTCGGGTCGCACCGTCGTTATGACCACGCAGGTCCCAGAAGAGGGCCTCGACCTGGGTGTTTATGAGGTCGGCCGTGCTTACGCCGATCATCCGGGCATTCTGCGTGGCGATGACATGACCACCGAGACGCTCGTGGCCAAGACCATGTGGGCACTCGGCCAGTCACGCGATGCCGCCGAGATTCAGCGCCTGTTCTACAGCCAAGTCAACCACGACCGTATCCCGATGGTGTAACCACCGGTCAATAGGCATCTTCTATCCGATACCCTCGAGAAGCTCTGACACCGTCATGCCGAGTGCGGGCGCGATCTTAAATAGAACCTTGAGCGTGAAATTTGCCGTCCCGTCTTCGATTCGGTCGAGATAGGGTCGGCTGATTCCTGTCGCCACACAAAAATCGACCTTGGAGATACCAAGGTCCCTGCGTGTCTCTTCGACCCGCCTGCCAAGAATCTGTTTCGCACGTTCGTCCATGCAGACGAGTTTGAAATGGGGCCGAGCATAAACGTAAACTATAGTTTACGTTTTGCCGAATACACAGGAGTTTTCTATGTCGGGTTCTTCGGTCCGCATGTACCGAGCCACGCTTCGCACAAACAGCGCACCGCCCAAGCTCGTCGTCGTTGAAGCAGAATGCCTTTCGCCCGATGAGCGCACAGCATTTGCATTGCTATCAAGTCGCGTCGTCGCCGTTCTGGTCCCTTGCCCGGCGCAAGGTGAACTTGCCATTCAATGCCAAACGCACGGCTGCTCGCTCAATCAGGCTGCCGTAATCGCAACCAGCCAACGCGGCCTGCCGCTCCTTTTAGAAGCCGGCATAGCACTCGCCCTTCGCGGCGCCGGATACGAAAACGAAGCCGCCGCCGACATGGTCTTTAAACCACGATCGAGCGGCGGCCTCGCAGCAGCCATTGAATATGCGTGCAGGCTCGTTGCTTAAAAGGACAAGCTAGAAACCAAAGCCAAAACCCGTTCCGGTAATCGCCGAGTACATAAAGTAAACGTTGATCACGTTGAGGAACACACCCGTGATGCAACCGTTGCGCAGGTAGCGCTCGCACACGATGCGCGCCATGGCGGCGGAGTCATCATTGTTCTTGGCCTGGCGTCCCGCCGTAAAGTACGTTGCCACGCTCAGCAGCAAATTGAGCACCGGAAGCGCCAGCAGCTCGTAGCTCTTGCCCCAGCGCGTCACCTCGCCGGCTGCGTTAAACTTCGTTGCCACCTCGGGGCCAATGTTGGGGATTACAAACGCTGCGACCACCAGCGGAAGCACCGCAAGCACCAGCAGCGCGACGCCCATGTAGCCGGCTTTTTTGCCATATTTGAACATGCGCGTCGTCCTTACACGTTAAAGCGGAAGTGCACGACGTCGCCATCGGCCATGACATAGTCCTTGCCCTCAATACGCAGCTTGCCGGCGGCCTTGGCACCCTGCTCGCCGCCGAGCTCGATGTAGTCGTCATAGCCAATGACCTCGGCCTTAATAAAGCCGCGCTCAAAGTCGGTGTGGATGACACCGGCGGCCTGCGGGGCGGTCGCGCCCTGACGCACCGTCCAGGCCTTGACCTCCATCTCGCCGGCCGTAAAGAACGACTGCAGGCCGAGCAGCTTGTAGGCAGCCTGAGCGAGCACGTCCAGGCCGGGCTGCTCCAGGCCCAGGCTCTCCAGGTAGTCGGCGGCGTCCTCGGGATCGAGCTCGGAAAGCTCGGCCTCGATCTTGGCGCAGATAGGCAGCGGCTTGACGCCGTCGATGGGCGCCAGATCGTCGTTGAGCATATCCTCGTCCACGTTGGCCACATACAGGATGGGCTTCATGGTGAGCAGGAACAGGCCCTTGGCGGCGGCACGCTCCTCGTCGGTCATCTCCATGGACGCGGCGCGCTTGCCCTCGTTGAGCCAAGCAAGCAGACGCTTGGCCACCTCGAACTTGGGCATGAGCTCCTTGTCGCGCTTGGCCTCCTTCTCGAGCTTGGGCAGCTGCTTCTCGAGCGTGCCCATGTCGGCCAGGATGAGCTCGGTCATGATGGTGTCGGCGTCGCCGGCGGGATCGACGAACTCGCCCGTGCGGCCCACCTCACGCATGACGTTGGGGTCCTTAAAGTAACGCACGACCTCGCAGATGGCATCGGTCTCGCGAATGTTTGCCAAAAACTGGTTGCCCAGGCCCTCGCCCTCGTTGGCACCCTTCACCAGGCCCGCGATGTCGACAAACTCGACCGTAGCCGGCACAATGCGGCCTGGGTTGACGATGTCGGCAAGCTTTTGCAGGCGGCTATCGGGCACATCGACGATACCCACGTTGGGGTCGATCGTGGCGAACGGGTAGTTGGCGGCAAGGCCGGTCTTTTTGGTAAGCGCGGTGAACAGCGTCGACTTGCCCACGTTGGGCAGGCCCACGATACCGATGGAAAGGGACACGACAGCTCCTTTTGGTACAGGTACTTCAAACTGCATAAGTATAGCGCCGCCGCAGCATCCGGGCGAATCCGGACACCGCGGCGGCGCAAATGAAGCAGAGATGCGTGAGGGTTCGAGACAGTAGTCCTTACTTAAGCTCGGGCCAGAAATCCTTGTTGGCCTCGATGAGCTCGTCCAGGATCTGCTTGGCAACGCTCGCCGAAGGAATGGTCTTGGAGAGCGTGAGTGCCTGCCAGAGCTTCTGGTAGCTGCCCTCGACCCAAGCCTGGACAACGAGCTTCTCGACGGAAACCTGCTGCTCCATCAGGCCCTTCTGGAACTGCGGAATCGGGCCCTGGCAGATCTTCTCAAAGCCGTTGGAACCGACGATGCAAGGCACCTCGACCATGGCCGTCGGGTCGAAGTTGGGCACAGCGCCATCGTTGGGGACGATCAGCAGGAAGCGCTCGAGCGTGTTCTCGGCCAGTGCGCAGGCAAGGTCGACGATGTAGTTGGCATGTACATCCGGCTCAAAGCCGCCGTCCTTGGCAGTACCCTTGGCAATGATGTCGCGGCAAGCGCCAAAGACCTTCTTCTCGCGGCCGTCCATAACCTCATTGGCGCGAGTGTAGTTGGGGTCAGACGTCTCGACGACATAGTCCGGGTACAGGTAATACTTGAGGTAGGTATTGGGAATCGTCTCGGGATCGACAGCATAGACATCCTTGGCCTTGCCGAAGGTGTGAATCCAGCTCTCCTCGACATGCTGCTCCTTACCGGCCTCGTGCTCGATGCCGTCCAGGTAGCCGTTCTTAGCCATGTGCTCCTTAATCTGCGGCATGAGGTCGTTGCCCTCCTTGTCGTAGATTTTGCTCCACCAACCAAAGTGGTTGAGGCCGTAGTAGCTATACTGCAGCTCGCGACGATCCTTGATGCCGCACATACGGCTCATCTTATCCATAAGGTCGATCGGCATGTCGCAGATGTTGATGATGCGGCTGTTGGGGCGCAGCACGCGGCAGGCCTCGGCGACGATGGCCGCGGGGTTGGAGTAGTTGAGCATCCAGGCGTTGGGGCTGTACTTCTCCATGTAGTCGAGGATCTCGATGACACCACCGATGGAGCGCATGCCGTAGGCGATACCGCCGGCACCGCAGGTCTCTTGGCCAACGCAGCCGTACTTGAGAGGAATCTTCTCGTCGAGCTCACGCATGGCGTACAGGCCGACGCGGATGTGAGCAAGAACGAAGTCGGTCCCGGTGAATGCGGTTTCGGGGTCGGTGGTGTAGTTGAACTCAACCTCGGGAGCGTTCTCGTGGAAGTAGATCTCGCAGGCCTTTGCCACGATCTCCTGGCGCTCGGCGTTGTTGTCGTAGAAGGTCACCTTGTTGACCGGGAAGCGGTCGCGCTCCTCAAGCAGCATCAGAGCGATGCCCGGAGTGAAGGTAGAGCCACCGCCGGCAATGGTCACGGCATAGTTTTTCTTGGACATGATGTCCTCCTCATTCTGGCCGCTTGCTCAATCCGTCCCCGCACGCGGCCTTGCGCGGTTTGGAATTGTTACCTAGAAGTGGAGTTTTTTATCTCTAGAATCGGCCTTGCGGTGCATACCGGCTCTGCAAGGCCGATTGTTTCGATGGACGATGGTTTACAGAAGACTCTCGAACTTCTCGCGAACCTGCGGGACGGTAAGGCCGATGATGACCTGGATTGACTGACCTTGGACCACCAAGCCATGCGTACCGATCGCCTTGAAGGAAGCCTCGGGTGCAACGACGCTCTTGTCCTTGACGTTAACGCGCAGACGGGTAGCGCAGTTAGTTACATCGATGATGTTATCCGTGCCACCGAGCAGATCGAGGATGTTCTCGGCAAGCACCAAGCGCTCATCATCTTTACTCTGGGCGACCGATTTGCCAGCAGCAGCACCGCCCTGCTTTTGCTTGTAGTCGGCCTTGGACTTGAGCTCGACCTCAACATCGTCATCCTCGCGACCGGGGGTCTTAAAGTCGAACTTGACGATCAGGAAACGGAAGACCACGACCCAAAGGGCGGTAAAGCACAGACCGACAAGGATGGAGATGGCGTACTGCAGACCGTGTGCGGCCCAAAGGGGCAGCCAGTCCCACGAGAGCATCGAGATGATGCCGCCGTCGAAGATGCCCACGACACCAAGGAGGTTTTGAGCCATGCAGCCGAGCGCTCCGAGCACGCAGTGGACGACGAACAGGCCGGGCGCGATGAACAGGAAGGTGAAGTCAAGCGGCTCGGTGATACCGCAAAGCATAGCGGTAAGGGTGACCGGGATCAGCAGAGCCTTGACGCGCTGCTTGCGCTCGGGTTTGGCGGTCATATAAAACGCAATGGCGACGCCAAGCGAGCCGAAGACCTTAGTCCAACCAGGGCAGGTATAGGCAGCCCAGGGTGCGGCATCCTTAAGAGCAATGCTCGGATCGGCAGCCAGTTGGGGCAGGATGTTGGCCCAAGCAGCAAAGATGCCGCCGTTGACCGCCGCGTTGTCGTAATAGAACGGCGTATAGATAAAGTGGTGCAGGCCTGTAGGGATCAGCACGCGCTCGAAGAAAGCAAAGACACCCACGCCAAACGTACCGGCGGAAAGGATGAATCCCTGGAAGGCGGAGATAGCAGCCTGAACATGCGGCCACACCAGGCAGGCGATAAGAGCGACCGGAACCATAACGAAGAAACCGATCATATAGATGAACACGGAGCCCGAGAACACGCCCAGCCACTCAGGAAGTTCGGTGTCGAAGTACTTGTTGTGAAGCATCGTGGCGATACCTGAAATGATAAGCGCGCCCATGATGCCCATATCAAGCGTTTTGATGCTTGCGATAGTGGCAAGACCAGTACCGCTGCCCGCCTCGACAGAGTAGTCGACCCCAAAGACAGGGCCCCACTGCCCCAAGATTGTGCTTACAAAGTAGTTGAAGGTAAGGTAGATGGCCAAAGCCTCCATGCAGCAGCGAGCGTTCTGCTTGTTCGCGAGCGAGATTGGCAACGCTACGCAAAACAGCAACGGCATCTGGTTAAAGAGTGTCCAACCACCCTGGAGCAGCACATTCCAGCAATCAAACCAAAGATGGCCCGCGGTGGCCATCTCGCCAAAGATCGCCTCGGTGGTAAACAACGTACCCAGGCCGACGACGATTCCGGAAAATGCGAAAAGAATTGCAGGCGTGTACATTGCACCGCCGAAACGTTGTATCTTTTGCATCATGACGGGGAATCCCCCTCTCTTCATTCGGAGCGCTGCGGTTTTGGCTTCACTCGAGACCGCAGACGCGCCGTTTGCGTGTACCTCGTGCAATAGGACGGGTGGGCCCGCTTCCCTGACTTCTTGCGCTTCTATTTTTATCATATCACTTATCTAGACAAGTTAGCATAAATACTACGGTCGGTAAACGGTTGATTATTGACCGTAAACGGTATATGTCCAGTATTTTGCCTGTTAAATCTGACATAGCTGATGGCTGCATTTCATTTTTCTTTTCTACTTGTCTAGATGTGCTTGTCTATATCTATAGACAAGCCTATACTTCATTACAACATTCACCGCCACGTTAAGGAGTCACCATGAAAAGCGCGGTCTTCTATGGAAAGCACGACCTCAGAGTCGAGGAATCGGCAAAGCCGGCCGTGGGCAGGCGCGACGTTCTGATCAACGTCAAAGCTTGCGGCGTTTGCGGTACCGACGTTCATATCTATGAAGGCGACAAGGGTGCAGCCGACGTTACCCCGCCCACGATCCTTGGTCATGAGTTTGCGGGCGTTGTCGAGGCCGTGGGCAGCGACGTCGCTGGCTTTAAACCGGGCGATCGCGTGTGCATCGACCCGAACCATCCCTGCGGCTGCTGCGAACCCTGCCGCGACGGAATCAACCACTACTGCGAGCATATGACCGGTTACGGCACCACCGTTAACGGCGGCTTTGCCGAGTACTGCTCCGTCGATATGCAGCAAGTCTACAAGTTGGGTGAACACACCAGCTTCGAGCAGGGTGCCATGACCGAGCCCGTGGCGTGCTGCCTGCACGGCATCGATATGTGCAACATCAAGCCCGGCAGCACGGTTGTCGTTATCGGCGGCGGCATGATCGGCCTGCTCATGATGCAGCTCGCCAAAAACGCCGGCGCCACCAAGGTCGTCTTGCTCGAGCCCGTCGAGGGCAAACGCGAGGTTGCACTCAAACTCGGCGCCGACCTGGCAATTGATTCCATCCACGAGGACGTCCCGGCCCGCCTGAAGCAGGAGGGCGTCGGCAACGTCGACGTTGTAATCGAATGCGTCGGTAAGCCCGTCACCATTGAGCAGGCCATTAGAATCGCCGGTCATAAGGCCACGGTTATGATGTTCGGACTTACCAAGCCCGATGAGACGATCACCGTCAAGCCCTTCGAGGTCTTCCAGAAGGAGCTTGTGCTCACCTCGTCCTACATCAACCCTTACACACAGCGTCGCGCGCTCGAACTCATCGACTCCGGCAGGCTCGACGTTTCTTCGATGGTCGCCAAGGTGGCTTCCCTCGACGAACTCGGCGCCATCCTGTCAGACCCGGCCCTGCGTGCCATGGGCAAATATATAATCGATCCCAGCAAGTAAATCGATTGACACCTGCACGGACGGCCCTCATCCGTCGTTCACGCACCCAGCTCTAGGAGACCGTCATGGCGCGAGCCATCTTCCAAACTATTTATGACAACGTGAAGCAGTCGATTGACGACGGCACATATGCCTATCAGAGTTATCTGCCTTCGGAGACTGAGCTCACGCAGCTGTTTGACTGTTCGCGCATGACGGTCCGTCGCGCCATCTCGATGCTTGCGGCAGATGGTTACGTGCTCCCCCAGCAAGGCAAAGGCATGCGCGTCATTCGCAACATCAGTGACGAGACGAGTCGTGGCGGCGGCGGACTCGAGACCTTTAAGGAAATCGCGACCAGCCGGGGCTTTGAGCTCAAGACTGTCACCACCGTCTTTGAGCTCCTCGTCTGTAGCAAGGCGCTCTCCAAGATTACCGGGTTTCCCGAAGGCTGCGAGCCTACGCGCGCCAAACGCATCCGTTATGCAGACGGACATGCCGTGTGCTCCGACGACTCCTATTACCTAAGCTCACAGGTACCGGGGCTGACACCCGAGATTGTCAACGACTCGATCTATCGTTACCTCGAAGAAGACCTTGGCATTAAGATTGCCACGGGCAAGCGCGACGTAACGATTGAGCATCCCACGCCCGAGGATACACGCGTACTCGATCTCGACGACTTTAACGCACTCGCCGTTGTACGCGGACAGACCTACAACGCCGACGGCATCCTTATGGAATACACCGAGACAAAGCAGGTTCCCAGCTTCTTTTTACTCCATGAAACCGTGACGCGCAACGGCACCGATCGAACCGGCCACCAAAGCAGCATGAACTAACCATCTATTAGTTGCGGTGGAATAGCTCCTAGAATGGCCAGCTTAAGGGCGAAACAGGAACTATTCCACCGCAACTTTTTGGCCGGTGGGGCAGTACCTGTCCCACCGGCCATCATTTACGCTCTTTTAGCTAGTCCGCGAGCTTCTCCACCTGATCGAGCATCTTGTCGAGCTTGGCCTTTGCTTCGGCCTTGACCTTCTCAGCTTCTTCGTGAGCCTTCGCCTTCTGGGCGGCCTTTTCCTCGGCTTCGGGATCGACGACGACCAGATTGGACGCGTCGTGCTCAACAAGCTTGAGCGCATGCTCGGGACAAACCTTGACACAGGCGCCGCAGCCTAAACAATACGTGGACTCCAACGCAAAGCGGCCGCTTCCCACCAGATCGCAGGCAAACGTGGGGCACACGTTGACGCACTCGCCGCACGACGTACACTTGTCAAAATCGCACTCCGGCGTGCTCACCTGCATGTTCTGGGCAAGCTCGGGGTGGTTTTGCAACGTCGAGAGCACCAGTTGGCGCCCGTGCGTGAGCGAACGGCGACGCTTGGTCGTCGTGGTGCCGCACATGGTGTTGAGCGTGCGCTCCAGCTGGGTAATCTGATGGCGATGGGCCTTGAGCTTTTGCGTCACCGAGGCCAGCGCCGCCGTCGCCGGATTGAGCTTGGTCACCGTCAGGCCCGTGGTGCGGGCGATCTTTTCCATGTACTCCTTGCGCTCGTACTCGCGGCGCTTATGGCACTTGAGGCTCTTGGGGTCGACCTCCAGGCCCATACCCGTGCCGGACCACTCCTCGGCCTTCGCAATCGCCTCGCCCAGAATATCCTCACCGCCGGTGTTGCGGCATTTATCGCACACGCCCAACGGCAGGTACACACTCACGTTGGGATAGTCGGCCAGTACCGAAAACCAAGTCTCTGCCGTAATATCGCCCACGCAGGCGACGACGACCTCGTTTTCGCGCGGCATGCGCTTAAGGGCGCGTGTGCAGGTGACGTAGGCGGTCTCGTGGCTCGTAGCAGCAGAGACAATGTCGTCGTAGACGTTTTTGGGTGCAAGGCGCGGAGAGATGATCGCCTCCGTCGGGCAAGCAGCGGCGCACAGACCGCACTTGCGACAGGAGTCGAGGATCTCGATGGCGTCTTCCTCGACCTCGATAGCGTTGACCGGGCACACGTCCATGCACGCGGTGCAGCCGCTCTTTTCGTTTTTGCAGGTCAAGCACGGAATGGTGTTGCCGCGCGGACGCTCCTTGTAGTCGGCAGGATTCCACTGCGGCGCCGACGGATCGAGCGCGTCGGTCACGCCGCCAAGCGGGTTTTTAAGAAAGTCGAAACCCTTGCTGATCTCGATAATGTCATCAAACAGATCGTGTTCCTGCGCCATGCGCGGCCCCTCCCTGAGCAGTGCAAACAAGCAAGAGATAATGATACGCTATCGGCCCACGCCTCGGGCAAATTACACGCGGAGCATCTTTGCGGCAAATAGCCCATGGCCTATCGCCGTCTCGATTGCACAAGATCAATCAAGCGCCAAACTATGCCTCGCACATGAGCTGCACGAGTTTTTGTTTGGTCACCTTGGCCTGTTCGTTAGCCATATTGCGCTCGTTTCTAAAGACCGCATTTGCAACACCATGCAGATCGGCATCGGAAATCGCACTGCACGGACCGTCCATCGAAGCCGCCGTGGGGCATACGCACAACGGCAGCTCAGCATAAAACGCAACGGCCTTGGCGATATCGAGCATCTTGCCGCCGCCAATACCCACCACCATGTCGCAATACTCAGCCTGGGCTTCCTTAGCCATTTCGACAACGGCCTCTTCCGTACACGGACCGTCATAAATCTTAAAGAACGGCTCACTCAGATCGTCGTCCAGAAATCCATCGACGATCTGCCTGCACAGCCGATCCTCGGTGCCCTGGTCAAACAAGACATAGGCAGCGCAGCCCAACCATGACAAATACCTGCCTTGACGCGACAGTTCGCCCGGCCCCTGAACATACCGGCCGGGACCGCCGTAAACCATAGGAAGCGCCATACGAGAATCCGCCCTTCATCAAACAACGATTGGTGCAAAGTAACCTTGCCCCTTTGCACCATAGCAAAAAGGGGCAAAGCCATCTGTTGGCTTTGCCCCTTCCTTAGCTTGATTTACTCATCCATGAGATAGTAGTGGCCCAGTGCGTCGGCACCCAGGATGGCATTTGCGACCATCTCGGGCGTCACCTCAAACGGCATGTTGCACATGGTGTCCTCGGGCGCGCACGCGGCCTCGGCAACAATCATGGCCTTCTCGCGCGTAACCTCGGCAACGCCAAGTTCCTTCATCGTAACCGGCAGGCCCAGCTCAATGCAGAAGCCCAAGACTTCCTCGAGTTTCTCAGTCGGAGCATCCTCGAGTACCAGCTGGACGATAGTGCCAAAGGCGACCTTCTCGCCGTGATACATGCCGTGGCACTCGGGCAGCATCGTCAGGCCATTGTGGATGGCATGAGCAGCAGCAAGGCCCGAGCTCTCAAAGCCAATACCCGAAAGCAGCGTATTGGCCTCGATGATGTGCTCGACGGCAGGCGTGAGCGCACCCTTCTCCAGCGCGACCTTGGCCTTGACGCCATCGGCCATGAGCGTCTCATAGCAGAGCTTGGCGAGCGCCAGGCCGGCCATTCCGCCCTTGCCGCCGGCGCAAGTGCCACCGTCGGCATCGTGCGTTGCCTGAGCCTCGAAATAGGTTGCAAGCGCATCGCCCATACCGGAAACCGTCAGGCGCACCGGGCTCGCCGCGATAACCGTCGTATCCATAAGGACGATATTGGGGTTTGCCTTAAGGAAGAGGTACTTGTCGAACTGGCCGTCGTCGGTGTAGAGCACCGAAAGTGCCGAGCACGGTGCATCGGTCGAAGCAATGGTGGGGCAAATGATAACCGGGGACTCCAGGTAATAGGCGACGGCCTTCGCGGTGTCGAGGATCTTGCCGCCACCGACGCCGACGATGATGTCGCAACCGTTGTCGCGAGCGAGCGCGACCAGACGATCGACCTCGCCCTTGGAGCACTCGCCGTTAAAGTCCTCAAACAGCAGCTCGGCCTTAGCCTCGGTAAAACCGCCCTCGATCTTGGCACCGACGCGCTTCTTGCCCGAAGGCGTCACGATGACGAGGGCCTTAGCGCCGAGCGGCTCAACGTAAGAGCCGAGCTTGGCGAGCTCGTCCGGACCCTGGATGTACTTGCTGGGGCTATTGAAAATTGCAGCCATAACTATCCCATTCTCTAAAAAAGAAAGGGGCTCCGTACGGATACGTGCGGAGCCCCTCGTTACGATAACAAGAGTCGATTAGAAATCGATGTCGGTGTCGTAGTAGCAGGCCTTGAGGATCTTCTCGAAGTCGGCAGCCTTGGTCTCACGCGGGTTCTCGGGCGTGCAGGCGTCCTGCTCGGCGTTCGCGGCGATCTCGGGCAGCTTGGCGAGGAACTCCTCCTCGGAAACCATCTGCGGGTTCTCGGCGTCGACCTTCACGCCACCATTCGCGTAATCCTTGATGGACTGCGGAATGTTGAGCTGGTCGTTGAGGTCGCGAATCTTCTGGACGAGCGCAGCGATGAGCTCCTCGTTGGTCTCGCCGGGAAGGTGCAGGATCTCCTTGGCCACGTAAGCGTAACGCTCGGCAGCACGCGGGTCCTTGGAGTTCCACTGGATGACCTTGCCCAGGTACATGGCGTTAGCGGCACCGTGGATGATGTGGCCGTTCTCAAAGGCAGCACCGGTCTTGTGAGCCATGGAGTGAACGATGCCGAGCAGGCCCGAGGAGAAGGCGATACCGGCGATGCACTGAGCCTCGTGCATGTGCTGACGGGCCTCATGGTCGCCAGCATAGGACTTGGGCAGCCACTCGACGATCTCGCGGATGCCGTGCAGAGCGTTGGCGTCGGTGAACATAGAGGCGCAGGTGGAAACGTAGGCCTCCATGCAGTGGGTCAGAGCATCCATGCCGGTGTGAGCGCACAGCTTGGCGGGCATGGTGTAGGTGAGCTCGGGGTCGACGATGGCGACATCAGGGGTGATGTTGAAGTCGGCCAGCGGGTACTTGATGCCCTTGGCGTAGTCGGTAATGACGGAGAACGCGGTGACCTCGGTAGCGGTACCGGAGGTAGAGGAGATGGCGCAGAAATGAGCCTTCTGACGCAGCTCGGGGAAGCTGAACGGCTGGATGATGTTGTCGAAGGACTCCTCGGGATACTCGTAGAAGACCCACATGGCCTTAGCGGCATCGATGGGCGAGCCGCCGCCGATGGCGATAATCCAGTCGGGCTCGAACTCGCGCATGGCCTCGGCGCCCTTCATGACCGTCTCGATGGACGGGTCGGACTCGACGCCCTCGAACAGCTTGACCTCGAAGCCGCCCTCTTTGAGGTCGGCCTCGACGTCCTGCAGGAACCCGCCGCGGCGCATAGAGCTGCCGCCAGAAACGATGATGGCCTTCTTACCCTTGAGGTTCTTCACCTCGTGGCGAGCGCCCTCACCAAAGTACAGATCGCGAGGATTGGTAAAACGTCCCATACTGTGCCTCCTAAACAAGCCCCTCTTAGACTTGCGTATATAACGGAGCACCCGATTGGCTCCGTTAGGACCATTTTGCGCGTTGCCGGCGATGACAATGCACGATGTCTAAACGTCTCAACGCTCAGACAAACACTATTTTACCGTTCTGGTTGGTCAGTTATTCACCTAAAGCCGCCAATGATGAAACGTTTTTTCTATCCCTGAAGACCCTTGTGCGGCATCCATACTCCCAAGCTGGGCAAACGTTTTATCAAGGTTGACTACATATCCCGGGCAGGACGGTGCCCCTCCAAAATATGCACCGTTCGCCGCCAAAAATCGACCGTTTGCGGCACCGTGATACCACTCGGTCGTCCAAGGTGCCGACATTTGTGCGACATCCGTCTTCGTGGTGCAAAGGTGCAAGTCCAAGTGCGGCACCCCCGGTGTGTCACATGCGGGTAAACTAGAACCTTATATAGAGATATTTGAACCCTAACCGCAGCAAAGGAGGCTCCATGGCATTCGATCCCATTCAAGAGGATTGCCATCGCCTCGTTCTTGAGGCCTTGCGCCGCGACAATATCCCGCTCACCGACGCTGCCGCCGTAGAGCATCTGATGGAACAATTCACCCGCAACCCCGCACCGCTCATCGTGCACGACCGCGACCGCGCCGGGCACCTCATTGCCAAGGTGGTCGAGGCCGTCGACTACCGCATTCCCTTTATCCCTGACGATACCCAGGCCGAGCAAGAAGAGGCAGCTGCCGAGAACATGCTCCGCGAGGCAGCCGCGCTCGATCCGGCCAACTGGGACGCTCAGCGCATGCTGACCGCTCTCACCGCCAGCTCCAACGAGGAGTACGTACAGTATCTGGTGTCCAAGTGCGACGAGGTGGAGCACGATCTGGCGCTCAAGATCGCCTCGGCGCAGGACCCCTACGAGCGCGAGGCCGCAGGCGACCTTATGCGCCGCCCCTACCTGCGCTGGCTTGCCGCCTTGGCATCGCGCGCGCTCATTAGCGGACGCTACCGCATGTCGCTCGAAGCCGCAAATCGCAGCTTGGACTTTGCGCCCAACGACCCCGCTGGTGTCCGCCACACCGCGATGCTCGCCATGGCAAAGCTCGAATACCCCGCCGAGGAGCTCAAGCGCTTTCGCTCCGCTCACTCCGTGCCGTACCTCGCGAATACCCCGCTGCGCCGCCGCCCCAAAGATGCGGAGCGTGACTTGGACCCGTGGACGCTCATCGCGCTGATGAGCGCTGCCTGGCGCGAGCTGGACTACGAGGGTGCCGAACACTACCTGCGTATCCTTGTGCGTTCGTGCCCGCACGCAGCCGAGGCGCTCTACTTCCAAACCGAGTTTCCCGATGGCGTCTATGCCCGCGTCAACGTGGGCGTGGGCTCGACCGACGAGCTTGTCCTTGCGCTGTCCGAGGCGACGCCGGTACTGCAGGAGGGCCTGGGCGCCCCCGACAACGCCAGTTTTGCCGCCTGGGTCGCCACCAACGATATCGTGCGTTCCCAAATCGATGAGCGCATACTGCGGGCGGCCGAGCAGGGTTTGCCGTTTAAGGGAGGAGACCTCTAATGGATCCGAGCGTCTACATCCCCGCCTACCTGGAGCGCACCTATCTGGCGTCGCACCCCGAGCTCACCGATGCAGCACGCGAGCTTGTCCATAACGACGTAAGCGTCAACCCTCACAAGTATGCGCAGACCGAGCATGCCCAGGCGCTGCTGTCCTATGCCGGTGTTCATCGCCACCTGCTCGACGAGCTCCATCGCATCGAGGACATGGGCAGCGATGAGGAGTTTGAACAGACGCGCAACCGCCTGTTCGACGATATGCGCGATGAGCTGCTCAAGATCGTCCGC
Source organism: Collinsella aerofaciens (assembly GCF_001405375.1). GTDB lineage: Bacteria > Actinomycetota > Coriobacteriia > Coriobacteriales > Coriobacteriaceae > Collinsella > Collinsella aerofaciens_F. The sequence continues at coordinate 38,981 of NZ_CYYP01000013.1, forward strand.
ATCGATGCGCATGTCCTCGATGCCCAGCTGCTCGCCATCATTTTGGCGGACACGCCCGTCGACGCCTGCCTGGGCGATCTGATGAAGCTCGAGGCGACCACGGCCGATTACCTGCAGCAAAGCGTGCCCGGGTTCGACATGGAAGCCCCGCACTACTGGGCCAATAATGTTTTGGCCGATGGTGTCACCGCAGCAGACCTTACCGTGAGCGAGCCGGCTCTTATCGGGTGGCTTCACACGCTCGAGGCCATCTCGCAGCTGTGCATGGCGAGCGCCCGCTACCGTGCTGCCGCCAACTACGCCCGCCGCGTCCTTAAGGCGGAAGGCTACCCCACCCGAGCCGCAGGCACCGTGTTGCTCGCCCTCGCTCGCCTGGAAGACCAGGACGGCTTTTTTGCCCTGGCCCACCAGCTCGAGGAAGAGATCGGGGCTGACGCACTCGAGAACTCTCCTTGGTACCTGCTCGCCCGCACGATTCTGCTGTTCAAAACAAACAAGATGCGCCCGGCGACACGCGCGCTGCGTGAGTTTGTCAACCGTTGCGAGGGCGGTGCGTTCTTCTTACTGAACCCCATGTACCAGACGCCGTACCTTCCCTGCCGGCCCGAGCCACACGATCCCTGGGATCTTTCGCACCAGGCCGTTTGGGAAGCGGACGGTATTATCTCGGACACTCCCGACTTTGCCCCCTGGGCCAATGCCTGCGAAGACGTGTCGCAGCTTGCCCAGGAATTTGCGCGCCGCTACGGTTTTTAGTGACGCACTCGACCCGACCATGTCGTTTACGTTAGGAACGGTTTCATGAACCTCCGCTCATCTCTTGCCTGCACCTCGAGCGATATCGCCCGCTGGGGGCTGCGCTCCGTCCTTAAGCGCCAGGGCGGCGTACTCCCCGGCCGCATCGCCATGAAGATCGACCCCGAGCTGCTGAGCGACCTCGCCGGCCTTGTCGACCGCAGCGTGGTGATCACCGGCACTAATGGCAAGACCACCACCTCCAACCTCATCGCCGACGCCGTTGCCGCCAGCGGCGCTACCGTGGTGTGCAACCGTGCCGGCAACAATATGGAGCCCGGTGTGGTGGGTGCTCTGCTCGAGGCCCGCAGTGACCTTAAGCACACTGACAGCGGCAAGCGCGTGGGCGTTTTTGAATGCGATGAGCTTTACACCGTGCGCGTCCTGCCCAAGCTCAAGCCGACGTACTTTGTGCTGCTCAACCTGTTCCGCGACCAGCTAGACCGCTACGGTGAGATCGATCACACCCAGGAGGTCATCGCCCACGCGTTGGAGCTTTCGCCGGCAACGACGCTCATCTACAATGCCGACGACCCGTTGTGTGCCTCGATTGCCGCGCGCGTTCCCAACGCGAGCATTGCCTTTGGCATCGACGGCGCCACCAACACCGAGTCCGACCGCATTAGCGACTCGCGCTTTTGCTCGCAGTGCAACGCGCCGCTGGAGTATGACTACGTGCAATACGGCCAGCTCGGCGCCTACCATTGCCCCTCGTGCGGCTGGGCCCGCCCTGCGCTTGTCCGTCGCGTGACGGGCGTGGAGCTCGGCTGCGACGGCTACGGCTTTGACCTGGTCTTTGGATCTGATTCCAGCGCGCCAGCCTCACACATCGCCACACGCTACAACGGCCTGTACATGGTCTACAACGTTGCCGCCGCCTTCTTTGCCGCGCACGAGTTGGGCGTGGACACGGCGCTTCTACAGCCTACGCTCGATGCCTACGTCCCCGCCGGCGGACGTATGGGCCGCTGGGAGATCGCCGGCCGTACCGTCGAGGCAAACCTGGCCAAAAATCCCGTGGGCTTCGATCGCCAGATCCAGTCCATTAAAACGGCAGGCGGCAGGCTCTGCGCCTTCTTCCTGAACGACAACGACGCCGACGGCCACGATGTCTCGTGGATCTACGACGTCGACTTCGAGCGCATCGCCGACACACCGGGTCTTGTCGCCTTTGCCGGAGGCACGCGTGCGCACGACATGCAGGTACGCCTCAAGTACGCCGGCATCGATGCCGCGATTATCTCGGACGTCGCGCAGGCAATTGGCGCCGTTGCGGATGAAGCCGCAGGCGACACTTTCTATGCCGTCGCCAACTACACGGCCTTCCCGCCGCTGGTCAAAGAACTCGATGGGCTGAAGGGTGCCGATGCAGCCACGGTTGCTGCCCGCGCTGCAACGTGTGCCGATGGCAGTGCCGTCCCCGTCGGCATCGCGCCAGTCGAGCTTTCGCGCCCGCTGCGCATCGTCTACCTGTACCCCGATGCCCTCAACCTCTACGGCGACGGCGGCAACGTTATCGCCCTCGAGCGTCGCTGCGCCTGGCGCGGCATCCCCGTTCGCGTGGACGAGGTCCGTATGGGCGAGTCACTCGATCTCACCGATGCCGATATCGTCATGATGGGTGGCGGCTCCGACCGCGACCAGCTAGCCGTGGCACACGAGCTGCTCGCCCAAAAAGACAAGGTCGCATCCTATGTTGAGGATGGCGGCTCGCTGCTCGCCATCTGTGGCAGCTATCAGCTGCTCGGCCGTTCGTACTATATGGGCGAGGATCGCATTGAGGGTCTGGGGGTCATTGCTGCCGAAACCGTACGCGGCTCCGACCGCCTGATCGGCAACGTAGCCGTCAAAACCGACCTGGCACCTGAGCCCTTTGTGGGATTCGAGAACCATGGCGGCCGCACGCTTTTGGACGCCGATGCCACGCCGCTCGGAACGTCCGTCGTCACGGGCACCGGCAACAACGGCGACGATGGCTTTGAGGGCCTGATCTACAAGGGCGTCATCGGCACGTACCTGCATGGCCCGGCGCTGCCCAAGAACCCAGAACTCGCCGACTGGCTGATCGCGCACGCCCTCGAGCGCCGCGGCGATGCGCAGGCCGCCGCCCTGCTGCCGCTCAAGCCCCTCGACGACGCCTACGAGCACGCCGCCCACGACGCCGCCATGAAGCTCCTCCCCTAGCACCTCACCACCACAAAGGGGACAGGCACCTTTGTGGTGGTTTTTCAGTTTGCCAACGATATGTGAACGGCTAAAAAAGTCTGCTATACTCTTTCCCGCTGTCCCCATCGTCTAGCGGCCAAGGACGCCACCCTTTCAAGGTGGATATCGCGGGTTCGAATCCCGCTGGGGGCACCATTTAAATTAAGAAGCCCGTTACCCCCGCGGTGACGGGCTTTTTGCTACCGATATGCCGGGATTCGAACCCGACAGGGTGCGGAGCTGAGGAAACGCGCAAGCGTTTTCCAGCGCAGCACGCAAGGAGCGAAGCGACGCAGCGGAAGCGGGGGGCGCCAGCCGCACGCGGACATCCCGCTGGGGGCACCATTTGAGATGTGAAGCCCGTTGCCCTCGCGGTAGCGGGCTTTTTGCTACCCATGTGCCGGGATTCGAACCCGGCAGGGTGCGGATCCCGGCATCATCGCAAAGCCAGTGGGCAAAAAATAGCAAATATGAGTACTGTTACCATTTTAGTAACAGCGATTTCATGCCTTTAGAAGTCGATTTAGACGTCAGGCGTCCTACGGCGGAAGAATTGCAGACGTTTATCGGCTAAGTACTTGTACATATGTTGCGTAACACTACATATTTTGCAAATAAATAATGCTACAGGACTTGTGACAGTACTCATATTTGACGTTTTTTGTCCACAACCCTTTATACCTAGGCAAGTCGGCGGCAAAACGGGCTTCAAAGCGTCCTTCGCAAACAAAACCGGGGCCCGCATGATGTGGACCCCGGCTCAATACCGTGACGATATGTCAGTTACGCTCTACACGTAGAACAGGATGTCGTCGTAGGTCGGGACCGGCCAGTAGTCGGCGGCCACGATCTCCTCCATGGCGTCCACGGCGGCACGCAGCGTATCCATAGCGGGGACGACCTCGTGCGCGTACACGTTGGCCTGCTCCTGGCCATCGAGGCCCTCGGCCTTCTGATGCACGGCGTCGAGCGCCTTGATGGAGTCGTTGATGGTGGTGATGCCGTTGCAGAGCTTGTTGAGCGTGTTCTGCTCGCACTGCATGGCGGCCTCAGCACCGGCGGCACGAATAGTCTCAAGGCCCTTAGCGACCTTGGTGGCATAGGCGGTAATGACCGGGCGATAGGTACGACGCGCCTCGCGAACCATCGTGGTGGCCTCGATGTTCATGAGCTTGTTGTACTTCTCGAGTTTGCAGTCGTAGCGGCACTGGGCCTCGGCCTTGGTCAGGACACCCGTCTCCTCAAAGAGCGCAATGGCCTTATCGGAAACAAAGGCGGGCAGGGCGTCGGCCGTGGTCTTGTTGTTGGCAAGACCACGCTTCTCGGCCTCAACGGGCCACTCGTCGGAGTAGCCGTCACCGGAGAACAGGATGCGCTGGTGGTCGGTCAGGACCTTCTTGCAGTACTCGAGCGCAGCGTCCTGGAACTCATCCTCGGGCGTACCCTCAAGCGCGTCGGCGAAGGACTTGAGCGACTTGGCCACGGCGGCATCGAGCACCAGGTTGGAGTCGGAGACGTTCTGCTCGGAGCCGCAGGCACGGAACTCGAACTTATTGCCGGTGAAGGCAAACGGGGAGGTGCGGTTGCGGTCGGTGTTGTCCTGCATCAGCTTGGGCAGAGTATCGGCGCCCAAGTCGAGCACGCCACGCGTGGCATGGACGGAAGCCTTGCCATCGATGATCTTCTCGACGACCTCGGTAAGCTGGTCGCCCAGGAAGATGGACATAATCGCCGGAGGAGCCTCGTTGGCGCCCAGACGATGGTCGTTACCGGCCGAGGCAACGGAGGCACGCAGGAGCTCCTGATAGTTATCGACGGCCTCGATCACCGCGGTGAGGAAGACGATGAACTGCAGGTTGTCGAGCGGAGTGTCGCCCGGATCGAGCAGATTCTCGGACTCGGTGCCAAGCGACCAGTTGTTGTGCTTGCCCGAGCCATTGATGCCCTCAAAGGGCTTCTCGTGCAGCAGGCAGACCAAGTCGTGGCGGGAGGCGATGAGCTTCATCTTCTCCATCATGACCAGATTCTGGTCGATGGCCTCGTTGACTTCGCCATAGACGGGGGCAAGCTCATGCTGGCAGGGAGCAACCTCGTTGTGCTTGGTCTTGGCGGGAATGCCAAGCGCCCACAGCTCATCGTCCAGATCCTTCATATAGGCCGAGACGGTGGGGCGGATAGCGCCAAAGTAGTGCTCCTCGAGCTCCTGGCCCTTGCAGGGAGCGGCGCCAAAGAGGGTGCGGCCGGTAATGACCAGGTCCTTGCGCTTGCGGTAGGCGTCCTTCTTGATCAGGAAGTACTCCTGCTCGTCGCCCACGGAAGGAACGACCTTCTTGGGGGTCTTGCCAAACAGCGCCAAAACGCGCTTAGACTCACGCGAGAGCGCGGTCATGGAGCGCAGCAGCGGGGTCTTCTTGTCCAGGGCCTCGCCCGTGTAGGAGCAGAAAGCCGTGGGGATGCACAGGACGTCGTCCTTGATAAAGGCGGGGCTAGTGGGATCCCAAGCGGTGTAGCCACGGGCCTCGAAGGTGGCACGCAGGCCGCCGTTGGGGAAGCTAGAGGCATCGGGCTCGCCCTGGATGAGGTTCTTGCCCGTAAACTTGGTAATGGCGGAGCCGTCGTGGTTGGGCTCCAGGAAGCTGTCGTGCTTCTCGGAAGTAATGCCCGAAAGCGGCTGGAACCAGTGCGCATAGTGCGTCGCGCCCTTGGAGATGGCCCAGACCTTCATGGCATGGGCAACGGCGTTGGCCACATCCAGGTCGAGCGGCTCACCGCCCTCGAGGGTTGCAGCAAGGCGCTTCCAAATGTCCTTGGGGAGGTAGTCCTTCATGACTTCCTCAGAGAACACCATGGTCCCGAAGCGGTCAGTAAGTTCGGCCATACGGAACTCCCTTCGTATCGGCACCGCGTGAGAAGCGGTGTTGATTACTAACGAACGAGTCATAGCTTAGACTCGCCGTGTTTCCGCGACATTACCGTTATGTTGCTGTCGCGAAACCAATCAATGAGGTTACCCTATCGAGGCGGCGTTGCCACCCTCAACAGCCAATCAACTGCATAAATTGCAGACCTCTCCCCATGGTTTAAGGGTAGTCAATTTGGGATGGAGCTCTATTAACTGGTATTTTGCATCAGATACCAGTCTTTATAGTCCGTGCCTAGATTAGCCGCTCTGTTATAGAGAAAGCCGATAGCAAGGCATCTTTGATTGGTATCCCCGAATAACGAGTGAAACTCCACCGTGACACAGTGGTGCTGTAGAATCCTTACAACACATCACACTATTACGTATCTAGAGGAGCACGATATGCGCGTCGACGAGGTTTTTAAGCAGGCAGCATCCCAGGGCACCGCACCCGTTTCGTTTGAGATGTTCCCGCCCAAGGGCGAGCTTACCCTCGACACGGCTCGCGAGGTGGCGGGCAACCTGTGCAAGCTTTCGCCGAGCTTTGTCTCGGTCACCTGCTCGGCCGGCGGCTCGGGCAACGGTGCCACCACCGCCCCCATCGCGCATATGATTACGAGCGAATTCGATACACCCTCGGTGGCACACCTTACCTGCGTGGGCCGCTCGCACGCCGATATCGCCGCCAAGATCGATGAGTACCGCACCGCCGGCGTGGAAAACATCCTGGCCCTGCGTGGCGATCTCCCTGCCGGCGCGACCGAGGACGACAAGCCCGCCTCCGACTACGCCTACGCCCGCGACCTCATCCCCGAGCTCGTCGACGCCGGCTTTTGCGTGGGCGCCGCGGCCTACCCCGAGGGCCACATTGCCTGCGAGGACCTCAACGCCTCGGTCGAACACCTCAAGCAAAAACAGGACGCCGGCGCGAGTTTCTTTGTAACGCAGCTCTTCTTTGATAACGAGTGCTTCTACCGCTTCCGCGAGCTTGCCGACAAGGCCGGTATCACCGTGCCCATTACCGCGGGCATCATGCCGTTTATGGGCAAGTCGCAGATCAGCCGCATGGTCTTTATGTGCGGCGCGTCGCTACCCTCCCCCGTCATCAAGATTCTCGCCAAGTACGAGAACGACCCCGAGAGCCTGCAGGCAGCCGGTGTAGATTATGCCGCCCGCCAGCTTTGCGACCTCAAGGAGCACGGCGCCGACGGTCTGCACCTGTACACTATGAACCGTCCTGCGATCGCCGCGACCATTATGGAGCGCCTGGGGTAATGGAAAAACCGCACATCGATACAACCGCTGTCGAAGTGCCGGCCGACCTTGCGTCGCCGGCGCTTTACCGTGTCGATGCTGCACACCATCCCCGTGTCGACCGTGCCGAGATGCTGCGGTATCTGGGTTACGGCGGCCAGCAGATTGAGCCCGAGCTGTCACGACGTATTGAGCTTGTGGTCGAGCGTCTGGAACTGGACATTGAGCCCCGTGGCGTGCGCCGCGTATTTGCCGTCGATGCCACGGGCGTGGACGAGCAGGGAGAGCCCAGCATCCGTCTGGTTGGCACCAACGTTGAGCTGCGAGGTCGCGATATCTATCGACATCTCAAAGATGCCCGCTTTGCCGCGCTCATGGCATGCACCCTCGGCATGGACGCCGAGCGTCGCCTGCGCACCACGGGAGCCCAACATCCCCTGGAGGGCGCCGTGCTCGACGCCGCGTGCTCCGCTTACGTGGAAGCCGCCGTTGAGCAAATGGACCAGCAGGTCAAGACGGACGCCGCCGTTCATGGGCTCGCCGGCAACTGGCGCTTCAGTCCCGGCTACGGCGACTGCCCGCTCTCGGCCCAGCGCTCGATCGTCAATGCGCTCAACGCCACGCGGCTCATCGGCCTGACCGTCACGCCCACCAGCCTGCTCATGCCCACCAAAAGCGTGACCGCGGTGATCGGCCTGTTCGACGGCGAAGTCCACGACGCCCAGACCCGCCCCACCTGCAATATCTGCCGCATGCGCGAGCACTGCCGCTTCCGCGCCGCCCACACCACCTGCTATTCCAGCCATTAGGAGCCCCCGATGTTTACTCCGCTTATCACTCATGATTCTGACGGCACTGCATTGGCGGCACCCGTTGATGCCGCACGTCGCGACGGTGCCACGTACAAGACGCGCACGATCGACGATCTGCGCATTAAGGACGATCGCCTGCGCGCCGCCATCGAGGGCACAGGACACCTGCTGTTCGACGGCGGCATGGGCACCATGCTGCAGGCCGCTGGCATGAAGGCGGGCGCCCTGCCCGAGCTGCTCAACTTTGAGGAGCCCCAGGTCGTCACCGACATTCAGCGTCAGTACGTCGAGGCCGGCTGCGACGTGATTACCGCCAACACCTTTGGCGCCAACGCCCACAAGCTCGACGGCGCCGCCACCGTGGCAGACGTCTTTGCCGCGGCCGTCGCCTGTGCCCGCGAGGCCGGCGCCCGCTACGTCGCCGGTGACATCGGCCCCATCGGCGCGTTGCTTCGCCCCCTGGGTACCCTCAGCTTTGACGAGGCCTATGACCTCTTTGCCGAGGAAGTGCGCGCCGGCGTCGACGCGGGCGTGGACCTCTTTATTATCGAGACTATGACCGACCTGGCCGAGATCAAGGCGGCGGTCCTCGCCTGCCGCGAGAACTCCGACCTGCCCGTCTTTGCCACCATGACCTTTGAGGAAGACGGTCGCACCTTCCTGGGCACGAGTCCCGAGGTTGCCGCCATCACGCTCGACGCCATCGGCGCCGACGTTTTGGGCATTAACTGCAGCCAGGGACCGGCCGAGCTACGAGGGCTCGCCGCACGTATGCTCACCGTTACCGATAAGCCCATTATGGTGCAGGCCAACGCGGGACTCCCCCACGTGGACGATGACGGCAATACCGTCTTTGATATCCAGGCACCCGAGTACGCCGAGGCCGTCGCCGGCATGATCGCCGACGGCGTGAGCGTCGTGGGCGGCTGCTGCGGCACCACGCCGGCGCACATGGCGGCCTTGCGCACGCTTATCGACAACCACACGCCCAGCCCGCGCTGCCGCAAGCCCAGCATGTCGGTCACAAGCGCCCAGACGGTCGTGGACCTTCCCTGTGACGGCCACAAGATCGCCGTCATCGGCGAGCGCATCAATCCCACCGGCAAAAAGCGCCTGCAGCAGGCCCTGCGCGACGGCGACCTTGACTACGTCGTGAGCCAGGGCATCAGCCAGCAGGAGCAGGGTGCCGACATCCTGGACGTCAACGTGGGCCTGCCCGAGATCGACGAGGTCAAGATCATCCAACAGGCGACCGAACAGCTCCAGGGCTCCACGCTGCTACCGCTGCAGATCGACTCCACCGACCCCGCAGCCGTCGAGGCCGCCGTGCGCCGCTACGCCGGCAAGCCCATCATCAACTCGGTCAATGGCAAGCAGCAGATCATGGATGAGATCTTTCCGTTGGTCGCCCACTACGGCACCAACGTTGTCGGCCTTACGCTCGACGAAGGCGGCATCCCCGATACCGCCGAGGCTCGCTTCGCCATCGCCGAGCGCATCGTGGCCGAGGCCGCCCGCTACGGCATCGGACCGGACCGCATCCTCATCGACTGCCTGGTCATGACCGCCTCGACCAATCAACGCCAGGCCGAGCAGATCCTGCGCGCCATGTCCCTGTGCAAGGAGCGCCTGGGCGTCAAATGCGCGCTCGGCGTGTCGAACATCAGCTTTGGCCTGCCTGCCCGCCCGCTGCTGGGCTCGGTCTTTTTGGCTGCCGCCTTCGGCGCGGGCCTGGACGCCCCCATCATGAACCCGGGTTCCAAGCGCTTTATGGATACCGTCTACAGCTATCGCGTGTTGAGCGTTGAGGACGAGGGCTCGACCGGATACATCGAGCGCTATGCCGGCTGGACCGATCCGTACAAGATCGCCGCCAACCCGGCAGCTGCTCAGGCAGTATCGACCGACGCTGTGCCCGCTGCTGGCACCACCGGCACCGACGGCAACGACGACCCGATTCGTCGCATGGTCGTCTCGGGCCGCAAAGGCGAGATCGCTGCCGAGACCGAGCGTCTGCTGACAGACCACGACGCCATGGACCTCATCAACAATCACTTTATCCCCGCCCTCGACGAGGTGGGCGTCCTCTTTGACCAGGGCAAGTTCTTCCTGCCGCAGCTCATGGCCTCGGCCGAGGCCGCGCGCGTGGGCTTCGATACCATCAAACGCCTGATGCCCGCCGGCGAGATTGCCGACAAGGGCAAGATCTGCGTGGCCACCGTCAAGGGCGACATCCACGACATCGGTAAGAACATCGTCAAGATGCTGCTCGATAACTACGGCTATACCGTCTTTGACCTAGGCCGCGACGTCGATCCGCAGGAGGTGCTCAAGACCGTACAGGAGCGCGACATTAAGCTCGTCGGCCTCTCGGCGCTTATGACTACCACCGTCGTGGCCATGGAAGAGACCATCAAGCTGCTTCATGCCGAGGTGCCGGGCGTCAAGATCATCGTAGGCGGCGCCGTACTCACCCCCGAATACGCCAAGCAGATCGGCGCGGACTACTACGCCAAGGACGCCGCCGAAAGCGCTCGTATCGCCGAAGAGGTCTTTGGGCAGTAACACAACGGAAACAACCGAGCACCAAAACGTGCCGCATGCGCCACTTGGCACGTGCGGCACGTTAGAATAGATAAGACTATGCTCGTTTTGGCAGATAGGAGCGCAAGGATGGCGATCACGCCCGCAGAAATCGCGGAAACCCGCGGCATGGTTGAGGAGCAGAACCTCGACATCAGGACCATCACCATGGGTGTTTCGCTCATGGGTTGCGGTGACGAGAACCTCGACCGCATGTGCACGAAGATCTACGACCACGTGACGCACACGGCTGAGCATCTGGTCGAGACCGCCGAGAACCTCGAGCGCGAGTACGGTATCCCCATCGTCAACAAGCGCGTTTCCGTCACCCCGGTGGCGCAGATCGCCGCGTGCTGCAAGGATGAGGACCTCACCCCCATCGCGCATGCCCTCGACCGCGCGGCAGAGACGCTCGGCATCGATTACCTGGGCGGCTTCTCCGCACTCGTCCAGAAGGGCATCGGCAACGCCGACCGCCGCGTCATCCAGTCAATCCCGCAGGCGCTCGCCACCACGAGCCGCGTCTGCTCCAGCGTCAACGTCGCCAGCCTGCGCGCCGGCATCAACATGGACGCCGTGCTTATGGCCGCCCAGACCATCATCGATGCCGCTAAGCTCACGGCCGACCAGGATTCCGTTGGCGCCTCCAAGTTTGTCTGCTTTGCCAACATGGTCGAGGACTCCCCGTTTATGGCGGGCGCCGTCCACGGCGGTGGCGAGGCCGACGCCGTCATCAACGTTGGCGTCTCGGGCCCCGGCGTTATGGCCGCAGCCCTGGAGACGCTGCCCGATTCCGCATCGATGATGGAAGTCGCCGAGAAGATCAAGCAGACCGCCTTTAAGATCACCCGCGCCGGCGAGCTCATGAGCCGCGAGGCCGCCCATCGTCTGGGTGTCGAGAAGGGCATTGTCGACCTGTCGCTGGCTCCCACGCCTGCCATCGGCGACTCCGTCGCGCGCATCCTCGAGATCATCGGCGTGGGCACCTGCGGTGGCCCCGGCACGACCTGCGCGCTCGCCATGCTCAACGATGCCGTCAAGAAGGGCGGCGTCATGGCCAGCTCCAGCGTGGGCGGTCTCTCGGGCGCCTTTATCCCCGTGTCCGAGGACGCCGGCATGATCGCCGCCGTCGAGGCCGGCGCGCTTTCGCTCGAGAAGCTCGAGGCCATGACCTGCGTGTGCTCCGTTGGCCTGGACATGATCGCCATCCCCGGCGACACCCCGGTCGAGACCATCGCCGGCATCATCGCCGACGAGATGGCCATCGGCGTCATCAACAACAAGACCACGGCCGTCCGCGTGATCCCCGCCATCGGCAAGGGCGTGGGCGACTGCGTCGAGTACGGCGGCCTGTTCGGCCGTGCGCCCATCATGCCGGTGAACCCCAACGCCGGCACCGTGCTTGCCCACCGCGGTGGACGCTTCCCGGCGCCGCTGAACTCGCTGAAGAACTAGCTGAGGGGGACTGGCGAGGAGCCCCGGGGAGGGCAAATATATAAGGTCGCCTGCTCGGACAGTCCTGACTCGCACGGAGAGCACATTAAGTGCTCTCCGGCTCGTGCGGAACTCGCGATCGACCTTATATATTTGCCCTCCCCGGGGCTCCCGCACAACGGGACCTCAGTTGGGTTCTATCCCGGTTGCAGTTGCTTCGCTCCTGCACCACTTGGCTGGTGCGGCGGTTTGGCGTTGGAACGGTTCTTTTTCTGATATATGCTGGTTGCGGCTCTTCTTTTGGGAGGAGTCGCTTTTTTGTTGCTAGGAGGTTGGCCCGTGGTTGATGGGAATGCTCGCTCTGAGCTTCTTTCTGTTGATTGGAATGGCGAGTGGATGCGTCTGCAAGCTGATCGGCGGCGGGCTGATGATTCTTTTGAGTGGGATAAAAGGGCTCGGCATTTTCGTCCGCTGGAGACTGCCCCTTATGCTCGGGATTTTATAAAGCTGTTGGCGTTGAAGCCTGGTGAGTCGATGCTCGATATGGGATGCGGGGCTGGGTCGATTGCTATTCCGCTTGCTCAGGCTGGGCATCCGGTGATTGCGGCTGATTTCTCCCCCGCTATGTTGGGCACCCTTGATGCCGGCATTGAGTATTACGGGCTCGAGGATCTTATTACGCCGCTTGAGCTTGCTTGGGATGATGATTGGGATTTGGTTGGACCGGTCGCGAAAGCGGTGGATGTTGCCTTTGCCAGTCGGTCGGTTACGACGACCGATCTGAAAGACGCGCTTGCCAAACTTGATCGTACGGCTCGTCGGCGTTGTGCTGTCACGATGGTCGCCAACTCCAGCCCGCGCTATGATCTGCACCTGATGAACGCTATCGGTGCCTCGGTTACCTGCAGTAATGGCTTTGTGTACGCCTTCAACATCCTCATTCAGATGGGTGCGTTGCCGCAGGTTACGTACTTTGAATCGCCTCGTCGCGATACTTTCGATAGCCTTGAGGCGGGCGTGGCAGATTTTTCCCGTATGCTCGAGCATGGCAACGAGGATAAAATCGACCGCCTGCGCGCCTACATCGCTCAACACATGATTGAGAACCCCCATGCCGGTGAGCCGGGTTCCAAGGGCGTGCCGCAGGGGCGCTATATGCTCGATCATGTCCGCAAGGTTCGTTGGGCGTTTATTGCATGGGAGCCGGTCTCTGCGCCCAGCTCATAGCTTGTTCGCAGCCCGCACCGCCCACTCACTCGGCATCCGCATTCTTTTTGAACTGGGCAAACGCGCTCCACACCGCGCCGTTCCTGCGCTATCGTGGGACAGCTCACGTAGATTAAGGCCCCATCGTGGGGCGCCCCATACATAGAAAGCGAGAACCCATGGCACTGACAGGAGCACAGGTCAAGCAGCTTCGCAGCATGGCCCATCACCTCAACCCCGCCATCATCATCGGCAAGTCCGACGTCAACGAGGGCACCGTCGAGCAGACGGTCGCCTACCTGGAGAAGCACGAGCTCGTTAAGTGCTCCGTGCTCGATGGCTCTAGTCTTTCCGCCCGCGAGGCCGCCGAGGAGCTCGCTGAGCGTTGCCACGCCGAGGTCGTCCAGGTCATCGGCCGCAAGTTCTCGCTGTATCGCGAGTCCTCGCGCAAGGACATCGAGAAGATCAAGCTCGTCTAAGAGCCAATGATCCGGCGAGCCAACACATGGCAAGCTTACGGGCGCCCAAGTACTTCGGGCGCCCGTTTTTTATCGCTCGACCAGCACGCGATTGAGCCGCCCCTCCACCAAGCGCTCGTATAGACGCCGCGTCTCGGGCTCGGGCACGCCATTGACCTGCTCCCTCAGATGGTGCATATGCCCGCTGTACAGCTCGACGATATCGCGCCGTCGCCCCGCCGCACTGTAGACGCGCATGGCGCAGCGCACCATATCCTCACGCGCCGTTTCCTGCCGAAGCCCCGACTCCGCCAGCCAAATCGCCGACTGCAGATCGTTTTCTTCTAGAGCGGCATTTGCTCCCTTAATCATGCAATCGATGTACTTTGACTGCATAATGCGTCGCATACGCAAAAAGTAGGTGGGATTACAGCCATTGGGAACATACAGCGGTCCGGCATAAAGTTGCTCAATCTTAAGGCACAGCTCAACTAAATGGGGTCCGCGCGCACCCGTGCGATTTCCCAAAACCTCGCGGCTTATCTGGTCAAACAGCCGCACATCGGTCTTGACGTAGTCGCCGTTGAGCCCAATGCATTCATTTTGGATGAGCACACACGACTTGCCATCCGGCGTCGGTCCCAAAGCCGACCGCAAGCGCGATATCGTCGAGTACAGGTTGTTGCGGGCGCTATTAAACTCGGCATGGGGCCACAGCTCCATGGCCAGCGTCTCACGATCGACGAGCGCATCCATGCCCAGCGCAAGCCGCTCGGCAAGTGTCGCCGCCTTCTTGCGGCGCCACATTTTGTCCGTGATGGGAAACCCGTCGCGCTCGGCGCGAAACGCACCAAACATGCGAATCTCGATATGGTCGATGGTATCAACGGCTTCAACCTCGCCGGCCTGGAACAGGCGCTCGCCCTCTCCTTCCAAATCGTCGCGCAGCGAGTACCGCGACAGCTCGCGCACGGGAAGCTTCTTGCGTATCCTGCCCGCCGGCTCGCCCAGACAATGCATGGCAAGGCGCGCAAAGAGCCGATACGATGGCTCTAGAATCCCCGCACGATTCATGGACATCCAGGCCGCAAGATCGCTATCTCGCCCCGCGCAGGCCAAATGCAGCGCCACCATCCAGGCTTCTGCGCCACCAACCTGCGTCTGGCTTATATCGAGTAGCTCCGCTTCCTCGCGAACCGAAACCATCGAGGTGTTACGCAGATATGCCGCGCGCTCCAGCAGCAATGCGTTATCGCGCATGTACGCAATCGACTCCTCGGCAAGTTTGAGCACTTGGACCGCACGGAACTTTGCATTAACCGGCCGTCCCTCTGCCAGCGACTGCCAACCTTCTAGCAACAGGCCAAACAGCTGAATCTGGTTGTCGCGCATGCGCACGGCAAAACGATCGAGCTCGTTGAACGCCGCATCGTCGGTTACCGGCAAGCCGGAAAGGAGCCGCCGTGCCGCCAACACCATGCGCACCCAGATAGCCATCGCCTTAAGCCCGCGTACGTCGAGCGCCTCCCGCACCACCGTCATCTCGTCGTCGCGCTCGTCGGTTCCCGCAAACGACCCGTCAAAGAGCTCCACCAGCATGCTATCGGCCCGTATAACAATCCCCGCGATGTCGAGCTCGCAGTCGTAGGCCTTGCTCGTTTTGAGCTGCCGTAGAACGCCGCCATCATCTCCCCGCTCGGTCAGACAGCGCTTGACCTCGATATGCGCGGACAGCATATCGAGTGCGGTATGGGATGTCTCGATTTCTGGCACGGCCAGGTTCGTAGGAAGCCCAAGCCCGTTGTCCCCATAGCAAACAGCCGTCAGTGTCTGGGCCACCCTCCATGAGACAGGGTCTATTTCGCAGGCCGCCCGTTCGCCCCCGCGCTCGATGACCGATGCCATATAGCGAGCGAGCTTTGTATTGGACACGCTGACCGCTGCCAGATATACGCCGAGCGCCTCGGCAGGCGTTGGCTCTGGAGCCGAATCGTCGGCATCAACCGTGCCCAGCGCCGCTCGGCAGATATCGGCCCCGTGCCCCGTCAGAGCCAGATCGACCCCATACTGCCCAGCAAGTTCAAGGACCGCTTCACGGTCCAAAAAGGCGTCTGCCAGGCCCATCGCCGCATCGCATCGGCCCGCCTTAAGCAAAATCCGGGCCGCCCTCGGAACAAGTTCGGGGCGAACCTCGGCCACCAACTTACGCAAGCGCAAGCGTCCGTTATCCTCCGTGCCCAGACACGTAAAACTCCGCTCGGCGGGATCCAAGCCAAAGATCGGGTAGTCGCGTACAAAGTAGGACTGGTCGACCATCGACAGCCTCACCCCGCAGGCCTCGAGTTCTGCGATATTGCCCTCGCCCATCAAAACCATGAGGCATGCCACGCAAAACAGCGCATTATTGTCGAGCGAAGCCAGATCGACAAGTGCCGCGCCATATACGTTGACAATCTCGTTTTCGAGCGGACCGGCTACGTCGCCTTGGCCATACAGACCCGTCTGCAATGCCGAAACGAGCTCGGGCACGCCTTGCGTGAGCTGATAAAAGTCGAGCGATGTGCTGATCGAAAACGCCGATGCCCACGCCGAATACTCATAGGCATGCACCTTGAGCATCTGCGCATTGATCTTAACCGAATCGCCCAGCCCATGAATCAGCTGACGATTTGAAGGACGACAGGAGATAAAGACCCCTACCCCCATAGCGCGCAGGCCGCGAATCCTGTCGATGAGGTCTTCGGTATCGTGTTGATCGAGGTTTGGCACATTATCAATCGCGATAAGGGAATGCGGTTTGTCTTTGAGTTCTTCGGTAACCACCTCGAGCTGCATAAACACCTCGCGCCCAGTGGCGCGATCGGCCTCGATAATCCGCACGGGGCCTCGCGTCGGATCGCATTTAACCTCATGGGTGTACTGCAGCAGCACCGAGGTCTTCCCAAACCCGTCGGGCGCATAAAGAACCACGATGCCGGCCTTTCGGCCCTTGGCGATAAGCTCATTCATCAAGCGTTCGCGTCGCACCATATAGCCTCCGCCTAACGGCATCAGCTCGAGGTCGTCTATACCGCTCAAATCGTTTACCATGCCCGCTCCTCAACTCGACCGTATGGACACTGTAGCCGCAAGACCATACAAGCCGCGCTATGAATAGAGCGACCTTGTGTTTTAGGTTGTCTTTTGGTACGCAAGCGGCAAGTTTTTGTACAGCGAGGGCCGATTGTTATTAATCCCCCGACTAATCGGTCTTTAAGCAGGTAAATGAGCTTGTCAGCTTGTCCCATCTAAGCGGCAGTGTAACGCAGATGAACAAGGTTCAGCCATGTCATTCAACTCGCCTAGCACCCGCTACCGTCTACGACCTTCTAGTGGCATTTTTGCATAGAATCTGGTATAGAATGAATCAAGCTGTTGGACATCCGGCATTCGTCAAGCTTGCGGCAAGTTTTTGGTCAAGTGGGCAAAAAGGGATAGCAAAAAGGCCCCCGCAAAGCGGAGGCCTTAGGCAAGGCTATGTCGAGCTGCAGGATTCGCGCTACTCGCAGAGCGAAAGGGCGGCCTCGTCGGCAACGACAACACAGTTGGTGTGCAGCTGCAGGATCGAAGCCGGGCACTCGGGCGTAACCGGACCATAGCACATATCGTGCACGGCCTGAGCCTTGGCCTCGCCGTTGGCGACAACCAGGATCATGCGGGCATACATAATGGTCTGAGTGCCCATGGTGTAGGCCTGACGGGGAACATCGTCGATGCTGTCGAACAGGCGGCTGTTGGCCTGAATGGTGCTCTCGGTGAGGTCGACGCAGTGCGTACCCTTGGAGAAGTGGTCATCGGGCTCGTTGAAGCCGATGTGGCCGTTGTTGCCAATACCGAGCAGCTGCAGATCCGGGTAACCGGCGTCGGCGACGATCTTGTCGTACTCAGAGCAGGCAGCGGCGGCGTCGGGGTTGGAACCGTCGGGCACATGCGTGTTGTTCAGGTCGATGTTGATGTGATCGAAGAAGTTCTCACGCATGAAGTAGTGATAGCTCTGGGGATCGTCGTGCGAAAGGCCGCGATACTCGTCTAGGTTATAGGTGCTGACCTCGGCAAAGTCGACGTCGCCCTTCTCGTACCAAGCAGCGAGCTGCTTGTAGGCACCGATCGGGGTGGAGCCGGTGGCAAGTCCCAGCACACAGTCGGGCTTGAGGATAACCTGCGCCGAGATGATATTGGCGGCCTTGCGGCTCATATCCTCGTAGTCTTTAGCTTTAATGATCTTCATTACGCGTCCTTTCTCGTACAAGAGAGGCAAGGCTCCCTTACAAGCACTTGCCCGCGGCCCGCGTCGGCCGCAACCAACGTGTGCGGCCACCAGGGCGAGGTCGCGTAATGTATGTGTCTCGTGTCTAGCCGCGTCGAGGCCCCTGCCCGTCCACGGTGACCCAAAGCTGTTTAGCCTCGGACGTTTCCCATCTTGCCACGGAGGGCGTCCTCTTTCAAGGGCGCCCTCCGTAAACGTGTTTGAATTGTAGGCTAATGGCCACGTGCACTTGCTAGCGCTCGCGAGCAACGATGAGCTGGTCCATCTCTTCGACATGCACACCAACGGAGCCCTTGATGCTCGAGAACTCAACGGAGTTGCACACCAAGATGGGAACCGTCACATCGTAGCCCTCGGCAGCAATTGCCTCGCGATCGAACTCAATGAGTACATCACCCTTATGGACGATGTCACCCACTTGCGCATGCACGGTAAAGTGCTTGCCCTCGAGCTGAACGGTGTCCAAACCAACGTGGATGAGCACGTCCAGACCATCGACCGTGTTAAGCGCAACAGCGTGTCCCGTGGGAAAAATAGCCTCGACCTTGGCATCAGCCGGTGCAATCACACGCGTTCCGGTGGGCTGGATCGCCACGCCCTGGCCCAAAAGGCCGGTGGCAAACGTCTGATCGTTTACCTCGGAGAGCGGAATGACGTCGCCCGAGATGGGAGCATCCAGCGTAAGGACTCGACCACGCATACCAAAAGACCTTAGGACTTTAGTGAACATGCTCCCCCTCGGACATACCAATCAATCAAAATAACCTTAACAGTTTACCACTTGGCACCGGTTTTTGACCATTAGGGAAGTTCGCGCTTGACAACCTCGACGATGTCGTCGACAACGCGCTGGGTCAGCTCGTGCGTCTCGGCCTCGGCCATCACGCGGACCAGCGGCTCGGTACCGCTCGGGCGCACCAGAATGCGGCCACGGCCGTCAAGCTCCTTCTCGGCAGCAGCGACGGCGTCCCAAATGGGCTGGCAATCGTCCAGACCAGCCTTGTTGCCGGAATGCACGTTGACGAGTACCTGCGGGTACTTCTTCATGATGCCGGCAAGATCGGTGAGGGTGCGGCCGGTGCGCTTGAGCACGGCCAGCAGCTGCAGAGCCGTCACCAGGCCGTCACCGGTGGTGTTGTGCTCCAGGAAGATGATGTGGCCGGACTGTTCGCCGCCGATGACGGCGCCGTCCGCGAGCATGCGCTCCAGAACGTAGCGGTCGCCCACGGCGGTCTGAACCATCTCGAAGCCCTGCTCCTTCATAGCGATGGAGAAGCCAAGGTTGCACATGACGGTCGAGACGATCTCGGAGTTGGCGAGCTTGCCACGAGCGGCGAGGTCGGAACCGCAGATAGCCAGGATGTAGTCACCGTCGATCTCATTGCCCTCGCTGTCCACGAACAGTACGCGGTCGGCGTCGCCGTCGTGGGCCAGACCGATGTCAGCATGGGTGCGCAGCACGAGCTCGCGCAGGGGCTCGAGGTGCGTAGAGCCGCACTCGACATTGATGTCCGTGCCGCAATAATCGGTGTTGATAGCGTGCACCGTGGCGCCTAGGCGCTGCAGCGCGGCGGGCGTGGTCTGGCAAGAAGCGCCATGGCCGCAGTCGACAGCAACGACCAGGCCGTCAAGCCTCAGGCCATCAAGCGTATCGATGGCGTGGTCAACATATGCCTTGCGGGCGTCCTTCATCTTGATAATGTGGCCCACGCCGGCACCGGTCGGCAGCGTGTCGGCAGCCATGGCTTCCTCGGACATGACCCAGGCGCTGATCTCTTCCTCGACAGCATCGGGAAGCTTCATGCCCTTGCGGCTAAAGAACTTGATGCCGTTGAACTCCGGCGGATTATGCGAAGCGGAGATGACGATGCCGCCATCGAGCTCGTTCTGAACGGTGAGCAGCGCCACGGCGGGCGTGGGGATGACGCCGCAGCAATGCGGACGGCCGCCCTCGGCCATAATGCCGGCAGTCAGAGCACTCTCGAGCATGGTGCCCGAAAGGCGCGTGTCACGGCCGATGCAGATGTCCGGACCAAGGAACTTGGTCGCCGCGCGGCCCAGACGAAACGCGAGGTCGCACGAAAGATCGGCGTTGGCGACGCCACGGACGCCGTCGGTACCGAAGATGTTCTGGGGCATAGGATCGCTCCTTCCCTAGCAGGCGATATGCAACCGCCCACCCTAGTCGAAAAAGAAAAGCGGGACCCGCCGAGGAATCGGCAGGCCCCGCTTGTACATTGTATCTCGAAAGGAGATAAAACCTTAGCGCTTGGAGAACTGGGGAGCGCGGCGGGCCTTCTTGAGGCCGTACTTCTTGCGCTCGACCACGCGAGCATCGCGCGTAAGGAAACCGGCCTTCTTGAGGTCAGCACGGTAGTCGCCAGCGTTCAGAAGAGCGCGAGCGATGCCCAAGCGCAGAGCGCCGGACTGGCCGGAGATGCCGCCGCCATCGCACAGAGCGATAACGTCGAACTGACCGGCGGTGTCGGTCACCTTGAAGGGAGCAAGGGCGTTCTCAACGAGCTGATGACGGCCGAAATACTGCTCGGCGTCACGCTTGTTGATGGTCACCTTGCCGGTGCCGGGGACGAGACGGACGCGGGCGACGGCGTTCTTACGACGGCCGGTACCCTGGTAGACAACGGTGTTCTCAGCCATCTTTAAGCCTCCAGCTCAATCTTCGTGGGGTTCTGGGCAGCATGCGGATGCTCGGCACCAGCGTAGACCTTAAGCTTGGTCATCTGGGCACGGCCGAGGGTGGTCTTGGGCAGCATACCGCGAACGGCGCGCTCGATGACCTTCTCCGGGTGCTTCTCCATAGCCTGGCGGAAGCTCTCAGCCTTGAGGCCGCCGTTGTAGCCGCTGTGGCGATAATAGGTCTTCGTGTCGGCCTTGTTACCGGTAAGCTGGACCTTATCGGCGTTGATGACGACAACGAAGTCGCCGCAGTCGCTGTTGGGCGTGAACTGGGGCTTGTTCTTACCGCGCAGGATCATTGCGATCTGGGTGGCAAGACGGCCCAGGACAGCACCATCGGCGTCGACGAGAACCCAGTTGCGCTGGACCTCGCCCTGCTTGGCGTAGTGAGTCGATTTCGAAATCACTTAGACTCCTCCATGTACAGTACGTGTTGTTACAGAGATTCACGGGGCTCTGCAAGTAACCCGTCCATATTACCCCGCTCGCCGTACGAGTCAACAGGTATTTTGGTTCCGACCAGAGTTTCTGCACATGTCATCCACGAGCCGTGATTTTCCAGCTCTTTAGCTGTTGTCATTTTTTGAGGGTTCGCCGTCGCTAGCGCTCAACGAACTCTTGGATTTCCGCGAGCAGGCGCTTTGCCTCCTGACGGCCCTGGATATACAGGTCCAAAAGCTTTGCCGGATCGTGCTCGACATGGCCGACCTCGACCGGCTTTTGCGGAGCAACGACCAGCGCACGGCCCTCGCGCTCATACTTCCACAGATGCATGCGCTGGATGTTATAGCGGTCGTGGCGCGTCTCGATAGCCTCGAGCAGATAGGGGTAGTCGGCATAACGCGCACGCGCGGCCGGCAAAAACTCGTAGGGCTTTTTCTCATACGAACGGTCTTGCGTGACGATGACGACCGCACGGTCGAAGCCCGCCTCCTCGAGCACATGCTCGATAGGAACCGAATCGGCTACGCCGCCGTCGACGTATTTGTGCCCGTCAATCTCGACCGGCGGCGTCACCAGCGGCAACGAGGTCGATGCGCGTACGGCGTCGAGATCGAGTACGGCGCTTTTGACCGGAAGGTACGCGGCGGTTCCAAAGAGCATGTCCGTCGCGACGGCGTACATCTCGATGGGGCTCGCGTTGAACGTCTCGTTGTCAAAGGGATCCAGGCGGTCCTGGACATCGTTGAAGATAAAGTCGTAACCCACAATAGAGCCCGTGGACGCAAACGACGCGGCGCCCATGAAGCGGTTGTCGTTGCAGAAAGCCAGGTTGATGCGGTTGGCACGGCCGATCTGGTGCGACTTGTAGTTCACGCCGTTGAGGGCGCCGGCCGATACGCCATATACCGCCGGAATCTCGACGCCGGCCTCCATGAGAACGTCGAGCACGCCCGCGGTAAACTGCCCGCGAAAACTACCGCCCTCCAGGACGAGCGCGACCTTGCCGGCGTTCTTTGCCTTATCTTCTGCAGTCATGTTGACCTCCTGCGATTGCGTTTTGGCTTTCTTCTACCCAGTTTTGGGATGGCGAGAGCGCAGGTTTTTTGAGGCGGCAAGTGAAGCGGAAAGTGTGTCCCGTTCTCAGAGCAAATTCCGGGTCTCATTTTCCGCTGAGCCCACCATCAGGAAAATGAATCCCATTCCGAGCTTAGATTCCGGGATGCGGTTTCCGCTTGAGGCGCCATCCGGAAACTACGTCCCAGTCTGAGCGCGGATTCCGGGACGTGCTTTCCGCCTGGGCTGCCATCGGGAAAGCGCGTCCCACTCTGCGTCACTGAGGCGTTTTCTTTACGCCCGCGCCCTGCACAGAGTTCGATTCTCCGCGGTGCGGGAGGGGATCCGCTGATGCGGCGCATGGCCGGCTGAGATTCGATAAACATCGCATCCGTTTTGAGTCGAAGTTTTCGCGGAGAATCCGCGTATTTGCTTCGCAAATACGCACCGGCTTCGGCCGCCTGCCGGCGTCCTCGCCCGCTCGCTACAAACGCTCCGCGTTTGTTTAACGCTCGCGCCCTGCATAGAGTTCGATTCTCCGCGGTATCTGTAAGTAATAAAAAAGCAGGTAGAGACACTTCTCTACCTGCCTGTAACTATTGGTGGAGGCGCGGAGAATCGAACTCCGGTCCACGAAAGCCCCCTGATTGGCATCTCCAAGCTCAGTCGCTGGTTTAGTCTCGGACGCTTTGCGCGCAGCGACACGCTCGCGGCGTCCTAACCGGTTCGGTCTTAGCCTGCGCCATACCGATTACGTGCGCAGGAGCATTCCCCTAACATGACGTCGCGCCGGTGTCGGGGAAATCACCGGGTTGACGCGCCGCTATAAACTAAGCAGCGAGAGCCATAGGCTCAAAAGAAGAGTTGTTGTCAATTCAATTTGACGGTACCCCTGTTTAACGAGGCGAGGAGACCTCGGCTTGCTTCCTCTCTCAGAGCTATCGTGTCGAAACCAGTCGCCCCCCGAATGTCGGGAAAGTCTGGATGGCATTGGGCACGAGCGCCCAATGCCCGTCGACTTTTCAAGGAACACGCGGGGTGAACCCCGCTCGTGGATAGCTATCTTACCACGTTCTGAAAGCGGACAGCTGTTCTATGCACGAGCTGTGAAGACCCCAATGTGTGCCGCACTTCGCACTTTTGCTACCGATCGCGTCACGTATATTTTCGCCAAGCAAAATTGAACCGTCGAAAGGACCGTTATGGATACCAAGCAGCAACTCGTCAATGCCCTCGCAGGCCTGGGCTCAACCATTACCGAAGCTATGGATGTCATCGAAGGCTTTGTCCCCTGCGGACATCCCGCCCTCACGGTATCGAACGCACTCGTCGCGCTGGACGCTGACGGTGATGCAGCTCTCGCCAA
This sequence comes from Collinsella aerofaciens, assembly GCF_001405375.1. Lineage (GTDB taxonomy): Bacteria > Actinomycetota > Coriobacteriia > Coriobacteriales > Coriobacteriaceae > Collinsella > Collinsella aerofaciens_F. The sequence goes on from NZ_CYYP01000013.1 coordinate 62,496, forward strand.
GCAGTTTGAGACCGTCGAGGGCTTTATCGACCACGTGAGTGAGAACCGCGGCGTGGCCGCCTACCACGGCATCGAGGTCGAGCTCGCGGGTCCCAAAGCCGATCTGTTCGCAGCAATCCGCGAGGTAGGCACCCTTATGCAGACCGCGGGCGTCAAGAACACCCAGGTCAACGAGTGGGTCTACCGCAGTCTGGCAGCACTCGACAGCTCCGACGAAAAGGCAGCCGAGCAGCTCGCAGAAAGTCACGCCATCAAGGCCGAGCTTTTGTAAATAGCAGACGCGGGCCCCTTGGCGCATCGTCGTCCAAGAGACCCGCAAACAGTTCGCGTCAACCGATAGCCGCGCCGCTGCGTTCGGCCAAAGCAAGAATCGGCATCATTTGGCGCGGGGTCTTTGCTGCAAGATCGGCATGTTCGAGCAGCTTGCGATCGTTGGTCACCAAGTAATCGACCTGCGCGCGCTTGCAAGCGGCGAGCACCAAGTTGTCCTCGTAATCGCGATGGAGCGCTAAGTATTTGTCGGCCAGCCAAAGGTCCGACGCATCTGCACCCACGGCCGTGGCGTTTTCGGTCATATTCCGAACAAACGCCAGCGCCGCATCGCCAATCGCGCGGGCAGAAGCCTCGTCGAGCGCTCCCCCGCTGGCAAGAACGCTACGCTTCAGCTCGTGTTGGACAACGTACAGCACGTCCTTGGCGATATGCACCGGGAAGAACAGCAACGCCCCCGTCTCCGTCGCCTGCCCAATAAACGCACGCGCGGCAAGCGACTCGGCATGGTCGACGCAAAACGAATCAACCCATACGTTGGCGTCCACCATGATCTTGAGAGGCGCCCCACTCACTGGATCATCCCCTTTTGGCGATAATGCTCATCCATGGCTTCGGAATAGATTGCGTCCCAACCGCGATCGTCGGATACGGGCGACGCAGCGATGCCCAAATCTGCATAAAGCCGGTCTGCCGCTGCCCACGACGCGGCAAACGGAGTATCGGGCGCGACGGCCTGGTGCCGGTCGTCGACAGCCGCAAGCACCTCCTCGCACTGCCCGCCACCCTGCGCGACCTTGGCCACCACCTTTTTGATGAGCTCGGGCAGTGACCCGCCCGAAAGCCGCAGCGCTTCCTCGGCACGGTTCTTGACCTGGCGATCCACGCGAACGTTCACCTGCGCCATGCCACTAACAGCACCCACGTTGATCCCGCTCCCTTCAATTGCTAGCACCGCTAGCAACACTATATAGAGATGCTAGCAAATGGTCAAATGCAAAAGGCCTGCGCCCAAACGACACCGATGCCGTCTGGGCACAGGCCGGATAACGTGGGCGAACACGTCTGCTAACGCAGGTAAGCTTTCGCGTTGCTCAGGCTGTAGGCGATCGTTGAACCGTTGTGCAGCAGCGACGACGCCTGCGGGGTAATCGTGCCGGTAATGCCCAGTGCCAAGAGTGCTGAGTTGGTGAGCATCACCTTAGAGTAGGAACTCGTCAGACGGTCGATAAGCCCCTGGCTCATACGGCGCAGGCGCACGATTGCGGCCAGATCCGTATCGGTCAGGATGATATCGGCAACCTCCTTGGCGATGTCGCTTCCACCACCCATCGCCAGGCCCACGTCGGCCAAACCGAGCGCCGGCGAATCGTTGACGCCGTCGCCCACCATGGCAACGTGGCGCCCCTCGCTCTTAATGCGCTCTACATAAGCGTACTTGTCCTCGGGCAGCAGTTCGGCCTTAAACTCGTCGACACCCGCCTCGCGCGCAATGCGCTCGGCCGTGCGCTCCGAATCGCCAGTGAGCATAACGACATGCTTAACGCCCAGCGCATGCAGATCGGCGATGGCTTCACGGACCCCGGCCTTGAGCGGGTCCTCGATACCAAGCACGCCCACGACCGTGCCGTCGACCGCCAGGTACAGCGGCGACAAGCCCTGCATCTGGGACTCGATGCGCTCCTTAATGTCGGACTCGAGCTGCGCGCCCTCGTCCTCGAATACAAAGTGCGCCGAGCCGATAATCGCGCGACGCCCCTCAATGGACGAGGCAATGCCGTGCGCCACGATGTACTCGACCGCGGCATGGCGTTCGCGGTGCTCGAGCCCGCGCTCGCGGGCGGCGTTGACCACGGCACGCGCCACCGGATGCGGGAAATGCTCCTCCAGGCATGCGGAAAGGCGCAGAACCTCGTCCTCGCTCCAGCCATCGGTCGTGAGCACGCAAGCCAGGCGCGGCTGCGCCTCGGTGAGCGTGCCGGTCTTATCAAACACAATAGTGTCGGCCTTGGCAAACGACTCAAAGTACTTGGCGCCCTTGACCATGACGCCCATCTTGGCAGCATCGCTCATGGCAGTCATGACGGCGACGGAGCCCGTGAGTTTGAGTGCGCACGAGTAGTCGACCATCAGCGCCGCTGAGGTCTTGATGAGGCTGCGCGTGGTGAGCGCAACCAGGCCCGCGAGCAGGAAGTTCCATGGGACGATCTTGTTGGCGAGGTCCTCCATGTGCGACTGACCCTCGGACTTGAGCGAGTCGGCCGTCTGCACGAGCGAGACGATCGAGCGGAGCTTGGTCTGAGCCGTGTTGGCGCGCACACGCACCAAGATGCTGCCATCTTCCACAACGGTGCCGGCGAATACGTCGTCGCCCACGCTGCGCTCGACGGCCAGCGGTTCGCCGGTCAGGGTCGCCTGGTTGACCATAGCGCTCCCCTGCTCGACCACGCCGTCGATACAGATAGACATGCCGGTGCGCACGGCGACCAAATCGCCGGGTTCAAGCTCGGTGGCGGCAACGCTTACCTCGGTGTCGCCGACGACCTTTTGCGCCTTGTCGGGCACATCGAGCAGCGAGTTGATGAGCTCGTTTTCGCTCATGGCGCGGGTGTAGTCCTCGAGCAGCTCGCCCACGTTGAGCAGGAACATCGTCTGGCCCGCGGTGTCGACGTCACGTTTGACAAACGAGATGCCGATGGCCGAAGCGTCGAGCACGGGGACGGTCAGGCGCGGCTGCGCGAGCTCACGGAGAGCGGCGCGCAAAAAGGTCATGTAACCGGCCACGACAAACACCGCACGCAGGGGCGTGGGCAAAAACCAGCGGCGCGCGTAGTGGGCGCCGATAAGTGTGGCAAGATCCATGACGAGCTTGTGTTTGCGTGGCTCAAGCTGCATCACGTAACCCGTCTTTGCGTCGGCAATGGCCTGGGCATCGAGTGCACCGACGGCGGCCAGCACGGCATCGCGGCGTGGCTCGTCATATTCGAGCGCCATTTGGCCAATGCGGCCATACACGCGCACCTTGTGCACGCCGTCGATATCGCCGCTGAGCTTAAGAAGTGCATCGAGATCGCTCTCTGGCACAGGACCCGCCAATTGAAGACGGGTCCTGCCGGGGATCTCGCTAATAATCGAGAATCTCATAGTTTGTGCCTGGGAGCGTTACTCTGCTGCCTCGTCAGCAGCGGCCTCGCTCTGGGTGATGTAGGCCGCCTCGGCAACCATGTCGTCGACATTAGCCTTGGCCTGCTCGACCATGTCCTGGTAGCAGTTCTTGACGCGCATACCGCACGCGATGCCCTGCACGCAGGCATTCTTTACCGGAGCGCTGGTGAGCAGCTTGATGCCGGCCGTACCAAGCAGAAAACCGCCACCGACAAGCAGGGTGTTAAACGTCGACTTCTTCATGTTGCTTCTCCCTTTTGCCGCACAAGCGCGGCATGGTGCCTTAGCACCCGAGTTCATTAGTTTGCTCGAGCACGCTTTGAGACTAGTTTAGTCGAACTATTATGGTCAACCAAAGTTAACTTTTTGGAAACTTTGGGGGTGAACTCAATATGACAAAGGGACTGTCCCTTTGTCACAGTCCTACAGCTGCCAGGCAGCCGCTTCCTTTTGCAGCGCAACCATGCGGGCGAATTCTCCACCTGCCGCCTTGAGCTGCGCCGGAGTGCCCTGCTCGGCAACCACGCCATCCTTGAGCACAACGATTTTGTCGGCATTTTCCACCGTACGCATACGGTGGGCAATAACGATAACCGTCTTACCTGTAAGCAGACGGGAGAGTGCCTGTTGCACCACGGTCTCGTTCTCCACATCCAAGCTCGCCGTCGCCTCGTCCAACAGCACGATAGGCGCGTCTTTGAGCAGCGCACGGGCGATAGAGATGCGCTGGCGCTCGCCGCCGGAGAGTTTGGAGCCGTTCTCACCGATCATGGTGTCGTAGCCCTGCGGCATGCGGCTCACAAACTCGTCGCAGTTGGCGGCACGCGCGGCCGCAAGCACTTCCTCATCGGTGGCATCACGACGCCCGAGGCGGATGTTTCCCATCACCGTGTCGTCAAAGAGCAACACGTCTTGGAACACAATGGCGTAGTCGCGCAGGAGCACCTCGGGGTCGACGCCCGCAACATCCACACCGCCCACGGTAACCTTGCCCGCAGTGGCATCCCAAAAGCGCGCGGCCAGGCGGCTCACCGTAGACTTACCGGAACCCGAAGGACCGACCAGCGCCGTAACTTCGCCTTCCTTGGCGGTAAAGCTCACATCGGTAAGAACTTTCTCGCCGGCGCGGCCGTCCTCGCCCGCACCATAGCCAAATGCCACGTGATCGAACACCACATCGTGGCCCGCAGGCTCAAAGTTCTCGCTGCCCCGCGCCACAGGCTCTTCCATGATGGAACGCATGCGCTTGGCAGACGACTCGGCGGCAAACAGCTCGGACATTAACATTAATGCCTGGTCAAAGGGCGCATAGATACGGCTCACCATAAGCAGGAAGGCAAACAACACCAAAAAGTCGACCTGCCCGGAGGCGACCATCGCGGCGCCCGTGACCAGCGTGGTGGCAATGCCCAGACGCAGGATGGCAAAGGCGGAGTTGACCAAAAGCCCGTTAACGAGCTCGCCCTTGGTGGTCTCGCGCTCCTCGGCATCGATCACGGCGTTGAGTCCCTCAAGATAATGGGCCTCCTGGTTGGTGGCGCGAATCTCGCGAACGCAGTCGAGCGTCTCTTGAATAGCCTCGGTAACCTTGACCTTCTCGGCGCGCACGCGATCAAACACCGGAGTCATGGGGCCGCGTGTTAGATACAACACGGCAAAGGCCACGGGAACGCTCCAAAACGCCGCAATCGCCAGCTGCCAGCAAAAGAACAGCGATGCCACGAAGACAATGGCGCTTGCGATGATGGCACCCCAAAGCTCTCCCAGCACGTGGCTGTAGGCGTGCTCCATGGCCTGGACGTCGCCCATGATGGTCTCGGTTAAATCGGCCAGATCACGACGACCAAAAAACGACAGCGGCAGTTTGCGCAAGCGCTCGGCAATCTCCATACGCTGCTTGCCGCACTCCTCGTAAAAGATGCAGTAGGTGTAGTAATACTGCTGCCAGTTAGAGGCAAAGAGCAACACGAAAAAGACCAGGAGGCCGCCCACGATCGGCAGGGCATCCGGCAGGTCGGCGCCGGTGGCGAGATGCTCGACAAAGCCGGCCATAACCAGGAATAAAAAGCCCATGCCGGCCATGGTAATGAGATTGGTGAGCGTGGTCCAGAAAATGCCGCGCTTTACGCCGGCGACGCCTTTATCGGATAGGAAATACTTTTTTTGGAATGAGGCGAACATTTAGGCCTCGCCTCCCTTCGTGACGGCGGCATCCGCGGTCGCTGCAGTGATTTTCCAGCTCGCAGCCTGCTCGTACTCGGCCCACATCTTGGCATACAGGCCATTTTGGGACAGCAACTCGGCATGGGTACCCGACTCCTGCACGCTGCCCTGGTTGAGCACCACGATTTGGTCTGCGCCCACTACAGTCGAGAGTCGGTGCGCAATCATAATGACCGTGCGACCCGCCGCCAGCTTGCTAAAGGCGCGCTGGATGAGCGCCTCGTTCTCGGGATCGGCAAACGCCGTGGCCTCATCGAGCACCACGATAGGCGCGTCTTTAAGGATTGCGCGGGCGAGTGCCACGCGCTGGACCTCGCCACCCGAAAGATATGCTCCGCCGGCACCGAGCATGGTATTGATGCCCTGTGGGAGCTTGGCCACAATGTCGTCGCACTGAGCTGCGGAGAGGGCCGCACGCACTTCGTCGTCAGTGGCCGTAGGCTTGGAGGCGCGCACGTTATCGGCAAGTGTTTGCCGGAACAGCTGGTTGGTCTGGAACACGAAGGCGACCTGGTCCATAAGCTCGTGCGGATCCATATCGCGAACGTCCACACCGCCTACGAGCACTCGACCCGAGGAAACATCCCAAAAACGCGGGATCAGGCTTGCGCAGGTTGACTTACCGCCACCCGAGGGACCCACCAGGGCGAGAGTGCTACCAGCGGGAACGCTGAAACTTACATGGCTAACGGCAGGTGCCTCGGCGCCCTCGTACGTAAAGCTCACGTCCTCAAATCGCACGTCGCTGCCGGCAGGGTGCTTGGGTTGGGCGGGCACGGAGAGCTGCTTGGAATCCATGACGCTTCGAATACGAGCCAACGAATCGGCACTCATCTGAGAGGCCTCGCCCACAAACATGAGCTTGGTCATGGCCGTCGGTACCACGGCCGAAAATATCGCGTAAAACGTGAAGTTGGTCATAAAATGCGCGAAGTCCGTCTCGCCTGGCGCCAACAGCAACGCCACGGGCAACAGGAATGCCACAAGGCCATTGAGCGCGGTAAGGTTGAGCACCTGCGGACCTCGGCAGAACGTGCCCGCATAGTTTTGCGCCATGTCGGCGTATTCGGCGATCGCATCGTGGAAGGCCTTAAAGGAGTAGACCGTCTGCTGAAACACCTTGACCACGGGGATGCCTCGTACGTATTCGGTGCCGGTCTTGTTCATCTTGACCAGCGCTCCCATGTAGGCCTTCATGAACTCGGCGCCTTTGCCGCTCATCATGGTAGCCATGGCGCCAAACGAAATGGCCACCGAGATGAGGCATGCCGCGCCCAAGCGCCAATCGAGGGCGAAAAGCAGCACGAGCAAGCCCACGACCATGGCGACGGCGCCTGCGATATCGGGCAGCATGTGTGCGAGCAAAGTCTCGGTGGAGGCGGCACACCCGTCTACAATGCGGCGCAGCTCGCCGGTGGCATGCGTGTCGAAGTAGCCGAGCGGCAACTTAAGCAGGTGCTCGCTCGTAGCCTTACGGATATTGGACGCGCAGCGAAACGCGGACAGATGCGTGCACATGAGCCCCACGAAATAAGTTACGATGCTTGCCAGCGCAAACCCCACGGCCCACCAGCCATACATCGCGATGTCGCAGGCTTCGCTCCAGTTAGGTGCCACGGCGATCAGGTCGCGAGCGACAAGCCAAATGCACACGTACGGGCCAAAGCTCAGCAGCTGCGAGAGCGCCGAGAGCGCCATGCCCAAATACGTTAGGAATTTACGGTCACCGGCATACGCGAGCAACTCGCCGATGCCTCCACCTTCCCTTTTTGATCCCTTTGCCATGAGATTCCTTTCTAACGGCTTGAGAGTTAACCGTAATGAACTTATCATTGATGTGTTAGCCATGGCTCACAATCAAGCCAGGCGTGGACGTTTCTGCAAAGGAAAGGGACGCTTTTGCAAATACGGCGGGCAGCGACCGACATAACCGAGCTCTACGCACCACAGTTTGAGCAGTTTGGCCTGGAGCTTTCCGGCAAGGGCGCTGTCTTTACCGGCGAGGTGGCAAACGATCGGGCGCACGGACGCGCATGGATCATGCCCCTCTCCCCTGCCTGCATCGTCATGGAGCATTTCATCACCCCGACGCACGATATGTACCTGACCGAATACACACCCGAGCCATATGCCTGCGTGAGCGAGGTCAGCGCGCCCACACTTACATGCATGCCCGAGGCTGGCATAACGCCCGCGAACCTCAAACCATTGCATGGACCGTGGCCAAACAATGCCGTTTGCAGCTTTATCCAAGATAACTGTGGCGAGGAATTAAGCCCGCTGTTTGCGGGGGAGCTCTATCACTCGCGCTCGGTGCTCTTTTTGCCTGAATATTTTGACGAACTGGAGCACCGCTATCCCACCGAGTTCGCGGGAATCTTTGAGGCGTTTGCCGAGCCATGGCACGAGGAAGCGACGTCTGCCATCTGCCACACGCTGCGCCGGATTAACGAGGACCGCGCTCGCACCGTAGGCGGACACGTCTATATGCAGGGCATCGTGGAGACCATGGTCGCGGAGCTCGCCTGTTCGCGCGCGGCCCACAAGCAGGCGCGGCAGGCGGCAGACACACGCGTCAGCATAACCATTGCCGAAGAAGCAACGGCAATGATTGAGCGCGCGCTCGACAAAGGCAGACGTGTGGGTATCAACGAGGTGGCCGAGAGGCTCTACACAAGCCGCTCCAAGCTATGCGCCACCTTTAAGGCCCAAACTGGCGAGTCCCTGGGCGCCTACATTCGCAGACGCCGTATGGGGCGAGCACAGGACCTTTTGGCCGATAGCGCGCTCACGATAGCGCAGGTAGCAGAGCGCCTAGGCTACCCTCAGCAGGCCGCCTTCACCCAAGCCTTCAAACAATACACCGGCACCACCCCCACCACCTGGCGCTCCCAACATATATAAAGAATGAGGGCGCCAACGGCGACCTCATTCACCAAATTCCATTCAGCCTACCTGACCCGAGGGGCCGAGTCGTCGGAACCGAGGGGCCGGGCGCAGGGCCTTGCCTCTCAATGAGTTCCTCTAAAAAATGGGCGCGCCCACAGCGCGCCTATTCACTCTATTTCATCAGCCCACCTGACCCGAACGGCCGAGTCGTTGCAGAACCCGGGAGCCCCGGCAGGGCGGGTGCTTGCTCAAAATGAGTTCCGCACGCAAAGAAGGCCACTTAATGTGGCCTTCGTCTTGCGCAGGACTGTTCGAAATTTTGAGGAAGCACCCGCCCTGCCGGGGCTCCCGGGTTCCCGTTTACGAGAGCGACGTTCTCAGCAACTCGTTGAAGAGCTTCGGGTTGCCCTTGCCGCGGCTTGCCTTCATGCACTGGCCCACCAAAAAGCCAATGACCTTCTGGTTGCCGTCGCGATACTGCTGTGCCTGATCGGCGCAGTTTGCCAGCACCTCGTCCACGATCGGCTGCAGCGCGCCGGCATCGCTCACCTGACGCATACCGCGCTCGTCGACGATCTTGTTGGGGTCGTCACCGGTCTGGGCCATGGCCTCAAAGACCTCGTGCGCCTGGTTGGAGCTGATGGCATCGGTCGCGAGCAGCTTGGCAAGCGCCGCAACCTGAGCCGGCGCGATGCCAGACTCGGCCAGCGAGACGCCGGCGCCCTTAAGGTAGGCGATCATCTCGTTCACCAGCAGGTTTGCGACCGTCTGGGCCTCCTTGCCGGCCATACCGGCAGCAGCGGCCTCAAAGAAGTCAGCAAACTCGGGGTCGCCGGCGATCTGCTCGGCATCGGCCGCCTTAATACCAAAATCGGCCTCAAAACGGGCACGCTTGGCATCGGGCAGCTCGGGAATCTCGCCACGGCAGCGGTCGATGAACTCGTCGTCCAGGTCGAACGGCGCCAGATCGGGATCGGGGAACAGGCGATAGTCGTCGGCCGTCTCCTTCACACGCATGACCACGGTGCGCTTGCGGCTGGGCTCCCAGTGGCGGGTCTCCTGGTAGATAATGCCGCCCTCCTCGAGCACCTCGGCCTGGCGGCAGATCTCGTAGGCAAGGCCGTCATGCAGACTCTTAAACGAGTTGAGGTTCTTAAGCTCGGTCTTGGTACCCAGCTTGGTCTCGCCGCGGCGGCGCAGCGACACGTTACCGTCGCAGCGCATGGAACCCTTCTCCATGGAGCAATCCGAAATGCCCAGCGTCACAAAGATGCGACGGAGCTTTTCCATAAACAGACGCGCTTCCTCGGGCGTGCGCAGGTCGGGCTCGGTCACGAGCTCAATCAAAGGCGTGCCGCAGCGGTTGTAGTCGACGAGCGACTCGGCCGCGGCGGTAATGCGGCCCTCGGCACCGCCCACGTGGACCATCTTGGCGGCGTCCTCCTCCATGTGGATGCGCAAAATGCGGATGGGCACCGTGTAGGAACCGTCCTCGCGACGCTCGGGCATCTGCAGGTTGGACGCGTCGTAGCTGGCCAGATGGCCGGCGCGCTGATTGCCCTCGCGCATGGTCGACGTCATGGACGTGGACAGGCCCTCGGCGTTGGCCGAGGCGCTCGCCAGGCTCTGGGCCTCGGCCTCGCCAAACGCGCAGTCGGGGCGCTCGGCGGCACCGCGACCGGTCACGTCCAGGTCCAGGTGGCCGTACATGGCAAAGGCGACCGGACCCTGCGTGGTCTGGAAGTTCTTGGCCATATCGGGATAAAAGTAGTGCTTGCGGTAGAACATCGAATGGCGCTGGATCTCGCAGTTGGTGGCAAGACCGGCCTTGACGATGCTCTCGATGGCGCGCTTGTTGGGCACCGGCAGGGCGCCGGGCAGGCCCAGGCACACCGGGCACACGTTGGCGTTGGGCTCGTCATCGTGGCTGAGCTTGCAGTTGCAGAACATCTTGGTATCGAGCGCGGTGAGCTCGGTATGGATCTCCAGGCCGATCACGGCCTCCCAATCCTGCAGGACCTCAGAAAGCTCCTTCATTACAGCTCGCCCCCCTTCCCGGCAAAATCGGGCGCGACGGAAAGCGCGGGCGCACCCGTGGCGGCATCGGCAAAGCCGCGCTCCAGGGCGCGGGCAAACATGAGCAGCTGACGGTCCTTAAAGGCCGGACCAACCAGCTGGGCAGAAACGGGCAGCTGAGTATCCTCGCCCAGGCCCAGCGGCACCGAGATACCACCGTTGCCGCAAATGTTGAGCGAAATGGTGTACAGGTCGGAGAGATACATCTGCGTGGGGTCGCTGATCTCGCCAAACTTAAAGGCCGTGCGCGGCGAGGCGGGCATGAGGATGGTGTCCACCTTGGCATACGCGGCGTCGTAGTCCTGCGTGATGAGCGTGCGGGCCTTTTGCGCAGCGTAGTAGTACTTGTCGTACACGCCCGAGCTCAGCAGGTAGGCGCCGAGCATCTGACGGCGCTTGGCCTCGGCGCCAAAGCCGTGGGCGCGCGAAAGCGAGCTCTGGTCGGACAGGTTGGCGCAGCCCTCCTCCTGGTAGCCGTAGCGAATGCCGTCGAAGCGGGCCAGGTTGGAGAACGCCTCGGCCGGGCCGATGACGTAGTAGGCGGCGATAGCGGCGTCCAGGTGCGGCAGGTCGACCTCGACCAGCTCGGCGCCCTGATTCTGCAGCTCCTGGGCGGCGCGCTGAACAGCGGCCTTGACCTCGGGCGTCAGGCCCTCGGCCTCCATAAACGCGGGGATGATGCCCACGCGCTTACCCTCGATGCTGTCGTTGAGCTGCTCGGTGAAGTCGACGGCGCAATCCTGGCTGGTGCAGTCGTACGGATCGTGGCCCGCGCCGGTAAGCGCGTTCATGGCCAGCGCGACATCCTCGACCGTGCGGCCGAAGGGCCCCACCTGGTCGAGCGACGAGCCAAAGGCAACCACGCCGTAACGGCTCACGGCGCCGTACGTGGGCTTAAAGCCCACCACGCCGCACAGCGACGCCGGCTGGCGAATGGAGCCGCCGGTGTCCGAGCCCAGCGAGAGCGCGACCTCGCCCGCGGCGACGGCGGCAGCGGAGCCGCCCGAGGAGCCGCCGGGCACGCGCTCGGTATCCCAGGGGTTGTTGGTGCGGTGGAACGCCGAGCTCTCGGTAGAGCTACCAAAGGCAAACTCGTCCATGTTGGCCTTGCCCATGGGCAGGCAGCCGGCATCGAGCATGCGCTGGACGCAGGTGGCGGTGTAGACGCTCTGGTAGTCCTCGAGCATGCGGGAAGCGCAGGTGGTGCGCGTGCCCACGAGGTTCATGTTGTCCTTGATGGCCAGCGGTACGCCCGCAAGCGGGGGCAGCGGCTTGCCTGCGGCACGGTCGGCATCCACGCGCGCAGCGGCCCCGAGCGCAAGCTCGGGCGACACCTGCAGGAATGCCTGGACCCCGCCCTCGCGCGCCTCGATGGCGGCAAGGGAGGCCTGGGCCACCTCGGTAGCGGTAAAGTCGCCAGCGGCAACGCCCGCGGCGATCTGGGCGGCGGTAAGGGAATCGAAGCTCTGCGCCATTACTCGCTCTCCCCCTCTCCCAAAATGGACGGCACGCGGAAGTAGCGGTCGCGCGCGCTGCCGGCGTTTTCGAGCGCGACGTCGAGCGGCAGGTCGCGCTCGGGCTCGCGCAGGTCATCGCCCATCACGTTGGACAGGCTTCCGATAGGATGGAACGTGGGCTCCACGTCGGGCAAGTCATATTGCAGGACGGGCTCGAGCATCTGGACGGCGTCGTTCAGGTAGGACGTCATCTGGGTGAGCTCGTCATCGGTCAGTGCGATCTTTGCGTACTCGGCGATGCCGCGCACGTCTTTCTCGCTGAGTGCCATAGGCGCTCCCTTCCGCATAACAGATAAACCGCTCTAGTATACAAGGCAACGCCGCTTGGAGCAGGTGCTTTACCCAAATGCAGCGAAAACGTAACGAGAGCGGCGGGCTGGCAGGCAGCGGGCTGGCGGTTCTGCAGCGAAACCGCACCGTCCGTAGCGAAAACCGTCTCGCCCGCAACGAAAACCGCGCCGCCCACAGCGAAAGCCGTCTCGCCCGCAACGAAAACCATCACAACATTCGATGTTTTTCGTCGAAATCGCGATTTTCATCGAATGTTGTGATGGTTTGGAAGCCCCCGACCACCACAAAGATGCCTATCCCCATTGTGGTGGTTCTGGACGATGTCTTATGCCGAGGCCTTGGCCTTGCGGCGCTTACGGACCGCGTGGATCACGATGTCCAGCATCAACAGCACAATGGCCACGACCACGATAAGCACGGCAAACTCGCGCTTGCCCCAGTGGCGGCCGGCCAGCGACTTTTGCTTGTCGACGTCCTTCTTGCTGTACTTGGTGCGTACGCAATGCACCAGCAGGCGATGGTCGTTCACGCCGTAGGGCGTGCAGGTGACAAGCGTCACCTTGTCGGCGCCCGCCTCGATGGTCAGCGACTCCATCTCCTCGGGCAGCACCACCTCGGAGTCCACCATCTTGTAGGCGAGCGTCTTGTTCATGGTGTGCAGCAGCACCAGGTCGCCGGGCTCCAGCGAGTGGATGTCGTCGAACATGCTCAGGTTGCGCATGCCCGAGTGCGCGGTGAGCACGCAGTGCGTCGAGGTGCCGCCCACCGGCAGGCTCGTGCCCTCCAGGTGGCCGACGCCCGCCATAAGGACTTCTTCGCTCGTGCCGTGGTAGATGGGCATGCTCACGTCAATGGAGGGGACCTCGACCCAGCTCATCATGGGGTCGCGGTCAAAGATGAGCTGCTGGGCGTAGGGTTCGATCTGGTCGGCGGGAAGTTCGGTGGCCTCGCCCGCCAGCTGCTCGTTAAAGGAGCGCGCCTGGAGCAGGATGCGCTCACGCTCCTCGGCAGACAGCGCGTCCACGGTGCTGGACACCGTGCTGATCTGGTTGAACACGCCCGAGGCCTCGAGCCGGTCCAAGATCCACGGCCAGGTCATAAGGCCCACGCCAATAAGGATGATGACGATGGTGATGAGCCGATCAGCCCAGCGCGGCAGCCGCTTGCGACGGCGCTTGGGCTTTGGTTGAGGTTTGGGCTGAGGGCTTGAGCCGCCGTTGGCCGCGGCGTTATTGCTCTTCATATGTTTGGCGCCCTGCACCATCACCGGTCACTCCCTTACAACTCAAGTTGTCTAAACAAATAATAGCCGATTAGCAAGCTTCCGCGCCGGACAACGCCGCTAGACTGCACCGTCCAGTCGAGGATAAGCCCGCATTTGCGTTTTCAAAATGTCCCGAATCGGTTGGGCGATTCGGGATACAATGTCAATAGGAAACGACGCATCCCGCGTAAGTGTTCGAAAGCGCGGGCGACCAGTTTCCGACGTTGTTAAATGCCCGGGCCTCTAACCCCGGGCATTCTTATTTGCGCTTGTTGCGGCGCAAATGCCTTCTACCGTCCGCACCGCGCGTGCGCCTACGGACCTTAAACCGAACCTCATACGAGTCAAGAAACGCGATGACGAACGTGCCCACCGCCGCGAGGGCGGCGAGCGCGTTAAGGAATTTCAGCATTTGGGGACCTCCGATCGAGTCGTCGGCCGCCCGCGCACGGGATGCGTCGCAAGGGTATTTTACTGCGAGTGTATGCACCCACAGCTGGTAAACGCAATAATTGCAAACATCTGTTCGATATTCATACGCTTGATCCATCGGGCAATGGAGCCTGGCTGCGTTATCCGGGTTTGTCCGACGTGTCTGCGTTTTCAAAATGTCCCGAATCGACGGGGCGATTCGGGATACAATGTTAATAGGAAACGACGCACCCCGCGTAAGTACTTAGGAGCGCGGGCGACCAGTTTCCGACGTTGTTAAATGCCCGGGCCTCTAACCCCGGGCATTCTTATTTGCGCTTGTTGCGGCGCAAATGCCTTCTACCGTCCGCACCGCGCGTGCGCCTACGGACCTTAAACCGAACTTCATACGAGTCAAGAAACGCGATGACGAACGAGTCCGCATCGGACGATGGAGGCTGGCTGCGTTATCCAAAAAAAACGGGGAAGACTCCAGTACGGAGTCTGCCCCGAAAAGAGAATGGCAAAGCAAGAACGTGGATGGACGAGAAAAGTGTCCGCAAGTCTCATGGCCATCACATCCCACCTGCCAAAGGGATGGGTGAGTGGGCGCTACTCCTGCTCGGACTCCTCAGCCTGCTTACGGCTGCGGATGAGGTGCGCCACGCCGATGCACAGCACCGCGCCACCAGCGATCCAAGTGAAGGTCACGCCGTTAAGACCGGTCAGCGGGAGGCCAACCTGCTTGGTATCGCCAACGGTGATGTTGAAGTAGCCATCGGTGACCTTGTCCGAGCCGTCCTGCGCCGTTAGCCTGTTATCACCGGCTTTCTTATCGGTAAGGCCAGCGATGACCTTGTCACTCTGGTTCTTGACATCAAGCTTGCCAGAGAGCGCAGTAAGACCAGCGTTCGGATCAATGGCGTTCATGGTCGGCTTGATCTCGAAGGTGAAGGGTTCGACCTTGGTGTAACCACCGGGAGCAGAAGTTTCCGTGACCGTATAGACGCCAGCATCGAGACCGGTAAGCGTAAGGACACCATTGGGGTCCATCGAAAGCTCAACCTTGCTGTCGCTCAAAGTGCCGTCACTCTTGACATATTTAACGTTTGCGCTGTTCTCGCCACCGTTAGTTGTGTCACCAGCGGCGATGGTGAACTTAGCACCTTGCAGCGCCTTCTCAGTGCCAAGGTCAACCTTGTTGATCTTGAGGCCGTAGGTATAGTCCACGACGGTGTCGGGCGCCGAGGTGCCAGTGCCTGCGACCATGGGGTTGTTAGAATACTCGAGCGTAACAGTATTGGGGTTGCCCTCCAGCTTGTTGTTGGCCCCTGCAATAACCGCCTTTGCGTTGAGCTTTGCCTTGTAGAAGACAACAATAATGGTGTTGGCATTGATCGTAAGCGTTCCGCCATTTTTCGCGGTGGCCGACTTCAGCCCATTGGTTCCAATAAAGTTAACTGTCAAAACACGCTGATTTGACTCAGAAGGGGCATCCACATCGTAGCTAGTCGGATTAATCTCGGTGTATTCACCATTATTCAGCGCATAAACGCTGATCGAGCCTTTGATGTAGTCGAGACCGTCCGTCAGCTGATCCTTGAACTTGTAGGAATAGGTGTCGTAGCTATCGTAGTTGTCCGCAATCGTACCGGTGAGCCGGTAGTTGACCTCCTGGCCGACCTGGGAGTCCGCAGCGTCCACCCAGTCAGTCTCGCCGGTAATGTCACCGCCCGCCACCTTAGAAGCATCGAGGATCTTTTTCTCGACCGTGGGGATGCTGGTCTTCTCAGTTACAGTCACGGCTCCGCCGCCCACGAGGGCGAAAATCGGAGACGTGCCGGTGTTCTTCTTGGCAGCGTTCAGACTATTTTCGTCGGTCACAAACAAATAATAACCAGAACCGGCGGTGGCACTCCAAGGCTGTCCGGCAGGGATACCAGAAGCGGTCGGAGTTTCATTCTTTACGACATTCGCAACTGCATAGAGAACATTGCCCGTGGCGACTCGCGTCCCCTTAATAGCTCCGTTAGCTGGACCTGCAATCGGACCACCCGCGTTCGCCATAAGGAATTCGGCGACATCCTGAGCCGTGGGGTTCTTAGGAAGATTAGTCACCACACTGGATGCATTGTGGCGACTCCAGTCCTCGATGGCATTAATCACTTTGTTGCCAAGCTCGGTGTTAGTCCACTCAATGTTCTGAGCAATCTTGCCCTCCGTCTTGTCGGTCACCGTTGCCTTGAAGATCTGGTACGCCTTGAAGCTGGCGTCCTGGTTGTCGCCAATATTGTTGATGGTGATGATATTGGTCGTAGCAGGCGCATCCTCAGCAAACGCCATCGTAACCGGGGCCATCACGCCGCCGAAGCTCAGCGCTGCTGTGAGACCGGCGGTTACTGCCAGGCGTGCGATGTTCTTGTTCATGCTCATCTTCTTTTCCCCCGTTTTCCGGTTGGTTCTCATTCGATCGGTCATCATCTGTCTGTATCTTAGCATCTACTTCGCTACGTCTCGCCCCGCTCTCTGTGGGGCTGCCAGCTACTCTTTATGGCTGCCACCTCCCCGCTTGACCAGGAGCGCGACCACGATGAGCGCGGCTCCGGCGACCGCTGCGGCGGCCGCGGCGTACATTGCCATATCGCCAGTCGAGGGCATAAAGCCTCCGGTGGTAATGCTAGGGGGTGTGCCGGTGGGCGTGTTGATGAGCGACGCCTCCAGACTGCCCGTCGACCCGTCCGCGCCGTCGGCGCGCAGGGGCGACTCGGCCGTGATGGTGAGCTTGGGCTTGGCGGCGGCCACCTGATCGACGTCCAGGCCCTCGGCCTTAACTGTCACGGAGCGCGTGCCCTCAAAGGCGGTGTAGCCCTTGGGCGCCTTGAGCTCGCGGACCTCCAGCTTGCCCGAGTCCACGCCCGAGACGGTCACGCGGCCGTCCTCGCCCGTGGTGACGGTGGCCTTGCCCTCAGCATCCCACGTGCCGTCGGCCGCCAGCGTGCGGCCGCGGTCGTCGGCGATGCTCAGAACCGCCCCGGCAAGCGGCTTGTCGCCGTCGCTGCCGCGCTTGGTGAGCGCGAGATCCCAGGTGTAGGCGCACGCATCGTCGCTCGGCGTGCGGGTGAAGCCGGCGTCGCCGGACTGGTCGGCAAAGGGAGAGCGCGGGTAGCGCAGGTAGACCTCGTTGGGGTTGCCCTTCGCGATGCCGTGGTTGCACGCGCTGTTGAGCGGCGCATTGTACACGGCGACCACGCGGGCGCCCGCGGTGAAGGCGTCGGCCCCGCCGAGCGCGGCGACCAGGTCGCCGGTGCGCACGGTGAAGGTCTTGCCGTCGGCCGCTACCTTGGTGGCGCACTGGGCCGTGATGTCGGTCCAGCCCTTCGCGGGCTCGGTGCCGGCGCGCCCGTCCTTGCCGGCCGAGACGGCGTCGAAGCCGCCGTCCGCGCCCGCCGCCACGTACACGCGCATGCTCGCGGCCACCTTGGAGGGGTCGAGCCCCGCGCTCATGGTGTCGACGAACCGCACCGCATAGGTGTCGTAGGCCGTGAGGCCCGCCGGGACCGTGGCAGAGAGGCGCCAGTACAGGTCGTCGGCGACCGTGGCGTCGGCGGCCTTCTGCCATGCGGCGGTGCTGTCTTCCAGCACGTGCTTAGCGACCTTGGGCGTCGCGGCCTTGGGCTTGACGGTGACGGCGCTGCCGCCGACCAGGGCCATGATCGGCGCGGTGCCGGCCTCGTTCTGGGAAATGGCGTCGTCGTCGGCGACGATGAGCCAGTAGCCACAGGGCAGCTCGGCCGTCGTGCCCGCGTTAAGGGCCACGGACACGGCGCCAGAGCTCTGGAGGGAACGAGCGAGCTGTGCGCTCAGCGCGCTCGTAAGGTGGGAATCGGTGTTGAGCCACTCGGCAGCTTCCTGCGCGGTGGTCTGGGAATTGGGCATGCCGGCGCTGTGCAGCACAGGCAGCGCGGCGTCGCGCACGGCGTCGCTTGCCCAGGCGAGGTCGGTGGCGATCTTGGCGTCGCTGTCGCCATCGACGACGTTGGCGCTAAAGATTTGGTAGGCATCGTAGCTGCTCGCCACGGTGCCGCTCACCGTGATGGAACCAGTCGAGGTCGGCGCGGCCTGCGCGGAAGCGGGGAACACAACCGCGCAGGTGCCGATCAAGAGGGCAAGCAGCGCAAACAAGATCGGGAAGGAGCAAACTTTCTTATTCACGACGCTTACCTCCCTTCGCATTCGCCTTGCGACGAATGTGCATCCAGGCCGCAGCAGCGCAAAGCACCGCCGCGCCGGCAAGGTACGTCAGAGTGACGCCCGACATACCAGAAAGGGGCAAAGAGGTGGAGTAGGTGTTGGTGAAGGTGGGGTTGTCAGTCGGTTTCTCGTTCTCATGACCGTTGGCGTCGACCTCGTAGTAGGCCGGCGTGCAGGTCAGCGTGCCGTCACCGTTGTCCGTTGCCGTCACCACGACCTTGAACCTCTTGGTGTCGTTGGTGTAGCCCTCGTGTTTGGTGCCTTCGTTCTTGTCGGCGGGGCATTCACGGATGTAGTAGGTGAACTTCGCCTGCCGATTGCCATCGAGCTCATCAGCGCCTAGTGGGCCGATTTGTACCGAATCGAACTTTACTATCTGAGGGTTTTTCGGCCCAGAAGTATATGTATATATGGGCTTAAAAGTTTTCTCCGTGTTGCCGGTATTCTCAGCATACAACTTGAACTTGAACTTCTTCATCTCACCGCCGTCGACCTTCTTGGTCACCTGAGGTGTCCAAGAGCCCTTGGGTTTGTATACATTAGTAAAGGTCTTGTCGGTGTTGCCATCGGTGATCTTAATGGAGACATCGCTACCGTTCTTCGGAGTAAACGTTTTCACCTCATTATTTTTGAGATTAGTAACCCTTACATTCGTAACTAAATAGTAGATGTATTCAATATTCAGCACCGGCCGCTTATCGGTCGTAGTTGTAAGCTCAATCTTGTAGATGGTCTGGTCGTAGTCCACGCCAGGGACGCGATCCGCAACGTTGCCGGGGTCCTCAACGAGGTAGTAGACGCTCGTTCCATCGGAGTTGACCCTGCCCAAATCAAAGACAAAGTTACCTTCAGCGTCGTTCGTGACCCCATCGTCATCGCCAACTTTTAAACAGCCATTGAGCTGCAATTTGCCATCATTATTATTAAAGCTAGGAACATCATCACTCTCGCCCGGCTCCAAGAGTTGGAACCTGAATTTTCCCGTATCATCCGCAGTAAGCGCGCGGCCTTCCAGTGCCTTAGTGCCGTTGAGCTTCATCTTGGGATACACGCTCACCTGCGTGGTGGAGCCAGCGATTACGTCGCCGTTGGTCATGATGCCGCCACCGTGAATGTTGGATCTGTTGCCCGTGATGAAGAGGGACGCAGCCGCGGTAGCAGCATCCTTATCATACTGAATCGGCTCAGATTTAAGGCCAATCATGTACTTAGCTTGGGCGCCCTCGTACTTGCCGATAGACGTTGGTGTTTTGTCGATCGTGCCCGACCAGTTAGCAGCTCCGCCACCAAGCATTTGTCCAGTTACGGCAGCGATATACGGATTGTTTTCCGAATTGAAAGAATCGTGAATTAAGAAAAGGTCCTCATGGCCGGCTTCTATAAAATCTTTGGTTATTTCGCCGCCCTTATCCTCCTCCTTATTGAAATCCCAGTCCTCGCTCTTCCCATTACTGCCGCCCGATCGTTTCTCACCTTTATCGTCAGAATTACCGAAAATCGCGATGCCATCGGTATCGGTAATGGCAGTCTTACCAGTCGGGCAAGCGGCAAACCCGCCGCCAAAGCCTCTGGCATGATTGTTGGTAATCAGAGCGTTAGAAATCCTGAGTCTTGCCGGCTGAACGCTGTTGTCGCCGCTTCCCTGGACGAACACGCCGCCGCCACCCCAGTCGTTGGATGTATTAGTCGTATTGTTCGTGATATAAGCGGGTAAATCAGTGTGCGAATCAATCGGCACTTCAAACACGCTCTCGGTAGGCGCAGAGATACGGATACCGCCACCCTCTGAGTTTTGCGCCACATTGCTGGCGATGATTCCACCAGAAAACTTAAACCCGGAAAGAGCTTGTTTCCAAGCGCCAGCATAAACGCCGCCGCCAGCCTCGGCAGAGTAGTTGCCCGTGATGTAACCGCCTGCAATTGTGAGACTGCCGCCATTGAAAGCAGCAATGCCGCCACCACCGTGGCAACCGTTACCCTTGTGACTTTCATCGTAGTGCTGATAGTTGTTGTTAGTAATGTGACCATCCGTAATGGTCACATTAGAGTTCTCAGCACAAATTCCCGCGCCAAAACCGTTTTGATCATTATTTGTACCGTTACCGGAGATAATACCGCCAACCATGTTTACCGTAGAATTCCGGGCATAAACGCCGCCGCCACTGGGGGCATAGTTACCAGCGATTACGCCGTCAGAGATCACCAGGGTTGAGCCCTCATCCAGGGTTGAGCCCTCAACATGTATTCCAGCACCAGCACCATCGCGGCCCATAGAAGCACCACAAACGTATCCGCCACTCATGTTGACGGTAGAGCCGTTATCGGCATAAATCAGGTGGCGAACATTTGCGTCCTGATTCGTGGTCAGCACGCCGCTTTGAAGGTTAAACGTACCGCCACAGACGTTGATGAGCTTCATCGTAGAGTGAGCAGCGGTGCCCACGATGGCGCCGCTGATGCTGACCTCGTGCTTGTAGAGCGTCTCAGTGGTAGCAGTGCCATTCGGAGTTGACTTGGTCACGTAGTACGTGAGCTTGTTGGGCGTACCGTTGCCGTCGTAATCGAGCGTAGCAAGGTTCCCGAATTTGTCGAAGTCCTGCTTGCACTCACTGTCGACTCCTGGATTCAAATCCTCAATCGTGAGCGTCGCGCCCGCAGGCACATTGAACATGGGCATGTTGTTGCGACCTGATTCGGTGCCATTATGCTTAATCTTGTGACCATTTAAATCTAAGGTCACCTCACCTGCGCCCAACGTAATGTCACTTGCACACTCGACATCGGCATTCAGGCGAAACTTGCCGGTTTTTTTATCATTTTGAAGGTAATCGTAGAGGTCCTGTGCTGTATTAATCTGCGTATATCCGTCCGCGTCTTCCACAGCTAGAGCAATATCGCCCTCATCATTAGCACTGTCATCCGCAGGCTGTACAGCATCCTCAACCCCTGCGTCATCGGACAACAGGCTCGCCGCACCAGCGTCGCCAGAGGCTTCGTCATTCTTGACGTCGTTGTTATCCTGCCTTTCGGCATCCCCGTTAGTAGTGTTGTCTACGTCAGCAGACTCACTTGAGGAACCCCCCCCCATCACAGTTTCCTCGGCTGCACCCGCCTGATCATCGTTTGCAATTGCCTGCGAGATCGGAGGCATGACGAGCGACAGTACCAGGCTCAACACGGAGGCTCCGCACAAAACGCCTGCCAGTACACGGCGCGTCGCTTTATTACTCTGCTTAGATTTGTCTGAATTTGCTTTCATCGATGTCTCCTCCCCAAGAGACCGCGATCTTGCTCTTTCACTATCAAACGTATCTGCGCAACCTGTAATTGCGCACACTTAGTAGTGAATATTATAACGATTGTTTGAACATCGGGGCAAAAAAACCGATAGTTTTGTAGTGAATTGTCAATTCTCTTGATATATGCCCGGATTTACGATCGCGTCGAAAATGTTGGTGTAAGGGTGACACCCTAGCGCCCGTTTAACGAAGAACGGCCTTCGTCCTAGAATCTGAAATCACCACAACAACAGGTTCTAGGAA
>NZ_CYYP01000014.1:0-11993 GCF_001405375.1 Collinsella aerofaciens
GTGGCGGTCGCGGCGGCTTTGGCGATCGTGGTGGCCGTGGTGGCGACCGCGGCGGTCGCGGCGGCGACCGTGGCGGCCGTGGCGGCTTTGGTGACCGTGGCGGCGACCGTGGCGGTCGCGGCGGCTTTGGCGGCAGCCGTGGTGGCTATGGCGATCGCGGTGGCAACCGTGGCGGCTTTGGCGGCAACCGTGGTAACGACCGCGGCGGTCGCGGTGGCGATCGTGGCGGCCGCAACGGCGGCGGCTTCCGCGGCAACCGTTTTTAGTTACGGCGTTTTACCAAACGCCGTAACGGGCCGACGCTGCGCGGGCCGCATTTGGACAATCTGACGTTCAACTTCAAGGGCGCGACCAGAAGGTCAGCGCCCTTTCGTTTCACGTCACCTTGCCTCAAATGCGACCCGCTCGCTGTCCGTCCTCTGCCTGCGGCGTTGTCTTGCTCCGGATGCGGCAGTTAGGGACGTTCCTTTTCTGCCGGCAGCTTGGGACACTCCTTGTAGTCATTGGGGACGTTCTTAAACGACTACATAGAACAAGAGTGAATGATCTCCCGGTTTGAGCCTGCATTCAAGCTCAAAGTGGGAGATTATCCACTCTCATTTGTTGCGTGTCCGAAAATCCACGCTCGTTTCTACTCTGCCTACATTTGGAGGAAGAGCTCGTGGAGGCGGACGTCGTCGTCGAGTTCGGGGTGGAAGGTTACGCCGAGCTGGTTGCCCTGACGGGCGGCGACAATACGACCGTCGACTTTCGCTAAGGCCTTGGCGTCGCCGTGGACCTCGACGATGCGGGGCGCGCGGATAAACGTCAGCGGCACTTCACCGTCAATGCCGGCTATTTGCCCCTTGGTTCGAAAGCTGCCGAGCTGCCTGCCGTAGGCATTGCGCTCGACAAGTACATCCATGGTTTCCAGACGCGGCGTGCCCTTATCGTCATGGGCGGCAAGGTCGTGAGCCAGTAGAATCAGGCCGGCGCAGGTGCCCAGGACGGGCATACCTTCAGCGATACGGGCACGAAGCTCCTCGAGCATGCCCAGCTCATCAAGCAGCTTCCCTTGAACGGTAGACTCGCCGCCGGGAAGTACCAGACGGTCAAAGTCCTGCTTCAAATCAGCCGCCTGCCTCAGCTCAATACAGTGTGCGCCAAGCTCGAATAGTCTTGCCTCGTGCTCGGCAAAAGCGCCTTGGACCGCCAGCACGGCAACCGTTTGGTCTGCATAATCGCTCATGTGCGATCCTTTCTGCTGGACTAGCGCCCGCGCTCTTCCATGATAATCTCGATTTCGTCGGCGTTAATGCCCACCATGGCCTCGCCCAGGTCCTCCGAAAGCTCGGCGATGAGCCTGGCATCGGTGAAGTTTGCCACGGCCTTGACGATGGCAGCGGCGCGCTTGGCGGGGTCGCCGCTCTTAAAGATGCCCGAGCCGACAAAGACGCCCTCGGCACCCAGCTGCATCATCAGCGCGGCATCGGCCGGGGTCGCTACGCCGCCGGCGGCAAAGTTCACGACGGGAAGCTTGCCCGTGGCATGGACCTCGCGTACCAGCTCGACCGGAACCTGCAGTTGCTTGGCTGCCTCAAAGAGCTCGTCGTCGCGCAGGGCAACAACGTCGCGGATCTGCTTTTGGATCTTGCGCATGTGACGCACGGCCTGAACGACGTCGCCCGTACCCGGCTCACCCTTGGTGCGAATCATAGTGGCGCCCTCGGCAACACGGCGCAACGCCTCGCCCAGATCGCGGGCGCCGCAGACAAACGGCACGTCAAACTGGGTCTTGTCGATGTGATAGACGTCATCGGCGGGGGAGAGAACCTCGGACTCGTCGATGTAATCGATCTCGATGGCCTGCAGGACCTGCGCCTCGACAATGTGACCGATGCGGCACTTGGCCATGACGGGGATGGAGACGGCCTCTTGGATGCCCTTGATCATCTTGGGGTCGCTCATGCGCGAGACGCCGCCTGCGGCGCGGATGTCGGCCGGGATGCGCTCGAGTGCCATGACGGCGCAGGCGCCTGCCTCCTCGGCGATGCGTGCCTGCTCGGGCGTGGTGACGTCCATGATGACGCCGCCCTTGAGCATCTGCGCGAGTTCGCGATTGAGTTTGACGCGATCGGCCTTGCTGGTCTGTTCTGCCATGGTTGCTCCCTTGGTTGGCATGTGCATTGCTTGACGGAACATCCTATCGGGGAGCTGGGTATGGCAAAATACTCAGTTTTCGAGATAATAATAATGTCAGCCTAATACCAGATTGAACAGCTCGATAAGGTCAGGTGGCAAACTCATGCTTGACTACAATTTGGAAAAACGCGGCGAAGCATCGCTTTATGAGTATGTTTACCAGCAAATTCGAGATGATATTGTTGCTGGACGTATTGTGGCGGGGGAGCATCTTCCGTCTAAGCGCGCCTTTGCCAGTCATCTGGGAATCAGTGTCATTACCATCGAGAATGCATATAGCCAGTTACTTGCCGAGGGCTATATTTGCTCAATGCCGCGTCGTGGCTACTACGCTTGCAAGCTTCCGGATGCACCGGTTTTGCCTTTGGCTTCGCAGGGCATCGACCGAGATACCGTCTCTGTGGGCCTCAGCGCGCATGATGTCAACGGACAGGTCGAGCTGTTCGATGCACTTTCTCCTTCCGCTTTGGAGGCGGCGCGGCTTTGGCAAAGCGCACTACGGGCGACGCTGGCATCCGAAGATGAGCGCGAAATCTTTTCGCCCGCACCGGCGCAGGGCACCGCTCGGCTGCGACGCGCAATTGCTCACCATCTGCGTGGGACAAGGGGCATGAATGTCGACCCCAACAACATTGTTATCGGTGCAGGCGCCCAGCTGCTCGATACCATGTTGGTTCAGTTGCTTG
The DNA here is from genome assembly GCF_001405375.1 of Collinsella aerofaciens. GTDB lineage: Bacteria > Actinomycetota > Coriobacteriia > Coriobacteriales > Coriobacteriaceae > Collinsella > Collinsella aerofaciens_F. The sequence goes on from NZ_CYYP01000014.1 coordinate 2,868, forward strand.
GAGCCGACAAGGTGTATGCCGTTGAGGACCCGGGCTATTTGCGTCTGACGCGTATCTATCAGGCTATGGGCTGCAAAGTTCGACATATCCCGTTGGATGACGAGGGCGTGGACTTGAGCACTCTGCAGAAAAGCGGGACCGATGTCCTTCACCTGATGCCGTCCCATCAGTATCCGACCGGCCTTGTGACGAGCATTGCGCGTCGCTATGCGCTTCTGAGCTGGGCCGCCGAGCGACCAGGTCGGTATCTCATCGAAGATGACTTTGATTGTGAGTTTCGCCTTGCCGGGAAGCCGATTCCCGCGCTCGCGTCGATCGATGCCGCCCAGTCGGTTATCTACACCAACACGTTTTCGAAGAGCCTTTCATCGGCGTTGCGTTTGGCGTACATGGTGTTGCCCGATGAGTTAATGGAGCGGTTTAGGCGCAACCTTGGTTTCTACGCCTCGTCGGTGAGCTCTGTTGATCAGGTCGCTTTGGCGCGTTTGCTGGAATCGGGTGATTACGAGCGACATGTGAACCGCGTGCGCGTTCGTGCTCGCGAGGCGCGTGATGGCCTGATGGCGCTTGTGCGGAAGGTATTTCCGGCAGGAGAGGTCTCGATCGAGCATGCAGACGCGGGCCTTTACTGTATCGTGGTTGCGGAGCGTGGAGCGGGCGGAAGCTCTTTTGTGCGGGCCCTCACGCGCTCGAGTATCCCTTTTGTCGATATCAGTGACTGTTATTGGTGTGCCGATGGCGCATCTGTCCCTGAAAACTCAAGTCAAATTCTTGTTCAGTATGACGATTTGAGTCCAAAAGCGCTAAATACCTTGGAATCGCAGCTAATGGGAGCACTCTGCAACCTAAGTGAGTAGGCTTTTGGAACTTTGGCGACCAGGCAGTTTTGTAACAAGCTATCTACCTGCGGTTTTGAAAAGCAGGATGACCGGGCTGCTCGGGATGTTCAAAAAAGTCTACTCACTTGTCGCGCAAAGCTTCTGCATGAGAAAAAAATGGGGTTTTCAACAGAACTTCGTCCAGCTCTCGGCAAGCTTTTGGCCAGTTGGGGAGGGCTGTTGAAAACTTGGCAGTCCGTTCGGCACCATTTTTGGCGCGTTCGCGCCAATGCGTGACTGACTGGGTTGAAATTCGTGTTTTCCTGTGCCTATGAAAGATCTACTTTGTGACATATCGGCTTTTAGGTACTGGCGTTTGCCCCCTCAGGTCCGCGCTCTGTGTCCGCCGCTTCCACGACCGGAAGAAGACCGGCAGCGATATGATCTCGCCCGCAACCCGACGGCTGCGGTCGCGCTCGGTTTTCCGTTGTATACATTGGTTCAGACGAGAAACAAACGGACTTGTCCTACCAGCATTAGGCAGCGGCTGTTCCTTGGTGAGCCCCCCAGGGAATCCGTGCTGGAAACGGAGCATGGATTTTTGATTACGTCTCCTCTACTGACGGCATTCATCATGTCGCGGCATCTGACGGATCTTCAGCTTCTTTTTGTGTTGGCGGAGATGTGCGGCCTGTTTGCGGTGTGTGCTCTGCCGGCGGCACTTGAGGCGGAGCTTACGCGTGCAATTGATTCGGGCGCGATTTCGACGACGTTGGGTTGGGTGCGCTGCCCGTCCGAGGACGGCACCGCTTCAAATTTATGGCGTCGAGACGCTTTGGTTTTGGGCAGAGACCTTGACCGTTTTTGTTCAGATGTTTGCGGGATGCGTTACGGCAATAGATTTATGGCGGTATCGCAATTCGTTCCATTGGGTGCCGCGTCGCCTTTTGAGGTCGAGGCGTATTTGCTACTTGCACTGCCGCGATCCCTGGGAGGCGAAGGTTTTTGCGACATAGAGCTTAATGTTGAAGTGATGCTAGGCACAAGTGCTCGAGCGATTGTGGGAAAGTCCCGTGTATATATCGACCTACTTCTTTCTTCACCGGACGGTAGGCGACAGGTGGCCATTGAATGTCAGGGAAAGGCCTCGCACGGACGCGCAGGGGATGGCTTGCGTGACGCTGACCGCATGACGGCCCTTCAGGCCATGGGCTACGATGTGCTTCTCCTGACACACAGACAGATATCGGATGAGGATAGATTCCGCGCGATCGTTAAGGCCGTATGCAGGATGCTCGATGCTGAATATCGTGATAAAAGCTCAGATGAGCAAAGGGCTGAGGCATTACTCCGGTCTGAACTATTCGTTGACTGGACAAAATTGGGAGTAATCGACGGAAAGATGCCCGCTAGACACAAAATGGCTCGATCGTGGACGGCTGCGGTTCTAAGTGAGTAGGCTTTTAGCACTTTGGCGACCAGGCCGTTTTGAAACAAGTCATTTACCTGCGGCTTTATAAAGCAATATGGATGGCGTGCTCGGCAAGTTCCAAAAAGTCTACTCACTTAGTTTTTGACGAGAAACCTATGTCGAAGGCGGTCCTATTTCAGGTAGTTAACAAGTTTGTGAGGCACGAAAAAGGCCCGAACCAATACGGTCCGGGCCTCATTGAGCTAGAGGTTATGTCTCAGGCGTTTGGCTTAGCCAAAGTAGCGCTTGAGCAGGCCGGCGAAAGCCTTGCCGTGGCGGGCCTCGTCGCGAGCCATCTCGTGCACGGTGTCGTGGATGGCATCAAGGCCAGCGGCCTTGGCACGCTTGGCAAGATCGGTCTTGCCGGCGGTGGCACCGTTCTCGGCCTCAACGCGCATCTCGAGGTTCTTCTTGGTGGAGTCGGTCACGACCTCGCCCAGGAGCTCAGCGAACTTGGCAGCGTGCTCGGCCTCCTCGTGGGCAGCCTTCTCCCAGTACAGGCCGATCTCGGGATAGCCCTCGCGATGAGCGACGCGCGCCATGGCCAGGTACATACCGACCTCGGAGCACTCGCCCTCAAAGTTGGCGCGCAGGTCGGCAACGATGTCCTCGGAGACGCCCTCCATCTTGGCGACGCCCACGACGTGCTCGGCAGCCCACTCGAGCTGACCCTCCTCCTGCTTCAGGAAGCGAGAACCGGGAACGCCGCACTGGGGGCACTTGAAGTCCTCGGGCAGCTGGTCGCCGTCGAACTCTTCCACATAACCGCAAACGGGGCAAACAAACTTCATGATTCGATCCTTTCGATCGATGGCGATTGTGCGCTCGTCCGGTCCCGTAAGGGCCCTCTCCGGACGTGCGTCTTGACGAGTTCTATTATCCATAAATGCAACCAAATGTGAAGCCTATTAGGAATGATTTTTAATAAAACAATTTTGAGATATGAAGATGTTGATTGATTAACGATTGGCAGGCCGTCTTTGACCGTCGCTGAGTACAATCGGTCGAGCAAATGTTGACCAATCAACAAATGAGGGAGTTTCCTTTATGCATCTAGCCCGTCGTGCCTGGTGCCGAACATATCAGACGGTTTTTCGCATTGCATTGCCGATCCTGCCCTATACCGAGCCGCACATTTTAGAGCATGCCGAGGATGTGCCCGCGGTGCTTCAAAAGCGCTCGATCCAGAAGGTCCTTATCGTGACGGATCCCGGCATTGCACGTTTGGGACTCACGGCATCACTCGAGCGTGCGCTTACGGCTCAGGGGATTGGCGTTACGGTCTATGCCGAAACGCGTGCGAATCCCACGGTCTCGAATGTGGAGGAGGCGGCGTCCCTGTATCGAGAGAGCGCCTGCCAGGCCATTATCGGCTTTGGCGGAGGATCAGCCATGGACTGCGCCAAGGGCGTAGGCGCACGCATTGCGCAGCCAAACAAGCCCATCAACAAGATGCGCGGCCTGCTGCGGATTCATCGTCGCCTGCCGCTGCTCATCGCCGTCCCCACCACGGCAGGCACGGGAAGCGAGGTCACACTTGCGGCGGTAATTACCGATGACGAGACGCACTACAAGTACCCCATTAACGACTTTGTGCTTATTCCGCGCTTTGCGGTGCACGACCCCGAGTTTACGCGCGGTCTGCCCGCCTCCATTACGGGGCAGACGGGTATGGATGCCCTGACGCATGCCGTCGAGGCCTTTATCGGGCGAAGCACCACGCCCTATACGCGCAAGATGGCACGACAGGCGGTGCAGCTCATCCACGACAATTTGCTCGAGGCCTATGAGCATGGTGACGACATGCGCGCTCGTCGCAATATGCTTTCGGCGGCGTATAAGGCGGGCGTTGCGTTTACCCGCTCCTATGTCGGATATGTGCATGCCATCGCGCACAGTCTGGGCGGCCGATACGGAATTCCGCACGGTTTGGCCAACGCGATCATCCTGCCGCACATGCTTCGCGCTTATGGTGACGCTGCCGCCCCCAAGCTTGCCGATCTTGCTCGCATGGCGGGCATTGCGCCGGCTACCGCGCAGGACAGTCTTGCGGCCGAGGCCTTTATCGATTGGGTCGACCGCATGAACGCCGCCTTGGGCATACCCAAATATGTGACGGGCATTCGCCGCTCCGACATTTCCGAGATGGCGGCGCATGCCGATGCCGAGGCCAATCCCCTGTACCCCGTTCCGCTTCTAATGGACTGCTTGGAGCTCGAGCATATGTACGAAGTCGTTGCAGGTGGTATGTTTGAGAGCGAGAATTAGGAGGGCCCATGAACACCGAGGAAATTGCGCGCATCGTCGGCGATCAGCGCGCCTACTTTAAGACGCACGCTACGTTTGATGTTGATGCTCGACGTCGCGCGCTCGCGAGTTTACGCGATGCGGTGCGGGCCCACGAGGCCGATATCGCTCATGCGCTCAAGACCGATTTGGGAAAGTCGCATGACGAGGCCTATATGTGCGAGATTGGCACATCGCTTTCCGAGATTCGACATCAGATCGCTCACGTGGTTCGATGGAGTCGTCCGCGCCTGCGTCCGTGCGACCTCGCTAACGCCGTGAGCGTGTGCAAAACGCAAACCGTGCCCTATGGCGTCACGCTCATCATGGCGCCCTGGAACTATCCGTTTTTGCTGACGCTCGAGCCGCTCGCTGGCGCCCTTGCCGCGGGCAATACCGTGGTCATCAAGCCGAGCGCCTATGCTCCGGCATCGAGCGCGGTGCTCAGGCAAATCTGTGAAGAGGCATTTGATCCGCGCCTGGTGACGGTTGTCGAGGGCGGGCGCGCCGAGAACGAAGCGCTGCTCGATGAGTGCTGGGACAAGATCTTCTTTACCGGTAGCGTTCCGGTCGGCAAACTCGTCATGGAGCGCGCAAGTAAAAACCTTACGCCCGTGACGCTTGAGCTGGGCGGAAAGAGCCCCTGCATCGTGGATGCGACGGCAAACTTGAAGGTTGCGGCGCGGCGTATCGCCTTTGGTAAATGGCTCAACGTGGGGCAGACCTGCGTGGCGCCCGACTACCTGCTGGTCGATGCGCGCGTGCACGACGAGCTGCTGGACCTCATCAGGGAAGAGGCCCGCCGTATGTTTGGCGAGCATCCGCTCGATAACGAGGACTACGGGCATATCGTCAACGCCAAGCATTTTGCGCGCGTGCGCGGGCTGATCGATCCCGATAAGGTCGTGCTGGGAGGCACGGCGCGCGAGTCGTCGCTCAAGATTGAGCCGACGATCCTAGACGGCGTGACCCCCGATGACGCCGTGATGCAGGAGGAGATCTTCGGTCCCATCTTGCCGGTGCTGACGTTTGAGAGCCTAGACGAGGCCGAGACGTTTATTACGGATCGTCCGACGCCGCTGGCCCTGTATATCTTTAGCCAGGACCGTTCGGTTCAGCAACGCTTTGTGCGCTACGTGCCCTTTGGCGGCGGCTGTGTCAACGACACGATCATGCACTTGGCTACGAGCCATATGGGCTTTGGCGGCATGGGCGCGAGCGGTATGGGGCAGTACCATGGACGCGAGAGCTTCGATACGTTTAGCCACAAGAAGAGCATCGTGAACAAGGCAACTTGGCTGGACGTGCCGTTTCGGTATGCGCCCTACGCAAGCTGGAAGCACAAGTTCGTGCGCATGTTTGTGCATTAGAATCAGATGGTGTAGCGACAAACGGTCGAAAAGGCGCGGGTGGGGCGAATTTGTGTCCGCGCGAGTTCGTAGACTTCTCAATAAGGTTACACACCGGTTTATCCGGCCGTTAGAGGAGCTGCTATGTACGAGCCTTCACGTGTTCTTCTGCCGTTTCATATCGCAGGATTTCAATATGCCGATGGCGCCTTGGTCCTAGGCGATCTTAAAGCGGGCGATAAACTGACGCTGTGTGCCGAGCGCGATAATCCCCATGACCCTGAGGCGGTTGCGATCTACTATGGCAAGACCAAACTTGGCTACGTTCCGGGAAACGAGGTCGGTCCGCTGTCCTTGATGATGTATTACGGCCACGAGGACGTATTTGAGGCCCGCGTGCAACAGGTTGCCCCCGAGCGCAGCCCGTGGCATCAGGTGCGCGTTGGGCTCTATGTGGTGGAAGCTCGCTAGTCGGCAAGGGAGGCGGCCATGTTTGATGACGACGACCTATTCGATCTGACAGACGATTCGTTTGAGTGGGATCTGCTACTCGATGACGATGAGTTGGAGCAGGATCGTAGGAAACGGCAGGGCAAGAAAACTCAGGGTGACGCTTCGAAAAAGCAAGACAAGCGCCGCCGGGGTCTGTTCGGTGGGCTCTTTGGATAACCGCCGCATCGCTGCGTCTGTATACTTAGCACGAGTTGGACACGTTGCGAAATGAGGACACAGACGATGATGTGGTTTACCGCCGACCTGCACCTGGGCGATACGAATATCTTGCACGATATGGATCGGCCGTTTGATTCGGTCGAGGAGATGAACCGCAAGGTCATCGATGCCGTCAATGAGTGCGTGGCGGCGGACGACCGTCTCTATATCTTGGGAGACTTTACCTATCGTTTGCCCCTGGCGGAGGCGGTGCGTCTGCGCGAGCGTATCGAATGTCAGAACGTGACGCTCATCCGTGGTAACCATGACGGCGACTGGGAAGATCCCGACGTACCGCAGATTTGGGAAGACGTGCGCGATTACCTGGAGATTGCTCCCGGCTATGCCAAGGGCCATCGCCTGGTGTTGAGCCATTACCCCATGCTCAGCTGGAACGGCAAGGCGCGTGGCGCCGTCATGCTGCACGGGCATATCCACAGCAGGGGAGACCGCACCAACGTGCGCAACCGCGATCGCGAGCGCCCTATCTTTCGCTACGATGTCGGTCTCGATGCCAACGAGTACAAGCCCGTAAGCCGTGATCAGATTCTTAGCTTCTTTGGGTTATAGGGCGCCAGAGCAACCACAAAGGGGACAGGCACCTTTGTGGTGGCTCTGGCGCCGTTGCCATTATGGCAGCGGCGCCTTTTTTGTCCGTGCGGCGCGGTAGAGTGTAGGCGGTCGAAATTTGCGTCCATCGAGGAGCTGCTATGAACGAGATTAAGTGCCCGCATTGCGGCGAAGTTTTTAAGGTCGATGCGTCTGGCTATGCGGATATTGTCAAGCAAGTGCGCGATGCCGAGTTTTCGCGCGACCTGGATGAGCGTGTGAAGGCAGTCCAGCGCGAGGGCGAGCAGGCGCTGGAGCTTGAACGCTCACGTTCGACGGCTGCCTTGCAAAAGGCAGAGTCTCAGCGCAATGCCCAGCTTGTCGAGCAGAAGAACACCGCGGAGCAGAAGCTGGCACAAGAGGTTGCCAAGCGCGATGCTGAGCTTGCCGAGCTGCGCGCCAAGCTTGAGGGCGCTGCCGCAGAGCGTGAGAGCGCAAGCCAGCGCGCGGCGGTTGAAGCCCGTGCCGACGCTCAAAAGGAGAACGCCGAGCTTCAGCGAGAAATCGACATTTTGCGTGCGCAGTTAGGACGCAAGGACGACGAAGCCAAGCTCGTCGAGTCGGCGGCGCGCAACGCTGCGCAAAACGATTTAGCCGCACGTGATGCTCAGATTGCCGAGCTGCAGGCCAGGCTCGCCGCGGCGGATAAGGCCCAGGAGATGGCGCTTGCCGCCGCTGCGGCCGAGTCGCAGCGCGAGCTCGATGCCGCTCGCAGCGAGGCCGAGCGCGCGCTTACTGACTATCGCGCGACGGTACAGGAGAAGTTTTCCGCCGCAAAGGCTCAGTCCGAGCAAGAGGCTGAGGGTCTGCGCGCCCAGCTGCGCGAGCAGGAGCTGATGGCAAAAATGAACCTGTCAGAGGCGGTCGCCGCGGCGGAGCGAGAGCGCGATGAGGCTCGTGCAAAGCTGACGAGCGAACTGGCGGTGCGCGACTCTCGCGAGGAGCAGGCTAAGGCGGCCTACGAGCTCGAGCTTGCGCAGGCAAAGCGCACGAGTGACGAACTAATCCGTTACAAGGACGAAGAGATTGAGCGCCTTAAGGACATGAAGGTCCGACTGTCCACCAAGATGGTGGGTGAGTCGCTCGAGCAGCACTGCGAGACCGAGTTTAACCGTCTGCGCATGACGGCATTTCCCAACGCGTACTTCGAGAAGGATAACGATGCGTCCGAGGGCACCAAGGGCGACTTTATCTTCCGCGAGTGCGACGCGAGCGGCAACGAGGTCATTTCGATTATGTTCGAGATGAAAAACGAGAACGACGAGACTGCGACCAAGCATAAAAACGAGGACTTCTTTAAGAAACTCGATCACGATCGTCGCCAGAAAGGCTGTGAGTACGCGGTGCTCTGCACACTGCTCGAGCCCGAGAGCGAGCTCTATAACGCAGGGATAGTCGACGTGAGCTATCGCTACGAGAAGATGTACGTGATCCGTCCGCAGTTCTTTATTCCCATGATTACACTTCTTCGCAACGCCGCCATGGGCTCGCTGCGCTATAAGCAGGAGCTGGCGGAGTACAAACAGCAGAATATCGACGTCACGAACTTCGAAGCCAAGATGGAAAAGTTCAAGAACGACTTCGGCCGCAACTACGAGATCGCGAGCCGCAAGTTCCAAACGGCGATCGATGAGATCGACAAGACGATTAGCCATCTGCAGAAAACCAAGGAGGCGTTGCTGTCCTCCGAGAACAATCTGCGCCTAGCCAACAAGAAGGCCGACGATCTTACCATTCGCAAGCTCACGTGGGGCAACAAGACCATGAAGGCGGCGTTTGACGAGGCGCGCGGGGCTGCGCCAGAGACAAACGATGAGCCGGCCGAGGCGGATTCGTATGAGGTCGAGGATGCCGAGTAAGGCATAGCGTATAGCGCAAAAGC
>NZ_CYYP01000014.1:12188-19381 GCF_001405375.1 Collinsella aerofaciens
AGCCTTCTCGTCGGACTCATCGATGGAAAACATCGCGGCACTGCGGGCATCTCCGTCGGTGAGGATCTCCTCGTGCTGCTCATGGTAGGCATCGAGTGCCTTTTGCCAGCGGATCTCGCTCATGCCCCAGTCGTCATCGAGCTCGCCCAGGTCGCGAACGTGCTCGCGGGCGGCAAGGGTCACGCGGCGGAAGAGCGCATTGCGCACCAGCAGTGTGCAGCCGCGGCGGTCCGCCACGACCTCGTCGATGCCCTGCGGCGGCGCAACGTCGAGGGCTGCCGGGTTGCCGGCGTTCTCCCACTCGTCCACCAGGCTCGAGTCCACCGAGCGCACCACAAAGCCCAGCCACGAAATGATGTCACGCAAGCGCTCATCTCGCTTCTCAATGGGCACGGTGCGATCGAGGGAACGGTAGGCCTCTGCCAGGTAGCGTAGCAAAATGCCCTCGGAGCGGGCGATGCCGAGCTTTTGAATGTAGCCCTTAAAATCGCTCGCGCTTTCCAGCATATCGCGCAGAACGCTCTTGGGAGAGAGCTGATAGTCGTTGGCCCAGGGCACTTCCTGGCAGTACTTGTCAAAAGCGGCGTCGAGCAAATCCTCGAGCGGCTTTTCGTACGTGACGTCTTGAATGCGCTCCAGACGCTCCTCATACTCGATGCCGTCGGCCTTCATCTCGGTCATAGCGCGATCGCGTGCGGCGCGCTCCTGTGCGCGCAGCACCTGCTTGGGATCCTCGAGCGTTGCCTCGACCATTGAGATCAGGTCCATGGTATAGGTCTCGCTCTCGGGATCGAGCAGCTCCAATGCGGCAAGCAAGAACGGCGAGAGCGGCTGATCGAGCGCGAAGTCCTCGGGCAGATCGACCGTCAGCGCATAGTCGATGTCTGGCGCGGCGTCAGCCGGGGCGTCAGACGCGGGCGGCACCTCGGTGCGCACGACAACGCCGGAGTCGATGAGCGTGGCGAAGATTTCGTCGGCGCGAACCTCGAGCTTGGCCTTTTCCTCGGGGGTCTGCAGGCTTGTCTCGATGAGGTCGTGTACGCGGGCTCGGGCATCGCCGCCCTGCTCGACCACGCTAATCACCATGGAGTGCGTGATGCGCAGGCGCGGCTTGAGCGTCTCGGGCTGCGTCTCGATCAGGCGCTCGAAGGTCTGCTTGTTCCAGGTGACAAAGCCCTCGGGGGCCTTCTTCTTTTTAATCTTGCGGAGCTTCTTGGGGTCGTCGCCCGCCTTGGCCATAAGCTTTGCGTTCTCGATTTCGTGCTCCGGGGCCTCGGCGATTACCATGCCCTCGGTATCGAAGCCCGAGCGGCCGGCGCGACCGGCAATCTGATGGAACTCGCGGGCGCGCAGGCGACGCATCTTGTAGCCATCGAACTTGGTGAGCGCGGTGAGCACCACGGTGTGGATGGGTACGTTGATGCCGACGCCGAGTGTATCGGTGCCGCAGATGACGGGCAGCAGGCCCTGCTGCGCCAAGCGCTCGACCAGCAGGCGATAGCGCGGCAGCATACCGGCGTGGTGCACGCCGACGCCGCAGCCGAGCAAGCGCTTGAGGATCTTGCCGAAGGCCGTCGAGAAGCTCGTGCCCTTTGCCGCTTCCTTAATGGCCTCGCGCTGCTCCTTGCTAGCGATGCCAAAATTGGCGAGCGACTGTGCCGTCGCAAGGGCGGCATCCTGGCTAAAGTGCACGATATAGAGTGGGGCCTCGCCACGGCGCATGGCGAGCTCGACCGTGCCCTCGAGGGAGGTCGTCACATAGTCGTAGCTCAGCGGAACAGGACGCGGGGCGTCGACAACCAGGTCGCAAGCAGCGCCGGTGTGCTCCTCGAGTGAGGCTGCGATGGCAGTGACATCGCCGAGCGTGGCGCTCATGAGCATAAACTGCGTGTGGGGCAGGGTGAGCAGCGGTACCTGCCAGGCCCAGCCGCGGTCGGGGTCGGCAAAGTAGTGGAACTCGTCCATGGCCACGCAGCCCACGTCGGCGCCCTCGCCCTCGCGCAGTGCATCGTTGGCAAGGATTTCGGCCGTGCAGCAGATGACGGGCGCCTTGGTATTGATATGCGTATCGCCGGTGATCATACCGACGTTATCGCGGCCGAGCACCTGTACCAGATCGAAGAACTTTTCGCTGACCAAAGCCTTGATAGGGGCCGTGTAATAACAGCGCTTGCCCTGCGCCATGCCCATAAAGAGCATGCCCAGCGCGACGAGCGATTTACCCGATCCGGTCGGTGTGCCCAAAATGACGTGATCACCGGCAGTCAGGTCCATGAGGGCCTCTTCTTGGTGATCCCACAGTTCAATGCCGCGATCGCCCGTCCATTCAAAGAAGCGCTCGAAGGCTTGATCGGGCGTGAGCCATGGTTCGGGCTCGCTGCCGTCCTCGGGCTCCCACCAGGTGGGGGAGAGCGCGCCGAGCGAGCCAAACTCGGCTTCGGTTCCCGTGCCGCCCGAGAATGAGCTGGCAGCGCCGGCGCCGGAGACGGTGCTGGCGGCGGTATCTGTCGTGGTCTGTGCCATATGGTTGCTTTCTCTCGCGATTGTCCGCCAACTATTATGGCGTAGCGGCGGCGCGGGGTGCCAGCGCGCGAGAAAATGCAGGAAATGGGCGTTCTGCCCAGCCGTTTGGTGCAGTCGCCAGCTAAGTGAGTAGACTTTTTGCGATGTCGCGAGCACACGGCTTTTGCGTAAGGGCTCTACCTGCGGTTTTAGTTTTCGTTATGCGGGTTGTGCTTGGCTATTGCAAAAAAGTCTACTCACTTAGGTTTAAGGGCCGTTCGCTGGCGCCTATTTGCGCTTGTTTGCCGACGCCGCGACCATCAGAAGCCCCTAGGACTCTTGCGGTAGACGCTTCTTGCCCTTGCGGGCACGGTTTCTAAAGTTCTCGACGGCTTCTTCCATGCCCAGGGGTACATAGGTGAGCTCATCGAGGTTTTCGGGCAGGTAGCAGGCAAGGCTTTGCTCCTGCGCGCGGCCCGCCGCGAGCTGCTCTTCGATGGGTTCCGCGCCGGGCGTAGCGCAAATGCCATAGACGGCGGCACCCATCTCGCGCGTGCGGCGCTCGTACTCGGTCTCGGGATGCTCGGGATGGTCGCGGCGGACGTCGTCGCTTACCCAAAGCGTATCGTAGCCGGCCGCGGCAAACTGTCCCAGGGCGTAATCGCGCAACGGCTTGCTATCGGTGCGCAGTGTGACGGTAGCGCCGGCTGCAAAGAGCGGGCGGTAGAGCATCAGATGGTCGACATGGACGAGTCGTTTTTTAGCGTACTTGGCCTTGGGCTGCGGCGTGGGATAGTTAATGGTGATGGCATCGAGCTCGCCTGCGGCAAACAGCCGTGGCAGCGATGCGGCGCCTCGGGGCAGGACGAGTGCGTTGGATAGCCCCTGTTCGCAGATTTTCTGCGCGGCATAGGCGATGCAGATGGGCTCCTGGTCCATGCCGATAAAGAGGGCATCGGGCTCGCGGTGGGCGCGCTCTACAAGGTACGTTCCCTTGCCACAGCCAAGATCCAGGTGAAGGTGCTCGAAGGGCTTGCTGCCTGCGGGCGCACAGGCCTTGCGCCAATCTCCGGCATAAGCCTCGGGGTTTGTCTCAATCGCATCGGCGTAGCGCTCCAGGCGCTCCTCGAGCACAAAGTTCTTAGGCGTGCGAACGTGGACGGCTCCCATGAGGCTCCTTGGTCATAAGTATGGAACGCATAGCTGCACGTTCCGTCAATGGATTGAAAAAGGGCGGGCATAGTTTGCCCGAAAGATGCGATGCGGCTCGACGGCGAGTCGTCGATGCCTACAGACGCTTGAGAATCACATAGCGGTTGAGCTCGCCGCTGCGACCGTCGGCATGGAAGCGCTCGAGCTCGCGTACGGGAACCTCGCCACTCTTGTAGAACGTACGGACGCCACGCACCAGGTCGGTGATCTGCTGATCGTCAAAGTGATGGCAATAGCGGTAGGCGTGGCGGTCGTTTTGCCAGCCGATGAGGTGGTCGCCGGCTTCAAACTGCGCTGAATCGTAACCCTCAAACGGCGGGGTGAGCTCGGCGCGGGCCTCGGCTCGAACGGCCTTGCGCGCCATGCGCTCGTCGTTCATGAACTCCCAAAAGCTGATGGCGATGATGCCGCCTGGGCGCGTCTGCCGCACCAGGGCGTCGAGCACGCGTACGCGGTACTCGCATGACGGTACGTGGTGCATAAAGCCAAAGCAGACCGAGATGTCGGCGAGTGGGGCGTCGAAAAGCACGTCGGGCGTCTCGGCGGGGTTGAGCTTCATGAGAGCGTCGAGCACATCGAGTTCCTGGAAGTGCAGGTTGGGAATGCGCAGGGCGTGACCACGTGCATCGATGGCCAGGTCTTGGCACGAGTCGACACCATAGAACTCAAACGGGCAGCTGGCATCCGCCGAGGGGTTTGCGCCGTCGACGCCCTTGGCGGCAAGTGCGCCGCCGGCGGCAAAGTTCTCGAATCGCATATTGCCGCAGGCAAGATCGAAGACGCGGACGGGATGCTCGATCGTGGCGACGTCGAGCTGTTCGAGCGCGATGTCCATGGTGCGCACCCAGCCGGGCCACGGGGCTTGGCGCGTATCGGAAAAGGAGGCGGAGTGCTCGCGATAGAACGTGTTATTGAGCTGGATGAGCGATGAGGCGAAATCGCGGTTCACGGCGCGGAACTCCCTCCGTTGGCGGTGCGAAACAAACAGTACGACCATACTACCGTTAACGCCGCAACGGGGACAACCAAGCTACGGGTCATTGCTTTGTTTGGACACATTTCCGCAGCTCATATGCATCCGCAACCGCCGGTTGTCAAAAATCTCACTAGAATAGGTGGTATGCTTTTGGCGGTGGCGGATACATTTTTAACTGTGCAAGGCGCCTTAAGAACAAAAACGGTCCGGCGGCACGGCTGGCATCACATAGGAGGAACCATGAATGTAGAAACTGCGCAGCGGCTCGCCGACCTTCGTCGCAGCAAGGGCTTTAGCCAAGAAGGGCTGGCGCGAAAGCTGGGACTGTCGCGCCAGGCGGTCAGTAAATGGGAGCGCGCGGAGAGCTCGCCCGATACCGAGAACCTGATCTCGCTCGCCAAGCTCTACGGCGTGAGCCTGGACGAGTTGCTCAATCCGAGCGACGAGATTGAGGACGATATCGAGTTTGAGAACGAGGACCGCGCCCGTCAGCGCGAGGCGGAGGCGGCGGAACGTGCCCGCACCCACGAGGCGGCGGCGCGCGCCACGGAGGCAGCTACGCAGGCGAGTGATGCCGCGGCCAAGGCGGCGCAGGCGGCGAGCTGGAGTGCGCAGGCCGCCAATGCCGCTACGGCGCAAGCGACGAGTGGCACCGCGGTTGGCTCGACTCCGGTGAAGGGCCCGTTCCAGTCGTTCCCGTATTGGGCCGTGTGCTGGCTGCTGTTCTTTTTGCTGATGTTCCTGTTTGGTGCCGGCCCCTTTGCCGCGCTGATCTTCTTTACGGTTCCCATCTATCACTGGGTGGCGCGTGCGCTCGATGGTGATTGGGCGCGCGGGGATATTCAGGTTGGTCCGGCGTCGGTGGCGATCAAGGCCCAGGGGAAGGATACTTCTGCGGAACCTGATGCTGACGTGGCTACCACGACCACCGCTGAGCCATGTGCCAAAGAGGGTGACGAATGATGAAGTTTTCGCATGAATCCAAGCTGCGCCTGGGCGTCGGCATCGGAGCGTTCGTGCTCATCATCGGACTTGTCTTTGGCGTTTCGCGGACATTGATTCATTTTGATGGCCCGTGGGATCTCGACGATGTTGTATCCGGCTTGTCTGGTATGGACGATGCGCTTGACGAGGACGATCTTTTGGATAGCGGTAACTATTCCGCTCGGCCTCAACAGCTTTCGAGCGAAACGTTTGATGCCGACGCGTTCACATCGCTTGACTTGGACGTGACGTCGGGCACGGTCGAGGTCAAACACGTCTCCGGCGGGCCAGTGCGCGTGATTGAAAGCGGTCGCGTGGCAACGGGGACCGTTGCCTTCGATGCGGCAACCCAGAACCTGGCCGAAATCAAGGGCTCTACGCTCAAGATTCGCCAGTTCGATTGCGATGACGAGCGCGCCATTGACCGCACGGTTACCGTCGAACTGCCGCGCAAAGTTGCCGATAACATGGCGGGCATTACAGCGAATGTAGGATCGGGTGATCTGACGGTCGCGGGCATTGCGTGTCATGACCTCAACCTGACTCTGGACTCGGGAGACGTTGAGTTTACGGGCACCGTGACCGATACCCTGAATGCCGAGGTCGGTTCGGGCGATGTGACGTTCGAGCTTTACCCGGCCCCCACGAAGTCGATGGACGTGAGTGTGGGCTCGGGCGATGTGGAGATGACGGTTCCGAACTCGACGGGCTTTAAGGCGAGCCTCACCTTGGGCAGCGGTGACTTCGAGAGCGATTTCCTTCCGCTTGGCTACGACGGCGAGACCATTTTGAATCTTGAATTCGATAACGGTGACAAGTCTGCCACGTATCGTTTTGAGGTCGGTTCGGGCGACATGTCGTTTGATTCGGAGTATTGAGGCAGACGAAAGCCTAGGCGAAGATATAGACGCGCTGTTTGATGAAGGCGCCGAAGCCGAGATCGGCTCCGGCGCCTTTGCCTTTACAATGGGGGCATGGAACAGATTATCTTGAACATACTCGAGGCTCTGCGTCGCGGCGAGACCGTGGACGACAAGGCGCTCGTCAAACTGATACATGCCGAGGCGCGCCGTGAGGGTGCCGACAAACGCGATTTGGCCAAGCGCCGTCTGCTGCCGTTCTACCAGCGGGTAAAACGTGAGGAGCCGGCTCGTTGGGCTGGGTGGAATGTCGATGCCGAGTTGGAACGTCAACTGCTGCAGGTGCTGCGCATGAAGCCTCGTCGCACGGCTTCGGGCGTGGCGACCATTACCGTCATCACCAAGCCGTGGCCGTGCTCGGGCGATTGCCTGTTTTGCCCCAACGACCTGCGCATGCCCAAAAGCTATTTACATGCCGAGCCGGCGTGTGCCCGTGCGGAGCAAAACTGCTTCGATCCGTATCTGCAGGTGAGTGCCCGTTTGACGGCGCTTTCGCAGATGGGTCATGCGACCGATAAGATCGAGCTCATTGTGCTCGGCGGTACCTGGAGCGACTATCCGCAAGGGTATCAAACGTGGTTTATGTCGGAGCTTTTCCG
>NZ_CYYP01000014.1:19643-71273 GCF_001405375.1 Collinsella aerofaciens
CCGTGGGGCGAGGTCACCGAGTGGCAGACGGCAACGATGGAGGAGCTCGAGCGTCAGCAGCGCATCAACGAGACGGCGAAGCATCGCGTGGTGGGACTCGTTATCGAGACGCGCCCCGATGCCGTAACGCCGCAGGCGCTTACGCTCATCCGCCGCCTGGGCTGCACCAAGATCCAGATGGGCATCCAGAGCCTCGACCAGCATCTGCTCGACATCAACGAGCGTCGCATTTCGGTGGCGCAGATTGAGCGGGCGTTTTCGCTTGCGCGTCTGTTTGGCTTTAAGATCCACGCGCATTTTATGCTCAACTTGCTAGGCGCCACGCCCGAGGGAGACAAGCGCGACTACGAACGCTTTATGACCGAGGGGGCCTTTATGCCCGACGAGGTCAAGGTCTACCCGTGTGCGCTCATCGAGGGCTCGCGTCTGGTGGGCTGCTACGAGCGCGGCGAGTGGCGCCCCTATACCGAGGACGAGCTGCTCGATGTGTTGGCCGACGACATCGTGGTGACGCCGGCGTTCTGCCGCATCAGCCGCATGATCCGCGATTTTAGTTCCGATGACATCATGGTGGGCAACAAGAAGCCCAACCTGCGTCAGCTCGTCGAGAATCGTTTGGCGGCCCGTGGCGAGGGCGCGACGGTGCGTGAGATTCGCTATCGCGAGATCAGCACCGAGGGTGCCGACCTGGATGAACTGTCTCTTGATGAGGTTGCTTACGAGACGCCGGTGACGCAGGAGCACTTTTTGCAGTGGGTGACGCCCGAGGGCAAGATCGCGGGCTTTTTGCGGTTGTCGCTGCCCGACCATTCGTTTGTTACCGCGCATGCGGACGAGTTGCCGACGACGCCGGACGAGGCGATGATTCGCGAGGTGCACGTGTATGGCATGGCGGCGCGCGTGGGTGATCAAGGTCAGGCGGCTCAGCATCATGGGCTGGGGCGGTCGCTGGTGGAGCGTGCGTGCCAGATAGCTCGTGATGCCGGCTATACGCACATCAACGTGATCAGCGCGATCGGTACGCGCGAGTATTATCGCCATCTTGGATTTTATGACCATGGCCTTTATCTGCAAAAGGAGCTCTAAATGAACAAGCCGAGTGTTTCTGCCGGCGTCGTTGCCGGCGTTGCTCTGGGAGCCGCGGCGCTTGGTGCGGCCGCTGTCGCTGTTCGTGCTGCCTGTCTGCAGGTCGCGCGAACCCGCAATGGGCTGGCGCGTGTGAAACGCGTGCACGATGAGGGCGGCGATGAGATTCGCGTGTTGGTGCAAGGCGGCGTCTACCAAAGCGCAAGCTACGTTGGCGAGCGTTGGGCGGAGCCCGTCTTTGCGTACTATCGCGCATTTGACGATGTGTTCGAGGCCGAAGACGCAATGCGTGATGCTTACGGGCATGGTATCGACCGTATGCTCATGCTGGGCGGCGGCGGGTTTGCCTATCCTAAGTTCGCTCTGATGTCGCACGAGGGCTTGCGCATGGACGTCATCGAGTATGACGGAGAGATTACGCGCCTGGCGCGCCGCTGGTTCTACCTAGACGAGCTGGAGCGCACGGTTGGTGATCGCCTGCGGGTGATTACCGCCGAGGCGCGATCGTATCTGGGCGTGACGAGTGTGGGGCATCGCCGCTACGACGTGGTCGTGAGCGATTGCTTTGGCGGTGCCGAGCCCGTGCGCGAGCTGGCAACCGTTGAGGCGCTACGTCTGGTGCGGGGCAGCTTGAACCCGGACGGCATCTATGTGGCCAATATCGTGAGCGCGAACGAGGGGAGCGATGTGACGTTTCTGCGCGATTGCGCTGCCACGGCGCTCGAGGTGTTCGACCACGCTTGGGTGATTCCCTGCGGCGACGCGGAGTTCGGCGGCGAGGAAAACTACCTGCTCATTGCCAGCGACGGCGACTACGCCTTTACCGAAGCCGTGCCCTTCGACACCGACTTCCTCGGCACTGCACTCCACGACTAGCATTGGGAGTAGTCAATTTGTGACGGGCTCTATGGTTTTGTCAACCATGCGCTTCATCTATTTTCAGCATGACGCATCTGGACGCCCAGTGCCAACTCGCTTCTTCTTCGGTTGATTCCGCCCGCTAGGCCAAAAATGTCATTGGAAGTGCCAAATGAACAAGCAAGCCACTACGCAACTGCACATCTATTCCGCCTTTTTCGTTCTCGCGGGATTTGTTTTAAATCGGGGAGTGTTTCTACTTTTCCTTGCGGAGAAAGGAATGTCTGTCACGGAAATCGCGCTTTATCAAGCCCTGTTTAACATTGCGACGGTCGTCCTCGAGCTGCCAACAGGGCTGATAGGCGATTTCTTTGGAAAGAAGTTCTCGATTCAAGTGGGCGTGCTGCTGCTTTTCTTCCATACGGCTGGCGTGCTGTTGCTCTCAGGCCCCTTTCTCGTCGCGCTTTCCCTTGTTGAGGCACTCGCCTACTCCCTTCAATCGGGATCCGAACAAGCACTTTTATATGAAATTGCCCGAAATGCCGGTCAAGGAGAGCGCTTCCTCACCATCAACGCTCGGCTGCTTGCCGCGCAATCAATCGCGACGGGAGTGGCAATCGTACTTGGATCATTCATTGCCCAAGTATCTTGGAGTGCCCTCTACGTATGCGTTTCCGTTTTCTATCTTCTGCAGCTTTCCCTTCTGTATCCCATTGAGAGGACGGAAACGACCCGTTCTGAAAGCTCTGGGGAGGAGAGGTTTGACGTAGCCAAGATCTTCAGACGCGAAACCTGGTGCGTTGGAGAATCCGCTTTTGCTATATTGCTTCTCCTAATCGGCACAAGCATGCTCGACGGATTCTACGGGAGTTATTACAACTTGAATCAGTTGGTATTCGACGCGTTTCATGCTCCCGTCTCCATAATAGGAATCTTTTTCGGTGCATCCTATGCAGTAAATGCGACGGCCTACATTGCGGCAGATTTCTTCTCATCGCGTTTTGGGAAAAGAAATACCATGCTCGGCTCAATGCTAATCGAGGCGGGCCTTTTCTTGATTCTTCCGTGGTTCGCTTCAAATCCTTTGTGTTTGTTTGGCCTTAGCATGGTGCTTTGTTTCCTCCCAGAAGTGGTGTACATCACTTCGGAAAACTTAATCCAAGACGGGATAGCGGACGATCTCCGTGCGACGATCCTTTCCGCCGCGTCTCTGGTAAGGGCCCTCTTTTCTGCAATGTTTTTCTCCATATTTGGATATGTGTTGGGGTTATATCCCATTCAGATAGCGCTCGGTGTTATTGGCGCGATGGCGATAGCGATTACCGCCGTTGTTTCATTAAAAATTGGTGGAATACATGCCTTCAAGAATTGATGTATCGATTGACGAGCTGCCAGAAGTTTCGAGCCTTCTTGATGGCTACGGGTGTACGCGTTAGCTTTGAATCGGTGGGCCTTAATGCCGAGGAATATCAGCGTTTTATCGATGCTTGCGGAATAGTAATGGTCTCGGGCGAAGATTGCTATATCTTACCAGGGATGAACCGTTTAATCCTGCCCCAGACTAGTGACTTATAATTGCGGCTTCCCGTCTACGTCTGCACTAGACGTGGATGCGGGAAACTTCCCCTTAATGCAATTCACAATATGTTGAAAACTCAGGTCGTGGAACGCGATGGGTTTTAGTTTTTTTGGTACTGCAGTCGGCAATTTACTCTGCGGGTTTGGCACTATGAAGGAATTAGGCTTTTCCTGTAACGTTAAAATTACAACGATTGGTGGTTGCAGCTCTGCTTAGCAAATCTAATCCCTGAATATTAAGCACATTACGCGACAGGTGTACTTTACTGTTCTATCCCTTTTTGCCCGTAAAGACAGGGGGTCTTCTTCCGGTTACCTTTTGTTTTTGCAGGGGAGGGGCCATTTTGACGGCTACTACATACGAGATTGATCTTATTTGCGGTCCATCGAAATCGTTGGACGACATTAAGTAGCTAAAATAGCCCCGTTCCAAAAAGACTGGTTAACAAACCCCGTGCCAAAAAGATTGGTCTTAGGCGTGGTCGCGCCAGTCGAGAACGCGCTGCTTCATGCCTTCGATGTCGAGCACGCCTTCGGCAAAGCCCTTGCGCACGAGCTCTTCGGGAACAAACTCGTCGTAGCGGTCAAAGTAAGGCACCTCGCCGGGATAGACGAGCTCGATGGGGTCGAAGTCCTTCTCGGCCTCGGCGGCGAGCACCTCAAAGAATGTCTCCTCGTCGGCCTTCATCTTAAATTGCATAAAGTACGGGCGCGACGGGTCGAGTCCGCGAAGGCCCAGCTCCGCGACACATTTAATCTTGAGCATGCGCTCGAGTGCCAAAAAAGCGTAGCTGCCCAGCCAGGGGAAGAGCACCCAGGTGTCGCCACCCAGGTTGATGAGCGGCTTAGTTCCCGCGCCCGAAATCTCGGCCGTATGGCGAGCCTGCGCCAGACGGGCCCGCGCGTTACCCATCAGGTACGGATACGCCGCGTGCTCGTTGAGCGCCTTGCGCATACGCTCGAGTACGTGTGTATTGATGTCGCCGGGGCAGTCGCCAAAGTAGGCCGGCACCCGGCCCTTGACCTGCGTGGCAAAGACGGTGTGACGCTTCCAGTCCACTTCCTCGACAATCCAGCAATGGCCGGCGATGGCAATGCGCTCACCGGGCGGGGGCGGGTTGACAATCGTGCCCAGCTCGGCCGATTCGCTGCGAACGGTGAACTCCTCGTTTTCCTGGAACACGGCGTAGAACTTAAAGTTGTTGATGATGCGCTCGCCCGCGAGACCCACGATGAGCCCGCCGCCCTCGGTGACTTGGATATGGTCGATCTTAATGAGGTGACGCAGCAACACGCGATAGTCATCGGCCGAGATGCGATGGAAATAGCTGAGTGTGAGCACGCGCTGGGCAAGCTCTGCCGGCGTGAGTTCGCCGGTGCTGGCAAGCGTCGACATAGTCTGGTGGTAGAGCAGGCTGTAGGGGAGTCGATCGAGCTCGGGCGGCTCGACCCACTTTTCCTCGCGATAGAGTTGTACGAGCGCGATGCCCTGCAGGAGCTTCCACGGAATGGTCTCGGGCATCATCGTGCGCGGCTCGGGTTCCTCCTCGCGCATGACAAACCACATCTCGGGCGGAAGATCGCGGCGCCCCGTGCGGCCCATTCGCTGCAAAAAGGAGCTGACGGTAAACGGCGCGTCGATCTGAAACGCACGCTCCAGACGGCCGATATCGATACCGAGTTCCAGCGTGGAGGTGGTGACGGTTGTCTGTGCCTGCTCCTCGTCGCGCATGAGTTCCTCGGCCGTCTCGCGCAACGATGCCGAAAGATTGCCGTGATGGATGAGGAAACGGTCGGGCTCGTGCCGGCTCTCGCAGTAGCTGCGCAGCATGGAGCATACGGCCTCTGCTTCTTCGCGCGAGTTGGCAAAGACCAGGCACTTGCGCCCGCGGGTGTGTTCAAAGATATAGCCCATGCCGGGATCGGCGTTTTCGGGCGCGGTGTCGGTGGGGTTGAGGAGTGCCTGTTCGGGTGCTCGGGGGATGTCGACTTCGCCCTCGGGGGCTGAGGAAGTGCGACTGTCCTTGGGAGCGGCCTTGCCCCGTGCCCGCTCACGACGTTGACGGCGCTCCTCCTGTGTGAGCTGTCCGCTGTGGCGCATGTCTTGTTCGGATGCGGGCAGCGCCGCGGGCGCCGCTGCCTCGATGCGCTCGCACGCGAGTACTTCGGCCTCTTGAGGATCTGTGCCCATGAATCCCCGCTGCTGTGCCTGGGGGCCCGAGTTGTAGAAGTGCTCCATGGAGATGCGCCACACGCGGCGCGGTTCCTCAAAACGGGGGATAACGCAGTCGCGTCCCGTTCCCTGCGAGAGAAAGGCGCCCGTGCGTCCGGGGTCGCCGATGGTAGCGGAAAGGCCAATGCGGCGAGGCTGTACGCCGGCCATGCGTGAGAGTCGCTCGATAAGGCAGAGCGTTTGCCCGCCACGGTCGCCGCGCATGAGCGAATGGACCTCGTCGATGACCACATAGCGCAGGTCGCAGAACATGCGCGGAATCGCCATGTGCTTATGGATCAGGAGCGCCTCGAGCGACTCGGGCGTAATCTGCAAGATGCCGCTCGGCTTTTTGATGAGCTTAGCCTTGTGCGACTGCGAGACATCGCCATGCCAGTGCCAGACGGGGATATCGGCCTCTTCGCAGAGGTCGTTGAGACGGACGAACTGATCATTGATGAGCGCTTTGAGGGGGCCGATGTAGAGGGCGCCCACGCTCGCGGGCGGGTTCTCCCAAAACTCGGTCAGGATGGGAAAGAAGGCTGCCTCGGTTTTGCCGGAAGCCGTGGATGCCGTTAGGAGCACATTGTCTTGTGTGTTAAAGATGGCATCTGCCGCCGCAACCTGAATGGAGCGCAGGCTCTCCCAATCGTGGGAGTAGATGAAGTCTTGGATAAACGGAGCATATCGGTCAAAGGCGTTCACGGGGCCTCCTTTCAAAAGCTAATCTCTCAACGCGGTGGGCGGTGGTTTGCTGCATTGCTGCTTCAACGTTTGCCCAGATAAAACCTGCCAAAATAAACCTGTCCCTTTTTTGGCAGGTTAGATGGTGAATTCGGCGAAATTACGGTCGCCGCCTGCGGTGTCGGTGTCGCCTGTTGCGGCTGCCGGCGCCAGCGCGTCGCCGCCGACGCTTTGCAGCAACTCGGCCACATTTGCATCGGGGTTCTGACACAGGATATCGAGCAGCTCGATAAAGTCACGAATGACCTCACGGGGCGTCAGGTGCGTATCGGCTCCCACGCGGCCAAACTCAATCTTGAGGAAGTCCACCAAGTCGTTCTCGGTAAGCGTGGGCGTCCAGCCAAAGTAGCCGGCATGGATCTGCATGAGTTTTTCGATCAGCACCAGCAACTCCTCGTAGGTGAGTGGCTGCAGGCGGATGATGGGCGCGAGCATGTCCTTAAGATCCTCGCGTGCAAAGCGGCCTTGAGCGAGTCGGCTGCGCAGGGCCTCGTAGGAGAACACGCCACGGCGGCGGTCTTCGATGGAGGTTGGCGTGCCGCCCATGATCATGCCCAGGTACTGCGCCTTGCCCTGGAGCGTGTCGTTGTACATGGTCAGGATCTTCTCGTAGTTGTATTGGCGTGTGATGGCGTTGGGAATCTTATACAGATTCACGAGCTCGTCGATGAGCACCAGCATGCCCTTGTAGCCGCTGCAGACCAAAAAGCGCGCAATGAGCTTAACGTAGTCGTACCAGTCGTCATCGCTGATGATGGTCGAGGAGCCCAGCTCGGCGCGAGCCTCGCTCTTGGTGCGGTATTCGCCGCGGATCCATTTGGTCACGCGGCTCATAGCTTCTTCGTCGTCCTCGGATACGGCCGCGCGGTAGCGGCGGAGCATGCGGGTGAAGTCGAAGCCGTGGACCATTTCCTCGAGCGGGGCCAGTTGGGCATTGACGGCCGACTCGTCGACGTCGGCACACGAGGCGACCCAGCGATCCAGAATAAGGTTGAGCGCACCGCCCTCAGGGCGCGTCTTGGTCGATATGTTGCGGATGAGCTCACGGTAGGTGGCAAGGCCCTGTCCCTGGCCGCCCTGCAGACGGCGCTCAGGGGATAGGTCGGCATCGGCCACGACGAATCCCTCGCCCATGGCGTGCGTGCGGATCGTCTGGAGCAAAAAGCTCTTGCCGGCGCCGTAGCGACCGACTAGGAAACGGAAGCTTGCGCCGCCATCGGCGATGAGGCTCAGGTCGGTGAGCAGAGCGCGAATCTCGACCTCTCGCCCCACGGTGATATAGGGAAGGCCGATGCGCGGGACAACGCCGCCCTTGAGCGAGTTGAGAATGACGGCGGCGACGCGCTTGGGCACGCGGGGTGCTGCGGATGCGGTATCACTCATGGTCTAAGTATCCTCTCACGTCTGCTTCGTAGTCCTCGATAATGCGCGGTCCTGCCGCGCCAAATTCAATTACGGTGTCACCCACCAGGTCAAAGAGCGCTTCGTTGATGGTATCGACGAGCATGTCCTCGCTCTGCCCCGATTGCGCTACCGCCGATTCCGCCTGTACTGCGTTGTGCTCGAGCAGCGCGCGGAGATAGGCGTCTGCGGCGGGCGCGAGTTCGTTCGTTGCGTCGGCGGGCGCAGCGGCTGCGAACGCTGACGTTGACGCGAGAAGCGGTGCCACGACACCAAACTGTTCGGTGGATATGGTCGGCTCGTCGGCCTCGTCCTGACGAATGGGTGCCGCGACCGGTTCGACAATCGCGTCGGCTACGGGCTCGGCTTCCGGTTGCCCTGAGTCCGCTGCCTCAGCTTCTGCGGACGCGCCGTCCTCGCGTTCCTCATCGATCAAAAGCGCTTCGCGCGTTTGCGCAGCGGCGTTCCGAATGTGCCCCAGCTGACTCAGATCGATATCGATCTTGACTGGCTGGTGTGCGGCATCCCATGAAAGCCATGCCACAATCTCGTCATCGATGATCTTGGCCAGATATTTGGGGACCTTCTCCTCCTTCAGGGGATGGGTGGGGTCTAGGGCCAGGCGCAGGCGTTGGTCGTAGGCGCGCATCATCTCACCGAGCTTGCTACTTTTTTGTCTGCTGCCGTGGATGCGCATGCATTCCCAAAAGCCATTTTGGCAGCGGTAGATGTGAATGGGGTCCAGACGATATTCGCAGTCCTCGTGGCGATTAGGCGCAAAGAACACGGCCGAGGCAAACATGGTGTAGGGCATGGCCGTCTCCTCCCCAAACAAGCTCGCCACGATACCGGTCTTTCGGTGCGTGTCATAGTAGCGCGCCATACGGACATACACGGCACATGCCACGTGGCGTAGGTCGCGATGGTTGCTGCGATCGAGTCTTGAGTTATTGAGGTTATACGTGGAGAGAGCGTTGATGGCAGCCATGAGTCGCTCCTCGCGCGCCTCGTCGGGCGGAAGGGGGAGCGTAGGCTCGGAGGTCTTGCGACGCTTGGGGGTCTGGCCGGACGGTGCCTGTGCTGGTACGAGGTCTCGTGCCGCGCGCCGCAGCTCGATAAGGGCGTTATCGAACATGACGGTTTTAGAGTCGCGAAGCAGCTTGGGGTCGAGCCCGTGGAACACGGCGTAATCTTGCAGCCACACGCGTGCAAACCGGTCGATGCCGGGCTCGAAGGCACGGTAGGCATCCCAAAAGGCCTTGATCTTGCTAAAGCCATCGAGCGGGTCATCAACGCCAATGCCGCAGATCAGCTCATAGAGATACAGGAAGGCAAAGGACGTAGACGTTTCCTCGACGGTTCCGCGGCGCACTTGGGCGCGCCAGGTAAAGTAACCGCGCAACTGTCGATCGCTCATGGCATTGTAGGTGGGAAAGTACGACTTAAAGGTGCCGTTGTAGGGGCAGTCGTCCTCAAAATCGGCCATCAGCAAGCCTTGGCGGTAGAAAAGCTCGGCCTCCGATAGCCAGCGGCCCGCGCCGCCCTTGGGGTCATCCTGCCAGCGCGATATCTCGCGCATCTTGCGGTATTGGTCGGGGAGGAAATTCTGCATCTGTCGGCCGGTTTTGAGAATCGGCTCGTCTGCGTAGATTTCGTTTGAGAAGCGGGCGGACTGATGGGTCCGGGCCTCGGCCATAATGCGCTCGATGAGCATCTTGATGTCCTGGTCGGCCACCGCTTCTCCTCTCCTAACGCAGCTTCGGTGACCTCATATCATAGCACAGCATCAAACAGGTGTTCGAGATACTGCTGCGTAGATAGATTTAGAACAGGAGGGCGTAGATGACGGCGATGACGACGGAGGGGAGCATATTGGCCGTGCGAAAGGTCTGAGGACGGATGAGGTTGACGCCGACGCAGAAGATGAGTATGGAGCCTACGAGCGAAAGGCTGTCGAGGGCTGCCGCAGTCATGATGGGGGAGAGTGCGCCGGCAAACAGCGTGATCGTCCCCTGGAACACGGCTACGGGCAGGGCCGAGAAGATGCAGCCGCGTCCGAGCGACGCCGTCATGGTGCAGACGATGATGCAGTCCAGCGCTCCCTTGAGGGCAAGCGTTGACCAGTCGCCAAGCAGGCCGTCTTGGATTGATCCCACGATAGCCATGGCACCGATGCAGACGGTCAGCGATGTCGAGACAAAAGCGTTGGTGAACTCGTTATCGCCCTCACTGCCAGTCTTGCGCTTGAGCCATTCGCCAAGGTTCTCGATGGCGGCTTCCAAGTTGACGGCCTCGCCGATGAGCGAGCCGAGGGCGAACGAGACAATGAGCATGGTGGTACCAGTGGTCGCCAGCGCCTCCCCATCGATAAGGAGCATCTTTTGCATGGTGCCGCCAAGGCCGATAAACAGGACGCACAGCCCCGATGCTTTCATGAGCGTGTCTTGGATGCGCGGTGTAATGAAGCGGCCGCCTGCTAATCCCAAAAGACCGCCCGCAACTAAAAGCACAACGTTGATGATTGTTCCCAAGCCCGGCATGAGCCCTCCTGTATTGATGCCAACGTGGCAATCGTAGCAGAACGAAATGCGAGGCACATCGCGACTCATCTAATACGTTATATAAGTGGTGTTAGGAATGATGCGCAGCATTTAAGTCTCAGGTGGTTGTCGGGACATAGGGATAGTAGTCAAAGCGCAGTGTCATAAGCCGCTGTGGGGATTCAATAGCCGCGGCGATGATACTGGCATCGCGGGCACGATCAAACCCTTCGAGTTCGATCTGATACGAGACGTCTTGCATAATGTCCAGACGTCGCCAGGCTAGGAGTGTGTCACCATCGAATTCCAAGGTCTTGCCTCCGTCTGGAGCAACGGCGTATAGACGCAGCTTGGCGGTGGTTGCAGGGTTGACAACCGTGACCTTTTTAATTTCGTTTCGAGTATTCTTGGCGCCCAACAAGGTGAGCAGTGTTGGGGCCACGACCTCGCCCGATGGCAAAAAGACGACTTCGATGGATTCGGGAAATGCGATGATAGCCGACTTGCGGACGGGCTGATTGGCGGCGGCAACTTCGATGTTCGCAGCGTCGATGACCTCTGTGTGGTCGAGCGCGGCAAGCACGCAGCAGTTACCTTCATCGATCTCCTGAGGATCAGCAAGCCCCAGACTGTCCGCGAGCTCGGGATCGTTTGGATCGGTAGCGGGCTCATTCGGTGCTTCGAAAGAAGCTGGGACGCTGTTTGTCGGCGACGGCGTGTCGCCCGCACCTGCTTCTTTATCCGTGCTCTCTTCTTGTATGGTTGCGTTGATGGGTTCGTCGTTTGAGGGGAGCGTCTTGGCGTCAAGCGCGGAGGGGAGAATTCCGATGGCTCCGGATCCGTTCCACTCCATTTCGAGAAGCGCTGGGTCGGCAAGAATGCGTTGCCTGCTTTGCGCGTGGGCATCGATTTCAATAGGGCCTGCCTCTATCCCTCGTGTAAGGCTGAGTGATCCGGCTGGCTTCTCGAAATGAGCGTCTGTGTCTTTGGCGCTGACGGCGTAGAACAGCAGGGACGCTTCTCCCGTCGCGATGGCATCGGTGCCGGCTTTGGTCAGCCGC
The DNA here is from genome assembly GCF_001405375.1 of Collinsella aerofaciens. Classification (GTDB taxonomy): domain Bacteria; phylum Actinomycetota; class Coriobacteriia; order Coriobacteriales; family Coriobacteriaceae; genus Collinsella; species Collinsella aerofaciens_F. The sequence continues at coordinate 31,124 of NZ_CYYP01000014.1, forward strand.
AACGATGCCGTGAATGAGAGGGTGGGCTGCGTGTCGTCTGCATTCGCGGCGGCGCAGCCCAGACATATACCGCCTCCTTTCTCGAAAAACGTACCGTCGAAGGCGACCTTCGCTCCGTTCGCCGAGTCATCGATCGAAGCGATGTCGATGCGCAGCTCTAAATTGCATGGATCGCCATCTGCATCGAGCACAACCGAGCGCCACGTGCAGACGGCGCACCCCGCCTGGGAGCCGTTTGCCTTGTTCGAACGATTGATATCCACGACTATCGAGCCGTCCGTATTACGACGAAGGCATCCCGAGGTCGAGATTGCAGCCTGTGCGATCGAAAAACGCTTGCATGCAATGGCGCTCGACGGATTTGGTGCAGAACTTAGGGCTGCTGGTAAGGAGTCTGCCATGACGGGAGTCGCCCAAGCGGCGACAGGCGTTCCGGTTGCGAGCGCGCCGCAGAGTGCGACGACGGGCAAAAGGTTCTTCGATGCCATGGGGTCTCCTTAGCTAATTTAGTGCGGCCTGTTCATGTTTTGTTTCTGGCTGTGTTTGATGTGCAGACCGAGGCCGGCGGTTCCCGCGCCTGCTGCTGCGGCGCCTGCTGCCAAGAGCCATCGTTTGTCGCCTGTCTGCGCCAACGGTTCCTCGCGGTCGCTGCGGTCGAGCTCCGAGAGGTCGACCGTCACTTGTGTGGCGGCCTGCGCCTGTTCTTGCTGGGCAAAGGCCATGGCTGGCCCAAACGCTAGGATGCTGACGGCGGCGGCCAGGGCGACGGCCTTATGCCGTGTGCGCACCGGGCTCGACCGTCCAGGTGATCGTTGCAACCTGATCGCCTTCGCCGGTTACGCGGAAGATGTCGCGCGTGACGCGGGCGACGTTTCCGCTTGTCTTGAGCTTAATTTTGTCCGTGCCACCGGCAATGCCCTGGTAGCCCATGTCGAAGGCTGCATTCTTGGAAAGATCGAGGCCCGGTCCCTGCATTGCGGCGCTGGCGTTCTGGAGCGCGCCGTCGGGGCCGACCTTAAAGTCGATGGAGTTCTGTGCGGTTCCGGCCTTGGCGTCGGCGGCAATGGTCCAGGTGTTCATGGCGTCGATCTTCATGTTGGTGACATGGATGCCGTAGGCCGAATGATTGTCGATGGTGGTCGCGTCTTCTGAGGGGCCCTGAAGCGTGCCGTCGGCCTTGGCGACGAAGGGAATAACCGTCGGAACTTTGAACTCAACGTTGTCGATCTCGGTCCTGACCATTACCTTCGTGGTTCCAACGCGCCCGGCTGCCATAGCTGGCGTCGGGGCGGCGCCCATTGCGAGCGCGAGCGCGAGCCCTGTGCCCACGACGAGCGCTCTGACTCCGTTCATGTTCCTGGTGATGTCCATGGTCGTTCCTTTCTATTCGCCGCGGGCCGTCCCCGCGATGATTGGACGAATGCTGGTGAATTGCATGCGGTGCCGTGTCGGCCGGAAGGCTAGTTCTCGGTCTGCTCAACCCGTACCTTGACACGTGTCGGATTGCCGTGGCTGTCGAGGGCCTTTGCATCGAGTGCCTGGATCTCGATGTACGCCTCGCCTTCTTTGATGTCGCCGGCGGGGCACGTCTCGATTGTCTTGCCGGTCTCGACCACACCGGATTCGTACATGGTCTCGTCGTTTTGGATGACGCGGAATCGCTGGGGAAATTTATTGTCTTGGACGTTTTGCACGTTGACGCGCAGTTTGCCGTCCTCCTGCAGCTGAGCGACCGGCGCGACCGAAATCGTCATCATGTTGTCGCGGACGATGGCGTCGAGCTCATCTTGGATTTCCTGGCGCGTTTTGCCCTCGGCCGTCGTAACCGAAGCGCCCGCCTCGGGTACGGGCTGCGACTGCCAAACGTATAGTCCTACGGCGACAAGGGCACAGACGATGGCCAAGCAGGCAACGATGAGCTTCTTGCGACGACCCAGGCCTGCAAAGTGGGGTGGCTTCTTCGCGCTCATGCGGCATCCTTGGCGGTATAGATGCGCGCAAAGGTGGACGGGTCCGCTCCAAAGAGCATGTGAAGCATCAGACGGCGCGAGTAGACGAGCTCGTCGAAGTCGGGAGGGAGCTCGATGTCGTGGATATGCGCGATGTGGTGGGCGAGCGCCGAGAACGACTCGGGGTCGCAGATCACATCGGTGGTAACGTGGTAGACCGTCGTATCGGGGAATGCCTCTTCGTCGAAAGGCAGGAGATGGGGATCGTCGTCGACTTCGATGGCGATGCCGTACTGGGGCCAGTAATATGCCATGGGAACCTCCCTGCTTCTGGGCCAAAACTTCTATCGGTTTTGGCTGTCGACGCCGACCTTATCAGCCGCTACTTGACCAATTTCTGACCAAATGCTTGACGGATTGGCGTCTCCGCAGGTAAAAGGCGGCAAAAAATACTCCAACTTTTTTCGAGCGACAATCGCGCGGTCGGCGACGGCGGGGCCATATGTGTCAAAAGCATCGTCTGCCGAGGAAATCAAGCCGCTCGCCGAATTGCACGAACGTAAAAAACGCCAATTATGGAGACGGTCTCGAACACGTCGACGAAACGATGCGGTAACATCTCCCTGCAAACACTGTAGTTAGCTAAAGGGGGAGTTCGCGTGTCTGCAACCATCAAACCCTTCACCGACGAGTTCGAAGAGTATGGCCGCGATGAATCTCGCGCATCGGGCGAGGCCTCGAGCATCTCGTTTCCGACAACGGAAGACGAGGTCCGTGCCATTTTGGAAAAGCTCCATGCCGAGCGTGTTCCGGTAACGGTTCAGGGCGCCCGAACCGGCCTTGCCGCCGGCGCCGTGCCCCACGGCGGGCATATCCTCAATACTTCCCGTATGAATCGCTACTTGGGCCTTCGCCGCGATGAACAAGGCCAATTTCTGCTGCGCGTGGAGCCGGGCGTTGTGCTCTCGGAGCTGCGCAAGCAGCTGAGCAAGAAGGTGCTGCCGACCGCTGGTTGGGACCAGGCATCGCTTGAGGCCTACGAGGAGTTCCAAGAGGCTCCCGAGCAGTTCTTTCCCACCGATCCCACCGAGGCGTCTGCCTGTCTGGGCGGCATGGCGGCATGTAACGCCTCCGGTGCCCGCAGCTACGCCTACGGCCCCATGCGCCCACATATCACGGGACTCCACGTCGTGCTGGCTGATGGCGATTTGCTTGAGCTTCGGCGCGGCGAGGCTTTTGCCCAGGGCCGCCACCTGTCGCTCGTGACGGCAGCGGGCCGTACACTCGAGCTCGATCTTCCCGGCTATACCATGCCCAAGACAAAAAATGCTTCGGGCTATTTCGTTGCTGACGATATGGATGCCATCGATCTGTTTATCGGTGCGTGTGGCACAATCGGTGTCATCACCGAACTCGAGATTGCCCTGCAGGTGGCACCCGCGGTCGTTTGGGGCGTGAGCTGCTTCTTCGACAGCGAAGACAAGGCCGTGTCCTTCACCGATTCTGTGCGTCCCGTCCTGTCCCATGCGGCTGCCATCGAGTACTTCGATGCTGGCGCCCTGGATATCCTGCGTCGTCAGCGTGAGCAGTCGACGGCGTTTGCCTCGCTGCCTGCGCTCGACAAAGACGCCAAGGTCTGTGTTTACGTGGAGCTCGACTGCGATGACGAGGCCCAGGCGACTGAGGAGTTGTATCACTTGGGGTGGGTACTAGAGCTTGCGGGCGGCCGCGACGATGCGACATGGGTCGCGCGCACCGAGGTCGATCGCGAGTGCCAGCGGTTCTTCCGCCACGCGGTGCCCGAGAGCGTCAACATGCTTATCGACGAGCGTCGCCGCACGGATCCCACCATCACCAAACTGGGGTCGGACATGTCGGTGCCCAACGCACGCTTGGCCGATGTCATCGCCCTTTATCGCCGTACGTTGTCCGAAAGTGGGCTTGAATCTGCCGCCTGGGGGCACATCGGTAACAACCATCTGCATGTGAACATTCTGCCGCGCGATGCGCAGGATTACCGCCGCGGCGGAGAACTCTTTGCCCAGTGGGCTTCCGAGGTCACGGCCATGGGCGGTGCCGTTTCTGCCGAGCATGGCGTCGGCAAGATCAAGGCGGGCTTTTTGGAGACGATGTACGGTCACGAGGCCATGGTCGAGTCGGCGCGGCTCAAGCTCCAGCTCGATCCCGACGGGCAGCTGGGTCGCGGCAACCTGTTTTCGGAAAAGCTCTTGGATGAGCTCGTCCAGAAAGGGGGCGCGTGAAGATGAGTGATTTCCATATGGTGGTGTGCGTCAAGGCCGTGCCGGGCAGCACCGAGGTCAAGATGGACCCCAAGACCAATACCATCGTGCGCGATGGCAAGCAGGCGGTCATTAATCCCTTTGATGCGAGCGCTTTGGAATGCGCGCTGGCGCTGAAGGACGACTTTATCGGCTTTGGCATGGACGTGCGCGTAACGGTGGTGTCGATGGGCATCCCCGCGACCGAGTCGCTGCTGCGCGACTGCATCGCTCGAGGTGCCGACGACGCGCTGCTGCTGACCGATCGCGCCTTTGCAGGTGCCGATACCCTGGCGACCACCTATGCCCTCAAGTGCGGCATCGAGGCGCTCGACGAGGACTTCGACCTGCTCATCTGCGGCAAGATGGCGGTGGATGGCGATACGGCCCAGATTGGTCCCGAGCTTGCCGGTGCCTTTGAGATTCCCTGCGTGACCGACGTGAGCTGCGTGCAAAGCGCGGGCTTTACGACGTGTGGCTCGCTGGCGCTCGTTCGCGGATGCGATGCCGGCGAGGAGACGGTGTACCCTGAGATGCCGTGCGCGATGACGACTGCCAAGGAGATTGGCCAGTTGCGTATGCCGAGCATTGCCGGTGTTCGCACGGCGGAGGAGGCGGACGTGCGCGTGGTCAGTGCCGCCGACGTGAACGCCGACCCCGCGCGTTGCGGTCTTGCCGGGTCGCCGACACAGGTCGTGCGCTCGTTTGTGCCCGGTCGTGACCAAACGTGCGAGGCCGTTGAGGGAACGGCGTCCGAGCAGGCGGTAAAACTTGCCAAGATTATCGAGGGGATGGCATAGATGAGCGGACTGATTATCGATAGCGAAGCCTGTATCGGCTGCGGTCGCTGCGTTCGTGCCTGTGCCTCGGGCGGCATCGTAGTGGAAGGCGAGCGACCCAACCGATGCGCCCATGTAACCGACGGCTGCATCCTATGCGGTGGGTGTGTCGACGCCTGCCCTGTCAACGCTATCTCGATCGAGCGTGACGAGGCTGCTGGTGCGGTGGACCTTGATGCATATCGAGACATTTGGGTCTTCGTGCAGACCGACGAGCGCGATACGGTGACTCCCGTTGCCTATGAGCTTATGGGCAAGGGGCGCGAGCTTGCCGATGCTCGCGGCTGCCGTCTGGTGGCACTGGTCGGCATGAGCCCCGAGGGCTCGCTCGGGGACCTGGAGCATCTGGTTTGCGCGGGCGCCGACGAAGTCCTGGCCTGTCGCGACGAGCGCCTGCGCCAAAACGATGCGGAGGTCTACGCCCGCTTGATCTGCGATTTGGTAGCCGAACGCAAACCCGAGGCCATCCTATACGGTGCGACCGCTTTTGGTCGCGAACTGGCACCCGGCGTTGCCGTGCGTTTGCAGACGGGCCTTACGGCTGACTGCACCGTACTTTCGATGGATACAGAGACGGGACTGCTGCAACAGACGCGTCCGGCGTTTGGCGGCAACCTGATGGCCACCATCATTTGCCCCAACCACCGTCCGCAGATGGCAACGGTGCGCCCCGGTATCTTTAAGGCTCCCGACTTCGACTACGGCCGCTCTGGCACGATCACCCAGATATCGCTTGCGGATGATGCTAAGGCTCGTGTCGAGATCTCGATTCCCGCCGAGGAGTGGGGACAGCAGCCCTCGATCGCCAATGCCGAGCGCCTGGTCGTGGTGGGTCGCGGCATTGGTTCCAAGAAAAACCTGCCGTTGATGCGAAGGCTCGCCGAGGCTCTGGGAGCCGAGCTTGGCTGCACGCGTCCCGTCGTGGAGGCGGGTTGGCTGGGGTATCGCCATCAGATTGGCCAGACCGGCGTATCGGTTTCGCCCAAGCTTCTCGTGAGTATCGGTGTTTCGGGCGCCATCCAGCATCTCGCCGGCATCGGTGGGGCGGAGTGCATTATCGCCATCAACGAGGACCCGGATGCCCCCATTTTCGGTGCTGCCCAGTACAAGGTTGTTGGGGACGCCGTCGAGGTCGTTGAGGAGCTGCTAGCCCAGCTTGAGCGCTAGGCGCGCGCCAGCCAGTTACGCATCTCGTCCTTTAAGCGGCTCCAGGTTGCCTGCGTGGCGGGGTCGGTAAAGGGCCGCGTAATGCCAAAGGGCGCGTCGAGCAGGCGGTGGATATCGCCCTGTTCGCGCGCCAGCGCGCGGCTTGCTGGATAGACGAGCTCAAACATAAAGCAGATAAGCCCCACCAAGAAGTCAGCGGGCTCATCGCGCTCATCGCGCGTGACGCAGCGGTGCTCGTCAAAGGCGGCCAGCGTCGGTGCCGAGAAGTGGCTGGCGAGAAATGCGTCCTCATCCACCTTAAGGATGGTCTCGACGGTGCTGTCGGCGATGGTGCGCATAATGTCGATCTTGTCACCATCGCGCACGATATCGCAGAAGCTCCGCGTGCGCACGTCGAGCTGCGCGGGTAGGCGGAAATCGCTGTGATAGGCAATGCTCGCTCGGATGAGCTCATCTTCTGCCGGGTCATCGATAAAGTCGCGGATGCTCGTTACGGCGGGTGCATCGGCGGGATTCTCGCCAAAGAGGACCTCGATGCCCAGCGCCGCATGGCTCATGCTCTCGGCGTCCTTAAAGGTGTCCCAGCGTTGCAGCTGCTCAAAGCGGCCCATATCGTGTAGCAGGCCGCAAAGCCATGCCAGGTCAATATCTTCTGACGACCAGCCCTGCTCGCGCGCTACGGCATCGCATGCCTCGGCCACGTGGTACGTATGCTCGATTTTGAGCGCGATACGTGGGTTGGTGGCGTCGTAGGCATCGGTGTAGCTTTTGAAGGCCGCGCGCGCCCGGTCTCGATCGATAGCTGTCATAATGACTTCCTAAAAAGTTGTGTCTTTCGATCCGGTGGCAATTGTAGGTGAACTCGGTTGCTGTCGGATGATGATTCTGCCGTATCGCTACATGCGGCTCGGAGACCTTGTCAGGATGAGAAGCGTATGGTGCTCAAAATCGTTAGAACCGTCTGGCCGGTGATGCTTACCTATGTTGCAATAGGCGCGCCGTGCGGAATGATCATGGGGCAGACGGGAATGGAGCCCTGGATGGTCTTTGCCCTGAGCAGCACGTTTGTGACGGGCAGCGGCCAGTTTATGATCTGCAATCTTTGGCTGGCGGGCGTACCTGCAGCATCGATCGTCGCGAGCGTTGCCGCCATCTCCTCGCGTTTTGCACTTTACTCGGCATCGATCGCGCCGCATCTGAGGGGTGCCTCGAAGCGCCAGACGCTGGCCGTCGCCGCGACACTTACCGAGGAGGCATATGGCATCTCGCTTGCCAAGCTGATTGAGGGGGAGGATTGGGGCCCGCGCGAGTCCTTTGTGCTCAACGTGATCCTCATCGCAACATGGGGCGTTTCGTGTACGATGGGCGCCATCGTCGGCGCCGTTGTCGATGTTCCCACCGCCATTGCAGCCTTTGTCTGCACCTCGCTCTTTATCTGCCTGCTCTTTTCGCAGCGGCTGTCGCGCGGTAACGTTGTCGCGGCGGTTTCGGGCGCGGTGTCCGTCGCCGCATGCAAGTTCTTGGGCCTCGCGAATATTGCCGTGCCGGCAAGCGTCGTGGTCGGCATTGCCATTGCGCTGGCGTGCGATGCTGTATTTGACGGAAGAGGTGCCCGCGATGCCCGTTAACGAGTTCTTGGTTCTGTGGCTGTCGTCGTGGGCTGCTATCGCGTTCTTTCGCATCGCGCCGGCGTTCGCCTTGCGCGGGCGGACCCTGTCGCCCCGTATTACCGAGGCCCTGGGCTATATCCCGCCCGCTGCCTTTGCCGCGCTGGTCGCCAACGACTTGGTGAGCCCCGGCGCGTTCGACGCGGGACTCTGGCCTGCCTTGGTTCCCTGGATTGCGGCCGCCGGCGTCGTGGCGGTGGCAATCAAGACAAAGTCGATGTTGTGGTGCTGCGTTTCGGGCATCGTGTTCTATATCGTTTTGAGCCTCGTATAGGAGCAGGACGCGTTATCGTCCCGGCCTAACGAATCGAATTTCTCACCGAGGCGGTCTGCTTCTTCTGGTACCATGGTCAAACTTTACTGTAGCAAAGCGTGACGTGGGCTTTTGTTCTGCGTCAACGGAAATGGGGGTTTCATGGCACAGGAAGCGACCGCCAACGAGCAAAAGAAATTCAAGGTCCCGCGTATCCCGGGCGACATCATGATCTATCCGATGATCGTCGGCCTTTTGCTCAATACCTTCTGCCCGCAGGTCTTTGAGGTCGGCGGCTTCTTTACGGCTGCCTGCCGCGGTGGCTCCAACACCATCGTTGCCGCGATCTTGCTGTTCGTGGGCGCCGGCATCAGCTTTAAGTCCACGCCGGGCGCCATCAAGACCGGCATCGTCGTGCTGATTCCTAAGCTTGTAGTGGCAGCCGCGCTGGGTCTGGGCGTCGCGTACTTCTTTAACGATAACTTTTTAGGCCTGAGTTCGGTTTCCATCATCGGCGGCATTACGTTTTGCAACATGGCGCTCTATACGGGCATCATGGGCGAGTTCGGCGATGAGTCCGAGCAGGGCGCTGTCGGTATCCTGTTCTTTACGGCCGGCCCCGCCGTCACGATGATCATCCTTGGTGTTTCGGGTCTCGCCAACATCCCCGTCGGCACCATCATCGGATCCATCCTGCCGCTCGTTATCGGCATGGTCCTGGGCAACTTGTTCCCGTTTATCAAGAACCTGCTGGTTCCCGGCGCCAATCCCGCGATCGCTGTAATTGGTTTTCAGCTCGGTGCGTCCATGAGCCTTTCGAGCTTCATCGCCGGTGGTATTTCCGGCATCTTGCTGGGCCTTGTCACGCTGTTTGTCGTCGGTCCCATCACCTTTGCGTTCGAGCGCCTGTGCGGTGGTAACGGCAAGGCTGCCGTGGCTTGTTCCACCATCGCCGGCACGGCTATGACCACGCCGGTTGCTCTCGCCGAGGTCGCTCCGCGCTATGCCGAGCTTGCGCCCACCGCGTATGCGCAGATCGCCACTGCCGTCATCATCACGGCAATCATGGCCCCGATTCTGACCGGCTGGGTCGATAAGAAGTTCTGCCAGAGCAAGGAAGACCTGTCGCCTGCCGGTGTCGAGGCCATCGAAGAGGCTGTCGCGACCGACATCGATGGCGAGTAGCAATCGATATCCATCAATGATTCCGGCGTGCAACTCGCGCCGTTTGAGCGCCCGAACGAGAGCTGTCTTGCAGTGACGTTCGGGCGCTCTGCTATTATTCCCCTTACCCCTGCGGAGTAGGGGGTGTTTGTTGCCCAGATTCGAATTGGGCGATTCTGGCCACTTGGATATTGAAGGGAGGGCGTCTAGTGGTAAAGGCACTCAAGATCGAGATATTCCTGCTGTGCATGATTATTCTTATCGGACTTGCCGTACGAAGCCGTCGCTCCCTGTTCTCGAGCACCCAGCAGCTTTTGTTTAGCATGCTGGGCTACACGTCTGCTGCCTACATTTTCTTCGATATGATCTGGACGCTCTCGGACGGCGTGAGCACTCCTGTAGGCATCACGGCCAACTGGATTTCCAACGCGGTTTCGTTTTCGCTGTTCGCCATCGCGTGCCTCATTTGGTTTTTCTATTCCGAGACGATGCAGGGCTCACGGCTCCTGACCACGCCCTATAGGGTGGTACTTTTAACGTTGCCAACCGCATTGGTGGTCGTTCTGGCATTTACCAGCTACTGGACGCACGCTATGTTCTATATCGATGCGCGGGGCGTATATCGTCGCGGAGCGCTTTATATGATTCAGCCTATCGTTAGCTACTGCTACGTCATATATACGTCCTTGCATGCCTTTATTCAGGCTCGAAAAGTCGAAAGCCTGCAAAAGAAGGCCATTTATCGCACCCTCGCCTTTTTTGCGGTTCCCGCTCTGGTGGGCGGTACCTTTCAGATCGTATACTCGGTGCCTGGCCTTTGTGTCGGCATAATGATTAGCATGTTGCTGCTCTATATCATCTGCCAGGAGCAGCTCATCTCGACCGACCCGTTGACTGGCCTCAACAATCGCAACCGTTTTGAGACCTATATGCTGTCGCTCTTCTCAAATGTGGATCAGGCCGAAGATGTATATCTGCTTATGATGGACGCTGACGGCTTTAAGCAGATTAACGATCGCTATGGACATGTGGAGGGTGACCATGCTCTTCAGGTAATATCCGCTGCGCTCAAAGAGGTCTGCTCGGCGTCTGGTGGCTTTATCGCGCGTTATGGTGGCGATGAGTTCGTGGTGCTCCAAAAGGCAGCGGCGGAACAGGACATCATACGTCTGTGCGCGGCAATCAACGACGAGCTCGCGCGCGCCGAGGTGCCGTATCTGTTGCGGATGTCCATCGGCTACGCACGGGTCGGTGACGGCGTCGATACCTGGCAAGACTTGCTTCGCGCTGCCGACGCGGAGCTCTACCGCGTCAAGGCCGAGAAAAAGAAGGCCGGCGTCCAGATACGCTAGGAAAAGGGTCGCACGCTTGCGTGCGTGGCGGCCCTCAGCTCATCGATGTATTCCATTAAGCTAAAGTGTGCGAACGCCCTCCCTAAAAAGGCGAGCTTGCTAGGCTTTTTTGGGTTTGTTGACGATGATGATGCCGCCGCAGACCAACAACAGGGCAACGATGACGGTAACGGGGCTCGTGCCAGCGCCCTCGCCGAGCAGCAGTGCGCTCAACAGCACGCCAAAGACCGGGTTCATAAAGCCAAAGACCGACACGCGGCTGACGGGGTTGACGGCGAGCAGGCGGGACCACAGCGAGTAGGCGACCGCGGAGATAAGCGCCATGTAGATGATGAGCGCGATGGCGGGGGCGATTTCGGTGGGGGACAACGTGCCGCCCATCAAAAACCCGATGGCGGTAAGGACCACGCCACCGACTAAAAACTGCCAGCCGGCGAGCAAGACGCCGTCATGCTCGCGCGAGAAGATGCCAATGAGGCAGGTCGACAGGGCGCCCGCAACAGTGGAGGCCAAGATAAATCCCTCGCCGTCGAGCGTAAAGCCAAAGGTGCCATCCGCGCCCGAAAGGTTGACGAGCGCGACACCGGCAAAGCCCAGTACGCAGCCGAGCACTTTGGCCGCATCGAGCTTTTCGGTGCGAAACGCCAGGGCGGCAAAGAGGATGGCTAGGAAGTTGGCGCTGGCCTCGATGATGGAGCTCGACATGGCGCTGGCGCGCGAGAGGCCCAGATAGAAAAAGAAGTACTGACCGATGGTCTGAAAGAGCGACAAGATAAAGATGGGCTTGATATCGCGTACCTGTGGGACGAGCGGGCGGCGCTGGGCCGCACTCATACCGGCGATAACCAGGATACCGGCAAGCGTGAAGCGCAAACCTGCAAAGAGCAGTTGCGAGGCGCTATCGTGCGCGGGGATGCCAAAGAGCTCGTAACCGATCTTGATGCAGGGGAAAGCCGACCCCCAGAGCGCACAGCAGACGAGGCAGCCCAGGACGAGTCCGGGCAGGGTGGCGAGATACGGCTTGCGGCTTTCCATGATGTCCTTCCTACATGCGCGAAGTAAAAAAGAACCCGCCACCGGATGTGTCGGTGGCGGGTGTTGTTACCCGAAGGGATTGTACCTGATGGGAAAGGTTTAAGCGAAGTAGGCCACGCCGCTCTCAAAGATCGGCATGAACTTATCGCCGGGGACATGCTCGGGCACGTTACGGTACAGGTTGTCGCCGCGACGCTCGGCATGGCCCATCTTGCCCAGGACGCGGCCGTCGGGGCTCGTGATGCCCTCGATGGCGAGTGCGGAGCCGTTGGGGTTGACGGAGAGATCCATGCTGGGCTTGCCGTTCTCGCCCACGTACTGCGTGGCGACCTGGCCGTTGGCGATCAGCTGGGCGAGCACTTCGTCATTGGCGACAAAGCGGCCCTCGCCGTGGCTGATGGCGACGGTGTAGGGGTCGTCCAGGCTGCACTGCGACAGCCACGGGGACAGGTTGGACGAGATGCGGGTGCGCACCAGGCGGCTCTGATGGCGACCGATGGTGTTGAACGTCAACGTGGGCGCATCGGGCGTGGCATCGACGATGTCGCCGTAGGGCACCAGGCCGAGCTTGATCAGGGCCTGGAAGCCGTTGCAGATGCCCAGCATCAGGCCATCGCGGGCCTTGAGCAGGTCGCGGACTGCCTCGGTGACCTCGGGAGCGCGGAAGAACGCCGTGATGAACTTGGCGGAGCCATCGGGCTCGTCGCCGCCCGAGAAGCCGCCGGGGATCATGACGATCTGGCTCTGGCGAATACGGCGGGCGAGCTCGTGGGTGCTCTCGGCGACGGCCTCGGGCGTGAGGTTGTTGATCACGAAGGTGTCGGCCTCGGCACCGGCGGCACGGAAGGCGCGGGCGCTGTCGTACTCGCAGTTGTTACCGGGGAACACGGGGATGATCACGCGCGGGCGGGCGATCTTGGCGCCGCCGTACACGTGGATATCCTTGGCGCGGAAGTCGATGGTCTCGACCTCGGGGGTCTCGCCGGCGCTGCGGTAGGCGAAGACGCCCTCGATGCCGCTCTCCCAGGCCTCCTGGAGCTTGGCGAGCTCGATGACCTCGGAGCCGGTGTCGATGACATAGCCCTCGACGGTGGTACCCAGGGGCTCGACGACAACGCCGTCGGCGACCTCGGGCAGCTCGGCGTCCTCGGCGAGCTCGACGATAAAGCTGCCGTAGAGCGGGGTGAAGAGGCTCTCTACGTCTACATCCTCGGCAAGCTCGATACCGATCTGGTTACCGACGCACATCTTAAAGAGGCTCTCGGCGCCGCAGCCGTAGCCGGGCGTGGAGATGGCCAGGGCGTTGCCGGTAGCAGTGAGCGCCTCGACGGCGTCAAACGCCGCGAGCAGCTGCTGAGCGTCGGGGCGGTAGTCCTCGCCATAGGTGGCGGGGGCGATGCGGACGACGCGGTGCGTGAGGCCCTTGAACTCGGGCGAGACGGCGCGGGCGGCCTTGCCCACGGCGACAGCGAAGCTGATCAGGGTCGGCGGAACGTTGAGCTCGCCGGTCTCGTCCTCAAACGAGCCGCTCATGGAATCCTTGCCACCGATGGCGCCGGCACCCAGGTCGACTTGGGCCATGAGGGCGCCCAAGACGGCTGCCGTGGGCTTGCCCCAGCGCTCGGCCTCGGTGCGCAGACGCTCGAAGTACTCCTGGAAGGAGAGATAGGCGCGCTTGTGCTCAAAGCCGGCGGCAACGAGCTTGGCAATGGACTCGACCACGGACAGGTAGGCGCCCGCAAACTGGTCGGCCTTCATCAGATAGGGGTTGAAGCCCCATGCCATGGCACTCGCCGTGGTGGTCTCGCCGTCCACGGGGAACTTGGCGACCATGGCCGAGCTGGGGGTGAGCTGCGTCTTGCCGCCAAAGGGCATGAGCACGGTCGCGGCGCCGATGGTGGAGTCGAAGCGCTCGGAAAGACCCTTGTTGGAAGCGACGTTGAGGTCGGTTACAAGCGAGGTCATGCGCTCGGCGAGCGTGGTGCCGGCCCAGCTGGGCTGCCACACGCTACGGGCGCACACGTGGGCGACCTGGTGCTTGGGTGCGCCGTTGGAGTTGAGGAACTCGCGGGACAGGTCGACGATGGCGACGCCGTTCCAAGCCATGCGCATGCGCGGCTCGGCGGTAACCTCGGCGATAACGGTTGCCTCCAGGTTCTCCTCGGCGGCGTAGCCCATGAACTCCTCGACGTCACCGTCGGCGACGGCGCAAGCCATGCGCTCCTGGGACTCGGAAATGGCGAGCTCGGTGCCATCCAGGCCGTCGTACTTCTTGGTCACGGTGTCAAGGTCGACATACAGGCCGTCGGCAAGCTCACCCACGGCGACCGAGACGCCGCCGGCGCCAAAGTCGTTGCAGCGCTTGATCAGACGGCAGGCGTCGCCGCGGCGGAACAGACGCTGCAGCTTGCGCTCGACCGGGGCGTTGCCCTTCTGGACCTCGGCACCCGAGGTCTCGATGGACTCGGTGTTCTGGGTCTTTGAGGAGCCGGTAGCGCCACCGATGCCGTCACGGCCGGTGCGGCCGCCCAGCAGGATGATCTTGTCGGTGGGGGCGGGGCACTCGCGACGAACGTGGTTTGCCGGGGTGGCGCCCACGACGGCGCCAACTTCCATGCGCTTGGCCACGTAACCGGGGTGATAGAGTTCATTAACCTGACCGGTGGCAAGGCCGATCTGGTTGCCGTAGCTGGAGTAGCCGGCGGCAGCGGTGGTCACGAGCTTGCGCTGCGGCAGCTTGCCCTCGAGCGTCTCGGAAACCGGGACGGTGGGGTCACCGGCGCCGGTGACGCGCATGGCCTGGTACACATAGCTGCGGCCCGAGAGCGGGTCGCGGATAGCGCCGCCCACGCAGGTGGCGGCACCGCCGAAGGGCTCGATCTCGGTCGGGTGGTTGTGGGTCTCGTTCTTAAACAGGAACAGCCAGTCCTGGTCCTCGCCGTCGACATCGACCTTCACCTTGACGGTGCAGGCGTTGATCTCCTCGGACTCATCGACATCGGTCATGATGCCGGTCTTCTTAAGATACTTGGCGCCGATGGTGCCCATGTCCATGAGGCAGACGGGCTTGGCGTCGCGGCCGAGTTCGTGGCGCATCTCCATGTAGCGGTCGAAGGCTTGCTGCACCACGGCGTCGTCGATCGTCACGTCGTCCAGGACGGTGCCGAAGGTGGTGTGGCGGCAGTGATCGGACCAGTAAGTGTCGATCACGCGGATCTCGGTGATGGTGGGGTCGCGGTCCTCATCGCGGAAGTACTGCTGGCAGAAGGCGATGTCCGCCTCGTCCATGGCAAGGCCGCGATCGGCGATAAAGGCGGCAAGGCCGGCCTCGTCGAGCTCGCGGAAGCCGTCGAGCACCTCGACGGGCTGGGGCTCGGGGGTCTCCATGTACAGCGTCTCGGGCAGGTCGAGCGAGGCGATGCGCGCCTCGACGGGGTTCACCACGTAGTGCTTGATGGCCTCGATGGCGGCTTCGTCCAGAGCGCCCGAGATGATATAGACCTTGGCGGAGCGCACGGCGGGGCGCTCGCCCTGGCTGATGAGCTGCACGCACTCGCTGGCTGAGTCGGCGCGCTGGTCAAACTGGCCAGGCAGGAATTCGACGGCAAAGACGGCGCCATCGCTTGCGGGGAGCTCGTCGTAGGTCACATCGACCTGGGGCTCGCTAAAGACGGTCGGCACGCAGGAGCGGAAAAGCTCCTCGTCGATGCCCTCGACGTCGTAGCGGTTGATGATCCTCAGGGCCTCGATGCCCTTGATGCCGAGAATTTCGGTCAGCTCGCCCTTGAGCTGCTGAGCCTCGACGTCGAACCCGGGTTTCTTCTCCACGTAGATACGAGAGACCATTGGTTCCTGCCTTCCTGATCGGTTGGGCGTACGGTACGGTATGCGGCAGCGGTCGGTTTGCGGGGTCTGCCCTGCGGTCGCCTTGAGCCACATGTTTGTAAACCTCACTATGATACGACAGCTCGCGGCGCGTTGAGGACGGCGAGGGTGCTACAGTGAAGCGCAAACAAGAGAAAGGCATCACATGGCATTCGTTTCGCTCGCCATCATCGCACTCGTGGCCTTTGCGAGTCCTTTTATCGCCTCGGCGATTCCCGGAAAACCCGTTCCCGAGACGGTCTTTTTGCTCGTGCTCGGCGCGGTGCTGGGACCCCATATGCTCGGCGTCATCCATGTAGATGCTGAGGTCTCGCTTGTGTCCGAGCTGGGCCTGGCCTTCTTGTTCCTGCTTGCCGGCTTTGAGATCGACCCCAAGAGCATCACGGGCGTCGAGGGGCGCTACGGCTTGGCGACGTGGGTCGTCACGTTTGGTATCGCCTGGCTTGCCGTGCGCTTTACCCCGTGGTTCTCAGTCAGTCATTTCGACGGTATCGCCGTGACGCTTGCCCTCACTTCGACGGCGCTCGGCACGCTCGTGCCCATCATGCGTGAGCGCTCGCTCACTGGCACGCGTGTGGGCGACTCGATTCTCGCGTATGGCACCTGGGGTGAGCTCGGCCCTGTGCTCGCCATGTCGGTGCTGCTGTCTGCCCGCACTGGCATCCAAACGCTCGTAATCCTTGGCTTGTTTGCGGTGGTTTGCGTGTTGCTGGCTGTGGTCCCAAGCCGCTCCAAGCGTGTCGGCAGCCGCTTCTTTGCGTTTGTCGAGGAACGCGCCGATACCACGTCGCAGACCTTCGTGCGCCTGACGGTGCTCATCCTGGTCACACTCGTGGCGTTCTCGGCCGTCTTTGATCTCGACATCGTGTTGGGTTCTTTTGCCGCCGGCTTTGTCTTGCGCTATATCATCCCCGAGGGCAACCATACGCTCGAGACCAAGCTCGATGGCCTGGCCTACGGCTTTTTGATTCCGGTATTCTTTACCGTATCGGGCGCAAAGATCGATCTGACGGCCGTGGCGTCGCGCCCGGGTCTGCTCGTGGGCTTTATCGTGGCGTTGTTGATTATTCGTGCCGTGCCCATTCTTATTTCTATGAGCATTTGTCCTGCGACGCGCGATGTGTCGGCGTATGGTCGCATTACCGTGGCCCTGTACTGCACCACGGCCCTGCCGATCATCGTTGCCGTGACAAGCGTTGCCGTCAACGCGGGCGCGCTGTCGCAAGATATTGCGTCGGTCATGGTTGCTGCCGGTGCCATCACGGTGTTCTTGATGCCGTTGCTCGCGCAGCTCTTCTACCTCGTGGTCGACGCCGCGCCGGTCGCCGCCGTGGCAGAAGTTGCCGAGCATCCATCCGATGCGCTCGACATCCTGCGCGCCCATCACGATTTGGCGAGCCTGCTCGCACGTGAGCACGAGCTGCTGACTTCGCATGGCCATGGTCGCGTATTCGAGGGCTTGCCTACGCTCGATACGATTGCCGAGCGTCTTTCCGCCGAGGCGGCGAGCGGCCACATCGATGCCCGCATCGTGGACGCGGCGCATCTTCTTGCCGATAAGACCTATGGTGATGAGGTCGACCCGTCCGAGCTGACCCCGCGCGAGCGTCGCCGCCTGGAGCGCGCCAAGCTCGCCGTGCGCGAATACCGCCGCCGCATGCTGGAGCTCTATGCAAGAGAAGAAGCCGAGGACGACGACGGCAAGTAGCCGACACCGCCGCGGAAAATGCATCCCGGAATTGGCGTCCAGAGTGGGATGCGCTTTCCGCGAGAAGCCCGTTGCGGAAAGCGTGTCCCAGAATGCGCGCCCAGAATGGGACATAGTTTCCGAAAGAAGGCCCTGAGGGAAACTGCGCCCCGTTCTGAGCTGAAATACCGGGACGCAGCTTCCCCTGCAAGCAGAACAAGGCGCGCTGCCTGCGGTTGATGCAGACAGCGCGCCTTTTGCGTTGGGCCTCGTTGAGGTTCGAAGTCGTGGTTTGCGACCTTTAGGAGCGGGCGGCTCCGTCGACGGGGAGCACGGCGCCCGTGACGTAGGAGGACATGTCGCTCGCCAGGAAAACAAAGGCGTTGGCGACATCCTCGGGCTCGCCCATGCGACCCAGCGGAATGGTGGCGATGATGGGCTTAATAACCTCTTCGGGCAGGTTGGCGACCATATCGGTCTTGGTTACGCCAGGCGCGACGGCGTTGACGCGGATGCCCATGGGGGCGAGCTCGCGCGAGAGCGACTGGACCATACCGTTGACGGCAAACTTGGACGTGGGATAGCCAACGCCGGAGGGCTGACCGTACTTGGCGACCATCGAACTCGTGGTGGTGATGGTGCCGCCATGACCTGCCTCGGTCATGATCTTGGCGGCTGCCTGGTGGCCATTAAAGACGGCGACGACGTTGAGGTCCATGACTTTGGCGAACTCCTCGGCCGTGTAGTCCAAGAGGGGTGAACGCTGGGAGATACCGGCATTGTTGACGACCGTGTCCAAGCCGCCCATGTCGGCTGCAGCCTGGGTAAAGGCCTCAGTCACGGCTTCGAGTGAGGTGAGGTCGCAGGAGCGGCCCCAGACCTTGGCGTCGGGATAGGCGGCTGTCAGCTTCTCAACGGCCGCATCGGCGGTCTCTTGACGCGAGCCAAAGACGGTGACGGCGGCACCCTCCTCGATAAAACGGCAGGCGATGGCATAGCCGATGCCGCGCGTGCCTCCGGTGATGATTGCTTTCTTGCCCTCGAGCAACATGGTGCCTCCATTCTTCGGGGGTGGACGTACGCAGCACAGGATAGCGGCGGACAAAAACAAACATGCCTGCTTATCGGTGAGCGGTATCCCTGGTTGACACCGAACGGTCAAGTTGTTCAAACGCTGGCCGCGGCAATGCGCTCCGAGCGCGCAAGCAAAGGGGGCTCCCGTCCAAGACCGGACGGGAGCCCCTCAAATATATGTCGTATGGCGAGAACCGAACTAGTTGGCCATGATGCCTTCGGTCCAAGCCTCAACGTCCTCGATGCGCAGGACGTTGGCGACCTCGGCCACGCAGTCGACGCTGGTAAGCTCGGCGGCGGCAGCCTGGACGTCCTTCTCGAGCGCGCGGTGCGTCAGGAAGATGACCGAGCAGGTATCGCTGGCGCCCGACTTGCCGTCTTCGACCTGGTTGATGAGCGAGATCGAGATGTTGTGCTTGGCAAAGATGTCGACCGTCTCGGACAGGGCGCCCACGCGGTCGGCGACCTTCAGGCGCACATAGTACTTGGTCTGGAGCTCGTCCATGGGCTTAAAGGCGAGGTTGTGGCCATAGGGCTCAATCTCGGGCAGCGGAGCCACGCCGCGGCTGATCTGCTCGGAGAGCGACAGGATGTCGCCCACGACGGCACTCGCGGTGGGGAAGGAGCCTGCGCCCGCACCGTAGAACATGGTCTCGCCCACGGCGTCGCCTACCACGTAGACAGCGTTCATGGCGCCGTTGACCTTGGCGAGCATGTGATCGGCGGGGATCAGCGTGGGATGCACGCGGACGTCGACGCCGGCGTCGGTGTTGCGGGCGATGCCGAGCAGCTTAATGGTGTAGCCGAGCTCGCGAGCCTGGGCGATATCCTCGGCGCCGATGGTGCGAATACCCTGCTGGTATACGTCGTCGGTGGTCACGCGGGTGCCAAAGCCGATGGAGGCGAGGATGGCCGTCTTACTGGCGGCGTCGAAGCCGTCGACGTCGGCGGACGGGTCGGCCTCGGCGTAGCCCTTGGCCTGCGCGTCGGCAAGCACGTCGGCATAGTCGGCGCCCTCGGCGTCCATGCGCGACAGGATGTAGTTGGTGGTGCCGTTGAGGATGCCGGCGATGGTCAGGATCTTGTTGCCCACCAGGTCGTGCTCGAGCGTGCTGACAATGGGGATGCCACCGCCGCAGCTGGCCTCGCACTTAATCTGCACGCCGCACGCGCGCGCCTTCTCGGCGAGCGTCTCGACATGACGGCCCAGCAGGGCCTTGTTGGCAGAGACGACATGCTTGCCGTTCTCGAAGGCGGTGGTGAAGATTTCGGTCGCGGGGTGCTCGCCGCCGATGAGCTCGACGACGATATCGACGGCGGGGTCGGTGACGACGTCGTGCCAGTCGCTCGTAAAGGCCTCGCGCTCAATACCGGCGGCTTCGGCCTGCTCCCAGGCAAGCGCGCAGGCGCGGGTCAGCTTAAGGTCGATGCCGTAGGCTGCCAGGTACTCATCGTGGTGGCTCTTGATCAGACGGGCCACGCCGCCGCCGACGGTTCCCAGACCGATGAGGCCGACGTTCACGGTGCGCAGGGGTTCGCTCATAGATAGCTCCTTCGTGCATCTTATGGATGGATTAACCGCTTAAAGGTTGAGTGCATTCTAGCGTGAACCGAGGGCGCGTGCTCGCCAGGCAACAGGAGTCGCACAAAACGGCACCCCCGAAACGCTGCGGAAACATTGGAAACATGCTCGCTACAAACGAACTTCCGTAACAAACTGTCAACGTTTGCGCCATAAGGTTTGCCCTGTGCTACTGGGGCATGCAGGCGCTCGTCGGCGTGGAATGACGAGGGCCAGGTCGAAAAGCCCGCTACGGCTTATGTGATCCAGGACGGCAAGTACATCGCCGCCTAGGTGCGCACAAAACGCGAGCGGTGAGGCCATTTTAATCAGGGCAAGGACGCCTGTAACAGAACAGAAACATTACTTTCACACAATAAAGTGGCTAAACCGCATAAACCTATAAAAATACGCATAAATATGGATAAATGGACAAAACAAAAGAAAAGTTGAAATAATCGCCACTTTCCTTAACTAAAGCGTCTAGTATTTTGCGAACGCCGAACACGGCGAAGGATGGCCTGTCGGGTAACCGAAACCCGACGAGATTTGAGAGGAGAGCCGCATGTCGAGCCTCACCGGTAAGTCATTGAACCCTGTTATGAATCGCAGGAGCGTTATCGCGAGCGCAGCAGGTCTGGGGGCGATGTCCATTCTAGCTGGCTGCTCCTCCAACGGCGGCGACAGCGGTTCCGCTTCGAGCGACGCTTCGTTTAAGATCGGCACCATCGGCCCGCTGACCGGCGCCAACGCGTCCTACGGCAAGTCCGTTACCCAGGGTGTCGAGCTTGGCTGCAAGGATTTTTCGACCAAGGAGCTGCCGCTTGCCAGCAAGGCCGAGGATGACCAGGCCGATGGCGAGAAGGCCGTCAACGCCTTCAACACCCTGCTCGACTGGGGCATGCAGGCCCTCGTCGGCCCGACTACCACGGGTGCGTCGGTTGCCGTTGCCGCAGAGTGTGGTAACGACCCCAAGACGTTCATGATCACCCCGTCCGCGTCCTCCGAGGACGTCACCGACGGCAAGGATTGCGTCTTCCAGGTTTGCTTCACCGACCCCAACCAGGGTGTCAACGCTGCCAAGTTCCTGGCGCAGAAGTATGCGGACGAGAAGTTCGTGCTGTTCTATAACTCCGGCGACGCCTATTCTTCGGGCATCGCAGATTCCTTTAAGGCCCAGGCCGCTGAGTCCAAGCTCGAGATTGTTGACGAGGAGACCTTTAAGGACGACTCCGCCACGAGCTTTACCAACCAGCTGACCAAGGCCAAGCAGGCCGGCGCCACCATGATTTTTGCGCCGATCTACTATACGCCGGCGTCCGTCCTGCTCAAGAACGCCAAGGACATGGGCTACGATGTCAAGATGATGGGCTGCGACGGCATGGACGGTATCCTGGGCGTTGAGGGCTTCGATACCTCTCTTGCTGAGGGTCTGCTGCTCATGACCCCGTTCTCCGCCGACGACGAGAAGAACGCCGACTTCGTTAACGCTTACAAGGATAAGTACGGCGATACCCCCGACCAGTTTGCCGCCGACGCCTACGACGGCGTGCACGCGGTGGCCGAGGCCGTCAAGGAGGCCGGTCTTGGTGTCGACGCCGACCCGACCGAGGTCGCCGAGAAGCTGTCCAAGGCTATGCTCAAGATTACCGTTGACGGTCTGACCGGCAAGCTCACCTGGAACGATAAGGGCCAGGTTCAGAAGGAGCCCACGGCGTACGTCATCACCGACGGCAAGTACGTACAGGCCTAATTGGCCGCCTTACATAGAGCGGTTTTGATCCCAAGCAGGGGAGGTTTTGGCCTTCCCTGCTTGCTTGGTATCTAGGGACGATGTAACGTCCCTGTTTCATACATCAACTGGAAACCTATTCGAAAGGGGGATGTGGAACATGACGGTCTTTATCCAATACCTGGTCAACGGCCTGTCCATGGGCAGCGTCTACGCCATCATCGCGTTGGGCTACACCATGGTCTACGGTATCGCCAAGATGCTGAACTTCGCTCACGGCGACGTCATCATGGTCGGTGCCTATGTCTCGTTCTGCGCCACGTCGTATCTCGGCCTCCCGGGCTGGGTATCTGTAATTCTTTCTTGTGTGGTCTGCACGGTTCTCGGCGTTCTCATCGAGGGTCTGGCCTATAAGCCGCTGCGCCAAGCAGGCCCGCTGGCCGTTCTGATCACGGCTATCGGCGTGTCTTACTTCCTGCAGAACGCCGCGCAGCTTCTGTGGGGCGCCACGCCCAAGAACTTCACTTCGCTCGTCACCTTCCAGGTGCCGGAGTTCTTGGCCAAGTTCAACGTAAGCGCCGTCTCGCTCGTCACCATCGTCGCCTGCCTGGTTATCATGGCCGGCCTGATGTTCTTTACAGGTAAAACCAAGATGGGCAAGGCCATGCGCGCCGTGTCCGAGGACAAGGCCGCCGCTCAGCTCATGGGCATCAACGTCAACCGCACCATCTCGATGACGTTTGCCATCGGCTCGGCGCTTGCCGCCATCGCCGGCGTGCTCCTGTGCTCCTACTCGCCGGTGCTGCAGCCCACGACGGGTGCCATGCCTGGCATCAAGGCCTTCGACGCCGCCGTCTTCGGCGGCATCGGCTCCATCCCCGGTGCCTTTGTCGGTGGCATTCTCATCGGCATCATCGAGGCGATGGCGCAGGCTTACATTTCCACGAGCCTTGCCAACTCCATCGTCTTTGGTGTTTTGATCATCGTCCTGCTCGTCAAGCCTGCCGGCCTCTTGGGCAAGTACGTCCCCGAGAAGGTGTAGGTGAGCGTTATGAAGTTTCTTAAAGACAAGCAGACGCGTCACGACTTTGTCACGTACGCCATGTGCATCGTGGCCTTCGCCATCGTGTTCTTTATGCAGTCTAACCACATGATTCCGCGCATGATCGCCGGTCAGCTGGTTCCCATCACGGCCTATATCGTCATGGCCATTTCCCTCAACCTCGTCGTCGGCATCGCGGGCGACTTGTCGCTGGGCCACGCGGGCTTTATGAGCGTCGGTGCCTACACGGGCATCGTCACCGCCGTCGCGCTGGAGAGCGCCGTTCCGTCCGATCCGATGCGTCTGATCATCAGCATTGTGGTCGGCGCTATCGCCGCTGCCATCTTGGGCTTCTTGATTGGTATCCCGGTCCTGCGCCTGAGCGGCGACTATCTGGCCATCGTGACCCTGGCTTTTGGCGAGATCATCAAAGAGATCGTCACCTGCCTCATTGTGGGCGTCGACTCCCGCGGCCTGCACGTGATTTTTAACATCACGGGCAACTCTACGATCGACGACCTGCACCTGCTCGAGGACGGCACCGCCATCATCAAGGGCGCCCAGGGCGCCTCGGGCGTGTCGACGTACTCGACCTTCCTCGCCGGTGCCATCCTGGTCATGGTCACACTCGTGATCGTGCTCAACCTGGTCCGCAGCCGTACCGGCCGTGCCATCATTGCCGTGCGCGATAACAAGATTGCAGCCGAGTCCGTAGGCATCTCCGTCACGGAGTACCGCATGATCGCCTTCGTGGTTTCCGCTGCCCTCGCCGGTGCTGCCGGAGCTCTCTTCGGCGGTAACTTCTCGCAGCTCTCCGCCACCAAGTTCGACTTCAACACGTCGATCCTCATTCTGGTGTTCGTGGTCCTGGGCGGCCTGGGCAACATGCGCGGTTCCGTCATCGCGGCGGCGTTGCTCACGGTGCTTCCCGAGCTGCTCCGTCAGTTCTCGGACTACCGCATGCTCATCTACGCCATCGTGTTGATCCTGGTCATGATCTTTACCAACAACCCGCAGCTCAAGGCGTTCTTCGGTCGCGTCAAGGACCGCTTTGCTTCCAAGAAGGAGGTGGCAGCCGATGCCCAGTAAATTTGAGTTCAACAAGGGCAAGATGGTCCCGTATCCTTCTGGCGCCATCGTTCCCGAC
The DNA here is from genome assembly GCF_001405375.1 of Collinsella aerofaciens. Lineage (GTDB taxonomy): Bacteria > Actinomycetota > Coriobacteriia > Coriobacteriales > Coriobacteriaceae > Collinsella > Collinsella aerofaciens_F. The sequence continues at coordinate 54,957 of NZ_CYYP01000014.1, forward strand.
CGTGACCTGGGCGAGCGCCCGGCGCTCGAGTGCATCCACCTGGGCATTGAATTCGGCGGCCTTAAGGCAGTCGATGACTTTAGCCTGACCATCGGCAAGACTGAGATCGCCGGTCTCATCGGCCCCAACGGTGCCGGCAAGACCACGGTCTTCAACCTGCTCACCAAGGTGTACCAGCCTACGCACGGCACCATCCTGCTCGATGGTGAGGACACCTCGGGCAAGTCGGTCTACCAGGTCAACCGCATGGGTATTGCCCGTACGTTCCAGAACATTCGCCTGTTCAACACCATGACGGTGGAGGACAACGTTAAGGTCGGCCTGCACAACCAGGAGCGCTACTCCGGCTTTGAGGGCGTGCTGCGCCTGCCGACGTATTGGAAGCACGAGAAGGCCGCCCACGAGCGCGCCATGGAGCTACTGTCCATTTTTGACATGGAGCACCTGGCAAATGAACAGGCCGGATCGCTACCTTACGGCGCCCAGCGTCGTCTGGAGATCGTCCGCGCGCTTGCCACCAACCCCAAGCTGCTGCTGCTCGACGAGCCTGCCGCCGGCATGAACCCGTCCGAGACTGCGGAGCTCATGGAGAATATCGTCAAGATCCGCGACACCTTTGGCATTGCCATCATGCTTATCGAGCATGATATGTCGCTCGTCATGAACATCTGCGAGGGCATCTGCGTGCTCAACTTTGGTAAGGTCATTGCCAAGGGCACGGCAGAGGAAATCCAGAACAACGACGCCGTTATCGAGGCATATCTGGGCAAGCAGGATAAGGGGGAGAACTAAATGGCAGAGCCGATGCTTTCCGTCTACAACATCAACGTCTGGTACGGCGCTATCCACGCCATCAAGGACATCTCCTTTAACGTTAACGAGGGCGAGATCGTGGCTCTGATTGGTGCCAACGGTGCCGGCAAGTCCACAACGCTCAAGACCGTCTCGGGCCTGCTGCGCTCCAAGACCGGCTCCATCAAGTTTATGGGCGAGGACATTACCCATATGCCCGCTGATAAGCTGGTTGGTAAGGGCTTGGCTCAGGTTCCCGAGGGTCGTCGCGCCTTTTTGCAGATGACGGTTGAGGAGAACCTGGAGATGGGTGCCTATACGCAGCCCAAGTCCACGGTGGCTCCGGGCCTGGAGCGCGTCTACGAGCAGTTCCCGCGCCTGAAGGAACGTCGTCGCCAGGTCGCCGGCACTCTTTCAGGCGGCGAACAGCAGATGCTCGTTATGGGACGCGCCCTTATGAGTAACCCCAAACTGCTTATGCTCGACGAACCTTCCATGGGTCTGGCGCCGATTCTGATTGAACAGATCTTCCAGATTGTCGAGGACCTTCACAAGGCCGGCACCACGGTGCTTCTGGTCGAGCAAAACGCGCAGATGGCGCTTTCCATCGCCACACGCGGTTACGTGCTCGAGACCGGCAAGATCACCATGACCGGCACCGGCCAAGAGCTCCTGCATGACGACAACGTCCGCAAAGCCTACCTCGGAGGCTAACCCACCTAACAAAAGGGGCGCTGACCATCTCAGTCAGCGCCCCTTTTTAAGTTGCGGCGAAATAGGGACTAAATGGGAGTCTCAGAGGCCAAAAGAGTCCCCATTCCACCGCAACTTCATGGGGATGTGTGACAATGCCCGTCGGAAAACATCTGCTGTCTTTTGGGGTCTATCTATGCTGTACGAGTTTTGTGCCGAGAACTTTGAGCGGGTGCCGGCGGCTATCGATGCCGGTGCAAGGCGTATCGAGCTGTGCGACAACCTTGCCGTCGGTGGCACCACGCCTTCGGCCGGCGTTATCAGCGCTACGACCAACTATGCACACGAGCACGATGCACGGGTGATGTGCATGATCCGTCCGCGTGGCGGCGACTTTCACTACAACCAGGACGAGTTGCGTATGATGGAGATGGACCTGGGCCTTGCCGTGAGCGCCGGCGTTGACGGCTTGGTCTTTGGCTGCTGCAAGCCCTGCGCTGGCGGATGGGCACTCGACGAGCTTACGTTGGGCGCCCTCGTGATGGCCGCGGGCTGCGCGACCGAGGAATGCAAGCGTGAGCCCATCGACATCACCTTCCACATGGCATTTGACCAGCTCTCGCCCGAGGCTCAGCTCGATGCGATTGATACACTTGCCGACTGCGGCGTTACGCGCATCCTCACGCATGGCGGCGCTGCCGGTACGTCGATCGAGGATAATTTTGATCACCTGGCTCGTTTAATCGAGTATGCGGGCGACAGCTTGACCATCCTTCCCGGCGGCGGCATTTCCACGGCCAACCGCGATACCGTGGCGGCGGCGCTAGGCGTCTCCGAGCTCCATGGCACCAAGATCGTGCCGCTGGAGGTATAACCCGTGGCGCTGGTATTTGACGTTCAGCAGGCGAGCGGTAAGCCTGACGATAATCGTCGCCCTGGCACCGCGTGCCCCTTTTGCGACACGGAGGGGCTTGCCAACATCATCCAGCGCGATGGTGACTGCATCTGGCTCGAGAATAAGTTCAAGACCCTGCGCGCCACCCGTCAAACCGTGCTGATCGAGTCGGCCGATCACGATGCCGACCTGGTGACCTATGAGCCGGATGAACTCCACCATGTGATGCGGTTTGCCCTGGGTTGCTGGCAGCAGATGATTGATTCACAGCAGTATCGAAGCGTGCTCATGTACAAGAACAAGGGTCCGCTCTCGGGCGGTAGCCTCGTTCATCCGCACATGCAGATTGTGGGTTTGGAGCAGGAAGACGGCTACACTTCGCTGACTTCTGCCAATTTCGAAGGCATCAATCTCTGGCAACAGGGGAGAATCGCGGTCAACATCTCAACCGAACCGATCATGGGGTTCTTTGAGATCAACGTTTCAGCCCCGCAGGGAATCGCTGCCAGCGATGACACGAGAGACCAAGCCGAGGCGGATCTCTTCGCCGATGCGATCCAGGTAGCTCTGCGCTATATCCTGAACGAGCACCACGGTGGTCGCGCAGAGTCGTATAACCTGTTCTTCTATCACCTGGGCGGTCGGACCATTGCCAAGGCGCTGCCGCGTTGGGTGGCTTCGCCCTACTTTGTCGGCTATCGTTTGGCCCAGGTCAATGCTGAGACCACGCTCGATGTCGATGTGGAGCGACTCCGTGCACATCTGGAGGCGCTCACATCGTAAAGTGAGCGCCCGCACACTGCGGACAGTCTAGCGTGCCATGGCGTCGCGGCCGGCCTCGACCCGCTTGCGCTGGGCGGCGCGCTCCTCGCCGGTTAGACGCTCAAAGAGATGCCCGATAAGCGAGGCGAGTACCTGCTGAAACAGCGTGCCGCACATGACGGGGAATACGACTTCGCCCGGAAAGTATTGCGTGGCGATGACGGCGCCCGAAGAGATGTTACGCATGCCGCAGGTAAAGCACATGGTAGCCGTCTCGCTATATGGCAGATGCAGCGCACGGGCGACCAGAAAACCGATGACAAAGCCGTTGATGGCGAAGGTCAAAATAAAGAGGGCGACTTCCAGGCGCACCGCGTTCATGTGCAGCACGTACTCGCTCATGGCGGTGGAGTTGGAGGCGATAACGCCCATCATCATGAATTTGCAAGCGGGCGAGAGCGCGGGGGAGAGCTTCTCGTGTCCCCATCCACGCGTGAGCTCGTTGATCACGATGCCGAGCACGGCGGGGATGGCGATCATAAAGGCCATGTCTTGCATCATGCTCGGCACATCGATCGAAACGGTGGCACCCAGCAAGAGCTTAAGCGTAAGCGGAATCGTCACAGGGGAGATAACCGAGGACGTCAGGATGATGGTGAGCGCGAGCGGGCCGTTGCCGCCGAACATGCTGATCCACATAAAAGCGGTGACGGCCACGGGCACGCTGTACTCGAGCACGATGCCGCAGACAAGGTTGGGGTTGGAGCCAAAGAAGAGTGACCCTATGGCATACGCCGCGATGGGAATAAGCACTGCCGAGACCAGCAGCGCCAGAATCAGGTGCAGCGGACGGTGGAACACCTCGGCTACCTGGTGAAAAGTGTTGCTGAGCGCGCCCTGAAACGTCATAAAGGCGAAGAGGGCGGGAACAATGGGCTTGAGCACGCCGATCTGCTGGGGAAAGAGCACTCCGAGCGCCACGCAAATCGGAACGATGATCTGCATATGCCCCGCGAGGAACTTTCCCAGTCCAGCCCATTGCTTCATATGTCCCGTGACTCCCTTTATCCGCGAACTCGTTTGTATGGATATGCTAGACGCTCGTATGCGTCCGTGCGGCTGAAACGCTCGATTATTTCGAGGCCATTACCGCCATCGTTTGCCGAAACCGCGGCGCACCGCGGCGTTTTGCGTCCGTGCCGCACGGTATAATAAATCCGTTCAACAGATCTGCCTGCCGAAGCGGGCATACGCAGAGGACTCATCGCTATGAACCGTGAGAGGTATCGCGGCGACCTGCCCCTATCGGGGGTGGGCGCCTATGTCATCGCTTAAGACGACGCATCGCTGGGCGGTCGCTCGGCAAAACCCCGAGCTCGAAAAGGAGCTTTCGGCTGGCCTGGGCATACCCGGGCTGGTGGCGCGCATTATGGTTGCGCACGGCATTACATCCATCGAGGAAGGCCAACTGTTTTTGACGCCTTCGCTCGATCGCGACTGGGCGGACCCGCTCGTTATTCCGGGCATGGCGGTCGTCGCCGACCGCGTTGAGCGCGCTGTTCGCAGTCACGAGCGCATCGCCGTCTTTGGCGATTTTGACGTCGACGGCATAACGTCGACTTGTCTGTTGACCGAGGCGCTGCGGATGTTTGGCGCCAATGTCACACCGTTTATCCCGCACCGCTTTGACGAGGGGTACGGCCTGTCGCGTGCGGCGCTCGACCGCGTCAACGAGCTCGCCCAACCCAACCTGATTGTGACCGTCGATAACGGTATTGCTGCCAAGGAAGAGGTTTCCTATCTGGAGAGCCTGGGGATCGATTTGGTGGTCACGGACCATCACGAGCCCTCCGACCAGGTGCCGCAGGGTGTGCCCCTGACTGACCCCAAGCTCGAGGACGAGGGCCCCTCGCGTGAGCTTGCCGGTGCTGGTGTGGCGCTCAAGCTGGTGCAAGTCCTGGGTGAGCGCCTGGGCAAGCCGTCGTATTGGCGTTCGCTAATCGAGGTCGCGGCGCTGGGCACCGTGTCCGACATGATGCCGCTCACGCCCGAGAACCGCGCGCTGGTTGCCGAGGGCATCCAGCAGATGCGCGTAACCGCTCGCCCCGGCTATATCGCGCTTGCCGCGCTCGCCAAGGCGGACCTTTCGAGCATTACGGCGGATGGCCTGTCATTCTCGCTCATTCCCCGCTTAAACGCTGCCGGTCGCATGGCCGATCCCAAGCTGGCGCTCGACCTGCTGCTTGCCCGCGATCCCATCGAAGCAAGCGCACTGGCGGCTGAACTCGAGGAAATCAACCGCCAGCGCCGTGAGATCGAGGCGGAGCTCACGCGCGATGCCATGGCAAAGGTCGAGGAGACCTATGACGGCGGACGCGCGCTCGTCGTGGGCGGCGAAGGCTGGCACGAGGGCGTCAAGGGCATCGTGGCAAGCCGTCTGACCAACCGCTACCACGTGCCGGCGCTGCTGTTCTCGATCGAGGACGGTATCGCGCGCGGCTCTGGTCGCTCGGTGGGCAAAGTTAACCTGTTTGACGCCATCGAGCGCTGTTCCGACCTGATGATTCGTCGCGGCGGACATGCCGGTGCGGTGGGTGTGACTATCGAGGCATCCAAGCTCGACGAGTTCCGCCGTTGCCTTTCGGCCGTGTTGTCCGAGCTTCCCGCCGAGGACTTTGAGGACACCGACGAGGTTGCCGCCACGGTCGACCTTTCCGAATTGAATATCGAGACCATCGAGCAGATTTCCCGCCTTGAGCCGTTTGGCCAGGGTAATAAGGTGCCGCTGCTGGCTGCCGAGGGCGTGACGATGTGTGATCGCGCCGTGGTGGGTAAGACCGGCGAGCACATGCGCTTTGTGGCGACCGATGGCGCCGCGAGTGTGCCGGCCATTATGTTCCGCGTGCCGCAAATCGATAAGCTCATCAACTGCGATAGCGCTGTCGACTTGGTGTTCGAGGCCGTTGCCGAGCATTGGCAGGGTCGTGTGAAGCCCAAGCTCATGGTCAAGGATGTTCTGGTCCGCGATACCACGCTGCCCAGCGTCGACGATCCGGCATGCGAGCTTCGTCGTGGCGTGCAGCCGGCGGATTCCGGCCTGCGCTTGGAGTCGCGCAAGCGCGAGACGCTCGCCCAGCTTTCCTATACCGAGCTCACGCGCTCGCTTATCCATAGCTTTATAGGCTCGAACCAGCCGCACCGCGCGCAGGTTGAGGCGCTCGACGCCTTGGCCGATCACCAGAGTGTCTTGGCGGTTATGGGAACGGGCCGCGGCAAGTCGCTCATCTTCCATGTGCATGCCGCGCGTGAGGCGGTGCTTCGCGGACGTGCGAGCATCTTTGTCTATCCGCTGCGTGCGCTTGTTGCCGACCAGGCCTATCACCTCTCGTCGACGATGGCATCGCTTGGCATTGGCGTTGGCGTGCTGACCGGCGAGACCGTGGAGGCCGCACGCGATGACGTGTTCGCCGGCCTAGCTTCGGGCCGCACCGGCATCGTGCTCACGACGCCCGAGTTCCTGTCCATTCACCGCGACCGCTTTGCGCGTTCGGGGCGCATCGGTTTTGTCGTTATCGATGAGGCGCACCACGCTGGCCTTGCCAAGGGCGGCGACCGCAGCGCCTATCTCGACATGCCCGATATCCTCAAAGCCCTGGGCGACCCGGTCGTTATGGCCGCGACGGCCACCGCGACGGCTCCGGTCGTGGCCGAGCTTGCCCGCACGCTTCCGATCACTCACACGGTGGTCGACGAGACGGTGCGCGAGAACCTGCAGCTCGAGGACGACCGAGATCTTGCGAGCCGCGAGAACCGTTTGGTGTCGATCGTGGCGACGGGGGAGAAGACCGTCATTTACGTCAATTCGCGCGACCAGTCCGTGGCGCTCGCCAAGACACTACGCAAACGCGTCCCCGACTGTGCGACCCGTATCGCGTTCTATAACGCTGGCCTTACGCGCACCGACCGCCATCGCGTAGAGGAGGCGTTTCGAGACGGCAGCCTCAGCTGCATCGTCTCGACATCCGCCTTTGGCGAGGGCGTCAACCTTCCCGATATTCGCCATGTCGTGCTCTATCACATGCCGTTTGGCGGCATTGAGTTTAACCAGATGAGCGGCCGCGCCGGTCGCGATGGCCAACCCGCCGTGATCCATCTACTCTATTCGTCGCGTGACGCCCGTATTAACGAGCGCCTGCTCGACTGCTATGCGCCCGAGCGCGACGAGCTCGTCACGCTCTATCGCGCGCTGCAGACCATGTGGCGCTCCAACCGCGGCAAGACCGGGGACGATTCCTTTAGCGCGAGCGATATCGACATCGCGCAGATGTGCCTTGCCATCGATGCTCGCACGCCGGTCGACGAGCGCTCGGTGGAAAGCGGCTTGGGAATCTTCGAAGAGCTTGGTTTTTGTCGCATTTCGGGGTTTGACGACACCCGTCGCATCGCGATGGCCGAAAACCCCGGCCGCGTGCAATTGAGCAGGTCAATTCGCTATTTGGAGGGCTTGCGCTCGCGCATGGAGTTCTCGGCTTTCCGGAGTTGGGCGCTCGATTCGTGCGCTTCTGATATGCTAGCCAAAGTTAACCGCCCGATCGTACCGCGGGCCTAGGGGAAGGGGACCTCGATGGATGCCGCAGCCCGTACCGCCCATGATTCCACCCTCCAGCCTTTTTCGGAGATGGAGCACTATAAGCATGCCGATGAGCTGCCGCCCGAGATTGTGGCGGACAGCTACGACAAGCTGGAGCGCCTGTGCCTCAAATATATGAATGAGGACGACTTTTCTAAGGTTGAGCAGGCCTACTGCTTTGCCGCCGAGAAGCACTGCAACCAAAAGCGCCGCTCGGGCGAGATGTACATTAACCATCCCGTCGAGGTTGCCATCATTTTGGCCGATCTCAAGATGGACTGCGATGTGGTGTGCGCCGCGCTGCTGCACGATACCGTCGAGGATACCGAGACCTCGCTCGCCGATGTTTCCGGCCTGTTCGGCGATACGGTGGCCGAGCTCGTCGATGGCGTGACCAAGCTCACCAATATCGAAGTCGACAGCATGGACGAGAAGCAGGCGCTCACGCTGCGCAAGATGTTCCTCGCCATGTCCAAGGACATTCGCGTCATCATCGTTAAACTTGCCGACCGTCTGCACAACATGCGAACGCTGGCAGCCCTGCGCGAGGATCGTCGCCTGTTTAAGGCTCGCGAGACCATGGACGTGTACGCGCCCTTGGCCGACCGCCTGGGCATGAGCTCTATTAAGTGGGAGCTCGAGGACCTGTCCTTCTTCTACCTGGAGCCCGATGCCTACCAGCGCATCGCGCGCATGGTGGCGGAGTCGCGCGAGGTCCGTGAGCGCTATCTGGCTGAGACCATCAAGACACTCACCGACGAGCTCAACCGCATTGGCCTGGAAGGCTTCCAGATCAACGGCCGTTCCAAGCACTATTGGTCCATCTACCAAAAGATGAAGCGCAAGGGCAAGGAATTCTCCGAGATCTACGACCTGGTGGCACTGCGCGTCATCACGCATTCGGTGCGCGATTGCTACTCCACGCTCGGCGCGGTGCATACGCTGTGGCACCCCATGCCCGGTCGCTTTAAAGACTATATCGCCATGCCCAAGGTCAATAACTACCAGTCGCTCCATACGACGGTTATCGGCCCCACGGCCCGCCCACTCGAGATTCAGATTCGAACCTACGAGATGCATGAGCAGGCCGAGTACGGCATTGCCGCCCACTGGCTATATAAGAAGTCGGGCGGATCGTCTGCGTCTAAGACCAATGATGCCCAGCGTCTGGACGACCAGATTAACTGGCTTAAGCACTCACTCGATTGGGCTGCGTCTGATGAGATTACCGACGCCAAAGAATACCTGCATTCGCTGAAGGTTGACCTCTTCGATCAGGAGATCTTCGTCTTTACGCCCAAGGGCGAGGTCATGGCGCTTCGTGCCGGATCCACGCCGCTCGACTTTGCCTATGCCGTTCACACCGAGGTGGGAAACCATTGCGTCGGCGCCAAAATCAACGGTGCGGTGGCTCCGCTCACGCACGAGATCAAGACGGGCGACCGTGTCGAGATCCTGACGAACAAGAGTTCCAAGCCGTCGCGCGATTGGCTCAAGATCGTTAAGACACCTTCCGCCAAGTCAAAGATCCGCCGCTATTTTGCCGCTGCGACCAAGGACGACGACGCTGCCGCCGGTCGCGATATGCTGGCCAAGGACCTGCGTAAGCGTGGCTATGGCATTTCTACGCCGCGTTCGACGCGTGCACTCAACGCCGTGGCGGAGCAGTTTAACTTTAAGCAGCTCGAGGACCTGTTTGCCGCCGTCGGCGCCGGCAAGGTTGCCCCGCGCGCTGTGGGCAATAAGGTCGAGCAAATCTTGGACCCCAAGCCCGAGGAACAGCTCACCAAGGCCGAGGCTATCGCCGAGGTCGTGAAGCAGCCCGCTCGCGGCTCCAACCGCAAGCCGCAAAAGCGCGGCAAGAGCGCCAGTAACGGCATTATCGTCAAGGGCGAGAGCAACAGCGGCCTGCTGGTCCGTCTGGCTCATTGCTGCAACCCCGTGACGGGTGACGACATCGTCGGCTTCATCACGCGCGGTCGTGGCGTTTCGGTGCATCGCGCCAACTGCCCTAACGTCAAGGGTCTTATGGAACATCCCGAGCGCATGATCGATGTGGAGTGGGACGGCGCTGCCGACACCCTCTTCCAGGTCGAGATCGTGGTCGAGTGCCTGGACCGCATGGGTCTGCTCAAGGACGTCACCATTGCCATTGGCGATGCAGGCGGCAATATCCTTTCTGCCGCCACGTCGACCAACCGCGAGGGTATTGCGACCCTGCGCTTTATGGTCGAAATTTCGGATGCGAGCGGCCTGGATCCGCTGCTGGCTTCCATCAGCAGTGTCGATTCGGTCTACGACGCTCGCCGTCTTATGCCCGGCGAGGGCGGAGCGCAACTCAAGCGCCGTGTGTAGGTGCGAGAGCCTCTCAGCATCATAGATATTGGTTACGTTCGAGGCATCGTTTGGTGCCTCGAACGTATTTTAGAAGGAGGGTATGCGCATGGACGATATGACTTTGGACCTGACACCCCGAGGCGCGGCTTCGATTGAGGCGCTCGTCAACGGCCCGATTCAGACTAACAGCTACGCCGTGATTTCGAATGACGAGTGCTTAATCGTCGATCCGGCGTGGGAGGGCGAGCGTCTTGTGGAGCATATCCGCACCGCGCATCCCGAGGTGCGCGTACTCGGCTCTGTCTGCACGCACGGTCATGCCGACCATGTTGGCGGGGTTGCCGGGGTTCGAGCTGTCGTTGGCGACAGCGCGCTATATGAGTTGTGCGCTAAGGACGTGACGGTACCTCGCGCAAATATCGAGGAGCAGCGCGCCATGTGGGGTATCGAGACACCCGATCCGGGTGAGCCGACGCGTTTGCTTGCCGAGGGCGATACAATCGAGGTGGGCGACGTCTGCCTGCAGGTGATCGAGACGCCGGGGCATACGCCGGGCGGCATCGTCCTGCTCGCCGCGACCGAGCAGGGGAACATCGCCTTTGTGGGCGACACGCTTTTCCCGGGCAGCCACGGTCGTACCGATCTTTCCGGCGGTGACGAGGCGGCGATCATGCGCTCGCTCTCCAAACTTGCCAAGATGCTTCCGCCCGATACCGTTTGCTTGACGGGCCATGGCGATTCGACCACGATGGCGCGCGAACTTATGCAGAATCCGTTTATGCAGATGTAGGCTCGAAGCCGTCTTTCGAATCACGAAGACCGCTCAATCGTCAAGCTATTTTCCCCAGTGGGTCGATTCTGTGGGGCAAACGGTCAAAATTTGTCCAATCGGATGGTATTCGTGAACAAACGAACGTTTATGCTCGGGTATGTCGTGGTAAAATCTCAGGCGTTATCGGAGCAACCTTACAGGAGGTTTCTTTTATGCTCGTCAACGCAGCAGACATGCTCAAGAAGGCCGAGGCCGGCAAGTACGCTCTCGGTGCCTTCAACACCAACAACCTCGAGTGGACCCTGGCTATTCTCCAGGCCGCCGAGGAGGCCAAGTCTCCGCTGATCCTTCAGTGCACCGCTGGTGCCGCTAAGTGGATGGGCGGTTTCAAGGTCTGCGCCGACATGGTCAAGGCTGCCGTCGAGGCCACGGGCGTTACCGTCCCCGTCGCCCTTCACCTCGATCACGGTTCTTACGAGGACTGCTTCAAGTGCATCGAGGCCGGCTTCACGTCCATCATGTATGACGGCTCTCACGAGGAGACCTTCCAGCTTAACCTCGACCGCACCAAGGAACTCGTTGAGCTTGCCCACTCCAAGGGCATGTCCATCGAGGCCGAGGTCGGCGGCATCGGCGGCACCGAGGACGGCGTGACCTCCAACGGCGAGCTCGCTGACCCCGCTGAGTGCAAGCAGATTGCTGACCTGGGCGTCGACTTCCTCGCCTGCGGTATCGGCAACATCCACGGCGTGTATCCCGCCGACTGGGCTGGGCTTTCCTTCGAGCGTCTGGGCGAGATCAAGGCTCAGACCGGCGACCTGCCCCTCGTTCTGCACGGTGGTACCGGCATCCCCGAGGATCAGATCAAGAAGGCCATCTCCCTGGGTATCTCCAAGATCAACGTTAACACCGATCTGCAGCTCGTCTTCGCCAAGGGCGTTCGCGAGTATATCGAGGCTGGCAAGGATCAGCAGGGCAAGGGCTTTGACCCCCGCAAGCTCCTCAAGCCTGGTCGCGACAACATCGTTGCCCGCACCAAGGAGCTCATGGAGGAGTTTGGCTCCGTCAACAAGGCGTAAGCGTCGCTAAACTTCCCACCGGAAGCCCCGTCTCCCTACACTGTTTCCTTTGCGCTCACCTGGCTTCGCCAGAAGTCGCGCCAAGGAAACAGTTCCGGGAGACGGGGCTTCCTTCGTTTAACGCCGCAGGGTTACGAGTCTGAATTAAGGTGGCTACTGGCTTCGCCAGAAGTCGCGCGACGGAATCAGCTCCGGGTGAACGGGGCCTCCTTTGTTAACTCGCTACAGGGTTACTGGGCTGAATTCATTTTTTGACTACCGCTCGGCGGTGTTGATGGCTCCCTTGTTGGGGCTTTCTTTTTTATCTCGCTACAATGGACTTCAAGAGTTCTAATGACTTGGAGTTTGGTATGGCTGTTATTAATGCGCTGCCTTCGGATGGGAAGGTTATTGACGAGGGTCCTGTTGGTTGCTCTGTTGATGTTTGCTGCGATGACTTTCGCCATCTCGATATTGGACTACCGCCTGAGATTCTTCGTCTTAAGGATGCCGGGTATTTGACGCAGGCTGTTGCCGCCTGCGATCGCCTTTTGGAGCAGAATCCTGAGCCTTCCCTGGCAGCCTGCGTTCGTGCCGAGCGGTATCGCATGCTTGAGACGCCGCTTCATTTTTCGGTGTCGCGCGCTCGGGCTATTGCGATGATTCGCGAGGAGTGGCCTGAGTTTACCGAGGAGCAGTTTGACGATTTGATTGACCGTAAGCGTATTGACTGGCGCTTTATCGATGGCGAGCTGTTCGTTCTCGACAACTTCCTCGATTCGCTTCGCGTATATCCCAAAGAGGTCCCCGGCATGCGTCCCGATTCTACGGACGGAATAGCACTGCGCAACGAGATGCTCAAGGAGATGGAGTCGCAAAACGGATTGACTCGCGTTATTACGCTTCAGGCGTCCTTGTCTGTCCCCGGCGCTCTAGAGGGGGAGACCGTTTGCGCTTGGCTTCCCGTCGCGGCTGCCTGCCGTCAGCAGTCTCGGGTCGAGATTCTCGACATGACGCCGGAGGGTACTGTTGCTCCCGCGAACGCTTCGGCGCGTACCGCCTCGTGGTCTTCTTCGAGTGAGCGCTCATTCTCGGTGACCTATCGTTATCACATCGATGCCGCTTATCGCGATATCTATGGGGGTGCGCTTCCGGCGCATCCGTGTATGGACGCGCCGCTGTCCGAGGATATTTCCGAGGACCGTCCGCACATTGCATTCACGCCGTATCTGCAGCAGCTGACGGCCGGTGTTGCTGGCGGACTCGAGGATCCGCTCGATCGCGCTCGTGCTATCTATGATTACCTGACACAGCATATCGACTATCGCTATCAGCCACCGTACCTGCTTTTGGGATCTATTGCCGACGACTGTGCGCATTCGCTCCGCGGCGATTGCGGCGTTATGGCGCTCACGTTTATCACCATGTGCCGCATCGCGGGGGTGCCTGCTCGTTGGCAGAGCGGCCTGTATGTTGCGCCCGATTCGGTGGGGCCGCACGATTGGGCTGAGTTCTATACGCCACAGACCGGTTGGCTTAACGCCGACGTATCGTTTGGTTCCTCGGCACGCAGGATGGGGGAGGAGTGGCGTCGTCGTCACTACTTTGGCAATCTCGACCCGTGGCGTATGGTGGCCAACAATCGATTCCAGGCTGAATTTGTGCCTGCTTTCGATGGTATGCGCGAGGATCCCTATGACAACCAGATGGGCGAGGCCTCGGTTGACGGACGTGGATGTCGTAAGCGGGAGATGTTACGCAAGGTTGAGCTTATCGAAATGCTCGAAGTTCCATTTTCGGACTAATCAACAGAAAGCTGTGATAAACTAACTCACGCATTACGTGCCCGAGTGGCGGAATTGGCAGACGCAGTGGACTCAAAATCCACCGTTGGCAACAACGTGCGAGTTCGAGTCTCGCCTCGGGCACCATACATGCAAGTGAGCGTTCAAGGGGGTTGCGGCCCCCTTTTTCGTGCCGAACTCGCGTGAGCGCGCGAAGCGTTAAGCAAACAGGCCTGTGGCCTGTCTGTAGCGGAGCGTGGCGAGGGCGCCACGCGCCCGAAGCCCGGGGCTTCGCGAAGCGAAGGCCCTTCGAGTCTCGCCTCGGGCACCATACATGCAAGCGAGCGTTCAAGGGGGTCAAGGCCCCTTTTTCGTGTACGTAATGTGATAACGCGCTGTACGTGTTATTATTCGCAAGGCGTTGTTCCCGCAATGCCCTAAAGAGGAACCCGAGGGTTCCCACCTTTTGGCGCCAATGAGCAGCTGACTGGTCATACAACCTAGATTACCTTCCTCAAATCGAGGAAGTCTATGTGTACGACCTGGTTGCTGAGAAGCGCCGGGTTATTTTTTTATGAATGGAGGTAGGGAAAATAGCTAAGTCTGATGACACCCGCATCAACGACGAGATCACTGCATCTTCGTGCCGTTTGATTGGCGTCGATGGCTCTCAGCTCGGCCTGTTCGCCATCCGCGATGCCCAGCGCGTCGCCGACGATCAGGGTCTCGACCTGGTCGAGATCGCTCCCAACGCGGAGCCGCCGGTCTGCAAGGTCATGGACTACGGTAAGTTCAAGTACCAGCAGGCCATGAAGGCCAAGGCTGCTCGTAAGAACCAGTCCAAGGTCGAGGTCAAGGAAATGAAGTTCCGACCCAAGATCGACGTTGGCGACTACGAGACCAAGAAGGGCCACGTTCTGCGTTTCCTCAAGAAGGGCGCACGCGTTAAGATCACCATCATGTTCCGCGGCCGTGAGATGGCTCACCCGGAGCAGGGCCTTAACGTTCTCGAGCGCCTCGCCGAGGATCTCAAGCCTTACGCTACGGTCGAGTCCAAGCCTAAGATGGAAGGCCGTAACATGCTTATGCTGCTCGCCCCGATTAAGGGCGCCTTCGATGAGGATAAAGCGGCAAGCGATACCAAGTAACTAGTGTTCTGTAACCGATTAAGGAGTATTTCATGCCTAAGATGAAGTCCCACAGCGGCACCAAGAAGCGTTTCCGCAAGACTGGTACCGGCAAGCTTATGCGCGCCAAGGCTTTCAAGAGCCACATCCTGAGCAAGAAGTCCACCAAGCGTAAGCGTGGCTTCCGTCAGGAGACCGAGATCGCCGCTGCCGACCGCAAGGTCATCAAGTCGCGTCTCGCCTAAGTTCGCGTTCCCGTTTTTCGTTTTACCGTCTAGGAGTTGATAGAACATGGCACGTATTAAGCGCGCTGTTGCCGCCAAGAAGAAGCGCCGTACCGTTATGCACCGTGCGAAGGGTTACTACGGTGCCGCTTCGCGTACTTACAAGCATGCTAAAGAGCAGGTCCAGCACTCCCTGCAGTATCAGTATCGTGATCGCCGCAACAAGAAGCGCGAGATCCGTTCTCTTTGGATCACTCGTATCAACGCTGCTGCTCGCCTGAACGACATCTCTTACTCTCAGTTCATGCACGGCCTGAAGGTTGCCGGCATCGAGCTCGACCGCAAGGTCCTGGCTCAGATGGCTTACGAGGACATCGAGTCCTTCAACGAGCTGGCTACCATCGCCAAGAAGGCTCTCGAGGCCTAATAGATTCTCTTGAATCGCTAGGGGAGTGTCGCGTTGTGCGCGGCGCTCCCTCTTTTTATCTGAAGCGCTGGTTTATATGGCAAAAGCGCGGGTAGATAGACACTTACAGGTGACCGATCTTTATATATCTCTTAACCGAAGGGTCATCATCTGATACGTGCAGTATTTCTGCACCAGCCTTTCTATTACTTATATAGGAAGCGATGTATTGTGTAGGACTTGTGAAGAGTGGAATTCCCGCCCACGGCGCCCCTCCGGTCTGGCAATATATCTCCTTGCCGCGCGGCCCGGTCGGACCGGATCAGCCGCGGGGCGTGCACCTTGAGAACCGGATACTGCGAGGATGGACACACCAGATGTGTCGCATCCGGGCAGACATCGAACCATTTGAAATGGTCTAACTTGGATTTGTTTTTCGCAAGGCCGCCGAGAGGCGGCCCCGAGAAATTCCTTTTCCTATACTAGAACCATATGAATCGAACGGAACCGATCAGCGAGTGACTGAGAGGACCGGACGGGCTCGAAGCCCATTTATTTTGGACGGAGAGTTCGATCCTGGCTCAGGATGAACGCTGGCGGCGCGCCTAACACATGCAAGTCGAACGGCACCTATCTTCGGATAGAAGCGAGTGGCGAACGGCTGAGTAACACGTGGAGAACCTGCCCCCTCCCCCGGGATAGCCGCCCGAAAGGACGGGTAATACCGGATACCCCCGGGCGCCGCATGGCGCCCGGGCTAAAGCCCCGACGGGAGGGGATGGCTCCGCGGCCCATCAGGTAGACGGCGGGGTGACGGCCCACCGTGCCGACAACGGG
>NZ_CYYP01000015.1 GCF_001405375.1 Collinsella aerofaciens
CGAGGCGGCATAGGATATCAACCGTATTCCAGATTCCAGGACGCCGGGCCGACTCACTTCGGATCGGGCGCTACACCAACTTTCTCGACATTACCTATTCTGGCGGTTGTAAAGCTCAAAGTAATGTAATCATTTCGCTAACAGTACTCATATTTGGCATTATTTGCACACAGGGGTTAGCGAAGGCCAAAAACAGAGCGTGAATTTGCCAAAACCTCCGACTCGATGTGCTTTGCGTCACAGTTTTTGAGTGAGGCGATGCGTTCCGAGGTCCATGCGAGCGATCTGATGAGCGACTGCGTGCTCGTTTCTGTGTTTGGCTCGGTCGGCGCATCGGTCTCGAGCAGCAAATGATCGAGTGGGATCTGTCGGGCGTATTCGCGACCGCGCTTGGTGGCGAGCATACGCTCGTTCACGGAAAAATAGCAGCCTGCGTTTCGCGCGCGGGCGAGTTCGTCCGAAGTACCGCTAAACCAGTGGAAGATGATAACGGGGGAGTCGGGGTTTGGGATGAGTAGTCCATGCGATTCGAGGATGTCCAGTACGGTTCCTGCCGAACGAACGGCGTGAATTGATATCACGCGCCCGGCAAGAGAACGCTGCACGAGTGTGTCGCAGAGCCGGTCAAATGCCTGTATTTGTAGCGGTTCGCTTTCGGCAAAGCGCGCGGAAAAGTCGAGTCCGACTTCGCCGATGTAGCGTTCTTGGGCAGCAACTTCGCAAAGCAGATCGACTTCGGCAGGACCGCAGCGGCCGTCGGCGAGCCACCAGGGGTGGAGGCCGACGCCCGCGATGATGTTTGGGTAGCGGCTGCCCCGCTTTTTTGCTGCCGTGAAGTCGCGTGGGTCGACCCCGCAATCAAAGATCCCCAGCCCTTTAGCCGCAGTTTCGTCGGCAACAGCATTCGGGTAAGTCATCAAATCAAGATGGCAGTGTGCATCAAATAACCGGGGCTCCATCTCGGCGCGCTCCGCTAGTCCAGGCGCTGGCCATCGGCGCGTACGCGCTCGGTGCCGCGCCCGCTGATCTGGCGGATAACCTCGCCGGCAATCATCTGACCCATGATGGGCGGCATAAAGCTGGCGGTACCCAACTCGGTACGCTCGTGGATGTTGGACGGGTCGCGGGGTTGGGTCTTAACCGATTCCTCGCAGCTAAACAGCACGTGCAGACTCTTGATTCCGCGCTTCTTACATTCTTTGCGCATGATGCGGCTCATGGGGTCACGTACCGTATCGAAAATGTCGGCAAAGCGGAGGCACTCGGGATGGAGCTTGTTGGCCCCGCCCATGGAGCTAACCAAACGAATGTCGTGGTCCTGAGCATATTTGGCAATGGTGAGCTTGGCCGAGATGGTGTCGATGGCGTCGACGACGTAGTCGAGCTTGCCGTCCGTCTGCTCCAAAACGCTCGCGAAGAAATCATCGATGTTGTCGCTCAGCAGGTATTCGGTGCGCTTGATGACGGTAGCGGTAGGGTTGATGTCGTGAATCATAGCCTCCATGACGTCGACTTTGCGCTTGCCGACGGTGCTGTGAAAGGCGATGGCCTGGCGATTGATATTGCTGGGCGCGATGATGTCCTTATCCAGAATGACGAAATGACCGATGCCGCCGCGGGCGAGTGCCTCGCAGCAGTTGGAGCCCACGCCTCCGCAGCCGAGCACTAGCACCGTAGCATCGGCGAGCTTATCGAGTGCCTCGCGGCCCATGATAATCTCGAGCTTGGTGTCGCGTGTCTCGATGGGAGTTGCGGCTGTGGTTTCGGTCATAAATATCCTCCGATGGGGAAGCAGGTCGTGTTTTAGCTATCGCCATTATAGGTAATCGCCCATAGGTTGCGATGGCGTTTGCTTTGATGTGGTTTGAAGCATTGCGATTAGATAGTTAGACAAACATCTAAATATCGAGTATAGTGTGCGCGTCATGAGAGATGATGAGAGGGGGTCTTATGCCGGGAGAGGGTTTTAAGGCGCTTGCCGATCCAACGCGACGGCGCATTTTGGAGTTGCTGCGCGAGGGCAATTGCACGGCGGGGGAGCTTGCCGAGCATTTCGATATCAGTAAGCCGTCGCTGAGCCATCACTTGGCGACGCTCAAAAACGCCGGGTTGGTGACCGACGAACGTCATGGCCAAAACATCGTTTACAGCTTAAACACCACCGTCATGCAGGACTTGATCGGTTGGTTTATGGGCTTTACAAACACGGAAGGTGATAAGGATGAATAACGAAAACAAGGGCATTCACGCCACGGGGGTATCGTCGCGCGCGTGGGCCATGCTTGTTGTGGTCTGCGCTATTAATGTTGCCGCGCATCTCTGGGTGATGCCGAGCTTGCCTGCGCAGATTCCCACGCACTGGGGCGCGAACGGCGCTGTCGACGGTTGGGGTCCTAGCTGGATGGCATCGGCGCTCGGCGCGTTGCCGCTGGCGCTTCTCGCGATGTTCCGCGTGGTGCCGCGCATCGATCCCAAAGGTGAGGCATATCGAACCTCGGGCAAGTTCTATCAGGGCTTCGTAATCGCCTTTACCTTGTTCATGTGTGCCGTAAGCTGGCTGGGAGAGCTTACGGTCTGGGGCGTGGTGCCGGCGGTCGGTTCGGTTAACGTGCTGATTTCCGGTGTTGTCGGTTTGCTGTTCATCGGCGTAGGCAACTACTTGCCGCGTGTGAAGCAGAACTATACGCTCGGTATCAAGACACCTTGGGCGCTTGCCGATCCCGAGAACTGGCGCCGTACGCAGCGTTTTGGCGGCGCCTGCTTTATGGTGCTGGGTATTGGCCTGATTGTGATGGGCGTGGCAGGCAGCGTGCTTTCGAGTGAAGTCGTCGCCGCGGTGATTGCGGCTCTGGCGTTTGGTTCGGTTGGAGCCGTTTACGTCTACTCGTATCTGTTGTGGCGCAAATCGCAGCGAGCCGCTCGTTAAGGTTGCGGAAAACTAGCGTACGCAGTTCATGGTATGTTCCGGGGGACTTTTCCCAGGTAGTATTAGGGGGTGTGGGCAACCATGCCCCTTTTTCGTTACGTTTCAGAGCTGGTTCCCTCATTTCGTTTCCACTAAAGCGAATCAAGAATAGGGAAACAGCAGGTAGAAAGGATAGAACAGGCAAATGGCAGAGTTTATCTACCAGATGTATCAGGCTCGCAAGGCCCATGGCGACAAGGTGATCCTTGACGACGTGACCCTGAGCTTCTACCCCGGTGCCAAGATCGGCGTCGTGGGCCCCAACGGTATGGGCAAGTCGACCCTGCTCAAGATTATGGCCGGCATCGAGGAGGTCTCCAACGGCGATGCCAGGCTCACTCCCGGCTACACCGTGGGCATCCTGCAGCAGGAGCCGCCGCTCGACGATGACAAGACCGTCATCGAGAACGTGCGCATGGCGTTTGGCGACATGATTGCCAAGGTCGATCGCTTCAACAAGATCGGCGAGGAGATGTGCGACCCGGATTGCGACATGGACGCCCTCATGGCCGAGATGGGCAAGCTCCAGGACGAGATCGACGCCGCCGACGGCTGGGATATCGATTCCAAGCTCGGCCAGGCCATGGACGCCCTGCAGCTGCCCGATTCCGACACGCCGGTCAACGTGCTTTCCGGCGGCGAGCGCCGTCGCGTGGCCCTGTGCAAGCTGCTGCTCGAGGCTCCCGACCTGCTGCTGCTCGACGAGCCCACGAACCACCTGGACGCCGAATCGATCCTGTGGCTCGAGCACTTCCTGCACAACTACCAGGGCGCGGTGCTTGCCGTCACGCACGATCGCTACTTCCTGGATAACGTTGCCGAGTGGATCTGCGAGGTAGACCGCGGTCACCTTTATCCCTACAAGGGCAACTACTCCACGTATCTGGAGACCAAGGCCGCCCGTATCGAGGCGCAGGGCAACCGCGACGCCAAGCTCGCCAAGCGCATGGAGGCCGAGCTCGAGTGGGTACGCAGCTCGCCCAAGGCTCGCCAGGCCAAGAACAAGGCCCGTCTGGCTCGTTACGAGGAGATGGAGGCCGAGGCCCGCGCAAGCCAGAAGCTCGACTGGACCGACATCCGCATCCCCGTGGGCCCGCGTCTGGGCAACAAGGTGCTCGAGGCTCATCACCTGCACAAGGAGTTCGATGGCCGTGTGCTCATCGACGACCTATCGTTCACCCTGCCGCGCAACGGTATCGTGGGTGTCATCGGCCCCAACGGTGTGGGCAAAACCACGCTGTTCAAGACCATCGTGGGCCTGGAGCCGCTGACTTCGGGCGAGCTCGAGGTGGGCGAGACCGTCAAGATCTCCTATGTCGATCAGAACCGTTCCGGCATCGACCCCGATAAGAACCTGTGGGAGGTCGTCTCGGATGGCCTGGACCACATGATGGTCGGTGAGACCGAGGTTCCGAGCCGTGCTTATGTGGCGAGCTTTGGCTTTAAAGGCCAGGACCAGCAGAAGCGCGCCGGCGTACTCTCCGGTGGCGAGCGCAACCGTCTGAACTTGGCGCTTACGCTCAAGCAGGGCGGCAACCTGCTGCTTCTCGACGAGCCCACGAATGACCTCGACGTCGAGACGCTGTCCTCGCTCGAAGCGGCGCTGCTCGAGTTCCCGGGCTGCTCGGTGGTCATTAGCCACGACCGTATGTTCCTGGACCGCGTCGCCACGCACATTCTAGCGTGGGAGGGCACCGACGAGAATCCGGGCAACTGGTATTGGTTTGAGGGCAACTTCGAGGCCTATCAGGCCAACCGCATCGAGCGCCTTGGCGAGGACGCAGCCCAGCCGCATCGTATCCACCGTAAGCTGACGCGCGACTAGATCGTTACGCGGTTTTCCAAACCGCGTAACTGCTCGACGCTGCGCGGGTCGCAAGCAGCCCATCTTGCCGTTTAAGCCGTCGCTCGCGTACCGAAGTACGCGTCGCTCCTCTTTCACGGCAACCTGGGGCACTTGCGGCCCGCTCGCTGTTGGTTACGCAACATCAACAAATAAAAACGGCTCAAATCCTGATTTGGATTTGAGTCGTTTGTCGTTACTGCTCGGGTTCTTCGACTTTATCGATGGCCCAGGTGGATCCGAGGCCACCGGTGGTATTGCGGCGGATGCGCACGGCAACCTCGCGGCGCTCGCCGGCCTGCGTGTAGCGCAGGGGGAAGCTTGCGCGGTTTCGCGCGGCCTCGATGGTACCGCGCTCGCGGGCGATCCAGTAGTACTCGCCGACAATGCCGAGGGTATCGGCGCCGTAGGGGAGATAGGTCGACAGCTGGTGCAGAAGCGGGCCGGGGCAGAAGACCTCGGTTGCGAAATCGACGGGGAAGTCCTCGGGGATGGCGGGCGCTACGGGTGCGGGGGTTGGGGCCTCTGCGAGTACCGAAGCCGGTGCCGGTGCGGGAATTTGGTCGCAAGCAGAGGCGGGCACGGATTCGATGACGGGTGCGAACTCCAGCGTCGTCTTCGGCTTGATTGTGGAATCTGCGGGCTTCACGGTGACGGGCGCGTCTGCAGCTTCAGTTTCAACCTCAACCTGCGTCGCGCTCTCATTCTCGACGCTCGACTTTGCCTCGATGGGCGTGGATGCCATGGTGGTGATGCCGGCATTGGCATTCTCGGGGTCATAGACGACCGTGAGCGAGATGGCGGGCTGCGGCGTCTCGGGTTCCGGCGCCGACTCGGTAGCGTCTTGATCTGTGGGGTCGTCGGACTGATCGTCCTCGGCCTCGTCGCCAAAGACATCGCTGTTTTGGAACGCAGGCGGCTCGGGTTGGTCAGCGGCTTCTTCGGTTGTCGACTTGGGCGCTTCGTTGAGCTCCACAGTGGCTTCCTGCTCGGATATGACTTTGGGATCGGTCGTGGCGGCGATTTCGGTTTCGGCTTCTGCCGTTACCTCAATAGCGACTTCGATCTCTGTCTCGGGCTCGGGTTCCGGCGCGGCTTCAACCATGGCTTCGGGCTCGGGACGCTTAACGTGCTTGGGGCGCACGGCCTTGAGGTCCTTCTCACCGCGCTTTTTCTTTTTGTAGGACTGCTTGGCGCCCTTGGCGGTCTTGGGCTTGTCCTCGCCCTTGGCAAGCGCAGCATCCCAGGCCTCGTTGGCGATGACCGTGGCATACAGGCGGCCGCCTTTAAAGACGGTCAGCTTAATGCAGTCGTCGAGTTCCTCGAGCAACTCGCGTGTGGACTCAAAGCCCAGGTCATAAGCGGTCATGTCGCCAGCGGCGAGCGCCTCCTCGACCTGCGTCATAAACGTTTGCTTGCCACATCCAATCGCATCGCGCAGCAGGCGATACAGATAGATGTGGTTGCCCAGCGAAAGCGTGGGCCTAATTATTGTCTTGCTCATGGCAAATCTCCTCTTTACACATGTAAAGCATCTTACCATCGCATGGCGTTCGCCATGGCGGCGCCCAAGGCAAACGGGCGCGAACCGCTTTCGATTCGCGCCCGTTGTACAGGTCGGTTATCTATGAGAGGCAAACGTGCTTAGTTGCCCGATGCCGTGCCTTGGCTCGAGTTGTCAGATGCCGTGCCGGAAGCGGTTCCGCTCGAGCTGTTGGTGTTGTTACTGTCTGCCGTGCCCGTTCCCGACGTGGTGTCGCTCGTCTGGCCTCCCGTGTTCGGCTGTGAACCGTCAGTCGTTTGGCTTGAGTCGGTCGTGCCGGACGGCGTGCCACTGTTGGCCGTAGAGGAATCGGTGCCCTGCGATTGGTTTTGGGCGTTCGAGGACGAATTGGCAGAGGTAGAACTGTCTTGCGTATCGTCCGTCTGTGCCTGCTGATCCTGCGACTGGGTGTTGCCATTTGCATCGCTCTCGGTCGTGCGCGACGACAGGATTGGCTTGGGACGCTCGCCCAGACCCTCACCGGCAGTGGTGATAAGGATGGCGCCGGCGCAGGCGATGACCGCGACGATGGCGATAGCGATCGAGAAGACGATGACCTTCTTTTGCGTCTGGCTGCGCTCTGCCGCCGCCTTGGCGCGCAGGCTGTTGGGGGCGACGCGCGC
Source organism: Collinsella aerofaciens (assembly GCF_001405375.1). Taxonomy (GTDB): domain Bacteria; phylum Actinomycetota; class Coriobacteriia; order Coriobacteriales; family Coriobacteriaceae; genus Collinsella; species Collinsella aerofaciens_F. The sequence goes on from NZ_CYYP01000015.1 coordinate 6,975, forward strand.
CGTGGTCGCGCGTCCCGCAACTTGGCGCATCTCCTGCGTGGTCGCGGCGCCACCTAGGTGCTCCTCGACATCGGGCTCAACGGGCTCGTAGGCGCCGGCAGGGTAGTCGACAGCGGCATGCGTGCCCTTGATTGCTTCGGCGCTGGCGGAGATAAAGTGGCGATAGACCTGCGAGGACACAACAGTGATGACTGAGCTCACAGCGGCACCAATCACCGAGCCGGCAATGCCGATCTTTGAAGCAAGCGCCACACTCGTGGCGGCAGCTGCGGCGCCGGCGATGATCTGGGGAATGGAAATGTCGTCAAACAGGCCCTTTTTGGGCGCGATGGCCATGGTCTGTCCGATGGAATGGTTCTCGTGCACGCCGTTGTTGAGCGATGCCGGCGTCATGACGCGCGTGCGTGGCGCGTCGGTGTACTTGGTTGTCATACGGGGTCCTCCCGGTGTAAATCTGCTTCGTTTCGTGTAGCCATCAGGGTACCCACCAGATGTGAATCGTACGTGACATTTAACAGATACCATCAACTCATCAATTGCTCACCAAGTTGGTGGGATGCGGTTCCACCCGGCGGTTGAACTACAATAGGGCTTGCTAATTGTGTTGAATAGCGTTTACGCACGGGAGCATTCTTATGAATCTTCACCTTTCTCAGTCTGATGGCTTTTTGCGTGTGGCGGCGGCCTCGCCCAAGATGCGTGTGGCCGATGTCGAGGGCAATGCCGAGGTGGCGCTGGCGGCTGTTCGCGAGGCTACCGAGCGTGGCGTTCGCGCGCTGGTACTGCCCGAGCTTAACCTGACCGGCTATACCGCGGCCGATCTGTTCCATAACCGCACGCTGCTGCATGCCTGCGAAGCAGCGCTGGTGCACATCCTCGATGAAACCCGTGAGCTGCCGATCGTCTTTACCGTTGGCTTGCCCGTTGCGGTGGCTGAAAACATCTACAACTGCGCCGCCGTGTGCTGTGCGGGTGAGCTTTTGGGTCTTACGGCTAAGAAGTATCTGCCCAACTATGGCGAGTTCTATGAGCGTCGCTGGTTTGCTCCGTCGCCTGCGGATCCCGTGTGGGTTGAATTTGCCGGTCAGGGTCCGGTTCCGCTGGGTTCGGAGCTTGTCTACCGCTGCTGTGATGAGGGTGCCGAGGATATGGTGCTGGGCGTTGAGGTTTGCGAGGACCTGTGGGTACCGGCGCCGCCTTCGACCGAGATGGCGCTTGCCGGTGCGACGGTGATCCTCAATCCGTCGGCTTCGGACGAGATTATCGGTAAGGCGGATTACCGCCGCAGCCTCATTTCCAACCAGAGCGCGCGCCTGTATTGCGCCTATGCCTACGCGGACGCGAGCGAGGGCGAGTCCACGACCGACATGGTCTTTGCGGGCGAGAACCTCGTCTACGAAAACGGCTCCAAGCTCGCCGCGACCAAACTGCTTACCTGCGATATGGCCATCGCCGACGTTGACCTTGACCGCCTGGTTGCTGAGCGCCGTCGCTCGACGACATGGACGCGCGCGGACGATGCGCCGGAGGCCGTGACCGTCGAGTTCTCGTTTGAGGGCTCGCTCGCCGAAGAGCCTGTCCAGCGCGATGCGCTCGGCATAGACCGTGTCTTCCCCCGCGCGCCCTTCGTGCCTGCCGACCATGGTGACCTGGCTGAGCGCTGCGAGACCATCCTCGACCTGCAGACCGCGGGCCTCAAGACCCGCCTTGCCCATACGGGCACCAAGGCGGCCGTTATCGGCCTTTCGGGCGGTCTCGATTCCACGCTGGCGCTGCTTGTGACCGTGCGTGCCTTCGATGCGCTGGGGCTGCCGCGCACTGGTATCACAGCCGTGTCCATGCCCGGCTTCGGCACGACGCATCGCACCAAGTCGAATGCCGAGTCGCTCGCTCGCGACCTGGGTGTGAGCTTCCGCGAGGTTTCGATCCACGCGGCTGTGGAGCAGCACTTCAAGGACATCGAGCACGACCCGACCGTCCAGGACGTGACCTACGAGAACAGCCAGGCGCGCGAGCGCACGCAGATTCTCATGGATTTGGCCAACCAAGCCGGCGGTTTTGTCATTGGCACGGGCGACCTGTCGGAGCTGGCGCTCGGCTGGGCTACCTATAACGGCGACCACATGAGCATGTACGCCGTCAACGCGAGCGTGCCCAAGACACTTGTGCGCCATCTGGTGCGCTATGCCGCCGATGTCTTTGGCGGGCGCATTGCCGAGGTCTTGCTCGATATCCTCGATACGCCGGTGTCCCCCGAGCTTCTGCCGCCCACGGGCGACGGCGAGATTGCGCAGAAGACCGAGGATTTGGTGGGCCCGTACGAGCTGCATGACTACTTCCTCTACTACCTGCTGCGTTTTGGCTTTGAGCCGGGCAAGATCTACCGCATGGCGCTCAAGAGCTTCGAGGGCGTCTACGACGCCAAGACCGTCCGCACATGGCTACGTACGTTCTACCGTCGCTTCTTTGCCCAGCAGTTTAAGCGCAGCTGCCTGCCCGATGGTCCCAAGGTGGGCTCGGTGACGCTCAGCCCGCGCGGCGATTGGCGTATGCCGAGTGACGCTAGCTCGCGTCTGTGGCTTGCGCAGATCGACGCGCTCAATCCAGTTGACTAAGGTTGGCTAAATTGAACCAATACGGGGGTTGCAAGCGTTACACTTTTGCAATCTGATGGCCCGTATCGCGCGGCGCTCTTGTCGGAGCGCCGCGTTTTTCATATCGAAAGGTGGCACCATGCAGGCATCGCAGCGTCTCGACCGCTTTGGCGCGGAGGTCTTCGCCTCGCTCAACAACAAGCTTCTCGCGCTGAAGGCTCAGGGCAAGACCATTTACAACATGAGCGTGGGCACGCCCGACTTTAAGCCGTACGACCACGTGGTCGAGGCGCTCACGCAGGCAGCCCAAGATCCCGAGATGTGGAAGTATGCCCTGCGCGACCTGCCCGAACTCAAGCAAGCCGTGTGCGATTACTATGAGCGTCGCTTTGGCGTTTCGGGCATTACGCCGTCTATGGTGCAGTCGTGCAACGGCACGCAGGAGGGCGTGGGCCATTTGGGCCTGGCCCTGCTCGATCCGGGTGACACCATTCTGGTTCCCGATCCGTGCTACCCGGTCTTTGAGGCGGGTGCCAAGATCGCCGATGCCAAGCTCGAATACTATCCGCTGGTTGCCGAGCATAATTACCTGCCCTATGTGGCGGGTATCGATCCCGAGGTGGCCGATCGTGCCAAGTATATGATCGTGTCGCTGCCCGCGAACCCGGTCGGCTCGGTGGGCACGCCCGAGATCTACGAGGAGATCATCACTTTCGCCCGCGAGCACGACCTGCTCATCGTTCACGACAACGCATACTCCGACATCGTGTTCGACGGCGAGCCGGGCGGCAGCTTCTTGCAGTATCCCGGCGCGCTCGAGGTGGGCGTTGAGTTCTTCTCGCTCTCCAAGTCGTTTAACGTCACCGGTGCGCGTATCGGCTTTTTGGTCGGTCGCGAGGATGTGGTCTCGGCCTTCGCCAAGCTGCGCGGCCAGATCGACTTCGGTATGTTCTTCCCGATTCAGAAGGCTGCCATCGTCTGCCTGAACGGTCCGCGCGATGAGGTCGAGGCGCAGCGTCTGAAGTACCAGGAGCGCCGCGATGCCCTGTGCGACGGTCTTGAGGGCCTGGGCTGGGAGCGTCCCAACGCGCATGGCTCTATGTTTGTGTGGGCCAAGCTTCCCGGTGGTCGCACCGATTCTATGGCGTTTTGCGAGGAGCTTATGGAGAAGGCCGGCGTTGTGGTGACGCCGGGCGCGAGCTTTGGCCCTTCGGGCGAGGGACACGTGCGTATGGCACTGGTCCTGCCGCCCGATCAGATCGCTTTGGCTGTCGAGGCCATTCGCGAGGCGGGCCTGTATTAGAAAGCTATTTCGACTCGTCAATAGCTCGAAACCGATTTCGTGCAGTTATTTTACGAATACTGCAAACAATTTCGGTAAACGGTCGATTTTTGGCTGCGAATAGGAGCATAATCAAAGTCCCGATTGGATGTATTGGGATTACGACAAGCCGCTCGGGTCGTTCCCGGGCGGCTTGTTTGTGGAGAGAGATGGGAGTTTCTAATGGTTAACGAGAAGAAGGTCGCTATTGTCGGCTGCGGTTTCGTCGGTTCGTCTTCGGCGTTCGCACTGATGCAGAGTGGTCTGTTCTCCGAGATGGTCCTCATCGACGTGGACAAGAACCGTGCCGAGGGTGAGGCCCTGGATATCGCGCACGGCATGACGTTTGCCGAGCCGATGAAGATCTACGCCGGCGATTATTCCGATGTCGCCGACGCCGCCATGATCGTCGTCACCGCTGGCGCTGCCCAGAAGCCCGGTGAGACCCGCCTGGACCTGGTCAACAAGAACGTCAGCATCTTCAAGTCCATTATTCCCGAGATTAAGAAGTCCGGCTTCGACGGCATTCTGCTAATCGTCTCCAACCCGGTCGATGTTCTGACCTACGCCGCCATCAAGATGTCCGGCCTGCCCGAGGGCCACGTCATCGGTTCCGGCACCGTGCTCGACACCGGCCGCCTGCAGCAGATGCTTGGTGCCCACGTCGAGGTTGACCCGCGCGATGTCCAGGCCTATGTCATGGGCGAGCACGGTGACTCCGAGTTTGTCGCTTGGTCCAGCGCTCAGGTTGCCGGCGTTCCGCTGAACACCTTCTGTGAGCTTCACGGCCACCTGGAGCATGAGGCTGCCGAGAAGCGCATCGCTGAGGACGTCAAGAACTCCGCCTACACCATCATCGAGAAGAAGCACGCCACCTACTATGGCGTCGCCATGGCCGTCAAGCGCATCTGCACCGCCGTTATGCGCGATGAGCAGACCGTTCTGCCTGTCTCCTCGCTCATGGTGGGCGAGTATGGCCTGTCCGATCTTGCCATCTCCATGCCGACCGTCGTTGGCCGCGACGGCGTTGTCTGCCGCGTCCCCGTGCCGCTGAACGATGACGAGCAGCATGAGCTCACCGTCTCCGCCAAGGCCCTCAAGGACATCATCGACAGCGTCGATTTCTCCTGCTAAATCAAGCTCGCTAGAGCGAAAAGCTACAATGAAGGCGTCCGGGTCCACACGGCCCGGGCGCCTTTTGGTGCAAAGTAACCTGACCCCAATGCACCATCCCAATACACCATAGTTGATGGGAGGGCCATGTCGGATTCGCCTAATTTTTTGACCTATGCTCAGACGGCGTTTGATCCGTTTGAGGAGCGGCCGTTCTGCGCGGTGGACAGCCTGGTCTTTGCGTGGTTGTCCTATTTGCGTTTGCCGGGTGATATGGCGGAGCTGACGAACTGGCAGGGCCTAGACGTACGCGAGCTGCTGCGTGCCGAGTGCTATCGGGACATGATTGACGACTTGTGGGATCCAGAGGGGAGCAGGGCCTTGTTGGAGGCCGTGGCAGCAAGTCCTCGCTACCGTGGCGTGCACGTTTGCGGCTATCGTGCTGTGAGCGATATGGTGGCGACGGAGCAGTTTGCAGCCATGGCGTTCCGGTTTCCGGCGGGGTTTAGTTATCTTTCCTTCCGGGGGACCGATAGTACGATTGTGGGCTGGAAAGAAGACTTTAACATGGCGTTCCGGTGTCCTGTGCCGGCCCAGGAATCCGCGGCTCGTTATGTGGACGAGGCGGCGGATGCGATTGGCGGGCCGCTTTTGTGCGGGGGTCATTCCAAGGGTGGAAACCTTGCGGTGTACGGTGCAGCGATGTGCTCCGATGTTGCCCGTGAACGAATCGAACGGGCGTATTCCCATGATGGCCCGGGCTTCGTCGAAGAGTTTCTGAACGGCAACGCCTTTGCCGATCTTTCCGGTCGAATCGACAAGACGCTACCTCGGTCGTCGATCTTCGGCATGATGTTCGAGACACAGGAGGACTATGCCATCGTTGAGAGCACCGAGTTCATCCTGCTGCAGCACAATCCCTTTAGCTGGGTGGTTGATGGTTGCGACTTCGTGTACTGTGAGCGCCTGTCTGCCGGTGCTCGATACGTTGATGGTTCCATTCGTGAGATGCTGCTTGCAGTGTCGCCTAGCGAACGCGAGCGTTTTGTAGATGCGTTGTTCTCCGTGTTTGAGGCTACGGGTGCTGAGCGGTTTGCGGATATCGCTGGGAATCTGCGCGAGAGCCTGCCCGTGATGCTCCAGGCTGCGCAAGGCTTTGACGAGGATACACGACGCTTTGTCTCGCAGACCATCGTTGCGATTCTTAAGTGTGCGCTGCTGCCCAAACGACCCCAGATCGACGTGCCCGCTGCCGGCAAGAGTTTGGCAGAACAGCTCGAGGCTTGGCAGTCCGAGCTCCTGCGCTAACCATTGGTGCAAGCAACCTGTCCCCGATGCACCAATCTTCGAAGCGCCTGGGGCGGGCTCGACCGCTATACTGATTCGTGCCGAAATCGATCTAGAACGGAATGCCGTATATGAAAATCAATCACGCGATTCTGCATATCCTGGACTTTGACTCTGCCGTCAACGTCATGAGCCAGCGAGAGCTCGATATCGAGAGCCGTACCGTGCGCAACTTCGTGACCACGCATCTGCGCCGCGCACGCACCTCGGCCGACAATAAACGCGCCACGTTTGCCGAGAACTCCGCATTCGGCGGCGAGCTCAAGGGCTATTTCTTTGGTGAGCGTGAGTTCGTGGACCTGTCTCAGCAGATTGCGGAGTTCATCTCTTCCGAACTTACCAAGGCCGAGAAAGCCGAGTCCACTGACGTGCTTGTGGCGGACTTTGATGACGATGAGGATGCCCGCTGGTTTGCCGTGATGCTGTTGGGCTCCAAGCAGGCTTTTATGCACGAGGTAGGTCGCGAAGAGGGCGAGGTACGCAACGACATTGCGCGCCACTACGCCATTCTGCCGAACCCTTCGCAAAAGGTGCCGAGCTATGCAATCGTGCGTGCAAGCACCATGGAGATCGGCTATGTGGACAAGAAACGCAAGATCGCCGGCGAGGACCGTATGCTTATCCCCGATGGCCTGCTGCAGTGCGACACGGGCGTATCGGGCAAGGAGGTCATCGACACCGTGACGCGTGTGGTCGAGGAAGTCGCCGAGGAGCACGGTGCCAATACGGCCGTAGCGCTCGCCAAGGTTAAGGCTGCTGTTGCCGAGAAGGTCGAGGATGACGAGGAACTGCCGCCTTGGGATATCGTCGACGAGGTCTTTGAGGACGAGCCGGTCATCAAGGAGAGCGTGCGCGCGGCACTGACCGAGGAGAAGGTGCCTGAGCGTGTGCCCGTGGAGCGCAAGCAGGTCGAACGCGCGGCCGTGCGCAATCACAAGATCCGTACCGACACGGGTATCGAGATCAGCTTCCCGGCCGAGATGGGTTCGAACTCCGAGTACATTGAGTTCGTCAACGAGCCCAACGGCCTCATTTCCATCGAGCTCAAAAATATCGGGTCAATTGAGAATCGATAAACTGCGCTTGAACTTCAGACAAAGCAAAGGCCGAAACCCTTCGGGACTTCGGCCTTTTTGCTTGGAGCTGAATTGAGTTGCAGACTGAGCATAAGTCAGCGAAAACGCCCCTAGGCGAGCAAGGTGACGTGAAAGAGGAGGGAAGCGTACTTCGGTACGCGACCGACGATTGAACGTCAGATTGCCGCTTAGGGGCGTTTGCAGCGTCGAGAGATCCGTCGTTCGTTAGAACGACGGAACCAAAGGTGCAGCGTCGACTAGTTACGCGGTTTGGTAAAACTGCGCAGCCCTAGAGTTGACGTAAGCCCTCTTCCAGGCCGGTCTTGCTGTCGGTCTTCTCGTCGCGCATCTTGATGACGCGGGCGGGGACACCGGCCACGACGGCACCGGCGGGGACGTCCTCGACGCACACGGCGCCGGCGGCAACGACAGCGCCCTTGCCTACGTGCACGCCCTCCAGGACCACGGCATTGGCGCCGATCATAACGTCGTCCTCGATGATGACGGGCGTGGCACTGGCGGGCTCCACGACGCCTGCCAGCACGGTGCCGGCGCCGATGTGGCAGTTCTTGCCCACGGTGGCGCGGCCGCCCAGCACAGCGCCCATGTCGATCATGGAGCCTTCGCCAATGACGGAGCCGATGTTGATGATGGCGCCCATCATGATGACGGCGCGATCGCCAATCTCGACACGGTCGCGGATGATCGCGCCCGGCTCGATGCGGGCGTTGATACCCTTGAGGTCGAGCATGGGCACGGCGGAGTTGCGGCAGTCGTTCTCTACGTCGTAGTAGTCGATGGAGTCGGCGTTGGCGTCGAGGATTGCCTTGAGCTCATCCCAGTCACCAAAGACGGTCTTGCCACGACGACCGCCGTAGACGTGCGCTTTGCCCCACTGGACCTTCATGCCCGGCTTTTCGCGCACGTACAGTTTGACGGGCGTTTTCTTGGGCGCGGTTGCGATGTAGTTGATAATCTCCTGTGCGTCCATCTCGGCTGCATTACTCATTTGCTGTCTCTCCTTTGAGTGGATCCGGTTGATACCTGGTTAGGCAAACATGACCTGGTCGAACGTATAGAAGCCAGGCTCGCGGGTGACGAGCTTCTGCGCGGCTGCCAGGGCGCCGTTGACGAAGATCTGACGGCTCGTGGCGCGGTGCGTGAGCGTGACCTCCTCGTCCTGGCCGAAAAAGCTTACCTCGTGCACGCCGGCGACGGTGCCGCCGCGCAGCGAGTGCATGCCGATCTCCTTGGGGTCGCGCGCGCCGCACATGCCCTCGCGGCCATAGACGGGGTGGTAGCCTGCCTCGGGCTCGGCTTCGACGACGGCGTCGAGCAACAACTTGGCAGTGCCGCTGGGGGCGTCGACCTTTTGATTATGGTGCGTCTCGACGATTTCGCAGTCAAAGCCGGGCAGCTCGCGCGTGGCCTGGGCAACCAGATGGCGCAGGGCGGCGATACCGATAGAGTAGTTGCCCGAGTGCATAACACGGGCGTTCTGACCCAGCTCGCGCAGGCGATCCACCTGCTCGGGCGTATAGCCCGTGGTGCCGGAAACGAGTGCGGCACCCGTGCGCTCGACATAGGCGACAACGGCATCGAAGGTCACGACGTTCGAGAAGTCGATGATTACATCGGCGGCCGGTGCGCTCTCGAGCTCGGACAAGTCGAAGCCGATCTGGGCGACGATGTCAAAAACGGGCTCTCCAGCGGTGTTGACAATGCCCTCGGCGGTGGTGCGGATGAGCGAGCCCATGCGGCCCGTTCCCATAATGACGGTCTTAATCAAGCAGACCAGCTCCCTTCAGGGCATCGGTAAGTGCAGAGCGCGTGTCGTCTGCCATGGGGCACAGCGGCATGCGGTAGTTTGCCTCGATCATACCCATCTGAGCGAGCGCCTCTTTGACGGGGATGGGGTTGACCTCGCTAAAGAGGGCATTGATGAGCGGCTGGCCGGCAATCTGGATATCGCGGGCACGTGCCACGTCACCGTCCAAATAGGCGCGGCACATGTCATGTACGAGCTGCGGCTGCACGTCGGCCCACACGCTGATGGTGCCCGAAGCGCCCAGGCTCATGAGCGGCACTGTGAGTGCATCCTCGCCCGAGTACATGCGGAAGTCATCGGACAGCAGGTGGGCGATCTTGGCCGCGTAGGCGACGTTGCCCGAGGCCTCCTTGATGCCCATGATGTTGGGGTGCGCGGCTAGGCGCTCTACGTTGCGCTCGCTGATACCGCAGCCGCAGCGGCCGGGGATGTTGTACAGGATGCAGGGGATGTCAACGGCATCGGCGACGGTCTTAAAGTGCTGATAGATACCCTCTTCGTTGGACTTGTTGTAGTAGGGGGTAATGAGCAGCAGGCCGTCGGCTCCCAAGCCCTGGTAAGTAAGCGACTTGGTGAGCATGGTCTGCGTGGAGTTGGAGCCCGAGCCGGCGATGACGGGGACGCGTCCTGCAACATGCTTGACCACGGCGGCGACGACGGAGTTGTCCTCGTCGTCGGTCATCGTGGCACTCTCACCGGTGGTGCCCAGGGTGAGGATGGCGTCGGTGCCATTTTGCAAGTGGAAATCGATAAGGCGCTCGAGCGCGTCAAAGTCGACGCTGCCGTCCTTTTTAAACGGCGTGACAAGGGCGACGATTGAGCCCTCGAGGTTGCGGATATCCATGTTCTTCTCCTTCGCCTCCGCGATCTGGATGCGTTTGTTCCATTGAGCTGCGACTGCCAGACGCTCGTCTTGGGCGCGACGGCGGGCACTTTCGGCGCGCGACTTGGCCAGCAGCTCGCGGCCGCACGGCAGCACGTCGAGCGTGGCAAAGTAATCGCCCGGGCGCTCGGCGCGGCGGATGAGGTCGGCCGCGCCATCGGGGCGCAGCAGGACCTCGGCCGAGCGCAGCCGTCCGTTGTAGTTGTAGCCCATGGAGTAGCCATGCGCACCGGTATCGTGGATTACAAGCAGGTCACCCATGTCGATATGCGGCAGCTCGCGATCGATAGCGAACTTGTCGTTGTTCTCGCATAGGTTGCCCGTGATGTCATAGGTGTTCGTGACGGGCGCTGTGGCCTTGTCGGCGCCGCCCGGCTGACCCATCACCGTAATGTGGTGGTAGGCGCCATACATGGCAGGGCGAATCAAATCGACGGCGCTTGCATCGACACCGATATAGTCCTTGTAGATCTGCTTCTCGTGGATAGCCTTGGTGACCAGGCAGCCGTAGGGGCCCATCATAAAGCGGCCCATCTCAGTGCAGATGGCCACATCGCCCATGCCGGCGGGAACCAGGGTCTCGTCGTATGCCGCGTGTACTCCCTCGCCGATGGCGCGAATGTCGTTGGCCTGCTGCTCGGGCAGGTAGGGGATGCCGACGCCGCCGGACAGATTGATGAAGGCGACGTGTGCGCCGGTCTCGCGCTCCAGGCGTACGGCAAGCTCAAAGAGGATACGCGCGAGCTTGGGGTAGTAGTCGTTGGTGACGGTGTTGCTGGCAAGGAATGCGTGGATGCCAAAGTCCTCGGCGCCCTTGGCTTTGAGCATGCGGAAGGACTCGAAGAGCTGCTCGGTGGTCATGCCATATTTGGAGTCGCCTGGGTTGTCCATGATGCCGTTGGAGAGCTGGAACAGACCGCCTGGATTAAAGCGGCAGCTGACCGTTTTGGGGATGGGCCCCGCAACACGCTCAAAGAACTCGATGTGGCTGATGTCGTCAAAGTTGACGATGGCACCCAGCTTGTCGGCGAGCTCAAAGTCGGCAGCCGGCGTATCGTTGGACGAGAACATGATGTCGTGTCCCGTGATACCCAGCGAGCGGGCGATCATGAGCTCGGTATAGCTCGAGCAATCGCAGCCGCAGCCGTATTCGTTGAGAATGGAGATGAGCGCCGGGTTGGGGTTGGCCTTGACGGCAAAGTATTCCTTAAAGCCCGGGTTCCATGCAAAGGCGTCGCGCACTTCTTGCATGTTGCGGCGGATGCCCGCCTCGTCGTATAGATGAAACGGCGTGGGGAACTGCTCGACGATATGCTCGAGTGTCTCCTTGTCCACAAACGGCTGCTTGGCCGCATATGCCTCGTTGGGGGTCAATGCCATGTCCCGTAAACCTCGCTATCCAGACGGCGCCATCTGCGCATCGAATCCGCATAGCGTGGACCCAATGTCCGGATAGCGCTCCCGCATTGCTGCAGACAGTCCTGTGGGTGTTTCCCACAGGCCCACCAGGTTGTTCGTGCCCGAAAAACCCAGTTCGGCGGGTTTCGCCTCCCCACGGGGTCAAAGCCTGCTGGCTCGCCCGCGGTTCTTCGTGCCCGCGCCTCTATCAAGTGGTAAAGACCCTATCACGTTGCACTTTACCAAACAAGAGTATTCGTATATAACGTTTAAAAAATGCAGGGATATGCTGGAAACATGTGCGCCACAATCCTGTATCACAATAAGTTGCAACAGATGTGCCTCACGAAGGGATCCTCTATGACCGAGCTCCAAGAACTCCGTCGCTATCGCCGCGATCTCCATCGCATTCCGGAGCTCGATTTCGATCTTCCGCAAACCATCGCCTATATCGAGGGCGTGCTGGCACCGCTCGCCTGCGAAGTGACCCATCCGTGCCCCAGCTGCGTCTGCGCTTTCTTCGACGCCGGCGTTGATGCCGCGTATGCCACGGCGATTCGCGCCGATATGGATGCGCTGCCCATTGCCGAGGCAACAGGGGCAGCGTTCGCCTCGACCCATCCCGGCAAGATGCACGCTTGCGGACATGACGGACACATGGCCATGGCGCTTGCCGCCGCGACGTATGTCGACCGTACGATTCGCGAGCAGCCGGGCGCCATGAGGCGCAACGTTCTCTTTGTATTCCAGCCGGCCGAGGAAACGACCGGTGGTGCCAAGACGGTATGCGAGAGCGACGTGTTTGAGCGCTACGGGGCCGACCGCATTTTTGGCTTTCATGTGTGGCCCGATCTGCCCGCCGGCACGTTGGCGAGCTGCCCCGGTCCGCTGCTGGCGCGTTCGAGTGAGACGCATATCCATATTCACGGTACGAGCATCCACATCGCTAAGACCTATGGTGTGCCGGTTGGGGAGTCGCACGATGCCGCGTTGGCGGCAGCGAAGTTTTTGGTTGCCGAGCGCGAGCTGATGGACGAGCTGGGCACCGACGAGCCCTGTATCGGTAAGTTTGGTCTGCTGCAGGCCGGTACGGTTTGCAACGCGGTGGCGGGGGAGGCCCATGTGGCCGGAAGCCTGCGTGTGTTTACGGACGACATGTTCGACCGGGCGCGCGAAGGCGTGCGCCGCGTGCTGGACGATGCCTGTGCCGCAACGGGCTGCACGTACGATCTCGACTTTGCCGAGGGCTATCCGCCGGTTGACAACGACCCTGAGTTATTTGCCCGAATCGCGTCTGCTCTGCCCGAGTTACAGCTCGTGGACGAGCCGCTGTTGATTGCCGAGGATTTCGCCTTTTACCAGCGTCATCTGCCGGGCGTGTTTTTCCTGCTGGGCACGGGCGTTCCTGCCAGTCAGGATAATCCGCGCGACGCCGAGGGCTGCCCTGCCTATGCCACAAGTGCCCTGCATACTGATACCATGCTCTTTGACGAGGAAATCCTACTCAAGGGCCTCGATGTCTACAAACGATTGCTTTTGCTTGGTTAGTTGACGTAGACGGTTGTTCTAGAAAACACGAACAGATGTACGGTATAATAGAGATGTAAGTCTATAGAAACGTTTGACGTTATTAACGTAAGGCGATACTATGATTGCATCATATAAAGATGAAGACACTGAACGCTTTGCAATGGGTATGCGGATTAGGAAGTTCATTCCTTTTGAGCGGGTCGCCTTGAGGAAGATTCGACAACTGCAGATCTGCGCTTCGCTTGATGATCTTCGCGTTCCGCCAGGCAATCGTCTTGAAGCGTTGAAGGGCGATCGCGCCGGTCAATATAGTATCCGTGTCAATGAGCGCTATCGGGTCTGTTTTGAGTGGAGACAGGGGATGGCTTGGAATGTCGAAATCGTCGATTATCACAAGTGATGAGACTGCGTCCGATTTGCTGCCGCCGGTGACTCCTGGTGAGCTTCTCAAAGAGGAATTTCTTGTCCCTATGGGCATTTCTCAATATCGCCTTGCTAAGGAGACCGGGATTCCGGCTCAACGCATTGGGCAGATTATCTTGGGAAGGCGTCGTGTGACGGCCGACACCGACCTTCGCCTTTGCCGCTACTTTGGCCTGACGGATGGTTATTGGCTGCGCGCCCAGATAGCGTTTGATCTCGAGGCGGAGAAGAGGCACATCGAACCGGAACTGGATAAGATCGTTCCTGTCCAGCAGGCTATCGCATTGTAGTGTTCAAAGATGTTGAGGTTGGAGTGACGATGGGGCGACGCCGACAGACCGCCGTGTATAGTCCTGGTGGGTGCGGGTGCGGCTTGCTGCTGCTCCCGGTTATTGCTGTGAGCATTGGCGTGATGTTTGCGCTTGCCGGGTTGGCGGCAGCGGCACTCGTGTTGCTGATTGTGGCCATTGGCGTGACGATTTGGCTCTACCGCAATCGCGAGCAACGCCGTGCCGACGGTAAGACCAATGTTGGATGGATTGCCTTTTTGGTCATCGCCTACCTGCTGAGCATCAGCTATTTGGCCTTCTTTATCCTGTTGCTTGTGAGCACCTTTACCGGGGAATCCGTCACGGTGGGGTAGGCTTCGACGAGCCTTTTGAGGATGAGGCGAGGGGGTGGACTCTGAATGAACAGTGCCCCACATCAATATGTTTCATTCGTTGTGTAGCAATCCGAATGTGCAAGCGTTTGGCGTGAGAGCGCCGCCGCCAGCAACACAGGGATACAGGTCGCGATCGCCAGCCCCCATGCCAGCTCATCGCAAAAGCGCGTCAACGTCGCGCCTGACCAGGGCCATTTCCCGCTCGAGTTTGTAGGCTTGCTCGATCTTTTACATTGCATCAGCTCTGTTTTTCATAGCGTCAGCTATTGGCTTTACGAGTGGAAATGAAAGTTCTATGGCTATAGCATGGTTATGTCTTGGTTCTTCATTTCTTTGCTTGGGTTCGACTCACAAGAAAAAGAAAAAATACAGATGATAAATTATTTCCTGCTTGTATTGTTGGAAAATCGGAATTTCAGGAGGTGTTTTTATGCCACAAATGAATAAGGGAGGAAAATTTATTTTCGGGAAATCACTCATTCGGACGGATGGTACATTGCGGATTCCGCCGCAGGCAATGGAAGAATATCGCATTGCAGATGAAGGAAAAGTATATCTTTTTACCGGAAGTAAGATTACCGGTGGCTTCTGCGTCACCCGGAAAGGCCTTTTGCATCCGTCAAAGCTTGGTCACATTTTGGACGATACTCCATCGTTGCTTGACTACTCAGCAGGTTCTGGCGAATTTATTAAATACAAGGGGCGTTCCTACTGCTGGATAGAGATTTCACAGGAGGGGCAAATTCTTCTTACGAAGAAAATGATGGACTTTTTGAAGGTGGGACCCGGAATGGAGCTGCTCTCTATCCGCAGTAGCGACATCGCGTTTACGATGGGAGCTAAAGGACCGCTATTGGAAAAAGCAGAAAACTATGACGGTGAAATTCCGCTTTTTTAAGTGTAACAATTCCAGTTTATAAAATTAAGAACGATGTTGGCAAGCCTTGAGGTGTCATCGGCGATGGACACGCGCTTCATGCTCTTTTATATGGCAGCCTTAGCTCTCATCTAATGAATTCAAGTTTAATCCTTCCTACGATGTGCTGTGTGCCGGCGCGGTAGCCGGATCGTAGGAAGGATGCATAATGAAAAAGTTCGAAAACGAAGTGCTGCTGAGCCGTCGCGCTGCACTTGGCGCATTTGCCACCGTCGCCCTGGGGACTGCCGGTCTTCTTGCCGGTTGTGGTAGCGATAAAGCGACCGTCACGGAGGACGCTGGCGATGGCGACAAGAAGGAAGAGACGAAGAAGGAAGAACAGTCTACGACTGACCTGGCGGTTGGTGCGACGGTGACCACGGCTGCCGGTCTTTCCGTCGTTGTCGATTCCGTCCAGCCTGGCCTCACAAATTATGACGGTTCGACCATGACGGGCATTCACGTCACGTACGTCAACAATGGTGATGAGGGCGCAGATTACAACATCTACGACTGGAAGGGCGAGGACGCCAACGGCGCTCAGCAGAATCAGGGTTACTACAGCGAGGGCTCCGATGAGCTGCAGTCTGGTACCCTTGCCGCTGGTGGCTCAGTGGCGGGCAATATCTACTTTGATGGCGATATCAAGAAGGCACTGTATTTTGCCAACATGTTTGATAAGTCTGCCACTGCAAGCTGGGTGTTGGCCTAGCATGTCGCTACCGTTGCGCCGTATGGGAGGTGATGCCGTATGCCCGATAAAAAGCTGACTGACGAGTTACTCAATGAGCTTCTCGACGCGCCAAACATCGATGACTATATCAAAGAACACGACTTTGCCGCCCCGTCGCTTTCGAACTACCTGAAGCAGCTACTGCAGGAAAAGGGCTTGGAGCGCTCGCGCGTGGTTCGTATGGCCGATCTCAATGAGACCTTTGGCTATCAGATTTTTACCGGTGCGCGGCATCCGAGCCGCAATAAGGTGCTGCAGATTGCCTTTGCGATGGCGCTGACGCTCAAAGAGACTAACCGTGCGCTGACGGCTGCCGGGGTAAGCGTCCTTAACTGCAAGGACCGCCGCGATGCGATTATCATCTTTTGCATCGATCGCGGGTGCAGCCTCCAAAAGGTCAACGAGGAGCTGTATCGCTTTGGCGAGGAGACGGTGAGTTAGCGGCTGATATCTGAGCCGGCGGAGCTGCCGAACAACGATGCAAACGAACGGGGCGCGGATGCCATGGGGTGTCTGCGCCCTGCGCTATGATGGAGGCTATGGATACTCAGACCCCAACATATTCCGATGACGAGCTGACCGCAGCACTTGCCGAGCACCTGGCGTCGCTCGATTGCGACGACAGCTATCGCGTGGAGCGTGTACTTAAGCGCTCGACCGTTGAAACAAGCGAGCTCGTGTACTTTGAAGGAACCGGCGGTGGCTCGCTCGGCCCCTTTGTCCGTAAACGCATCGATGCTTCGGCTCAAATCGGCGGGGCATACGAGCGTCTGTTTGCCGTTCAGCGGGCAGGCAGGCGTTTTGAGCACCTGCCCAGAATCGTCGATTGTCGTCGTGTGGGCGACGAGCTCAACGTGGTTATGGAATACATCGAAGGGGAGACGCTCGGGGCGCTGGTGGACCGTCTGGGAGCCACCCCCGATTATGCGCGTGAATTGTATCCTGTCCTTTGCGACGCCGTGGGCGAGCTCCATGCCGGTTTTGCAATGGCGGGGGAGACGTCGGCGCCGGTGATCCATCGTGACCTCAAGCCGTCGAATATCATCGTGACAGGTGCCAACTATACGCCTGATGACGGCCTGACGTTTTCATCGCTGGTGATTATCGACCTGGGGATCGCGCGCGTATGGCACGATGGCGCCGATGCCGACACCGTCAAGTTTGGCACGCGACCCTATGCGCCGCCCGAGCAGTATGGGTTTGGGCAGACGAGCGTGCGAAGCGACGTCTACGCACTTGGCGCCCTGTTGTTCTTCTGCTTGACGGGAGTCGACCCTAAGCCAGGGCTCGACATGCGCGAGCAATGCGAGGCGCGCGGCATTCCCACTCCACTTGCCGATGCCGTCTGCATGTCGATGGCGCTCGACCCGGCCAAGCGTTTTGCGAGTGCGGAAGCGTTGGGACGGGCGACGCGCGCGGCATACGATCTGAGTCGCCCCGTGCGGCCTCCTGCGCCGCCTGTCCGAACTCCGGCCTCGGAGACGGTGTTGACGCCCCAAGGGCTCCAGAACCCCGCAGGGCCTCCTGGCCCTGCCGCCTCCGCTGCATGCGGCCTGCTCTCTCGCGTTCCGGAGTCTCTGGGCCGCATTTGGAATACGCTCGTCTGCTTCTCGCTGCTTGTGTTCTTTGCCGGAAGTCACTTTGCCGTCTTTCACCCCACCGGAGCAAACCAAAGCTACCCGACGTGGCTTCTCATAATCGAGTATTTTTTCTTTGTCGATGGCCTTATGGTGCTTATGCATTTCGCACTGCTCGATAAGCGCCGTCTTCGTCGGCGATTCGCACTGCTCGACAGCTATCGCGGCAAGAAACTCGCGAAACTCTGGCTCAAGGCATTGGGTGTGCTGCTCCTATGCATGATTGTCATAGTCGCGGTTGCCAATGCGACCGGCGTCGTCGATACCTCCGCTACCTAAAAGAAAAGGACCCCATTGGGGCCCTTTGCAGTTGCACTTAGATGCGGTTCATCTGAGCGGCGACTTTGTTGTACCAGTCCTGCCACGTGGGCGGGCAGTACTTTTTGGCCGCTGCCGGGGTAAGGGTGGAGCCGTAGTTGGCGCCCAGATAGGCAACGTGAGCGGAGATGCCCTCGCTCCAGCTGCCAAAGCTGCGCCAACCGCCGCCACGTGCGCTCCAGCCCCAGGCGTTGTAAGAATTGGCGCAATAAGCACCCTTGGTGCTCTCGATGCAGGCGATGGCGGGGGACCAACGGGGGTCGACACCGGTATTCCAAGCGGCGACGGCAAAGTTATAGCCCTGGCCTGCCATGGGGGAGCCGGCGAGATAATTGTCGATGCGGCCTGTCCACTCATTAATGAACGAATCGTAATCGGAGCTACCAGTATTGGAGCTGTTCACCGTGGTGTCGATGGTGGTGTTGGTGTTGGTGGCCTGGCTGCTGGAATTGCTGCCGCTTACGCCCTCGCCCGAGAGCTTCTCGGCGGCAGCGGCCTTATCGGCCTCAAGCTTGGCAAGCTCGGCGGCATTTTCCTGCTCGGCTTTTGCCTGTGCCTCGCTGCGGAGCTGCTGGGCCTGTGCCAGCGCATCCTCGGCGTTTTTCTGCTCTGCCTCAAGCTGAGACTTGGCCTGCTGGAGCTCAGCCTTGTTCTGCTCGAGTTCGGTTTGCATGTTATTGAGCTGTTCGATCTCGTCGACGCTCGAGCTCGTGATCTGGTTGGTGTATTTGCAGGTCGTGATGAACTCACCCAGGCTCTGTGCGTTGACCAGGAAGCTCACGATGGGATTGGTGCCCTTCTGATACTTGTACAGATCGCGCATGGCGGAGCTTGCCTTGGCCTGCTGCTCGGGAAGCTTGGCCTCGATTTCCTCGATGCTTGCCTCATTGGAGTCAATCTGCTTTTGCAGGTCATCGAGTTTGGTGCGGGCGTCGTTGTAGGCGCTCGTGGCGGCTTCGATCTTCTGCTGGGCTGCGGAAAGCTGGTCCTGCGTTGCCTGCGAGGCGGCATACGCCGCAACGGGGGAGAGCATCGGCGTGGCCGTCAGCGCAACGGCGAGCACGGCGCTCGTGATGATACGAGCCGGCTTCGACGCAATGAACGCTGCGGTGCGATGATTCGAATGCTGCATCCAGTCCCTCTGCAATCAATCGTAGGTTATGGTTCGAACGGTATTCTACTACTGCTTTCGACCTCAACTTGAACCTTAAAGGTTCCAAAGGGTCAAGTTGAACTTGAGGCTTTGGCTTTGACCTGCAGTTATGATGAATTGTTGAGAAACCATAGAGTTCAACTTTAACGTTACAGAGCTCTGTTTGAGAGGAGTTTTGGGCAGTAAAAGCCATCTCAACGTGGGGTTTTATAACTACAGCGTGCCCTTCTGGCGAGCCTGCTCAATCTCTTCGAGGGCCTCGGCGGGGGTGAACGAACAGGTGCCGTCGCCGAGCTTGACTACCTGGATTTCGTCACCGGCGTTGACCTCTCCGCCCTTTAGTACCACGCCAAAAACGCCCTCGTGGGGAAAGATGCAGTCGCCGGCGAGATAGTAGATGGCACAGCGTGTGTGGCAGACCTTGCCGATTTGGCTGATTTCGACAAGCACCTCGCTGCCAAGCTTGAGCTGTGTGCCCAAGGGGAGCGAGAGCAGGTTGATGCCCCGGGTTGTGAAGTTCTCGCCAAAGTCGCCCTCGTGCACATCGAGCCCGCGCGCCTGCGCCGTCTGGATAGACTCTGCAGCTAAAAAGGAAACCTGGCGGTGCCAATGCCCGGCGTGCGCATCAGAGGCGAGGCCAAATTGCTCTATAACGGTGTCGTGCCCGTCGGCGACGGGCGACTTGCGCGTGCCCTTGTGTGCCGACGTGTTGATCGAGACAATGCGGGCGGGTCCGTTGTAGGCGTCGTTTGCCGTGCACAGGGGAGCGGTCGCTTTCGCACGTTCTGCCAGCTCGCGCCTCGCGGCATTGAGGATGGGATTATCGGTCGGATGGTCTTGGGGCACGTGTGCGCCTTTCGCTCGAAGATGTCAATACGATGAATCCTACAACAATGGTAGGTTCATTGCCCATTGTCATACAACGGTGAGCGCCGTCTTCGTGCTGGACGATTACGTCGATTGCCATAGATACGGTGGAGCTTTGGGCGCCGGCGGCTTGGCACGCTAGAATGAATCAGTTGCGCAAAGACCGCCCGTTGTGTGGGCAGTTCATGATAGGAAGTTTCCATGGCATTGCAGTTTACAGAGCGCGAGTTCATTCCCGTGCTGCTTGGTGGCGACATCAACGCCTATTCGGTGGCGCGCGCCTTCTACGAGGAGTACCAGGTCAAGAGTCTGGTTTTTGGCAAGTACCAGACGGGTCCCGCGTACCGCAGCCAGATTATCGACTACACGCCCAACGTGGATATCGATACCATGCCCGTGATGCTCAAAACCGTCAACGGCATTGCCCAAGCGCATGCCGATAAGACGATTGTCCTTGTGGGCTGTGGCGATAACTATGTTGCCCTCGTGGCTCAGGCCAAGGATGCCCATGAGTTGGCGGATAACATCGTCGCGCCTTACGCTCCCTATAGCATGCTTGAGCAGTGTCAGAAGAAGGAGATCTTCTACGAGCTGTGCGAGAAGCATGGCGTGCCCTATCCACACACGTTTACCTTTACCAAGGCGATGCTCAATGCTCAGGGTGAGGCGCCTGCCGAAGTGCTCGACCAGATCGATTTTCCTTACCCGATGATTCTGAAGCCTTCTGACGGCATCATGTGGTGGCAGCATGAGTTCGAGGGCCAGAAGAAGGCCTATGAGATTGCCGACCGCGCCGAGCTGGAACAGGTCATTCGCGATTCGTATGCCAGCGGCTACACTGACGATCTGATCTTGCAGGATCGCGTGCCCGGCAACGACGAGTACATGCGCGTGCTCACCAGCTATTCCGACCGCAACGGTAAGGTCCGCATGATGTGCCTGGGCCATGTGCTGCTCGAGGAGCATCAGCCCCACGGTGTCGGCAACCATGCCTGTATCATTACCGAGCCCAACGACGAGCTCATGGGCGGCGTGCGCAAGTTGCTCGAGGACCTTCACTTTGTGGGCTATTCCAACTTTGACGTTAAGTACGACGAGCGCGATGGCTCGTTTAAGTTCTTCGATTTCAACACGCGCCAGGGTCGCAGCAACTACTACGTTACCAACAGCGGCTTTAACGTTGCCAAGTATGTGGTGGACGAGTATGTGCTCAACCGCCCGTTTGAGCCGGAGTTTGTGACGGCGCAGGACGAGGCCCTGTGGATGGTCGTCCCCATGGGCGTCGTCGACAAGTACGTCAAGGATCCCGAGCTGCGCGCTAAGGTGCATCGCCTGGACAAGGAGGGCAAGGGCGCCGACCCTTCGTTTATGAAGGGCGACTTTGTCTTTAACCGCTGGCTGCGCATGTGGCACACCAAGCTGCGCCACTTTAAGCTGTTCAAGACGTATTACAAGTAGATGAGCGCGGCGCCCGTCCGGTTTGCATCGGGCGGGCGCGGGTATGATACGCGCAATTGCGCAAGCGTCACCAAGGAGGCGGCGATGGAAAAGCTGGGAGTTATCGGCGGCATGGGCGCCGAGGCCACGTCGTATTACTACGACCAGGTGGTGCGTCATACGGCTGCTGCCTGCGATCAGGAACATATCGACATGGTGGTACTCTCCAAGTCGACCATGCCCGACCGCACGCTGGCCATTAAGACCGGCGAGCATGCCAAACTGCTGGCGACCATGAAAGAGTGCGCCCAGGCACTCGAGTCGCTGGGCTGTGCACACATTGCCATTCCCTGCAACACGTCACACTACTTCTATGACCAGATCCAGTCGTTTACGAAGGTGCCGATTATCCACATGCCGCGTGAGTCGGTGCGCTATGCTCTGGCCGGTGCGGTGATGGGGGAGTGCGAGTTCGACCCCAACCTGAGTATGCCGGCCGAGCCGGTGCATAAGATCGGCATCATGGGAACCGATGGCACCGTGGGCGCGGGCGTCTACGGCCGCGAATGCGAGGCCGCGGGTGTCGAGGTTGTCTATCCCAGCGAGAAACGTCAGAACGATGTGATGTCGCTTATCTACGATGATGTGAAGGCCGGACGTGAGCCCGATATGGATAAGTTCGACCGCGTGATGTGGGAGTTCGCCCGTAGCGGCTGCGACCGCGTCATTCTGGCCTGCACCGAGCTCTCGGTGTTGCAAAAGTACCGAGAGATGCCCGAGATCACCCTCGACGCCATGGATGTCCTGGTGCGCGAATCCATCATCCGCAGCGGCGCCCCCTACCGCCTCTAGCTTCCGACCTGCCAAAAAGGGACAGGTTTATTTTGGTAGGTTTTATCTGGTGAAACAGTAAAGGCCTCGGCTCGTTTGGTGCGAGCCGAAGCCTTTTGCGTTGGGGCGGTTGCTGTCGGTGGTGAACTAGAACAGGAAGCCGATGACGATGAGGGCGATGCTGACGATGAGCACGGCGATGTCCAGGCCCTTGATGGGGTAGCGCTTGTACGAGCTGGCGCGCGTACGCAGATAGAAGCCGCGCTGTTCTGCCGCCAAGGCTGTGGCATCGGTCTTGCCCACACTCGAGATGAGCAGCGGCACGCACAGTGGCAGCATGAGCTTAAGCTTCTTGATGGGGTTCTTGGTGTCGTACTCGACGCCGCGTGCGGTCTGCGCCTCCATGATGGCGTTCATCTCCTGACCAAACACCGGCACAAAGCGCAGCGCCGTGGTAAAGGTGAAGGCATAGCGATACGGCACGTGCAGCACCTCGACGCAGGCGTTGGCAAGGTCGTTGAGCTTGGTCACCATGAGCATGAGGATGAGTGGTAACGCCACACCCAGCAGGCGCAGACAGGCCTTCGATCCCGTGATGAGGCCCGTGTCGGTGATAAAGCTCCACACCACGTTGCCATCGCGCATAAAGGCCAGCTGGAGCACCAGCATGATAAGCGCGAGCGGAATCAGCAACTTGAGCAGCGAGAACAGACGGTCGACGACGCCGGCATAGGCACCCAGTGCAAGGGTGAGTGCCAAAAAGCCCAGCAGCGCCACGTAGGTGTCGGACAAAAAGATGCCGACGATGATGGCGGCGGCGAGGCCCAGTTTGACGACGGGGTTCAGGCGATGCAGCAGCGTATCGCCCGGCATGTAGTCGATGACGTTAACCACGGTGGACCATCTCCTTGGTAATTCGAACGACATCGGTGACCTCGCTCACCTGCGCAAAAGCGGGCGAGACGGAAGATGCCAGACGGCGCGAGAGTTCAATAACCTGGGGAGGCTCCACGTAGGCACGCCGCATGAGATCGATGTTCGAGAATAGCTCGTGCGTGCGGCCGCGGTCGAGGATGCGACCGTCGGCCATTACCACAATGCGCTCGGCAAAATCCGAGACGACTTCCATATCGTGGCAGACCATGATAACGGCGCAACCGCGCTCGGCCATGGTGCGCACTGTTTCCATGACGGTCATGCACTCGCGGTAATCAAGGCCGCTCGTGGGCTCGTCGAGCACGACGATCTTGGGCTCAACCACTACGACGGAGGCAAGCGCCACCATTTGTCGCTGACCGCGCGAGAGCGAGAAGGGCGCCTCGTCGGCCGGCAAGCCAAAGCGGTCGATGACGAGCTGGGCGCGACGCAGCGCCTCGGCACGGTCGATGCCGGTAAGCTCCAGGCCAAAGGCGACCTCGTCGAGCACGGTGTCCTTGCAGATCTGGCGGTCGGGGTTTTGGAAAAGGGTCGCGACCTCGCGAGCGATGCGGCTCGTGGGAACGGCTGCGGTATCCAGTCCCGTGACGCGCACGCTGCCCGAGGCGGGCTTAAGCAAGCCTGTGAGCAGTTTGGTGAGCGTGGTCTTGCCGGCGCCGTTTTGGCCGACGATGCCCACGAGCTCGCCAGGATAGAGCGTCAGGCTAAGGTCGTGTACGGCGGCTCCGCCATTGGGATAGGCAAACTCAACATGGTCGAAGGTGAGTACGGGTTCGGCGTCCTTGGCATGAGGGCGCAACGACGGTGCATGCGGGGAACCGGCGGGCGTCTGGGCTTCGATGGCCACGTGTGCGGGGTCGACTATGCCCGAAATCAGGCGCTCGGCCTCATCGACATCCAAGCAGGGGGTACCGCTTACCAGGCCATCAGCCTCGAGGCTATTGAAGATGCGCGTGACGCGAGGGCAGTCGACGCCGATGGCACGGAGCTCGTCGGTATGCGCGAAGACCTCGTGTGGCTCGCCCTGCAGCGCAATTTCGCCATGGTTGAGCACGAGCACGCGGTTGCAGTACTCCGAGAGCAGGGCGACCTTTTGCTCAACGACGACGATGGTGATTCCAAGTGTGCGGTTTGCCTCACGCAGCGTCTCGAAGACCAACGTGGAGCTGGCGGGGTCGAGTGCCGCGGTGGGCTCGTCGAGAACCAAGACGCGCGGACGCATGGCGAGGATGGCGGCGATGGCTACCTTTTGCTTCTGTCCGCCCGAGAGGGTGGCGATCTCGCGGTCGCGCAGGTCGCTGATGCCGACGGTCTCGAGCGTTTCGCTCACGCGCTGCTCGATCTGGTCGTGGGGAACGCCAAAGTTCTCGAGGCCAAAGAGCATCTCGTCCTCGACGACCGAAGCGACCATCTGCGTGTCGATATCCTGCAGCACGCTGCCGACGATTTGCGACACGTCGGTCAGCGAGACCTCGCAGGTGTCGTGGCCGTCAACCATGACGGACCCAAAGAACGTGCCGGTGTAGTGGTGGGGCACGGCACCCGACAGGCAGGCGGCAAGCGTGGACTTGCCGGCGCCCGAGGGCCCGATGATGCCGATGAAATCTCCCTTGTTCACGCTGAGCGAGATGTGGCTGAGCGCCTGCTCGGTTTGCGTGCCATAGGAGAACGAGACATCGTCGACGTTGATGATCGTTTTCATGGATACCTTTCATAGTCAATGGACGTTCTTACATGACCAGTCGTTTAAGAACGTCCCCAAAAGCTAGTCGTTTGGGACAGTCTTTGGTGGTGAAGCACGGAGACGGCTTTACGAGGGGCCCCAGGTTGGCGCGAGAAAGAGGAGCGAAGCGTACTTGGGTACGCGAGCGACGAATGAACGCCAAGATGGGGTGGCTCGTAAAGTCGAACGGGCTAGTTGAGCTTCAGGGCCTTCTGGATGGGCAAGTAGAGGGCGCCGACCAGAATGGCGTTAAAGACGGCGGTCATGGCGACGACGGGCAGCATGGCGGCGGCGAGCTCGCCTACCACGCCGAGCATGGCCATCTTGATGACCATGAAGATGGCGCCGGAGACAAAGGTGGTCAGGAAGGTTGCGACAATGGCGATGGCGGGCTTGACCTGACCGTTCTTGCCGGCGGCGTTGACGATGCCGGCCATGAGCATGGCGGCGATGCCCTCGGCGGCAAAATCAACGAACGGCGAAGTAGTGGTGATCTGGATCACGGCAGCCGAGATAAGGCCAATGACGAGCGCCTGGCCGATGTTGGGGCGAACGACCAGGATGGTGAGGCAGAAGGCCGAGATGATGAACTCGGGGCTGATCATGCCGCCCGAGATGCCCGAGATGGCCTTGCCGACGGTGAAGTTGAGGATGAAGCCGGCGGCGAGCAGGATGGCGAGCAGGACGAGGGCGCGGACATCGAGTTTGCCGCGGTCAGCGGTCTGGACGGTGCGGGGCTGGGCGGCGGTGGTGTTCTGAGACATGGTGAAAATCCTTTCGGAATGGGAGTGCAAGAGAAAAGCGGAGGCGCGTGATGCGAATGCGATCGGGCTCGAGATAGAAAAAGGCCCCCGGTCGAAACCGGAGGCCTTCCAATCACCTAGAGCGCAAAAACAGGCGTGAGGGACTCACTGTCGACCGATCGTATTCGCATCACGCCACCACCAGTTGTTGAGAGACGTCATCGTGTTCTTCATGTTGGTGGCTCCTTTCGTGATGCCGTGGCGCGGTCGCACCTAGTTGCTGTTGCGCTGCACTATAGCACAGCGAAGTGTGTGCGGGGAAATCTTTTTTGAAAAGATTTCAGGCGGTTTTCCCGCCGGTCAAAAGAGCGGGCTGAGCGGGCGAGGCTGCCATTGCTGCCTTGTCCGCTCAGCTAAGACGTTACTCCTTATTGCGACGGTAGAGGAAGTAACCGCCCGCGGAGATGACGGCAACGCCAGCGATGGCGAATGCGGCCACCATGCGGCCATCAAAACGATCGCCAGTGGTGGGCAGGCCGCCCTTGGTGTTCGTCTTGTTAGTGGTTACCGTGGTCGTGGTGTCGGACTTGCTAGGCTTCTCAGGCTTGGCGGCTGGCTGCTCGGGGGTACCGGGCTGCTCAGGAGTACCAGGCTGCTCGGGGGTGCCGGGCTGATCCGGGGTGACCGGATCGGTGGCAAGAGCATCCTTGGCGTAGGTGATGGACACCTTGAGGCCGTTGGTCTCGGTGTTCAGGTCGCTTGGGGTGAAGGGCTGGTCGAAGTTTTCGGCCTTCTGATAGGCGCGCATCTCCTGGAGCAGTGCCTTGCACTTCTTGTAGGTGTTCTCGGTAGCAGCCTTGCCGGCCTTGTTGGCCAGGGCAGTGCGGCCCTCGGTGGTCGTCTCGGCCAGCATGGCGGTGTCGACTTCCTTGTTCTGCTCGATGAGCTCGTTCTGGAGCGCATCGAGGTAGGTGCGGACGCTGGTGGCGAATTGTGCGCGGTTCGCGAAGCAAAGCGAGTTGATGTCCATCAGGACGTAGTTAATGGAGTTCTCGGGCTCCTCGTTGTTCACGATGTCCGTCTCGCTGCAGTGACCATAATCAACGGTCTGGTCGCTGAAGTAGGGGCTGACTTCGGTCATCAGAGCGGAGTATAGCGGGATAGCGACGGAGAACTCGGCGCAGGAGAGCATCTCCCACTGGATGGTTGCAACCTCGGGGTCATAGCCCTTTCGAATCTGGAAGAGGTTGGCCTCGGCGTTGCGGTTGGAACCGATGCTGCTGACACCGTCAGTATTGGCATTAAGGCCGGGGACTTTTTCACCGCGGTTGCCGAAGGCGCGAATCAGCTCAAACGTGTTCCAGTCGGACTTGCTGGGCTGGAAGAACAGCGGCTGCATCTCATGAACCATGGCACCGAGCGTGACGTCATTCTTGTCCTTGTCCTTGACGATCTCGTAGTCGGTGCCCTCGGTCAGCGGAGCCATAAAGTAGTCGCGGCCCTGGATATAACGCGCCCAAGAGCCCATGCCCGTATTGTTGATAGATGCACCGTAGGTCTGGGCAACATCGAACTGTCCGTCTTCAAAGTACTTGGCGAAGCCCTTCTCTTCGGGCATAGTCTTGATCCCCTCAGAGTGGAGGCAGTTCTCAGGATCGTCAAGATTGACCTGAAAATTGAGGTTACTAATGTTGGGGTTGACCGAAGCGACGTCGTCGGTCAGCTTCATAGCGATCCACTGGTGGCCGGAAAGCGCGGCGAACAGCCAAGTCTCGGTGTTGTCGGCGATGACAATCTGGTCGTTGGAGCAGACGCCCTGCTCGTCAATCAGACTGCCGATAAGCTCGACGCCCTCGCGGGCCGTTGCGCTCTCGCCCAAGATGACGCCCGCGTAGCTGTACTCGCCGATGCCGGTATTTTTGACCTCGGGATTTGCTTTGTGGGCATGCTTGGTCGTGGGATCCGCTGCCTTGGCATCGTCGTTGTAGGAGGTGCTCAGTGTTGCGGAGCAGGAGACGCCCCTCTCATTGATGCCGGCCTCGGAGTAGGCATCCCAGCGTCCGTCCCACTCAGCAGGATGGTCGCGCACGTAGCTGTAACGATACGTAGTCTTGGTCGAGGTGTAGGAGAATCCGGACTCGTCCGAGCTGTAGGTATGACCAGGGCCATAAGAGGGCTCGATGCCATAGTGTTTGAGGTAACGAGTGCCAATGTCCTCGGTGCGGCCGTAGTACGTATTACCGTCGGCCGTCAGCTTGTTGCCCATATAGACCTGCGTGCAGGCGAGCGCAGAGGTCGGCATGGACATGATGGTTGCAGCTCCAAAGGCGAGGCCTATGCCTAACTTCTTGAGCGCGTTGACGGGGTGAGTTTTCCTCATTTTCCCTCCCAGCGTGCGAAAGCCCTCTGTCGCCAGAGGGCTTCAGCCAATAAAGAC
Organism: Collinsella aerofaciens; assembly: GCF_001405375.1. Taxonomy (GTDB): domain Bacteria; phylum Actinomycetota; class Coriobacteriia; order Coriobacteriales; family Coriobacteriaceae; genus Collinsella; species Collinsella aerofaciens_F. Next base: position 34,883 of record NZ_CYYP01000015.1, read on the forward strand.
ACCTCATTAGCGTAACGAACTAGAAACAATATTCATCTATGAAAGAAACTTACTCGATAAGCGTGATGAAATATGCGATGAGCGGTAAATCGTACTCATTTTGTAGCTTTACTTAAATAAAGACACCCTGCAATTACTGTATCTGAATAAAGCGCCTTGCACGGGGCGCAAAGAAAAATCCCCCGCTGTTTGGCAAATGCATAAACAGCAGGGGAGACGATAATTGGATGAATATCATACCAATGTGGAATTACTTCTTCCGGCGGTGGATCACGTTGATCGCATAGCCGACGAGCATGGCCAAAACGATGATGATAAAGCCGAGCAGGGGATTGTCGTTCATAGGGTCCTCCTATTTTCCGAGTGGGGAGAATTCGTCGACGATGAGGTCGAGGCATTGTGGAAGCGCGCGGGCTCCAAAGACGCCCGAATTACTGGAGATAATCTCGCCATCGAACTGCATGCCCAGTGACGGGGTGCAGGTGATCTTGGCTTCCTTGGTCTGGATGATCTTGAACTGCGGGCGCCCGAGTACCTTGCCGGCGGGGTCAAGCGCAGCGGTGATCACGGTAGGCAGCAGCTGCACGGTGCGCACGGGTTCGATGACTGCAATGTCGACCATGCCATCGTTCATGCGGCAGTCGGGGAACAGGTTGATGTCGTTTTGGATGACCGAGGTATTGCCGGCCATGCAGCAGATGCCGTCGAGCTCCTCGACAATGCCGTCATGCTCAATGGTAAAGTGCGCTACCGTAGGGTTGGGCGTGGCGAGTGCAGAGAGGAAGTAGGCGATCTCGCCGATGTCGTTTTTGGTGGGGGCGGCCTTCATCATGATCTCGGCGTCGAAGCCCGAGCCGGCGATGATGATGAAGCCGTGGCGCTTCTCGTTGCCGTTCTCGTCGAGCCAAAAGAGCTCGCCCATGTCGACTTTGACCGTGCGACCGGCACGGCAGGCCTTGGCGAGCGCCGCTGCCTCGGGGGCATTGCCGATGTTGTTGAAGAACAGGCAGGCCGTACCGGAGGGGAAGACGAGCGTGGGGAGACCGCATCCGCGCATCTGGTCGAGCACGTTGGAGACAGTGCCGTCGCCGCCCGAAACGACCACGCGGTCAAACTCGCGCACGTCTGCCACGGCATCCTCGGGCTCCATGCCATCGCCGATAAAGCGCATCACGACCTCGTCGCCGCCCTGCGCGAGGGCGTGCGTGAATGCGTAGATTTCATCTGAGCTGGGGCCCGATGCAGGGTTATGGATGATAAGGCAGCGCATACTTACGTTCCCGTTCTGTGACTAACCGAGTATAGTTGTAAGGCAATGCCGATATCCTACCCGTGTTTTTCGGGCCTAACCTTATTCGATGGGTTGATATGTACATTTCCACACATCAGGCTCTACTCGACTTTTGCCAGCGCGCCCGTGAGTTCGACGCGATTGCCGTCGATACCGAGTTTTTGCGCGAGCGCACATTCCACCCGCGCCTGTGCTTGGTTCAGATTGCCACCCCTGCCGAGAGCGTAGCGGTCGACCCTCTGGTGATCGACGACCTCTCGCCGCTGGCCGAGCTTATGGCCGACGAGAGCGTGACCAAGGTCTTCCACGCGTGCTCGCAGGATATGGAGGTCATGCTCCATACCGTGGGCGTGCTGCCACGACCGATTTTCGATACGCAGGTCGCCGCCGCCTTTTTGGGCGAGCGCCAGCAGATTTCGTATGGCGCGCTTGTTCAGACGTTCTGCGGCGTATCGCTGCCCAAGACCGAGTCGCTGACCGACTGGTCGCGCCGCCCGCTGACCGATAAGCAGATTGAGTATGCGATCGATGACGTCAAGTACCTGATCGTCGCCTATACCGAGATGATGAGCCGCCTGCGCGAGCTGGGCCGTGTGGACTGGGTGCTCGACGAGCTGCGCCCGCTGGCTGACGAGTCGCACTACCGTGCCGATCGCCACGAGGCGTTCCGCAAGGTCAAACGCATCAATTCGTGCAGCCGTCACCAGTTGGGCATCGCGCGTGAGCTCGCCGCCTGGCGTGAGGACCGCGCCGAACGCCGTAACATCCCGCGCAAGTGGGTCATGTCCGACGACACGCTGCTTGCGCTCGTTAAGCGCAATCCCGTGCGCGTTGAGGAGTTCCGTAGCATTCGCGGCACCGATCAGTTGGGGGAGCGCGACGTGGACGGTGCGCTCATGGCCATCAAGCGCGGCGCGAGCTGCCCGCACGATCGCCTGCCGCTCATGGTGCGCGGGCACCGTCAGATTTCGCCGGAGTTGGAGAGCGTGACGGACCTGATGTACGCGCTCATCCGCCTGGTTGCCGAGCGCTCGGGCGTGGCGACTTCGGTCATTGCCTCGCGCGATGACCTGGCCGACTATATTGAGCATCCCGAGCAGAGCCCCTTGCGCGAAGGCTGGCGCTTTGAGCTTGTGGGCTCGCGCCTGGACGATCTGCTTTCCGGCAATATGGGGTTGACGGTGAAGGACGGAAAAATCGAATTGCTGTAAGGAAGCCTAGCCGCTTGAGTGGGTAGAATGCCTCCAACGTGTAACTCGATTCGGAGGAATTCGCATGCCTTATTACTATGGATACGGCTTTGGCATCGACCCGCTGTACCTGCTGGTTGTTCTTGTCTGCACGGTGCTTGGCCTTGCCGCACAGAACTATATCAACTCGACGTACAAAACCTGGTCCAAGGTTCGCTCGGACGGCGATACGGGTGCCACGGTCGCTCGCCGCATGCTCGATGCCAACGGTTGTAACGCCGTGGGTATCAAGGGTGTCGCTGGCGAGCTCACCGACCATTACAACCCGCAGGACAACAACCTGTACCTCTCTGATGCCAACCGTTCGGGCGGATCGGTCGCAAGCGTTGCCGTGGCCTGCCATGAGGCGGGCCATGCCGCCCAGCGTCAAAGCGGCTACGCCATGATGAAGGTGCGCACCGCCCTGGTCCCGGTCGTTAACTTTACCCAGAACACCTGGACCATCGTGCTACTCATGGGCCTGTTTATGAACATCGCGGGGCTTACGACCCTCGCGTTGATTTTCTTCTCGTTTAGCGTGCTGTTCCAACTCGTTACGTTGCCTGTTGAGATTGACGCCAGCCGACGTGCTGTGGCGTACATCGAGCAGTCGGGTATGAGTTCCAAGCAGGTCAACGGCGCCAAGAAGGTGCTGACGGCAGCCGCACTTACCTATGTTGCTGCAGCGCTCACTTCGATCATTCAGCTGCTCTACCTGATGGCTCGCTACAACAGAAACTCCAACCGATAACAAATTGGCTTGACAGGCGCCGCGGAGATTTGTGTCCCCGCGGCGCTGTACTATGTGTTGGACTTGAATTTGCGCAGGGCCGAAGCCCTTGTGCACGATGACGAAAGGAGGCTGCGTGGCAGGCTGGAATCTAACCGGCAATGCCGTTTCCGCCGAGTTTGACGGTTCGGATGAGCAGGAGCGCAAGGAGCTCAGCGTGAGCCAGGCGGTGGAGATCGCCGCTGGTGCGCTCGATGCCATTCCGCAGCTGAGTGTCCTGGGCGAGGTCACGGGTTTCCGTGGTCCCAACGCCCGAAGCGGCCACTGCTACTTCCAGATTAAAGACGACTCGGCCGCCGTCGACTGCATCATCTGGAAGGGCGCCTATCTCAAGCGTACCTTCGATCTGCGTGACGGCATGCAGGTGAGCTTTAAGGGCAGCTTCAACCTCTATAAGCCCACGGGTCGTATGAGCTTTGTCGCTCGCTCGTTTTCGCTGGCGGGGGAAGGTCTGCTGCGTCAACAAGTGGCGCAACTGGCCGAAAAGCTACGCCGCGAGGGCCTGATGGACGAAGCGCGCAAACGCCGCATCCCGGTGTTCTGCTCACGCGTGGCGGTTGTCACCTCGCTTTCGGGTGCCGTAATCGACGACGTCAAGCGCACATTGCGTCGTCGCAACCCGCTCGTCGAGCTCGTTTGCGTGGGCGCCAGGGTTCAAGGCGAGGGTGCGCCGGCCGAGCTTATCGAGGGCCTGCGCCGTGCCGCCGCCGTCACGCCGGCGCCCGACTGCATCTTGCTGGTGCGCGGCGGCGGCTCCTTTGAGGACCTCATGACCTTTAATGACGAGGAGCTTGCCCGCGCGGTGGCGGCTTGTCCCGTGCCCGTGGTGACCGGCATTGGCCATGAGCCCGATACCTCGATTTGCGACATGGTGAGCGACCGTCGCGCCTCTACGCCTACGGCGGCGGCCGAATCGGTGGCGCCGGCTATGACGGAGTTGGCCGATGTGCTCGAGGCGCGCTATCAGCGTCTGGGTGCCGCGATGGCATCGATGATTGGGTCGGCCCAGGTCGACCTGGAGATGCTCGATCAGCGCGGTCGCCGTGCCTGGAATACCTATACGGCTCGCTTGGGCGATGCGCTCGATGCGGCTGCGTGCCGCCCGTGCCTCAACGACCCAACGTTTATGGTTGAGCGTCGCGAGTCAGAGCTTGCGCTGACTGCCGATCGCCTGTCGGGCGCCATAGTACGCTCGGTCGGGACATTCCGCTCCAACTTTGAGCGCCTGCCCGAGCGCCTGGTTGCAAGCACCTCGGGGCTCGATGGCAAACGCCATGCGCTCACGCTCGCGAGTTCTCGCCTGGAGCATCAGGGGCGCACGATGCTCAACAAGCCAGCATCCGACCTGGGCCGTGCGGCAGCCTCGCTCGATGCCCTGTCGCCGCTCAAGGTGCTTGCCCGCGGTTACTCCATCGCGTACAGCGATGATGGGGTGGCCACGAGCGCCAAGACCTTTAAGCCCGGCGATGCCATTCGTGTACGCATGGCAGACGGCAACGTGGCGGCAACGGTCAATACGGTCGAGTAGGCCGCGTTTCACAGCGATAAACCTTTAGGAAAGGAAACAGATATGGCAGAAAAGACCCCGGTCGAGCAGCTTACGTACAAGCAGGCTTCGCAGGAGTTGGAGCTCATCATACGCAGCTTGGAATCGGGCGATATGGAGCTCGAGGAGTCGCTTGAGAGCTATACCCGCGGCGTCGAGCTCCTCAAGAGCCTGCGTACCCGCTTGTCCGATGCCGAGCAGAAGGTCTCGGTGCTCCTGAAGGACGTCGACGGCAACGACGTGCTCGCCGACGGCGAAGCCGCCAACACCGACGACAACCTTTCGTTCTAACCATCCCGACCAAATATAATTACCTTGGTCTGTGAGAAAGGAACCAACCATGTGTGATTGCATCTTCTGCAAAATTGCCAACCACGAGATCCCCTCGACCGTCGTCTACGAGGATGACCAGGTCATCGCGTTCGACGACCTCAATCCCCAGGCGCCGGTCCACACGCTCGTGATCCCCAAGAAGCACTACAGTGACATCGCCGATAACGTGCCCGCCGAGACCATGGGCGCCATGGCCCACGCCATCCAGGAGGTCGCCAAGGCCAAGGGTCTGGAGGACGGTTTCCGCGTCATCTCCAACAAGGGCGTCAACGCCGGTCAGACCGTCATGCACTTCCACATGCACGTCCTCGGCGGCAAGAACCTGGGCGAGAACCTCATCTGAGGACGCACGGCCCGTCGCCTTGGCTGCCTTTGGAGTAACCTATGCAGTTTTCTCAACTCGAATACCTTCAAGCGGTAGCGAACTACGGCGGCGTGCGCAAAGCGGCTCGCGCCGTTCACGTGAGCCCACAGGCTGTCTCGTCGGCAATTAAGAAACTGGAGTCTGAGTATCAGATCGTTTTGCTCAATCGATCGGCGGGGGAGGCTGTTTTGTCTCCGGCGGGCAGAGAATTTGCGCGTCGTGCACGCGTGATCCTGGCACAAGTCGACGATCTCAAAAAGTACACCCAATCGGGGAACGGTGGCGTTTCGCCCGACGGCCACTTTCGTCTTTACGTCCCCTGTCTTCACGGGCGGGGGCGTCTTTTTTCCGAAAACTGGTACGACTCGTTTGAAAGCTCGCACCCTCAGATTCACCTTGATGTGTGGCATCAGCCAACGGCTACATGCTTTGAATCACTTGTGCTTGGCATTTCGGATGCGGCCATCTCATTTGAGGAACCAAGGGACAGTGTCCTTTCTTCGAAATACTTGGGTGAAAAGGAGCTCAAGGTTCTTTCGTGCCCAGCGGGTCATCAATCTGTGGGTGCTATGACCGTTCGTGAGTTACTGGGCGGCAGGTTAGCTGTTCCCATTAATTTGTCGCCCTGTCTCAATGCGATCAATCAATGCCCCGAAGCTCAGCTGGTTAATTTCCGCTTCCGCGACGTCGAATACGGAAACAGAGCGCAGGCTGAGTTTCTTCAAGCCGGGGGATTGATATTGGGTTTTTCTGGCTCTTCTCTCGCATCAGATGGGTCGGAAGTGAACGAGTACTCTATTGAAGGTTCGCATGACGTAGCCTTGCCCATCTACTTTTGCTATCGACAAAATGCCTGGACCGATCGACACCAGACGGTATTTCTTCACCTATTGCGTCATCTTGCTTCGTGAGGCCATTTGGCCTCGTGTCGTCAAGTGAATGTTGACGCCTTGTAACACATGACTGACGGCTTTGCCCTCATGCTTTTCCAAGATTCCGATTTAGATTGTTGACTCTTGGAGGGCGGAGCATGAAAAACCGTACGGTTTTGCTTTATATGACGTTTGTTTTTCTGTCGAACTTCAGCACCATTTTGTATTTTCTGACGGTTTACCTTGAATTCGTCGGATTCTCGATGGTGGCGATTTCTAGCATGATGATTGCATATCAAGTGAGCAAGTTCATCCTTGAAGTTCCCACTGGCTATATTGCCGATAGGTTTGGACGAAAGACAAGTGGTCTCGTTGGCGTCGTGGGGATGCTTGGATACTACGCCGCCCTGCTTCTCGTCCGTTCTCCTCTGCTTTTAATCGGCGCGTTTGCTCTCAAAGGTTTTGCCGCTGCATGTATGAGCGGGTCCATGGAAGCGATTTACATTGACAGCGTCTCTCTGGACCAGCTCGTAAGGCTTAATGTCGTTGAGCGATTTGTTTTCTATGCCTCTTATGCCCTCTCCGCTTGTGTGGGCGGTTTCATTTCGTCCGCTGGCGCGTATCTCATTGGTCTTTTGGCAGATATCATCGCAATGGTGTTGACGTTGGTTGTCGTTGTCTGCATTCCTGAGATGCGAAGAGGGGACACTACAGCGACACCTAAGCGTGGAATTAGCCCGAAGATGATCGGTGCCGCTATTGCGCGTAACGGCATTCTTCGTTCAGCGTTCATCATGGACTGCTCTCAGGCATTTGCTTTTGTCGCCCTGGAAGACTTTTTCTCACTGTTGCTTGCGGGTCGCGGAATGAATGCCGTCGCTTCGGGTGTGATCATTGCGGTCCAGCTTCTTGCCTCGGCCTCCATGGGGCTTATTGTGCCCAGTGTGATTGCTCATGTCGACAAGGGCCGTTTTGCGCGTATTTGCGGCATCGTGCGCCTTTCCCTGGCTGCTCTGTTTTTGATTCCCTTTACTCCGGTCTATTTGCTGCCCGTGTTCTATGTACTGCAGACGGTCGCGTACTCGTTATTTGCTCCAATTAAATACTCAATTTTTCAAAATGCTGTCGATTCTTCGATGCGCTGTTCACTGATTTCGGTCCAAAGCCAGATGGTGGCGGTGGGTGCCATCCTTTTCTATCTGTTCAATGCTGCGTTGAGCAGCATCGCGGGCATTCGAGTCGTATTGCTTGTTGCGCTCGGGATTTCTTCCCTGGTGTATATCCCCGCGCTATTTCGTCTTACAAGTCAAAGGCCATGAGTATTTAGGCACCGATAACTTATATATCAACGCAATAAACCCGAGCGCGAGGGCGTTTGGGTTTATTATTGAAGCGTATGTAACCTGGCGGCGCCACACCGCCTGTTAGTAGGGAGACACATGAACGTTCTGGTCGTCAACGCGGGATCTTCGACCCTTAAGTATCAGGTCATCGACACCAAGTCCCATAAGGTGTCCGCAAAGGGCTCCTGCGAGCGCGTCTGCTTTACCGGTGGTACCTTCACCCACGCTGCCAACGGTTCCAAGAAGGTGACCGAGAACATCGAGTTCCCCGACCACAAGGTCGCCATCGAGGTCGTCCTGAAGGACCTCGAGGCCAACGGCGTCAAGATCGAGGGCATTGGCCACCGTATCGTTCAGGGCGGTTGGTACTTCGGCGATTCCTCCCTCGTCGACGAGGACGTCCTCGCCAAGATCCGCGAGGTCGCTCCGCTCGCCCCGCTGCACAACAACCCCGAGGCCAACGTTATCGAGTACTGCCTCGAGCAGTATCCCGATCTGCCCAACGTCACGGTCTACGACACCGCTTTCCACTTCAACATGCCCGAGGTCGCCAAGACTTACGCCCTGCCCAAGGACGTCTGCGACAAACTGCACATCCGTAAGTACGGCGCCCACGGCACCAGCTACCGTTACATCTCCAAGAAGGTCGCAGAGATGACCAACGGCGAGGCCCGCAAGGTCGTCGTATGCCATATCGGCTCCGGCGCTTCCCTGTGCGCCATCGAGGACGGCAAGTGCATGGATACCACTATGGGTCTCACCCCGCTCGACGGCGTCATGATGGGCACCCGCTGCGGCTCCATCGACCCGGCCACCGTCTGCTACCTGCAGCGCGAGGGCGGCTACACCTTCGACGAGGTCGACGAGATGATGAACAAGAAGTCCGGCCTTTTGGCTGTGACCGGCGGCAAGACCAACGACTGCCGCAACGTCGAGGAGCTCGCCGCCGCTGGTGACCCCGAGGCTCAGCTCGCCTTCGACATGTTTGTCTACAAGATTGCCGCCAAGGCTGCCGAGATGGCTACTTCTATGTGCGGTATGGACACCCTGGTCTTTACCGCCGGCATCGGCGAGCACGCTCCGGCCGTTCGCGCTGGCGTGGCCGATCGTCTGGCCTTTATGGGCGTCAAGATGGATCACGCCCGTAATGCCCTGCGTGGCGACGGCGCTTGGTGCCTGTCCGCCAAGGATTCCAAGGTCAAGATTTTCGTCATCCCTACGGACGAGGAGTTCATGATCGCTTCCGACGTTGAGCGCATCGTCAACGGCAAGTAATTGCAAGAGGGGAGGGGCTGGACGACCGAGCGCCGTTCGGCTCCTCTTTTGCGCTCGTTGGGCGATATGCTGATATCTATTTATCAAGATATGATAACTTCTTATTAAAATGCGGCCGCCTTAAGGGGCCTGCGTCGACCGTATTGCACTGCGAAGGAGTCTCATGAACGTACTTGTTGTCAACGCCGGCAGCTCAAGCCTTAAATATCAGCTTTTGGATACCGATACCCGCAAGGTTTTCGCCAAGGGCAACTGCGAGCGTATCGGATCGGACATGGGCATCTTTGGCCACTCCGAGAACGGTGGCGCTAAGCAGACCGAGGAGGTCCCTTTCCCCGATCATCGCTCTGCTATCGCTCGCGTGCTCGAGGAGCTCGAGAAGACCGACTTTACGATTGATGGCATTGGGCATCGTATCGTTCAGGGCGGCTGGCACTTCGATGATTCCGCGGTTGTCGACGACGAGGTTATGGCCAAGATTCTTGAGGTGGCACCGCTTGCTCCGCTGCACAACTACGGCGAGGCCGCAGCAATTGAGTATTGCCGTGAGAAGTATCCGGAGCTGCCCAACGTGGCGGTCTTCGACACCTCGTTCCACATGACCATGCCCGAGGTTGCCTACACCTACGCGCTGCCCAAGGACGTTTGCGACAAGTACCACGTGCGCAAGTACGGCGCCCACGGCACGAGCCACCGCTATGAGTGGATGATGGCCAAGGAGATCCTGGGTTCGCGCTGCCACCGCCTGCTTTCGTGCCATCTGGGCAACGGTGCTTCGCTCGCTGCTATCGAGGACGGCGTGTGCCGCGACACCACGATGGGTCTCACGCCGCTCGATGGCCTGATGATGGGCACCCGTTGTGGTTCCATCGACCCGGCCACCGTGTGCTACCTGCAGCGCGAGGGCGGCTACAGCTACCAGGAAGTCGATGACATGATGAACAAGCAGTCTGGTCTGCTTGCCATCTCGGGCATCTCCAACGACGCCCGCGACATCCGCACGCGCGCCTCCGAGGGCGACGAGCGCTGCCTGCTCGCCTTCGATATGTTCGCCTATAAGGCCATGCAGCAGGCCGGTTCCATGATCGCTTCCATGGCGGGCGTGGACACCATTACCTTTACCGCCGGCATCGGCGAGAACGACTGGTCGATCCGCAGGGCCTTCTGCGACTGCTTTGAGTGGCTGGGCGTGCGCATCGACAACAACAAGAACCGCGAGGCCGTGGGCAACGGCCCACAGGTCATCAGCGCCGCCGGCTCTTCCGTCACGGTTATGGTCATCCCCACCGACGAGGAATACATGATCGCCCACGACGTCGAGCGCCTGACCAAGAACAACTAACGCGCGCATTTGCAAGTAAACGAAAGGCCTCCAGAGCAACAGCTCCGGAGGCCTTTTTGCTAGCAAGTGGAAATCCGAGTCCCAAAGTGATCGCCACCAGCAACGTCTGCACTTTCAGCAACGACACCCATCCGTTCAGATTTTCAGACCCAGCTCGTAGCCAAGCCGCCGTCCACTCCAGATGCCCTGATTGCAACGTAGCGGCAGGGACCCTACAGGGTAAAGCTCTGAAAACTATCCGCAGGACGCATGAAACCCCCGCCGCACGAAGTGCGCAGCGGGGGTTTCATGCATGTCCGAGGACGTTTTCAGAGCTTTACCCTGTAGGGCCCCGAGGGGATATGTCAGCTACTCAGCCATCTGAGCCTGGACGGCGGTGATGGCCACGACACCCACGATGTCGTCGGCAGAGCAGCCGCGCGACAGGTCGTTGACCGGCTTGGCGATGCCCTGCAGGATGGGGCCGTAGGCGTCAGCACCGGCGAAGCGCTGGACCAGCTTGTAGCCGATGTTGCCTGCCTCGAGGTCGGGGAACACGAGCACGTTGGCCTTACCAGCGACGGAGGAGCCGGGAGCCTTGAGCTGGGCGACGGTGGGGACAATAGCGGCATCGAGCTGCAGGTCGCCGTCGATGGCGAGCTCGGGAGCCTTCTCCTTGCAGAACTTCACAGCCTCCTGGACCTTCTTGGCGACCTCGCCGCCAGCGGAGCCCATGGTGGAGTAGGAGAGCATGGCCACGTGCGGCTCAACGTTGCCCATGAAGGTGGACCAGGAGTGAGCGGAGGCGATGGCGATCTCGGAGAGCTCGTCGGAGGACGGGTTGATGTTGAGGCCGCAGTCGGCGAAGATCAGCGTGCCGTCAGTGCCGAACTGCGGGGTGTCGGTGCACATCACGAAGAAGGCCGAGACCAGCTTGGTGCCCGGGGCGGTCTTGAGGATCTGAAGCGCGGGGCGCAGGGTGTCGGCGGTGGAGTGGCAGGCGCCGGAGACCAGGCCGTCGGCATCGCCCATCTTGACCATCATGGTGCCAAAGTAGGTGGCGTCCATCACCTGGGCGCGAGCCTGCTCGATGGTAACGCCCTTCTTGGCGCGGAGCTCGGCAAACTTCTGCGCGTACTCCTCGTGCTTCTCGGCATTGCGCGGGTCGATGACGGTAGCGCCGGGAACGTTGATCTCGTCGGGGTTGCCCAGGATGACGATCTTTGCCAGGCCCTCCTCGATGATTTTGGTGGCCGCGACGATAGTGCGCGGATCCTCGCCCTCGGGCAGGACGATCGTCTTAAGGTCGGCCTTGGCGGCAGACTTCATACGGTTTAGGAAATCGCTCATGTTACTCCTTACAAGCGTTTCGCTAAGCTCCAGGCACCCGGCTGTTCACGAATAAACCCGCTGCTAGCGGGTTTACCTTTCAATTATGTACGCCGCGGTGCTTGAGCTTTCCTTGTGTGGCAAGCTCATTATAGGACGCATTAGCGCTATAATCGCTCTGATAAATATGTCTCGAAGAATGTTCGAGAAAAGCCCAGCTAACGAGCCCGTGGCTTTTGACAAGGAGTATCGATGCAGATTACCTCAGGCCTGCCTGAAGGCTTTAACGCCGGCGCGTACGACATGATTGTCGTCGGTGCTGGATATGCCGGTGCCGTTTGCGCCCGCCGTCTTGCCGAGACCATCGGCTATCGTGTTGCCGTTTTGGAGCGCCGTAGCCACATTGCGGGCAATGCCTATGACTGCACTGACGAGGCCGGAATCCTGATCCACGAGTACGGTCCGCATATCTATCACACTTTTAACGAGCGCGTGCACAATTTCCTGTCGCGCTTTACCAAGTGGACGGATTATCAGCACAAGGTGCTCGCCAACATCAACGGTACCCTTATGCCCGTGCCCTTCAACCATGCGAGTCTCAAGCTCGCCTTTGGTGACGAGCGCGGCGAGGAGCTGTATCAGAAGCTCGTGGAGACCTTTGGCAAGGATGTCAAGGTGCCCATTATGGAGCTGCGTAAGAAGAACGACCCGGATCTTGCCGAGGTCGCCGATTACGTCTACGAGAACGTCTTTTTGCATTACACCATGAAGCAGTGGGGCCAGACGCCCGATCAGATCGATCCCTCGATCACCGGCCGCGTTCCCGTCTTTGTGGGCGATGATGACCGCTACTTCCCGCAAGCTCCCTTCCAGGGCATGCCGCAGGAGGGCTACACGGCGCTCTTTGAGCACATGCTCGACCACGACCTGATCGACGTGTTCTGCGACGTGGACGCCCGTGATCTCTTTGAAATCGACGAGACTACCGTCAAGATCGACGGCAAGGTCTATGGTGGCGAGATCGTCTACACCGGTCCGCTCGATGAGCTGTTCAATCTCGATCTGGGCGCGCTACCGTACCGCACGCTCGACATGAAGTTCGAGACGCTCGATATGGACCAGTTCCAGCCCGTGGGCACCGTCAACTACACCACGAGCGAGGACTACACGCGCATTACCGAGTTCAAGAACATGACCGGTCAGATCCTGCCCGGCAAGACCACCATCATGAAGGAGTATTCCAAGGCCTATACGCCCGGCTCGGGCGAGACGCCGTACTACGCCATTCTTGAGCCCGAGAACCGTGAGCTCTATGAGCGCTATCTTGAGCGCGTCCAGAACCTGACGAACTTCCACCCGGTGGGTCGTCTGGCCGAGTATCGTTACTACGATATGGACGCCGTGACCAATTCCGCCCTCGATCTTTCGGATGAGATTATCGCCTGCCATGCATAAAGTCATAACATTCGGTATTCCCTCGTATAACGCCGCCAAGGACATGGACCATTGCATCACCTCCATCTTGGAGGGGAGCAATTACGCCACCGATATCGAGATTATCGTGGTGGACGACGGCTCCAAGGACGAGACGGCCGCCAAGGCCGACGAGTGGGAGGCCCGTTATCCCGGTATCATTCGCGCGGTGCACCAGGAGAATGGCGGTCACGGTATTGCCGTCCTTTCGGGTCTGCGCGAGGCGCAGGGCACCTACTACAAGGTTGTCGACTCGGACGACTGGCTTGACGGCGCTGCCCTTTCGACCATGCTGTCGATTCTGCGTGGCTTTGAGGAGCGCGACCAGCGCGTTGACCTGTTTATCTCGAACTACGTGTACGAGAAGGTTTACGAGGGGACGCATACCGCTATTGGCTACATATTTGCCCTGCCGCGCAAAAAGATCTTTTCTTGGGATCAGATCGGTCATTTCCGCCTGGACCAGAACCTACTCATGCACAGCCTGTGCTATCGCACGGATGTGCTGCGCGAGTCCAACCTTCCCATGCCGCCGCACACGTTCTATGTGGACAACATCTACGCCTACGTGCCGCTGCCGCGTTGCAAGACCATGTACTACGCCGACATCGACCTCTACCGCTACTTTATCGGTCGCGAAGGTCAGAGCGTCAACGAGGCAACGATGGTCAAGCGTCTGGACCAGCAGTTCCGTGTTACGCGTATCATGATGGAGTCGTACCACCTGTACAGCGATGTTGAGTCGTCGCGCCTGCGTTCGTACATGATGGGCTACTTCACCATGATGATGGCGATCTGCTCGGTGCTCACCAAGCTTTCCGAGGAAGATTGCGCCGACGAGCGCCTAAAGACGCTGTGGAATGATTTGAAGGCCTACGACGAGCGCATGTATCGTCGTGCCCGTTACGGCGTGGTCGGGTTCTTCACCAATCTGCGCGGACGGGCGGGAGACAAAACCACACTCGGCCTATACCGTCTTGCCTCAAAGATCTTCAAATTCAACTAGCTGCTGAGTAATCGCTGCTGATAGGTTGACTGGGCCCCTTGGCCTTTAGTTTGCTACTGCGAACAGTCCTGCTCGCACGGAAAGCACATTAAGTGCTTTCCGGTTCGTGCGGAACTTGTATCAAACTAAAGGCCAAGGGGCCTCTGCTATAAATCGATTGTCAGATAGGTGAATTTGAAGATCTTAGACGCGCGGTACACAGGGGCCTGGGCTGAAAGAGATCTTGTTGAGTAGGTTGCCCGGTGGGGCTTGGTTATGTTTGTCGCGAGTTCCGCACGAGCCGAAGAGCACTTAATGTGCTCTTCGTGCGAGTCAGGACTGTAGAGCAGCAAACATAACCAAGCCCCACCGGGCAACCGGACGAGCTAGTTTACTTTGCGGCGCCGGGGATGCCGTGGGAGGTTTTGGCGGTTTTGGCTCCGTTTACGATGGCGGTTTGCAAAGTCCTTACGGCGAGCATGCCCAGCAGGTCTAGGGGAACGGCGGCGCTTGCCTGGGCGCCCAGTTTGCCGCTGGCGAGGGTGTAGATGGTGTCGCCGTCGTTGGTGGTGTGTGTGGGGCGGATGGCGTGTGCGTAGGCGTCTGCGGCCATCTGGGAGACCTTGGTGGCTTGTGCCTTAGTGAGTTCCACGTTGGTGACGATGCAGCTGATGGTGGTGTTGGTGCGGTCGAGCGGCATCTGCATGGATCCGGCGGCGGCAAAGGCTGCGAGTTCCATGTCGACGATCTGGTCGCTATCGGCTGCGGCGCGCATGCCGGCGACCCACTCGCCGGTGAAGGGGTCGACAACGTTGCCGCAGGCGTTGACCGAGACCACGGCGCCCACCTTGATGGGGCCGAGTGCCACGGCGGCAGCTCCAAGGCCGGCCTTCATGCAGGTGGCAGGCCCCATGAGCTTACCCACGGTAGCGCCCGTGCCGGCGCCTACGTTGCCCTGTTCGAGCTTGGTGGGGGTGTGGTCGAGTGCTTCGCGCACGGCGGCGATGCCGGCCTCAATGTCGGGGCGCACGGTGGGGTTACCAAAGGCGAGGTCGAAGATACAGCTGGAGCACACGATAGGCACCTGCGTGGGGCCGACGGGTAGGCCGATGCCGCGGCTCTCAAGCTCGCGAGCGACGCCGCTTGCAGCCTCGAGGCCAAAGGCCGATCCACCCGAAAGGCAGACGGCGTGGACCTTGTCGACGGTGTTCTCGGGTCGCAGCAGGTCGGTTTCGCGCGATGCTGGAGCACCGCCGCGAACGTCAACGCCGCCGGTGGCGCCCTCGGGTGCCACGATTACGGTGCAACCGGTGCCGGCCTCCTCGTCCGTATAGTTGCCATAGCAAAAGCCATCGACATCGCAGACGTCAATGGCCTCGAGCAGTGTATCCATGTTTAACTCCTATCGGTTTTCCGCCGCGCCTTGTGCCCGGTCGGGATCCGTACGGTACGCCAAAATTGTAGGCGCTGGGGAATACCCAGCGCCAGATGCAATTACGAGAGTTTTTGAATCGCGCGCGCGACGCGGGCGATGGGTAGGCCCACCACGTTATAGAAGTCGCCCGAAATATCGTGCACGAGCATGCGTCCGCCTGTGCCCTGAATGCCGTAGGCGCCGGCCTTGTCCATGGGCTCACCCGAGGCGACGTAGCGCTCGATCTGCTCGTCGGTGAGCTCGTAGAACGTCACGTCGGTCACATCGACAAAGGACAGGCTCTCGGCGGCATGCGGGGCGGCCGTATTGCCTGCCTTAACGATGCAGACGCCGGTTGCGACCTGGTGCGTGCGGCCCGAAAGCTCACGGAGCATGGTGCGCGCCTCGTCCTCGGTTGCCGGCTTGCCCAGAATCTTGCCGTCAAAGGTGACGATGGTGTCGGCCGCGACCGTTAGCTCATTGGGCTCGGCATGCTCGGCGGCAACGGCGGCGGCTTTTGCGCGTGCTAAGCGTTCAACGAGCGTAAGCGGGGCCTCGCCATCAAACGGCGTTTCGTCGATATCGGCAGGAATGATGCGAATGTCATAGTCCGCCTCGCGCATCAACTCGATGCGGCGCGGTGATTGCGAAGCCAAAATCATAGCTGAATGCCCTCGGCGACTTTCTCGACGGCCTTGTCGCCGGCGAGCGTGCGCAGCAGCTCAAGCGCAAAGGGGAGCGACTGGGCCATGCCGCTAGCGGTGATGATGTTGCCGTCTTGCGTAACCTTCTCGCCGGTATAGGCGCCTTCGGGGAAGCTTTTCTCAAAGCCAGGGAAGCACGTGGCGTGGCGCCCCTCGAGCAGGTCGAGCTCGCCCAGGATAAACGGGGCGGCGCAGATGGCGGCGACGTGCTTGGTCGCGGCGAACTCGCAGACCACGTCGCAGACGCGCTGATCGGCGCGCAGGTTGGTGGCACCGGGTAGGCCGCCGGGCAGCACGACGCAGTCGTACTCGTCAAAGTTGATCTCATCAAAGAGCGCATCGCAGGTCACGGGGATCTGCAGCGAGCTTACGACCTCACGCGTGGGCATAATCGAGACGAGCGTGGCACGCACGCCGCCGCGACGCATGACATCGACCATGGTCAAGCACTCAATAGTTTCAAAGCCATCGGCGGCGAGAACGGCAACGCTGGGCATGAGGGTTCCTTTCATAGGCGGCATACAATTAGCCGTCTTATACCCCGAAGACCTCCGCTTGCCACGCTCGATTTCCCAATGATTTTCTGAGCAATGATTAGGCGGCTAGTTGCGCCTAAGGTGGACGACGGTCTCGCAGTGGAAGGTTTGTGGGAACAGGTCGACTGGCGTGATCTTTACGGGGGAGAAGGTGCCTTCTTCGACAAAGCGTTTGAGATCGCGCGCCAGGGTGGCCGGGTCGCAGCTCACGTAGGCGACATCGCGGGCACTCGTGCTGGCGATAAGGCCGATCGCCTCGGGGGCGAGGCCTGCGCGCGGCGGGTCGACCACCAAGATGTCGGCATCCTGGTCGGGGAACTCGCGCACCGCGTCTCCGCCAATGACGTCGACGTTATCAAGCTTGTTGATTTCCAGGTTACGGCGTAGATCGCGCACGGCGGGGCCGTAGGCCTCGACGGCAGCGACAAAGTCGCAGCGGCGGGCGAGCGGCAGGGTAAAGGTGCCGGCACCGCAGTACAGGTCCACGGCAAGCTCGTCTTCCTGCGGGTCGAGCGCTTCCATGACAAGATCGATCAAAAACTCGGCACCCTTGGTGTTGACCTGGAAAAAAGACGGGGCAGACAAGCGCATCTGATCCTCGGCGATATTCTCGGTCCATGAGCCCTCTCCGGCGAGCATTTCGACCTTGGAGACACGGCGGGCCTTCTTTTCGCCCTTGCTCATCACGCGTACGATGCTCGTAGGATGAGCGGCGTCCGCCAGCACGCGGGAGACCTGCGAGCGCGGAAAAGAGCCTGTGGGCGTCCAGAGTGCGACCTCGAGTGCCTTGGTGCGGCGCGATGCGCGAATGCCCACGCGTTCGAGCCCCAAGTCATGGCTGCCGCTTAGATAGTTGAGTGCGCCGACGACCGATTTGAGTGCCTTCGGGAAGCGCTTATCGAACAGCGGACACATATCGACGGTCACGATTTTGCTGGGGTCGACACCGTGCATGCCAAGGCGCACGCGACCGTTGACGACGGTCGGTTCGAGCTCGATTTTATTGCGGTAGCCCCAGTCGTCCTTGGTGTGGCAGATGGGCTGTAGCAACTCATCGACCTGCTCAGGAGCGAACTTGCCGATGCGCTCGAGCGTGGAGCGCAGGTTTTGCTCCTTGGCGGCGAGCTGTGCCGTGCGTGAGAGATTGCCCCACGAGCAGCCGCCGCAGATGCCCACGAAGGGGCAGGGAGGCTGAATGCGATCGGGGCTTGGCTCCAGAATCTCGGTGGTGCGGGCACGCATGAACGACTTGCCGTCCTGTACGACCTCGGCCTCGACGGTGTCGCCTGCCACGGCGCCCTGCACAAAGACGGCCTTGCCGTTGTCGGCGTGCGCCAGACCGTCGGCGCCGTAGGTCATCGATTCTATAGTGAGCTTCATATTCCTGCCTGTCATTCGCGTTGTTGTTCGCACCATGGTAGCAGGGAAAAGCGCCCCGCATCCGAGGCTTTCCTCAAATGCGGGGCGCTTCTACAAACTGCTTCTACAAACGACTATTTCGTCTTGCCGGTAATGAGCGTCTTAAGACCCAGGCCGATCAGGCCCAGGCCTATGCGCACGCGACCGGGGCGATGGCGCTCGATGGCCTTGGTCTTGCCGGCGGGCTTATCGCGACGGGTGCTCGTCTCGGATACGGGCTTGGTGACCTGCGGCTCGGGCTGAGGTGCAGGTGCAGGCTCGGGCTCAATGACAGTCGCCTGGACCTTCTGAACCTCGGGTGTGGTCGGCTGCGGCTTAGGAGCAGGGGTGGGCTTTGCCTCGGCGGCGGGCTCCGGAGTCGCGGTAGCGGGCTCGGGCGCTTTCTCCACGGCGGTCTCTGCGGCAGCCTCGGGCTCATTCACCGGGGGAGCTGCAACCGCTTCCGGTTTGGCAGCTGCCCCGTGTTCAACCTCGGCCTGAATGGCCTCCTCGGCCACGCGTTCCTTCTCCTGCGCACGCTGCTGCGCGGCGGCCTCGGCGTTGCGATAGGCACGCTCCAGTAGAGCTTCCTGCGAGTTGAAGGGTTTCTCACCCTCTGCACGCTCCACGGGGACCCAGGTGCCGTCGCTCGTGAGGCTGCGGGCCTTCACGTTGTCCCGCAGCTGCATGCCCATATACTCGTGCACTAGGGCGCGGCAGGTGGGGTCGAGCACGGGGAAGGCGATCTCCACGCGGTGCTCGGTGTTGCGCGTCATCATGTCTGCCGAGCTCAGGTAAATCATGTCCGAGTCCACGCCGAAAGCATAGACGCGCGCGTGCTCCAAAAAGCGTCCGACGATGGAGCGGACATGCACGTTCTCGGTCTTGCCCGGAATACCGGGCTTGAGGCACGAGATGCCGCGGATGATCATGTCTACGCGCACGCCGGCACACGATGCCTCGGCGATCTTATCGATAACCTCGCGGTCGGTCAGCGAGTTGAGCTTAAAGAACACGCGGGCGGGCTCGCCGACAAGGGCGCGCTGAATCTCGCGGTCCAGGCCGCGCATGATGAGCGGTTTCAGTCCGGCGGGCGCCACGCCCAGGAAGCGGTAGTCGCCGCGCAGGTTGCCCAGCGACAGGTTGCGGAAGAACAGGTTGGCGTCCTCGCCGATACCGGGATGGGCGGTCATGAGCATAAAGTCACTGTAGAGCTTGGCCGTCTTCTCGTTAAAGTTGCCGGTGCCCAACAGCGTGAGACGGGTGAGCGCCATGCCCTCACGATAGGTGAGCTGGCAGATCTTGGAGTGGCACTTAAAGCCCTCGGAGCCGTAGATAACGGTGCAGCCGGCCTCTTCCAGACGTTCGGCCCACTCGATGTTGTTCTGCTCGTCAAAGCGTGCGCGGAGCTCCATGAGCACCGTGACCTCTTTGCCGTTTTCGGCAGCATCGATGAGCGACTCGCACAGGCGGCTTTGTTTGGCCACGCGGTAGAGCGTGATGCGCAGCGAGATGCACTCGGGGTCGTAGGCTGCTTCGTGCACCAGGTCCAGGAACGGATTCATGGCCTCGTAGGGATAAAAGAGCAGCTTGTCGCCCTGCAGCACTTGCTCGCGAATGGAGCGGGACATATCGATGGCGGGGTTGGGCTGCGGCTTAAACGGCGTAAAGAGCAGCTCGTTGCGTAGATGCTCGGGAATCTTGCCCTCAATGCCAAAGACGTAGCTCAGGTCAAGGGGGATATCGCAGGTAAAGACCGAGCGGCGAGAAAGCTCGAGCGCCTTGCGGATGGTCTTGAGCGTTGGCTTTTCGAGGGAGCCCGATACGGCGAGCACCACCGGCTGCAGGCGCAAGCGCTTCTTGAGGATGCGCTTCATGTGCTGGCGGTAATCCTCTTCCT
Organism: Collinsella aerofaciens; assembly: GCF_001405375.1. Taxonomy (GTDB): domain Bacteria; phylum Actinomycetota; class Coriobacteriia; order Coriobacteriales; family Coriobacteriaceae; genus Collinsella; species Collinsella aerofaciens_F. The sequence continues at coordinate 54,986 of NZ_CYYP01000015.1, forward strand.
CCTCGACGCCCTCGCCGTCCGGGTCGATATCGGCATTACGGGTGACGCGGATCAGCGCGCGATCCAGCGGCTTATAGGAGCCAAAGCAGCTATCCAGGCAGGCGAGGATGACGTCCTCGAGCAAGATGTAGGAGTAGGTGCCGGTGGGCGAGGGGATCTCGACCACGCGGTTCATCGAGGCGGGAATCTCGATAAGGCCCAGCAGACTCTCCTCGTCGGTGACGCCGTCCAGGCCACAAGCCAGATAGAGCGCGCCGTTGCGCAGGTTGGGGAAGGGGTGGCGCGGGTCAATGACCAACGGTGAGATGACCGGCGACACGTAGGCTTGGAAGTAGCGGGTTACAAAGGTGCGCTCCTCGGGCGTAAGCGAATCGATGCGGGCGCGGTGAACGCCCAGAGCATCAAGCTTGTCCTCGATGCTCTTAAAGATGGACTCCCAACGGGTAAGGAGCCCGGGCAGCTCTTCCATGACGGCATCGACCTGTTCTGAGGCGGTCATATTGCTCTTGTTGTCGACAGGCTGTTTTTTGAGCTCCGCCAGATCGGACAGGCCGCCCACGCGCACCATAAGGAATTCGTCGAGGTTGGACTCGAAAATCGACACGAACTTTAGACGCTCGAACAGCGGAACGGTCTCGTCGAAGGCTTCGTCAAGCACGCGGTTGTCAAAGCGCAGCCAGCTAAGCTCTCGGTTTTGCGTGTACGAGAAGTCGCGCGGCGGCTTGCGCAGTTTGGCGGCCTTTTGCTTCTTTTCGATTTTGCTCGGCATATGCATCTGTCCGTTCAGTCCCCGCAGGGGACGGTAGCCTAACTCTAATTCACTATTGTCTCAATTTAGTCGACCACTGGCACGGACGTATCGCGTGAACGGTATCTTTACCTACTTCTTACGCTGACAAGTCATAGGACTGACGCCCTGCTCGTTCGCAAACGATCCATATCCTCACTCAACTGGTGAGAATCTATGAATAAGAATGATAGTAAGCTGAATATAATCGAATGTAGGTCGAATCGAGGACAAGCGTCATTTATATGCAGAAAACCGTTTTCACTATGCAATTTTGAATCATGGATAACTTTGAGTGTTCAAGCTTGATTTCCTAGAAAAATAACGTTTACCTAGGAAAATCTGCTTTACAAAACTGAAGTGCATCATGGGAAATCATATGCGATATACCGTTCATCGTACTTTGCTGACCGTTCGGGGGCGAGGTAGCATTACGAATGGAATTTGGATATAACTAGAGCTGTCAGCAAGCAGCGTCCCATATGGAGGGGCGCTGATACATTCGGCCAGTAAGGCCCGAAAGAAAGGTAGGAGGCCATGACGAAAGGTCTGCACGTGCCTTCCGAGATCGGCAAGCTCAGGAAGGTCTGCCTGCACCGTCCCGGC
>NZ_CYYP01000016.1:0-25382 GCF_001405375.1 Collinsella aerofaciens
ATCCGGTCCGACCGGGCCGCGCGGCAAGGAGATATATTGCCAGACCGGAGGGGCGCCGGGGGCGGGAATCGCGCACTCCATATTTTGTTCACAAATGAATTAACTGGGCTCCGAGTTGCTCAGAGTCACAAATATGGTCATAAACCTTGGACAGACCGTATGACCTCGGGAATCTTGCTGTCCACTGTAGACATAGCATCTTTATACCCTCGTCGGTCTCCGCTAGTAAGTCCGTAATAAATTGAAGGACAACGTTAACAAACTTATAAAACGCCAGCGGGGCTCTATCACCAATTAGATAGAGCCCCCGCTGACGGAGTGTATTTGATTGAAACAACGTTCCTGAATTGATTTGCTGGAAATAAGGAGCAAAAGATCCGTCCGGATATACGTGGCGACAGAACCCTGTAGCTGACTGAGCGCCACCAGAAAGCGGCATAAGCACAAAGATCGGCTCTACCTCGCCGCGGACGACAAAGATGCCCTCGACTAAAGCCAATCCGGACACCCCTAAAGCAGATAGAGCAAATGTCGGTTTATATAACGAAAAAAGGGGGAGGCCGCGAGGCCTCCCCCTTCTCCATCTTGGATGACGGCTCGGTGCCGTCCACCGGTCAGCGGCGCCCTGGCCTCCCACGGGCTGACCCCGCAGTACTCTCGGCGCGATGGGGCTTAGCTTCCGGGTTCGGAACGGGACCGGGCGTGCCCCCCATGCTCTGGCCGCTGACCGGTGGGCGGCGCCCACCGTTACGGTGTCCTGGGTCTCACTCTACACGTGCCCTGGGGGCCGCATGGCGCATAGGGGAGATGACTCGGGGGCATCCTCGTGCCCGGACCGCGCATGAGCGCTCAGTCCCGCGGGCCGCGAGGTGCGGTTCCGGAAGAGCTCGGGCGATTAGTGCGGCTCGGCTGAGGACGTCGCCGTCCTTGCACCTGCCGTCTATCGACCAGGTAGTCTACCTGGGCCCTTACCGGAAGGAGAACTAATCCCTGGAACGGCTTCCCGCTTAGATGCCTTCAGCGGTTATCCGCGCCGCACGCGGCTACCCGGCCGTGCCGTTGGTCGACAACCGGTTCACCGGAGGTGCGTCCACCCCGGTCCTCTCGTACTGGGGGCAGCCTCCATCGATTCTCCTGCGCCCACGGAGGATAGGGACCGAACTGTCTCACGACGTTCTGAACCCAGCTCGCGTACCGCTTTAAACGGCGAACAGCCGTACCCTTGGGACCTGCTCCAGCCCCAGGATGCGATGAGCCGACATCGAGGTGCCAAACCTTGCCGTCGATGTGGACTCTTGGGCAAGATCAGCCTGTTATCCCCGGAGTACCTTTTATCCGTTGAGCGACGGCCCACCCACTCGGGGCCGCCGGATCACTAGAGCCTGCTTTCGCACCTGCTCGGCTTGTGGGCCTCGCAGTCAAGCCCGCTTGTACTCTTGCATTCAAAAGGACGGTTGCCGACCGTCCCGAGCGGACCTTCGCGCGCCTCCGTTACCCTTTAGGAGGCGACCGCCCCAGTCAAACTGCCCGCCTGGCACGGTCCCCGAGCCGGTTGACGGCCTCGGGTTAGGACGCCGGTCGCGCGAGGGCAGTATTCCAAGGGCGGCTCCCCGGGGGCTGGCGCCTCCGGATCTGTGCCTCCTGCCTATCCTCTACACGCGGGACCAGCGGCCAATGCCAAGCTGCAGTGAAGGTTCACGGGGTCTTTCCGTCCTTCCGCGGGTAAGTCGCATCTTCACGACCAGTGCAATTTCACCGGGTCCATGGTCGAGACAGCGCCCAAGTCGTTGCGCCTTTCGTGCAGGTCGGAACTTACCCGACAAGGAATTTCGCTACCTTAGGACCGTTATAGTTACGGCCGCCGTTTACCGGGGCTTGGCTTCGGGGCTTCGCCGAATCGGCTAACTCCTCCGCGTGACCTTCCGGCACCGGGCAGGCGTCAGACCCTATACGTCGCCTTGCGGCTTCTGCAGAGTCCTGTGTTTTTGGTAAACAGTCGCTTGGGCCTCTCCACTGCGGCCCGCCTCCGCTCCCCGGGCGAGCCGGTTCACGTACGCGCGGGCACCCCTTCTCCCGAAGTTACGGGGCCATTGTGCCGAGTTCCTTGACCATGGTTGACCCGATCGCCTCGGTATGTTCTACCCACCCACCTGTGTCGGTTTGCGGTACGGGCGCGCACGCGCCTGCCTAGGGGTTTTTCTAGGGACCTCGGGCTCACTCGCTTCGCTCAATCGCTTCGTCCGGAGCCTCGCCCTCAATGCGGACCGGATTTCCCTGGTCCGCGGGCCGCGCTCCATCACGGGGACGTCCAGAACCCCGCCGAGCCACCCCCATCCGTCGCCCCGTCGGTCGTAGCGCCGCGTGCGCGGTGCAGGAATGTCTGCCTGCTGCGCGTCGGCTACGCCTCCCGGCCTCGCCTTAGCCCCCGACTGACCCTGGGAGGATTAGCCTTGCCCAGGAAACCTCGGGTTCACGGCGGACGAGTTACTCTCTCGTCTCTCGCTACTCATGCCAGCATTCTCACTCCCATGCGCTCCACCGTCGGTCGCCCTGACGGCTTCTCCGCCCATGGGAAGCTCCCCTACCGATTCTAATGAATTAAAATCCCGCCGCTTCGGTGTCCAGCTTAGCCCCGTGTATTGTCGGCGCATGTCCACTCGACCAGTGAGCTGTTACGCACTCTTTGAATGGATGGCTGCTTCTAAGCCAACATCCTGGTTGTCTGGGCGGACGCACATCCTTTGCCACTCGGCTGGAACTTGGGGACCTTAGCGGGCGGTCCGGGCTGTTTCCCTCTCGAGCACACAGCTTAGCCCACATGCTCTGACTGCCGCGCTCTGGGCCGCCGGCATTCGGAGTTCGGTTGGATTCGGTAGGCGGCGAAGCCCCCTCGTCCATCCGGTGCTCTACCTCCGGCGGTGAACGCGCGACGCTAGCCCTAAAGCTATTTCGGGGAGAACGAGATATCTCCGGGTTTGATTGGCCTTTCACCCCTATCCGCAGGTCATCGCCGCCGTTTTCAACCGACGTGCGTTCGGCCCTCCACGGGGTCTTACCCCCGCTTCAGCCTGCCCACGGATAGCTCACCCGGCTTCGCGTCCGCGGCGCGGGACTCAAGTCGCCCTGTTAAGGCTCGCTTTCGCTCCGGCTCCCTTTCGGTTAACCTCGCCCCGCGCCAGCGACTCGCTGGCTCATTCTACAAAAGGCACGCCGTCACACCATAAAGGTGCTCCGACTGCTCGTGGGCGCACGGTTTCAGGTACTGTTTCACTCCCCTCCCGGGGTGCTTTTCACCTTTCCCTCACGGTACTGGTGCGCTATCGGTCACAGGGTAGTACTCAGGCTTGGATGGTGGTCCACCCAGGTTCGGACCGGGTTTCACGTGCCCGGCCCTACTCAGGGACCGCGTCGCGCCGTCCGGTCTGGGTTCGCGTACGGGGCTGTCACCCGCTGCGGCCGGCCCTCCCATGCCGTTCCGCTCCCCAGCCGGACCTGCGCCCGGGGGCGGCAGCCCCCGGATGCGCGGCCCTGCAACCCCGTCGGCGGAACCCCTGCCGGGTATGCCCGCTCGACGGTTTGGCCATCGGTCCCCTTTCGCTCGCCGCTACTCGGGGAGTCTCGAGATTGATTTCCTCTCCTCCGGGTACTTAGATGTTTCAGTTCCCCGGGTTGTCCTCCCCCCGCCTATGTGTTCAGCGGGGGGATATGCACACTGCTGTGCATGGGTTCGCCCATTCGGAGACCCCCGGGTCGAAGGATGTGTGCTCCTCGCCGGGGATTATCGCAGCTTGCCGCGTCCTTCATCGGCTCCCTGTGCCAAGGCATCCGCCGTGCGCCCGTGGTATCTTGCGGGACCGCTCTCGGGCCCGCGGGATATCCACGTGTCGCTAATAAAAATTAATCGATATCATGAATAGCGCTCGTATGTCGCAATTCGGGTATCTCATACCGCGGCACAGTTTATGTACTGTGCTCGCGATCAGATGCTCCTCACTCATTAATAAGTGAATTCTTCTTGTTTGGATCGGATGAATGATTGCTATCATTCTGTCTTTAAAATCGCAGAAAAGAATCGAGTCTGGAAGAATTGGATCTTCCATCTCTCTCCTATCGCTATGCGGCTCTCAAGGTACGCGGGTGCGACCCCGGGGACCGGGTGCTGCGGGGACTTCCTCCGGGCGACATCCACCGGACGGGCTCCTGCCCTCTATTCGAGTTAAGTTGATCTCTCTAGAAGATTTATCTCCCTAGAAAGGAGGTGATCCAGCCGCACCTTCCGGTACGGCTACCTTGTTACGACTTCACCCCCCTCACCCTCCACACCTTCGGCGCCTCCCCCCTCTCGGTTGGGCCGGCGACTTCGGGTGCAGACGACTCGGGTGGTGTGACGGGCGGTGTGTACAAGGCCCGGGAACGCATTCACCGCGGCATGCTGATCCGCGATTACTAGCAACTCCGACTTCATGGGGGCGGGTTGCAGCCCCCAATCCGAACTGGGGCCGGCTTTCCGGGATCCGCTCCCCCTCGCGGGGTGGCATCCCTCTGTACCGGCCATTGTAGCACGTGTGCAGCCCAGGGCATAAGGGGCATGATGACTTGACGTCGTCCCCGCCCTCCTCCGCCTTGACGGCGGCGGTCCCGCGTGGGTTCCCGGCATCACCCGATGGCAACACGCGGCGGGGGTTGCGCTCGTTGCGGGACTTAACCCAACATCTCACGACACGAGCTGACGACAGCCATGCACCACCTGTATGGGCTCCTCTCGGCCACGGGGTCTCCCCCGCTTCACCCATATGTCAAGCCCTGGTAAGGTTCTTCGCGTTGCTTCGAATTAAGCCACATGCTCCGCTGCTTGTGCGGGCCCCCGTCAATTCCTTTGAGTTTTAGCCTTGCGGCCGTACTCCCCAGGCGGGACGCTTAATGCGTTGGCTGCGGCACGGGGGGATCGTCCCCCCACACCTAGCGTCCATCGTTTACGGCTGGGACTACCAGGGTATCTAATCCTGTTCGCTCCCCCAGCTTTCGCGCCTCAGCGTCGGTCTCGGCCCAGAGGGCCGCCTTCGCCACCGGTGTTCCACCCGATATCTGCGCATTCCACCGCTACACCGGGTGTTCCACCCTCCCCTACCGGACCCAAGCCGCGGAGGTTCCGGGGGCTTCGGGGGGTTGAGCCCCCCGCTTCGACCCCCGGCCTGCCGGGCCGCCTACGCGCGCTTTACGCCCAATGAATCCGGATAACGCTCGCCCCCTACGTATTACCGCGGCTGCTGGCACGTAGTTAGCCGGGGCTTCTTCTGCAGGTACAGTCTTGACTCTTCCCTGCTGAAAGCGGTTTACGACCCGAAGGCCTCCGTCCCGCACGCGGCGTCGCTGCGTCAGGGTTCCCCCCATTGCGCAAGATTCCCCACTGCTGCCTCCCGTAGGAGTCTGGGCCGTGTCTCAGTCCCAATCTGGCCGGTCGGTCTCTCAACCCGGCTACCCGTTGTCGGCACGGTGGGCCGTCACCCCGCCGTCTACCTGATGGGCCGCGGAGCCATCCCCTCCCGTCGGGGCTTTAGCCGGGGTGCCATGCGGCACCCCGGGGTATCCGGTATTACCCGTCCTTTCGGGCGGCTATCCCGGGGGAGGGGGCAGGTTCTCCACGTGTTACTCAGCCGTTCGCCACTCGCTTCCCTCCGGAGAGGGGTGCCGTTCGACTTGCATGTGTTAGGCGCGCCGCCAGCGTTCATCCTGAGCCAGGATCGAACTCTCCGTCCAAAATAAATGGGCTTCGAGCCCGTCCGGTCCTCACAACTGTTACGCTGATCGGTTCCGTTCGATTCATATGGTTTTAGTATAGGAAAAGGAATTTCTCGGGGCCGCCTCTCGGCGGCCTTGCGAAAAACAAATCCAAGTTAGACCATTTCAAATGGTTCGATGTCTGCCCGGATGCGACACTCGATGTGTCCATCCTCGCAGTATCCGGTTCTCAAGGCGCACGCCCCGCGGCTCATCCGGTCCGACCGGGCCGCGCGGCAAGGAGATATATTGCCAGACCGGAGGGGCGCCGGGGGCGGGAATCGCGCACTCCATATTTTGTTCACAAATGAATAGATCCCTCAGTCGCGTCACTGAGGTTAAAACTGAAGCATTGGCTTCTGATATTGGCGATGACCAGCTGTTTTACGAGTATTGAGACATCGGTCATCTCTGGAGCGCTACTTTACTCCAAAGGCATCAGCTATTTGTTTCCCATCGGTAAAAGGCGGGTTTTGTTCGCCAAGCGTTCTTATATATAGATAGATACGGGTTCGAACCCATGAAAGGGCGACAAAAAAGACGGCCAACCGAAGTTGACCGTCTCAACAATCTTTGGGTGGGCCGTCAGGGGTTCGAACCCTGGACCTTGGGATTAAAAGTCCCCTGCTCTGCCAGCTGAGCTAACGGCCCGCGGGTGGCATTGTACCACGGTCTGGGACTATTCCCAACTCCATTGGCCGTTCTGGAAAATCACAACTTCACGTCCATCAGGCGTAATGCCCGTAATATCGATGTCGTCCGTGCCGATCATAAAATCGACGTGCGTGCTCGAGACGTTAACGCCATGCTCCAGGAGCTCCTCCTTGGACATGTCATACCCACCCTCGATACATTCGGGGAAACCGACACCTAGCGCGAGATGGCAGCTAGCGTTCTCGTCATAGAGCGTGTCATAGAACAGAACGCCGCTTTCGCGGATCGGAGTGTTCTTGGAAATGAGCGCGACCTCGCCCAGATGAGCGGCACCTTCATCGGTGTCAATAATGCTCGCAAGCGTTGCCTTGCCCACGCGGGCGTCGTAGTCCACCACGCGGCCGCCCTCGAACTTAATCCAAAAATCTTCGACTTTATTGCCGTGGTGGATGAGCGGCATGGCCGAGTACACGATACCGTCGGCGCGCATGCGATCGGGCGAGGTGAAGACTTCCTCGGTGGGAATGTTGGGGAAGAAGGGGTGTCCATCGGGCGTCTTGCCCTTGCCGCCGGCCCACTCGTGACCCTTCGTCATGCCAATCGTCAGATCGGTTCCATTTGCCGCGGTGTAATGCAGACAGTCGAAACGATTGTCGTTCAGGAAACGCAGGTTCTTTTCGAATGCGGCGTCATGGAGCTCCCAGTCGCTCTCTGGGTCTTGGCCATCGGCGCGAGCGGTGTGCAGAATCGCATTCCACAGCTTATAGATTGCAACCTCATCGGCGTCTCCCGGGAACACCTCGCGCGCCCAAGCCACGACCGGAGCGCCGGCGATGCACCACGGATTGATGTTGTAATCCAGTCCACGGCGGAAAACTTTGCACTGCGTGTTCTTTGCCTTAGAAGCTGCAGCGGGCTTAGCGGGATCGATGCCCTTAAGGGCGGCGGGGTCCGCACCCTCGATAAAGATAAAGCAGGCACCGTCCTGGGCCAGGGAATCCAGCTGCAGGCGCTTCCACTCGGGCGTCTGCTCAAAATAGCTTTTCTCGACATGCTCGTACGTGAGCCTCGTCACGGCATCATCGGCCCAAATGACCGTCACGTGGCCGGCGCCGGCAGCATAGGCCTCCGCGACCACCACGCGCGCAAACGGCGCGCACTCAACCGGAGACTGAACGACGACTTCCTGGCCGGGCTTAACGTTTACGCCCTTGCGGACAACCAGGCGCGCATAGTTTTTAATCTTGGGCTCCAGGGACTTCATACCCTCCAGGGCCTCTTCGACCGTCAGGGCAGCTCGAATCATGTGCCACTCCATCTATCTATAGAACAGTAAAAAGGCGCGCCGCAAAAACGACGCGCCTTATATCTTAGCGATAAGTATGTATGCAAACGCTACTTCTTCTTGGAGTCCTTCTTGTCCTCCTCGGCAGCTGCGCGCTCGATAAGAGCGTTGAGCTTGTTCTCGGACATGCCCTCGGCCTGCGCGCGGTACATGTTGCGCAAGGGACGAATACGAGCGAAGTCGTAGATAAAGTCACCTAGGATGATGACATAGGACAAAACGATGCCGACCATCTGGACAGGGCTGGACACCATGCCAGCGGGAGCGAAGTACAGCGAGGCCCAAATTGCCACGACGAGCACCATGCCAATGGCGAGCACAATCCACCAGATGCGACGGCGCTTGGTGTAGTCCTCGTCCTGCTTGAGGAGGATATTCGACACCGTATAGATGCGGTCCTCCTTGGCGCGCTGCTTAGCCTTGCGGGCGCGCTTCTCCTCTTTAGAGAGGCCCTCGAGGTTCTCGCCCTTCTCGAGCTCTTTGCGGCGTGCCTTAGACGAAGCCGGCACGACGCGAACGGAGCTCGCTGCTTGGCGGGCGGGCTTAGCAGATGCGGCAGACTTGCGCGCAACCCCGGTAACTTCGTGGGATTGCGTGCGCTTGTTCGTGGCGCTACGGGTACTCACTTATGCGTTCTCCTTCATGCTTGTGAACTGGGAGCCGGTGATGATCTGGAAGGCCTCGCGATAGCGCTCGGACGTGCCATCGATGACCTCGGCGGGCAGGTGCGGGGTCTCCCCCGTCATATCCCAGTTGGCCTTGAGCCAATTGCGGACGAATTGCTTGTCGTAGCTAGGCTGGATCTTGCCCTCCTCGTAGCTGGCAGCAGGCCAGAAACGGCTGGAGTCGGGCGTGAGGCACTCGTCGATCAGCGTGACCTTGCCATCGATGACACCAAACTCGAACTTGGTGTCGGCAATGATGATGCCACGGGTCGCGGCGTACTCGGCAGCGGCCTTGTAGATCTTGAGGGAAAGGTCACGAATCTGCGTGGCGATGTCCTCGCCCACGATCTCGCAGCAACGCTCGAACGAGATGTTCTCGTCGTGGTCACCGATCTCGGCCTTCGTGGACGGCGTGAACAACGGCTCGGGAAGCTTGGAAGCCTCGGTCAGGCCCTCAGGCAGCTGGATGCCGCAGACGGTGCCGTTCTCGTCGTAGGTCTTCTTGCCCGAACCGGTCAGATAGCCGCGGACGATGCACTCGATAGGAATCGTCTGGGCCTTCTTAACCAGCATGGCGCGGCCAGCGAGGTAGTCACGATACTCAGCAAACTCCTCGGGGAAATCCGCCGGGTCGATGGAAACGAGATGGTTGGGAACGATGTCGGCAAACTTATCGAACCAGAATGCCGAGATGCGATTGAGTACCTCTCCCTTAAACGGGATCTCGTCGGGAAGAATGAAGTCGAACGCAGAAATGCGGTCGGTGGCGACCATCAGCAGGTTTTCACCGGCATCGTAGATATCACGAACCTTGCCACGGGAATCCGGACGACGCTCCATCGTTGTCACGTGAGTCACTCCTTACCTAAATACGACAGAAATGCGGGTTCTTTCCCGCATGTTTTCGCAAACTCGGAGCGGCAGGGACGCGGCCCCTCCTTCACCGAATAGCGAAAAGCTAGTGCTCCATTGTAGTAGATGCCGCGTCTGCCGTGTGCTCGCGGGGCAGATGAATTGTAAAAGTCGTACCCTTTCCAAGCTCCGACTCCACGGATATGTAGCCATGGTGACGCTCGACGATCTGCTTGGTCACGGCGAGGCCGACGCCCAGGCCGCCAGCTTCGCGGGCGCGGCTGGCATCGGCGCGCCAAAACCGCCCGAAGATGCGCGACAGATCGTCCTTGGCAATACCGATACCGGTATCCGAAACGGCAATACTGACGTGCTTGCGGTCGCTGAGCACCGACACCACGACCCAACCGCCCTCGGGGGTGTAGCGCATGGCGTTGCTCATGAGGTTGATGACGCATTGCGTGATCATGTCGGGATCGGCTTCGACGACATCGTCGTGACCCTGGGTCTCGTCCGCAAAACGCAGGCGCAGATCGCGGTCGACAAACAGGCGCTCCTGGGCATTGACGATGGAACGCACAAAAGGAACCATGTCCACCGGCTCAAGGTTGAGCGGAGCCGTGCTGTTTTCCATGCGCGACAGGTCGAGCATCTGCTGCACCAGACGAGCCAGGCGACGCGTCTCGGAAGCAACGGTCTCCAAATGCTCATCGTCGGTGGGATACACGCCATCCTGCATGGCCTCGACCGTTGCGAGCATGGCCATAAGCGGCGTGCGAAGCTCGTGTGCAACGTCTGAGGTCAGGCGCTTCTCGTGTTTCATATCCTTCTCGAGCGAAGTGGCCATCTCATCGAAGGTCTCACCCAGCTGATCGATCTCGTCATCACCGCGCAGTCCCGTGCGAGCCGACAGGTCGCCGTCACGGATTTGCTTTGCGGTACTGGTGATGCGATGAATCGGCTTGGTGAGCATGCGCGACACGAGCGATCCGATAACGACCGAAATGCAGATTGCAACAACCGCGGCGAGGGCCATGGCGTTAAAGGTCTTCTCCCTAAACGCAGAGTCCGCCTTAGTGAGCAGAGCGTCGGAGCCGATGGCCCACAGCTTTACCTGTCCGACATGCTCGCCGGAAGACGTTACAATCTCGACGTTAGCAACGCTATCGGAGTCGGTTGGAGCAGACGAGACCGGGCTATGCGATGCCCTCTTGCCGCTCGTGTCGTCGGTCGTAGCCTGGTTTTCGCGTACATCAGCGGTGGCGCTTGCCGAGGGCCAGGAATCGTCATAAACGATCACGCCCTTTTTATTGACGACCTGCATGCCCAGATCGTCGGAAACCAAACTCGACGTTGCGACCGTGCGCAGTTCTCCCGCGGTCCAAGAGCCGTTTTCCTCATATGAGGTTGCCAACTTCTCGGCAGCGGAATTTGCGATTTCGACGATATTGGAGCGTGTGTAATCCGAAAAGACCGTGCCCCACACAACAGAGACAACGCCCACCAGCACCAATACCGTCATGAGCGATGTCAGAGCAAAAGCAAGTGCCATGCGCGAGGGATAGCTCATCGTTGGCCGTGAATCGGAACGAGGCGTGTTCCAACTAGCCTTGGAACCCGCCTCGCTCTCCTGCTTGTGCTTTTGTCCGATTTCAAAGCGCGCAGGTGTCATATGTGATTTCCCTATTTCTCGTCCGACTTATCGGTCTTGGCCGGAGCCTCGAAGCGATAGCCGACACCATGGACGGTGTAGAGCCACTTGGGCTTCTTGGGATCATCGCCCAGCTTGGCGCGAAGATTCTTCACGTGGCTATCGATGGTGCGCTCATAGCCCTCAAAGTCATACCCGAGCACTTTCTCGACCAGCTCCATACGGTTATACACACGGCCGGGATGGCGGGCAAGCGTGGTGAGCAGCTTGAACTCGGAAGCCGTCAGATCGACTTCCTTGCCCTCGACCAAGATCTTGTGGCCCGAGATATCGATGACCAGATCGCCGAAGTCGAGTACCTCGACGGCGGGCTCGTCGGCCTGATGGGCACGGCGGAACAGAGCGCGAACGCGGGCGACGAGCTCGCGCGGCGAGAACGGCTTAATCAGATAGTCGTCGGCGCCGAGCTCAAGACCGATAATACGGTCCTCGATCTCGCCCTTAGCCGTCAGCATGATGATGGGGACATCCGAGGTATCGCGAATGGTGCGGCAAACGCGCTCGCCGGGAATCTTGGGGAGCATAAGGTCGAGCACAACCAGGTCGAACTGATGCTTCTCGAACTCCTCGATAGCGGACTGGCCGTCGCCCACGCCCACAACCCAATAGCCCTCGCGCTCGAGATAGGCAGCGACGGCGTCACGGATTGCCTTCTCATCCTCGACCAGCAGAATCTTTTTTGCATCTGAAGCCATAACACGGCCCCCCCTGTCTCAATTAGCTAAGAACAAGCTCATTTTAACGCACCTGAGCCCACCGGGTATCGCATGGGTGCGATAGCTCGGCGGGCGGTACCCATAGTCACAACGCGCTTATTCCCCTGTCGAGCCCTTTTTAACCCCTCGGAGACTAAAGAGAGAACAAGCGAGCGGTAACCGTCTCGGGAATCCCCTGACTGTTACGCACCGTTGCGTACGTTAAGAACGAGTTCGATTTACCCGCCGTAGCAGGATAATCGCCATACTCCAAGGCTCGGTCGGGCGACAGAAGCGAGCCGTAGGTCTTAGCCGAAGTGTCAATCAAAAAATGCGACGCCTGAACTTTAACCAGGTATTTGTTTTTCCTTCCCGCAGCGCACGCGAGCGGCTCACGCGAAAGGAAGAGGTACGGCCCGCCCTCGTTACCGATATAGGTGCCCATATTGCCCAGGCTGCCCACACCGCTATACGTCGCCTCAATGGAGAACACGAAGGTGTCGCCCATATACACGGCCTCGAAAGGCGAAACCGACGAAGGCAGCACCAGCTGAGCTCGCTTCGTGTTGTTGCCGTCAGTCAGGTCGATCGCCGTCATACCGTAATAGACGCCCTCATCATTGTGCACGCGGGGCGAGATGGTCAGGATGCCGTCGCTCACACGCGGGGCGGATGCGAAACGGCCCGTCGACTTCCAAATAGTCTCAGGCTTGGACTCGCTGGGCGACTGACGGTAGCAGTACGAATCGTTGCTCGTCTTGGCGCCGCCGGACGAAGGCATCTTATACCAGATGACCGACGACCCATACGCTGTGAAGAGCGGCGGATCGTAGTTTTCGCCACCGCGGTCGAGCTCGACAGCGTTGCCGGTAAGGGAGGAGCCTGCAAGGTTTTGCGCATAGAGTTTCCAGGACGCATTGGCAAAGTTCATCTCGACCCACGCGAACACGCCATCACCCGCGCGAACGTCGTAAAACGCATAACCGGTTCCCTCAATGGGATCCTCGATAAGTGTGGTAAGCGAGCCATCGCCTAGGTTGAGCACACCGAGCGTATTGGCATGCAGGGCAGAAGCAGGCGCCATCATCGCGGCAGCGTAGTCGCCATCGCAGTAGTACAGCAGCGTGCCCAGCGGCAGCGTCCACGAGGCCGCGGGCTCAAGATCGATATCGACAGCCTCGTACTCATCAGTGATCGAGACAATCTTCGAATCGTCCTTGATAACCTGCGGCTCGCCAGCGGCGTCATCACTCGCGCCCGTTTTTTTCGAGCAACCGGCCAGTACGGCAGCAGCACCGGTAGCGGCGCCACCCAGCACAAAACCTCGACGCGTTATTCCATTCTTAAAGCGATCAGCGATGCTCATTAGGCGATCTCTGCGCGAGCGGCCTCGATAGCGCGCGTAAGCTGATCGGCGCATGAGGTCTTTTTCATACCGCAGGTATTACCGGCGAGAACCTCGATTACGCGATCGGCGGGAGCGCCCTCGACCAGCCTGGAGATGGCCTTGAGGTTGCCATCGCAGCCGCCAGTAAACTCGACGCCCAGCACCTTGCTGCCATCGTCAGAGAGATTGAGGTGAATATTGCGAGAGCATACACCCTGAGGCTTGTAGTCAAAACTAATCATTGAGATCCCCTCTCAGAAAGAAATTTCAGACGTCTATTATCCCCGCCTGGACCGACTTATTATCGCAAGCACCGATTCAACATCCTACGATGCTTGGACTGGCGGGGGCAAGATTAGCAGTCCGCACCCTGTACGTGGACCATGCGCTTTTCCCGATACATATTGTGGTCGGCGACGCGATATACATCGGCCAGCGTATTTCCAGCCGTCTCGACGGTCGCCACGCCAATCGATGCGCTGACCGTCAGGGTCTCATCGCTTACCGCGGCAAGACCGAGACGAAGATCCTGTTCCAGCCCGAGCGCAGACTCGTTGTCAGTATGGGGGCAAACCAGCAAAAACTCGTCGCCGCCAACGCGCATCGGCAGGTAATCCGCACCAGCCACCCGCCGCAGCACGGACGCCGTCCGTCGCAGCAGTTCATCCCCCATCTCGTGACCATAAATGTCGTTGGTCCGCTTGAGATAATTACAGTCCACCATAATCACGCTCACTGGCAAGTCCTCGTTTACCAGGCTATCTCCACGCGATTCAAGATAGTTGCGGTTGCGAAGCCCCGTCAGTTTATCTTGGTATGACAGCTCCTCGGCATGCTTGGCCATCGAGATGTTGAGCGTCGCCACGACAACCGATTCCAGCCGCCCTTGCTCATCACGGTGTTGGGGAACAACCTGCAGCGAGTACCAAGCACCCCGGCAATCTCGCACCTCCGCAGTCAAGTACGGCACGCCCTCCATACGTTCTCGAAGCGTACTTATATCTACGAGTCCCACAACCGCTTCGCGGCTTTCGGGGCTCACGATATCCCGGCAGACCGTGTCCATAAAGTCATATGCCTCGTTGTGCTCGGCAAATATCTTCGCTATCGCTGGCGACATATTGATTCCCTCGATCTCGAGGGTGTCGAGATGCAAAAGGAAGGTCGAATCGTAGACGGCGCTTATGGCATTGATAATGCCGAGCTGTTTATCCTTTTCGACCAAATTGCGGTGGTCAACGATATTTCGAGCCAACAGTACCACGACCCAAAACGCAAGGCATGCCAAGACGCCGACGGCGACAAATGAAATCCTGTCAGACATGACCTCGGATTTGGGATACAGCGCAAACAGGCGGTAGTCCTTATATGCCGCACGCACGGCATATAAGGTAGTCCCCCGATATTCGATACGCGTTATGCCCTCGTCTTTCCAGTCAATTCCGCTATCGGCAAGAAGCCGAGCAAGGGTTATATCGACGGTCGAATCGTTTGAGGAAATGATTTGCGCATCGCGCATCACAAGCACCGTTGGACTCTGATGGAACGTGTTGTTCACAAGGACGTCGGCGATCGTGTACGAATAGTCATCGGCGGGCTCAGCTGCAAGGGATCGATATCCCAACGCCACCCCATCACCGTATGGAACGGCACTCACGGCAAAGTCGACACCGCGACGCTCAACGACAGTCGAGTAGGACACTTTGGAGCCTCGATACATGGATGCGACCGACGAACAGGCCAGCTCCTCTCGCCACAGCATGAGTGGATCGCGGCCGTCGATATCGTAATGGGCGACCATATGACCATCGGCGTCCATGACCAACATTCCCGAAAGGCTCTCGGTATGGACATATTCCTCGACCAGATCGTCGTTGACTTCAAATCGATCAGGCGGCAAGAACGTCGCAAACGACTCGAGCGCCGCATCCAAATTGTGCGTCGCCTCGGTTTTTCTTCCCTGTTCATATCGGTCATATTTTTCGCAGGCATTTTTTAAAAACACCATGGTTTCCTGGCCGAACCCAAGCGTTTTATCAAGGCAGCGATGCGTGCCGACTATATAGAGCAGACTCAGTAGGGCAACGCTGGCCACGATGCCGATGACCACTGCGGCTAAACTCTTTCGGCGAAAGCGGCGCTCGTCATTTGTCATGATTCCGCTCCTTGCCCGCCTGTCGTCGCTCCTGCCTTGTAATTATCCACAATGCGCTCTATCGTGCCGTCTCGATCCATATCGTACAGCGCGGTATTGAGGTTTTTGACGTACTCCCCCTCATAGCTATCATCAAACGCGACGCCCAGGTCAACCGTCATAACGTTGCCGGCGAACACACGATAAACGCCAGGATACTGGGCAACGAGTCGATCAAGCGACTGAACGTCCGCCATCCAACAGTCGACATACCCTTTGGCGAGGGCGGCTTTGCAGAGTTCGGCAGAACCATACGATTTGATTTGCACGTCCGGCGAGATATCCAGATCCCCTGCGAGCAATCGGCGTTCGCTCACCGAGCCCGCAATCACCGCAATGGTCTTGCTTCCATCGAGATGCGCCAAGGACTTGATGCCACTCGTTTTCTTGGCGGCGACCGAAACCGTCAGGGTCAAATACGGCTCAGTCCAGTAATACTTATCCTCACGATAACAGGGAGAATAGTCGCACCACAGGCAATCGATATCGCCGTTTTTGAGTAGGCGATCACGGTCATTCCAAGATATGTCGATAAATTGCGGCTTGATCCCTGCGCGTTTGCAGGCCTCGCGGGCGATGTCGATATCGATACCGGCGTAATCGCCCGTGGTATCGACATACACATAGGGGTCGTTATCCGTAACGCCGATTTTGAGTACCGGGAGGTCTTTGTCGGCTTCATTCGGGGAGGAAGAGCTGCTTCGAACGGTATACGTCAGGGCGCCCGCACAGACGGCAACAAGAAGTATGAGCGTAAGCGAGACGATGGCGGCTCGCTTGGTACGTCCGGGCACACGCCTCCCTTCATCGAAACAGCAGTCGGATTTCATTTTATACCCGGGGCTGATGCGGCGATAAAAAAGCGCCTCACCCAAGATGGGCAAGGCGCCAAAGGTTGAAATGCATCCGCAAGCGGTCGAATTAGGTTAGCCCTACTCGAAGTTCAGCTGCTCCAGGCGGTCGAAGACCGTGTCGATGCGGGTGACGAGTGGGGTACCCTAACGCTCGAGACGTTTGCGCATAAGCGCGAAGGCAATCAGCGAAGCGCCGGCAACGGCCATAATAAAGGCGACAGCAAGGGCCTGGTCGCCCGTGTTGGCAAGCGCGCCCTTAGTAGCCTTAACAGACTTTTTGGTCACCTTAGTCGTCGTCTGCTGACTAGGCTGGGACGGCGTCACGGGCTGCGTAGGCTGAATCGGCTCACCATTGGCCTCCTCGCCCGTCACCACGTACGTCGAGAAGTGGCTCGTGCGGAAGCAGAGGTAGTCGCCCTCGGTCCACGTATCCATAGCCTGAGTGGAACCATCCTCGGCAACGTAGAGCACCTTGAGGTTGGTGAGCGCCTTCATGGCGGCAGTCATCTTGACACGGACGATGAAGGACATGCCTTCGTAGTCCTCGATAACCTCGCCGTCCTTGAGAAGCTTGATATCGAGCTTATCGGCAACCTTGGTAGCCCCCTGCTCAAGGCCGGAAATCGTAGCATTGGCGGCATCGGTAAGATCCGTCGGTTCCTCGACCACAAGAGAGATGCTGTTGTTCTGGGCAATGCCGGCAGCGACATTGTTCTCGGCGCTTACGCTAACGTCCGTTCCGTTGCTACCCGCAACGCCTGCAATGGTCTTTGCCGCTACGATAACGGCGCAGGTCGCGGTTTTGTCGCCACAGGTGGCGGTAATCGTGGCGGTACCGGCCTTAAGCGGCGTCACGACGCCGTCTTTGACCGTGGCGATCGACGAGTCGCTGGAGGTCCAGCTCACCGTCGTATCGTCTGCATCGGCAGGACTCACCGTTGCGGAGAGCTTTGTGGAGGCATCACCGACGGTAAAGGACAGGCTCGTCTTGTTGAGCTCAACCTTTTGGGCGGGATTGGTCACGGTCACCGAAACGGTCTGGGAGAGCGACCCTGCAGTGATGACAAAAGAACCAGAACCGGTCTTGAGGGCGGTAACGGTGTAGGAGCCATCACCGTTGTCGACAACCTTAAACGCCTTCGAAGCGCCCGTGTCATCCAGAGCAAGATTGGTCTCGTCGACCTCACCCGCAAGGGTTCCAGCAAGAGAAACCTTCACGGTGCCCTCTTCGCCCTTCTTGAGGCCGAGGACGCTCTGGTCGACCGTAAGGTTCGTTGCGGGATTAGAGACGGTCACCGCGCAATCCTGAGAATAGGTGCCGTCTTCAGTCGAAACGGTGATGGTTGCGGCGCCCTTGGAGACAGCCGCCACCTTTCCGGTTTGATCGACTGTAGCGACACTTTCGTTGCTGGACTTCCAGACAATCGTCTGGTTAGCCTCCGCGGGAACGACCGCCGCCTTAAGCTGCTCGGTTGCAGCGCCCACAAGCACGACCTTCTGCTTATCGAGCGTGATGCCCGTAGCAGGCTGAATAACCGTCACCTTGCACGTGGCGCTATGCTCTCCGTCCTCAGTGGTGACGGTAATCGTAGCAACACCTGCCTTGACCGGGGTCACGACGCCGTCTGCAACCGTGGCGACCGTAGGATCGCTCGACGACCAGGACAAGTTCTTGTTCGTTGCATTATCGGGCTCAACCGCTGCGGTCAACGTCGAGGGCTCACCGCCCACAGCAAGCTTAAGGTTTGAAGCGCTGAGCTTGACGCCCGACACCTTTACAACCGGAGTGGTTACCGTAATCGCATCCGTGGTTGCAGAGACCCCATCAACCGTTGCCGTGATCGTGGCATCACCGTCACCGACAGCGGTAACAAGACCGTTAGCGTCGACGGTAAGGACGCTCTCGTTGGAAGAGGACCAAACAACTTGGCTGGCCTTGTCATCAGGGGAGACCTTTGCCTTCAGCTGCTGAGTCGTGCCTTTATCCATGGAGGTTGAGTAGCTGTCCGCAATGGAAACCGCAGTCTTTGCAGGCTCCTCGCCAGGCTTGACAACATGAACGGTCATCGTGTCGCAGAGACGACCACCCAAGTACATTGAAACCGTTGCATCGCCGTAACTATGAGGCACTAAATACCCCAAGTAACTGCCACCACTAAACATCGGTCCTTTTACCTCGAGGACATCCGGATTATCTGAAGTGAAAGAATACTTTGCGCCGGCATAGGAGTCCATCAATTCCTCAGCGCTTTTACTCAGCACGCCCTTTGGATATTCAAACCCCCTGTCACATTCCAGCCAAAGCCAATCTTTGGATATACTATCTGAACTGACCTCACAGGGAAATGTATAATCGCTCGACACAAACTTAGCCTTCGAAAGGCTCACTTCCGCAGGGTCGACAACCTCTATCTCAAAGGGATGGTCATTGCCAAGGCCATCACGAGCATGAGCCTTAACGGTGCCAGGCTTTATTGCCTTAAACGAGTTTTCACCACCGATAAGCTCAACGACATCGTTGCTTTCCAGAGAATAGGTTACAGCGCCAAAGTCCGCACCCCAATGTGCGCGCTGGCATGCCTTCAGTACTTCATTTGGAGAAACGTTGAGAATGGCAGTCAGATAACTGCTGTCCCCAACCAGCATCTTTTGCTTTTTGTTCCCACGCTCATTGAATCCGGGCTCCTGATTCTCGGTTACAACATCACATAGCTTCTTCGTCTCAACTTCACCGTTGCAATAGTCGACAAGAACCTTGGCCTCTTTAGCATCTTTCGACAACGCCTCGAGTTGCAAAGAAGCGCTTAGCTCGGAAGTTCCATATGATGAATAATTCGAATTCACCCTTGCCTGGACTTTGGAATCCTTTGAGGGGTCTTCCTTAATAACAAAATATGTGGCCGCACGGCTCTCGTCCACGGGACGAACGTCAACTCTCCCCTCTAGTAATGCATAATGCGTGTTCCCGCATTTTTGCGGACAATCATCCGTGTAACCCAGCGTTGCGGTGTTTGTTGTCGCACCAGATTGGTCGTAAGAAACGAAACTGACCTTAATTGGATTGACTTTAGCCACACTTTTAATCTTAAGAGAACCGTTTAAACTCTCGTCGGTCTTGCTCTTCAGGGTTATAGTCGTTGTGCCAACTTTGGTGGGGCTAATTGTCAATACCCAACTATGTGACTCATAACTTACCTTAGCGATATCCTCGTCAGACGATGTGATATCGATATCGCTAGGGTCAATGTGCGCCCATTCGTGATTTTTATTAAAAAAGGAAAGCCTTCCTTTCACCGTCTGTCCAACAGCGACATCAAATTCTGACCACACATCGCCTGTAGACGAATCGTATGGGAGAAACGATGCACCCATGGAACCGTCCTGCGACTCCAGCATGACAGCATCCGCATGCGGAGCGGCCACCGTCAGCCCAAACGTTGCCGCCGTTAAAGCAACACAGATGCCTGTGGCTATCCTCCAAAACCCTTTTCTCATTCCTCTAAGTCCAATCTCTCGTGAAAAAACGCAGCATTCTCCCACACCTTAAAATTGGCTTAAGGATACCCCCCCCCGACAGTTACCGGCAAGGTAATGTTTGTCAGATGTCTCAAATTATCGGCAAGCAGCACAGTTGACGCGCATATATCGCTGACGTCCAGCTTTCTAGGTGCGCTCATGCACAAGCCCCGCTGGCAGAGCGAGCTGCGAGCGGGGCTTGTGTTGGAAAGTCGCACTCGAACGAGGGCCGCGGAGAATTGATCGATTTGACTACCTCCCCGATCGGTCAATTAGAACTCGAGCTGCTCCAGGCGATCGAAGACCGTGTCGATGCGGGTGAGGAAGTCCCACGGGTCAAAGATCTCGTCGAGCTTCTCCTGGCTGACGGTGCAGCGCGGATCGGCCTCGAGGCGCTCCTTAAAGGTAGGACCGGAGACGCAATCCTGCACCTCGTGCCACGTGGCCATGGCGTTTTCCTGCACGATGGCATAGGCATCCTCGCGGGTGATGCCTGTATCGACGAGAGCCAGCAGCACCTTGGAGGAGAAGATGAGGCCGCGGGTCTTGTTGAGATTGGCCATCATGCGGGCAGGGTACAGCTGCAGGCCGTCGATGACGCGGATGAGGCACTGGAACATGTGGTCAAGGGCGATGAAGCTATCGGCCTGGGCGACGCGCTCGGCAGAGGAGTGCGAAATGTCGCGCTCGTGCCACAGGGCAACGTTGTCGAAGGCGACCTGGGCGTTGGACTTGACGATGCGCGAAAGGCCGCAGACCTTCTCCATAGTGATGGGGTTGCGCTTGTGCGGCATGGCGGAGCTGCCCTTTTGACCCTTGCGGAACGGCTCCTCGGCCTCGAGCGTATCGGTCTTCTGCAGGTTGCGAACCTCGGTCGCAATGCGCTCGCAGGTAGCTGCCGTGGTAGCGAGCACGCCGGCAAGGTAGGCGTGGTGGTCACGGCTGATGACCTGCGTAGACAGCGGATCGTGAACCAGACCAAGGTGCTCGCAGACATACTCCTCCACGAACGGCTCGATGGAGCTGTACGTGCCGACAGCGCCCGAGATGGCACCGAAGGCGACGTTCTTGCGGGCATCCTCAAGACGGTCCAAATCGCGCTTGAGCTCCCAAGCCCAAGAGCCAAACTTCATGCCGAAGGTCATCGGCTCGGCGTGAATACCGTGAGTACGGCCGGCGCAGAGCGTGTTGCGCTCCTCGAAGGCACGGCGCTTGCAGATCTCGCCGAGCTTCTTGACGTCCTCGATGATAAGGTCGCAAGCCTGAGTGAGCTGGTAGCACAGAGCCGTATCACCCAGGTCAGAGCTGGTCATACCGTAGTGAACCCAGCGGCTGGGCTTGGGCTCGCCCTCGGGGACGTCGGCGTCGATGTACTCCTTCATGTTGGTCAGGAAGGCGATGACATCGTGGCGCGTGACCTCCTCGATCTCGTCAACCTTCTCCTTCTCAAAGTTGGCGTGGTCGCGAATCCACTGGGCCTCTTCTTTGGAAATACCGATCTTGCCGAGCTCCGCCTGGGCCTCGCAGGCCAGGACCTCGATCTCCTGCCAAATGGCGTACTTGTTCTCGAGGGAGAAGATATGTCCCATCTCCGGGCGGGTATAGCGATCGATCATAGCGGCTCCTTTTTGGTTATTGGCACGTTGGTCGTAACCCAACCATTGTACCGTGCGCAGGTGCAAGTATGGGCAGCAGGCATTAACCTAACATTTTGGAATTGGAGCGGGCAACGGGACGTCCGCGTATTTGCTTCGCAAATCCGCACCGGCTTCAGGCGCCTGTCGGCGCCTTCGCCTGCTCGCTACAAACGCTTCGCGTTTGCTTAACGCTCGCACCCTGGCGGGTTCGAGTCCCGGCGCTTGGTAGTAAAAAGCACGGCAACGTAACGCTGCCGTGCTTGTGCTTTTTACTGGAGCGGGCAACGGGACTCGAACCCGCGAGTGTCAGCTTGGGAAGCTGATGCCTTACCACTTGGCGATGCCCGCATATGTGGGGGATAGTATAACGCGGTTGTCTTGTTCGATACAAGGGTGGCGATGCTTGTTTTAGCTATGGAGATTCGTTTGAAAATCGCGTCAATTGTGGAGATGAGGACCTTTGACCTCCTGTTCTCCTTATCTTCTACCTGCGCTTTTGCTTGATTGTTGAATTTGAGCTCAATTTGTCAGGAATTGGGCAAGCTTTTGGTCAGGCTCCGGTACTTACCCGCATGAACCTCGGGGGTAGCCTCATCCTACGCGTCGCAGCCTCCCCGTGCGGCGCACGAGGGATAAGGAGCAGCCATGTCCAACGCACCCACGCACTCTGTCCACAGCGCAATCGCAACGGGTCCGCTGCTCCTGCTCCTCTTCCTGCTTTTCGGCTGCCTGGCACCGGGAGCCGCATTTGCCGTCGATGGCTACGACCAGCTCGGCTTCCGCACTATTAGCGATGATTGTGGGCCCTTCTTCATCGGCAAGTATGAAGCTCAAGACACCTCGATTGCCTACTGCATGAACCAGGAGCGCCCCGGCCCCACCAAACCGGGCGGCCCATGGCTCAACTTTGATCAAGGCTGGGTGTGGCTCGACGACAAGTTCGCGGCAATCGTTTGTCACGGATATCCCACCACCACGTCGTTTGGCGGTTACCATCTTTCACCCGATCGCGCCCGCGCCGCCACCCAGCTTGCCGTATGGATGCTCAACGGCACTACCCATGTCGACGGCACCTACTCCTACACGACCGCTCAGGGTAAAACCAAGAGCGGACACTTTACCGCCGACAATGAAGTCGTGGCGGCTGCGCGGTGGCTCCACGACAGCGCAAAATCAGGAAGCATCGAAGCCGCTCCGCACCGCGCGCGACGCTATCTAGGGGCCGTATCGGGCGGCAGCAAACGTCAAGACATGCTCTATGTACTGCCGGCGGTCTCTGTTTCCTTCCAAAAGCAGTCTGCTAACACCGTTATTACCAGCGGAAACAATACCTATCAGTTTACCGGGGCAACATTCGATATTTTTGAGAGCGCCAGCGGCGCGCGTGTCGGCACCATCAAGATGGACAGCAACGGTCGAGCGCAAGCAACACTTCTGCCCAACACGGCATACTACCTAGTTGAAACGAAGGCGCCGGCCGGCTATGTCCCCCGCCACGATCGTATTGCCTTTACCACGGGGAATGACGGCGGGCGGGTCGCCATTGATGAACAGCCCGGCACCATCAATCTGCGTATCGTAAAACTCGATGCCGCGACGAATGCCGGCCCCCAGGTGGGATCTTCACTCGCAGGAGCAGAGTTCACGTGTGTGTCGCAATCAACCCCTGGATGGGCACAAATCCTCACGACCGACGAAAGCGGTCGGGCCACCCTCGCCGATGTCCCCTTAGGAACCTTTACCATCTACGAATCAAAAACCCCCGAGGGCTACCTGCCATCCAACGACAGCTGGACCTATACCGTTGGAGCCGACCAGCTCGGCGATTCAGGCGTGGTCGAGATCGAATCTCGCGTTTCCGATATCCCCATTGCGTTTAACCTTGAGATTTCCAAATTCAAGGATTACGGCAATAGCGACCAATCCGGCCTGGAGCAGCCGGCGGAAGGTGTTGTCTTTGAGGTTGTCAGCAACAGCTCTCAGCAGGTTGTTGGCACACTGACCACAAACGTCTATGGCTTTGCCTCCACCAAAGATCAGCCCGAAGCATGGTTCGGCGCAGGCAAGCGACCCGCCGGTGTCCACGGAGCCGTCCCATACGACCGTGCCGGCTACACGGTTCGCGAGGTTCCGGAAACCGTCCCCGAGGGTTTTAAACGTGCAGGGGAATGGACCGTCGGGGCCAATCAGATTTCCAACGGCGCCGAGCTTCAATATATCGTGGACAACCATGCTCTGTCGACGCATCTCCAGATTGTAAAACGCGATGCCCAAACAGGCGCTTCTGTTCCACTAGCCGGATTCACCTTCCAACTACTCGACAGCAATCACGAATCTGTCTCACAAACTTGCTGGTATCCAACACATAACGTAATGGACACCTTTACGACTGACGCGACCGGGACCGTCACACTGCCCGAATCGCTCGTGCCGGGCACCTATTATGTACGCGAAACCTCGGCCAAAGAGCCCTATCTTGTCGGCGAGGAGATCGAGGTAAACATACCCGCCGACATGAACCTAACGCCCGTTGCAATCGCCTCGTATTATGACCACGCCGCGACCGGAAACATCAGGATCGTTAAAACCGATGCCATAGACGGCAGCAGCCTCGCGGGCGCCGTCTTTGAGATCCGTGCCTCGAGTGATATCGTGCGCCCCGACGGTAGCATTGCCGCGCTCGACGGTGAGACTGTCGCTACCATCACGACGGATGAAACTGGAGAAGCACGCGCGGACAACCTCCCGCTGGGACTTGGCACCGCACGCTACGAGGTTGTCGAGACTCAAGCGCCGGCAGGCTTCTTGCTCGATCGGACAACCCATATTGTCGACCTTACTTATGCCGACCAGAAAACACCCGTTGTAGAAGCACGGCTTAACGTATCCGACGATTACACCAAGGTTGATATCTCCAAGGTCGATGCAAGCGGTGAGCAGGAAGTGGAAGGCGCACAACTCACCTTATATGGTCCCGATAAAACCGAAATAGACTCCTGGACCTCATCCGACAAGCCACACCGCGTCGAACATCTTGCACCCGGCACCTACTCGTTGCGCGAAATGATGTCTCCGCGGACCTATGACCTTGCCGAGGAAATAACGTTTGAAATAAAGGATACGGGAGAAGTCCAATCCGTCGCGATGAAGGATGCGCCCATCGAGATCAAGGGACAGGTCGACAAGCGTCAGGAACTTGTCCAACCTATCGAAAAGGGCCTGTTGGCTAACGGCGATGGTAAAAATCGCGCCGCGACGCAAACTAATACGGATGGACTTTTCTCCTATACCATCGACGCTCGAAACGATTCCGCTACTTGGGTTGATGAGTTTACGATTACCGATGATCTTGAGTGCGCCAAAGACGGCACGGCGAGATTCATCTCAATCGAAACCCCCGTCGCCATCGGCGACCTCAACGGTCTGTGCAACGTGTGGTATCGCACGACGCCGTTGGACTCGACAGACGTCGATGAGCCGGCGAACGCGACACTTGACGATGGACACGAAAATCCTTGGCTTGAGTCCGACGAAGTAAAAGAGAGCCTTGGTGAGGACTGCCGCCTCGTCGATTACGACGGCTGGCGCCTCTGGAAGGCGGATGTCTCGACCACGGAATCCACCACACTCGAGGCGGAAGAGCTCGACCTTGCATCCAATACCGTCGTAACAGGCATTCGAATTGAATACGGTGCGGTAGCCGCCGACTTTACGACTCGAAGCGATGCGGATTCTTGGACCCGCGATGATCTCAAAGATGAGCACGACGACCTTGACGATGCCAAAGCAATCCTTGGCTCAGACGCTCGGGGCGCAGTCGTACACATGCAGGCAACGTCGGCTTATACGCCCCAAACCGCACTCACCAACAGCGCGCGCGTCGATCTTTGCCGCAACGGTGGCGGCGATAAACTTGAGTCACATGACGAGGACAGCGTCATTCAACGCTGTACCCTACCGCAGGACCTACCGGCAACAGGATCAGTTCCCATCGCCGCTTGCATCACCGCGCTCCTGACCTCGGGTGCCGCAGCCCTATGGTTCGCTCGCCTTAGGTCGATCCCAAAGAAGCGCTAGCGCGATGAAAAAGCGGG
>NZ_CYYP01000016.1:25499-53237 GCF_001405375.1 Collinsella aerofaciens
CCCGCTTTCAATCATTTAAATCGCCGCATCTACTCTGCAGACGAAGATCCACCATCAACGATTGCCTGCTCGGACTCAGGAATCCCATCGGCACCCGTACTCTGTTCTTGCTCCACCTCTTCGCTGATTGCGGAGGCGGGGGTCGAGCCCTTTGCACCCACGATGTAGGCAGCCCCAAATCCTAACGCAATGGCAATCAAGGTCAAAATCACGTAGACAGGCCAATGGCGCTTAATATACGAAAACACGTTGACTCCTTAGAGCTCCGTCTACGAACGGCGGATAACCTCGGTCACGACCTCGGATACCGTAGCAATGTTCGTCGGGTTGACATTGTGGGGCAGGTCGTCCTCGGTACGAGCGCAAGCCAGACGCGTGCCGTCCACGCCGGCGATGGTAAGGGCTCGGCGGCTCGCCTCGAGCGCAGCATAGGCATCGGTCTTGGCATAGGGCATCTCGAGCGCGCCACAATCGACATGGAACGACTTGCAGACCTTGCTGACCAGGTTCATGATGCGGCGATCGCCCTTGAGCAGTTGTTGTTCGCCCTCGACCGTCACCACCGAAAGCCTACCGGCGCCGACGGATTCAAGATTGATAAAGAATACGCCGCGGAGCTTATCGCGATGCGAAGCCAAGAAGGCCTTCATGCCAGCGCCATCACAATCCGAGGCGCCCGTTGCCACAAACCAGATATCGTGACCGAGCAGCTCATCATCGCCCATAGAGGCGACAGCCGAGAGCATATCTTCGGAAGAAGCGCCATCGGAAGACGTAGCGCCACCCTTCCAGCCATCGTTATCGTCCTCGAAGTTATCCCACGAACCGATACCGCGACCGGACTTCTTGGCATCGTAATCGTCTTCGACGCCCAGCCAGTCACTCATGCTGTCCTGCTCGTTTTTCTTTTTACGGCCGAACAGACCACCCAGGCCGCGCTTACGAGACTTGGGTGCCGCCGGGGCGGGAGCCGAAATGGTCTCGATCGGCTGTGCGCCCGACGCAACGGGCATAGGAGGCGCAACGGGTGCCGATGTGGGTTCGGGGCCCTGGGCAGTAGCAAAGGGATCATTGACCTGTGCGGAGGGGTCGGGAAGGTCGAACAGCGACGTGCGAGACGCAACGTTTGCCTGCTTCATAGACGGCAGCGACGGATCGGGGACCGAAGCCAGCGGAGACGAGGAAGGTGCAGGCGACGGTGCCGACGCCGGATCGGGAACATTCATCTGCGGGCGCGGCGATGCCTGGGAGGAAATCTGGGCCATAAGGGAATCGACCGTTTCGTCCTGGGTGGGAGCGACATTGGCAACCGTGGCACCGGAACCACTCGGGGTCGGCATGGTGAAAATCTGCGTGGAATAAGGCCTCGACTCATCCGTCTCGGGAGTCTCGGAAACCGCAGGCACTTCCTCCTGCTCGACCTCGGTCGAATCATCTTGCTCGGCTGCCGCGTATTGCTCTTCGTCAGAGTTGGCCTCGACGGGCTCGTCCTCGGCGGCATCTTGGATTTCGGCAGCATCAACAGGCTCGTCATCGTCTGCCGCGTCGCCCTGCTCATCGGAAACAGGAAGGGGCTCGGCAATCGCGGTGCCCTGTTTTTCAAACGTTATCGTGGAATCGAACTGCGCGGCATCAAACGACATGGTGCTATCGACGTGCTGCTGAGCCTCGAAAGACGTCGTCGCTTCAACAACATCCGCGGACGCCGGTTGCTGGGACTCAAAGGACGTTGTAGCTTCGGCGGCTTCGACGGGCGCGGACTGCATAGCCTCGTTCTGCTCGAACTCTTGCGCCGCGAGCTCACGTGCCGCCTCGGCTGCCTGCTGCTGAGCGATAGCCTCCTGCTCGGCAGCCTCGCGTGCGGCAGCGCGCTTCTCCTCGAAATCGTCGACAAATTTCTTGCCCTTTGCAAACGCACCCTTAAAGAAGTTGGAAGCGCTGGCGCCAATCGACGAGAACGC
The DNA here is from genome assembly GCF_001405375.1 of Collinsella aerofaciens. GTDB lineage: Bacteria > Actinomycetota > Coriobacteriia > Coriobacteriales > Coriobacteriaceae > Collinsella > Collinsella aerofaciens_F. The sequence continues at coordinate 27,461 of NZ_CYYP01000016.1, forward strand.
GGATGCAATGTCGGCATGCGGCGTTGCCGCGGGAATCTCGGCCGAGAAATCAGTATCGCTCTCGTAAGACACGCGCCTCGGTTGTTCAACGTAATCGTCGTCAGACTCGTCCGCAACGTCTTGCGCCGGTGCGGCGGGAGCCAAAATGTCCAGTCCTGCCGCGGGATCGAACGCGGACACCGCCTCGGGATCGGCAACGGCAGCGGTAACCGCGGCAGACTCATCATCCGCAGCGACAACGGGCGCAGGCGCAGCCACGACGGGGGCAGGCTCGGGCTCAAACGTTGGCTCCTCGCCCTCCTCGTAATCGAGCGTGCAGGACTCGGGAAGCATTCCGAGCGCACGGATGGCATCCGAACCAAAGCGGATGTTGCCGGCGGCGTTGCGATAGAGCTTGGGCTCGGGCTCGGCAGACTCCTCCGCCGGCTCGGCAGCGGGAACCTCGTCATTGAACTCTTCGGCTTGGGCAGCCTGATTCTGATCCTCGGGCACGATAGCGCCGATCAGCGTCTCGTCGGCAGACGCACCCTCAAAGCCCTCGATTTGCTCGTCGAAAGCCTCACCCTGTTCGGGCTCGGTCTGAGCGTCGGGAGCAATCGGCTGACCGAATTCGTCCTCGGCGTAGGTAGGCTCTTCATACTCGATGGTGTTGCCGTAGTCGTTTTGCTGCTGGGCCGCGGCATATTCCGCCGCTGCGCGCGCCATTTCCTCGGCACGACGCTTCTGCTCCCCAAAATAGGTATCGAACGGAACATCGTCGGGAAACTCGTTTTCGCCCTGGAAGGGAGCAACGTTGTCCATAACGCCGAGCATAGCGGCGACAGAAGACTTGTTGCACACCGCGCCAGACGTATAGGGAAGAATGTGGCGGTTAGAGATGATGTTTACCGCGTTGGCGAGTGCAACGAGGGAAGCGAGGATCGCGACAATCCACAGCAGAACCTTGAGCGCGCCGGGGAGCGGCAGAATACGCAGGATGGCAACGGCAGCGGGGGCAACCGTGGCAACGGGCAACAGCTTGGCGATGAGTGCACGATACGAAGCATAAGGCTCGCGGGCGAGCAGCTCAGCACGGGGAGAGTCGTAGTGTGCGACAACGACCACCGGGCGGTTACGCGGGGACGCGAGCGGGCCCGAGGCCTTGTGGTAGGCGATGACATTTTGGCTCACGCCCGTCTTGCCCAGGCGCGAAACCACGGGGTGGCCCGTGCGCTCGAGCACGTAAAGAACGGCGCCGACAATGGCCAGCAAGGTGCCGACCAAGCCGATACCGCCGCCGATGCCCATCAGCAGGGCGCCGGCAAACGCAAGAATACCGGTAACGGCAAATGCCAACCTACTGGGCGCCGGGGCATTGAACTCCTGAACCTCGGGGTCAAAGCCGTGGTTGCGGAAGATCTGAGCGATATCTTCGGCAGCCAAGCGCTCTTCTTCGCTGCATGCCGGCGTAATGCCGGTGTTCTGCAGCAGGTGGTTAATATAGTTCTGGGTGTTCGCCATGTGCGCTCCACATCCATAATCCGACAAATAGGCCCAATGCATGCACATTAGAACCGTATATAGTCGAAAGTATACCCCGAGCGAGCGCAAACGACCGAATTCGGGCCATCTTAACGCCCCGAGCGGACAAGGATATAGCCTAATCTCCATATCGGACTAAAATCATGGCAGCAAACCACCTTCTCATGCGAGGACTCTATGACGGCAAGCGACACGACCGAGACAATTAAAAAGGGAAATTCGGAGCCCAGTTTCGATAAAACGGCTCAGCGCATCCTCAATCTTTTCTTTGTGCTCAATAGCTCCCCCGAACCGCTGACGACCGAGCAGATCGTCTTGGATTCTGACCTGGGATATGGCTCGGGCAATATCGACTCGGATAAGCGCAAGTTTCGACGCGATCGTGACAAGCTGCTCGAACGCGGCATCTTAATCAAGGAGGTTCGCCCCACCGGCGCGCAGGAGACCGAGGAAAGCTCGTGGACAATCGACCGCGAGCACACGTTTGCGGCAGGCGGCCTCATTACCGCAGACGACGCCGATATCCTGCTCAACGCCATCGACCAGACACTAGCGGCCGGCTCATCCACTTTTGCCGCACCGCTTGCCGATATTCGCTCCAAGATTGCCTATCTCACCGGCAGGACGACGGTAGACGAGGCGCCGATCAGCCGCTCTCCCACCGTCGATGCGGTTTGGAGCGCCTTTGCCGAGCGATGCGCGCTACGATTTTTATATCAGAACGGACGCGGCGAGCAGAGAGAACGTACCGTCTGCGTCTACGGCATGTTCGAGCGCGAGGGCGTGGCGTACTTCTGCGGCCTCGACAACGTCACCGACGACATCAGGACATTCCGCTGCGACCGTATCGTTCGCGCTTGGCGTCCTTCGAAGGCCTACGTCATCCCCGCGGACTTCAACCTCAGCGACTACCTGTTCTTTGAATTCGATTTTGCCGACCGACCGCCCGTTGCAGCCACGTTCTCATTCGCCCCTCAGACGCAGATCGATATGATCAACGGTCTCACGCGTGGGCGAGGTGAGCTCGTACACACCGATGTGGGATGGACCTGGACCGTTGACGTGCGCGATCTTGAAGCCGGCGCCTCATTTTGCATGGCCCACGCCATGGACGGCATGAGGCCCGTGGCCCCCAAATCGCTCAAACAGGCGTGGAACCACCTCATTGAAAGGACGGTGCACGAGCATGCCCGTGCGTAAACTCACCAGCGAGCAGAGACTCTCGCGCGCCATCGACATCATGGAGGCCCTCTACGCCGCCGGCGAGAGCGGCATGACACGAACCGAGATTTGCAGCCGCTTTGACATCACGGGAGTATCGCTCGACGAGATTCTCGAGATCGTCTCGACGCTCGCGGACCGAGAATCTGGTGCGCGCATCATCTGCGAATGCCACGGCGAGCGTGTGATCCTCACCGGTGACGCCGGGCGTGTGCTACCGTTGCGCCTGAGTGCCGCCGAGGGCGCTGTGCTCAACCACGAACTTGAATCGTTGGGGATCGAGCCGCAGACGGCAGCCCGGATTCGACATGCCCTTCTACCCGAAGAGCTCGGCTATAACCAGCGCGTCTTTGACACCGTCAACCACGGGTCGCACTGGCAGCAGCTGAGCTGCGCCATTCAGGACGGCGTTCGCTGCCGCATCTCATATCGCTCGATGGACGATGCACGGCCACGCGAGCGTCTGGTCGACCCCTTGCGCATTACGGCAAACGGCGACCAAACATACCTGATTGCCTGGGACATCACAGTCGATGAGCAGCGCACCTATCGCATGGATAAAATCGAGGGACTCGCCTTGACGGAAGACTCCGTCGTGCCTCACGCACCGGACGTCGCATCCCTCCACGATTCCCTTGCCCGGACGCAGCGCAGCGCAAAGCTCTTGATGCCATTCGATATGGCGGAGCATCTGGACTGGGCCGGCATCACCCTAATCGAGCGCGGCGGGGCAGACATGGCAACGGTAACCGTGCATTACGGCTCCGAGCGTTGGCTACTGAGCCAGGTAATCGCAGCGGGCGGAGCCATCCGCATCTTGGATGACCCCGCCCTGTCAAAGCGCCTGTGCGATATGGCAAAAACCCTCGTCTGTCCGCTTTAGCGCCGCCGCTCGTGGCGTGCGCGCCACAGTTGCAGATAGTGCCCGATCTGCGCCGATTCGATGCGCTGGTAGGAGCTCGTGGGCAGCGACGTTAAGAACTTCTTTCCGTAGCCCTTCGTCACCAGGCGCGGGTCGGCCAGAATCAGCACGCCGCAATCGGTCGACGAGCGGATAAGGCGGCCGGCCGCCTGCTTGACCTCGAGCACCGCCTCGGGCAGCGAATAGCGCGCCCAAGCGCGGTCTTCGCGCAGGTTGCGCTCGCACGAGAGCGGGTCCGTGGGGCTCGAGAACGGCAGCTTGGGAATGATGACGCAGCGCAGTGTCTCGCCGCTGGCGTCGAATCCCTCCCAGAAGGCCTTAAGAGCAAAAAGCGACGAGGTCGGCTCGTTGATAAACCGGTCGCGCAGGCGACGAGGAGATGAGTTGCGCTGCTGGCAGTTGAGCTCCAGACCCGCACGGGCCATCTTGGGCTCAACGCGGGCGTACAGGTCTTCCATGTCGCGCCGATTGGTAAACAATGTGAGCACCGATCCGCCCATGGCAAGATGGGCGTCGACCAGCACGCGCTCGAGCGCCGTAAGATAGCTCTCACGATCGCGCGGATCGGGTATATCGCCCGCAACGACTACAGCCATGTTCGAATCAAAGTCGTAGCTCGAGTCCAAGTGCAGCGATGAGGATGTTGAAGCACCGATGCGATCGAGGCCGACCGCGTGGTTAAAGTGTTCAAAGCTTTTGGACACCGTCATGGTCGCCGAGGCAAAGATAGCCGTGTGAACCTCGGGCAGCCACTCGGTTGCCAAGGCCTCGCCAATGTCGATGCGCTCTGCGGTCATTGACTCTCCGCCGGCACGCAACCTGCGATTGACCTGCAGCGAATACACGTAGTGTTCATCGGTGCCGTCGATGATGAGTTTGAGGTTCTCGGCCAGCTCGTGCAGGCGGCGCGAGATATCGCCCAAGTCGACAACAACCTCGGGCTTGTCGGCGGCGACGGCTTGCACCAGCGCGTCGACGCACTTGTCAGCTTGTTCCAATGCATCGATGGCAGCGTAGGCCGACTGTAAGAAATCATGCCAGTCGTCAGATTCGCGCAGCTCGGGGCCAATCCATAGATTGGCATTGTCATAACCCCCACGGGCACGGCGGCCGAGCTCGCGAACGCCATCGAACACGTCGGCGATTGCCATGCTCGCGCGCGCAACCGTCGACGTCGCCTTGGCAGTAAGGCCCAGATAGAGCGTAGAGCCCTCGGAGGTTGCCAAATCACGGGAGACCTGGCTTAGCGCACCGGTGCTCGAGCCACCCAGGCGCTCAAACAGAACGCGTGATTCGTCCGCCGACACCACGCGCGCCCACTGACGGCGCGCCTCGCGCTCGATAGAATGAGCCTCGTCGATTACCCAATGACGAATCGGAGGCAAAATCCTGCCCTCGGCCGCAACATTGCGGAACAGCAGGGAATGGTTGGTGACCACCACGTCGGCATGCGCTGCACGACGGCGAGCGCCGTGGACCAAACATTTATCAGGGAAAAACGGGCAGAGGCGACGAGCACACTCGCGCGAGGCCGTCGTAAAGTCGGGGCGGTTGACGCTGCGCCACCGAATGCCGAGCGAGTCGAGGTCGCCATCGGCTGATTGGCAGACGTACGCCATAATGACCGCGACCGCCGTGAGCGTGTCCGCCGGATCGCGCTTGGTGGTAATCTCGACCTGGCCGCGGCTCATGCGCTCAAGCTTGCGCAGGCACGGATAGTGGTCATAGCCCTTGAGAGCGCAAAATGACAGGCCACCGTCCAGTTGCTCGGCAAGTTTTGGCAGCTCATGGTACATGAGCTGGTCGGCAAGATTGTTCGATTTGGTCGCAATACCAACCGTGATGTTGTTACGGCGTGCTGCCTCGGCAAAAGGCACCAGATAGGCCATCGATTTGCCGACGCCCGTGCCCGCCTCAATTACACGATGAGTGCCCGTGACCAGCGCATCGCGGACCTCGAGCGCCATCGCGATCTGCTCATCACGCGGCTCGTAGGTGGGATACATGCGATTGACCAGGCCACCTGGCGCATAGTCTGCCTCAATCTCCTCACGACTCGGCATCTTGAGTACCGGCAGTTCGTCGGCGTCCACCCGATCGTCGGCGCGATCGGCCTTGAGAACGTCAGCACGAGCGGCGCTGAGAGAGAAGATAGAACCAGGGTTCTGCCCCGCCAAGAATGAGAAGATAGGACGATAGGACCAAGGCACATCCGGATGCATGTCGGCTAGGCGCGCCATGAGGCCCTGAGGCAAGTCGGTGAGCGCCACGAGCAACACGCGCCATACGCCACACAGGGCGTCGACGTCGGCATTGGCACGGTGTGATACCGAGTCACAGCCAAACAGATCGGCCATAAAAGACAGCTTGTGCGAGGCCAGGCGCGGAAGCGCGATGCGCGACAGCGCCAGCGAATCAATCCAGATATCGCTCACGTTGACGCCGCCTTTGACCGACTCGATAAACGAGCGGTCGAACGTGGCGTTATGTGCGATCACCGGGCAACCACCGACAAAATCGGCGAGAGCGGCGACGGCCTCAACAGCCGACGGGGCATCTGCCACATCGGCATTTGTAATGCTCGTGAGCTCGGTAATCTCGGCGGGAATCAGCTGCTTGGGATGCACGAAGGTATCGAAGCGGTCGACGACCTCGCGACCCGAAAGGCGGGCCGCCGAGATCTCGATCAGCTCGTTGTCCTGCACCGAAAGACCCGTTGTCTCGGTATCGAGGACGATCACATCTTCCTCAATAAGGCCGAAGGACTGTGTTTTGGCGCGCTCGGCAAGCGTGGCATAGGAGTCGATGACAAACTGCGGCGTTCCTGACAAAACCGCGTCCTCGATTAGCATGCAATGCCCGCTCGACGAAGGCCCATACGGATCAGGCTGTCACAGACCTGCGGGAACGTCATGTCGTCGGTGTGGCGAATCTCATCCGGATACAGCGACGTATCGGTCATGCCGGGAATGGTATTGGTCTCGAGGATGACGGGGCCGTCCTCGCTCACGATAAAATCGCTGCGCGAGATGCCCAGGCAACCGAGGGCCTTGTGAGCAGCACAGGCAAGCTCCTGAGCGCGAGCGTAATTCTCGGGTGAAATCTGCGCCGGAATACGATGGATGTCCGTAGGGTCGACATACTTCACGTCCAGATCGTAGAACTCGCAGTCCTCGGGCTTACGAATCTCGACAATCGGCAGAGCGCGCACGTCATCTTCGCCGTATACGCCGACGGTGATCTCGGTACCCTCGATGCACTTCTCGACCAGTACTTTGTCGCCGTACTCAAACGCCTTGGCGATTGCCGCGAGCAGCTCGGAGGGCTCATGGACCAGGGAAATGCCATAGCTGGAACCGTTGACGGCCGGCTTCACAAAGCAGCGCTCGCCACAAACCTCGACGATACGATCGATATCGACTTCATCGCCCACCTCGAGCGCAAGGCCGGGGGCAATGGGAATGCCCGCCTTGGCGTACAGGAGCTTAGAGACCTCCTTGTCGGCACCGCAGGCGCTGGCAAGCACGCCCGAAGCCGTGTAGGGGATACCCAGGGTCTCCATGGCGCCTTGCATGGCGCCATCCTCGCCGCCGGCACCGTGCATGGCGATAAACGCCACGTCAAAGCCGCCGGTTGCCATGGTTACCATAAAGTCATCAGCAGCCGTGTCGAGCAGCTCCACCGAAGTGTAGCCGGCCTCCTTCAAGGCAACCACGACGTTCTTTCCCGAATTGAGCGAGATCTCGCGCTCAGCGGAATGACCGCCCGCCAAGACCGCTACGTGCATGTTCTCTAGGCTTTTACCCGGCATGGGCAGACTCCTCCTCTATAATTTCTGCAGCTGATACCATATTGTAGCGATACCCTCTACGTTTCCCCAAAATCGAAAGGCTTCCATGAATCCCAGGACTAAATCTCAGGACATTCGCGACTTGAGCCAAAACGATATTCGCGAGCTCGTGGCCGAACTTGGCCAGCCAGCCTTCCGCGCGAAGCAGCTCATCGAATGGGTCTTTGAGAAGAACGTTTGTTCGTTTGACGATATGACAAACCTTCCTAAGGCTTTCCGCGAGCAGCTTAAAGAGGCTTTTGCCTTTGACACGCCGACTGAACTAACCAAGCAGGTTTCCAAAGATGGCTCTCGCAAGTATTTGCTCGAGTACCACGACGGCGTTTCCGTCGAGACTGTCGGCATGCCCCGTCGTAACAAGCTTTCCGTCTGCGTTTCCACCCAAGCTGGCTGTGGCATGGGCTGCGCCTTTTGCGCTACCGGTCTCAACGGCCTCAAGCGCTCTCTGACCGCTCAAGAGATCGTCGACCAGGTACTTCATGTATCCAACGACTTTGGCGAGCGCGCCACGAGCGTTGTCTTCATGGGCCAGGGCGAGCCGTTTGCCAACTACGACGAGGTTCTCAAGGCGCTGCGAATCCTCAACGACCCCGATGGCATCGGTATCGGCGCTCGTCACCTCACCGTCTCTACCAGTGGCGTTATTCCCGGTATTCGCAAATTTGCCGACATCCCCGAGCAGTTCACGCTTGCTGTTTCACTGCATTCCGCCATCCAGTCGACGCGCAATAAGCTCATGCCCGGTGTTAAGAAGTACACGCTGCTTCGCCTTCACGAAGCGCTTCAGCTCTACACCGAGAAGACCGGCCGCCGCCCAACCTATGAGTATGCCATGATCGAAGGCGTCAACGATACGAATCCGGAAATGCAGGCGCTCTGCGACTTCTGCGAGGGAACGCTGTGCCACGTTAACCTCATTCAGCTTAACGACATCGAGGGTAGCCCGCTCAAGCCGTCGCCGATTCATAAGGTTGAGGATCTTCAGCGTCGCCTTGAGTCCCGTGGCATCGAGACAACGATTCGTAACTCCCGTGGTAACGATATTGACGCCGCTTGCGGACAGCTGAAGCAGCGCTTCAAAGTTCAGAAGAACGCATAGGGGAGTCGCACCCCAAAACGTTTCATGTGAAACATCGAACGGCCACGGTTGCAGGATATGCAACCGTGGCCGTTTCATTTATTGACCTTAATTTTGAATCAGCTGCTACGGTCCCATTTTTACGGCCAAAATAAGGGGTCCTTGTCTCGTGAATCAGACAAGGACCTATCAAAATATGCTAAGTAATTGTTAGGTACCTAATAGCCTACATTTTCCCATTGGTTGTTAACCCAACCTTGATTAATCTTTGGATTCTTCGTTACCTGAGCAGTACGCATAGCAACATCTTCTGTCATAACATCCATTTTCTTCTTGGAAGTATCGACGATATCCTGCGCACCACGAAGCAAACGACCTCGAAGTTCATCGTCTGTCGCGATCTTATAGCCAGCAAAGGCACCAGCCGCGACAGTCGTCACCAATGCAATCGCTGTTAAAATCTTATTCCTCATCTTGGCCTCCTTGATCAAACTGAATCATTTCGCCAAGAATACGAGAGAGCTCTTCCTCGTCTTTAAACTCAATCTCAATCTTATTCTTTCCACGCGAGCTCTTCACACGCACATTGGTATTAAATACCTGACGAAGCACACGGGCAGCCTTTTTAAAGGACTGAGGCGTTGCAGGCCTTGGCGTCTTAGGTGTCTCTCCGGCAGAAAACAACGGAGCAAGATTTTCTGTCGCTCTTACGGAAAGGCCCTCTGTAACAACTTTCTCTGCAAGTCGAATACGCGCGTCCTCATAGGGAACTGCAAGAATCGCACGTGCATGACCAGCAGTAAGTTTGCCCTCAAAAATCATCTGCTGAACTACTTCGGGGAGATCGAGAAGACGTAGCGAGTTTGTAATTGCAGAGCGTGACTTGCTTACTGCCTTCGACAATGCCTCCTGGGTCATCCCGCTGGCATCAATGAGTTGGCGATAGCCCTTAGCCTCTTCGACGGGATTCAGATCAGAACGCTGAAGGTTTTCGATAAGAGCAAGAGCCAGCATCTCTTCATCATTTACCTCTTTAATGATGACTGGCAATTCTTCAAGGCCAGCAAGCTTTGACGCCTGGTAACGACGCTCACCAGCGATGATCTCATAGCCGTTTCCATGCTTGCGAACCAAAAGCGGCTGCAAAACGCCATGTTCTTGGATTGACTCGCTCAACTCGCGAAGTTCAGTTTCGTTAAAGTGAATTCGCGGCTGATTAGGGTTGGGAACGATATCCTCAATAGGTAGTTTTGTTTCAGATGCGGCATTTGAAGCCGATGCAGCCGAACCGCCGGTCTCATACTCGGCCTCTGAGACCAAAGCATTGAGTCCACGTCCCAATCCGCCACGTTTCTTTACACTAGGCACGCTTGATCACCTCTTTTGCAAGGTTCATATATGCTTTTGCACCCTTATTTTGAGGTGCATAGGTAATTACCGGTTCTCCAAAAGACGGAGCTTCGGAGATTTTAACCGTACGGGGGATTAGCGTCTTAAACGCCTTATCACCAAAGTACGATTGGACCTCCTCAACAACCTGATTCGATAGTGAAGTACGCGAGTCATACATGGTCATAAGCACACCATAGGTGTCTAAGCCCTTGTTCAGCCGTGATTTGACCATCTTCATTGACTCAAGCAGCTTCGTAACGCCCTCGAGTGCGTAATATTCGCACTGGATCGGAATCAAAACGCTGTCTGCTGCGGTCAAAGCGTTGATAGTAAGCAGGCCGAGCGAAGGAGGACAGTCAATGAAAATAAAGTCAAACTCGTCCTGAATCGGCTCAAGCAAATCTTTGAGGCGGGTTTCACGAGCAATTGCGCTTACGAGCTCAATTTCCGCGCCTGCAAGTTGAATTGTAGCCGGAATAACGAATACCTTTTTACAATTTGTATCAAGAACAAGCGATTCTGCCGGCACATCATTCAACAATGCATCATAGATGCAGTGATCAAGGTCTTCTTTTTCAATTCCGAATCCACTGGTGCTGTTTCCCTGCGGATCAAAATCGACAATCAGTGTCTTACGACCCTGCTCACCCAGTGCTGCTGCAAGGTTTACAGCCGTCGTTGACTTACCGACGCCGCCTTTTTGATTGATGATTGCAATGATACGCGTGTCTTTTGCGCTCTTAGAACGCTTAACGTCGCGAAATCCCACGGTCCCTCCTGGTGTGTATTAAAGCTGTCAAACGGAGGATGTTTCACGTGAAACATTCCGAATCGATATCAACCGCCATGTTTCACGTGAAACACTGCAAGTTGTTAGTATCCATTATGTTTCACGTGAAACATCTAGGCAAGCGGATTCTTCTTTGCCACGCCATTTGCACGAGGCAATGAGACGGATGCTGGATGACTCTTCCTAAGAACAATGAACTCCCTGTGACCCAAGCCTTCAGGCAAATCAATTGCGTCATTCAGAAGCAAAGTGAAGCCGCAAATCTTAGCTGCTGACATGCCGGAAGCAAGCTCCTCATCCGAAGGATTGCCCTTGGTTATAACAAATAGCCCTCCATCCTTCAGATACGGAGCCGCATACTCAATAAGAATCGGTAGAGGGGCCAGTGCGCGGGCGGTTACAACAGAGAACTGCTTCTTATGGCTTCGAGCATATTCTTCAAGACGATCATGAACCGCATGAGCATGTTTCAATCCAAGAGCATGGACAAAGGAATTAACCGCATCAACCTTCTTGCCAACGGAGTCAATATAAGTAGCTTTACGATGCGTGGTTATGGTTAATGGAATACCAGGGAAGCCCGCACCTGTTCCCATATCGAGCAAAGCTCCCTCAAGAGCCTTGTTGATATAGGGGAGCAAAACAAGTGAGTCGAGGATATGAAGTACTGCAGCATCTTCTACGTTAAGAATACGGGTGAGATTGGTTGTCTTATTTGTTTCTAGAACCAAATCCAAATGCTGAATACATTTCCTTAGCTCAACATCAGTTACGCTCAAGGAATACTCTTTGCAATAGGAAGTTAGACGACTCAACATCTCGTCAGCCTGCTGATCAGTAAGTACTAACAACGAAAGCTCCTTTCTGACAAAAATCAGTGTATCGAGAACTTTTGACAAAAAAAGGGGACGTGGAAACCACGTCCCCTTAGCATAAGCTCGAGAAGATTATCGAGCAACAATCACCACATGGCGATCAGGGTCAGAACCCTCAGAATGAGTATCGACGGCATCATTGCCACGAAGTGCAATGTGAACCAGTCGACGCTCGTAGGCATTCATGGGCGGAAGCGAAACACTCTTATGAGTGCGGATGGCACGCTCGGCAGCAGACTGAACCATGGAAGCAACCTTGTCCTGACGGCGACTCTTGTATCCCTCTACGTCCACTACAACCGGATACCTAAAGCCAAGTTTGCGGCTCACCAGCAAAGAGAACATAACCTGAAGGGCATCAAGGGTGCGACCATGACGGCCAATGAGAACAGCAAGATCGGGAGCAGTTACATCCAAAATCAGCTCACCCTCGTCGCCCTCATACTCATCGATAGGAGAGTTGGCGGCATCGAAGTGCGAAAGGATGGAACGCAGGATGGAAATCGCAACATCGGCAATGGTGTCGAGCTCCTCATCGGTCAGCTCTTCACCAGCCTTGTAGCGCTGTGCAATCTCGGGATAATCGCCCGCGACCTGCGGGGCAACCTCCTCAAGCATATCCTCGATGATCTCTTCAGACATAACGTACTCCAAAAGTTAGGTACCTAAATAAGATTGATATCCCACTACTTCTTCTTGTGCGGGCGCGGCTTCTTCTCTCGACGAGTGACCTCAACCTGCAGCGGAGCGTTCTTAAGACGCTCCTCCTCATCGGCCTTCGCCTTGTCGATGACCTTCTGCGTCACAAAAATCTGCTGGATAACCTGCCAAGCAGACGAGACGTCGTAGTACAGCAGAACACCAACGGGAAGGCTCCAGCCCATCCAAAGCATCATGACCGTCATGACAACGGCCATCATACGCATGCTCTGAGCCTGCTGGCCGGTCTGGTTGCGCGACATATAGAGCTGCGGAATCAGGGTCAGGACGGCGAACAGGATCAGGCAAACCAGCGCAGGCAGCGCGACCATAAAGCCATCGGCAAAGGAAGCGCTCGGCGTGGTGGTCAGGTCGGGCAGGATGTTGAAGAACGAGAACGTGCCGTCGTTAAAGTACTGCGGCAGGTTGCGCAGCAATGTAAACAGGGCGAACAGGATAGGCATCTGAATCAGCAGCGGCAGACAGCCAGCCATGGGGTTGAACTTGTTCTCGCTGTAGAACTTCTGCATCTCCTCGGCCTGACGCTGGGGATCGTCGGCATAGCGCTCCTGGATCTCGAGCATCTTGGGCTGCAGCACCTGCATGCGAGCCGTCGACTTGGTCGACTTGAGCATGAGCGGCGTCAGCAGCAGACGGATGATGACCACCAGGATGATGATGGACAGGCCCCAGTCGACCGCAAAGGTCTGGATGAGCTTGAGCAGCTCGAAAAGGATGTTAACGATCCAATCCCACATGTAAGTTTTCCTCCGATAGCGAGTGCCCGCTAGGGCACAGGGTCATAACCGCCGACGTGCAGGGGATTGCAGCGAGCGATGCGCCTCACGGCAAGCCAGCAGCCTCTCAAAACACCGTGCTTCTCAATCGCCTGGACGGCGTATTGCGAGCACGTTGGGTAATAAATGCAGGCGTCAGGCAATAAGGGCGAAATAACCTGTTGATATATGCGAATAGGAGCGATGGCAACACGTCGCAAAACGTGATTGCTCATCGCTCCTCCCCGGCAACACCGGCGCGCTTCATAAGCGAACGCAATGCCTTGTCCATCTCCTGCGGCGAGGAAACCCTCGTCTTGGGAGTTGCAAACAAGATGATGTCATAACCCGCAACGGGAAATCCGCAGCTGCGGGCGGCCTCGCGCATCACACGCTTAGATCGGTTGCGCACGACGGCACAACCGAGTCGCTTAGCACCAACGAAGGCGACCCTTCCGGAGTCGCCTTCGCCAACCGATTCACATATGGTCATTCGAATCAGAGGGTGATTGAAACGACGCCCCTGACTGAACACATGCTCGAAATCTTGCCGAGACTTAATAGTCTTCATGCGAGATGTGTGTATCGCTGCTAGACAGTGAGACGCTTGCGGCCCTTGGCACGACGACGGGCGAGCACGGCACGACCACCCTTAGTGGCCATACGGGCACGGAAGCCATGGGTCTTGGCACGCTTACGCTTATTAGGCTGATACGTACGCTTCATCTTAAGTTCCTCCTGCTGCATTTCGAGTGTCCGCGGGGACGCGGACGCAGATATAGACACGTGAGCTTGAAGATTGTAGGGAAATCAATGTTCAAATGTCAAGAAATCAAAGGTAAAAGGTTGCGCAGTTCACACGGTTCCCCCATAAGCACAACCGAAATTTGCGCCTCATGGCAACCTTTCACGATATTTCATCGAGTTTTCAACAGGTCATGTTGGCAATGTTGAGAACTTTTCGCCCGTTTTCCAAAGTTTTCAACAAGTTTTGAAAAGTTGTCGAAAGATGAGAAACGTTGCACGGTGAGCTACTATTTGTTCGAAACCTTTTGAAAGATTGCGAGCGGCATGTCTGACGACTTTTACACCATGGTCGATTCCGGAGACCCGGCACCCGACAACGAGCACATCACCGGCGTGCGCGAAGAGCGTGCGGAAGGCGAGCAGACGACCACGCAGGCGCCAAAAGCCATGTACGCCGCGCGCATCGCCGTCTATGACGACATGCTGTCGACACCGCGGGTGATCGTCATTGATCCGCAAGATGTCCGCACGTATTTGGAAGAGACGACCAACACCGTCTACCAGTGCATGAAAGAACAAGGCGGCCATATCTCGCTCATGGTCATCCGCGAGATTGTCGAAAACTTTATCCACGCACACTTTGCCGAGCCCATCATCTCGATTCTGGACGGCGGAGAAACCATCCGCTTTGCTGACCAAGGACCCGGCATCGACGACAAGGAACGTGCTTTCGACTTTGGCGTTACCAGCGCAAACAGCAAGATGAAGCGCTATATCCGTGGAACCGGAGCAGGGTTTCCCATGGTGCAGGAGTATTTGGAAAACGCCGGCGGTGCCGTATCCATCGAGGACAACATGGGCAACGGCACCGTGGTTACGGTAAGCCTGAACCCTAAACGCGTGCAGGAAATCGAGCGTGCCGGCGGACGCGGCGCTGCCGTGCGGCCCGAGACGGAGCAGCCCACATATCCCCTGCCGGGAGCTTTTGCGCAGCAGACCGTGGCAACGCGGCAGATGCAGCCCCCCGTGGGACAGATGCAGCCGCCCGGAATGCTTCCCACACAAGAACCCCAGGCGGCATCTATGTCGATGCCGCCAAACATGCCAGAGGCCATGCCACTGGCTGATCAGGATGCAGCAGCAATGCAGCAGGCGACGGGGGCGCCGGGTGGCCAGCAAATGGGCTATCAGCCGTACCAACGGGGATATCCATATCAGCAGATGCCGCCACTGGGGTACGGCCAACCGTTCCCGCAGCAGTACCAGCAGGGATATCAGCAGCCGTACCAGCAGATGCCGCAGCAGCAGTACAACCCCTGGGCCCAGCAGACGCCTCCGCAGCCTTACCAACAGTGGCCTCAAAGTTTTCAACAGCAAATGCCGCCGACGCAGAGTTCTCAACAACCAGCAGCTCAAATGATGTATCCTAATGCAGTAAATCAGTATGCACAGCCACAACCGGACGTGTTCGTAAGCGATCGCGGCAACGCCGCGCTGGGCTATCTGGCGCAAAATCAAGCGTGCGGCGCAACCGATCTTGCGAGGGCGTTTGGAAACTCGGCCCCCACTTGGTCACGCACGCTCAATGACTTGGCGCAGGCCGGCTTGGTCATCAAGCATGGCCAGAAATACCATCTGACCGAACTCGGCGCCGCTCGCGTGCGAGCTCAGAGCTAAAGAACGGGAGAGACAGTGGACGAGGAAGCAAGCATCATCCTGGGGGATGCCATCGCCTTTTGCCAGCGCGACGGCCAAGATGCACGCCTCATCAACATGCTGGGGCAATCGCGCGCCATAAGCCTGACCGAAGATACGCTCACGATCGAGGCCCCCTCGCGCTTTGCCATCGCGCAGCTCAAAAAGCATCAGCCGACTATTGAGGCTTATCTGGAAGAAATCGCCTTTGCACCGATCGCGCTCGACATCGTGGCGCCGCAAGGCGCCGCGACGGAATCCGCTGCCGCGACGGCGCCCGCCACGGCTCCCGCTGCTTCCCCGACGGTACCAGCCTCCGCAAGCGACGTGCCGACAATCGAGCACCAGCACAGCGATGTTTCCCGTGAAACCATGGCGCCGTTGCCGACCGCGGCGGCGACGTCAACGAACGCACCCGTCACGCACATGCCCATCGCTCACGACGCAGCGGCGGGCGCGGATTCGGGCATTGCAATCAAGAACACGCTCTCGGCCGACGATTTTCGCCGCATGATGAACCAGATGAAGGGCGGAGCGCCGACTAAATCCACGCAAGCTGCGACCCCCGCTTCACCCATGCCAGCACCAACCGTGCCGGCCGAGCAGAATACGGATGGAGCCCCGCTCGCCGCGAACTCAAAATTTACCTTTGAGAACTTTGTCTACGGCCCCGAGAACAGCCATGCCTATCGCTCGGCGCTCAAGTTTGCCGCCCTCGCGGACGAGCGCGGCACATGCACATCACTGTTCATCTACGGCAAATCGGGCCTGGGCAAGACGCACCTGCTGCTTGCCATCAAAAACGAGCTCGCCGAGAAGTCGCCCGAGATCAAGGTCAAGTATGCCAACTCCCAGGCATATCTGGACGACCTGATGACCGAGTTCGACCGCCAAAAGAAGAGCAACGCCCCCATCATGCAGGCGTACCACGGTGTGGACGTGCTCATCATCGATGACATCCAAAACATCATCGGCAAGCGCGCGAGCGTGGACTACTTTTTCCAGCTCATGGACGAGTTCATCCGCAACAACAAGAAAGTCGTCATCGCGGCAGACCGCGCCCCCAAGGACCTGAGCATGGACGAGCGTCTGACCAGCCGCTTCAACGCCGGCATGCTCTGCCTAGTCGCAGAGCCCAGCTACGAGATGAAATACAAGATCTTGCAGCGATATTACGAGAACACCATCGTCGCCGCTCCCGAGGCAGGCGACGACTCGCTGCTGGCGGCCTATGGGGGCGACGGCGGGCACCTGACCGATGAGCACTTTAAGCACATGGCAGAGGTGTCGGGCACCAACATCCGCGAACTCGAGAGCTTCTGCGAGCGCTGCGCCGGCGAGGCGGGCGACCGCGAACGCGAGGGCGGGGAGCTCACCTTTGACGATATCGACGCCATCGCCAGCCAGTACTTCGACACATCGGCCAAAAAGATCAACGTGCAAACGGTTCAGTCCGTCATCGAAGAGCAGTACGGCGTGACGCACGAGGAGCTCATCGGCCCGCGTCGCAACGCCAATATCGCCAAAGCACGCCATATCGCTATCTACCTGGCCATCGAGATGTGCGAGATGACGACCACGGCGGTGGGCGCCGAATTTGGCAACCGCAACCACTCGACCGTCAGCACGAGCTACAAAAAGGTCCAGAAGATGATCCAGGAAGACCGCACCGTCACCGAAGACCTTAAGTCGCTGCGCGATAAAATTACACTGCGCTCGTAGGGAAATAGAGACACCTGTTGAAAACTTGTCGAAACCACGGGCATAAGGTGTCTAAAACCCAACCCGCGGTGATGAAAAGTTTTGCGCAGGTTTTGAACGTGGAAAACCACCCCTGTTGCACACAGGTTGCTGTCGATTCTCTTTTTGGGTCTGACCTGCGTCTTTGGGAGTAATCAACAGTTTCGTCAGTGCTATTACTATTATTAAGATATTTATATCTATAGAAAGGTATTAAAAGATGAAGTTCACCGTCAGCCAGAGCTCGCTTACACAAGCCATCGGCGTCGTTATGAAGGGTGTCGCTTCGGCATCCACCCTTCCCATCCTGTCGGGCGTGCTCGTTAAGGCGCAAGACGGCATCTTGGAATTCCAGACCTCTAACTACACCATCTCGATCCGTCATCGCATCGCGGCGCATGTCGAAGAAGAGGGCGAGATGGTTATCCCCTGTAAGATGCTCTCCAATATCACCAAGACCCTCCCCGATGCCCCGGTCACCTTTGAGCTGTCCGAGCGCCAAGTGCTGATCAGTTGCGAGAAGAGCTCTTTTAGGCTGAACACGCTCGATGCCAATGACTTCCCCGAGTTTCCGGCCTATGCCATCGAGAGCGCCGTGGAGCTGCCGACCGATATCTTGTCCGAAATGGTCGGTCGCGTGTGGCGCGTCACCTCGACCGACAAGGCCCGCCCCATCCTGGGCGGCGTGCACATGAAAGTCGAGAACAACACCGTGCGCCTGGTGGCGACCGATTCCTTCCGCTTGGCCGTGTGCGATACGCAGGTCGAGACCTCGACCCTCGAGGGCTCCTTTGAACTCAACGTTCCGGCCGACGCCTTTAACGACGCGCTGAACATCATGGCCAGCCAGGCGACCATCATGATCGGGGCTACCGACACCCAGGTCGTCTTTGAGGCCGGCAACACCACCTACGTGTCGCGCCGCATCGAGGGCGTGTACCCCAACTACAAGCAGCTCATCCCCGATTCGTGCGTGACGAGCGTCAAGATCGACGTCGCCGCCTTTAACGCCGCCCTCAAGCGCGTGGCCGTTATCGCGAGCGCCAACCCCGCCGTCAAGTTCGAGATCGATGTCGAGAACGGGCAGATGGGCCTGTCCTCCATTTCCAATGACCAGGACCTTGCGCAGGAGACGATCGATGTCGAGGCCGAGGGCGAGTCGGGTACCATCGCCTTCAACTACCACTACATCTTCGGCTGCCTCAATGCTCTGTCCAAGGAGAAGGAGATCACGCTGGAGCTCAAGAGCTACTCGCAGGCGGGCATCTTCAAGTCCTACGACAAGATCAACTACCTGTACCTGGTCATGCCGGTCCGCATCTAGCGCTGCGCCATGACCATGTTCGCCCGCGATCTTTCCGTCGCGCACTACCGCAGCTTCGATAGCTATCGTCTTGCCCTGGACGAGGGCGTGACGATACTTGCGGGACCAAACGCGGCGGGAAAGACCAATCTCATAGAGGCGCTGCAGCTGCTGACGAGCGGCGCCTCGTTTAGGCATCCGACCGCAGCCGAGCTCGTCCATGACGGCGTGGGCTCGTGCAAGGTCGAGCTGAGGCTCGAGGGCGACGGCCGCGTGCTTGATATGGGATTGAGCGCGGAGGACGGTAAGCGCTCGTTTAGCCGCAACGGCAAGAGATGCTCTGCCGCCGGTGTACGCGGGGTTCTGCCGAGCGTGCTGTTTTGCCCTGACCATCTGGACATGGTTAAGCGAGGCGCCAGTGTGCGCCGCGCCGCCCTCGATGACTTTGGCATGCAACTGAGCGCACGCTATGCCGATCTTGCGAGCACCTATGGGCGCTGCGTGACCCAGCGTAACGCCTTGCTCAAGGAGACCTGGTGCTGCCGTGAGATGCTCGGCGCGTGGAACGATTCGATTGCCCGCGCGGGCGCGGCTCTGCTCGTGCACCGGTTGGCCCTGCTCGACCGGCTGGCGGGCCATGTACACACTGCCTACGGGCAAGTGGCGTCCGGCGAGGCTGCCAACGTGACCTATACGTCCACACTGGGGGATTTGCCCCAGGTCGAGGATCGCGAAGAGCTGAAGGGCTGGGCGTACGAGCGCATGCTGGCCGCCCTTGATGAGCACGCCGACGAGGAAATTCGCCGCGGCGTGACGTTGGTGGGACCGCATCGCGACGAGATTGAATTTACCGTGGCGGGTCGCTCCGCCCGTCCATTTGCCAGCCAAGGACAGCAGCGAACGTTGGTACTGTCCTGGAAGGTGGCCGAGGTGGCCGTGGCTCGCGATGTTCTGGGTACTGCTCCGCTGTTGCTTCTGGACGACGTGATGAGCGAGCTCGACGGCGAGCGCCGCGGTGCTTTTCTGCGGCTGATCGGCGATGATATCCAAACGGTCATAACCACGACCAACCTGGGATACTTTACCGATGACCTGCTTGATCGAGCCAAGGTGGTGAGCATGGGTGAGACGTGCTAATTACGAGCGCGAGAGCGAAACGGTCGCCTTCAGTGGGTTTTTAAACGCAGAGCGCCAGCGCATCCTGGCGGCTGCAACACCTGAGCGCCGCGCGCAGATGGAGGCTGCCGAGGAGTCGCGCGCGGTCTATCGCGCGTGGAACGCGGTGTGCTCGGGCACGCGCGAGGGGCGGCATGTGACGGGCCTGCGCTACCTGCCCGAGTCCAATGAGCTGCTGGTATATCTCGATTCGCCCTCGTGGACGCAGGAAATGACGCTGTTGCGCGAGATCATCCGCGCGCGCATGGAGCGCGTCGGTGCGCATGTGGATGGCCTGGTGTTCAAAACCACCGCGCCCGGTCACACGCCGCCCGCTGCCAAAGAGCGTCTGCGTCCTGCCGTGGCCGAGCGCCCGCCGGCTCCGCATGCTGACCTAAGTGAGGCCGAGCGCACCGAGATTGAGCGCCAAGTGGCGCCCATCGAAGACCAAAAACTGCGCGAGGCCCTCGAGAACGCCATGAGAGCCAGTGCCGAGTGGGCCAAGGGCGTGCAAGGCAAAAAAGAGCCTTAAATCGCATCTGGTGGCCTTGTAGAGCCAAATACCCTCGTTCCCGAGGGTATTTTTTTACGATAAACTAGTAAGGCTGTACACATTTTCTTGACTGAAGGAGGACGTGTGGCAAACGAAAACGATTACGATGGCGGCGAGATTAAGATTCTCGAAGGTCTCGAGGCCGTTCGTAAGCGCCCGGGCATGTATATCGGCTCGACGAGCGCCAGCGGTCTGCATCACCTGGTGTGGGAGATCGTTGACAACTCCGTCGACGAGGCCATGGCCGGTTTCTGCACCGAGATCCAGGTGACGGTCCACGCCGACAACTCCATCACGGTCGTCGACAACGGGCGCGGCATCCCCGTCGACGAGCACCCTGTTAAAAAGATCCCGACGCTCGAGGTCGTCATGACGATCTTGCACGCCGGCGGTAAGTTCGATAACTCGGCCTATAAGGTCTCGGGCGGCCTGCACGGCGTGGGCATCTCCGTCGTCAACGCACTGTCCAAGCGCGTGGTCGTTCAGGTTCGTCGCGATGGCAACACCTACGAGATGGAGTTCTCGCGCGGCAAGACCGTCAAGAAGATGGAGGTCGTGGGCACCTCGGATTCGACGGGCACCACCGTCACCTTCTGGCCCGACGATGAGATCTTCGAGACCTGCATCTACGATTTCGATACGCTGCACAACCGTCTGCAGGAGACGGCGTTCCTCAATAAGAACCTCAAAATCGTGCTGACCGACGAGCGCGAAGCGACTCCCCACGTGGAGGAGTTTTGCTACGAGGGCGGCATCATCGACTTCGTCAAGTTCCTCAACGAGGGCAAGGACGTCCCCGAGGCCTTTAAGGAGCCCATCTACATCGAGGGCAAATCGGACCCGGACGCGCCTGTGGCCAAGATGGGAGAGGTCGAGGTTTCCCTGCAGTGGAATAGCGGCTACGGCGAGAACGTCATGTCGTTTGCCAACGACATCTACACCCCCGAAGGCGGCATGCACCTTGAGGGCTTCCGCACCGCGCTCACCCGCGTGATCAACGATTACGCGCGCAAGCAGAACCTGCTCAAGGAAAAAGACGCCAACCTGACCGGCGACGATGTGCGCGAGGGCCTTTCGGCCGTTATCTCGGTCAAGCTGCCCGATCCGCAGTTTGAGGGCCAGACCAAGGCAAAGCTCGGCAGCTCCTATATGCGAGCGCTCACGCTCAAGATTGTGACCGACGGCCTTGTCGATTACCTCGAGGAGCATCCCAAGCCCGCTCGCGAGATCGTCAAGAAGGCGCAACAGGCCTGCAAGGCGCGCAATGCCGCCCGCAAGGCGCGCGAGGCGACCCGCCGCAAGAGCCTGCTCGAGACGGCGTCCCTGCCCGGTAAGCTCGCCGACTGCTCGGTGCGCGATGCCGAGCTGACCGAGCTCTTCATCGTAGAGGGCGACTCGGCAGGCGGTTCGGCCAAGGACGGCCGTCGCCGAGACATCCAGGCGATTCTGCCCCTGCGCGGCAAGATTTTGAACGTCGAACGCGTTGGTGACCATCGCGCGTTCTCGAGTGACACCATTCAGTCGCTGATTACCGCGATCGGCTGCGGCGTCACGACGAGTGCCGGCGACGGCGGCGACTTCGATATCACCAAGGCGCGCTACCACAAGATCATCATCATGACCGATGCAGACGTCGACGGTGCGCATATCCGCATCCTGCTGCTGACGTTCTTCTACAAGTACATGCGTCCGCTGATCGATGCCGGCTACGTCTATGTTGCCTGCCCGCCCATCTTTGGCATTAAGGTGCGCAACAAGATCCACTACGTGTATCCCAACGGCCGCCAGCCCGAAGACGAGATCCTGCGCGACACCATCCAGAGTCTGGGCCTGAACCCCGACGATAACGACGAGGACGGCAAGGCCAAGGACGGCAAGATTACCAAGAAGCGCAAGGGCTATACCGTCCAGCGCTACAAGGGTCTGGGCGAGATGGACCCCAAGCAGCTTGCCTCGACGACGATGGACCCCAAGACCCGCATCCTGCAGCGTGTGTCGATCGAAGACGCCGTGGTGGCGGACCGCGCCGTGCGCGAGCTGATGGGTTCCGAGGTCGGCTATCGCCGCGAATACATTGAAAAACACGCACATGATGCACGATTCCTTGATGCTTAAGAGGAGGTAACGTGGCAGACGATATCAACAACAATGAGGGTATGGACGAGGCCGGCGATGCCGGTATGCCCGACGATCTGAAGCGCCTGCTTGCCCGTGCTGAGCAGGGCGAGGACGGCGACCCGGACGCCTATAACCCCGATGCCGATGATGACGAGGAAGAGGACGACGACGGCGAGCTCGAGGAGAGCTTTGGCGAAGTCGACCGTGGCGCCTCGGCCGGCGAGGATATCAACGGCGGCCAGCTCCAGATTTCGGAGTTCGGTCGCGAGATGAAGCAGTCGTTTATCGAGTATTCGATGTCGGTCATCACGGCGCGCGCCCTGCCGGACGTGCGCGACGGCTTAAAGCCGGTGCACCGCCGCATCCTGTACGCGATGAACGAGAGCGGCATCTACCCCAACCGCCCGCACAAGAAGTCAGCCTGGACGGTCGGCGAAGTTATCGGCAAGTACCACCCGCACGGTGACTCTGCGGTCTACGAGGCCATGGTCCGCTTGGCACAGTGGTTCTCCATGCGCACGCCGCTCATCGACGGCCACGGCAACTTCGGCAACATCGACGGCGACGGCGCGGCGGCCATGCGTTACACCGAGAGCCGCCTGGCCAAGCCCGCCATGGAACTGCTGCGTGACTTGCAGAAGGATACCGTCGACTGGCAGCCCAACTACGACGAATCGCTCGCCGAGCCCGTGGCGCTGCCTGCGCGCTTCCCCAACCTGCTGGTCAACGGCAGCCAGGGCATCGCCGTCGGCATGGCCACCAACATCGCCCCGCATAACCTCACCGAGGCGATCGAGGCCACCTGCTACCTGATCGACAACCCCGACGCCACCGTCGACGAGCTCATGCAGATTATGCCCGGTCCGGACTTCCCCACCGGCGCCATCATCATGGGCAGCGCCGGCATTAAGCAGAGCTACGAGACCGGCCGCGGCTCCATTACCGTGCGCGCCAAGGCACACGTTGAGTCCACCAAGACCGGTCGCAGCCGCCTGGTCTTCACCGAGATTCCCTACATGGTCAACAAGGGCACCCTGCAGGAGAAGATCGCCCAACTCGTCAACGACAAGCGCATCGAGGGCATCTCGGATATGCGCGATGAGTCCAACCAGAAGGGCATCCGTCTGGTCATCGAGCTCAAGAAGGGCGTCATTCCGCAGGTCGTGCTCAACAACCTGTATAAGTACACCTCGCTGCAGACGACCTTTGGCGCCAACAACCTGGCGCTCGTCAACGGCGTTCCCAAATGCCTGAGCCTGCGCGAGATGCTGCAGCACTACATTGACCACCAGGTCGACGTCGTTACCCGCCGCACCCGCTTCGACCTTAAGAAGGCCCAGGCGCGTGCCCATATCCTCGAGGGCTACCTGATGGCCCTTGACCATATCGACGAGGTCATTAGCATCATCCGCTCCTCGCAGACCGACTCCGAGGCCAGCAGCCGCCTGATCGAACGCTTTGGCTTTACGCCCGAGCAGACCACGGCCATCCTCGAGATGAAGCTGCGCCGCCTGACCGGCCTGGAGCGCGACAAGATCCAAGAAGAGTTGGACGGCCTGCGCCGCGCCATCGCCTACTACGAGGACCTGCTGGCGCATGAGGAGAAGATCCTGGGCGTCATCAAGGAAGAGATGCGCGAGATCTCCAAGAAGTTCGGCGACAAGCGCCGCACCGAGATCAGCCAGGTCGAGAAGGACCTGGATGTCGAGGACCTCATCGCCGACGAGGATATGGTCGTGACCATCACCCACACCGGCTACGTTAAGCGTATCCCGGTGGCCGCCTACCGTGCCCAGAAGCGCGGTGGCAAGGGCGTGTCGGGCGTCAACCTTAAAGAGGACGACGTCATCGACGAGATGTTCATCGCGTCCACGCACGAGTACGTGTTGTTCTTCTCGAGCAAGGGCAAGGTCTATCGCCTGAAGGTGCACGAGCTGCCGGTGGGTACGCGCCAGGCGCGCGGTACCGCGATCGTCAACCTGCTGCCCTTCGAGGAGGGCGAGAAGATCGCGAGCGTCATCAGCTGCCGCGAGTTCCCGGCCAACGAGTACCTGATGTTTGCCACCAAGAGCGGCATGGTCAAGAAGACCGTGATGAGCGCATATGACCGCAGCCGCCGCGATGGACTCATTGCCATCAACCTGCGCGACGACGACGCACTGCTGAACGTGCGCCGCGTGCGCGAGGGTGACAAGATCATCCTGGCCACCACTGCGGGCAAGGCGATTATGTTCTCCGAGGAGCAGGTGCGCGCTACCGGCCGCGATACCAGCGGCGTTCGCGGTATCGGTATGAAGGACGGCGTGAGCGTTCTGGGCATGGAAGTCACTAACGGCAACGGCGATCTGTTCGTCATCACCGAGCGCGGCTACGGCAAGCGCACGCCGGTCGCGGACTACCCGGAGCAGAATCGCGGCGGCCAGGGTGTCTACACCATCCAAATGACCGAGCGTAAGGGTAACCTTGCGGCCATGAAGACGGTGGGCCCGCAGCACGAGCTGTTCATCGTGACGGAGGGCGCGACGGTCATTCGCGTCAAGACCGACGAGATCAGCCAGACTGGCCGCGCCACCCAGGGCGTCAAGATGATGACCGTCGACGACAACGACCGCATCTGCGCCGTAGCCCGCATGACGGCAGCCAAAGAGAAGCCCGAAGGCGAAGCAACAGAAGACGGCTCTGCCCCCGAGGAAGCCCCAGTCGATCTAGGCGACGGCAACGACATGCCGGAAGATCTCCTCGACGAGTAAGAGGCCCTAACTGTTAGAAAATATCAGACCCCATATATCGGCGGTCGGCGCACTGCGCGCCGACCGCTTTTTTGAAAACCTTGGGACCCCATGGTCGCTGGGCTGGCGAGATGGTTTTGGTTTGTCGCGAGTTCCGCACGCAAAGAAGGCCACTTAATGTGGCCTTCGTCTTGCGCAGGACTGTCCGAGCAGCAAACCAAAACCATCTCGCCAGCCCAGCGACCATCCCTCCGGTTGATTTCCGATCTCAGCCGAACACATTGAGCTGATGGCTCGCTCCCGCAGTTAGCCGAACGCCCCCGCGGCCCCTCCTGGGGTCCGGGGGCGCCGTTTTCCCAGTTGAAGGAATGGTGGAGATGTGTTTCGATGGGTCCGGTGGCCATGCTCCGCCCGCCGCCCGGCACCTCTTCCCAGACTCAGCCGGACGGTCGGTCCGTCTATTCCGTTTTCTTCCAGGCTTGGCCAGCGGGGCATCGCCCCTCTCTGCGCGCGCCCTCTCGATGAGCCCCGGCGTCAGGTCGAGATCGCCGAGCGGCACGTCCCCCACGCCGTAGGCGTCCAGCAGCGCCGCCGCGTCCTCCCCGAGCATCGC
>NZ_CYYP01000017.1:0-14386 GCF_001405375.1 Collinsella aerofaciens
GGGGGGGGCGCCCCGCGGTGCGGTTCGCCGGGATGCGGTCTTACTGCCCCTGGGCGCGATAGCGTGCCTCGGTGGCCTCCTTGGCCGGGCGCCACCAGGACTCGTTCTCCACGTACCAGTCGATGGTGGCCTTGAGCCCCTCGGCGAAGTCGGTGTGCGCCGGCCTCCAGCCCAGCTCGCGCTGGAGCTTCGTGCTGTCGATGGCGTAGCGGCGGTCGTGGCCGGGGCGGTCGGCGACCCAGTCGAAGTCCTCGGGGTCGCGCCCCATGGCCTCGAGGATCATGCGCAGGACCGTGGTGTTGTTCTTCTCTCCGTCGGCCCCGATGAGGTAGGTCTCCCCCATGCGGCCCTTGGTCAGGATATCCCAGACG
Source organism: Collinsella aerofaciens (assembly GCF_001405375.1). Taxonomy (GTDB): domain Bacteria; phylum Actinomycetota; class Coriobacteriia; order Coriobacteriales; family Coriobacteriaceae; genus Collinsella; species Collinsella aerofaciens_F. The sequence continues at coordinate 372 of NZ_CYYP01000017.1, forward strand.
GCCGAGGAGTGGTCCTCTGTGTGGATCCAGTCGCGGACGTTCTCGCCGCGGCCGTAGAGCTTGGGGCGCACGCCGTCGATGATGTTGGTGATCTGCCTGGGGATGAACTTCTCCACGTGCTGGTAGGGTCCGTAGTTGTTGGAGCAGTTGGAGATCGTGGTCCGAAGCCCGTAGGTGCGGGTCCATGCGCGGACCAGCATGTCGGAGGACGCCTTGGTCGAGCTGTACGGGGAGCTCGGGTGGTACGGCGTCTCCTCAGTGAACTTGGCGGGGTCGTCGAGCGCCAGGTCGCCGTAGACCTCGTCGGTGGAGACGTGGTGGTAGCGGACGCCATATTTGCGGACGGCCTCCAGCAGGCGGAAGGTGCCCTCCACGTTGGTGCGCAGGAACGGCTCGGGGTCGGCGATGGAGTTGTCGTTGTGGCTCTCTGCGGCGTAGTGCACGATGGCGTCGTGGCCCGGGACGATCCTGTCCAGCAGCTCCGCGTCGCAGATGTCGCCCACGACGAGCTCCACGCGGTCCGAGGGCAGCCCGGCGATGTTCTCGGGGTTGCCGGCGTAGGTCAGCTTGTCCAGGACGGTGACGTGCACGTCGGGGTGGTTGTTCACGACGTGGTGCACGAAGTTGCTGCCGATGAAGCCGCAGCCGCCCGTGACGATGATGTTCCTGGGCTCGAAGAGCTCTTCAGACATATCTGCATCTCCCATTGAATCGTTTAGTACTCGCGCGGGCTGTTGACGATCTCGCCGGCGGCGACCTTCTTCAGGTGCTGGCCGTAGACCGACTTGCCGTAGGCCGCGGCCGCCTCCTCCAGCCGCGCCGTGTCGATCCAGCCGTTCTCCCAGGCGATCTCCTCGGGCACCGAGACCGGTAGGTCCTGGGAGTGCTCGACGGCGCGGACGAACTCCGCCGCCTCGTGGAGCGACTCCATGGTGCCGGTGTCCAGCCACGCGTAGCCGCGGCCGAGGGTCACCACGGAGAGCGTCCCCTCCTCCAGGTACATCTGGTTGAGCGTGGTGATCTCCAGCTCCCCGCGGGCGGAAGGCTGAACCTTGTGGGCCTTGGCGGCGACGTCGCCCGGGTAGAAGTACAGGCCGGTGACGGCGTAGGAGCTCTTAGGCTCGGCGGGCTTCTCCTCGATGGAGACGGCCCTCCCCTCGCGGTCGAACTCCACGACGCCGAAGCGCTCGGGGTCGTCCACGTGATAGCCGAAGACAGTGGCACGGCCCGACTCGGCGTTCTGGACGGCGCGCGTCAGGTGGCGCGACAGGCCGTTGCCGTAGAAGATGTTGTCGCCCAGCACGAGGGCGCACGGCTCGCCGGCGATGAAGTCCTCGCCGATGGTGAAGGCCTGAGCCAGGCCGTCGGGGCTGGGCTGCTCGGCGTAGGAGAGGTTGACGCCGTAGCGGGAGCCGTCGCCGAGCAGGCGCTCGAAGTTAGGCAGGTCCGTCGGCGTGGAGATCACCAGGATGTCCCGGATGCCCGCCAGCATGAGGGTGGACAGCGGGTAGTAAATCATGGGCTTGTCGTAAACCGGCAGCAGCTGCTTGGAGGTCACGAGCGTGAGCGGGTACAGGCGTGTTCCGGACCCGCCCGCGAGAATGATGCCTTTCATTTAATCTGTCCTCTACAATCGAAATGCGCTTTAGATCGAGTGATAAATAAGACTTGGGTATCCTATTTTGCTAAACCCCCTCATTCTTAACGAAATAGGCAAGGTAATGACTGCGGAATATGGCTACCTGAATTGCCCCTTCCATTTTTCAATGCTCGACCAAGGGAGATTGATTCTGGTTATTTCAGGTTGGTTAATCCAATCAGCCATTTTGAGTAAAAAGTCATCTTCTCGTTCGAAAACAGGAAGTCCGGTATCTTCACCGATGATCGCGTGCCAAATGTTGGTAATGGACTCACTTTGCTTCAACGCTATGAAAAGCGCCAGTATCGAAAATCAATTTATAATCCCACAATGATGTGAATTCGTTCGGGCAAATAACGACCGCAAAGTGATACAAGCGAATAAGATCCGGCAAGAGTTAGCGCCCAAACAGCAAATGTCGAAACACCAAGTGGAATGACGAATAATCCAAGCAGTTTCCAAACGGCCTTGAGAACAAGTATATGGCAGAGGTAGATTCCAAAAGAGGCGTTCCCAAGGTCAACAAGCAAAGTAGAAGATAATCGCGACTTGAATGATCCCGGAACCGCCATAAGAAGCGCGATCACAGCTAAAGAGGTCGCGGCAGAACCGAGCTTAAGCTGAGTTGTGGCCATATTGAAATCGCCAGTCAAATACCACCAGAAGCCTGCGACCTCCTGAATTATTAAAAATATAAAGAGCACTGCAACAAGCTGAGTGGTTCGTCCTTCAATGAGCGCAGCCCAACGCCTCCAGTCGAGACCGAAAACATAAAAGATGAGCCACATGGGGCAGAAAACCTGTATTAGAGGCAATGCGATACCGGCAACGGCAGCGAGCTCCCTTAGAAGCAAGCAAGCCGGTGTCACACAATAGATAAAGAACCTATACCGTGAAAGGAGCCTGAACAGTACCGGAGTAAGCAGCACAAGCTGTGAATAGACCAATAGATAGTACATCTGAGCCGATACGGAGCCCACGGCGAACGCCAGAAACCCAGACGCCCATGAAGGGCGGGGAAACGCCGCAAGATAGATAACGCTCCAGAACGCATAAGGTCCGGCAACCTTGCTAATGCGGCGTCGAAGACCCCCCCGCATTAAATTTGCGCTCGTCGGTAAGAACACCGGATAAAAACAAGAACAACGCAACAGAAAAGTTGAGGAATGGGCGAATGGCGACCGACGCGGCACATTGAGGAAGACAGTGGATAAGCACCACTGCGGAAATCGCAAGCCCACGAAGAGCTTGAAGGTAGCGATCCTTGGCCATCTAGGCTCTCCTTCCAACGAGTCTCTTTAGTCGTCGTTTAATACCACCAAGCTTGCGGCGGACACGCTGCCAGAGAGTGGGACGGAAATCCCACTTGTCCATGAGATCTGGGATGGAAAGCCCGGCAGACACGTCGTTCAAGAACTCGTCGCGCTTTGGATAAGGCGTGACAGAATGGACGAGGCTAGGGTTGCCCGCGATTACCCCATCAAGCGTCGCCGGACCGTTTGCAGTAAGCCCAGAAATAGCCTCGAATGCCCGCACGCCCTTCTCGGTATTGCATAGGACGGCAGATACGCCCTTGGAGTTGTCGACCTCGGGATGGGTATTCTGGAACCCCCAGAAATCACCGAGCGTGATATCGGCGCCGCTGGAGCGCTTTGCTGGACATGCCAGACAGGACGAACGAAGGCTCGCATTGGCCAGAAACGCTTTCATGTACCAGTCTTTGCCGAATATCTGGGACTCGGTGTCCCCGGTGTTGTCTTTCTCCGCTATGTGCTTGTACATAGCGGAGTAAGACAACCATCCGGTTGTCTTACTCCGCATATTGACGTCGCAGACGTCCGACCCGAAGGCCTCACCACGGTAGTCGACCCAGCGCGACCAGAGCTCTGGAGACGGAACACCGTGGCAGATGACGTCGACGCCGAGGAAGAGGTCAGAGTCGGCGAGTTTCCCCAGGTATGAGCGCATGCCAGCCACCTGACATGCAGTACCGGCAAAGAGCGCCGGCCTGCCTTCACGCAGGGCAGCGCGGACGCCCTCGAAGACGCCGCGGCCAACCGCGCTCTGAACGTATTTCGAGCGCATAACGGCGCCGAGCGCCGGCCTGTCCTCCACGAGCACGTGACGAAGCTCGCGGCAACCGTCCGTCCACGCGGCGCCCGCCACAACACCACCGCGCGAGAGAGCGTCACCGGCGAGTAGACCGAACACGCCGCCCGACGACGATCTATCGAGCAAGCCGACGTCATGAGCCTTCGCCCAGAGGGCGAACTCGCACCCGTCCTCCCCAGGGGCGTTGAGCGCCGGGCATACGGCGTCGCACGCCCCGCAGCCTACGCACCCGGAGGCGTCGACGGTGGGGTGTAGGAAGCCACAATCATCGGGTTCCATGGAGATGCATGACTTGGGGCAGCGGGCAGCGCACGCGCCGCAGCCGCAGCAACGGTCGCCAAGCGAGACGACCCTCGGGGATTTCTCGGAATCATTCATGATGGACCCTATCTAAGGAACGGGAGACGAGAGACGACCGCGATACGTTCGTCCTTCGTTAGGACGGCGAGCCAAAGGGCGACGGCGAAAAGCGCACTGTAAACGGCGCCCCACTCGAGGAACGCGGGCCATCCGTTGACGGGCAGGACCGCCGTGCCAGCGAGGCAGGCGACGGTGACGGCAGCCCAGGCGAGCAGCACCGGCAGGTTCCGCTTCCAGAAAAAGAGCATGTCGAGACCGACCCGCTTCTGGTAGTACCAGTTCATCCACAGTCCGTTGCCGAGCACGATGCTGACGACATAGGCGATCGCGGGGGCCCACGGCCCCAGCGCCGGGGCGGCCGCGGCGCTGAAGGCAACGTTCCCGACCGCCATCGCAAGGTAGACGAGACTCCTGGCGTGGTGCATGTTCTTGGCCCTCTGGATCTCGATGCCGACGTTCTGACAGAGGGGCACCATGACGGGTAGCGTCATGGCGAGCACGAGCCAGTAGGCCTCGGCGAAGCCCGGGCCCGCCCACCTCGTCACGAAAAACTTCCCAAGAATAGCGAAACCTCCGTACACCCAGCAAAACAGTACCATCTGGTAGCGGCCCACGCGCGTCATAAGGCGAGTGAGCTCGGCGTTGTCGTCCGAGGTGGCGACGATGCGGTTGACCTTCGGAATGAAGACGTTCGACATCGTGGTGGAGAGCGAGTAGAAGACCTGGCGGATGTTCACGGCCACCGCGAACAGCGATACCGCAGTCGCGCCCGAGATGGCCCCCAGCATGATGTTGGGCACGCTCTGATTGACCATCTCGCAGACCTGGTTACCGAAGATCCAGGCACTGAAGGCGGCGATGCCGCGCATGACGCCCCAGTCGGCGCCCCTGAGCTCGAAGCGCATGCCCAGCACGACGATGGCGTAGCGCGCGTTGAGGGCGAGCAGGACGAGGTTCACCGCGAGCTGTGCTAGGGCAACGCCCACGGGCCCCATACCGGCGGCCAGCAGGGCCCAGGCGCACAGCGGCGTCGCAAGCGTGGTGACGAGCTGCCTGGTCTGCTGGTAGACGAAGCGCTCGTGCGCCGTGATGTAGGAATTGAACACGACGGTGAACAACGTCGAGGCGACGTTGAGCGTCATGATGGCGAGCAGCTCCCGGGCGAGCGAGACCTGCGCCTCGGTGAACCCGGCCGAGAACACCGCGCCGGCGTTTGCGGAGAAGCCCATGCCGAGGGCGACCGCCGCGGCTGTGACGGCGACGTAAAGCGTGAGGTACATGCCGTTCAGGTGCCGGATGTCGCGCTCGCCGCCGTGCGCCACCGTCTGCGTGTAGAAGCGCACGTAGGCCTCGGAGAAGCCGAAGGACAGGAGCGTCAGCGAGAAGACAAAGGAGTTCGAGCTCTGGAAGACGCCGTAGTCCGCCTGCCCCACGTAGGACAGTAGCATCGGCGTGTAGACGAGGTTGACGAGGTTCTTTGCGAGGATGTTGGCGTAGCCGAGGAGGGCGCCCGCCTTACGCTGGCTAGCCACGGGCGGCCTCCGAGGGAATGCTCAATCCACATCTATCGAGGAATTCAACAACGATCTTCCTCTGAGCTGCCAACCTGTCATACGCCTTTGAATAGTCACTCTCGAGCAGTTCCGAATTACATACGGAAAGAATTGACCGCTCAACGAAAGAAACACCCAGCTCGCTGGCTAGCGTGTCGAATCGGCTGCTCATGTCTGGACCAGTGGACTCACGAGGGCAATAAATCAGCGGCTTCCCGAACAAGATCGAAAAAATTGATCCGTGATATGAATCTGTCGCTACAAGCTTTGCGTGACGGACGGCATAGAGGAACTCTGAAGGCCCGAGGGCGTAGTAGCGCGCATCCCCTAGTAAATCGACCCTCTTGCAGCTAAGTGAATCACAGATTTCGGCAACCCTCTCTTCGTAAGTTGCACTCCCGAGGAAGTACGTCAATACATAATCATTTGGAAGCCCGCAGTGCGGCTCTTTTTCATACCTTTCCCACCAGGAGCCGTCAAACATCAGTGTTGGGTCAATCAACACCTCGGCCTTTAAGCCGTACAGACTGTTTATAAGCTCGGCGCTCTTCTGCTCACGAACGGACAGCCTATCAAACCCGTCGAAATAGCCGTGGAACAGCTCACGCTTCTCCTCGGGAATCGTCGGAGCTGCCAAGCTTGGCGAAAAAGCAATGCGCTTTTCTCTTGGCGAAAACGTGAGAAACATAGTGGAGTTAGCGTCAGGGGAATACGGAGACCAAACTTGGTCGCTCCCAGCAACGAAAAAGTCATAGGATTTAATGTCACGTGGAGGGTTGGAATCAGATATAACCTCCCGGCTAAAGGAAATGTTACGGGAATTGAAATCCTCAAACGAACGATGCCTCTGGATGTGGGCAACGGCAAGCCCCTTTGGAATGAGCGAAGCCAAAGACTTGAGCTTGTATTTGGCAGATCTCGAGTCCTTCTGTCTGAACGTAAGGACATCTGCACCCGAGAGTTTGAGAGTTTCTTGGACAGCAAGGTTCTGGAGCCTCTGCCCATAGTTGTCCCCATGCGTAAATGTGGAAATGCCTATTTTCATGTTCAAACCTGTTCTTCGTCTCTATCAATAATCAAATAGTCTGCAGCCGAGGAATTCCACGACCAAGCCAGCGCTCCACAGAGCAGCAGTAGGCACAAGCAGCAGTTCACCCTTGTAAAGCACTGCGTATACAGAAAGGTAATAAGAATTGTTAGCAAAAGGAGCAAACGAACAATCCGGCCATTAGATCCTTTTTCCTGCTCCATAAACTCACTAACCACGGAGTGGAAAAACGCTACATACGCTGCCGTCTCCCAAACCCCCATGAGAATCAAGAAAGACCCCATATCCGCTTGACCAAAGTGGTTAAACGACATGAACCCGGACGCGTAGAAGCTTGAGGCTCCAAGACCCTCTCCGAGACTCCATGTAGCCGGTCTCAAGAGAGCGAAGCCGATGATAGCAATCCTCTCGTTACTGCCGTCGGCAGCAGTACTGACGGAAGCTGAACTGCCAACCATATCGAACAGACCAAACACTTGCGTATCCACGAGGATCTGGAACGCAGGCACCAAGGCGTATGCAATTGTCAGGATAAAATACAAGGCGACAAGCCAAAAGAAGGGACCCGAAACATCCGCTTCTCCTCTCATGACTGAAATAAGCCAGAACATCACTAAAACGAGAGGAAGGATTATGAAGAGCGCCTTATTATCGTTGAGTGTCGCAAGATAGAAGGACAGGACGATAAGGCAGACGTTGTAAGCGATGGCAAGGGATGGCCAGAGAGGACCCCGAAGCCTCCTAATCCAGACGAAGTTGTAGAGCACGACGAATGAAGTGTAAAGGGCCACCGCATGGACGGACGCATAAGAGAACAGGCCGGAGATATTGTCCTCGAAGTAACTGATGTCGTTCGTTGTCGCAGCGATCATCCCATGGGTAGAGTACTGGATAAACATGATCGCCATATTGAGAAGCAATATGGCGTTGAAGACCGGAAAACCTGCATCAAAGAGTCCAAGAAGAAAATCCCTCTTGTTAGTGACCAAAAGAAAGAAGTAAAGCGTATAGACAAACGGGTAGAGGAGCAGCAAAATATTCGCCCTAAACGTTTCCATATTGCCACCCAAGAGGGCACCAGACAGCCACCCTGCAACGGTAATCAGCCCAAGTAGTAGCGCTCTACCGCTATATTTCCATCCGGAGAAGAGCGCCCTCACGCAAATCATGCCGGTAATTACCCAGTTGAGGTATCGCCCCAGACCATAGTACTCAAGGAAGAAAACCTGCGCCAAGATACCTATAACGATCGTCGCATCCGCCAGGTCACCCATGCAAACGGTTAGAACGCCTTGCTTATTAGGGAGATACCAACGACCTCTTCGACCAGCCCGCTCCTCCGCTTTATTTATAACGAACCTCGCATGCCTATGATCTTGCATTGAGTACCTCCAGCAGCACACGTTCAATCAGCCTCGTGTGCATGTGAACTCCCGTGTTGAGACCTACCGAGGAGCATGGAAGCAGGTCTACGATCTCATCTGAATCGACAAGATCGAGTGGACCAGGCTTTCCGCTCCTGAAACGATTGACCTCCCTGATAAGCCGGCTCTTATCCCTAAACAGCCCGATTAGCTCCTCCTCGTTATTCAGCACCAAACCGGACCCATGCTCAACGACAAAGTCGGCGACATTGCCTGCACATGCACTCGAAATCGTATAAGCGTTTGCGGAGTAAGATTCCATACAGGTGTAGCTATAGGTCTCTGGACAAGATGGCCACATGACAACGATGGCAATCTCGCACTCCCTGAGAGAGTCGGTCATGGCATTTGGGTGCTTCTCATCAAATTCGACAAACCGCTTGTTCATCCCTGGATACATATCGTTCGAGCTGTTGAAGACGAAGAACTCGTACTCTTGTTCATCGACCGCAGATACGAGGCGAAGCCAGGTCTCCCAGCCCTTTGTCTTCCTCGGCATCCCCAGAAAGGCAACCCTGATGCGCTCCCCTGCGTTCAGAGGACGTCTGTTGCCCAGATACTCTCCAAGCAGCTTTTGGTGCGGTATTACATCAACAAGGCCCTCGTATTGGGGCCTGAATGAGAGAAACCGATTCTTCGTATAGGTCGAAGGTGCAACAAAACGGAGATTTTTGATGGAGTCAAACAGCCCTTGGATCTTCGACTCCACACGAAGGCTGTTACTGAAGTGGGGGCATTTCTCGCAGGGAGCGTCGCCGAGCCTTGAGCTGTCACAAAAGCCGCTCCTATTTTGGAGGTTATAGCTTGTACAACACAGGTAATAGTCGTGGAGAAAGGCCCTGACCGGTGTTTTGCCTGTAACTTTTAGCAGTTCGGAGACTTTCTCAAGGCTCACGTACAGAAGGTGGTGGATATGAAGCTCAAGAAGGCTGAAGCCGCTTTTTTGCCAGCTGCAAAGGGCCTCGCACACCTGGGCAATACTGAAAACACCAGCCTCCACCCCGTCGACCGTAACCCCGAATTCGCAAAATAGCATCTGGTCGTCCCTGAACAGGGTCTTCTTAACCGAGTGGAGATAGACGTAACTTATGCCGTGCGACGCCATGGCCTGCTGACTCGCCATAATAGCCTTTGGGGTGCCGGTCTTGTCCTTGAGATAGTCGCAAAAGGCAAGCGCTAGGACGTACCCACTATTGTGCGGTTTGGGGATGCTTTTACTCATATCATCGCTTCCCAAACAAGAGGAGAGATCTATTGAAAAGGCCCTCTTGTAGACTGCCGAAATTCAGCCTCGAAGAGAAAGAAACCCTGCACCTAGCCATGAAAGAAGCGTCCATTTTCGATACCAACTCTCCAAGAGCACGCTCTGGAGGAAGAATGCAGTCGGAATAAGTTGAAAGAAGTCCAGTAACTTGCTTTGCAAGAGTAATCTCTCGCGGATGACAAAAACTATTGATTTTCTCAATCACTTTAGATGGTAAATCAGTACTCACACCGACCACATTACGACCATGCTGGCGATATCCCATATGAGGAGAAGCATCGAAAACAATCCGATAACCCAGCAGCACGCATAGATTAGCTATCAGCTTATCATGCATGATGACGGGATGGGGCAGCTCATGCAAGCAAACAACTTCCCAAATACGCCTATCAAATACTTGCGTACATCCCATAGGTGACCCAATGCAAAGCTGGTTGAGAGGGTCGTTATCTCGATAAGATATGCACCTTTGTTGCCCATAGGTTAACCGGCCCATCTCATTACCAGCTGAATCTACAAGTCTTGAATTGCAATGATAAAGAGCCAAATTCTCCTGCTTCTTAAGCTGTTTAATCGCAGTTATCAGTTTATCGCTATCCCAAATATCATCTTGGTCGGAAAACGCATAGTAATCAGCTTCGGGAGCATTCCGCAACAACGTCAAAAACCCTAAAGCAGGTCCTAGGTTTTCTCCTGTTAACAAAGTCAGACTGCCCTCATCTGCATAGCGCTGCAGAAGATCACGAGTACCATCAGATGACCCGTCATCACGGACAAAAAGACGTACGTCAACTTCAGCCTGCGAGAGAATGCTGTCAATTTGTTCTGAAATAAATGGGATGCCGTTGTATGACGCCATTAATACGACGCACTTTGGCACCTTGGAATTACTCAACATATGGATTACCTTATCATTAATGCCTAAAGCAAACGCTCTCGATGTGTTAACCCCTGAGCAAACCCAGTGCAAGCAGTATATCCTTGACCAAGTACTTGGCGCAGTCTTTTGGCCTCGCCCTGAGAACGAGTCGGTTAACCCGTACCCCGTTACGAAAGCCGTCCATAAAGGTATTTCTTTCTATAGGCTTCGTCGAAGGACGTTGAAGCTGTTCATTGTTGGCCACAGCTAGACCAGGATCAACCGGCAAAAGCTCAAGGTCCGTCATTTCTAACAGTTCTCGACCCTTGTCTGTCTGCACAAGTGCGAGGGATATCCCGTTCGCGACCTCATCAGAAAGCTCGCTACCCCATGAATCGCCAAGCGTAATATCGGAGACACGATCACCCTTGGCGTAGCGGCAGGAGTAGCAGCCTTCCGTATACGGTAAACCCGAGAGGAAAGCAATCGAGTAGCGATCGCGGACACCCGTCCTACCCACAGTTTCAGCTCCGCGATAGCGGAGCTGAAACTGGACTTTCTTTCGAAAGTCCAGTATCAGCTCATTAGACAGGTTGTTACCTGTCTCTTCCAAGAATCGGCTCAGGACCTTGGGGGACGGTGAACCATGACAGATAAGGTCGATGGTGTAAAGGGAATCGGCTAAACGGCTTCCAACGAAGTTACGCATCGCAGCAACCTGACAAGGAAGACCGATAAAGAGAACCCTTTGACCACCTTGCAGGGCCTCCCTAACTTCGCGGTACGCACCAAGCGGATTGCTTTTGACGTATTTGGAGCCTTGGGCCCTCCTCAAGTAATCCGCATCAGAAGTGAGGTGGAACCGGAACTCACCGCCCTCCTGTGCACATGAACACACTAATCCATTTGACGCCACAAACGCCTCCGAGATGGCCGTAGCCAGACCCCCGGACGAAGATGACATTCTGAGCGATGTATCTTTCGCCCACCCCTGTAGCCACTCGAGAGGACGCAACGAAGATGGGGATACCATCTGGGGACACGTTTTCTCGCACAGTCCACATCCCACGCACCTTGTAGGATCAATACGGGCGTTATACGCCTCAATCGTATCCTCAATGGCAATCGCTCCATGTCGGCATGAATCGACGCAGGCCATACAGCCAGCGCACATATCCTTCTTGCATACCGTCCTAGTGCCAACGTTTGACAATGCCCTACTCCTCAATCATGCTCTTGAGCTGCGCTAGGGACTTCTCCCTCTCCGCACCCATCACGTCGTTGACCCGACCAAAGTCAATCTGCTTGGATGCTAACTCGACATCATCTAGATTCTGAAGCACTCTGTCCGTGAGGTCCGTGAGTCGCAGAATACTCACGTTCCTGCTCGAGGTTCCGTTCTTGGGCAGCACTTCTACCAGCGGCGTATTGAGATTTATGGCAAAAGCCGTACCGTGGAACGAGTCCGTGACTAGGCATGCTGCGTTGTCGACATACGAGAGAAACTCAGCAAGCGTCGGCAGCCACTTGAACTTGCCCTCGCGTGAGGCCTGGTGCAGGCTTGCGGAGATCCGTATCAGGGGCAAGCCAAGCTTTTTGGCAACCTTCACGGCGTACTGCCCCACCGTCGGGTCGCTGTGAATCTGGTAGACGAGGATGTATTCGCCCTTCGGGGCAGGTGCCGCCATCCTTCTCCACGCCTCGCCATCAAGCAGCAGCGTGGGATCGACAACCTGTCCGGCCTCTATGCCCCACGAGGCAAGCTGCTCGCGCGCGGCATCCTCGCGTACGAACACGGCCTCATATGCTCGAAGGTCCTCGAGAAACCTGGGGCGCACGCTATCCGGGATATTCTTCTTACCAAAGCTTGCCGCATATGAGATGCGCCTTGCGCCCTCGGGAGCAAACTCAAGCGCGTATGACAGGTCGTATGCGCCCGAGCTGATGGGACCCCACACCTGATCGCTTCCAGTCATATAGACATCGGCCTTGGGCGGATTAGCCTTCAGCTCCTCCAGGGATGCATAGTGAGGGCTCATCTTAAGCAGCTGGGAACGCTCACGCGCAAACCGCTTGCCCGCCACCCTTGTCTCAGGCTCCATCAGAAGTCTGTAGACAGACTTCTTCAACGGGTTCCCGTTCCAGGACGGCTTTGTCGAAAGAAGCGTCCTCACCTGCTGGGATACGTCCTCACAAGCAGGTACATAGTCCATAATCTCGAACTCATGCCCCAAGCTCTCTACCGCTCGTTGTGTCGCATATGCCTGGAGCAGGGAGCCATAATTAGAGATTGCGTGCCTGGTTATGCAGGATACTTTCACGTGTTTCCTCCGATTGATATCGAGCAACCGCTATTTCTGAATTTTTGCATTCGATTTTTCCACCCGGCTGCACTACAGCGCCTCCTCAGTCTCGTACACGTGCGCGTCGGCTCGGCTTGCGTCGGAAAGGCCGTCGTTGATCGCGGCGTGCATGTCGCAGGTGGAAAGAGCGTCCAGCTCCTCCTTCGTCACCTTGCCCGACTCGTAGTCGCGCACGATGGGGAGCTCGTGCATGTCGAACTTCTTGCCGGGCTTGAGCTTGTGCGCCAGCACCCACGACGCGGGTTTCCAGATGTACTTGTGCATGGCAGGAGACACGGAGCCGATCATCCAGCAGTTGCGGTCGCAGTGGCGCACGCAGCCGCGCACTTTCTCGGCCTGGGCGCTCTCCCACAGCTCATCCCAAGACTCGTCGTTAAGGTTGCCCATAACGAGCTTCTCCTTGGTGCCGTTGCAGGGCATGACGTCGCCGTAGGGGTCGATGAAGAACGTGTCGAACGCCATATCGCACGGGAGCAGGCGCTTCTGCCCATAGATGTAGTTGATGAGGCCCATGTTGAAGTACGCGCGGAACCACTTCTTGGGCTCGTTGGACTTGAGGAGCTCGTTTACCAGGTCCTCGAAGTTCTGGGCCACCATGGGACGGTCCTTGATGATGTTCTTCGCCTCGACAAAGTAGAAGCTGTTGTGCAGGCTGGCGGTGGCGAACTCCATGCCGAGCTCGTCGGAAAGCTTGTACAGTGGCACCAAGTCCGCAGCGTTGCGATCCTGCACCGTCATGCCAAAGCCCACGTCCGGGTGCTTCATTTCCACGAGCTTCTTGAGCGTCTCGTAGCCGCGGTTGAAGCCGTTCTGGAGACCGCGGATCTCATCGTTGGTCTGCTGCAGACCCTCGATGGAGATGCGGATTCCCACCTGGGGGAATTCCTCGGCAAGGGCGATGATGCGGTCGGTGAAGAAGCCGTTGGTGGAGATGACGATGCGGTCGGACTTCTTGTACAGCTCGCGCACGATATCCGCAAGGTCGGTCCTGATGAAGGGCTCGCCACCGGTGATGTTGGTGAAGTACATGCGCGGGAGCTTCTTGATCACGTCGAGGGAGAGCTCCTCCTCCGGACGGCTGGGAGCCTTGTAGCGGTTGCACATGGTGCAGCGCGCGTTGCAGCGGTACGTTACGATTACGGTTCCGTTGAGTTTCTTCTCGGCCATGGGTTAGGCCACCACCTTCCGGTCAATTAGTTCTTGATACAGGGAGACGAGATTCCGGATGTATTTCTCTTGATTACAGTTCTCTGCCACGAATGAACGGCAATGCGCGCTCATCGCGGCGTAAGCCGCAGGATCGGCGGCCACCGCCGCACCCCTACGGATTGCATCTGCGAGTCCTGCCTCATCGTGGGCTTCAGCCAGGAAGCCCGTTTCACCCTCACGTACC
>NZ_CYYP01000017.1:14612-50806 GCF_001405375.1 Collinsella aerofaciens
CACCGGTGCCGCCTTCTCAAAAGCATGCACGAGCGTTAACACGCCTTTCTCGCGAGAAAGGCGTCCCAGATACAGCATGTAGGGATCTTCATTATTTTGGTTGGCAACTTCCCGTGACATCGAATCGGGATTCAGGAAATTCCGCATGAGGACAAGCTGACGCTCGGGAAGCCCCGCTTCAATAAACTTGTTCCGCATGAACTCACTCGGGCAGATGATGCGATCGAGACGTGAATAGGTTTTGTGCCGTTTAAGCCACTCCGCCTCAGCCACCGCTAACGCGCTTTTTGCGATCGAACCCTTTACGCACTTCTTCTTAAGGCAATTGCCAAAATGACCCCCGAGACACGAATCGCAAACGTTGCCCTCGGAATCAAGCATAAGATAGCTCGGGCAAGCAAGAATCAAGTCGTGCGAGGTATACACAACCGGCGTTGGATGCTGCTTTAGCCAAGGAGCGTCCAAGATGGAAAACGTAATCTGCCTATGAGTGAGATTGAGATGGATTACATCGGGCTGGAATTCACGGCACAGCGCATCGAACTTCTCGCGCGCCTCTTTGGAATACACAAGTGCCTGCGCGGCCTTCGCCTTATCGACAATAGAGCTCGGTCCGTTATAGTCGCGATTCGTTACAAAGTAACGCGACCACTCAGTCGGCTCATTACGCTCATCCTTCATGCTGAAGAAGGCAACTTCATGCCCAAGAGCGCGAAGACCATCGGCAAGAGCAAAGTAGTACGTCTCGCTTCCACCCTTGCGCCAATGAAACTTATTTACAAGAAGGATCTTCATTACGCAACACCCTCATACAAAGCAAGCGTCCTTTGGACGACGCTGTTCCAGTCATAGCCATTAATCGCGCGGTCACGTGCCATGGCGCCCAGCCTCTCCGCTTGGGCAGAATCCGCTATCAGGCCTTCAAGCACGTCGCGCAGCGCCCCCGCGTCTCCGTGTGGGAACGTGAGCCCGCAACCCTGCAGAACATCCGCGCACTCGGGAATATCCGAGGTAATGCATGCCGCACCGTGAGACATGGCCTCCAGCAAGCTCATGGGCAGGCCCTCAACGTCGGAGGGGAGCGCGTAGCAATACGCGTTGGAGTACAGCTCGGAGAGCAGGTTGCCCTCAACGTGGCCGGTAAAGAGCGCGCGGGGGTCGGACGCGGCAGCCTCTTTGAGCGCCACGGCGTAGTCGTCCGTATCGGAGGAGTCGCCCGCGATAACCAGGCGCTTATCCGTCTTTACCTGCTTGTACGCCTCCACCAACAGTTCCGGTCGCTTCTCGGGCACAATGCGACCGAGGTAGAGGACATAGGAGCCCTGGGTGAGCCCCAAGCGCTCGGAGATCTCCTTCGCGGGAAGATCCGCCTCGGGAGTGATGCCGTTGGGAATGAGCGTAGCCTCGCGGCCGTAAGCCTCCTTGAAGTACTCCTGATTGCCCCGGGAAAGCACGATGAGCGCATCCGCGCACTTGGCCGCCGTCGCCTCGCCGAACTTGATGTACTTGGAAGCCAAGCCGCCCCATTTTGCACGCTGCCAGTCCAGGCCGTGGATCGTTGCCACGGTCCTGATGTCCGCGGAACGCGCAAAACGAAGGGGGACACACGGCCCCTCTGCGTGATAGTGAATTACGTCTGCCCCGTCTTTGATGGCGGCCCTTGTTGCGGCAAAGCTGCTCGTGAGCGCAGAGAGCCCCTTGATGTCCAGAGCCTTTACGGGAACGATGCGGTAGCCATCCTTCTCGTAGGGCTCGGAAGGAGCTCCTTCGCCCATACGGTCGTAGCAGGTTACTTGGTGACCAAGGTCTGCCATACGGCGAGCAAGCTCGCCTACCACCACTTCTACGCCGCCCTCGCGCGAACCCGTTCTCTTTTGGCCTATCATGGCGATGCGCATGCTACACGGCACCTTCCCCAGAGAACATCGTCTTCAGCGTGCCGAATATCAACCGCAGGTCCTGGCGCAGGCTGCGATTCTCTATATAGTCAAGATCCAGCTCAACCATTTCGTTGAAGCCCAGGTAGCTGCGGCCCATTACCTGCCAAGGACCGCTGCAGCCGGGTTTTACCGCCAGGCGCTTCATGTCGTGCTCGCTGTACAGGGCAACCTCGCGCGGCAGGCCGGGGCGCGGGCCAATGAGGTTCATTTGGCCCAAGAACACGTTGATGAGCTGGGGCAGCTCGTCGATGCTGTGCTTGCGAATGAAGTTACCCACACCGGGAATAATGCGCGGGTCGTGCTTCATTTTAAACATGGGGCCAGTGGCCTCGTTTTGGGCCTGCAAGTCCTTGAGCATTTGGTCTGCGTTGGGAACCATGCTGCGGAACTTGTAGATCTTAAACAGGTAGAACGTGCCGTCTTTGCGCACGCGGCCCACGCGCCACTGTGAATATAGGGGGCTGGCGCCCGGGCTCTTTATGCAAATGACCACGCTCAGAATTACCCCGGGAATAAAGAGCAACACCAGGGCTCCGCCGGCGGCGACAATGTCCACCGTACGCTTAACAACGCGGTAGAGCCTGTGCCCAAGCTCGGGCTTCACGCCGGAGTTGGCACCGCGCAGCATCTTGTACGCTTCTTCGTTTGTAAGGTAATCCCCCGCAGCACCGGCTGCGGCAGTGACGGAATTCGCCGTGGCGGCCGTGCGCGTCTCCCGCGCGCCCTGTGCCATGGTCATCATCGTAGGCTCCAAGAGCCCCTCCCCCGATACTTTTTGCCTTCAGTCGTCCGCTTGCGAGCTTGCAGCTAGGCGATCGCTCTTCTGTGATTGCGCATAACGCGCTGCTCTTTTGAAAGCACCGCAAGGCCAACGCGGGTGGTTACGCGTCGGCCGCACAAGTCGAGCTCCAAATAAGCAGTGCTCTTGCGTCTGTTAATGGTTTTGATAAGGCCTTCGTGGCCCAGCAGCGGACCTGCCGTCACTACGACCCGGTCACCGTCTTTTAGGGCCTCACTCATGGGCACTACGCGGTCTCCCCTATGCGTAAAGCCGCCAATAAGCTGGACCTCTTCTTTTGCCAGCGGCACAAACTGACCGTCCTGGGATAACACCCGGGCAAAGTCGTCCATACGCAGCAGATACTGTTGCACGGTGCGGGGATCTGCCGTATCGCAGATAAGGTAACCGGGAAAGAGCGGCTTGGTCGTATCGACCCATTCGCCGTGTATTTTATCTCGGTTTGAAATTGGGGATAAAAGAGCTCCTGCATGGCACCAGCCGGCACCATACGCTCGATGCGCTCGCGCATTACGTCTTCGCGACCGTTAATGACCTGGATCACATACCACACGAGCACCACCCCCTTGCTGTCTTACGTGTGGCTCACGGGGTTTGGGTATGGCTTCGCCAGGGCGCTTGTGCGCGAAGGCGCTCCATATTCAAACCCTGAGCCCAGTCAGACAAGCACGTGGCTCTGCCCCACCGTGAACGGTATGTATAGAAGCAGTTGCTAGAGTCGCGGACGTGTATCGCAAAAATAACCGCGACCCCAGCTGGCTGCGTGCGACCCAGTCAAGCGGGTACAAAACTGAACCGCACGCAAACAGCTGCAGGACTGCTGTGGTTTGCCGAACGCAACTTATTGCACAGCGTAATGCGAACTTATAAAAAGCCACAAAAACTAATGCAAAATCGCGCATGGCAATCGATATTGGAGCTCGTGGTGTTTCTGGCACCGCCGTTACGGCCGGATGCTGATCGACCCTGCGCTTTGCAACTTGCTGGAGCCGCGAGCACAGATGAACTCATGTAACGTTAGGTATCCTAGCACAAGCTGTTAGTGAAACTGATTTGGCTTGTGGAGGACAACTTATCGTTCATTTAACGTGTTCAAGTGGGTTGTTTTGGGATGTTGTTCACATTGATGCAGGTTATTGAGGTACTGGCGGTGATTAGGGACGTTCCTGAAGCCCATATGGAGCGGCGACCTACACTGATAATCGCGTTTGTCTAACAAACTATGTACAGACATGGGAAAAAATTGTGCAACTTTTTGTTGATGTGGAAGGGGTTTCTGCGCGAGGTGTTTTGGCATGAAAAAAGGCCTTCGTAATACTGAAGGCCTTTGCATTCACGATGGTGGAGACGAGGGGGATCGAACCCCTGACCTCTTGACTGCCAGTCAAGCGCTCTCCCAGCTGAGCTACGCCCCCGTGACGAGGAGATACTATAGGGGAAGATTCTTAGTTGTGCAAGAAGTTTTTTTTGGGTTGATTCTCGCACTTACGGGTTTTCCTGGGACGGGGCTGAATTGACTGATTATGACTTCGGCAAAATCAGTCAATTCAGCCCACCGTCCCGATAAAACCCTCACGCGGCGGCACCTTACTTGTAGAGGTAAGCGATTGCGGTTCCTTGGTGGACTTGGATCTTGGCCGTTTTCCGGACGACATTAGAGATGCCCGTGTCAGCCAAGAGTCCTAGGGGGGAATGATTTAGTTCCCATTCTAGGCCGCGCTCGCTTACCTCGGTGTTGGGGGCAATGGCGATGATGGAGAACGTTTTGCCTTCGGCGCTTTCGATGGCCCACGATTCGCCAGCGCGAAGGATACGGGCGACTACCTTGTCCTCGGCAATCCAGACTGCGGCGTCATCGTAGCCTGCAAGCAACCCCAGTACGGAAAGCGCCATATCAGGACGGCCACCCGTGGTGCAGGTCGCAACCACGTCGGCACCCGGCCAACGACGGCGAACGGAATCGAGCGCTAGCGCCAGATCGGTATAGTCCTTGTAGGGATTGTGGCGCTCTACTTCGAAGTCTTTGGCGGCTTCGACTAGCGCTCGGCCCTTATCGCTAACCGTGTCGGCGTCCCCTACATATACATCGCAGCCCAGTTCCGCGCCCAGCAGCGCATCGAGTCCGCGGTCCACGGCGACAACGTGGTCGCACTCCCCCGCCAGCTGACGAAGCAAATCCGCGCTCGCCACCACGGGCGAGCCGCAGACCACTAACACCTTACAAGCCACAGCTCTCGCCTATCCCTCAAACGTAAGAACGCGGGCCAGATCCAGTTCCTCATAGCTATCGATAAAGATGTCGCAGTTGGCACGCACCTCATCGCGCTCCATACGGCCGTGCGGGTCATAGATACCCACGCGCTTAAAGCCTGCAGTGCCAGAGCTCTTTAGGCCAAAGACGGCGTCCTCAAACACCCAGGCGCGCTCAAACTTGCAGCCGTGGCGCTCCTCAAGGCGGCGCAGCGCCAGCTCATACACATCGGGGAACTGCTTGGAGCGGCCCGCCTCGCCCGTCGTGGTAATAAACTCCATATAGCGATCAAGGCCGGCGCCCGCAAGTGCAGACTTAACCAACTCGGCGGGCGTGGACGTGGCAACGCACATGGCAATACCGGCCTCCTGCGCCTGCTTCAAAAATGCAAGCAGGCCCTCACGCGGCGGCACCTTGGAGTAGCCATCGATCAGGATGTCGCTCAGCTCGTGGTAGAGCTCTTCGCCATTTTCGCCAATACCCCAGATGTCGTGGTAGGCCTGGCACTCATCCTCGAGCGACAAATGCTCAAACTGAGCAAAATCATCGACCGTCACGTCAACTCCGTGGCGGTGCAATAACTCGGGCTGGGCATAGGCCCAAACGGGGGTGCTATTAACCAGCGTGCCGTCGCAATCGAAAATAAAAGCAACACTTGGGGCAGCGATGTGGTTCATAAACGAGCCTTTCGATGTCAAATGGTAAACAACCTGCTAAAAACGTTTTACCTAACGTCAACCTAACAATCTAGAAACGCTAATTGGTAAAACTGTCAAGAGTTTTACCACGGCAATTCTGCAAGTGGTATAAACATGGCGCTTACCGATTAAACGCCCCTGCAAATCCTCTTTCGTTCATAAAAGTAACGTACAGGTGCTATCTTATTTTGTGCCGAAAGTTCCACCGAGCACGCGAGGTGGAACGAATCATAGAACTATCGCCGTCCCTTCGATTCGTGCAGCCTTGGACCTTTCGCATCTAGTCACCAAGGCAACACGCTGCCGCGTCATGATGGGATCAAACGTGAGCGATACAAAGCTAAAGCCAGCAACAAAAAAGCCTGCTACCCGTAAAGCCGCCCCGCACGCGCCGGAGCTCACCAAGGACGATGTCTACCTGTTTGGCATCGGCACGTGGGAGCGCAGCTGGGAAAAGATGGGCGCGCACCCCGACACGCAGAACCGTACGCGCGGCTGGCGTTTTTGCGTTTGGGCGCCCGGCGTAAAGAGTGTTCACGTCATTGGCGAATTTAACGACTGGGACGAGCAAGCCAACCCGCTGGTGCCCATGCATACGAGCGCTATTTGGGAAGGTTTTATTCCTGGCGCCGAGCAGGGCCAGCTCTATAAATATCTCATCGAGACCAACGAGGGCGAAAAGCTCTACAAGGCCGATCCGTACGCCTTTAAGGCCGAGTGCCCTCCGGGTACCGCCAGCGTGCTGTGGACCCTCGATGGCTACCAGTGGAACGACGCGGCTTGGCTCAAGCGACGCGCCGGCCATAACCACATGTCGCAACCCCTTAACATCTACGAGGTGCATATTGGCTCGTGGAAGCGCCACGGCGACGCGCCGCAGGGCGAGCCCGACGAGTACGGCAACTACCCCGGTCCCATGGACCCCTTCCCCGCGCAGCGCGGTGAGTTTTACACCTACGACGACCTGTCGGTGGAGCTCGTGGACTACGTCCGCGATATGGGCTATACGCATATCGAAGTCATGCCGCTTATGGAGCATCCCTTCGATGGCTCCTGGGGCTACCAGACGACCGGTTACTACGCCGCCACGTCGCGCTACGGCAACCCGCAGCAGCTCATGCACTTTATCGATACGTGCCACGAGGCAGGCATCGGCGTGATCATGGACTGGGTTCCCGGCGGTTTTTGCGCCGACTCCCACGGCCTTGCCACCTTTAACGGCCACATGCTGTTTGAGCACGAGATTCACCCCAACTGGGGCACGCACAAGTTTGACTTCGCCCGCGGCGAGGTACGCTCCTTCCTGGTCTCCAACGTGCTGTACTGGCTTGAGAACTTCCACGTGGACGGCATTCGCATGGACGGCGTGTCCAGTATGCTGTACCTCAACTTTGGCATTGACGATCCCAGCCAAAAGAAGTTCAACAAGTACGGTACCGAGGAGGACCTGGACGCCAGCGCGTTTATCCGCCAGGTCAACTGTGCTGTTGAGGCGCACTACCCCGACGTGATGATGATGGCCGAGGAGTCCACCGCGTGGCCGCTCGTGACCTACCCGCCGCAGGACGGCGGCCTGGGTTTCCACTACAAGTGGGACATGGGCTGGATGAACGACACCCTGCACTACATGCAGACCGATTTTCCGTGGCGCCCCGGCAACCACGGCCTGCTCACGTTCTCCATCATGTATGCCTTTACCGAGAACTTTATCTGTCCGCTGAGCCACGACGAAGTCGTGCACGGCAAGTGCTCGCTCATCGGCCGTATGCCGGGCGACTGGTGGCGCCAGTTTGCCGGCCTGCGCACGCTGGCCTTCTACCAGATGACGCACCCCGGTGCCAAGCTCAACTTTATGGGCAACGAGATCGGCCAGTTTATTGAATGGCGCTACTACGAGTCCATTCAGTGGTTCCTGACCGAGGAGTACGAGACCCACCGTCATCATCAGGCGTTCATCAAGGCGCTTAACCACCTGTATACCGCCGAGCCCGCCCTGTACGAGCGCGGCTACACCGACGATGGCTTTACCTGGATCGACGCGGACAACTCCAAGCAGTCCATCGTGAGCTTTGTCCGTCAGGGCGAGGACGTCGATGACGACCTGGTGATCCTGATCAACTTTGACCCGGAGAGCTATGAGAGCTTCCGAGTGGGCGTGCCGCGCGAGGGCGATTGGGAGGTCATCTTTGACTCCGACCGTCCCGAGTTTGGCGGCAGCGGATACGCCGGCGAGGAACCCTACACCTGCTCGAGCGAGCCCTATCCCTGGAACGGGCAGATGGACTCTATCGAGATTAAGGTGCCCGGCCTGGCAGGCGTGGTGCTTAAGCGCCGCGGTCCCAGCAGCTATAAGCCGCCCGTGATCGAGGAGCCCAAGAAGGCGGCGCGTAAGCGCACGTCCTCGGTGAAGCCCAAGACCGCGGCTGCCAAGAAGGCTCCGGTTAAGGCGAAGTCCGCCAAGCCCGCTGCCAAGGCTACGGCTAAGCCCAAGGCCAAGAAGGCAACCAATAAAAAGGCTGCTCCCAAGGCTAAGACAGGCGCTGTTAAAGCATCTGGCAAGGATGCGTAACAAAGCCGTTACAGCTGTAATCACCCGCCCCGCGGGGGCGTAGGATACAAGTCAAAACCGTTCCGGGAGAAACATCCCCGGGGGAAAGGAACGTATGAATAAGATCTTCGACAACAAGCAGGAGTTTACCGAGCTCTATCGCGATGCTGTCATGAGCATCAGTGGCAAGAGCATCGAGGCCGCTAGCGACCTCGACCGCTTTAACGCCCTGGCCAAGCTCGTGGCCGAGAAGGCACGCACCGTTGCCACCAAGAGTGACGCCCGCGCCACCGCCGAGGGCAAAAAGCGCGTGTACTACTTCTCGATCGAGTTTTTGATCGGCCGCCTGCTCGACAACTACCTGCTCAACTTTGGCGTGCGTGACATGGTCGCCGAGGCGCTCGACGACATGGGCTTCGACCTGTCCGTCATCGAGAACCAGGAGCCCGATCCGGCGCTGGGCAACGGTGGCCTGGGCCGTCTGGCCGCATGCTTCCTGGATTCCATGGCAGCCGAGGGCATTGCCGGCTACGGCAACGGCATGCGCTACCGCTACGGCCTGTTTAAGCAGGAGATCGTCAACGGCAGCCAGGTCGAGGCCACCGACGAGTGGCTCACCCACGGCTATCCCTGGGAGGTCCGCCGTCAGGACAAGGCCGTAACCATTAAGTTTGGTGGCCATGTTGAGGGCTTTGAGGAGAACGGCCGCACGTTCTACCGCACTGTGGATACGCAGGACATCCTGGCCGTCCCTTATGACATCCCCGTCGTGGGCTATGCCGGCGAGACCGTCAACAAGCTGCGCGTATGGGCCGCCGAGCCGGTCGAGGAGCACTTCGATCTGGAGGCCTTCAACCGCGGCGACTATGCCCTGGCAGACGCCGAGCGCGCCGAGGCCGAGGCCATCAGCGCCATCCTCTACCCCAACGACGCCGGCGAGCACGGCCGTCTGCTGCGCCTGAAGCAGGAGTACCTGTTTGTTTCGGCCGGCATCTACAGCTTGCTCGACACCTTTGAGAAGGAGCACGGCGAGAACTGGGAGCTGCTGCCGCAGTTTGTGGCCATCCACACCAACGACACGCACCCCGCCATGTGCGGACCCGAGCTCATGCGCATCCTCATCGACGAGAAGAAGCTCGAGTGGGATGACGCCTGGAACATCGTGACGCAGGTCGTGAGCTATACCAACCACACCATCCTGCCCGAGGCCCTGGAGAAGTGGCCCATCGGCACGTTCTCCAAGCTCCTCCCCCGTGTGTACCAGATCATCGACGAGATCAGCCGTCGTTGGCACGAGTCGTTCGACACCACGCAGGAGGGCTGGCAGGAGCGTCTGCGCCAGACCGCCATCCTGTGGGACGGTGAGATTCGCATGGCCAACCTGTCCGTGATCTGCAGCCACAGCGTCAACGGCGTGGCCAAGATCCACTCCGACATCATCAAGAACATCGTGCTCAAGGACTTCTATGCCCTGACGCCCGAGAAGTTCAACAACAAGACCAACGGCATCTCGCACCGTCGCTTCTTTGCCGAGGCCAACCCCTCCTATGCCAAGCTCGTGACCGAGGCCATTGGCGACGGCTGGCTGAAGGACGCCTTTGAGCTGGAGAAGCTCAAGGAGTTTAAGGACGACACTGAGTTCCTGAAGGCCGTGGGTGCCTCCAAGCGCGCCAACAAGGAACGCCTGGCCGCCTACGTCAAGGCCGAGACCGGTCTGATTATTGACCCCAACACCGTCTTCGATGTCCAGGTAAAGCGCTTCCACGCCTACAAGCGCCAGCTCATGAACATCATGAAGGTGATGGACATCTACAACCGTCGCATCGCCGATCCCAACTTCCACGTGACGCCGACGACCTTCATCTTTAGCGGCAAGGCTGCCTCGAGCTACACCTTCGCCAAGGAGACCATCCGCCTCATTAACTCGGTGGCCGAGGTCATCAACAACGACCCCCGCGTCAACGAGGTTATGAAGGTCTGTTTTATTCCCAACTTCCGTGTGAGCAACGCCCAGCTCATCTACCCCGCCGCCGAGATCTCGGAGCAGATTTCCACGGCCGGTAAGGAGGCCTCGGGCACGTCCAACATGAAGCTCATGATGAACGGCGCCATTACGCTGGGTACCCTCGACGGCGCCAACATCGAGATCGCCGACCTGGCCGGCCGCGAGAACGAGGCCATCTTTGGCCTGACCGCTCCCGAGGTCGAGCAGCTCTGGGCATCCAACAGCTACTTTGCGTGGGATACCCTCAACGGCGACCGCGAGCGTCTGGGCCGCGTGATGGACGAGCTCAAGGACAACACCTTTGCGGGTCTTTCGGGCAACTTCGAGAGCATCTACAACGAGCTCATGAACAACAACGATCCCGACCTGGTTATGGCAGACTTCCGCAGCTACGTGGATGCATGGGAAAAGCTCACCGGCAGCTACGGCGACCAGGAGACCTGGAACCGCAAGGCGCTGCTCAACACCGCCTCCTCGGGCTGGTTCTCGAGCGACCGCACCATTCGCGAGTACCGCGACGAGATCTGGCACGCGTAAAGGCCGCGAGTTCCCTTTGCCGCACGGCATTATTCGGTGGGCGCGACCAGGCGCCGTGCCCACCGCTAATGGGTTAGAAACATCGATGACAGAAGGAGAAATCGATGAGTAAGAAAGAATGCATCGCGATGCTCCTCGCAGGAGGACAGGGCAGCCGATTGGGGGCACTCACCCAAAAGATCGCTAAGCCGGCGGTTAGCTTTGGTGGCAAGTTCCGCATTATCGACTTTTCGCTCTCCAACTGCTCTAACTCGGGCATCGACACGGTGGGCGTTCTGACGCAGTACCGTCCCTACCTGCTGCATGCCTACGTGGGCTCCGGCGAGGCGTGGGATCTAGACAGCCGTGACGGCGGCGTGTCGATCCTGCCGCCGTACGAGACGCAGACCGGTGGCGCCTGGTATGCGGGCACGGCCGACGCCATTACGCAGAACCTCGACTACATCAAGGCCAACGACCCCAAGTACGTCCTGATTCTTTCGGGCGATCACCTGTATCGCATGGACTACCGCAAGATGCTCAAGACGCACATCGAGAACAACGCCGACCTCACGGTGAGCGTTATGCCCGTGCCGTGGGAGGAGGCCAGCCGCTTTGGCATCCTGACCACCGACCCCGAGGACGGCCGCATCACCAAGTTCACCGAGAAGCCCGATAAGCCCGATTCGAACCTCGCGTCCATGGGCATCTACATCTTCTCGGCCGACGTGCTGATCGAGGCACTCGAGGAGGACGCTCTGGACCAGCGCTCGAGCCACGACTTTGGCAAGGACATCATCCCCAAGCTGCTTGGCGAGGGCAAGCGCCTGTACAGCTACGAGTTCCACGGCTTCTGGAAGGACGTCGGCACCATCGCCAGCTTCCACGAGACCTCGATGGACCTGCTGGGCAACAACCCCGAGTTCGATCTGTTTGACAAGCACTTCCCCATCATGTCCAACATCACCACGCGTCCGCCGCACTACATTGGTCCGGACGGCCGACTGGACGACTGCCTGGTCTCCAACGGCTGCAAGATCTACGGCACCGCTCGTCACTCAATCCTTTCGACCGATGTCATCATCGAGGAGCGCGCCGTGGTCGAGGACTCCGTGTTGCTGCCGGGTGCGCACGTTAAGAGCGGCGCGCACATCTGCCGCGCTATTTTGGGCGAGAACTCCACGGTCGAAGAGGGCGTGAAGCTCGGCTCTGTCGATACCACCAAGGATACGGCCGTCG
Organism: Collinsella aerofaciens; assembly: GCF_001405375.1. Classification (GTDB taxonomy): domain Bacteria; phylum Actinomycetota; class Coriobacteriia; order Coriobacteriales; family Coriobacteriaceae; genus Collinsella; species Collinsella aerofaciens_F. The sequence continues at coordinate 26,609 of NZ_CYYP01000017.1, forward strand.
TTGGAAATGACGTCGTTATCGGGAAGGGGGAATGATCCGATGATCAATCGCAAGGCCATCGGTTATATCACCGCTAACTACTCTTCGACCTACGGCAGCGTGCTGCTCAAGGACCGCCCCATCGCGTCCGTCCCGTTTTTGGGTCGCTACCGCCTGATCGACTTCCCGCTGTCCAACATGATGAATGCCGGCATCAAGACCGTCGGTGTCGTCATGCCGGGCAACTACCGCTCGCTGATCGACCACGTGGGCTCGGGCAAGGACTGGGGCCTGGACCGCAAGAAGGGCGGCCTGTTTATGGTGCCCGGCAACGCGTATGGCACCACCAAGGGCGGCATGCGCTTCTTGCTGCGCGACATCATCTCCAACAAGACGCTGTTCCAGCGCTCAGACAAGCCCTATGTTGTGATGATGGGCACCAACATCATCTTCAATATGGACCTCAACACCATCATCGACGCGCACGAGAACTCCGGTGCCCAGATGACCGTGGTGTACTGCAAGGCCACGCACAACGTCGATGACGAGACCAAAATCGAAATTAACGAGAACGGTCGCCTGACGGGCGTGAGCGCCGGCGTCGTGTACGGCGACAACGCCTCCATGGACTGCTGCATCGTCAACCGCGAGACGCTGCTCGAGATCATCGACCACTACCAGGCCGCCGACTATCTGGACCTGCTCGAGGCACTCCAGGGCGACTTTGGCAACATCGATGTGTGCAGCTACGAGTACAAGGGCGAGGTCGTGGGCGTGTTTAGCGAGAAGTCGCTGTATCGCCGCAGCATGGACCTGCTCGACCAGACCGTGGCCGACCAGCTCTTCGATCCCGAGCGCCCGATCCTGACCAAGGCTCACGACGTGCCGCCTTCGCGCTATGCGACCGGCAGCCACGCGTGCAACTCGATCATCTCGGCCGGCTGCATCATCAAGGGCACCGTGCGCAACTCGATCCTGTCGCGCGGCGTTGTGGTCGAGGAAGGAGCCTCGGTGACCAACTCGATCATCAACCAGAGCTGCATCATCAAGAGTGGCGCCCGTGTTGAGAATGCCATCCTGGACAAGAACAACGTGGTTCCCACCAACACCGAGCTTCGCGGCACGCCCGAGAACATCCTGGTGCTGGGCAAGGCTCCGTTAACTTCCAACACCACCATCGTACGTTAACGTTGGCACCGCAACATCGCTCGTAACATGTAGAATAGCCGCCCGGTTAGCGCCAGGCGGCTATTCTCGAATTGCAACATGGGAGACAATATGGCAGAAACCAACAAAAAGATGCAGATCGTGTTTGCCTCGGCCGAGTGCGCGCCGTTTGTGAAGACCGGTGGCCTGGGCGACGTGGCGGGCTCGCTGCCCGCGGCGCTTGTGCGCGCCGGCGCCGAAGTCATCGTGATGGTGCCCAAGTACGCCACCATCAAGGACGAGTACAAGGCGCAGATGGAGCACTTCTCCGATTTTTACGTGAGCCTGGGCTGGCGCAACGAGTACTGCGGTCTTGAGAAGCTCGAGCACGACGGCGTCACCTATATGTTCATCGACAACGAGCGCTACTTTGCGCGCGACTATCCGTACGGCTTCTTTGACGACGGCGAGCGCTTCGCGTTCTTCTCCAAGGCCATCACCGAGAGCCTACAGCACCTGCCGTCCGGCTTTGAATGCGACATTCTACACTGCAACGACTGGCAGACGGCACTGGCGCCCGTGTTCCTGCGCGAGTTCTACCAGGGCTTGCCGCTCTACAAGCGCGTCAAGACCGTGTTCTCGATCCACAATGTGGCGTTCCAGGGCCAGTTTAGCGACACCGTGATGGAGGACATCCTGGGTGTGGCGCATATTCCGGCGGCCGCCTCGCAGCTGCGTTGCGACGCCTGCAGCATCAACTACATGCTGGGCGCCCTGCGCTATGCCGACGCCATCACCACGGTGAGCCCTACCTATGCCAACGAGATCCAGACGCCCGAATTTGGCGAGGGCCTGGACGGTGTGCTGCGCGAGCGTTCCTATGCGCTGCAGGGCATTTTGAACGGCATCGACGTGGCGGGCTTTGACCCGGCGACCGACAAGCGCATTGCCGCAAACTACACCGCGGAGGACCGTTCCGGCAAGGCCGTGTGCAAGGCCAAGCTGCAGGAGGAGCTGGGCCTCGAGGTTCGCGACGACCGCCCGCTCATGGTAATGGTCACGCGCCTGACGCGCCAGAAGGGCATGGACCTGGTCATGTACGCGCTCGACCGCATCTTGTCCGGCGGCGTTCAGGTGGCCGTGCTGGGCACCGGAGACCGCGACTACGAGGACGGCCTGCGCTACTTCCAGGACAAGTACCCCGGCACCATGGCCGCACGCATCGAGTTCGATCCGGCGCTGTCGCAGCGCATGTATGCTGCTGCCGACATGTTCCTGATGCCTTCGAAGTTTGAGCCCTGCGGCCTGTCGCAGATCATCGCCATGCGCTACGGTACACTACCCATCGTGCGCGAGACCGGTGGCCTGAAGGACACCGTGATCCCGTACAACGAGTTTACCGGCGAGGGTACGGGCTTCTCGTTTACCAACTTTAACGGCGACGAGATGGGCGACGCGGTGTTCCGCGCGGCGCGTCTGTTCTGGGATAACCGCGACGCCTGGAACCAGCTGGTCACGCAGGCCATGAGCCAGGACTTTAGCTGGACGCGTTCGGCCGACAAGTATCTGGACCTGTATTTCTTTATGCACCCGGAGATTGAGCGCCCGGCGGCTGTGACTGAGGTTGCAGCTGTCGATGAGCCCGCTGCCGCTGAGGCCGAGCCTGCGGCGACTGTTACGGAGCCCGCAGCCGCTGAGGAGCCCAAGGCCGAGGAGAAGCCGGCGGCCAAGGCCGAAGTTAAGCCCGACGCGAAGCCTGCCGCCAAGAAGACGACGGCCCGCAAGACGACGGCTAAGAAGGCCACTGCGAGCAAGACCACCGCTGCCAAGGCAACTACTGCCAAGGCAACGACTACGCGCAAGCGTAAGACCGCCGCTTCCAAGAAGGCCGCCGAGGCCGAGGTCGCTCCTGAGGTAAAGGCCGAGCCCGCGGCAAAGGCTCCGGTCAAGACCGCTGCCAAGAAGACGACCACGACCAAGACCACGACCGCCAAGAAGGCCACGGCTACGAAGTCGACGACGACCAAGGCTGCCACGACGAAGGCCGCGGCGAAGACGACCCCGAAGGCTGCTGTAAAGCCCGCCGACAAGGTCGAGGAGGCGCCCTCCGAGCCCAAGGCCAAGGCAGCTGTCGAGGCAAAGCCGGCCGCCAAGACCACCACGCGCAAGCGCTCTACGACGACGGCCAAGAAGACCACGACCAAGGCTGCAGCTCCCAAGGCAGAGGCAAAGGACGAGGACAAGCCCGCAGTAAAGGCCGAGCCGACGCCGAAGGTCGCCGAGGTCAAGACCGCTCCCAAGGCTAAGGTAAAGACCGAGCCCACCAAGGAGACCCCGGTCTCCCCCGCCACTCCGGCCGAGGAAAAGGCTCCGACCAAGAAGACCTCCGTCCGTAAGGCAACGGCTACCCGCAAGCGTCACTAGTCTGGACGATTAAAACTTAATCCAACGCAAAAGAGGGCGCCCCAATTAGGCGCCCTCTTCTTGGTTGAACTTCTGTATTAAAAAGAGGGCCGGTTTACTACGACAAAATAGCTCTGGCCGACCACGGCGTGCAATCTACGAAATTGGCAACGCTTCTACCTGCGGTTTTAGTATCACTAAAATGACTGTGGTTGAGATCATTCAAATCGTCGTAGTAAACCGAAGTACTTTTGTTTGACTACAAATAGTATCCGTCTGGGCGTTTTCGAATACCGCGAAAATTTGGATGGTAAAACGATTTTCTAGGACAACCGTTCGCCGATGGTAAACGGATGTTGTTTATACAGCCTGTGTACAACAGATATACTTACATCCTGTGCGTAAAGCCCATGGCCCGCAGGCTGTGATTCTATTGAACTGGACCGTATTATGAGATTGATTCACAACAGCCGTCTGCCGCAGTTTCGTACTCCGTTTGGCGCTGTGACCACTGGAACTTCCGTTTCGCTATCGGTGATTTTGGAGGATGCCGACCCCAACCAGGCAACGCTTACCCTGCGTACCTGGGTCGATGAAATCGGTGAGTCTCTGTATCCCATGACGCACGAGGGCGACGGCATATTTACCGTAGAGCTTGAGTGCACCGAGCCCTGTCTTATTTGGTACAGCTTTATCTGCAACATCGAGGGCCAGCCCGAGGTTCGCCTGGGCGCGCCGCAGGGCCGCACCGGCGGCGAGGGCGTAACCTACGACTACGCCGAGGTTCCGTCCTTCCAGATCACCGTTTACAAGCACCGCGAAGTGCGTCCCGAGTGGTACGAGCGCGGCATGGTCTACCAGATCTTCCCCGATCGCTATGCCCGCGACGAAAACTGGCGCGAACGCACGCTTGCCGAAGTTGAAAAACCGCGCAAAGGAATCCAGCGCCGCATGGTCGAGGACTGGAACGAACCGCCCGAGTACGAGCGTGCCGAAGACGGCTCCATCAAGACCTGGGATTTTTACGGCGGCTCGCTCAAGGGTATCCAGAATGACCTGCCCCGCATTGCCGAGCTGGGCTTTACGGCCATCTACCTCAACCCGATCTTTGAGGCCGCGAGCAACCACCGCTACGACACGGCCGACTATACCAAGATCGACCCGATTCTGGGCACCGAGCAGGACTTTACGGAGCTGTGCAAGGCGGCCGAGAAGCTCGGCATTTCTATCATCCTGGACGGCGTCTTCAACCACACGGGCGACGATTCGATCTACTTTAACCGCTACGGCAATTATCCCGGCGTCGGTGCTTGGCAGAACGAGGACTCGCCGTGGCGCGATGCGTTTTACTTCCATGAAGACGGTTCGTATGACTGCTGGTGGGGCGTGGGCAACATGCCCGCCATCAACGAGAGCTCCGAACTGGTGCGCGAGCGGCTCCTGGGCAAGGACGGCGTGATCCGCAAATGGCTGCGCGCCGGTGCCCATGGTTGGCGCCTGGACGTGGCCGACGAGCTTTCCGACGACTTCCTTGCCGAAATCAAAAAGGCCGTGCTCGCCGAGAAGCCCGACGCGCTGCTGCTCGGCGAGGTCTGGGAAGACGCCTCCAACAAGATCAGCTATGGCCACCTGCGCCGCTACCTGCAGGGCTCTGAGCTCGACTCCGCTATGGACTACCCCTTCCGCGACATGGTCATCGGTTTTTTGATGGGCTACAAGAACGCCTATCAGGCTGCCGAGGACATCGAGACCCTCCGCGAGAACTACCCGCGTGAGGCATTGTCCTGCGCGCTCAATCTGCTTTCGAGCCACGACCGCCCGCGCATTATCTCGGTACTCGGCGGTGGCCCCGACGAGTCGCAGCTGCCCGAGAGCGAGCGCAGCAAATGGCGCCTGGACGATAACTCCATGGGCCTGGCCAAGAGCCGCTTTTGGTTGGCGACGCTCATGCAGATGACCTTCCCGGGTGTGCCCTCGATTTATTACGGCGATGAATACGGCCTGGAGGGCCTCACCGATCCGGGCAACCGCCGCACCCTGCCGACCAAGGACCAGCTCCACGACTTCGATACGCTGGCCATTGTTAAGAACGCGTCTGCCATTCGCCGCGCGTTACCGTTTATGGTCGATGGCGAGATCAAGGCCTTTGCGCTCAACGACGACGTCTTGGCCTACACCCGCACGGGCAAAGACGGCGAGGCCGCGACGGTTATCATCAACCGCAGCCTGCGCAATTCGCACTGTGTGACGATTCCGGCGCTCGGCGAATGCGCAAGCGACGTGATCAGCGGCCACGAGTGCGAAATCCACAACGGTACCGTCACGCTCGACCTGTACCCGCTGGGCTCTTCGATCATCTATCACCATGCCGAGAAGCGCCTGCAGGAGCCGCTCGACCACGGCGCGGGCGTCGTATGCCACATCACCTCGGTGCCGACCGATGACGGCAAGCCCGGCACAATCGGTGCGCCCACGCGTCGTTTTATCGACCACCTGGCCGCCATGGGCATGCGCTACTGGCAGGTCCTTCCCGTCAACCCGACGGACTTCTTCCGCTCCCCCTACGCCGGTCCTTCGGCCTTTGCAGGCAATATCGACCTGCTGCCCGAGAGCCACGAGGAGCTGGCCGCCGACTTCGTCACCTGGAAGACCCGCGGCGGCGAGGATGCCGACCCGCTGTACACGGCGTTTAAACATCGCAACGCCGACTGGCTCGAGAAGTACTGCGTCTACATGGCGGTAAAGAAGCACTTTGAGGGACTGTCGCGCCACGATTGGCCGGCGGGTGTCGCGCGCTACAACGAGCACCTGATCGATGACAAGCGCTTCCACGACGAGGCCGAGCTGCAGGCGTACATGCAGTACCGCTTTGACCTTGCCTGGTGCGAGCTCATGAACTATGCACACAAGAAGGGCATCGAGGTCATCGGCGATATCCCCATGTATGTTTCGGATGATTCGGCCGACGCGTGGAGCGAGCCCGAGAACTTCTGGCTGTCCGACACCGGCAAGGCGATTGAGATTTCGGGCGCGCCGCCCGACAACTTTGCGCCCGAGGGGCAAGTGTGGGGAAACCCCACCTTCCGCTGGGATTACATGAAGGAGAACGGCTATCGCTGGTGGATGGATCGCCTGCGTCGTGCGTTTTCGCTCTACGACCGCGTGCGCCTGGACCACTTCCTGGGTTTCCACAGCTACTTTAGCATCCCCGCCGGCGAGGCCTGTGCCGACGGCCGCTGGCTTGCGGGACCGGGCAAAGACCTGTTCCAGACCGCCTACGACGAGCTGGGTCCGCTCAACTTTATCGCCGAGGATCTAGGCTATCTGACGCCTGGCGTTCGCGCCATGGCTTCGACCTGCGGTTTCCCCGGCATGGACGTGCTGGAGTTTAGCAACTACGACGTTCGCTGCGGAATTCATCCCACACCGGGCAAGATCCTGTACACCTCGACGCACGACACCTCGACGCTTGCCGGCTGGTGCACGCGCACCTTTGCTGGCGGTGACGAGCCGAGCGGCATTGCATTGGCAAGCGAGCTCATGGGCGATGCCCTGGCAAGCGATGCTCCGCTCGTTATGACGCCGCTGCAGGACATACTGGGGCTGGGCGACGATGCACGTATGAACGTGCCGGGTGTGGCCACAGGCAACTGGACATGGCAGGCGCAGGAGGCCGACATTGCCGCGGCCGAGGAGAAAACTGCGAAGCTCCTGCGCAGCACGCATAGATTCTGGGGCGAAGCGTGATAAAACCCCCGATATAGGGTACAGTTACAGCTGTTTGAATTTTTGCGGGCAGAGCGATCTGCCCGCTTTGTGCTGAAAAGGAAGTATTATGGCGCGCTACGATTACAAGTGCACGAGCTGTGGCAACGTGTTTGAGGTTGAGCACCCCATGTCCGAGACGCCCGAGGTCGTATGCCCCAGCTGCGGTGCCCCGGCATCCAAGACGTTCTCGGCCAGCGGCATCAAGTTTGAGGGCAGCGGCTTCTACAACACCGACCAGCGAAGCGGCGGCTCCAGCACCAACGCCACCAGCGGCTGCTGCGCCAACTGCCCGCATAGCCACTAGGAACCAAACAGCCCCGCGACCGACACCGATCGCGGGGCTAATTCTTTGCGCTAAAGGTGGCTCTATGAGTTGCGGTGAAATAAGGACTGTTTGGCGGGTAGAAGCCGCTATTCAATCCCTATTTCACCGCAACTTAGTCGTTACTTGTGGACCAGTCTGGCACAGAAGTGGCCGTCGTAGGAATCGGCGTTTACCGGCACGCTTTGGAAGAGGCCTCGATCGTTCTGGCGTACAGAGACGAGCTTCTTAGCCTGTTCGAACTCGGGAAGTTGCAGGATCTGCGCCTCGGAGAGCGGTGCGACGCTAAAGCCGGCACCCTCGGGAGAGTTCAGGAAAGCATCCACCACCTGCATGTTCTCCTCATCGAAGACCGAGCACGTCGCATAGATCAGCTCGCCGCCGGCTGTTACGCGCGCAGCAGCCTCTTTGAGCATCGTCAACTGCAGTTTGGGCAGATCAACCGTCACGTCCCTTTCGGTCAGGCGCCACGGGATCTCAGGATGACGGCGCATGGTGCCGGTGCCCGAGCACGGCGCATCGATAAACACCGTGTCGAACAGGGCAGGCTCGCCAAGCATGGCATCAAACGATGTGAGCACCTCATCAAGCTCGCAGGCATCACCCGAAACCGTACGAACGCCCTGAATACCGGCCTTATGCAGGCGAGCGAGATTCAGATCGCACTTGCGATCATGCAGATCGAGCGCCGTATGCTGACGCTCATAGCCCGCACGCTTGGCTTGGCACATCATCACATAGGTCTTGGTACCACGACCGGCACCAATCTCAAGGCAGTTACCAGGGCGCGTGGCAGCTGTAGCGATAAGCTGCGCGTTGAGATCAGATGCCACCGCGGCAGCACGCTCAAACACACCCGAAGCAACGGTAACCTGGGCATCAACCGGGGCATGGCAGCCCGGGAAGACCGGCGCGACGAGCTGCGAGATATACGGATCGGACTTAGTCGCAAAGGCGTTCTCATGCAGGGCCAGCGGCGCAGGTGCCAAGTTGCCGGCAAAGTTAAGCGCACCCTCGGGCGTGTCAAACGACGCCATAATACGAGCGCACAGCCAACGCGGCAGACCCATCAGGCGCGACAAACGAACCAAGCGTCGCTCAGACTCATCCACATCGGACGCAGTGGCAAAGTCCTCAACGTTGTCCGCAACCTTGTGCAGCACCGCGTTAGCCAAGCCCGCGGCAGACTTAGCACCGCTGCGAACCAGCTCAACACCCTGACTCACGGCAACGCGGCCCGGCGTATGCAGATAGAGCATCTCGAAGGCCGAGATGCGAAGCGCCATACGAACGCGCGGCGCGACCTTTTTGGGCTTATCGAGAAACTGATCGAGCAGCTCATCCAAAATGCCCTGCGTGGCGGCAACACCGAGCGCCAAACGAGCGGCAAAAGCTGAATCACGCTGGTCAATGGCCTTGGCGGAAGCACGGGAAGACAACACGTCGCGTGCGTACATACCGCGGCGATCGGCCTCCATCAACACATCGAGCGCAAGCTTGCGCGCGGGAGACAACTTGCTCATGACAGTACACCCCAGCTAAGTTCGGCACCCTGCAGGCCGGCAGCCCAGGCAGAAGCAGCCATGGCACGCTTGCCATCGGGCTTAACCTCGAGCAGTTCAACCGCGCCATCAGAAAGGCCCAGGTAGACACGCTTGCTCTTGACGGCAACAGCGCCCTCGCCAAGCGACACATCGGCCGGCGCAGCATCGAGCACGCGAACCGACTTACCGGCAATCACGCAACGGGCAGGCGCGGTATCGGACGAAGCGAGCACATGACGCACGCAATCGAGCGCCGCCATCTGCGGATCCAGACGCATCTCCTGCTTAGAAATCTTGGCGGCATGGGTAACAAGCGACTCATCTTGCTCAGTCCACACGGCGGTGCCATCGGCAAGCGAAGGAAGCGTATCGGCAAACAGCTTACCGCCCAGCTCGCCAAGCTCCATCGTGAGCGCCTCAGCATGCTTACCGGCAACCGACGTAGACGCCTGGGCACAATACGCGCCCGTATCCACGCCATGCCCAATGCGCATAATGGAAACGCCAGCAACCTCATCACCAGCAAGAATGGCACGCTGAATAGGAGCAGCCCCACGCCAACGAGGCAGCAAGGACGCATGAACATTCACAATACCAAGCGGCGCCATGTGCAGCACCTCATCGGGCAAAATGCAGCCATAAGCAGCCACACAGAAGATATCAGCCTGGGCAGCTTGGAGCGACTCGATAACCTCGGCCGTCATACGATTAGCCTCAACAACCGGCAGGCCAAGCTCGAGCGCCTTGGCCTTAACAGGAGACGGCTCAAGCTTCTTACCGCGCCCACGAACAGCGTCGGGACGAGTAACAACAAGCGCAATCTCATTACCAGCCTCAACAAGCGAAGTCAGCGAAGGCACAGCAAAATCAGGCGTACCCATAAACACAATACGCATAAAGAACGTCTCCCCTCAACCAAAGCCGAGACGGCTACAAATAACAGCGGAAAGCCAAGTACCCGGCCCATCCGCAATAACAATTCAACAAAAACAAATATACCCAAAAACAAAGAAAGAGCCGCATGAAAGCAGCCCTCCCAACAAAGCACCTATCAGCGAAGACGCCCCTCCCTGGCCCGACGGCACCCGGGCAAAACGAAGAGCGACAACGTAGTCCCTGGGATGGGGCCCACACATATCGTCCCGCGCGCAGTTTCGCAGCGCAGCGAGAATGTTTGAGCACGGGATGATATGTGTGGGCCCCATCCCAGGGACGGACAATTAACCTATTCGGTCTCGCCCGGTCGAGCGCCACGGGCCAGGGCGTCCTGGTACTCCTTGACCGCCTTGATCCTCTGCATGGGCTTCAGTCGCTCGAACATGGTGTTGCCGTGCAGGTGATCGATCTCGTGCTGCAGGCACACGCAGAACAGATCGCCCGTGGCCTCATAGCGAATCAGGTTGGCGTCCAGGTCATACGCCTCGACGACGACATGGTCAGGACGCTCAATTTCGCAGCTAATGCCAGGGATGGACAGGCAGCCCTCGCTAAACGGCACCAGATGGTCACTCTGCTCAACAATAACGGGGTTAATGAGCACGTAGGGATCATAGTCGCGCTTGTCGCTGTAATCGCAGTCGATGGTGACAAGCTGAATAAGCTCGCCGATCTGCGGGGCAGCCAGGCCGCAGCCGCCGTTCTCGAACATCATCTTCTTCATTTTCTCGGCAAGCGCCTCGATCGCCGGGGTGATTTCCTCGATGACGGCGCACTCCTGGCGTAAACGAGGGTCGGGCGACAGTACGATTCCGTTGGCTTCCATGGCCATCCTTTCGGGTTGTTACATCAAATCATAGGCGTCGACGTCAACGCTCACGCTCACGCCGCGTACAGAGCCCACCTCTTTGAGGCAGGCGTCGATATCGTCAGAGACATGGTACCCCACGGGCGACTTCACAAGCAGATGGAAGCGGTAACGGTCCTTGGCTCTCTCGATTACACACGAAGCCGGGCCCAGCACCTGGGGCACGGCGCTCCCCGCCCGCAAAAAGTCGGGCGCGGCGGCATGCCAGCGGCGCTTAAGAAGCTTTGCAATGCGCCCGATGTAGTCTTGCGCGTCGTCTCGGTTCGCCGACCACACCAAGATGTTGACCAGGCGAACAAACGGCGGGTATAGCGCGTCGCGGCGCTGATCCAGGTCGTAGTCAGTAAAGATCGAACGGTCATGCTCAGCGACGGCGCGAATGACCGGATCCTCGGGCAGGTAGGTCTGGATGATCACCTCGCCGGGGCGATCGCCGCGACCGGCACGGCCCGCCACCTGCTCGAGCAGGTCGTAGGCACGCTCCCCTGCGCGGAAGTCCGGCAGCTTGAGGGCGAAGTCGGCATTGACCACGCCCACGAGCGTGACCTCGGGAAAGTCGAGACCTTTTGCGATCATTTGGGTGCCCAGCAACACGGCGCAATCGGCCGCATCGAACTGCTCGAGCAGCTTTTTGTGCGCATCCTTGCCGCGCGTGGAATCGGCATCCATGCGAATGATGGCGACGTCCTTGGGAAGCATCTGGTGCAGTGCGTCCTCGATCTGCTGCGTGCCCAGACCCATTTTTGCCAGGTAGCGACTGCCACATTTGGGGCAACGACTCGTGGGCGCGGGATAGGGCTGCACGCGCCAGGACGATCCACAGGTGTGGCACTGCAGCGTGTGCGTGCGTTCGTGGTACGTGAGCGCGGTGGAGCAGTGGTTGCAGGTGGGGACGCAGCCGCACTCGCGGCACATCAGGAACGGCGCAAAGCCACGGCGGTTATGCAGCAGCACGGCCTTCTCGCGGCGTTCGACCACACGCTCCAAGCCCTCCATCAAGGGTTTTGAGAACATGGAGCGGCTACCGTGCGAGAACTCGCGGCGCAGGTCGGCAATGCGGACTGTCGGCAGCACGGCGTGTCCCGGGCGCTCGGGCATCTCGACGCGCGTCCAGGCGGCACCGTTATACGTGCCACGGCGGCAACGGTCGAGGGCCTCGGCAGAAGGCGTGGCGGAGCCCAACACGAGCGGGCAGCGGTAGCGCCGCGCCATCTCCGCCGCCACCTCGCGCGCATGGTAGCGTGGACTGGAGCCCTGCTTGTAGCTGGTCTCGTGCTCCTCGTCGATGATGATGAGGCCCAGGTCACTGAGCGGGCAAAAGAGCGCCGAACGCGCGCCAACGACCACACGCGCGGCACCGCTGGCAACCATGTCCCACTGGTCCAGGCGCTCGCCGGCCGAAAGGCGCGAATGGAACACGGCGACCGTCTCGCCAAAGCGCGAGCGGAAGCGGCCGACGGTTTGGGCCGTCAGCGAGATCTCGGGAACCAACACGCAGGCCGAACGGCCGGCCGCGAGCACGCGCTCAATCGCCGAAAGGTAAACCTCGGTTTTGCCGGAGCCGGTGACGCCGTCGACAAGGACCACGTCTCCGTGGGCGTCAAGACGGGCGCGCTCAATCTGCGCGAGCGCCTTCTGTTGGCCCTTGGTGAGCGCGACCGGCGCCTTGCCGCTTGCCGAGGACAGCGTCGTCTGCTCGCTGCAGCCACGCCACGCACGGCGCTCTTCCACCACCACGACACCGCGTTTTTCGAGCGCCTTGATGGTCGCCGACATGCTGTTATAGAGCAGGTTGAGGTCGCGCGTCGTGACCGGCCCGCACTGGAGCGCCTCGATGAGCTGACGCTGACGGACCGCGGTCTTGGGCGGCGTATAGTCGAAACCCTCGGGCGTAAGCATGACCCAGCGGTTTTGGATAGGCTTGACGGCGGGACGCTCAACGTCCCACACGCCGTCGTCGCCCTTGACCACACGCGGGCTGCCGCCCGGGGGCAAGAACAGGCGCAGGCACTCGGAAAGCGTGGCGACATACTCACGGCTCATCCAGCGCGCGATGCGGGCGGCCTCGGCGGTAAAGAGCGGTTTGCTGAGGATAGCCTCGATGGCTTTAATGCGCACGGGGTCGAGGGCGTTGTTACCCTGCAGATCGCCCAGCTCAGGCGCAATGTCGACGATATAGCCCGCGGCCGAACGGTTACCAAAGTGGACCAGGACCGTGGATCCGATCTGCACCTCATTGGCAAGGGGTTGAGGAATGCCATAGGCAAACGGCTCGGACAGCGCACGCGTCGGGATGTCGAGGACCACGCTCGCATAGGCAGCGATGGGCTCAGGTGCAGGCTCGGGCTTGGCTGGGGCAGCAGCGGATGCCGATGCCACCGTAGTCTCCTCCGGTTCCGGCGAACCAAACAGCGAAAGTTGCTCGGCCATGACCCCAGCACCTCCTATCCCATACGTCTACAGAAACAAGAGCCCCGCTCGGGTGAACGGGACTCGGATACAAACGTTTGCGCAGCGATTACAGTGCCATCGTGCGGGCGCGGTCGATGCGCGCCAGGCAGTCGTCGCGACCGACGAGCGCCATGGTCTCGCCCAGCGGGGGGCTCACCATGTTGCCGCAAACGGCGACGCGCACGGCCTGGAACACCACGCGCTTCTTAAGGTCCATCTGCTCGGGAAGCGGCTCAAGCGCGGCGTCGATGTTGGCAGCCGTCCACTCGTCCACGCCCTCGAGCGCGGCCTTGGCGGCATCCAGAATGGCACCCATGCCCTCCTTGGCCAGGCCCTTGTTGACGGACTTCTCGTCATACTCGAGCGTCTCGGCCGTAGCGAAGATGGGAGCGGCGACGGTCACGGCGTCGGTCGGCATCTTGGTGCGCGGCTTGACAATGGCGGCAAGCGCGTCGATCCAGTCCTCGCCGTACTCGACATTACCCTCGATGAGACCAGCCTCGTGCAGCTCGGGGACCATGATCTCGTCGGCAAACTGAGCATCGGACATGCCGTTGATGTACTCGGCGTTAACCCAATCGAGCTTCTTGGGGTCGAAGGTCGCCGGGTTTTTGGAGATGCGGTCGAGCGAGAACTTGCTGGCCAGGACATCGCGCGGGATGATCGTGGTCTCGCCGTCGAGCGACCAGCCGAGCAGCGCCAGGTAGTTGACGAAGGCGTCGGACAGGTAGCCGGCGTCGCGGTACTCCTCCACCGAGGTGGCGCCGTGGCGCTTGGAGAGCTTCTTGCCGTCGGCGCCCAGAATCATGGAGATGTGGGCGAACGTGGGCACAGGCGCGCCGAGGGCCTCATAGACCATGACCTGACGCGGGGTGTTGGACAGGTGGTCGTCGCCACGGATGACATGGGTGATCTTCATCATAGCGTCGTCGACGACGGTCGCGAAGTTGTACGTGGGCGTGCCATCGGAGCGGAAGATGACAAAGTCGTCGAGCTCCTTGGCGTCGAAGGTCACCTCGCCGTGGACGGCGTCGTGGATGACGACGTCGCCGCGGTCCTCGGGAACCTTGATACGCAGGACGTAGGACTCGCCAGCCTCGATGCGGCGGCGGGCCTCCTCGGGATCAAGATCGCGGCAACGGCGCTGATAGCCCTGGAAGGGGTCCTTGCGCTCCTGCGCGGCCTTGCGGTCGGCGTCGAGCTGCTCCTTGGTGCAGAAGCAGGGATAGGCCTTGCCCTCGTCCCAAAGCTTCTGGGCGGCCTGCTTATACAGGTCCAGGCGCTCGGTCTGGGCGTAGGGGCCAAAATCGCCGCCCACCTCGGGACCCTCGTCCCAGTCCAGGCCCAGCCAACGCATGGCGCGCAGGATGATCTGCGTGTTCTCGTCTGTGGAGCGGGTGGGGTCGGTGTCGTCGATGCGCAGGATGAACGTGCCGCCGTTTGCGCGGGCGAAAGCCCAGTTATAGATAGCGGTGCGGGCGCCGCCGATGTGCAGCTTGCCCGTCGGTGAGGGTGCAAAGCGGACGCGAACGTCTGATGCCATGGAAATCTCCTCGATTGCAGGATGGATGTCTAACCGCACCAGTATAAAGCATCAAAGCAACCTCCGCACAAAGGGCACCGACCTACTCATTGGGGTAGCTAATTTGGGACGGGGCTTTTTTGACTAATTCTTGTCCCCTCGCACAGAGGGATGATTTTTCTAGGACGGGGACGAAAAAATCATCAGGCGGATGGAGCGGTTAAAGTAGTCAAAAATGCCCCGTCCCAAATTAGCTACCCAATGGCTCGGTGCGGAAAGGGTGTGAATGTTTGATTTACGCGCTATGATGTGCCCTTGCATAGAGAGCCCGGCGGAATGGTAACGGTCGCCGGGACACGTTTTTGAAAGGACAATCATGTCAGAAGAACTTCGTTCCATCCCGCCCCAACACGGGTCCTTTGTTTTTACGTCGGAGTCGGTGACCGAAGGTCATCCCGATAAGATCGCTGACCAGATCAGCGACGCCGTCCTCGACGCAATCCTCGCCAAAGAAATAGAGCTCCAGGAGCAGGGTTACATCGCCCCCAACGGCGTGCCTGCCAACGTGGAGAACGTCCGCTGCGCCTGCGAGACCCTCGTGACCACCGGCACCGTCATCGTCGCCGGCGAAATTCGCACCCAGGCCTATGTCGACGTACAGGAAATCGCCCGCGGCGTTATCCGCCGCATTGGCTACAACCGCGCCAAATTCGGTTTTGACTGCGATACCTGCGGCGTTATGAGCCTCATCCACGAGCAGTCGCCCGATATCGCCCAGGGCGTTGACGAGTCCTTCGAGACCCAGACCGGCGCTACCACCGACCCGATCGACCTGATCGGTGCCGGCGACCAGGGCATGATGTTCGGTTATGCCTCCAACGAGACCAAGACCCTCATGCCCATGCCACACTACCTGGCAAGCCGCCTGGCCGAGCGCCTGGCCGCCGTGCGTCACGACGGTACCCTCGCCTATCTGCGTCCCGACGGCAAGACCCAGGTCACCGTGCGCTACGAGGAAGGCAAGCCCGTCGAGGTCACGACCATCGTCATCTCCACGCAGCACGCCGCCGAGATCGAGGACATGGGCAAGATCAAGGCCGACCTCATCGAGCACGTCATCACCCCGGTCATGGCCGCCGAGAACATGCCGTGGGACAACGCGGACATCTACGTGAACCCCACCGGTCGCTTTGTCGTGGGCGGCCCCATGGGCGACACGGGCCTCACCGGCCGCAAGATCATCGTCGACACCTACGGCGGCTACGGCCGTCACGGCGGCGGTGCCTTTAGCGGAAAGGACTGCACCAAGGTTGACCGCTCCGCCGCGTATGCCGCGCGCTGGGTCGCCAAGAACGTGGTCGCCGCCGGTCTGGCCGACCGCTGCGAGGTCGAGCTTGCCTACGCCATCGGCGTTTCCAAGCCTCTTTCAATCATGGTCGACACCTTCGGTACCGCGCATGTTGCCGAGGCCAAGATCGTTGAAGCCGTAGAGAAGACCTTCGACCTGCGCCCGGGCGCAATCATCCGCGACCTAGACCTGCGCCGCCCCATCTACGAAAAGACGGCAGCCTACGGTCACTTCGGCCGAGAAGACGCCGACTTCACCTGGGAAAAAACCGACCGAGTCGAAGAACTCAAGGCAGCCTGCGGCCTGTAAGCTTGCGAGAAAAGCTACAGCCAAATAACAACGCACCAAAAGAAGTACCGGCCCCAACCGGTACTTCTTTTTTATTTAAAGGTGGTGAAGATGAGCCTACCTGGGACATGGAATAAATCACAGGCCGATAAATTTTGCAGCAGAGCGACTCCAACCATGTATCCTAAGTTCCGAGGGCTTTGGTATTTGGTCGATCGCGAGTTCCGCACGAGACGGAGGCCACTTAATGTGGCCTCCGTGCGAGCCAGAACTGTAGAGCAGGCGACCAAATACCAAAGCCCTCGGAACGACGGGACAAGTATGCCCCGCCCCTCGGGACGACGGGATAGATAAGGAGCATCCATGGCAGGCAAGCCGCAAACACTAGCTACGACCTCGGCATTCGAGATCTTGGGCCCCGTCATGGTCGGCCCCAGCTCGTCGCACACCGCCGGCGCCCTGCGCTGCGCACAGGTTGCCGCCAGCCTGCTGGAAGGTCGCATCACCAAGGTCACCTTTGGCCTGTGGAACTCCTTCGCCCACACCTACCGCGGCCACGGCACCGACCGTGCGCTCGTCGCGGGCATCCTGGGCCTCGACACCGATGACGAGAATATCAAGCAGGCCTTCGACCTCGCTCGCGAGCAGGGCCTCGAATATCACTTTGACATCAAGGGCGACGACGCCTCCATCCACCCCAACACCGTCGACATCGATATGGTCGACGACACGGGCGCCACGGCGCAGGTCCGCGGCGAGAGCCTGGGCGGCGGCAAGATGCGCATCAGCCGCATTAACGGCGTCGGCGTCGACATCTCGGGCATGTATCCCACGCTCTTCGTGGCGCACAAGGACGTTCCCGGCGTGCTCGCCGCGCTCACGAACCTGCTCGCCTACGCCCACGTGAACATCGCCTTCTGCCGCACCTACCGCACCGAAGTGGGCGGCCAGGCCTACTCCGTCTTTGAGACCGACGGCGCGTCCGACGACACCGTCGTCCCCATGTTACGCAAGCTCGACAATGTCGATTACGCGACCTTTATCGAGCTCCCCGGTTCTGCCTCGTCGCTCTCCCCCGGCGTCTCGGCCAAGGAGATCTTCGACGACGGCGAGCAGCTGCTCGATGCGTGCGAGGAACTGGGGCTCAGCATCGGCGCCATCATGGCCGTGCGCGAGGCGCGCCTGACCGGCGAGGCCCACGCCGTCGCCGCCATGCGCCGTGTGCTCGACGTCATGCGCGAGGAGACCACGGCCCCCATCGCCAACCCGCAGCGATCGCTCGGCGGGCTTATCGGCGGGGAGGCCAAGCTCGTCGATGCCACCGGCCGCAACGATTTGAGCACAAGCCTGATGGGCGCCGTCCAGACCGACGCCGTGGCCCGCGCCATGGCCGTGCTCGAGCGCTCGGCCACGATGGGCGTAATCGTCGCAGCTCCGACGGCAGGATCCGCGGGTGTTGTGCCCGGCTGCGTGCTGGCGCTCGCCGATCGCCTGCAGCTCGACGACGAGCAAGTCATGGACGCGCTCTACTGCGCAGCCGCCATCGGCCTCAACCTCACCACAAGCGCCTGCGTTGCCGGCGCCGAGGGCGGCTGTCAAGCCGAGGTGGGAAGCGCCGCCGCCATGGCGGCCGCCGCGCTGGTGCAGATGCTCGGCGGTACGCCCGAGCAGGCGCTCGACGCCAGTTCCATCGCGCTGAGTAACCTGCTGGGCCTCGTTTGTGACCCCGTCGGGGGCCTCGTGGAGGTGCCCTGCCAAAACCGTAACGCCATCGGCGTGGCAGCGGCCTTCAGCTCGGCACAACTCGCCCTCGCAGGCATTAAGAGCTTGGTGCCGTTTGACCAGATGGCACATGTCATGCTCTCGGTGGGCCACGCTTTACCGGCCACGCTGCGCGAGACGGCAAAGGGCGGCATCGCGCAGGCTCCGGCCGCACTTTCGGCCTGTGCAAAATGCGGTGTGTGCGGATAGCGACAAAGAACGATCCAAAGGTGGGACATTTGTCCCAGCTCTTTCGAATGCCACCGTTTCCGTACCACAAACAGCAGGGCAATCGCTATAATGCATGCCCAGTAAAAACACGATGAGCCGCAAGGCGAAAATCGAAGGATATGCATACGATGTCGCAAAACGATCGAACTCAACTGATTCCCGATCCGCAGCAGCCGAGCAGGCACACCGGCGGCGTTCAGTCGCCGCGTCCTATCGCGCCGAGCCACGGTCAGCAGCGTAGTGCAGCAAACGCTTCCCAACGCCCGAACCAACAGCGACAGCAGCGTCAACAACGTCAGCAGCACCAGGCAAACGGCAATGCGCCCAAGCAGCCCCCCACGCACGCTCGAGGCGATCGTGGCCCCGCGCGCAAACCCGCCGACAACAATAAGTCGGGCAAAAAGACGACGCTCTATGTCGTCCTGGGTCTAATCGTCATTGTCTATATCGTAGGCGTCGTAGCGTTTTCGCAGGTAGCCTACCCCAACACCACCATCGCCGGCGTCGACGTCTCGTTCTCCAACGCTTCGTCTGCCGCTACCAAGGTCAACTCGGCATGGAAGCACTATAAGCTCGCCGTGACAGGCGATGACTTTAGCTGGACCTATCAGCCCGAGTCCGATGAACCCATCGTCGACGGAGAAGCTGCCGCAAAAGAGATCATCAGCCACAACGAAGCCTTTGTATGGCCGGTCCGTCTTGTGGAATCCTTAAGCGGCAAGACCAAAACAACCGCTACCTCCAACGAAGTCGATCTTGATCAAGACGTCGACCTGTCCATGCTCTCCGACGCCTTTGACCAAAAGCAGTTTCAGGAGGATCTGGGCGCCGCCATCGACGAGTTTAACGAGGGGCGTTCGGGCACGTTCGAGGCCAATAGCTCCTATGACGAGCAGGCAGGCAAGTTTACCGTCGAGAAGGCCCGCTCCAACGAAAAACTCAACCGCGAGCATGTCATTAAGTATGCCGAGCTCGAGCTTGCCTCGCTGGCCGAGACCGTAGATCTTTCCAAGCTCGGTAACGATGCCTATGAGCCGCTCAATGGAACGCTGACCGATGATCAGATTCAGGCCGCATGCGATGCCGCCAACAACTTCTTGGGCGTCAACGTGACCCTCAAGCTCAACGGCGAGGATGCCGGCAAGGTCGACGGCAGCTCCGTGTTGCAGTGGATCAGCTTTGCCGATCCGGCCAACCCCACGCTCGATACGTCGCAGATCAGTAGCTGGGCAGCCGAGCTCGCCAACGGCTTTAATACCGTGGGCTCCACTCGCTGGTGGACGCGCGCCGATGGCAAGCAGTGCGCCGTCGAAGGCGGTGACTTTGGTTGGTCCATCGACAGCAGCTCGCTCGCCAAGCAGGTCGAGGACGCCATTAACAACAAGCAGACCGGCGAGATCGAGATCAAGTACTCCCAGAAGGCCGACACCTTTACCGCAAAGGGAGAGCCCGACTGGAAGGCGTATATCGACGTCGACCTGTCCGAGCAGCACGCGCGCTACTATGACGAGAACGGTAATATCGTTTGGGAGGCCAACTTTATTTCCGGCAAACCGGGCGAAGACGCCACCCCCGAGGGCGTGTGGCAGATCAACAGCAACGACGGCGGCAGCACCCTGATCGGAGCCAAGGACCCCGAGACTGGTAAGCCCAAATACGAGAGCCCGGTGAGCTACTGGATGCCGTTCGAGGGCAATATGATCGGCTTCCACGACGCTACATGGCAAAACGACAAGAGCTTCGATAATGCCGAGTCGTACAAGTGGTGCGGCAGCCACGGTTGCATCAACCTGCGCCTGGCCGACGCCAAGGCACTTCACGACTGCATCAAAGTCGGCCTGTGCGTGGTTGTCCACTCATAGTGCAACGCGCGCATTCCTACAACGTGGAACTGCTGCGACCAATCTAACAGTACCGAAAGAAACCGTCCTATGCGCCCGCCCCAACCGGTGGGCGCATATACTTATCAAGGTACTTTCTATAAAGGAGACGCTATGCCGAATGCCCCCACGATCACCCCGGGCCCAGATGATACCGAGCGCACGCCCGAAGGTGCCACCGAAACGATTCCTCTGATTACAAACGTACATGCCGACAAACAGAGCGGACGCACGAACGATACGGCCGAGATTTCCGATGAAGAGGCATATGCCAAGCTCAAGGCAAAACGTGCCGAACGTCGACGCAAAAAGCTGATTCGACGCGGTATTGCCGCCGGCGTCGTGGGCGCCATCGCGCTCATTGCCATTGTCGCAACCCTTGTTATCAATGCGCAGCCACAGGGCGCTAGCGGGCCTGTGACCGACATGGTGACCGAGGGCACATTTACCACAACGGTCGAAGCGAAAGGCCAGCTCAAACCCATTTCGTCCTCAGTGGTCTCCCCTTCTGTCGACGGCACGGTCGATTCGATCAACGTGCAGGCAGGCCAATCCGTCAACGAGGGCGACGTACTCATGACCATTAAAAACGACGAGCTCGATCGCACCGTTGCCGAGGCGCAGCGTGCAGTTGCGGCCGCTCAGGAAGACCTCACCAACGCGCAGAAAGCCGTAGCTGCCGCACAGGCCGCCCCAACGACGGACGTCGATGGAGCTTCCGCCGCGGCTGGCATCTCCGCCGCATCAGCGGACACGAACGCCGTATCGGCCGCGCAGCGCAGCCTCGCATCGGCCCAGGCAAACCTCGATCAGGCGAACGCCAAGGCCGCCAGCCGTACGGTCACGGCCCCGAGCTCGGGCAGCATCGTGGAGCTCAACGCCAAGGTGGGCGCCACGGTAACAGGCGGCATGATCATGGGCGAAAGCGATACGAGCGGCGGCAAGCAGTGCATGCAGATCGCCGACCTATCCAAGATGAAGGTGACCGTGCAGGTGGGCGAAAAGGACATCGCCAAGATCGCCGTTGGGCAGAGTGCCAACGTCACGTATCCCGCGTTTCCCGATATCGTGAGTCAGGGAACGGTCACGGCCATCGCCTCGGTGGCAAACTCCGACTCCAGCTACGGCGGCGGCAGCGTAACCTTTAACGTCGACATCCTCATCGAGGCGCCCGACGCGCGCCTGAAGCCGGGCATGACGGCCGAGGTCTCGGTGGTGACCGAGCAGCTCGACGACGTGGTGATGGTGCCGACGATGGCGCTCATGACCGAAGACGGCGAGAACTATTACGTCAACGTGGCGACCGATGACGAGGGCAAGCAAACCCGTCGCGTGAAGGTGACCGTCGTGACGCAAAACGACAACGAAGCTGTGGTCGGCAAGACGCAGGTTAAGCGCGATGACCAGGGCAACGAAATAAACCCTGGCGTGCCCACAACCAAACTGCGCGATGGCGACACCCTCGTCATGGACACCGGAGCGGACGCAACGGCTGACGGCGGCTACAGCACGGATTCGGGCAGCATGTCTGCCGACGAGGGTATGTAATGCGCCCCGTCATCGACATTCGCAACGTGCACCGCATCTTTGAGAGCGAGGCAGGTTGCGCCCACATCCTGCACAACGTGAGCCTGGCGGTAAATCCCGGCGAATTCGTCGCTATCACCGGCCCCTCGGGCTCGGGCAAGTCGACGCTCATGAACATCCTAGGCTGCCTGGATAAGCCGACGGCGGGCGACTACTACCTGCAAGGGCTCAACGTGGCCGAGCTCGATGATGACGAACTCACCGAAATCCGCGCCCTGAGCATTGGCTTTGTCTTTCAGAGCTTCAACCTGCTGCCGCGCCTGTCGGTTATCGAAAACGTGATGCTGCCGCTGGCCTACACCAATGTGCCCCGTAGCCAGCGCGAAATGCGCGCCGTGCACGCGCTGCAGGCTGTCACGTTGCCCGTCGACCACTGGGACCACCGCATATCCGAGCTCTCGGGCGGCCAGATGCAACGCGTCGCAATCGCGCGCGCCCTCGTCAATGACCCGCCCATCATTCTGGCCGATGAGCCGACGGGAAACCTGGACTCCGCTACCGGAGCGCTTGTGATGGAGACCTTCCATAAGCTCCAGAAGCGCGGCAAAACCATCGTGCTTATCACACACGACCCCGGCATCGCCGCCGAGGCCGACCGTGCCGTGACCATCCGCGACGGTCACATTCACGACGGCGCGTATATTCCACATGCACCGCGAACCCTGCGCAGCGCCGTAGATAGCCTGCCCATGATTTCCGCCTCCGCCAACCCGCCGAAAGGAGTGGTGGCATGAGCGCCCGCGATCTCATCCAGGATGCCCTTCACTCGCTCGAAGCCAACAAGGGGCGCAGCCTGCTCACCATCCTGGGCATTGTCATCGGCATCGCCTCGGTAATCGCCATGACTTCGCTCATCGGCGGCATCCAAAACAGCCTGGTCAACAGTCTGGGCCTCAATGCAGCACGCATGGTGCAAATCTATTCGTCGCAAGAACTCACCGAGTCCGACATCGAGAAGCTTCAAAAACTGGTGCCGCAAATAGAGCAGATCGGCATTGTCGACAGCGCGTATACCGAGTACAAGACCGGCGATAAAAGCTATACCGTCATGGCACAAGGTGTCGATAGCGACATGCTAGACGCCGTGGGGGCCAGCAAGCTCGTTGCGGGGCGCACCTATTCCCAGGCCGAGTCCCAATCAGGCTCGCGTGTGGCGCTCATCAGCCGCAACGGCGCCGATCAGCTGTACGGCAACGAACAGGATGCGCTGGGGAAAACCATCAAGGTGTCCAACGGCGAGGTGCAGATTGTAGGCGTGATTGATGGCGGCAGCGACTCCATGGGCTCGCTCACGCTGTATATGCCACGCGAAACCATCTCCGGGCTGTTTGGCGACGAGAATCCTTCATTCCCCAGCGTGACGGCACTTGCCGCCGAGGGCACAGACATGGACGAGCTTTGTAAGACCATCGAGTCCAAGGTGCGCGCGATGAAGGGCATCGAGGAGGAGGATGAGTACGACAGTGTATCGGCAACATCCATGAAAAGCGCCATCGATACACTCAACTCCTTTATGGGCGCGTTCTCGCTCATCATGGGTGCTGTCGCCAGCATCTCGCTGCTTGTCGGCGGTATCGGCATTATGAACATGATGCTCACCAACGTGACTGAGCGCATCCGCGAGATCGGTATTCGCCGTGCTCTGGGCGCAAGTCGTCGCGATATCACCGCGCAGTTTTTGGCCGAGTCTTCGGCGCTGTGCGTCACCGGCGGACTGTTGGGTGTCCTGATTGGCTATCTGCTGGCCTGGGCTCTTGCGATGTTTGCCGCAGGATCAGGGGTTCTCGGCGAGCTCGGTGCCAGCGGGCAAATCACACCGAGCTTTTCAATCGCCACGGTATTGCTGGCCTTCGCCGTCTCCGTCGGCATCGGCGTAATCTTTGGCTTCTACCCCGCTCGCCGCGCGGCAAAGCTCGACCCGGTGGATTGCCTACGCTACCAGTAAGCCACCACCAACAAGTTGCGGTGAATTAGGGACTGAATATGCTATCTAGTAGCAAAACAGACACTATTTCACCGCAACTTATTGAAGGGCTGCTTGCGCCAGTTCCGGGCGTCGTCCTCGAGCTATTGGCGGATGACGGGCTTGTACGGGTCGAGCTTGCTCGGGGCGCTCCTCCTCGCGGGCGGGAGGGCGCGCAGGCGCGGCGAGCGCCTAGCGCGC
>NZ_CYYP01000018.1:0-24802 GCF_001405375.1 Collinsella aerofaciens
GGCGGTCAGCATGAGGGTGTCGAAATTCGACAGACGTATTTGTCGATTTTTACTTGACGGAACACACGCCATGTGCGTCTTGCCGGTGCCGACGTCGCCCATGAGCACGAGGTCCTCCCTGCGCCCGACGAAGTCGAGCGCGAGCAGCGACTCGCGCCCCATGCCCTCCGGCCACGACACGGCCGACCAGTCGTAGCCGTCGAAGGTCTTGGGCGCCGGCAGCGCGCAGCGCCTGAGCAGCGTCGCGCGCTTCGAGGCCTCGCGGCTGGACCTCTCCGCCTCGAGGTAGCCCGCCAGGTACTCCACCTGTTTCGGGGTGCCGAGCCTCGACCACTCCTCCAGGACGGCGGTGGTGAGCGAGCACGACCGCCCGGCCTCCACGACCCTGCGAGCCAGCTCCTCGCTAGCTGCCATCGGCGACCGCCCCCTTCAGGAACCCGTCGTAGACCGACAGGTCGGCCCCGCCGGCCCCGCCGAGAGGACGCGCGCAGAGAGGGGCGATGCCCCGCTGGCCTAGCCTAAGGGCGAAAACGGAATAGACGGACCGACCGTCCGGCTGAGTCTGGGAAGAGGTGCCGGGCGGCGGGCGGAGCATGGCCACCGGACCCATCGAAACACATCTCCACCGTTCCTTCAACTGGGAAAACGACGCCCCGTGGCCTGAATGGGGCCTCGGGGGCGTTCGGCTAACTGCGGGAACGGCCTATCCGCTCAATGTGTTCGGCTGAGATCGGAAATCAACCATATTATGGGCACAGTCGGCAATTGGGTTGGATAGCCTCGCACCGGAGGAATCAACATGAGTACAAGTAGCTACAAACCGCAAAAAGGCCGTGGCCTCCCGTGGCCTTTAGACACGGACGCTCCATCGGTTGCCGATCAGGCCGAGACGCCTAGCGAGATGGAGGCGGCGCTTGACGTTCGACAGGATGAGATTGCAAAGAGGGAGATCCTGAGTGGAATCAACAGGCCATCCTACGACTCATTATTTGCGGTCGCGAAGAATCGCGTCCAGCTTGCGATTCTGATCATGATTTGCTCCTTCCAGACGTCCAAAGGGCCTAATAGGAAGGATGCCAACGGAAAAGAACTTACAAAAGGTCTTTTCATGCGTCAGGACAAGCTCGAAAAAAAGTCTGTTCGACTCAACCGACTGTATCGAAAGCTCTGGGCGAGCTGGCTCATCGAGGCATCATCATGAAGACCGATGGGGTGTGGGTCATCGTTTGGGCTCAGCTCGATATTCAAGCGCGTGAGGCCGGATGGGATCCGCGCGCGGACGCGGGCGGCGAGGTCGGACGTGAAAGCCGGACCGCAGAGGTATCGAGCGCACGCGGCCAGGGCCTCGAGGGCGCCTGGCGGGTAGGGAGATCCGAGCATGAGGCAGGACAACGCGCAGGCCCGCGAAAGGTTCACGAGCTCCCCTGCGACGCGGCTGGACCCTCGGCTGCCCCTCGTAAAGGATGCAGAAGACACGGTCGAGGTCCGACGGTTCGACCAGGCTGTACCGGCAGTCCGCGTACAGTGCGCAGCCCCTCCCGCGCGGGTCGCCGTCCGAGTCCTCATCCGGCTCATGATGGCGCACCTCAACCCAAAGGCCCTCCAACACGTCGTCGAACCCGAAATCGAGCTCCGCCTGGACGCTCTCGCCGAGCGCATCGCCCAGGGCGAGCTCCGGCACCTTCGTCACACGGCCGTCCAGCCACTCAATCTCTGTCATCGCGCGCATGGTGCAAGCCCCTTCCGACACGGGATTGTCAGCTCAACCCGACCCTTACCCATACGGACGAACATAACTCGCCAGGGGGAAGCCCCTGAAGGCCGTGCGCCACAACATGAGGCCGAATCCGCCCCCGGCTGGACAGGCCAACAACGAAGGAGCACACGGAACCGGCGCGGCGTTACAACCGTCCCGGCAAGCGTGTCACTTGGCCAAGTCATGATGCCGACAAACCCGGAAATGCTCCAACGGAGCGCCGAACGAGGGTAACAATATAAAGCCGTGCAACACGCGTTGGACGACCGGAACATCCCAAACAAAGGCCTGTCGGTCCCACCTTCAAGCCCAATAGCAAAATGTGCATCAGCGGATTTGCAGCGATACAAGTCTCAACCGTCACCATCACACCGCAGCGCGTCTAGTCCCACTCATCCTACTGCAAATGTCCCAGAACGAGAAAACGATCAGCTTAACATGCCACCCTTTATATCCGCACGCGCGTAATTCAACTCATAAGGACCGGCTATCCCTTACCTGTGACACAATCTCAAACGCACAGAACAGAATCATCAGTCCAATCATCGCATAAGAGGCAGCCGAACCTTCAAGCACTATTCCACAAAGAACAATCTCCGCGCCGCCAATAAGAACTGTTATCAGGCGCTCTGCCTTTTTGCTCTCGCCGCTCGCATAAAAAGGCGGCAAAGCGCACAAGATCACATATAGCCCGGGAAGGGAATACAGGATCGATAGTCCAAGCCCCCCATCAACCGCAGTGTTTTGCGTAAGAATCAACTGAACCCAAACGGCAATTATCACTGAGCAGGTTGTCGATAAAAGAAGACTAGAAATATAGCACGCAACAAAGTCCCGTCGCATTCGAACAGAGAAATCCGCGAACTCTCTTCGCCGCGTGGAAACAATAAGGTACACAGAAATTGCAATAGAACCAATCAGAGAAAACAGCGGAACAACCAGCAATTCAAGCTTATTACCCCATCGATCAACCACACCCCCACTCCAATGAGCGGGAATTGTATCAGGGAGGACTGACCAAGCCGCCCATAGAATCAGAAATGGAAGAATAGAGAGGATGAAAGATGATAACACTGCAGTAATTTTTTTTGAGGCTCTCATCGATTCCGCATCTCCTTGCGCGCCCACATTCCACTCCGCCTTAAATCAAGTATACGTTTTGGAACGGGATGTCACTCCGAACGCCTTACCCTCTTAGTGTGAATGCCGCTGCGGCATTGTTGACTCATCCTTAGTAATCGCGTCTATCCTCTGCAGCATCAGCCAAAGCAATCCGAGAGGAGCCGCACATGCATGCAGCGGAAATTCCTTTCGGGGGGGGGTATCTCCCAGATTTACCCGCCGCCCGAAGGGGCAGTCGACAGTCGAGTACGTACTGATTATCGCGATCATCGTCCTGGTGGTGCTGATCGCGGGACCGTGGGTCTCGTCGGCGATCACAAACCAGTTCAACACGGTGGCGGGGACGCTCGGCAACGGAATCTCAAAGGGGAGCTGGGAGTCGGGCGGCACGGGCGGCGGCAACGGGTCGTTGACCGACGCCGACATCGTGGACCCCGTTCACGGGATAGCGTTCGCCGTGTACTCGGAGGACGACCACAGCCTCATGTTCTACAAGCGCCGCGGGGTCCCCAGAGTCGGTGACATGCTCAACAGCCGCCGCGTGACGGCGGTGTATACGGGGTTCGAAAATGGATACGCCACCGCGACCGTGGGAAACGACGGCAAGACGACTGCCCCCTGGTGGTCTAACAGAAATAATATCGTGGCCGTAAAGGCCATTGACGATGGCATAGAAATCCACTCGTTGGCATTTTGCTTTCAGTACATGGAGAACTGCAAGAGCTTTGATCTGGCAAAGTTCGACATGTCGAACTGCACAAATCTGCAGCACGCATTCGCGTATTGCGGCAATGCGACTTCCTTCAGTATTTCAAGCTGGGATACGTCCTCGGTCGTCGAATTCGACTCGGCGCTCAAAAACCTTTACAAGGTCGAGGAGATTGACATCTCCGGATGGTCGACGCGGAAAGCCGGCGATTTACGTCTCCTTTTTTCCATCGACTGCTCGCTGAAAAGCGTGAAATTTGGACCAGGGTGGAAGACCTCAGATGTTATGGATATGCTCGGCATGTTTAGCTATTGCAAAAATCTAAACCTCGACTGTTCCGATTGGAATGTCCCAACCTATGCCAATCATAGCGACTTCAATCACTGCGCCCCCAGCGTTATCCTCCCGAAGGCGTGGCAGTAGGTCTGAAGAAACAAAACGGCAAGCAGTTTATGTGACGCGGGCACCCGTGCCGTCGTTGCCTCAGCGGCACGTTACGGGCTAGTCGGTTCGCTTTAACGTACGCTCTGCATGCAATATCAATCCCCATGCGAAGGGGGTGTCGCATATGCATGCAGCGGCAATTAACCTTCGGGGGGGGGTATCTCCTAGGAATACCCGCCTCCGAGGCCAAGGAGCCATCGAGTACGTCCTGATCATCGCGATTATCGTCCTGATTGTGATGATAGCCGGCCCTTGGGTCTCGTCGGCAATCAGGAACCAGTTCAACACGGTGGCGGGAGTATTGGTAAACGGGACAGCAGGCGGGACTTGGGAACCGAGCGGTTCCGGCAGCGGTAACAGCGCGAGTTCCGCGACCGTCCAGGCGGCGCTCGCCAAGGACGCGAAGGACTGGACCCTCGATGAGCAGAAGGCAGTTGCCGAGGACATCGCCGCCAAGGGCGAGGCGTCGCCCGCCTACGCCAAGGCGAAGGCCGCGATGGATGCCGGCACCGAGTTCTCGATGAAGCTCACCGATGGCAAGACGCTGACTTACCGCATTATCGGCATCAATCATGATGACCCTGCAGGCGGATCCGGCAAGGCGGGCCTCACGTTCCTCACCACCACGACGGGCATTTGGTCCCCCATGAACGCGATTGACACCAACGCCGGCGGTTGGGAGAAGTCTGAACTCCGTCAGAAAATGAACTCCGGCAAGATCTGGAATCTGATGCCCTCCGATTTCCAGTCCAAGGTGAAGGCCGTCAAAAAGCTATCGAACAATGTCGGGGGCGGTGATGAGAACAAGAACGCCGCCGTGACGGCTACCTCGGACAAGCTGTTCCTGCTCAGCTACTCTGAGATCGCCCCCCACCTCCTATTGGGCATCCTATCCCTGGACTTCCTCCGAGGGCACCCAGTACGAGGCCTTCAAAGGCAAGGTGACGGAGAACTATAATCCCAACTCTGCCATTGCCATTGGCAGCGGTTGGTGGGAGCGTTCGGTGTTTCCGAACGCCTCGAAGGGCTTCCTCCATGTCGACAGCAGCGGCAATCCGTCGGACAGCAACTCCGCGCCGGGCTGGTTTTGCGTCTCCCCCGCCTGGTGCTTCTAGCTTGTCTAGCGCAAAGCCCGCGTTACCCCGCGCGTGCTTTCTTTTGGCGACCGAACGAACGGCTTCAGGTTCATGGCACGGGTAGTCGGATTGAAGAGAAATGGGGTCATACAGCGGCTCTCAGAGCGCCTGCCGCACTCCCCCGCCATTACCTCTGCTGCGTCCTCGTATAGAGTCCATCCTGCTTGGTGTTTCGAGTTCGGGGCGTATACGGTGGGTGGATAATGGATTCACTTCGATGACGGCGTTTACGGGAGCGACCATGGCGATGCGCGAGATCGCGGTCAAGTTCGATGAGGGCGAAATGGCCTTGATTCAGGGCCATGCGGACGCCACGGGCATGACCTTTTCCGAGTTCGTGAGAAGGGCCGCGTTCGAGAAGGCTGAGGACATGGCGGACATCGAGGCCTACAACGAGGCTTTGGACGGGGACGGCGGCACTCGCTACCCGATGGAAGAGGTCGTGCGCATGGCGGTGGAGGCTGAGTGATTGTCCACACGCGTTGTCTGTCTCGGCTCTAAAGGCTTCTCTTGGGCGGGGTTCGGCTTATAGCCGGGTCCCGCTTTTTTGCGGCTTTCAGTTGTCTTTCTGAAGGTATGAAATGGCTGCCTCGATATGAATACGGTCGGCATTCGAAGCGGACGTTATAGCCGCGCTAATAGCGCATGACTTTCTCCCCTGCCGTCATCGTTGCCGCAGCGGCAAGACCGTTGCAAATACTTGGAATAGCCCTACGCTCGGCTCGTATTGCAAACCCCGAGTGAAGGGAGCCGTATATGCATGCAGCGGCAATTAACCTTCGGGGGGGGGTCGCTCCTGAAACGACCCGCTTCCGAGGGCAATCAATTATCGAGTACGTCCTGATCATTGCCGTCATCGGCCTGGTCATCGTGTTCGCGGGACCCGGCGTGGCCGGAGCCATCCGAAACCAGTTCAACCTGGTCGGCAACACGGTGAACAATGGGACGGTCGGCGGCGTCGAGGGAGGCGCGTCCGGTGGCGGCTCCGCAGGCGCCGATTCCGCGGCCGTCCAGGTGGCCATCGCCAAGGACGCGAAGGACTGGACCCTCGACGAGCAGGAGGCGGTTGCCAAAGACATTGCCAAGAACGGTACATCGTCTATCGCCTACGCCAAGGCCAAGGCCGCCATGGATGCCGGCACCAAGTTCTCGATGAAGCTGACCAATGGCAAGACGCTCGAGTACCGTATCATCGGCATCAACCACGACGACTTGGCCGATGGTAGCGGCATGGCAGGCTTGACGTTCGAGGCGACCAACTCTGCCTTGGGTAGCCAGAGAATGAACGCTACGGACACCAATGCCGGTGGTTGGGATAAGTCCGAGCTCCGTACCCGCCTCAACAGCGGTGACCTCTGGTTGCTCCTGCCCAGCGAGCTCCAGTCAAAGGTGAAACCCGTCACAAAGACAACCGATAACGTTGGCGGTAACGGGGGCGGTGCCCCCTCGGCGACGACCGACAAGGTTTTTCTGCTCTCGGCAACCGAAGTATACGGGGATATGCAATCTGACGGCATCCAGTACGAGTGCTACAAATCCAAGGGCGTGACGGGGTCGAACTATTCCGGTGCATCAGGCTATAGCCACTGGACTCGTTCCGTGAGACCGCGCAGCTCCACATCCTTTCGCTATGTTCAAAGCGGCGGTATTTGCTACAGCTACAGCGCGACGGACTCGTTTTATGTCCTCCCCGCTTTCTGCTTCTGATCTCTTTCATCGCAAAGCCCCCGCAATCCTGCGAGGGCTTTTCTTTTGGCGATTACTCAAACAATTCGAGGTTCATTGTACAGGTAATCGGGTTGAGGAGAAATAGGGTCATACAGCGGCTCTCAGAGCGCCAGCCGCACTCCTCCGCCATTACCTCTGCGGCGTCCTCGTATAGAGCCCGTCCTGCTTGGCGTTTCGTTGCAACAGCCCACTTGTCCACCGATCAAGTGAACTACTGGAATAAATACAGCGACACGCTTGTTCGTTACAGTCGCTATATCTGCGTAAATCGCCGCGATAAATACAGTCTGTACTCGACTGTATACCAGCTACGCGTATGTAGATTCATATCGCGTTAATAAATCGGTCCAAGCGTGTGCAAAACGCGCAAGTAGCCGCAAAAGGCGATTATCGCGCAGGGTGATTTTTGGCACCCTGTTGATTAATCAAAATTAAGCAATTGCTTAAAACAAAAAAAGTCAGGCACTAGGTGCCTGACCTGCAAACTTCTGGTCGGGACGACTGGATTCGAACCAGCGACCCCTTGACCCCCAGTCAAGTGCGCTACCAAGCTGCGCCACGTCCCGAAGCTATTGTTTGTTGCTCTGCTCTCGCTCGCAACAGGGAGTATATTAACCCGAAACTTTGGACTTGTGCAAGAACTTTTTTATAAATTTTGAAGCAAGTCCAAAATTGTATCTGCGAGCTGGGGTTTTGTTAGCACGGGAAGTTCTTGCGTGCCCGTTGTGCTCACAATCCAGGCCTTGTTAGTGTCGGTTCCAAAGCCCGAATCGGCGCGCGAGACATCGTTGGCGATAATGGCATCGCAACCCTTGCGGGTGAGCTTGCGCTGTGCGTACTCCAGGACGTTATCGGTCTCGGCCGCAAAGCCGATCACGCACCGTTCCCCCTTTTGGCGCGAGAGCTCGGCCAAAATATCGACCGTCTCGACCAGTTCGATGCGATCCAGGCGTTCGTTGGCCTTTTTGAGCTTATGGTCGGCAGGGGCCGCCGGTGTGTAGTCGGCGACGGCTGCGGCACAAATGGCCGCATCGGCCGTCTGAAAGGCGCCCAGAGCCGCCTGCAGCATCTCTGCTGCGGTCTGCACGCGCACGCACTCCACGCCGCGGGGAACATCGAGCGATGCCGGTCCCAGCACAAGCGTTACCGCAGCACCGCGGCGAGCGGCCTCCCCCGCCAGGGCGATGCCCATCTTACCCGAAGAGCGGTTACCAATGAATCGCACCGGATCGATCGGCTCGTGCGTGGGGCCGGCGGTGATTACGATACGCTTACCTGCCAGGTCCTGAGGCGCGGGGTTGAGCACCTCGCAGACGGCCTCGACGATGTCCTCGGGCTCGCTCATGCGTCCCGTGTCCACGTCGCCGCAGGCAAGGTAGCCGCTGCCGGGTCCCACCACATGGACGCCGCGGTCGCGCAGCGTGGCCATGTTGGCCTGCGTCGCCGGTGCCTTCCACATGCCGTTGTTCATGGCAGGGGCGATCACGATGGGTCGCGGCGTGGCAAGCAGCGTGGTGGAGATGAGGTCATCGGCGATACCGTTTGCCATCTTGGCGATGATATTGGCCGTTGCGGGCGCTACGACCACCAGATCGGGCTCCTGCGCAAGCGAAATGTGGTGGATGGGGTCGGAGGGATCGTCGAATAGGCCCACAGCAACGGACTCGTTGGTGAGCGCGCGGAAGGTGAGCGGCCCCACGAACTCCGTGGCATGCTCGCTCATAACGACCTTAACGCGCGCACCGCGCTTTTGCAGCAGGCGCACGATGTTGCACGACTTATAGGCGGCGATCCCGCCGGTAATGCTCAGCAGGATCGTTTTTCCCTCAAGTTGCATTGAATTGTTGGGTGCCGCCGTCATCGCTAGGCTTCCTTGCTCGGGAGTACCAGGAGGCGGTGGCAGTACGGGCAGTGCGTAATCTCGCTACCGTCGTGGTTGAGGTCGCTCATGGACGATGCCTGCAGCGCGGTGTGGCAGACCGTGGGGATGTTGCCCTGGATGGTCTCGACGGCCAGGCCGCGGAACTGCTTGAGCAGACGCTCGTAGTCGGTGAGCACGTCGGCCGGCAGCGTAGCGGCAAGCGCGGTGCGCTCCTTAGTGGCGGCGTCAATCTGAGCCTGCAGGTCGGCAGCCTTAGTGCGGGCGGCCTTGGTATCGGCCTTCACGCCCTCCTCGAACTTGGCGATAATTGCCTGTGCGCGGGCCTCGCGGTCGAGCGCCTCCTTATGGGCGACAACGACGTCCTTGCGGGTGTGCTCAATCTTGTCCAGACGCTTGGCCAGGGTTGCGAGTTCATTCTCCAGGTCCTGAACCTCACGGTAGTCGGAACCGTCGACGTGGCGCTTCTTGGCAGCCTCAATGGCGTTGTTGGTCTGAATCTCGGTGGTGTTGAGATCGTCGAGCTCAATGTCCAGGTCCTTGCGCTGGGCGTAGAGCTTGGTCATCTCGGCTTTGAGCTTAACGTAGGTCTTACGCTTGGAAGCGAGCTCCTTGAGCTCCGGCATATTGGCAAGTTCGCTCTTGTTGCGGGCGAGCTCCAAATCGATCTGTTGCAGCTTGAGTAGCGTAGCGCCGGCGCTCATAAGTTCTCTCCTTTTGTCACAGTCCACCATTGGCAAGGGTTCAGTATTTTAATCGCATGACGGGGGTCGACCCCGGCGTCAACCGCAGAGTTCATCAATATATCAACGAACGGCTCCTCAGAACGGTCATGGCCGAGCAGGATCACCGCCAGCCCGCGCAAGGCAAGGTCTTGCGCCACGTGGTAGCCCGCCTCGCCCGTCACGATGACATCTGCGCCTCCGGCGATGGCGAGCTGTCCAAAGTCGCCCAAGGAGCCGCCCAAAATGGCGACGGTGCGGCACGGGCGATCGGCTTCGCCCCACACACGCGGGTCGCTGCCGAAGGCCGTGGCAGCACGGGTGGCAAGATCGCGCAGCGTGCACGGGTCGTTGAGCGTTGCAAGCGCGCCCAGGCCGGTGGCCTCGGGGTCGTCTAAGTGCTCCAGTGAGCTCACGGGTGTGGCACCCAGCAGCTCGCTCAGGCAGACGCGGGCTTCGTGCGACCGGTCCAGGTTAGTGTGGAGCGAGATAATGCTCACGCCGCAACGCGCTGCCTCGTAGAGCGCCGCGCTGCATTGGGGGCGTGTGGCATCCGCCGGACAAAAGGCCTCGGGCGCCTTGATGTATATGGGATGATGCGTCAGCAGCACGTTGGCACCGGCTTCTTGGGCGCGGCGAACATTGGTCTCGGTCGCATCGAGCGCGCAGGCAACACCGGTAATCTCTGCGGCAGGGTCGCCCACGGATAAGCCTACGTGGTCCCAGGGCTCGGTGTCCGTCTTTGGATAGCGTGCCAGCAGAGCGCGCTCGAACTCGGCGACGATCATGCGGCGCCTACGATCGAGAGCAGCGTCTGGGCAAACTCGTCCAGATCGCCCGGATTCACGCGGTCATCGAAGGAGATGCGCAGTGCACCCAGGGCCTGTTCGCGGCCAATACCCATGGCGCTGAGAACATGGCTCGGGTCCATGCTGCCGCTCGAGCAGGCGGAACCGGCCGATACCTCAAAGCCGGCGGCGTCGAGCTTGACGATGAGCTCCTCGGAGTCCATGCCATCAATGTAGATCGATACCATGCCGGGCAGACGGTCGGCATGCGCATAGTCGCCCATGGTGGCGTGAATGCGAGGGTGGGCCGTAAGCGTGGCGTAGAGCTTGTCGGAAAGGGTTTGCAGCGTCGCACGCTCCTGGGCTACATGGGGCGCCAGCGTTCGGGCGGCAGCGGCAAAAGCCAGCTGCGTGCGCAGGTCCTGCGTGCCCGCGCGACGTCCGGCTTCCTGTCCGCCGCCAAAAATGCGCGGGCGCAGCGGCGTGCGGCTCTTAAGGTAGAGCGCGCCGGATGCCACGGGGCCACCGATCTTGTGCGCGGCAACGGTCATGGTGTCAACTCCCAGCTCGGTGACATCGAGCGGAATATGCAGATAGCCCTGGATGGCATCGGTGTGGAACAGGGCGCCGGCAGCATGTGCGGCGGCGGCAAGCTCGCGGATGGGCTGCACCACACCGGTCTCGTTATTGGCGACCATGATGCTTACGAGCGCCACGTCGTCGCCAAGCAGCTCGACAAGCGCGGCAGGCTCAATGTAGCCCGCGCGGCATGGCTGCACCAGGTCGACGGTAAAGCCGGCGGCACGCAGCAGCGGCAGGTTGTCCAGAATCGAATCGTGCTCGATGGCCGAAACGATTACGCGATCGCGTTTGCGATCGCGCTGACGGGCGCCCTCGGCAAGACCGAGCAGCGCCAGCTGGTTGGCTTCGGTGCCGCCGTTGGTCAGAACAATCTCGGACGGGCGGACGCGCGCGCCAAAGCTGCGGGCGATCTCGCGACGTGCAACTTCCAGACGCGCGGCAGCCTTGCGGCCGAGCGAATGCAGCGAGTTGGGGTTGACGCCGGCAAGCTCGCTGTCGTCGTACTCGCGCTGCGCAAGGAGCGCCTCGGCGCGCATGGGCGTCGAGGCGGCATAGTCAAGATTCACGGGTATGCGGTTTTGACCTGCGGTCATAAGGGTTTATGCCTCCTGTGCGGCTTCGTTGCCCAGCTTCTGCAGTAGCGCAACCTCGGCAGCGGGATCTTCGGACTTAAATACGGCAGAACCGGCCACGAGCACGTTGGCGCCGGCCTTGACGACCTCGGCAATGTTCTTGGAAGAAATGCCGCCGTCGACCTCGATCATGGGCGACGCGCCGTGGCGCTCGCACATGGCTTTGAGCTCGTGGAGCTTTGCGATGGTGCCCGGGATAAAGCTCTGGCCGCCAAAGCCGGGGTTCACGCTCATCAGCAGCACCATATCGACGACATCGATGATGCTCTCGAGCACGCACACGGGGGTGGCGGGGTTGAGCACCACACCGGCCTTGACGCCGCGCTGCTGAAGATGCGTGAGCGTGCGGTGCAGGTGCGTGGAGGCCTCATAGTGCACGGTGATCATGTCGGCACCGGCGTCGGCGTACCAATCGACCGTCTCGTCGGGGTTCGATACCATCAGGTGCGCGTCGACCGGCACGTCGGTGGAGCGCTTGACGGCCTTGAGGATGTCAACGCCAAAGGTGAGGTTGCCGGTAAAATGACCGTCCATAACGTCAAAGTGCACGTAATCGGCGCCGGCGATCTTGTCGAGCTCGCCCTTGAGGTTGGCCATGTCGGCCGAAAGGACGGACGGAGCGATTTTGATGGAACCCATGGTAGTAGCCTTTCTGCGCTAGTCGTTGAGTCCGTAGAACTCTTGAGAGGGGACGCGGTCGGTAAGAATCTCGAGCGCCCTATCCAAAGTAACACCGTTGTAGAGCGTTTGCTCCACGGCAAAGGTGAGCGGAATGTCTACGCCCAGTGAACGGGCGAGCTCGCTGACGCTGCGGGCCGCGACGGCGCCCTCAACCACCATATGCGTGCGCGTCTGATACTCGTCGAGCGACACGCCGTGGGCAAACTCGTAGCCAAAGGTGCGGTTGCGCGAGTGCTCCGAGGTGCAGGTGGCAATGAGGTCGCCCATGCCGGCAAGTCCCATGCAGGTCATAGCTTGACCGCCGCGGGCATGCACCAGACGGCTAATCTCGGCCAGGCCGCGCGTCATGATGAGGGCGAGCGTGTTGTCGCCGGCACCGGTGCCGGCGGAGATGCCGCACACGATGGCGATGACATTTTTCATGGCGCCGCAGACCTCGACACCGGTCATGTCTTGCGACAGATAGATGCGGAAGGCCGTGGACAGGAGCAGGTCCTTAAAGGTCTCCCCTATCTGCGGATGTTCGCTGGCGATGACGGCGGCAGAAAGCCCGCCGCGGCAGATCTCCTCGGCATGG
The DNA here is from genome assembly GCF_001405375.1 of Collinsella aerofaciens. Classification (GTDB taxonomy): domain Bacteria; phylum Actinomycetota; class Coriobacteriia; order Coriobacteriales; family Coriobacteriaceae; genus Collinsella; species Collinsella aerofaciens_F. The sequence continues at coordinate 12,757 of NZ_CYYP01000018.1, forward strand.
TTGGGGCCCGAGAGCGCCGCCACGCGCGCCTCGTTGCCGATCTCGCTGGCGATGACCTCGCTCATGAGCAGGCCGGACTCGGGCTCAATGCCCTTGGTGAGGCAGAGCACCGGGGTGTCGGCGGCGATGAAGGGTGCTGCCTGATGACATACGCTGCGCAGGTGCGTGGAGGGCACGGCAAAGATGACGGCCTCGGCGCCGTCGAGCGCCAGCGATAGGTCCGTGGTGGCGACGACGTTGTCAGGCAGCTCGTAGTCCACCAGATACCGGGGATTGCGGTGCTCGCCGTTAATGCCGGCGGCCGTCTGCTCACTATGGGCCCACATGGTCACGCGCTCGGCTCGCGCGGCGGCAAGGCCGGCGACGGCGGTTCCCCAGGAGCCGGAGCCAATCAGCGCAACATTCATGACTCTCTCCTACTTATCGTCGGGCTCGGTGACGCGCTTGGTAAACGAGAGCTTGGACTCCTTACCCGTCATGAGCTTTTTGATGTTCGCACGATGGGCCCACACCACAGTAATGCCGATCAGCGCCATGCAAAACTTAAGTCCGAGGCTGCTGTACGGAAAGACCGCGCAGGCAGCGATGGGAAGACCGATGGCCGCGGCAAGCGAGCCCACCGACACAAACTTGGTGATGGCGACGGCCACGATAAACATGCCCAGCAGCGAAAGTCCGATGGGCCAGTACCAGGCGAGGATGACGCCCAGACCAACTGCGATGCCCTTGCCGCCATGGAAGTTGAGGTAGGGCGAGAAGATGTGGCCCCACACGGCTGCCAGGCAAATGACGCCGAGCATCCAGTCGCCGGGGGCTCCAGGCGCCATAATGTTCGGCGGAAAGCCATAGCCCAAGTCGGCAATGAGCGGACGCGCGATAAGGACGCAGATGGCGCCCTTAAGGCAGTCGAGCAGCAGCGTGAGCGCGGCCACCTTGGGGCCGGCCACACGCAGGGCGTTGGTGGTGCCGATGTTGCCGGAGCCCGCCTTGCGAATGTCGGTGTGGTTGAACACGCGGCCCAGGATCAGGCCAAACGGAATCGCTCCGATAAAGAACGAGACCACGGCGCAGATGGCGGTCAGCAGAATCGGATTATGCATCCTTTTGCTCCTTCTTCCTAAAGAAGAGTCGAATGGGCGTGCCGGCAAAGTCGAAGGTCGAGCGCATACGGTTCTCGACGTAGCGCTGATAGGTGTCGTTGACCAGATCGCTGTGGTTGACGAAGAACGTGAACGTCGGCGGGTTGACGCCCGTCTGGGTCACGTAGTGCATGCGCAGGCGGCGCTTGCCGTCCACCACGGTATGACCGAACTCGCGCAGGTCGGTGAGGAACGTGTTGAGGCGCGAGGTGCTGATCTTTTGCGAGCGCGTCTTCTCGGCGGCGTCGACCATCGCCCAGATCTTCTCGACGCTGCGGCCGGTCAGGGCAGAGATGCGCAGGTACTGGGCCCAGGGAGCCATGACGCCCAGACGGCGGTCGATGGTCTCCATGCAGGCCTCGCGCTTACGGTCGTCGTCGAGCAGATCCCACTTGTTGAGCAGCACAACGATGGCGCATCCGCGCTCGATGGCCAAGCCCATGACCTTCTGGTCCTGCTCGGTAACGCCCACGGAGGCGTCGACGACGAGCAGCGCCACGTCGGCGCGGTCGATGGCGCGCAGGCCGCGAACCATGGAGTAGTACTCGATGTTCTCGTACACGGTGCTCTTCTTGCGAATGCCCGCGGTGTCGACCATGCGGTAGTGCTTGCCGTTGCGCTCGACGACCGTGTCGATGGCGTCGCGCGTGGTGCCGGCAATGTTGGACACGATGGAGCGGTCGGCGCCCAGGATGCGGTTGAACAGCGAAGACTTACCGGCGTTGGGGCGGCCGATGATGGCGACGTTCAGCGCGTCGGGGAACTCATCGGCGACCTCGTCCTCTTCCTCGGGAAGCAGGGCCACGATGTCGTCGAGCAGGTCGCCCGTGCCATGGCCGTGCAGGGCCGAGAGCGGCGTGGGCTCACCGATGCCGAGCGAATAGAACTCCCAGATGCTGTCGTTCTCGCGATCGGGGTTGTCGAGCTTGTTCACCAGCAGAAAGACCGGCTTGTCGCAGCGCTTGAGCATGCGGGCGACCGACTCGTCCTCCTCGGTGACGCCGGTGCGGCCGTCGACCACAAACAGGATGACGGCGGCTTCCTCGGCGGCGGCGAGGGCCTGGTCGCGAATGGACGTGGCGAAGACGTCATCGCTCTTGAGCGGTTCGATGCCGCCCGTGTCGACGATGGTGAACTCGCGGCCGTTCCAATCGGCCGTGTGATACGAGCGGTCGCGCGTGACGCCGCGGGACTCGTGGACGATGGCGTCCGAGGTCTGGGCCAGGCGGTTAACGAGCGTGGACTTGCCCACGTTGGGGCGTCCGACGACGGCGACGATAGGTTTCATCTGCACTCCTTTAATGGGTAGGGTCAGTGGAAGTGTTAGAGTCGGCAGGCACAATGCCAAGGATGTGCTCCAGGGTATCGAGCAGCTCATGCGGCATGGTCGACACCACATGAACCTCGGCGCCGCGACTGGTAAGGCTTGCGAGTAAATCGTCACGATGATACTCGTCAAGCGTCATGCCGTCAGCGTTGAACATGAGCTTAGGCACAAAGAGCATAACCCCAGAGAGGTCCTGCGGCAGCTGCTCCAGAATGTCACACGCGACGATGAGGCCGGTCACGTCCACGTTGCCGCCAAAATAGCGGTTCTTGATGGCCGTGACAGTGCCGGCGAGTCCCTGGGGCGACTCCACAAAGCGGGCCACCGTGTCGCGTGCGCTGGCGCCCGAGAGACACAGAAGCCGCTGGTTGCGGGCGGCGACGGCCTCGCGGACGCGGGCCAGACGCTCGGCGTCGGTAGCCAGCACGTCGTCGGTCTCGTCCAGATACGAGCGGATCATGCCGATACCGTCGTAGTACTGCGGATAGCCGTCGTAAAAGTCCGCCTCGGGCGGATCGATGCCGGCGTCCAGGTAGAACTCGTCGCTCATCTGGAAGGTGTGGCGGCCAAAACGCTCGAAGGCGCGGTCCTGGTAGGGACGAATCATGGCAATGGTCTCGCGCGCCAGTTCGGGCTTGTCGCTGTAGGACCAGCTAAAACGGTTCTGATGCTTGGTAAAACCGAGCGGCACAATGCCCAGGCTGGTGATTTGCTCGTGCTCCTCGCAAAAGCGCAGGGTTTTTTCCAGCTCCTCGCCGTCGTTCATGCCGGGGCACAACACGATCTGCGCGTGAATCTCGATGCCGGCGGCCATGACGGCCTCGAGCACATCCATGCCGCGCTGGGCGTTGCGGCCCATCATGCGGCGGCGGACGTCGGGGCTTACGGCATGGACCGACACGTTCATGGGGCTCATGTTGCGCTGGATGACGTTTTGCACGTCCTCGTCAGTGAGGTTCGTGAGCGTGACAAAGTTGCCCTGCAAAAAGCTCAGGCGATAGTCGTCGTCGCGAATATAGAGCGTGGAGCGGCCGCCCTTGGGCAGCATGGTCATAAAGCAAAACACGCAGGCGTTCACACAGGTACGCATGCCGTCGAAGATGGGGCCGTCGAACTCCAGGCCCCAGTCCTCGCCCGGGAAGCGGTCGAGCTCCACGGGCGTGACGGTGTTGTCGCGCGGGTCGAAAACCTCCAGCTCGACGGTGTCGTCGTCGGCTTCCCAAAGCCAAACGATCATGTCGGTGAGCGCCTCACCGTTGACCGTGAGCACGCGCATGCCCGGCTCGATACCCATATCCCACGCGGGCGATTCGGGACGCACGTTCTTTACGAGCGCGCCCTCACCCGGCTCGGGGTCGCGGCTGCGCCCGTAATCGGCCACCTCGGCGGCGTATGCGGGTACGGTCTGGTCCATGGTTAGCGGCAAAGCTCCTTGATGCGCTCGACGGCGCGCTCGATGTGTTCTTGCGGGGTGGAGGCTCCGGCGGTGATGCCGATGTGGTGAGCGTCGGTAAACCACGCGGCCTGAAGCTCGGAAGCTTCCTCGATGTGATACGTGCGCTCGCAGGCGTCTGCGCAAATCTGTGCCAGGCGACGGGTGTTGCCCGAGTTCTTGCCGCCCACGACGACCATGCAGTCGCAGCGGTTGGCAAGTGTGGCCGCTGCCTGTTGACGCTCACTCGTGGCGGCGCAGATGGTGTTGATCACACGCAGCTCTTGCACGCGCGGGGTGATAGCGGCCACGACCTCGGCGAGGTTCTGCGCGGTCTGGGTGGTCTGCACGACGAGGCCTACCTTGCCCTTGAGCGACAAGGCGTTGGCATCGGCGGCACAGCTCGCGACCTGCGCATCATTGCCGGCGTGGCCTAGGATGCCCTCCACCTCGGGATGGCCCGGCTCACCCACGACCACCACGTGGTAGCCCTCGCGCACCAGGCGCTCGGCTGCCACGTGAACCTTCTTGACGTAAGGGCAGGTGGCGTCGATGACGTTAAGGCCACGCTCGCGAGCGGCATCGATGACCTGCGGCACCACACCGTGGGCGCGGATGATCACGGTGCCGGTTGCGGCATTATCCAGGTTCTCGGCCAGGCCAACGCCTGCCTCAGCGAGCTCGCGTACCACGATGGGGTTATGGATGAGCGGGCCCAAGGTATGGACATGAGCGCACTCTCCTGCCTGCGGTGCGGCGGCCAGCGCCATATCGAGCGCACGCTGTACGCCGTAGCAAGTGCCGGCGTGGGCGGCGATCTCGATGGTAGGCGCGGCTGCCTGGTCGGACGCAGTCGCGGCAGTGTTCGTCACGTTCTCGCTCATGGCTAGAACCTGCCCGGATGCTCGGCGCACAATTCGTCGCGCATGGCGTAGACGCGGTTCATGGCCTCGGACTCAAACCATTCCAGGCGCTCCGTGCGCTTAAGCCCGGCCGGTGCGTCGGAAAGCGAGACAGCCTTGCCGGCGCGGATCCAGCACTTCTTGGGACGCATGAGCTTTTTGCCTGCAGGCGTGATATCGGACCAGCCGCAGATGGCGAGCGGGTTGACGGGCGCTTTGCCCATCTGGGCGATGAGCGCAAAGCCGCCGTGGACCTCGGGCTTAATCTCGCGCGAGCGGATGCGCGTGCCCTCGGGGAAGATCAGGACGTCCTCGCCGCGCTGCAGCGCATGCTGGGCGGCGCGCAGGCACTTCATGTCGGCGGTACCGCGCTCGACGGGGATACCGCCGACGCGGCTAAAGGCCCAACGCACAATCTTGCTCTTGGCGAACTCGGACTTAAAAATGGGGCGAATGCGGCGGCCCCCAAAGAACAGCGCCGTCTCTACGGCCAAGAGCTCGGCCATCGAGGTGTGGTTGCAGATGACTACGCTGCCGCGGCCTTCCTGGCGCTCAAACAGCAGGTCGGCGTTCTCGACCTTCCAACGCCACATGAGCTTGGAGAAGGCCCAAAGGATGGCCATGACCACGACAACGGTGCCGCGGATGAGCGCCGGGAACTCGGCATAGGGAGCGTTGTAATAGTCCTCGGGCGTCTGCTTAAACAGGCGCATGGGCTACCTCCTTTGGTTGATGAGGTCCTCGATTATCGAGACGACCTCGTCGATGGTGTGGGCGGTGGAGTCGACGTGCACGGCGTCCTCGGCGGGCACGAGCGGGGCGACCTCGCGGCTGCTGTCAAGCTTGTCGCGCTGCTTAAGGGCCTCGAGGGTTTCGTCGACCTCGGCTTCGAGCTGCTCGGACGTGAGCGGCTGGGCGTCGTTTTGGTGACGCTGCAGCACGCGGCGGCGGGCGCGCTCACGCGGGTCGGCGGTCAGGAAGACCTTGACCTGCGCGTTGGGGAACACGACGGTGCCGATGTCGCGACCCTCGGCCACGATATCGCGGTCCTCGGCGGCGCGGCGCTGATGGATGAGCATGGCGGCGCGCACGCCCGGATAGGCCGAGACCTTGGACACGTTGGCGTCGACCTGCGGGGTGCGGATGGCGGCCGAAGCGTCCTGGCCGTCAATGGTCAGGCGCGTATCCTCGCCGGTGCCGTTGGTAAAGCGAATTTCGATCTGGACGGCGAGGGCGTCGATTGCCGCCTCGTCGTCCAGATCGATGCCGCGGTCGAGCGCGGCGAAGGTGACGGCGCGATACATGGCGCCCGTGTCGAGCTTGTTAAAGCCCAGCTGGCGGGCGATCTCCTTGGCGATGGTGGACTTGCCGGAACCGGCGGGGCCGTCGATGGCGACGATCATGCAATGCTTCCTTTCGATGGTTGACGTGCTGGTATGGTTCGCGGGCGTTGGGGCGCGGCGGGTTGCCTAGCCGGTGTAGCGCTCGCGGTAGGTGTTGCGCTTGGGTGCGGAGCCGTGGCTGCCGTGGTGACGCGTGCGGCTGGCGGGCGAGTCTTGGGGCTTGCCGCTGTTGCGCTTAGCGCTTGCCTGCTTGGGCGGGATGCCGCCCGATTTAAGGATCTGCACCTCGCGCTCGGTGAGCTCGCGCCACGAGCCCTTGGCCACGCCCTCGAGCTCAAGGCCGGCAAAGTTGCAGCGATGCAGACGGATTACCGGATGGTGAATCTTGCTCAACATGCGCTTAACTTGATTCTTGCGGCCCTCGCGGATGATGACCTCCACGGCGGTGGTGCCGGGCTTGATGCCTTGCGGGGCCACCGCCTCGGCCTCGCGCGCGGTGATGACGCGGCAGATCGCCGGCTGGCAGAGGCCGTCGTCGAGTTCGATGCCGCGACGCAGCGGCGTGAGATCGCGGTCGGACAGACTGCCGTCCACGAGCGCCTGGTAGGTCTTGTAGACGTGTTTGCTCGGGTGCAGCAGGTCCTGAGACAGGTCGCCGTCGGTGGTAAAGAGCAAAAGGCCTGTGGTGTCGCGGTCCAGGCGACCAACCGGGAATAGTCCCGGAAAGCGGTCGCGCGGGACCAGATCAGCCACGCAAGGGCGCTCCTGCGGATCGCTCATGGTGGTAAGGTAGCCGGTCGGCTTGTAGAGCATCAGGTACACGGCGCCCTGGTTGAGCTTGACGGGCATGCCGTCGACCTCGATGTGATCGTGGTCGACGTCGACCTTGGTGTCCAGTTCGGTCGCGACCTGGCCGTTGACGGTCACGCGGCCGGCGGTCATCAGGTCCTCCGAGCCGCGGCGGCTCGCCACGCCCGCGCGCGCCAAAAAGCGCTGCAGGCGCATGGTGTGCGGATAGACGGGCTGGGCGTCGGACTTGCGCGTATCCGCGTTGGGCGCCGCAGCGCCGGCGCGCGTTTCCCCTGCTTTGTTAGTCCTCGTCATGCAAATCCTCCGAGGTCTCGTCGACGACCAGGGTCTCCAAATCCTCGACTGCCTCAACATCTTCAACATCGGTGTCGATCAGTTCGCGCTCTTCGTCCAGATCCTCGGCCTGCTCCTCGAGCGTGGCCTGAATACTGCGGCCGCTCAGGCGCTCGCGGATAAACTGACGCGACTGCTCGTCGGGGGCAAACTGCTCCAGGTCGGGCAGGTCGCGGGTGGAGCGCAGGCCGAACTTTTCCAAGAAGGCGTTGGTCGTGCCGTAGATGATGGCCTGACCGCGCTGGGGGTCGCGGCCCAGCTCGCGCACCAGGCCCTTGTCCACGAGCGACGCGATGACGCCGTCGGAATTGACGCCGCGGATGCCCTTAACCACCTCGCGTGTCACGGGCTGGTGGTATGCGATGACGGCCAGGGTTTCGAGCGCCGCCTGCGACAGCTTTTGCGTGTCCCAGCTCAACACATAGGCCTCGACCACGTCGTGGTAGGCGGGGTGCGTAAACAGGCGCCAGCCGCCGGCGACCTCGCGCAGCTGAAAGCCGCGGTTGGCCTCCTCGTACTCAACCTTGAGCTCGGCGAGCAGCGACGCGCACTCGCCGGGGGCGATATCCAGTGCGCCGGCCAGCGCGGGCGCACTCACCGGGTCGCTCGACACCAGCAGCAGCGCCTCGAGGGCGCCTTTGAGGCTGTTTGCCTCCAGCGTGGAAAGGGTTGACATGGTTGCGGCTCCTATTCGGTGAGCTCGGGGCCCTCGCCGGGCACATAGGCCTCGGCGCCCTCGACGCGGTTGATTTGAATGGTTCCAAAGATTTCATCCTGACTCAGCGTAAGCGAGCCGCGCTTGGCGAGCTCGAGCATGGCCAGGAAGGTGACAACGAGCTGCTCGGTGGTGGCGTCGCCGTCCAGTAGCTCGCGGAAGGTGCAGGTTTGGTGCGCCATGGTAAAGCGGTCGACTGAGGCCACGGTCAGGTCGAGCGGTACGCGATGCGGTGCCACGTGCTCGGCCTCCAGCAGGAAGGTCTGGCGCTTGCCGTCTAGGTCGGCGCAGATGACGGCGAGACCGCGCAGGGTGATGCCGGCCAGGTAGTCGGGCATGAGGCCCAAGAACTCGGGGTCGGGACCGGCCACACGCGGGTGCATGCGGCTTTCGGCCTGCATGCGGGCACCGAGGGCCGCAGCCGCGCCCTTAAACTGCTTGTAGGCAATCAGGCGCTGGATCAGGACCTCGCGCAGGGCGTCGCCGTCGAGCGCGCTGAGCTCCTCGAGGTCTTCGTCGAACTCGTCATCGTCGTCATCGACTTTGCGCGGGGCCTCCTGCGGCACCAGAGAGGCAGCCTTGATGTCCAAAAGGGTTGCCGCGACCAGCAAAAAGTCGCTCGCCACGTCCAGGTCCAGCGCCTCGATGCGCTCGGCCTCGGCAAGGTACTGCTCGGCCACCTCGCTGATAGAGATGGCGCCGATATCAACTTTTTGGCGGGTTACCAGCTGCAGCAGCAGGTCGAACGGTCCGCTGTAGACCTGCGTCGACACGCGATACGACATCTTCGACCTCCTTTGACGGCGCCTTCGCGGCGCGGTTTGGATGCATGCTACGACCGTTTTGCACGGTCGACCAGTAAGTTTACCTTAGATGCCGGCGATTGCGAAGTTGAGCAGCTGCTCAGCAAGCGGATACACGGTAACGTCGAAATAGCGGCCGATTACATCGATGCCGGTCCACATAGGCAGCAGGTACAGCACCAGGATGAGGATGGGCATAGCGTATTGTTGCAGACGGTAATAGTTGTTGAGCGCCTTGCCCTTGAGGAAGGGCACGATGATCGATGAGCCATCGAGCGGCGGGATCGGGATGAGGTTGAAGAACGCGAGTGACAGGTTGACTACGACGAACGTGGCGCCGAAGTTCATAATTTGCGACGCCAGGGCAAATGACATGCTGGTGTAGAGGTTGCCATAGGTCAGGCTCATGAGGGCGGCAGCAAGACACGCGAGCGCGATATTCGATGCAGGGCCTGCCGCGCTCACCAGGACCTCGTCGCGCTTGGGGTGCTTGAGGTTGTTGAGGTAGACGGGCACGGGCTTGGCGAAGGCGAATACCGGGCCGCCGGCCGCGAGCATAAGCAGCGGCAGGAGAATGGTGCCAAACGGGTCGATGTGGTTGAGCGGGTTGAGCGAGACGCGTCCGCGCGAACGGGCCGTTTTGTCGCCGAGTGCCCAGGCCGCGGCTGCGTGCGCGCTCTCGTGGATAACGATGCCCACGATGACGGCAATCGCGCTGGCGAGCAGGTTCATGAGGTAGCTGCTGGACATGGTGCTCCCCTAGCGGACGCGGCGCGAGGTGCGCGTGAGCAGGTAGTCGGCCACAAACAGAATGACGGCGACGATGGCATAATCCAGGCGGAACACGCCGCCAAAGGGCGAGGTGATAACGCCGTAGCCTGCAATGGCGCTCGGCAGTGCGCGCGAAAGCTCAACGACAAAGCCCACGATCTGCAGCTTGGCGGTGAGGCCGCTAAAACACAGCAGCACGGTCATCGCGCTCATAAAGATGCCGCAGATGCGACAGGCGGTGGCGATGATGCTCATCGCCACGGCGGTGGCCTTACGAGAGTTCACGCGCGGTCTCCTCTTCGATCTGGGTGGAAAGCTCCAGCCATTCGTCCTCGAGCTTGGGCAGCTCTTGCTTAAGGCCGTTATATTCCCCCAGCGCGGCATTGAACTTATCTTGATCGGCATAAAGCTCTTCGCTTGCCATCAATTCCATAAGCTCGTCATAGCGGGCGCGCTTTTTATCGAGCTCCGTCTCGATCTTCTTGAGCTGGTTGCGCACGCCCTTGAGCTTTTTGTTGAGCGCAGCGCGGGCCTGGGCCTCGGCGCGCTTTTGCTCCTTGGTCTTTTTGCCCTCGGCAGGCTTGGGGGCGGCGACGCTGGGCTGGGCGGAACTGGTCGGCTTGGCTGCCTTGGTCGTGGCCGGTGTGTCCTCCCCTGCCGCCTCGGCGGCGGCGCGGGCCGCGAGGTCCTCGCGCTTGTAGAGGTAATAGTCGTAGTCGCCGTCATAGACCGTGACCTTGCCATCGCGGATGTCGATCACGCGGTTGGCCACGGCGCGCACCAGGTGCTCGTCGTGGCTGATTAGCACGATGGTACCGGGGAAGTTTTGCAGGGCGTTCTCGAGCATGTCCACCGAGTCGATGTCCAAGTGGTTGGTGGGCTCGTCCAGGCACAGGAGCGCCTCGGGGGCCACGAGCATCTTTGCCAGGGCCAGACGCGCCTTTTCGCCGCCGGAGAGGACACGGACCTGCTTTTCAATTGCGTCGTTGTCGCTAAATAGGAAGGCGCCCAGCAGGCTGCGCTGCTGCGGCACGGTCCACTTGGGCGTGACGGTGTCGATTTCTTGCAGTACGGTATTGGACTCGGTCATGCCCTCGAGCGCGTGCTGGGCGTAGTAGGCCACGCCCACGTTGGTGCCCAGATCGCGGGTGCCGGTGGTGGGAGGCTCCAGGCCGGCGAGGATCTTCATGAGCGTGGACTTGCCGGCGCCGTTGGGGCCGACGAGCGCTACGTGCTCGCCGCGGTAGAGCTTGAGGTCGATGTCGCTGTAAATGTGCTTGTTGCCGTAGGACTTGGATACACCTTCGAGGCCCACGACCATGTCGCCGGAGCGCGGCGGATCGGGGAACTTAAAGTCGATGTGCTTGTGACCCTCGGGCAGGATGACAAGCTCCTTTTTGATCTGCTCGATCTTGCGGATTCGCTCCTGAGCCTGGGCAGCCTTGGTGGGCTTGTAGCGGAACTTGTCGACGAAGACCTGCATGTGGGCGATGTCGCGCTCCTGGGCGGCACGCTTGGCGCGCATCTGCTCCAGGTTGTCTTCGCGCTGCTTGAGGTAGCTGCTGTAGTTGCCGGTGTAGGTGGTCACGCGACGGTTTTCGAGTGCGGCGACGTGGTCGACGCAGGCGTCCATGAAGGCGCGGTCGTGGCTGACGATGAGGACGGCGCCGTCGTAGTTGGCGATAAAGCCGCGCAGCCACTGGACGCTCTCGAGGTCCAGGTGGTTGGTGGGCTCGTCTAGAAGCAGCAGGTCGGGGTGGCGCAGGAAGAGCTTTGCCAGCGCGATACGCATCTGCCAGCCGCCCGAGAACTCGGAGCACGGGCGCTCAAAGTCGGTGACCTTAAAGCCCAGGCCGGACAGGATTTTGCGGGCGTTGCTCTCGAGCTCGTAGCCGCCCAGGTGCTCAAAGCGGTCCTGGACCTGGCCATACTCGTTAAGGAGTGCGTCGACGTCCTTTCCCTGTTCGGATAGCTCGGTGATCTGGGCCTGTAGCTCGTTGGCGCGCTCGCCCATGCGGCGGATTTCCTTGGCAGCGGCCATGACCTCGGCGAGGATGGTGGTGTCCTTTTGCTCCAGGTTGGTTTCCTGCTCTAGGTAGCCTACCTGGCAGTCCTTGGCGTACTGGACCTGGCCAGCGTCGGGGCTGTCGATGCCCATGATGATTTTGAGCATGGTGGTTTTGCCGGCTCCGTTGGGGCCCACGAGCGCGAAGCGCTCGCCGGGGTTGATCTGAAAGGACGCGCCGCTAAAGAGGACGCGCGCGCCGAAGCTTTTTTCGATCTTGTCGACCAGGAGGATCATGGTGCCGCCTTTGACCTTGTGTGCCTATATGAAAAAAGGCCCCAACTTGCGTTGGAGCCTCATTCAATGCTCGGGTGGAGACGAGGGGGATCGAACCCCTGACCTCTTGACTGCCAGTCAAGCGCTCTCCCAGCTGAGCTACGCCCCCGTGCGAAGAAGTACTATACGG
>NZ_CYYP01000018.1:24832-40484 GCF_001405375.1 Collinsella aerofaciens
TTCGAACCCAGAACCCAGGGATTATGAGTCCCCTGCGCTAACCGTTGCGCCAAGAGCCCTTATAAAATGGCGTGTGCGATAGAGGCCAGCAAAACAGGTCCCTATCTTGAACCACGTCGAGAAATAGTACCATGCACGTGGCGCCCGTTCAACGCACGATCTTGTCGACCAGGAGGATCATGGTGCCGCCTTTGACCTTGTGTGCCTATATGAAAAAAGGCCCCAACTTGCGTTGGAGCCTCATTCAATGCTCGGGTGGAGACGAGGGGGATCGAACCCCTGACCTCTTGACTGCCAGTCAAGCGCTCTCCCAGCTGAGCTACGCCCCCGTGCGAAGAAGTACTATACGGGAACTCCCCCGCCGATGCAAGGACAATTTTGGAAAATTTCGCAGTCGCGGCGCGGGCCGCCATCCGCCCAACGGCCGTCCTGCCGGCGCCAGGCCCGTTACCGGGGCCGATCGCGCTCCCGCCGACCCGGCGATTTCAAAACCATGCCGGTTTACGGGGCCGGGCCGGGAACCCCCCGAGCATGCCGTCATCGGTAAAATCAAAACTGCAGGTAGACGGCTTGCGCATTCCGTGAAATGCAGGGCATGGACGGCCGGTCCGGGTCCAGCACCGTAATCCGACATAGTTTTGAAATGACATTAATTCACTAACAGGCAAACTAGGTAGTTCTAGCGCCTTGTCGCCGACTAATTTCCGATTTCCAACCAGTTGCACAAAACATTTGCTCGCAGTCGCGTCTCGGCTGACTTCATTGCTTCAGTTTTGGCTTTATAGCGAATCCCTAAACGGTCGAAGACGCTCCTGACTATGGTGTCTAGCTGCTTTGAATCGTTGAGCATATCGTGAGTCACCAGGAATACATCGAATCCCATGCTCTGCAACGCAGTCATGCGCTCGGCATCGTGGTCAAGTACCGCGCCAGATCCATGGATGACTTCACCTTGGATCTCGATAATTACCGCCTTCATCAGGATTGGATTTACGATCACGATATCGCCGTAGCAAACCTTTTGCCCTGCGATGCTTTGGGCCGCCATGGATAGAGGGGTTAAATCGTTGAGGTACACGTATCTGAATCCTGCACCACCTAGACGTCGAGAACGACTTAGAAGCAGGACCCCAGCGACCTCGAGTGGAGACGCAGCAATGCCGATAACCTGCTGAGCGGCATCATAAAACTGCTTTCCCCACATTTGACTTTTGACCTTGTCGGCGAAACGATGCAGGTCGCTCAGTTCGATGAGCGGCTTTCTCATCCAAAGAGAAGTACCTTTGAGTTTCGTGAGCTCTCTTCCATCTTCACGCTTGCTCTTTTGGCCATCATTATCTGGGTCCTTTACGGTTGCACGGGCATAAACTCGTTTCCAAGGAACCTCGTCTTCGCCTTGTCCAAGTTCGAACAAATCCTGCGTGCTGGAATTGCGATTCTCCTCTACCGCCATTTTTAGCTGCATTTCGGCAGCGGGAGCCGGCTCGAAAACAGAAAACCAGCCGCATAGTTCGTACATAGCCAGTACGAGATCTATTTGGGACACAAAGCGTGTCATAGTAAATAACGTGTTAAGCGGATTGGTGACACTGAAGCCTAAATTAGTGTCGATTGTTGTGCCGGCATTCGATGCCCCTTCCCAGCGAATAGTAGAGCGCAGTCCCGAGTGATGATTACAACAACCTGGCGAAGCAACAGCGATAATCGGGGTCTTGAGGACGTCGGTTACGAAAGGGGCTTGGGATAGAGCTCGCCAGCTATCTTCGGAGTTGGGCAGGCGCGGGTAGAGATCGCGCACCTGTGGCGGGCAGCGCCAGTAGCGGAATGCGGTGTTTGCGCAAACAATCTCGTCCATGTGGACCTCCCCTAGTTTCGACCGTAGGCCGTGCGGATTGCGGGCATGGCCGATTATCTACCGGGGCATCATGTGGGTAAGTACTGGAAGCTGGCCAAATGCTGACCAAATATTGGATGGGATGTGTTGAAAGGTTGATCGAGCCATGAATGTGCTGGTACGAGCTGTGCGCCAGTGGTCTCTGTCTCCACAATTGCACTTAGATTACGCACGGAATTCAATGAATGAACGCAGACGCATTTTGAAAAACGTGCAATGACGACACCTAAGGTGAACTGCGTAACATATAACGCCTTAGGTAACTTCGCTTCGATTTTGGTGTCAAAAAGAAAAAGGCCAGAGGCTTAACACCTCTGACCTGTGCTTTAGATGGTGGGCGATACAAGATTCGAACTTGTGACCCCATCCGTGTGAAGGATATGCTCTACCCCTGAGCCAATCGCCCGTCGCCTTTCGGCAAAAGAGATACTAACATAGCCGCGCGTGGTTTACCAAGAACTTTTTGCCCCCGATTTTAAATTCGTGGGAGCAAGCCGCACTGTTTCAACCCTGTCAGCCAACAAAACCGCAGCTTAACCACCCTTTACCGCTTTATCCACGAGGTCTCGGGGCGGCAGATAAGTCGTGCGTTGTTGTAGGCCATGTCGAGCGTGAGGCAGGTGCGCGCGGCGTAGAAACCGTCCTCGCGTTGGATGGTCAGCGCCAGCTCGGGCTTGTCGCCGGTCAGGCACAGCGGTAGGAGTAGCTGGATCCGGCCGCCGTAGAACTGCGGCACCGCGAGCGTATAGTTGGCTGCGGCGAGGCGGGCGGCCTCGACGACGGCTCCCTCAAAGGCACGGCGCAGCAGCAGCGAGTTGCCCTCCCCCATCAGGCTGGCGGGAATGCGCGTAAGGTTTTCCTCGTCGCCCAGAATGTGGTCGATGTTGGAGCGGATGGGAAGGCGGTAGTCAAAGACCAGCTCGGAGGGGTCCTCGGCAAAGCGCACGCGGCACGGCAGGTACTCAAATGAGACCAGCATGGGGTCGCTCTCCTTAAAGAAGCCCTTCAAAAACCAGCGCTGGCGCGCGTCGGGCTTGGTGTTGGGCTCAAACAGGCCGTAGATGGTCTCGTAGCGGCGCGTGTACAGGCCGGTGTTGAATAGGCAACGGTCGTCGTCGAACACCAGCGGTAAGTTGGACGGGGCGGTCTGGTCCACGTCACGCTCGGTCAAGAACACCGCGCGGCTAAATGAGAACGACAGGTAGTTTTTGAGGATGCGGTTGCCGGGACCCCAGTCCTCGGGGTCGGCGAGGTCGACCAGGCGGTTGTAGCAGGGCTCGGGGCAAAACGCGAAGTCGTACACATTGCTGCACAGGGTGCTTGGGATCTCCATGTGGCGTCCATTCCATTTCATAGTTAGAGTTTGGATGCTTAGATTTTATACGTGCGACGCACCGTCGAGACACACAACGCAATTGCGGCGCAGCTCGTCGGCGAGTTCTGCTCGCGTGCGGTTTCCGGAAACAAGGTCCTGGATCCAGGCGTAGTGCTGGTTGTCTTTGGGTTCCGGGCTATCGGAAAGTACGATTGGAGCACTAGCGGCGTAACAGGAAGGTCCCGCCCATCAACATCGGCAATCATGAGTTGACAAGCGTAATCATGGTTCAATTGCGGTTTAGCAATAGAATGTCAGGGAATCATCACCAAAGGTTTCGCGCCACTTGTCACAAATGTATCGATGGTTCATGGTGATTAGTTTTGAAAGATCCCTGAGATCCTTAGCCGGAATCTTGCTCTCGTTGTTCGCAAGTGTGCATCCGCCATTTTTAGTGAGCCAAAACTTAGTCGAGTTAGCAGCCGCCCTCTTTACCCCTACATGGATGTGAACGGGTTCTCCGTTTTCCGCGATCCAAAAGAACAGAACATACTGTCCAAAAACAAGAATTCGAGGCATTATGCCACCGCCGGTCCAGCTTTTTGCCGTTCTGCAAGCTCGAAGATAAACGGAGCGTTTGATCTAACGAACTCGGTCAAAAAATCCAGTTCGTCAGTAGAAAATCCTTCGACGTTAAACCATTTGACCGCAGGTAGAAAGCATTCTGCATGGTCAAAACCAAAATCAACCGGGCGCTCGACGGCTACGCGAACGGTCCCGTCGTCTCGTGTTTCTGAGTAGGCAAACTGAGTGCCGTCATCTAGCTGAACATAGCTCCAAAGCATTGCTGCCTCCTTAGTGTTTATATCCAAGTATAAACAGCCGCTTAGATGCAACGTGATGCGAATTGAATTATTCCCATAAGACCTGAACTGCTGATTATTTGTATTACTGAGATTTGAACCACCTCACACTTCAGTGTCTTTTTGGCATGGAAAACCGTCATTGTGCGAAAGTCGGACTTTATGTCAAGGATCGTCTTCAGATTCAAGCGCTCGCATGCTTAACTACTTGCAGGCGCTTGAATCCTATAGATTACCCAAATGCTGCTCAACAGCCTCCATGCCAACCTCCGCATATTTTAGGAGGCCTTGTATATCGTTGTAGTTCTTGGGCAATCGATTTTTTTTCAATACCAGTAATTTTGGCGAATAATTCGATTGTTAGATCGAGTGCGAAGTCGATTAGTTTTTGAATTTCGCTGAAAGTTAAAGGGAGTCGCCTAACAAGCTCATCATAATTCAGTGCTTCTATGTCGTTATGGGCGAAAACTTTATTTCGCTGATCGCGAAGCATGTCAGTTAGCTTACTGAGACCGTTGAGTCGTTTTTTCCACAAATTGGAAAGGTCATGAGTGGTTATACACACGGTAACCATTTCGTAATGATCTCCGAACAGTTTTTCATATGAGCGTTGAGACTCAACTTCCTTGGGGTAAAAACGCTCCTCGTCCTCTGCCAATGGGTGAACGATTGGATTAAGCCTGTCAAAGTTTGGTCGATCACCGAATATAGAGATTGCAAGTGCGTCGATTTCAGCAGAATGAGACTTGACGTCTTCTATCAAGTTCCTAATACTGACGTCGCTTTTGGCATCAAATAACCGTGCGCAATTCATGAAACATGATTCGGTTAATGCAAGTTGTGTAAAGCTGAAGAAGCAGCCAGTGCAAATTACTTCATTCTCATAGTCAGAAGATGCTTTAGACAGTTCGCGAAGGATTGCTAGTTCCGTGTTGGCATAAAATGCCTCGTTGTACAGATAGCTGCAACGCTTGAACAGCTCAAGAAGGCCGCCGTTTAATTCTTTCTTGGCAGCGTCAACTGTATGATCAGATTCGTGGTTCATGTTAGATAAATCCTGAGCAATTGTCGTAATAAACTATTCTACTAATGCGTCGTTACGAATATAGCCCTCTGTATAGCCTATCGAAATGGTGCTTCAGCAGCGGCATGCAGCAGCTAGAAGCACTGCACCAAGCAGGAAAAGCGTCACGGACGTGGCGATCCAGTTGTTGTTGGCGGTCTTGGGGAGCATCGCGGCGGTTGCGGTTGCGGTCTTGGGCTTGGAGGCCTTGGCGACCGTAGTCATGGTCACTGCCGTTGTTGTTTTGGTTGTCGTGGCCGCTGGTTTCAGCGCCGGATTTGCCGTGGACCCTGTGGTGGGCTCTCCGGCAGCGGGGTTGGCATCGGCGGAAGGCTCGCCTGCCCCACCGCCAGGCACAACGACCCCATCGGTCTCCCCCGCCGGAGGTGTGGCGACATCGGGCTCAACCACCACATGCGGGGCCACCGCACCGGAGGCATCCACCACACAGCTAGCACCAAAGACCCCGCCAGCAGGCGCCACAAAGCGCGCAGACACAAGCGACCCGCCCGTGCACGTAACGCCGCCGTCGGCACCGGTCGCATCGAGCCACGAGGCATCGACTGAAAGCCGGCAACCGGCCGCGACATCGCCAATGCTCAGATCCTGCAGATACACGCCATAAGCGCGCACGCCCGCCCCGGACCCTGTGCCCGCGGCAACGACGCGTCCGCCGCCGCGCACGGCCATGTCGCCTGCGATCACGCCGGCTACCGCCTCGTCCGTAATATCGGCTCCGTCCGCCCGGGCATCGACTATGCAGCCGTCCACCACGAGCGTCTGCGAAGCGTGGATCCCGCACTGCGAGCCCGTCGCCGTCAGGGTCCCGGTGCCGCGAAGCGTCAGGTTGCCCCACACCTCCATGCCGCACAGCGTGATGTCCGCATCGGGCGCATGCGACTCCGTCACGGAGTTCTGCCCGGCAAGCGTCAGCACCAGGTCGCCCTCGGCGCCAATGGCCTCGCCCGCGTAGCCGTTAAGCTCCAGGTGGTCGGCATCGGTCCAGGCCCAGCCGGGGCCCGACACGCCCGGCTCGTAGTACGTCGCGCCCGCGATGATGAGGCTCTCCGCGCCCGCGGCATAAGAAGGCCCGCCCAGCAGAACGCATAGGCAGGCCATGGTAACAATCGCAATGTGATGACGGCTGGTGTGGGACTTGGCAGCAAACATACCCGCTCCGATCTTCGCGGGAGCCAATAGAATATGCACCAGAAAATGCCCTGGTGGCAGCACTTATTAGTTTAGCGAGATCGATGCAGGAGCAAGGAGAAATCGCGTGGGCAACTCCCACAATTAGGTGTAAATCGTTTTGCCAGTCGGTGAAAGGAAGAATCGGCTTACAACCTCCGTTTCGATTCTTCAAAAGCGCAGGTAGCATCCTTCAAATTGACAGCATGATACTCCGAAGTGAATCTGAACTTGCGTCAAGACATCTCAAGCAATCTGAATTTCGTAATGTAGATGCGATGCAATAAGAACATATATTCGTTATGTTTGGGTGTTGATGATGGAGGGCTGCGTCGCGATTGAACTGCTCTTTCGGGCCTTCTCTACGAATTCGCTGATCCAAGATCTTGTTGTGTTCTTGAGGATCCGGATGTTTTCGGTCGCTTCAATGTCGATTTCCATCATTGCCCTGTCGGCGATGTCGTCCGGCAATGTCGGCAAGCCACTGGGAGCAGTCTCCCTGTACTTCTTGGCAAACATGGATACGTATCTTTCGACAAAGAACTTTTTGTCGCTTACGCTTAGCTTGGAGAAGTGGCTCATCAAATTGAAGCGGGAGAGGAGTTCTGCCGGGAAAGTTTCATTGATCTTCCCGAGGGGGCAGTTTGTCGTGAATACGATGATGAACCCGCGGAGATCGTGCTCCATCCCTTGGGAGTCCGTGAACGATCCTGTCTCGAGGAGATCGAGGAAGAAGTTCCAGACGGCGGGTTCAGCTTTCTCGAACTCATCCACCAGGAGAATTCCGGCATCGGACGAGTCGATCTTCTTTCCCAGCTCGCCTTCTTCGCTTCCCATGTATCCTCTCGGGCTGCCAATCAGGGAGTTTAGAGAGTCCTTGCTGCTGTAGTTCCCAAGATTGACTTTAGGGAGGGGCTGGCATGGCGCGATTGCCTCGCAGAGAATCTTGGCGACTTCTGTTTTCCCGACACCCGAAGGGCCAAGAAGGAGCAACGAGAATACCGGCTGCTCGTCGAGCGCGTTGAAGAGCCTGAAGCTGCGCGATCGGGATTCGAAGGAGCGTTTGAATTCGATCTGGCCTATGAGCTCGCTTTCGAGGGTGGTGAGGACCTGTTTGAATTCGAGTTCGTCGAGGGATACGAGTGTTCTATTTACTCTTTTGTCCTTCTGGGCGTCCTTATCGATCTCGATGTCGCATTCTATAATGTCGTCGAACATGATTCTCAATTGGTATGCTCCTTCGTTCACGGTTTTATCGTCTCCGATGAAGAGGGTGCCAAAGGGTAGCTGGTGGACGAGGAGCTCGAATTTCGATGCCAGCTGAAGATCGCCCGAGAGTAACCCCACAAGTGATGAAACGTCCACGACGAGCTTTTTCTCGGAGAGGAGCTCGGAGATTTGGTCGCTTCCGTGTAGTTCGAGAAGCGACATCAACTTGAAGCCGCCGTCTCCGAGCTGGTCGATCAGGGCTTTATACTGGGATTTGTTGTATGTGACGAGTTTGCGCATGGCGTTGCCTATCAAGCCTCGAAGGACACTGCCTGAATGACAGCAAGGATGTCTATGTAATAGCCCTGTTCTACCCGATTGCCGCCGCCGGTCATGGCGGTGGGTGACGGGTTCTTTCCGCATATAACAATGTCGTTCTGCGGCGTGCGTTTCGGGTCGTCTGGCTGTTGGAAGTAATCGAGGGGGCTCTTCATCTGGGCCGGGGTGATTTTCCCTTTGCATATCCCGACGATGCCGACCTTTCCGATGAGCAGGTCGTCGATTGTGTACCCGCTTTCGAACATTTCTTCTCCATCGAGGGGAATCTTCGCGTACAGCGGCGTTCTTCTTCTTGCGCGGTTTCCTCTGAGCTTGAAGGCTGCGCCGTCTCCTATGAAGGATTGCATCATGTGGCCGATGTCGAGGTCTCCGGCATCGGAGACGGTGATTCCGTCGAAGGTCCCGCTCATGATTGCCATGATGCCTCGAATCTCCTCCTCATTGATGAGCTCCAGCGAGACATCGCCGATGTATGCGAGGTCGCCTTCTGCAAGCGTTGTTCCGCTTTCGGGGGCTTTGCAATGCTCCATTATGTCGGCGAGCATCCGGCTATTTGTGTTCACGTATTCGAGGGTGTCCACGATCTTCTCTTGTTTTTCGTGCCTGACGCTTCCTTCGAGTTTTGCCCTGAGTTTCGTCAGAAAGGGAGGGTTGAGCTCCGCTTCGGCGTTCAATGATGCTCTCTTTGTCGTCCCGTTCTGGTTTTCCTTGGAGCTTGTAGTCTTGAGTTTGTTGTCCAGGAGCATCCTCGTCTCGAACACCTTCTGCTGATTCATGTAGTAGACGGTGAAGAGGCCTGGTATTTTATTTTCTGGCATAGTTCCTCCGCTCCTTTCCTTTAGCGTGGGGCTGTCGTTGTTTCCGCCCCTCGTTATCCGCGTACCATCCGTTTCACACCATACGTATCATTGCCACTCCGAAAAAGCAATCGGACCCACCATGCAGCCGAGACGGACAGAAGACCGTGAGCACAGCGAAGAAGACGTGACTGGCGCATCCTTCAATCTATGCAACAAATGAAATCAAGCCGGCACCGCGCAAGCGCAAAACAAGACCGCTGGCACTGAAGCGCACGGCAAGTGGAGCATCGGTGCTACTTCTGTACGGGATACCCAAATCGGCTCTCAAGCTCCTCCAGATTTTTCAAGAACAAACGCCTTCTCATTGATCCAGTTTTCGTTTCAACGTTCGTTTCTTCCAGTGCAGTCTTTATCTCAAGTATCCATTCAACTAAATCCGCCGATGGCACCCCACCCGGAATCCAAACGTTATGAAGATGCACAAAGAACTTGCGAAGCGCCTCTTGATTCGCCGCATCTTCTCTACAAAATGACTCGACAATGACTCTCGGACTAGCATTAACCAACACTTTGACATCGCGTTCTGCAGCATCGTTGAGAAGTCGAGCAATCTCCCTGCCCGTCAGTCCCTCCGCTCCCTCAGATATCATCAACTGACTCGACATCTTTTTATTCAGCTCTGTCCGAGCATAACGCTCAAGTTCTTCGGCGAGCGCCCGTCTTTTCCGCCTTTCGTCTGCACTAAATACTGGTCCAGAGAGGAGCTCAGAAGCTTTGTCTAGATCGGCATCGATCACTTTCTTGCAATATTTGATAAAGTCATTTTGCGAAAATGGACATTCCCATTTGAGGTCAGATAGCAGGTAATAAACCTCGAGCACGTCGTGCAAACAATCGACTGAATAATGTGCTCTAGTAACTAAATCATAGTAACGCTGCGCGAGGCCATCTACATTATCGTCATCAAGATCGTAAGCGCACCGCATACTTTTAGCGATCTCCCTAACTTCGAGGGTATCGCGGTTGCTCGGGTACCGTTTCCAAATGTATGTTTTAAACCCTTGTTCGAGATCTTCAATATCTACATCGCCTGAAGGGTCGAATGCCTTACCTATCACGGAGAAATCAGAGTATTGCTCGTAAAGAGACACTCTGCGATCGTATTCCAGCGCCTCCGGACTGAGCCATTCCTCTGGCTTTCCGTTTTGTGGCATGGAAGGTGCGTTCCCCATGGAGGTCAACAAAGCAAAATGGACTGCGTCCCGTAGAGCGTAAAACCGGTTTTGAAGTGCAATTCCTGTATTTTGAAGCACCTCAAGGCTGCAAATTCTTCTGATTAGCTCATGAGCACGAATCATTGCCCGAGCATTTACGCATCCGCTGGCCTCTACCCCCGCAAGTATGGCGCTATGCATATCAAGGTCTTCCGATGGGCGACAATCTCCCATGAGAATTTCTTTGGCCAATGCAGACGGGCACGGCTTGAAAGGATAGACTTTCCAAATTAGCTTTTCGCGTACGTCCCTATCGAACTCTCGCATCGATTGCACATCACTTCCTTCCCAGGCATTTGAAACCAGCATGACCTTCAATCCAAGTCTTTCGACAAGATCGTTCATCGTTCCGAATAGCGCCAAATCGTCGCTATGTTTAGAACGCCTCTCCACATCATCGAATACAAGAAAGTGCTTCTTTTTGAGCATTAGGCAGGCAACGGATTGTATCCCGACGGCGAGATTCACCGATAATCCCGTTCTTTTAATTAAAGCCCTCGAAATACCGTTGAGGGCGCCCCCTATAGTTTTGGCAGCAGCTTGCGCCTTCATACCTTTATCGCTAAGGTGTACAAGCGCCATCACAATACGTTCGTATAGATCATCAGCAGTGGCAATTCCGAACATGGAAACGCGGACAAGGTTGTATTCGCCCTTTTCGAGATACTCGTTGAGTTTCCCTTCGATGAATCGGGTCTTTCCCGATCCCCAATCTCCCTCAAGTGCAATTGCATATTGATTGTCCTTATCCTTGAGATAGGAATCAATATGATCGATGAGCTGATCAGCAGGCTCTTTTGACCGGCATGTCTCCATTATTTCCTCCTGCATAAACTTATAGCGAAAGATTTCCTTCGCTGCGCTAGATCAAACCGCAACCGAGGTCGCCCCGTTCACAACAATGATGGCATAAGCTCGATCGAATGAGTATTTGAGCGCCCCCCAATATTCGCGGTACGGAAACGTGCAAATACTCACTCGATGCTAGATCTGCGCTAGCGGCCGAGGCCATCGGAGAAGATCCGTTTGTCGCGGGCACGATGACTTCGCGTCGGTGATGCCGCCCCTTGTGATTTCAAGCTAGTTCACCGTGGCGGCGTTCCTACGGGGGAGGCGTTGCGGCTCCTCTTTTCTGAATCTGGCAAACCACCTGTAAAGGCGCGACTCTCTCAAGTGGTTGAGCTTACTCAGTCTTCCGCGCTCATGTTGGACGAGAGGCACCGCTCGATGCGGTCGGCCCATTTGTTCCTGCGATTGGCGTTTGCTTGCATCACCGCAACCTCTTTGAATTGGCGTTGCAGCATGTTTGCCTTAAGAAAAACAAGCTGTTGAGACGCACCCATTTATACGCTTACGAAACGGCAACCATCGATCATCCCTTATTATTCGGAGTTAGAAGTATCGCCCCACGACGCTAAGCCGGTGACCATCCAGTGACTTTTGACAACAAAATAGACATCGCCAATCTGATTGTCCAAGCATTCATCGGATTCTTTACCTTGGGGACCTTGATTGCCGCATTGCGGCAAAGCAGCCAGAACAAAAGGAACAGGGAGGACGACATCAAGCGGTATCAGCCATCCCGCATATCGGCATGGTACGAAGGGGGTCGAAACCGAACCGATCAGCCCAAGGACAATCGATTCGTCTGGCAGTTAGTCGTGCTTCGAAACGAAAGCGAGTCCCCCGTCTACGACGTAATCGTCACCTGTGTCGGGATTAGCGGAGCCGGCCCCTCTTTCAAAGGAGAGGACAACCGTCCCGCTTTTCCCGACCGCGTCTGCGTCGGCACGCTTCCTCCTGGAGCATGGTACACATGGCTCCCGACGGAAGGGCACGGAATGGGAGTACGCACGGCACCCGAAACGGCTTTCACCGACGCAAACGGAACTTCGTGGGTTCGGCGAGGCAACGGAAGTCTCGAGGAGATCCCTATGGAGCCGACCTCGTTCTACAGGCTGCCCCTCCCCTTGACCTGGTACGGATGCAAGAAGCTGACCGTGTAGCCCCTTGGCATCGTCGCTTTAAGCATTGGGTTTTCCGGACTGAGACGCGAACTTTCCCGGCCGTTCCGGATAACGGGAAAGTCAGAATCATTCGGGTTTGCGGGGCGGGAACGCGAGAGCGACTCCGCCCTTATTTTTCGATACACCCATAAATTGAAGCGAGATCGGCATCATCATCTCGAAGCACTTACCCACAGATCCATATGGTAAAGGTAGCAATTCACTACCTTTTATGCATAAATTACAGGTATCTTAATTAAGCTGTTAAAAAATAATCAACAGCTGTTCTGATTAACCGGCTAATACAACCATGATTCCAACCACTGGTTTTACAAACGATAAAGACCGGCTTCCAACCACTTATTTACCATTCTCGACAAGATAATCGAAGTCAATCAGCTGAAGCTGCTCTACGAACTTCTCCAAATACGAGACAACTTCCTCGTCATTCACGAATAGCGGCCTGTCCTGCGTCAGTCTGCCTGATTTGTCCTGCGGATAGCGGAGACTGATGCCGTTGTCATCGATTTCGGCAATGGCTTTTACAAAAGCACCCATGTTCTTGATGGTTGTATTGTCTTCACGGCACTTTTGCCCCGGAAACCTCGAGAGCAAGGAGTTCCACAGGTTTGTAAGGCTGTGGTCTTTCTTAGGCTTAGCCCCACATCTTTTTATCGCCCTCTTGATTGAAAGCTCAATACAGTGCCTTGTGAGGAACATCACCGGAATCGCGTAGGAATGTTCCAGCATCACATACATGCCCGGCCTGTCGGTCGCTCTCCTCCCGGCGGCCGCAAGCTCCTTGGCGGCATTGAGGAAGGATCTAATGAACTCATCGTCGAACCTGTCGGCTTTAAGCTCGTCTTTCACCAGGGCAGACGAGTCCAACAGCATGAAATTCCTCAAAGTGGGGTCATTGAAGCCATGCATCTGAGGCTTCATGACCTGTTGATCCTTGTATTTAGGGAACACATGGTCATTGAACACGCTATCCATCTGTTAGCGCCGGGCGATTTTAGCCGCTAATAGTCAAACGATTTTGACCAATCCCGGTCACCGAATAATGGCCACCGTGCCTCCCCGCCGCCACTACGCTGGTGGTGCCAACACGCCGGCGCTAGGAGGACCATTGAGGTGAACGAGAGACACGATGACCTACAGGAGATTATAGACGCGGCGCTCCGGGAGATGGCCGCGGAGGAGGGCGACGGGTTCGACCCGCAGGCATGCAACCTCGCTGAGTTCTGCAGGAGGACGGGGCTCACCCGCTCCCGCGCGAGGACGGTCGGGGCCCACGGGTTCAGGGCCCTGCCCCACGGGAACAGCGGGAGGAGGGCCGCGCCGGGCGTGCTCGCCGGCCACACCGGCCTGGTGGACGACCTCCTGCGGAAGGGCGTCACCAACTCGCAGGTGATATTCGAGCGGCTGCTCGGCCAGGGCTACGCCGGCGGCCTCACCACGGTGAAGACCTACATCGCCGCGCACCGGGACCTCGTGCCCGCGAAGAGGCGGCAGGCGGCCCCGCAGGGCTGCCGCGGCCAGCGCTTCAGGACGGCGCCCGGAGAGGCCTACCAGATGGACTGGGGCTTCGTCGCGGTCGAGCGCCCTGGCGGGGAGCGGGCGCGGATCGCCTGCTTCGCCATGGTCTGCCACCATTGCGGGGGCGCCCACGTCGAGTTCTTCCCGAACGCGCGCCAGCAGAACCTCCTCATCGGGATGCTGCACGCGTTCTCGGCGCTGGGCGTGCCCGCGACCGTGCTCACCGACAACATGAAGAGCGTGGTCGTCCGCCGCGATGCCGACGGCCCGCCTGGCAGGCCGACTACGCCGAGTTCATGGGCGTCATCGGCTTCCGCACCAGGCTGTGCAGGCCGCGCCACCCCTATACGAAGGGCAAGGTGGAGAGGCTCGTCCGCTTCGTGAAGGGGAACTTCCTCGCGGGAAGGTCCTTCGCCGACCTTGGCGCCCTCAACCGGGAGGCCGCCCTCTGGTGCGCCGAGCAGGGAGCCCGCTGGCGGCGCCCGGCGGCATGCGTCCCGACGCGCGAGCACGAGGCGGCGTGCTCGGCGAACACCAGGCCGCTCGAGGTCAAGGCCGAGGTCGAGCGGTATCTGCGCCCGCGCCGGAAGATCTCCTTCGACGGCTTCGTGAGCTTCGAGGGGCACCGCTACGGCGTGCCCTACTGGTACGTCCGCCGCGAGTGCAGGGTGAACCGGGAGGGGCGCGTGGTGCACATATACAGCGACGACCTCTCCCGCGAGCTCGTCGCCCACGCCGTCGGCACCGGCGCCGACAGCTGGTGCGAGGGGCAGTGGGAGACATCGCCGGCGCAGCCCGAGGAGCTGCCGACCCAGCCGGTGGGGACCGTGGTCGAGCAGATCGCCCCGCCCAGGACGAAACCCGGTTTCGAGAGGTTCGACTTCGGGAGGGCCGAATGATGGCGGGCGCGGGGGCGAGCCCCTACGAGCTCGCGAGCGACGCCGCGTCGAGGCTCGGGATCGCCGTCGGGGCGGAGGAGCTCGCGACCCTCGCCTCGGACCTCGACCTCGGCGACGGGGAGATGGCCGCCGTGGCAGCCACCTTCTCCTACCTTGCGGAGAAGAGGAGGCTCGCCTCCATCGAGACGCTGCTGAGGCTGAGCAGGCTGCCCAGGCGCGAGCCCAAGACCTTCGAGGGCTTCGACTTCTCCAGGATCCAGGGCCGGGACGCGGCCGCGCTGGGCAAGCTCCCGTCGCTGGCCGACCTCTACGCGCACCGCAACGTCGCCTTCGTCGGGCCCGGCGGCATAGGGAAGACGCACCTCGCGCAGGCCTACGGGCGCGAGTGCTGCATGCGGGGGCTCAAGACCTACTACATAAAGGCGACCGAGCTCAGGGACAGGTTCCAGAAGGCCGTCCAGCGGGGAAACACCTCGCGGGTCGTCTCCTCGCTCGTCAAGCCGTCGTGCCTCATCGTTGACGAGGTGGGGAGATGCGTCTACGACAGGCCGTGCACCGACCTGTTCTTCGATGTCGTCGACAGGCGCTACGAGAAGGAGGGGCCGAACGCGATGGTCCTCACGAGCAACATCGCCCCGAGCGGGTGGGATGAGTTCTTCACGGGCGACGACACGCTCCTCTGCGCCCTCGACAGGCTGTTCGACAAGGCGTCGGTGTTCGTGATGCGGGGCCCGAGCTACCGCGGCAGGGAGCTTGACACCTACTCGGTGGAGGCCGTCCCCCAGGCGGTGAAGGTGAGGGGGATCCAGCCCGAGGGGATGTAGGAATGCGATAGGAAAGTCATAGATGCGGGCGTGTTGGCTAAAATGGGTCGGCCGGGATTGGTCAATCTCGGCCGACTATATTTGGCTAAATTATTCCGGCGCTAACACCGG
Source organism: Collinsella aerofaciens (assembly GCF_001405375.1). Lineage (GTDB taxonomy): Bacteria > Actinomycetota > Coriobacteriia > Coriobacteriales > Coriobacteriaceae > Collinsella > Collinsella aerofaciens_F. Next base: position 40,157 of record NZ_CYYP01000018.1, read on the forward strand.
CGCCCGCGGCAACGACGCGCCCGCCGCCGCGCACGGCCATGTCGCCTGCGATCACGCCGGCAACCGCCTCGTCCGTAATATCGGCCCCGTCCGCCCGGGCATCGACGGTGCATCCGTCCATCACGAGCGCCTGCGAGACGTGGATCCCGCACTGCGAGCCCGTCGCCGTCAGCGTCCCGGCACCGCGAAGCGTCAGGTTGCCCCACACCTCCATGCCGCACAGCGTGATGTCCGGTAATGTCGAGAAAGTTGGTGTAGCGCCCGATCCGAAGTGAGTCGGCCCGGCGTCCTGGAATCTGGAATACGGTTGATATCCTATGCCGCCTCG
>NZ_CYYP01000019.1 GCF_001405375.1 Collinsella aerofaciens
CATATCGTTGGGGCCAGGCCCGATTTTGCCTCTTGACAATGTCCTGCTCATATTAAAAGGAACGTCCCCAAGTGCCAACCACGGAAGCGCCGATGTTTTGGCATCGCCAGCGAGCGGGTCGCATTTGAGACAAGGTGACGTGAAACGAAAGGGCGCTGACCTTCTGGTCGCGCCCTTGAAGTTGAACGTCAGATTGTCCAAATGCGGCCCGCGCAGCGTCGGCCGGTCCGCCGTTCGGTAGAACGGCGGAACTAAATCAACTTGAAGCCCTTGCGCTTACCCACAGAAAGGGTGTCGCCCAGCTTGAGGGCGCTGGGATCGATGTTGTAGCTCTTGGGAGCCACGGCCTTGCCGTTGATCTTGACGCCACCGCCGTCGATATCGCGACGAGCCTGGCCGGCGCTCGCCGAAAGGCCCAAGTCCTTGAGCAGGCCGGCGAGGTAGATCTGGCCCTCGTCGTTGACGGTCAGCTCGACATGCTTCTCGGGGAAGTCGGCAAGCTGGCCCTCCTTGAACACGCGGTCGAACTCGGCCTGAGCCTCGTCTCCGGCGCCGGCGCCGTGGTAGGTGTCGCACAGGTCGCGGCCCAGAGCGCGCTTGAGCTCGTAGGGGTCGGCAGAACCATCGGCCAGGGCGGCGTCGATCTTGTCGACCTCGGCCGGGGTGAGCGAGCTGGCCAGACGATAGTACTTGCCGATCATCTCGTCGGGGATGGACATGGTCTTGCCGAACATATCCTTGGGAGCGTCGGTCAGGCCGATGTAGTTGCCATAGGACTTGGACATCTTGCGCACGCCATCGGTGCCCTCGAGCAGCGGCATGGTGAGCGCGATCTGCGGCTCCATGCCCATCTTCTCCATGAGCTCACGGCCAGCGAGCAGGTTGAAGAGCTGATCGGTGCCGCCCATCTCGACGTCGGCCTTGATCTGCACGGAGTCGAAAGCCTGCATCACGGGATACAGGAACTCATGCAGGGCGATCGGCGTCTGAGACTGGTAGCGCTTGGTAAAGTCGTCGCGCTCGAGGATGCGGGCGACGGTGAACTTGGAGCACACCTGCAGCAGACCGGCCAGATCCATCGAAAGGATCCAGTCACCGTTGTGCACGATGGTGGTCTTCTCGGGATCCAGGATCTTCATGGCCTGGCTCACGTAGGTCTCGGCATTGGCCTCGATCTGCTCCTGCGAAAGCTGCGGACGGGTGGAATTCTTGCCCGAAGGGTCGCCAATCAACGCGGTACCGTTGCCGATGATGAGGGTGACGTTGTGGCCCAGGTCCTGGAACTGACGCATCTTGCGCAGCGGCACGGCGTGGCCCAGGTGCAGGTCGGGGCTGGTGGGGTCGACGCCGAGCTTGATGTTGAGGGGCTCGCCCTTCTCAAGCTTCTTGCGAAGGTCGGCCTCGGGAACGATCTGCGCGGCGCCCGAGGTGATGATACGCATTTGCTCGTCAACAGACAGCATTGGGTATCCTCCTTTTGCTATAGCACCCTCGCCGAAAACGGCGGTGCTGGAAGTCCATAAACTCTCTTATGATAACAAACTGACGCGACGCAGCACCTACGACAGGAAAATCCTCGTCCTGCCGCATGCGTCAATGGCAACTGGCAGACGTGTACCGTCACGCTCGACCAGATAGCGTACCTGCCGACGACGCAAGCAGTCGCGGCAACGAACCTGTCCCGTCGCATCGGTGGCGCAGACGCCCTCGGCGGTCAGCAGGCAGTGCTCGCACACCATAAGCTCGGGACGGTCGGCGTCGACCGGACCCAAGACGCCGGGTTCAGCGGCCAGTTCGGCAATACGCTCCGCATCATTGCCGAGCAACTCCGCCGGCAAGCACACCCGCCCCGCACCGAGTCCGCGCAGCCAGGTAAGCGTGGCCCGATTCGCGCAGAACACCGGCGCCGCCACGTCAAACGTCACGCCCAGCTCGCGAGCGATCACCACCTGTCCCAGGTTGCGGCAGACGACGCGCCCGGCACGCTGTATCAGTGAGCGGGTCCAGTCAGCGTCACCCGTGCGGCACACCTCGTCAAGCACCACAACGGCGTCGGACAAATCAAGTTCTCCGCGCGGGTCGGCATCCATCAGCTGCCAAGCAAAAACCATGCGAGTGGGAACCGCGCACTCCACCAACTCCGTGGACGCACCGCCATCCACCGCAACGTCCTCAAAGGGCAGCACCTCAACGGCACGCGCAACGGGCGCAATCGCATCCGCCTCGGCCCGCATGCGCTCCAACACCGCCGCCGTCTGATCCAACACGCCGGCGCTGCGAATCAGGTACACCTCGCAGCCCGTGTCAACCTTACGCTTGCAATGCACGACGACGCGCTCCCCCGCTGCGGCATCCACCGGACAGGGCACCTGCGGCCAGCGCTTGGGCACATCGGGACGCGCGTCGGCACCCGGATAAAACCGGATCTCGAGCGTGTCACCCGCCGCCACGGCGGCGTCGAGCTCAACGGTCACCTCTTCGTGGCCCACAGCGACCAAGCGCCCCACGCGCACGCCCTGGTTAATCGCACGCTCAAAGCTCATCAGCTCGGCACCCGAACGCCCTCGCAGGTACGCATCGGTAAACCCACGGTTAAACGACCTTCCCAGCTCGCGTTCAAGCTCTTCCACGACATCGGGGTCCCACGCGCCGTCGCGCAGCATATCGAGTGCCCGGCGCCACACCCGCACCACGTTGAATACGTAATCGGGGTTCTTCATGCGCCCCTCGATCTTGAGCGACGCCACGCCGGCATCTACAAGCTCGGGCAGATGCGCAATACCCAGATAGTCACGCGGGCACAGCAGGCGATCTCCCTCGACGGCGACAACGCTCTGCCCCGCCTCGTCCACCAGGTCGTACGCCAGACGGCACGGCTGCGTGCAGTCGCCGCGCATCGCCGAGCGTCCACGCCGCAGGGCCGAGAACTCGCACGCCCCAGAATAACCGATGCAAATCGCACCGTGGCAGAATACCTCGATGGGCACGCCCGTGGCACATAGCGCCGCAATCTCGTCGACCGTCAGCTCGCGCGCCGTCGTCACACGCTCGACCCCCAGCTCATCGGCGGCAAGCCGCACGGCGCCTTCGCTATGAACGCCCGCCTGCGTAGACAGGTGAATCTCGACCCCGGGAATCGCCGCGCTCAGCGTGCAGGCCAGCCCGGCATCGGCCACAATCAGAGCATCGGCGCCCAGCTCCAGTGCATGAGCTCCCAGCGCCACCGCATCGGACAGCTCATCGTCAAACACGAACACGTTGAGCGTCACGTACACGCGCACGCCATGGGCATGCGCCGCGGCGCAGCCGCGCGCAAACTCGTCATCCGTAAAGCCATGCGCGCTCACGCGGGCGTTAAAGCCGCCCAACCCCGCGTAGATGGCATCGGCACCCGCGGCGATGGCCGCAAGCATCTGGTCGAGCCCGCCCGCCGGCGCCAGCAGCTCGGGCAGCGCCGCACCGGCAGCATCCAATCCAGTCTCGTATTGTCCGCTCGGCCCCATCGCCCGAATCGCCATCGGCAAACTCCTTACCAAGGTATGCATTCACTCTGAAAAATGCCGTCTTCCAGCATACACGAGGCCTCGCGCGCCCCGTTTGGTTTATCGTGTAATAACTTATGTCCATCCTGCCCCGACGGCACATCCACCGTCCGGCACGACATACCTGGAGGTCAATATATGGGTCCTCGCCAACGACAGGGACGCAGCCGTTCAAAGACGCATGCTCTGCCCATAATCCTGCTCTCGTTTTTGGGCTTTCTGCTGATTGCGGGCGTGGCATTTGGCATCGGCATGGTCGGCAACGTCAACCGCTGGCTGTCCGATCTGCCCGACTACACCGACGCCAACGCGTATCTGGTGAGCGAGCCCACCGAGATCGTCGACTGCAACGGCAACAAGATCGCGAGCTTCTACACGCAAAACCGCAAGTCCATCACCAAGGACAAGGTCTCCCCCTACGTGCTGCAGGGCACCGTTGACGTCGAGGACGAGCGCTTCTACGAGCACGGCGGTATCGACCTGTGGGGTATCGCGCGTGCTGCGGTGGCAACCCTCGGCGGCGGACACGAAGGCGCCTCAACTATCACCCAGCAGCTGGTGCGCAACACCATCCTGCAGGAGGAGCAGTTCGACTCGACCATCGAGCGTAAGGTGCGCGAGGCCTACATCGCCGTCAAGATGGAGGACATGTACTCCAAAGACGAGATCCTCATGATGTACCTCAACACCATCTATTACGGCCACGGCGCCTACGGCATCGAGGCCGCAGCCGAGACCTATCTGTCCAAGAGCGCCGCCGACCTCACCCTCAGCGAGGCCGCACTGCTCATCGGCCTTCCCAACTCGCCCTCGCAGTACGACCCCACGGTCAACCCCGACCTGGCACTGTCCCGTCGCAACAAGGTCCTCGACAACATGTTGCGCCTGGGCCACATTACGCAGGAGGAACACGATGCCGCACAGGCCGAGCCCATCACCCTCAACGTGACCGAAATCTCGGGCAGCGGCGTTGACGTATACTCGCAGCCCTACTTTGTCGCCTATGTTAAGCAGCTGCTGGAGCAGGAGTTCTCGACCGACGTGCTCTTTAAGGGCGGCCTGACCGTCAAGACCACCATCGACCCCACGATGCAGCAGGTGGCAGAGAATGCCGTTCGCGAGCAGCTCGACACGCTCTCGCTCGACGGCCTGGACATGGGCATGGTCGTCGTCGACCCCAAGACCGGCTACATCAAGTGCATGGTGGGCGGCTACGATTACAACGCCGACGAGAACCACGTAAACCATGCCACGGCCAAGCGTCCCGTCGGCTCCACCTTTAAGGCCTTTACGCTGGCAACTGCCATCCAAAACGGCATGAACCCCAACGTCACCCTCAACTGCAACTCGCCGCTCAAGGCCAAGGGCACCACGACCGAGGTCCAAAACTACGCCAACCATAGCTATGGCAACATCACGCTTAAGCAGGCGACGGCATACTCCTCCAACACCGGCTACATCCAGGTGGCGGAAGCCGTCGGCAACAGCAAGATCATCTCGCTCGTCAAAAAGCTCGGCATCGATCCCGCCAAGGACAACATCGAGGACGTTCCCGTCATGACCCTCGGCACCGGCTCGATCTCGCCGCTCGAGATGGCCGCCGCCTACGCGACGTTTGCCAACGGCGGCTACTATCGCCAGCCGATCGCCATCACCGAGATTGACTCTCGTACCGGTTCGGTGCTGTACCAGCACACCGACAATCCCTCACAGGTACTTACCGAGGGCGAGGCCGCCGCGGTCACCGATGTTCTGTCCGACGTCATGAAGGGCGGCGGTACGGGTGCTGCCGGCGCCCTGAGCGTCAACCAGCCCTATGCCGGCAAGACGGGCACCACCGACAACACCACCAACCTGTGGTTCTGCGGCTATACCCCGCAGCTGGCGTGCGCCCTGTGGACCGGCTATTCCGCGGGCGAGATTCCCATCCAAAAATACGGCACAGACCTGCTGGGCGACAGCACCAACCTGCCTGTCTTTAAGCGGTTTATGAACACCGTTCTGACCGGTACCGAGCGCGAGGAGTTTGCGACCGGAACGGCGCCCACCTACAAGAACAACAGCGTCTGGAAGTTCTACGGCACCAACAACACCAAGAAGACGGAGAACGACGACAAGGACGAGAACGAGGACGAAGAGGAAACCACCACAACGACTACCACGACGACCACGACCACCGAGACCACGGGCGGCGACACCACCGGCGGCACCGGTACGACCGATGGCTCGACGGGCGGCTCCACTGGTGGTTCGACCGGCGGCGATGGCGGCACGCCTACGCCTACGCCTACGCCTACGCCTACACCCACTCCCGACCCCTCGCCCACGCCTGACGATACGGTTGGCTAGAAATTCATCCGGCCATTAGCAACAAGGCCCCCGAGCAGCTTATTAAAGTGCTCGGGGGCCTTTTAGTTTAAAGCGACCTGGTGGACGGCCTTTATACCGGCAAACAATATAGGGGGTACCGACCAACGTCGATACCCCCTTACAAGCCACCATGTCACGCACACAGTGCCGAGCGCACGACCCGCACGCCTACTTGCGAGAATTGCTCAGCTTATTGATCAGCGCCTCGAGACGCTCGCCGTCCTCGGCCGTCTGGGCAATAACCAAAATCGTATCGTTGCCGGCAAGCGAGCCAAGCACATCGGGCAACTCTGCCGCATCAACGGCGGCGGCGATGCCGGAAGCCGTACCAGGCTGAGCCTTGATCATAACCAGATTATCGGTGCGCAGAACGCCCGTTACGAGCTCGGAAACCATACGCTGCAGGTGCAGGTCCTCTGCCAGAACATAGATGCCCTCAGGGAGCTTACGCAGCCCCATATCGGCAATATCGCGAGAGACAGTCGCCTGCGTGCAATCAAAGCCCATAGCGCGGAGCTCATCGACCAGCACGCGCTGCGTGCGGACGTCCTTATTGCGCACAATATCTCTAATGGCATCCTGGCGCCCATTGCGTTTTTTAGCCATACAAACCCTCTCTCCAAAAGATGGCGGAGACAATCAATCAGTGATTGAATAGTTTAACGCTATTTGAAGGCTTTTGTGTATAAGAACGCATTTCGAAACAATTCTATGCAAATTTGTTTCGAAATGAGCCGTTTAGGCGGTTTTTGCGCCCGTCCGGTTAAGAAAAGCTGCCAGATGCGTACACATCACGCAGCGCGCGGGCTTGGCGCTGGCGATCGGCCCAAACAACAGACCGAGTCCCCGATGGTTATCCTTGAGCGCGGCGACCATCTGACGGGTTCGAGGCGCCTCGAGCATATCACGCATGCGGGCGGAACGCTCGATTGACGACACTCCATGCGGGCTAAGACACAAATTCTCGATGCAGGCGACCAGTCCGGCAAAGTAGAACTTTTGGCTTGCCAGCTTGAGCCGACCACCGCTATCTGCTTCCGAGAGTGAGTCCGCAAGCTCGTCGAGCGCTCGAGTGTCATCGGATATCCTGGCATACATGGTGGGATCAAAGGCATCTGTAAGCTTAGGTGCCACCGCGTGGAAACAAGCGTCGCCGCAGCCGGACACGAATCGTGCCTGCGAGAGCGCATAAGCCATAAACTCAACCGTACGGTACGCCTTGCCACGCGACAGGCATGCTTCAAACAGCGGACGGCTATACATCACGCCAGAGGTCTGAGCGACTAGGCCGCCCAAAATCAACTGAGGCAGCCCGGCCACCATCGAAGATTTGCCATCAATGGAAATATGAGTAGCATCCAAGACGCGCGAATGACACTCGCGATGCGCATCGTATCGATCGAGCGACACCGAGGGGAACACTATGTCTGCCGCAGTATCGCACGCGATATCGACCATCTTGGAAAGGGCCTGCGGAGCAAACCACTCATCGGCGTTCATGGCGATGATTTGAGAGCCGCGCGAGACAGCAAAACCGGCACGAAGGCAAGCGCCGCGCTTCGCGTCCTCGACGTCAATCAAATCAATATGGATGTCCCTGTCGGCAGCAACTTGAAGCGAATGGCGCACACCGGGCGCAGCATCGCGGCAAACAACGACAATCTGCAAATCGTAGAGGTCTTGGTTCTGGATACTCTCGAGCGCACGCATCGCATAGCTGGGCGAACCTTCTACCACAAGAATCACCGAAAGTCGCGGATGCGAGCCACGTCGAACCAAGTTATCCGTCCTCTCGACAGCAATGAATCAAACCGTGGTTCATGGTACACCCCGGCAATAAAAGCAATGAGACACCGGTTGTATTGCACGCCAAGAACAGATGTTGCACACGCGCAGCCCACAGATAATGGGTGTCGACGCACGACGCGTCGAGCCCTCCCCTAGTCGAGCACGACGAGCTCGGCGGGATCGTAATCCACGCCCATAAACGTAAGGCCGCAGGCAGGAGCCGTGGGGCCCGCAGCGGTACGGTCGCAAGCATCGATGACCTCGCGCATCCACTCGGGTTCACGGCGATGCATGCCAATCGCGACAAGCGTGCCAACGATCGTACGGACCATCGAATGCAGAAACGCATTGCCCTCGATGGTAAACGTCAGGATGTCCTCGCCAAACGCAACCTCATGGCCAAACTCGGCGCGCATTACGCAGCGGTGCGTAGGTTTGCCCACGGCAGAAGCAACCTTGCAAAAGCTTTTAAAGTCCTGCTCGCCCAGCAGCGCGGGGCAGGCAGCAGACATAGCCTCAACATCCAAGGGATAGCGATGCCACCACACCGCACCGCGGGACAGCACGGGGCGCGCATCTCGATCGGCAATACGGTACGTATACGTACGGGAACGCGCGTCAAAACGTGCAGAAAAGCCTTTACGGGCCTTGTAGACCTCGTTGATGGCGATATCTTTGGGCAGCAGGGCATCCATAGCCCGCAGCCACCTACGGCGCGTTAGGGCGAGCTCAGCGTCCGTTACGGGCACGCTGATGTACTGAGCCACGGCATGCACGCCGGCATCGGTGCGACCCGCGCACGTCAGATCGATCGGACGGCGAAGCAGCGTCTCGATGGCTCGACGCAGCTCACCCGCAACCGTCGTCTGTCCCGGCTGCTCGGCAAAGCCGCTATAGGACGAGCCATCGTATGCCACGCGGAAAACGAGCGTGGCATCGAGCTCTGGAATCGAATTGAAATCAGACGGCGCGGTCATGGGCGCTCCCAACAAACAGGCAATGGCATTTCGACAAAAAAAGAGGGGTACGCGAACGTACCCCTCGAATATAGCCTATGCAGACGGATTGTCTACTCAGCGGTCTCCTCAGCAGGAGCCTCCTCGGCAGCCTCGACCTTCTTGGGAGCAGCGGCCTTCTTGGGGGCCGGAGCAGCCTTCTTGGCCTTAGGCGTGCAAGGCTCGGTGACGAGCTCCATGATAACGATGGGAGCGTTGTCGCCCTTGCGGTTACCGAGCTTCATGATGCGGGTATAACCGCCGTTGCGATCCTGCCACATACCCTGGGCAGCCTTGTCGAAGATCTCGGCAACGAGCTGCTTATCGCCGAGCTTGGCGATAGCCAGACGACGAGAGTGCAGGTCGCCCTTCTTGGCCCAAGTGATGATCGGATCGACGACCGAACGCAGCGCCTTAGCGCGGGTCTCGGTGGTCTTGATGCGGTCGTTCTCGAAGAGGGCCTTAGCAAGGCTCTTCTTCATGGCCTTGGTGTGGCTCGCATCGGTGCCGAGCTTCAGGCCCTTCTTAACGTTGTGACGCATGGTCTAGTTTCTCCTCAAATATGCGAAGCATTAAGCCTTCAGGCTCAGGCCCATGGACTCAAGCTTGTCCTTCACTTCCTCGATCGACTTAACACCGAAGTTACGGATGTTGAGCAGATCGTTCTCCGAGAACTCAACGAGCTGACGGACCGAGTGAATGCTGGCGCGCTTAAGGCAGTTGTAGGAACGGACGGAAAGGTCCAGATCCTCGATCTGCTTGTCCAGCTCGGCGTTGTCGTTGGTGACCTCGGGAGCGAAGATCGAAGCCTCCTCCTCGACCTCGGGGGTCTCGGCAAGGTTCATAAAGGCGGCCATATGCTGGTTGATGATATTGGCAGCCTGGACCACGGCGTCGCGCGGGGCGATGGAGCCGTTGGTCTCGATCTCGAGGACAAGGCGGTCGTAGTCGGTGTGCTGACCGACACGGCAAGCCTCAACGAGCTTGGCGCAACGGGAAACCGGCGAGTACAGCGAGTCGACGTGGATCACACCGATGGGATCGTTGTCGCGCTTGTTGGCCTCGCCAGAAACATAGCCGCGGCCATAGCCGATGCGCATGCTCATGGTGAGATGGCCACCCTCGGCGAGCGTAGCAATGTGCTGCTCGGGGTTGACCAGCTCAAACTCGGACGGAATAAAGAAGTCCGCACCGGTGACCTCGCAGGGGCCGTCAACCGATATGGTGGCGGTCGCCTCGTCGGTCGTGCCGAGAGCCCTGAAGACAAGACCCTTGACATTCAGGACGATGTCGGTGACATCCTCGACCATGTTAGGGATGGTCATGAACTCGTGCTGCGCACCATCGATCTGAATAGCCTCGACGGCGGCACCCTCGAGCGAGGACAGAAGAACGCGACGAAGGGAGTTACCCAGCGTATCGCCGTAACCACGCTCGAGCGGCTCGACGGAGACACGAGCAGACGTCTCGTTGATCTCTTCGACCTGAACCTGAGGCCTAATGAATTCTGACATGTATTACCTCCAGCCTCAGCAGCCCGGATGGACTACTTAGAGTAGAGCTCGACGATGAGCTGCTCGTTGATATCACCGCTGATCTGCTCACGCGTCGGCAGAGCGAGCACGTTACCAGACAGCTTCTCGATATCGACCTCGAGCCAGCCAGGGACCTCAAAGCGCTCGGAGGAAATCAGGGCCTCCTTGATGGGGAGGAGGTCACGGAACTTCTCGCCGACAGCGACGACGTCGCCGGCCTTGACGCGGTAGGACGGGATGTCCACGCGCTTGCCGTTCACGGTGAAGTGACCGTGACGGACGGACTGACGAGCCTCTTTGCGGGTGCGGGCGAAGCCAAGACGGAAGACGACGTTGTCGAGGCGAGACTCAAGAATGATCATGAGGTTCTCACCGGTGACGCCGTTCATCTTACGGGCCTTGTTGAAGTAGCCGTGGAACTGCTTCTCCAGAACGCCATAGATGAACTTGACCTTCTGCTTCTCGCGCAGCTGCATGCCGTACTCAGATTCCTTGCGACGGCGCTTGGGCTGACGGATAGATTCCTTCTTGCTGCTGTAACCGAGCTCAGCGGGATCGATCCCGAGCTGACGGCAGCGCTTAAGAACAGGAGTCCTGTCGATTGCCATATTGATACGATCCTTTCAGTTACACGCGGCGACGCTTCTTGGGGCGGCAGCCGTTGTGCGGAATGGGGGTCTTGTCCTGGATGCTCGAGACCTCGAGGCCAGCAGCCTGGAGGGAGCGGATAGCGGTCTCACGACCGGAGCCGGGGCCCTTGACGAAGACGGAAACCTTCTTCATACCGTGCTCCATGGCCTGCTTGGCAGCAGCCTCGGCAGCCATCTGGGCAGCGAACGGCGTGGACTTACGGGAGCCCTTGAAGCCCACCTGGCCAGCCGACTTCCAGGAAATGACGTTGCCCTGGGGATCGGTGATCGAAACGATCGTGTTGTTGAACGTAGAACGAATGTGAGCCTGGCCCACGGAAATGTTCTTACGGTCCGCGCGCTTCAGACGGGCAGCGCGAACGTTCTTCTTAGCAGTAGCCATCTATCTAGCGCTCCTTATTTCTTCTTCTTAGCACCGATCTGACGCTTCGGGCCCTTGCGGGTACGAGCGTTAGTGTGGGTGCGCTGGCCGCGGACCGGGAGGCCCTTGCGGTGACGAAGGCCGCGGTTGCAGCCGATGTCCATAAGGCGCTTGACGTTCTGGTTGCGCTCACGGCGGAGGTCGCCCTCAACCATGATCTGGTTCTTATCGATATAATCGCGGATGGCGTTAACCTCATCCTCGGTGAGGTCCTTAACGCGCGTATCCACGTTAACGTTGCACTCGACGCAAATCTTCGTCGCAGTGGTGCGGCCGATGCCGTAAATGTAGGTCAGACCGATCTCAACGCGCTTCTCACGCGGGAGGTCGACACCATTAATACGGGCCAACGTAGTCTCCTCTCTTAACCCTGACGCTGCTTATGACGGGGGTTCTCGCAAATGACGAGGACCTTGCCATGGCGCCTAATGATTTTGCACTTATCGCACATCTTCTTGACCGAAGGACGTACCTTCATCGTTCTTCCTTTCGGTAGCGCTCAAACTACTTCCCTACTATCTACTCGCCCAGCCGCAGGCGTTTAAAACTATGGCTGGTCTTCACACACAATCCGACCGTAGGTTGAGCTAAGCCTGCAGTCGGAAATGGAGTGCGTGTATGCGTGCCGCTATTTATAGCGATAGGTGATGCGGCCGCGGGTCAGGTCGTACGGGGAAAGCTCCACGACAACCCTGTCACCGGGGAGAATACGGATGTAATTCATTCGGATCTTGCCAGAAATGTTGCACAGAACCGAATGACCGTTCTCGAGCTCAACCTTAAACATGGCATTGGGCAACGGTTCCTTTACCGTACCCTCGAGCTCAATTGCGTCTTCCTTCTTCACAAGCAATCATCTTTCTCTAGAAAACGACAGCGATTGAGTATTTTACAACACGTATGCACGCATCGTAATAACTTCGTAATGGCTCCACAACTAAGTGGAACTTGTTACATTTCTCCGCCTTGGAGCGAACACCAAGCACCTTGCGCATCCGTGGTGAGAATCACCGGACCGTCATTGGTGATGGCGACGGTGTTCTCGTAGTGCGCGGCGGGCAGGTGGTCGTTGGTCGTAACAATCCAACCGTCGGAGCCCGTGCTCACATGGTTGGAACCCATCGTAACCATCGGCTCGACGGCAATGACCATGCCGGCCTGGAGGCGAACGCCCCTCCCCTTCTTTCCATAGTTAGGAACGTTGGGGTCCTCGTGCATCACACGGCCAATGCCATGGCCCACATAATCACGAAGCACTCCGTAACCGTGAGATTCGGCGAGGGACTGAACGGCATAACCGACGTCCCCGATATGGTTACCGGGAACAGCCTGCTCGATGGCAGCCTTAAGGCAGTCGCGCGTGACCTCGCACAAAGCCTTGGCTTCGGACGTGGGGGTGCCGACGAAAAACGTCCAAGCGTTATCGCCGACCCAACCGTCGACAACGGCTCCCGTATCGATGGAGATGATATCGCCATCGCGCAGGATCATGTCGGGGTTGGGAATACCGTGGACCACGGCATCGTTGATCGATGCGCAAATGGTCCCCGGGAACCCGCCGTAACCCTTAAAGGCCGGGGTGCCGCCATGCATGCGGATAATCTGCTCCGCGAGCTGATCGAGCTCAAAAGTCGAAACGCCGGGGCGCACCATGGCTCCAACGTGGCGGAGCGCCATCTTAGATAGCGCTCCTGCCTTCTTCATCTGCTCGATTTGCGTTGCAGACTTAATCTTGATCATAGACCGAGAGCCTCTTTGACATCCCCGTACACGGTCTCACGAGCCTGGTCACCGTTGACCGACTTGAGCAGACCCTGGCCACGATAGTAGTCGACGAGCGGGCTCGTGGACTTCTCGTAGACGTCGAGACGGTTCTTGATGGTCTCGGGCTTGTCGTCGTCGCGCTGATACATCTCGCCGCCACACTTGGGGCAGGTAGCATCGGCAGCGGTGCCGGTGTAACCGCAGGCGCGGCAGGTGCGACGCGAAGACAGACGATCGATAATGACCTCGGGGGCCACATCGACCAGAAGGGCACAGTCGATCTCGCGACCCATGGCGGAGAGCTCGGAATCGAGCGTCACAGCCTGGGCGGTGTTGCGCGGGAAGCCGTCGAGGATGAAGCCCTGCTGGGCGTCATCGGCGGCAAGGCGCTCCTTGACAAGGTCGATCACGAGCTGGTCGGGAACGAGCTCGCCAGCGTCCATGTACTTCTTAGCCTGAATACCAAGCTCGGTGCCACCCTTGACGGCAGCACGCAGCAGGTCGCCCGTGGAAATATGGGCGACGCCAAACTCGGCGACGAGCTCCTGTGCGACGGTGCCCTTACCGGCACCCGGAGCTCCGAGCAATACGAGGTTCATGAGCAATCCTCCTCTAGCCTATTTAAAGAATCCATCGTAATCATACATCTTGATCTGGCCTTCGAGCTTATCGACCGTGTCGAGCACGACGCCGACCATGATGAGGATGGACGTGCCGCCAAATGCCTGGATCAGATGGTTACCCGTGAAGGAGAAGATGATCGAAGGCACGATGGCGATGAGCGCCAAAAAGACAGCGCTGGGAAGCGTGATCTTGTTAAGCGCGTTCTTGATGTAGGCCGCGGTAGCCCTACCCGGACGGACGCCCGGAATAAAGCCGCCCTGCTTCTTAAGGTTATCGGCCGTGTCATCGGGGTTGAACACCATGGAGGTGTAGAAGTACGCGAAGAACACGATGAGGACAACGTTAAGCACCCAGTTGAGCCAACCGGTCGAAAGCGCGGAGGCAACTGCCTGAATCCAGCCGATGCCGGGGAAGAACACGGCAATCTGAGCCGGGAAGTACAGCAGCGCCGAAGCGAAGATGATCGGCACGACACCCGCGGTGTTGACCTTGATGGGCAGGTAGGTGGTCTGGCCACCCATCATGCGACGGCCCACGACGCGCTTGGCGTAGGAGACCGGGATGCGGCGCTGGCCGCGCTCAAGGAAAACAATCAGCGGGATAACCAGCAGAATGATGGCGCAGATGATCACCATGGTGATGATGCCACCGGCATTGCCCTCAGTGCTGGAGAAGATAGCCTGCGGCAGACCGGCCATGATGTTCGCAAAGATGATCAGCGACATGCCATTGCCGATACCGCGCTGGGTGATGAGCTCACCAATCCACATGATCAGCATGGCGCCCGCGGTGAGCGTACCGACAATCATGAGGTCGAAGATGATCTCGGGAGCGCCGGCGCCATTGAAGCTGATGCCGAAGCTCTTAAAGAGGAAGAGGTAACCCACGGAGTTGAGGATTGCCAGAGCCAAGGTGAGGTAACGCGAATACTGCGTAATCTTGGTCTGACCGACCTCGCCCTCGCGGGCAAGCTCATGCAGGGAAGGCACGACGGCCTGGAGCATCTGGAGGATGATCGAGCTGGTGATGTAAGGCATGATGCCCAGCGAAAACACCGACACATAGCTCAACGCGCCGCCAGAGAAAAGATTCAGGAGGGCCATAGCACCTGCGGCGACCGAATTGTTATCGGTCGAGAAAAGGCCCAGCATCCCCTGGAAGGGAATGCCGGGCACAGGAACGTGCGCACCAATGCGGTACACGACGAGCATAGCTATGGTAAAAAGAATCTTTTCGCGCAATTCTTTGATGCGGAAAGCATTCTTAAGACCATTTAGCACGGCAGCTCGACCTTTCCGCCGGCGGCCTCGATCTTGGCCTGCGCAGAAGCGCTGACCTTGTCGACCTTGACCGTGAACTTCTTGGTGAGCTCACCATTGCCGAGCACCTTGACGGGCTCGAACTCGCTCTTGGTGATGCGAGCGGCCTTAAGAGCGGCACCGTCGATCACTGCGCCGTCCTCGAACTTACGCTCGAGACGCTCAACGTTAACAGCGGTGTACTCGATACGACGGGGGTTGCGGAAGCCCGGAAGCTTGGGCAGGCGCATAGCCAGCGGAGTCTGGCCACCCTCGAAGCCGGCACCCTTGGTGCCGCCAGAGCGGGAACCCTGGCCCTTCTGGCCGCGGCCAGAAGTGGTGCCGTGACCCGAAGAATTGCCACGGCCGACGCGCTTGCGGTTCTTGGTGGAACCGGGCGCGGGAGTAAGATCGTGAAGCTGCATTTGCTACTCCTCTACAATCTCGACAAGGTGCTTGACCTTGAAGATCATGCCGCGGACGGACTCGTTGTCAGCAATCTCGCGAACCTCGCGGATCCTGTGGAGACCGAGGGCACGGACAGTACGGACCTGGTCCTGCTTGCAACCGTTGGTGCTGCGGACCTGCTTGATCTTGATGGTGTCAGCCATGCTTAGTTCTCCTTACCGACGAACATCTCGGAGACCGTCAGGCCACGGCGAGCCGCGACGTCCTCAGGGCTGGAGAGCTCCTTGAGGCCCTCGACGGCAGCCTTGATGATGTTGAGGCCGTTGTCGGTACCGAGGGACTTGGACAGGACGTTCTTGATGCCAGCAAGCTCGAAGAGGGGACGCACAGCGCCGCCGGCGATAACGCCGGTACCCTCGACAGCGGGCTTGATGATGATGCGGCCGGCACCAAAGTGGCCGAGAACCTCGTGCGGGATGGTGCCCTGCTCGGTCACCGGCACGTGGAACATGTTCTTCTTGGCATCGAGAGACGCCTTGGAGATGGCCAGGGGCACCTCAGCGGACTTGCCCATGCCAACGCCGACGTTGCCCTTGCCGTCGCCAACGACGACGAGAGCGACGAGGCTCATGCGACGACCACCCTTGACGGTCTTCGACACGCGGTTGATGTAAACGACGCGCTCCTCGAACTCGGAGGCCTCGCGCTGCTGCTTCTGATTACGAGCCATGTGCTACATACCTCCTAGAACTCGAGACCGGCGGCACGAGCACCGTCGGCGAGGGCCTTGACGCGGCCATGGTAGATACGGCCACCGCGATCGAAGGCGACCTTGGTGATGCCGGCCTCGATGGCGCGCTTGCCAACGAGCTGACCGACCTTCTCCGCAGCCTCCTTGTTCGAGGTGTGGGTGCCCTTGAACTCGGCCTCGAGGGTCGAGGCAGAGACGAGCGTCAGGCTGGAGCCCTTGCTGTCGTCGATGATCTGGGCATAGATGTTGGCGTTAGTACGGGTCACGCGAAGACGCGGACGCTCGGAGGTACCCGAGACCTTGCCGCGAACACGACGCTGACGACGCTTGAGGCCTTCCAGCTTCGCCTTATGCTTGTTCATACGTAAACTCCTAAAAAGGTTGATCTTGCCAGCACCTGACGGGGTGCTGGTCTTATGCGAGTGAGTCGGTTACGACTACTTGGCGGCCTTACCCAGCTTGCGGCGGATGTGCTCGCCAACGTAGTGGATACCCTTGCCCTTGTAAGGCTCGGGAGGACGATGGCCGCGAATCTCAGCGGCGATCTGACCGACCTGCTGCTTGTTGATACCCTTGACGTTCACGTGGGTGTTGTCGGGAACCTCGAAGGTGATGCCCTCGGGAGCCTCGACGATCACGGGGTGCGAGAAGCCCAGGGAGAACTCGAGGTTCTTGCCCTTCTGCTGCACGCGGTAACCGACGCCGGCGAGCTCGAGCTTCTTCTCGAAGCCCTCGGAAACGCCAACAACCATGTTGTGGATGAGGGCGCGGGTGAGGCCGTGGCGGGCACGGGTCTCACGCTCGTCGTCGGGACGGGAAACGGTGAGGACGTTGTCCTCGACGTTGATAGCGAGCTTCTCAAAGACATCGAGCTCGAGCTGGCCCTTGGGGCCCTTGACGACAACGTTGTTGCCGTTGACTGCCACTTCGACTCCGGCGGGAATCTGGACAGGCTTATTACCGATACGAGACACGGTGATCTCCTTTCCTTCTACCTACCGAGCGAATTACCAGACGTAAGCGATGATCTCGCCGCCGACGTTGTGCTTGCGAGCATCGCGGTCGGTCATGACGCCATGGCTGGTGGAAATAATGGCGGTACCAAGGCCACCGCGGACGCGGGGCATGTCGGCAACGCCGGTGTACTTACGCAGGCCCGGCTTGGAAATGCGGCGGATGCCGTTGATGACCTTAGCCTTCTTGGGACCATACTTAAGCGTGATGTGCAGAGTCTTCTGGGGAACGGTGTCCTCGACATCGTAGCCCTCGATGTAGCCCTCCTCGTGCAGAACACGAGCGATCTCGACGAGCTTCTTGCTGCTCGGCATGGAGACCGTGGCCTTGTTCACAGAGTTAGCGTTACGGATGCGCGTAAGCATATCTGCGATCGGGTCTGTAAGGTTCATACAGATTCTCCTTCGTTCTTGATGAACACGTGCTCTTGGTTCTTCGCCGCCCTTAACGGCAAAGCCTTTTTAGCGCGTTTTCCCTGTTCCAAACTGATGCTTGAAACGCTGGTAGTGACTTACCAGCTGGCCTTCTTAACGCCGGGAAGCTCGCCCTTGAGTGCAAGCTCGCGGAAGCAGACACGGCACAGGCCGAACTTGCGGTACACAGAGTGCGGACGGCCGCAGCGCTGGCAGCGCGTGTACTCACGAGTAGAGAACTTCTGCTTGCGATTGCACTTGACGATCATCGATGTCTTAGCCACTTATATCCTCCTCACATAGAGTATTGTTCGCCCCAAACGCCGCCCCCTTGTGGGAACGGCGCTTATAGGGCAGGTGAACCTATTTCTTGAACGGGAAACCGAAGGCGTCCAGAAGGGCCTTGGCCTCCTCATCGGTGTTGGCGGTGGTCACGAAAGTGATGTCCATACCACGCTGGTGATCGACGGAGTCGAAGTCGATCTCGGGGAAGATGAGCTGCTCGGTGACGCCCATGGAGAAGTTACCACGGCCGTCGAAGCTCTTGGCGGAGATGCCGCGGAAGTCGCGGATACGGGGGATCGCGACGGAGGTCAGACGATCGAAGAACTCCCACATACGGTCGCCACGCAGGGTAACCTTGCAGCCGATCGGCATACCAGCGCGCAGGCGGAAGGTAGCGATGGACTTGCGGGCACGGGTGATCATCGGCTGCTGGCCGGTGATGGCGCGCAGGTCGCGCACGGCACCGTCGATGGCCTTGGAATCGGTAGCGGCCTCGCCGACACCCATGTTCACGACGATCTTCTCAAACTTGGGGATCATCATGACGTTCTCGTACTGGAACTTGTCCTGAAGCTGCTGCTTGACCTCGTTGTTGTACTTTGTCTTCAGACGCGGCACATACTTCTCTTCTGCCATTGTTCACTCCTTCTTGGGGTTTTAAGCACGGGGCGTGGCCACGATGGGTTGTCCTCGTGCCTCCTGGCTGCATCCGCGCCGCTCATGGCATTTCGCGGTTTGGACTCGACGCAGCAGGAGCCGACAAAACAATCGGTACTATACGCGCATCGGGAGCGTATTTCCAGAAAAACCTCGTCTGCCTGCACAACTCCACAACTCCCCCGCACAAATGGATCCCAAAAAGTAGTTACGGTGAAATAGGGACTGTTTGGCGGCCTAACAGGCTTAAACAATCCGTATTTCACCGCAACTCATATATGAGGATGCGACTAGCGCTTGCGGGGGACGAGTTTGGTGCGGCGCAGGTGGATCATCTCGGCGGCGATGGAGATGGCGATCTCCTCGGGGTCCTCGGCCTGAATGGCAACGCCGATCGGCAGGTGCAGCTCGTCGATCCGCTCCTGCGTAAAGCCCTCCTGCTCCAGGCGGGCGCGCACAAAGGCCGTCTTGCGGCGCGAGCCCAAGCAGCCCAGATAGGCGGGCTTGGCGCGCATGGCCTGAATCACCACGTCGATATCGGACTTGTGACCCGCCGTGGCGACGACCACCAGGTCGCGCGGGCCGATGGGACACAGCTCGCTCAGGTTCTTGTAGTCGACCAGACGACGGTCGTAGACGCCGGGCACCCAATCGGGGGTCAGCGTGCCGGGGCGGTCATCGCACGCCACGACGGCAAAGCCCGCCGCCGTGAGCACGCGCGCCGTCGCAGCGCCCACGTGGCCGCAGCCAAAGATATAAGTCAGGCCCTCGGGGCAGAGCGTCTCGATGTGCGCCGGGGGAATCTCGGAGGCCGCGTTGGTGTAGGTGACCTTACTCCCCTCCTCCACCAGCGAAAGCCCGGGACAGCCCGCAATGGTGCGGCGCGATTCCTCGCCATGGTACTCGGCCACATCGCCCTCGAGCGCGCTTACGACAAACGGCTCAAAGTCGATGACGAAGTCGCCGATGCGCCGAAAGGCCAAGACGTCGGCAATTTCCTGGAACAACGGTGCCTGGGTCGCATCCAGATGCAGGTAGCACAGGCAGATGGCTCCGCCGCAGATCATGCCGGTATCGGAGTTCTCGCCGCCCATGGTGTAGCGGACCAGACGCGACTGACCCGCGCTCAGGAGCTCGCGCGCCTCGTCCAGCGCAAAGAGCTCAATCTTGCCGCCGCCGATGGTGCCCGCCTGGCTGCCATCGGCAAAGACGGCCATCCATGCGCCCACACCGCGCGGCGACGACCCCGCCGTGCCGGCTACGACCACGAGCTCGCACGTCTCGCCAGCACGCAGGGCGACAAGCGCCGCATTCACAACATCGAGCTTTTCCATTGCCGCCTTCTATCCTCTAAAGATATCGGTGAACATAGCGAGTGCCTCGAGCACGCCGCCGCCGACCGACGTCGCCTTGTCCGAAATGTAGTTGATATAGCTGGCATCGCCGCGCGGATCGACATCGGCGCATTTAAAGCCCTCAGTCACCTGCACGCCGTTCGCCAAAAGCCCGCGCAGACAGCCATCGATCTGCGTGCACATGGGCGTATCGCCCGCATAGCCAATCACGTCTCCGGCGCTCACGATGTCGCCGATTGCGTGGTCGGACCGAAACACGCCGGCGGCGGGGCTGTGGATAACGCGCTCTTTACCACAGCCGGCGATAATGCCTGGCACGCCCGTGTTGGGCTGGGGCGAACCTTGGGTAATGACACGGCCGAGAAAATGCCCGCGCATGGTCTCGACCACGGCATCGCAGTCAACCGGCGCGGTAAAGCCCGGCCCCACGGCGATGACGGTAGGCGCCATGTCGCGCGTGGTGCCCAGGTTGCGCTTGGCCAGAATCGCGTCGACCACAGCCGCGGGTTTAAGCTCATCGAGCATCTTGGCCTGAGGGTCCACCACGACGGCAACATCCCCCGCTTGGGTAATCTCGAGCGCCTCTGCCGGCGTCTGCGCCAAGCGAGCGCGAATACCCTCGACCTCGACCTCGCCCAGACGAATGGCCTCGCAAAAACTGATTGTGCGACGGATGCACGTGGGAACCGCGATATCGGCCATGACGACCGACACGCCGGCGCGCACCAAACGGGCAGCGACACCCGTGGCGATATCGCCGGCGCCGCGAACATAAACGAGCATTCCCGGGGCACCTCCCTGTGCTACGGTTTGAGCAGAGCAAAAGCGGTTCGACCGCTACTCTGATGATTATTTATTATCACAGTATTATACGGCGGTGAACAGATGGAAACGGTTAGCGGCAATCTTGCCTCGGCGCTCAGGATCGAGCCGGACATTACCGCGATTATCGGCAGCGGTGGCAAGTCGACCTTGCTAAAGACACTCGGCCTTGAGCTTATGCGCGCTGGCGGCCGCGTGCTCCTCTGCACCACCACGCGCATGTTCCCCGTCGCCGGTGTGCCGTGGGACGGGTCGGGCCGTCGCCTGGACGCCGCGCCTTGGAAGCCGGGTGCCCCACACGCCCTAGGCTGCACCTGCGAGGCCTGCGCGGGGCTTGTGCGGGGAAGCATCTGCCAGGCAGGCGTCTTGGACCCGGAGACGGGCAAGCTCTCCTCCCCTGCCGAGCCGCTCGACCAGCTGGCGCAGCGCTTTGACTACGTCCTGGCCGAGGCGGACGGCAGCAAGCGGCTCCCACTCAAAGCGCACGCCCCGTGGGAGCCGGTCGTTCCCGCCGGCACGGCCAACGTCATCTGGCTCGTCGGCGCCTCGGGACTCAGCAAGCCCATCAACGAAGCCGTCCACCGCCCCGAGCTCTTTTGCGAGCGTTGCGGCTGCGAGCTCACCGACATCGCCACGCCCGAGCGCGTCGCCCAGGTGCTCAATGCCGAGCTGCAGATGCTGAACCTCAACAATGCCCGCATCATGCTCAACCAAGTCGACACGCTTGCCGACCCAACGATGGCAGGTCGCTTCGAGACAGCCCTCGGCCGCCCCGTCGTCGCCAGCAGCCTCAAGTAGCCGGCCCCATCTCGTCAGTTGCGGTGAAATACGGACTGTTTGGCCGCCAAACGGCCGCAAACAGTCCGTATTTCACCGCAACTGCGGAGGGGACACGGCATCTTTGCTGCTAGCGAGGCACGTAGCGACCGGGCTGGGCTCCGGTAGGCTCGCCGTCGCGTGCCGCCAGTACGCCGTTCACAAACACGGCCTTGGCGCGGCCATGTGCCTCAAAGCCCTCGAGCGGCGTGTAGTCCACGGCCTGATGCTGTGTCGCGGCGCTGATCGTCCAACGCGCGCAAGGATCCCACACGCACACGTCGGCATCGGCACCCTCGGCAAGACAGCCCTTGCGCGGGTACATGCCAAACACGCGCGCCGGGTTCTCGCTCATCAGGCGGCAGAGGTCCTCGGGGCCCAGTTGCCCCTCAAAGCTCGTGGCGATCGCGACGGGACGATGCTCCACGCCGGGCCCGCCGTTGGGAATCGCGCGGAAATCGTCGCGCCCGCGGTCCTTTTGCCCGTGCAGGTTAAAGCTGCAATGATCGGTTGCAATAGTATCGATCTCGCCAGCCACAAGCGCCTCGCGCAACGCGGCACGGTCACCGGCATGGCGCAGCGGCGGGCTCATCACGTACTTGGCGCCCGCAAAGCCGTCCTCGCCCTGCTCCAGATAGCAGGTGTCGTCGAGCATCAGATACTGGGGGCATGTCTCGACATAGATGTTCTTCTGCCCGCGCGCCTTGGCAGCGCGAATGGCCTCGAGCCCCAGCTTAGTCGAAAGGTGCACCACGTTGACCGGAGCGTCCCCGGCCAAGTGCGCCAGATACAGCAGACGGCTCACGGCCTCACCCTCGCACACGCCCGGACGGCTGAGCGCATGCCCCTCGGGTCCATGAATCCCCTGCTCGTACACGCGCTTCTGCAGTTCATTCACCAACGTGCCGTTCTCGCAATGCACGCACAAGATACCGCCCAGGCGCTTGAGCTCCTCCAGCACCTCGAGTGTCTCGGCATCGTCCAAGCGCAGGTGGTCGTAGGCAAAGTAGGTCTTAAACGACGATACGCCCGCCTCGCGCATAGCCGAAAGATCGGCGCGATTGCGCTCATTCCACTCGGCGAGTGCCATATGAAAGGCGTAGTTTGCCGTGCAGGTGCCGTCGGCGCGATGATGCCACTCGGCCAAGGCATCGGGCATGGTCACGCCGCGATCGGCCGTCGCGTAGTCCACGATGGTCGTCGTACCGCCGCAGGCAGCCGCGCGCGTGCCGGTCTCAAAGCTATCCGCTGTCCAATCCATGCCGGTCCAGCACTGCATGTGCGTGTGGCCGTCGATAAAGCCGGGAAACACCCAGCAGCCCGTGGCATCCTCGACGGTATCGCCCTCGGCCGGCTCAATCGCCGCGGCGATCCGCGCGATCTTATCGCCATCCATGGCAAGATCGGCACGGCGAAGCCCCTGTGGCGTCACGAGCGCGCCGTTTTTGATGATGATCATGTTGCTCCTTATCGATTCATACAGTTGGCCACGCGATCAAAATACGAGCAGGCCGCGATATGCTCCGCTATGCGTCGCTGTCCCTTGACGGTATCGACGTCCCACAGCTCGTAGGCACGCGCTTCGACCAGCGTAACGTCGACGCGACCTTTGAGAATCGAGCCCCCGCCGTCCTTGCCCTCAAGACACATAAGTGCATCGAACAGTTCCGCCGGAAAGAGCACCGGACTCGAAGGCTCACCGTTGCACGCAAGACGCACCGGATGTTTGCGGCCACGCTCGTCAAATGCACGAACCATAGCCTCAAAAGAATCCGAACTCACGAGCGGCTGGTCGCCCGGCAAAAAGAGGCAACCTTTCCAGTTGCGTTCGACTCCCCACGAAAGGCCCGCACGGACGCTTTCGCTGCGCAGTTTGCCATCGTGCAGCACGCACGGGCAATGCTTGTCCTCGCAAATCTGAGCGACCTCGGACCAACGCGTCGAAACCACGACGTCAAAGCCCCGGGGAACCGAATCGATGGTCCGGGCAATCAGCGGCTCGCCATAGATATCGGCAAGCATCTTGTTAGAGCCAAACCGCTTGCCCTCGCCCGAAGCCATAATGACGCATCCAAGTTTCATGGTGATACCTCCCCTGAAACCATCGTACCCATAACTCGCGCCGCGGGTATCCACATCGAAAGCGCTTATCCCGCACGCCCGCGATGCAAAAAAGGGGCACCCCGCCGGTTGGCAGAGCGCCCCCTTTACATGGCTTACCTCAACCCGGCTTTAGGCCTGGAGCCAACGGGCGGTGTTGCGCTCGTCGAGGGCCTTGAGGGTAGCGGCGGGATCGGCAACCTTCTGCAGGAACATCATGGCTGCGATGGCGTACGGCTTGTAGCTGGCCTCCTTGTACATGCCCACGCGGTGCATGTCGAAGACGTCGGCGTTAACCTCGCCGTGCTCGCAGGAGACACCGGAGATGTCGGCGGGCAGCGGGTGCATAAAGATGGTGTCCTGGCCGTTGGCAGTCTTCTCCATGAGCTCGGTCGTGGAGCACCAGTCCTGATGGGTGGCGTTCTGGGCGAGCAGCTCCTTCTCGAGCGCTGCGATGCCGGCGTCGTCGCCCTCGGCGTACAGGTTGGTACGCTTCTCCATGGCGGCAAACGGAGCCCAGCTCTTGGGGATCACGATGTCGGCGCCCTCGAAGGCCTCGGCCATGGTGTTGACCTGCTTAAAGGTGGTGCCGGACTCGGCGGCATAGCCCTTGGCGCGCTCGACGACCTCGGGCATGAGGTCGTAGCCCTCGGGGTGAGCCAGGGTGACGTCCATGCCAAAGCGGGGCAGCAGGCTGATCAGCGACTGCGGGCAGGACAGCGGCTTGCCGTAAGAGGGCGAATAGGCCCAGGTGACGGCAACCTTCTTGCCCTTGAGGTTCTCGAGGCCGCCAAACTCGTTGATGAGGTAGAGCATGTCGGCAGAGGACTGCGTGGGGTGATCGGAGTCGGACTGCAGGGAGATGAGCGTGGGACGGTGATCCAGAACGCCGTCCTCGTAAGCCTGCTGGACAGACTCGGAGACCTCAGCCATGTAGGCGTCGCCCTTGCCGATGTACATGTCGTCGCGGATGCCGATGACGTCGGCCATGAAGGAGATCATGGTAGCGGTCTCGCGGACGGTCTCGCCGTGGGCGATCTGGGACTTCTTCTCGTCCAGGTCCTGCAGCTCAAGGCCGAGCAGGTTGGCGGCCTTAGAGAAGGAGAAGCGCGTACGAGTGGAGTTGTCACGGAACAGGGAGACGGCCAGGCCCGAGTCGAAGATCTTGGACGAAACGTTGTTCTCACGCAGCTCGCGCAGGGCGTCGGCGACGATGTAGAGAGCCTTGAGCTCATCGGTGGTCTTGTCCCAGGTGTGCAGGAAGTCGCTGCCGTACATACCCTTAAAGTCGAGTCCGTTCAGCTGCTCGACGAGCTCGGTAAACTTGGCGTCCATGTAAATGTCCTTTCTAAAGGTGAAACGATCGCAATGAGTAGATGCGCTCCGGCATGCGCGTGTGGCTAGAACATGCAGAGCGCTATGACGAGGACCCGCCACCGTCGAGGAAGCATGGGAGATAACGACCGCGGGCCCCAAGTCAACAGGGGGTGCCGGGGACACGAGCGGCCCCCGGCTCAACAAAATCGAAGAATGGGACTAATCGATTTTGTTGTTGGTCAGACCGGCGCGGAACACGGTGGCGTCGCCATCGGCCTGGCTCGGATCGTAGAGGTTCAGGGCAGCCACGTACATGGCGGCAGCGGTGACCAGGTCGTCCTTGTAGGTGACCTCGTTGGGAGCGTGAGCCTGAGACTCGGCACCCGGGCCAAAGCCCACGCAGGGGATGCCGTAGCGGCCCTGGATGGAAACGCAGTTCGTGGAGAAGGTCCACTTGTCGCACAGCGGGCGACCGGTGCGCTTGTCCATGCTGGGCTCGCAGCCGATGCGCTCGTCACCGAACATGGCCTTGTGGGCGTCGACGAGAGCCTTGACGTGCGGAGCGGTCTCCTTGTTGATCCACGTGGGGAAGTAAGCCTCGGTCTCGTAGACCTCGCCGGTCCAGGACGGACGGTCGTACATGTACATGGAGACCTTCACGTCGTCGCCGTACTTCTTGGCGGCCGGCAGGTTACGGATCTCGTCCAGGCAGGACTCCCAGGTCTCGCCGGCGGTCATACGACGGTCGATGGAGATGGCGCAGGAGTCAGCGACAGCGCAACGGCTGGGGCTGGTGTAGAAGATCTGGCTGACGGTGCAGGTGCCGCGGCCCAGGAAGCGGGCATCCTCGAAGTGCTCGGGATTGTACTTGGGGTCGAGCATCTTGACGAGGCCCTTGATGTCGGTCGACTCGTCGCAGCCGTTGTTGTTGAGGGCGCGGACGTCGGCGATGATGTCGGCCATCTTGTAGATGGCGTTGTCGCCGCGGTCGGGAGCGGAGCCGTGGCAGGAGGTACCGTGAACGTCGACGCGGATCTCCATGCGACCGCGGTGACCGCGATAGATGCCGCCGTCGGTGGGCTCGGTGGAAATGACGAACTCGGGCTTAATGCCGTCCTTGTTGTAGATGTACTGCCAGCACATGCCGTCGCAGTCCTCTTCCTGGACGGTGCCGACGACCATGATCTTGTAGCCCTCGGGGATGAGGCCCATGTCCTTCATCATCTTGGCAGCGTAGGTAGCAGAAGCCATGCCACCCTCCTGGTCGGAGCCGCCGCGGCCGTAGATGATCTCGTCGGTCTCGTAGCCCTCATAGGGATCGGCATCCCAGTTCTCGATGTTGCCGATGCCGACAGTGTCGATGTGGGAGTCGATGGCGATGATCTTGTCGCCCTCGCCCATAAAGCCCATGACGTTGCCCAGGCCGTCGACCTTGACCTCGTCATAGCCAAGGCTCTCCATCTCAGCCTTGATGCAGGCAACAACCTCACCCTCCTCGCAGGACTCAGAGGGGTGGGAGATCATAGCGCGCAGGAAACGAGTCATGTCGGCGCGGTGAGACTCAGCAGCAGCCTTGATAGCGTCGAAATCGAGTTCTTTAGCCATTGTTCATAACCTTTCATACGAAGGAATCTACCTGTGAGGTGGCGGAGCGATACCTATTTACTCCGCCCTAACGATTAGCAAGTGGGATATTCGCCTTCCCAAACAATACGGCGATACTGGTCGGGATCCGTATCGCCCTCGGTGGAGAAGCAGAGCACGGAGCTCGTCTTGTCCAGGCCGATGAGCTCCTTGAGCTCGGCGTACTCAGGATCGAGCATGAGGGTCTCGACCAGGCCGGTGGTCACAGCGCCGGACTCACCGGAGATGACGCGCGGGTCGCCCTTCTCGGGAGCGCCCAGGGTGCGCATGCCGCGAGCGGTGACCCAGTCGGGGCAGGACACGAAGGCGGTGGCATGGTTGCGCAGGATATCCCAGCCCAGGATGTTGGGCTCGCCGCAGCACAGACCGGCCATGATGGAGGGCATGTCACCGTCCACGATACGCGGATCGCCGTCGCCGGCGGCAGCGCCCTTGTACAGGCAGGCGGCAGGCGCGCACTCAACCACGACGAAGGTGGGCGGGTTATCGGGATACAGGTTGGTAAAGTAGCCCACCACGGCGCCGGCGAGCGAACCCACGCCAGCCTGGACAAACACGTGCGTCGGGCGGTTGATGGCCATCTCGCGCAGCTGCTCGGCAGCCTCGGAGGCCATGGTGCCGTAACCCTCCATGATCCAGGACGGGATCTTCTCGTAGCCCTCCCAGGCGGTGTCCTGAACGATGACGCCGCGCTCGCAGGCGTCGGCCTCGGCGGCGGCCATGCGCACGCACTCGTCGTAGTTGACCTCTTCGATGGTCACCGTGGCGCCCTCGGCGGCGATGTTATCGAAGCGGGGCTTAGTGGAACCCTTGGGCATGTGAACGACGGCCTTCTGGCCCAGCTTGTTGGCAGCCCATGCCACGCCGCGGCCATGGTTGCCGTCGGTGGCGGTAAAGAAGGTGGCCTGGCCAAAGTCCTCGGCCAGCTGATCGGAGGTCAGGTAATCGAAGGTGCAGTCGGCAACGTCCTTGCCGGTCTCGTCGGCAATGTAGTTGGCCATGGCAAACGAGCCGCCCAGGACCTTAAAGGCGTTGAGGCCAAAGCGATAGCTCTCGTCCTTAACGCACAGGTTGGACAGGCCCAGGCGCGCGGCCTGGCCGTCCAGGCGGGCAAGCGGAGTGACGGTGTACTGGGGGAACGACTGGTGGAAGGCACGGGCCTTCTTCACGTGGTCGAGACTCATGATTCCCAAGTGCTTGTCATCGCTCTTGGGCATCGTGTTGCTCGCCCACTGGATCTTATCGGCCATACGGTGAACTCCTTAAGTCCTCTCTTGCCGGCCCCCGCATACGCGTTTCAGCCCGATCCCATTCACACGGCTGAACTTTTATGTGGATGCCAAACAAAAAGTTTGTTAGTAATGTTCTATCACACTTTTTGATTGGCATACCTAACGAATTGTTTGTTGCCGTAATCGGTACTTTTTCGCCGCCGAACGGTCATGAATTGCCTTGTTGATGGATTTGTTTGCGGTCAAGTGTGGTTTATGGCAAAGTGTGCCCAAACTAATTTTTAGGAAGGCACCCATGACCCCCGCACAGATTGAGTTTTACAAGCGCCTAGCACACGGCCTGGCGCTCCAATTTGGCCCCAACTGCGAAGTCGTCGTCCACGACCTAGAGACCGAGGACGTGGACCACTCCATCGTAGTGATCGAAAACGGCCACGTCAGCGGGCGCAAACTGGGTGACGGCCCCAGCCATATCGTGTTTGAGTCCATGCACGAGGGCACCACCGACGTGCACGACCGCGAGCCATACCTCACCAAAACCACCGATGGCAAGCTGCTCAAGTCCTCGACCATCTTTATCCGCAACGACGAGGGCAAGCCCGTCGGCATTTTGGGCATCAACTTTGACATTACGCTCATGAAGGCTTTTGAGCGTTCGCTCGACGCCTTTACCGGCACCGGCGGCACGGGCTATACCGAGCCCGAGCCCATTACCAAGAACATCGGCGACCTGCTCGAGGACCTGTTGCACGAGTGCGAGCAGTTTGTGGGCAAGCCCGCGGCACTCATGACCAAAGACGAGCGCATTCGTGCCATTGGCTACCTCGACCGTCGCGGTGCCTTCCTCATTTCCAAGTCGAGCGAGCGCGCCTGCGAGTTCTTTGGCATCTCCAAGTACAGCTTCTATAGCTACCTCAATGAGGCCAAGGCGGCGGCCGGCGACAAGTAGGCACTCGCCTGGATTGCCCCTCCCCTTTTGGGCGCGAGTTCTGGAAAGCACGAATCCAAGACCGGGCCGCTTGGGAAGTTCCATATAATCGATGTCATTGGTATTTCGAAAGGATGGGACAGAATGGCGTTAAGCAAGGCATCATGCACCGGTCGCGGATTGATTCCGGCAATTGGTGGACATGTGCACCACATGTTCGATGAGAGTGAAGACGACCTGTTTTCGCTGAGCCTTGACGACGTGATGAATGATCGCCCGTGGACCGCCGACGAACTCATGAGCGGCGGGGCTCGCCCGTCAAGCCCCGATCCCGCACTTGCGCCTAAGCCCGCATCTGCGCCGACTCTTGCACAGTCGCCTGTTTCGACGCCCGCGCCTACGCCCGCACCCACTTCGGCGCCCACGCCCGCTCCCCGCCCCGCAAGCGACCCGTCCGAGACGGCGGCATTTCTCGCTGCAGCGACGCAGGGCAAATCGGCCGACAGCACCGTTATGTACAGCGCCCAGCAGTTGCCTGTTCCTGCGGCACGCAAGCCTCCGGTCGCAAGGCTCGATGAGCCCGTTGTCCATCAGGTTGTCCACGATTCCTGGGCTGCAGCCGATCTGGATGAGACCTCTACCGGCATGCCGGCGCTCGACGTTCCAGTTAACCCGCTTTTTGCCACCAACACGAGCGCCGTGGACTATGAGGGCGGTGCAGCATATTCCGATTATTCCGATGACTATGCTGGCAATGGTCGCATCGAGACCGAGGGTTATGGCACCGCATCGAGCGATTATCTCAACGATCCGTACGCTGCCACGCCTGCACCGGAATATGACCCGGAGGCCGCGTCCGCGCCGGCGTATACCAAAAGCACGGGCGAAGAGCGCTTCGCCGATTATTACGCCAAGGAAAAGGCGCTGCGTTTCTCGGAATTTCCGCAGGCAGTCAAGGTTGCCTTTATCGCCATTGTCATTGCCCTGCTCGGCGCCATTGCGTTTGAGGGATTCCAGCTGTTCCGCGGCCCCACCCAAGCGGAGTCGGAAACCCAGCAAAAAGAGGACGATAACCAGTACCTGGACATCAACACCCTCAAGGGCGACCCCAACGACGAGGACGACGAGTAGCGAGGGCTGAAGGCGACCACAGGATCCCGCATCCAGCACCGGCTTCTAAGTGCTGTTTTGTCATCCAGCCACACTTTTCCGAAGTTTTAAGGTGCCTATTTCGACACTTTTCCGGATTTTATACTCTGTCCCTCCAGATGCGCTTTACGGTGCAGGCGTTGGAAGAAGGGCCATGTGCCGCTGGCGGCCCACATGTTCTGCAGATCAAGCTGCTCGGAGACGGCTCGCGCGAGCCGTCCAGCTGGAAGCTCTTTGCCGACGGTGCGTGCGTTGCGGACGGATCCGGCGCCTTTGCCCGCGAGTGCTTCTGCGAGGGCGCCGAGGTGTTTCTGGACCTGCGCCGCGACGCCGTACGCGCGACCGAGCTGTACCAGTGGAGCCAGAGGGAGTACGAGCTGCTGAGTGCGGCACGCGGGATCGTAAGGGTGTAGACGGGCGGACGAGCCATCGACGATTTTGAGCTGGCAAGGGCCGGGAACTAGATTCCCGGCCTTCAACCTAGCACTGCTTTATGAGATCGAGCACCGCAGGAATGTCATCGGCATTCCGAAGCGCAACGTAAGTGGGTAAGCCCGGGCCAAATCCACCCTGCGTACGCTTGTCCTGGCACATGTCCTCTGGATCCGTTAGATCATCCACACTCTTTGCCAAGCCAACGGCAATCCAACCACCGTTGCTGGTCCTGCCTTCTAGCACGGCATGCAGCTTTCGCTTGCCCGACCTGAAGCCTACATAGTACTTAGCTATGTAGGACTCCCACGAAGGGTTACCACTCAGAACGGACTCGCGCACCTCATCGAAAAGCTTCTGATTGAGCCCACCTTCGGCAAAGGTGGGGTGGTTCTCCTGCAGAGTCCAGACAGGAGCCTCGTCAGACTCCCCACGAGAAGGACGGTACTTGTCGACGACGTCTGCCGGAAGGTCGGGATACTTCCATATCTCGCACGCTTCTTTCGCCAGCTCGTCCGCGCGCTGCCCAATCTCTTCCTCACCCCATTTTTCATGCGAGACAATCGATTTGTTTAGGTAGAGCGGGCTGCACTTAAATCCGACGTCAGGCAGATTGAGCTTGTCCGAGAACGACCGGTTTGAGTACTCCTGGTTGTAGCCCGTCAGCGTAAGATTTCCCAAGTTGTTGCACAGCCTGTCGTGGACGTCTTCCCAGTTCTCACCAAGCGATTCCTTCCAGCCGTGCTCATCATCGATCGTCTGGGGCATGATGTGCTCGATCTGGTAATCGTCGGCTGAGATGGACTCCTTCGGGTGGTGCCAGTTCTCCATGCGTTCCAGGTAATAGCGCTTTTTAGAGAAGCGGTTGTAACAGTCGCGCGTCTTAAACTCCTCGACAAAATGCTCGTCTGTCGGGAAGTACGCAGTCATACCGCCGCTATGGATAAGGAGCATCGCCGTAACGTACTCCTCTATAACGTCCTGCTGCTCGAGATTGCGATACATGCCGGCAAAGAAATTATTTAGGCCCGTGGTAAGCCTGCCGCAAACCGCCCGCCTGAACAGGAACGACTCGATAGTCTCGCAGATACGCAGAAACGCATTGCGGTCTAGCCCATTCCCCTCGTAAACCGAGTAAAGCAACATTAAGAGGGGCCTTATCTGCTTCACGTCGAGGCTTACGATTCTGCCGAACACTCGGCGTAGTCCGTCGTCCTTCTCCTTACCAAGGAACAGACTGGCGTATCTATGTGCATACCCACGCAGCCCCTTAAGCAGGCCCTCGGTGTCACCATCGTAGTCGTCGGCGAAATAGCGCTTAAACTCGTAGTAGGCCTCGTTCTCCTTCGGCATCCTATTGGGAACTTTAAGCCACAGCCAGTACCAGATAAATGCATTGAACTCGTCCTCGCCGCCTTTTCCGAACAAGCACTCGAGTGGATGCCAATAACCCTCATAAAGCTTGGTCTGTTCGTCGTTGGGAAGCGACATTAGAACGTAGTTACGGATGAGGTCAATGGGCGTGAGCGGCTTGCCCTTGGAGTTCATGGACTCAAATATGAGCTGGGCATTATCAACGCCAGCGGTGAGCTTAGTGTCGATGACCTGCACGCGGTTTAGCCCCGCCCAAAGCCTTGCAGGGTCGAATGATTTCCCGTGCATCTTTTCACGGAAGAACGCATGGTTCTCGACAATGCGATCCGATTTTTCATCTGGCACGGGAGCCCCAGACACGATGGAGAACAGCGTCTCTTTATCGTCCTGCGAGAGCACCAGCTTATAGCGCGCCAGACCGTTGTAGTCGTCATCGTTAAAGAGGTAGTTCTTCCGCAGCGCTGAGATCTTGAGATCGCCAAGGAAGTCGGCCTTGTCGGGATTACCCTCCAGATAGTCAGCCAAAGCAGCGATCATCAACGAAAACGTCGTCATGCGCTGCTGCCCGTCAATCAGGAGCACGCGCGAAATACTCGTGGCAGAGCTCTCGGACTCGGGGATATAAAGCATTGACCCCACGAAGTGCGATACGCCATCACGACCCGCTCGCATAACGTCATCCCAAAGAATCTCGCACTCTTTTACGCTCCACGAGTAAACTCGCTGGTATACGGGAATGACGAACTGCATCTTCGCCACGCCCATAAGGTCTAGTAGATTTGCCTCGGTTGCTTTCATTTGCGGTTGTCTCCTCTTTCTTGTTTACGCCGTTTGCAGTCAGTCCCCCACTGAACGGAGGGTGCCAAAGACGAGAGCATCGAAGCATAGAAGCAACCGGGATGCTCATATCGTTAGATTTTACAACGCAAGCAAACGCTTACGCCGTCAGGGTGGCGCGCGATCGCTGCGCGCCACTCCCCAAAATCATACGATGTCAAAAGACTGACACTTGTGTATGCCTTTTGACATTGCCACAGACTTACGGGTTTCTTGTCTCATATGCCAAGAGCGGATATCTAGATCGCTGCCCCTCCCGCCCAAAGGAGCTCGACAAGAACTGATCGAAGGGCAAATCAGACATCGAGCAAGTCGCCGACATGCTCATCGCGCCTCGCAAAAAGATGGGCAAACACGGGACCATCTTAAGCGGTGGCGATGATGACACGGAATTGCAGCCGAATCGCCCCGACCTATTCGCCACCCGATGCTGGCAAGCTGTTGAGCGGCTCGCTCTCACCGGCGGCACCAAGGCGCTTCTGCATCTTCTCGATCTGCTTAAGGGTCGAAGTCAAATACCCAAGACCCTTCTTCAACTGCTTAAGCAACCTGCCATTCCTGCGGCCCCCCTTTCCATTCTCCTTCTCGACATCCTCCTCAACACCAGCGATGCTGCGCTGCACGGCCTCGGCCGTCTTCTGCACCAAAATGGCTCCCTCATGCGGGCAGCGGTCAGTTGCCACATCAAGAAATGCGAGAAGCCTTGAGCATTCAACGAGCACGAACTGCGCATAGTCCTCCCCCATCGACGCCGCCAGGGCAACGCCGCTAGAACCCAAAAGGCCAAACGCAGCGCCGCCGCCAGCAATCAGAACCACCCTTAAAAAGGGTGGTTTGCTCTTAGGGTATAACCCACGGGCCCCGGGCTCGCGTCTAAAGGCGCGGG
>NZ_CYYP01000020.1:0-14787 GCF_001405375.1 Collinsella aerofaciens
GGCGTGGGCCGCGACCACGGCCGGCGCGGCGGGGTCCGGCGCGGCGGGCCGGTCGGCCCGCGAGCGCATGGAGTAGTACGTCGACCTCGCGACGCCGAGGAGCCTGCACTGCGCTGATATGGGGTAGCGGCCCTCGTTGGCCGCTATGGCCCTCACTTTCGAGCGTATATCAGCGCCGCTTGTTTTAAGACGTCGACCTCCATCCGGAGCCTGCGGTTCTCGCGCTCGAGCTCCAGGATCCGGTTCTGCTCGGGCGTGCGGTTGCACGCGGCGCGCGGCGAGCCGGTCGCGTTTATCGACTTGATCCACCTCTCCACGGTGCTCTTGCCGAGGTCGTACTCGTCCATGATCTCGCGCTTGGGCTTGCCGGCGTTGTAGAGGTCGACTATCTGCCTCTTGAACTCGTCGGTGAAATGCCTCGGGTGCCTGGGGTCCCTCATATACGGCCCTCCCGTCTCCTGCGCCCCTCCCGGAACTGTCCACATCAGTGTAGCCAATCCACCTGGCCCTGGGGTCCACGGAACGGACCCACCCCGCGACGGCGCCGGCGTCGTAGCCGAAGGTCGCGGCACGTACCTCCCCGGTCATGACGTCGAGGGAGACGGCCTTTATCGAGCGGGCGTGGACGTCGAGGCCGATGAAGGTGGTAGTATCGAGCATGGGAGCCCCTTCCATGAATGCGGCGTGGCCGCCACGGTTGGATTAGACACTCACCATTGTCGGCCTAATCCGCGGTCTTTCATGCAGCAGGGGCTCTCAATGTTTTTATGTCCTGCTCATATCGTCTGTGCCGGCACTTTGGGACACTCCTTGTCATTGGTGCAAAGTAACCTGCCCCCATTGCGCCAAGCGGCGTGTTCCGTTAAGCGGAGAGGCGTATTGTTGACCCATCGTTTGGGCATACAATGGCTATTGGCTTGCTGCGGTGAAGGTCTGTCCGCTCCGCAGCTTTTTTCTACGGTTAAAGGAGTATGTATGTCCGTTGAGGTCATGAGGTCTGTGATCGAGGCCGCCGAGGGCCGCGTGCCCGTCGACACGCTGTTTACCAATGCGCAGATCGTCGACGTGTATGGCCAGCGTGTGGCGCCCGGCAGCGTTGCCGTCAAGGACGGTGTGATCGTCGGCGTGCTCTACGATGGTCGCGACGATGTCGCTGGCACCTACGAGGCTGCCGAGGTTATCGACTGCCAGGGTCGCTATCTCGCTCCCGGTTTTATTGACGGGCATCTGCATATCGAGTCTTCGAACATCCGTCCCGCCGAGTATGCTCGCATGGCCGCGACGCGCGGTACTACCACCGCCATTGCCGACAGCCACGAGATTGCCAATGTTGCCGGTCTCGACGGCTTGCGCTTTATGATCGAGGACGGCCGCCGCGCACCCATCTCCATCAAGTACATGATGCCTTCGTGCGTGCCCGCGCTGCCCGACGAGCAGGCCGGTGCCGTTATTTCGGCTGCCGATATGCAGGCGTTTTTTGCCGAGCATCCGGGCGATGTCTTTGGTCTGGGCGAGATGATGAACCTGCCGGGCGTCTTTATGGCCGATCCCGAGACCTGCGCTCGCATTGACGCTGCCAATCAGACGCCGTCCAAACAGGTCGACGGCCATGCTCCGCTTGTTGCCGGCAAGGATCTCAACGCCTATGCCGCAGCGGGTATTATCGCCGACCACGAGTCGACGATTCCCGAGGAAGCGCTCGACAAGCTATCCCGCGGCATGTATGTCATGCTGCGCGAGGGCACCTGCAGCCATGACCTTGCCAACCTGTCGCCTATGCTGCTGGAAAACCCCGCCCGTGCTCGCCGTTGCTGCTTTGCGACCGACGACCGCGCTCCCTCCGACGCGCTTTCGACCGGCATGATCGACAACGCCTGCCGCGTGGCCATCGAGGCCGGCATCGACCCGGTGGTCGCCATCTCCATGGCGTCTCTTTCCACGGCCGAGGCCTTTGGCCTGGACCACGGCTGTCGTGACCCGCATGAGCTCCGCGGCGCGATCGCTCCGGGCAAGCGCGCCGACCTGCTGGTGCTCGATGACCTGACCTTTGCCACGGCCCCGCATCGCGTGTATGCCGCCGGTGCGCTCGTGGCACAGGACGGCGCCTTTGTGGGCGAGGTTGCGCCCGAGACCGCTGAGGTCGCAGCGCTTGCCGATGAGCTGCGTGCTTCCGTTAAGCTGCCGAAGCTTTCGCTTGACGTGTTCGATTATGCCTTTAAGCCGGGCGAGGCGGTTATTGATGTGATCCCTGGCATGGCTATCACGGGCATGGTTCGTCCCGAGACTGACGAGGACTTGCGTCGCATTATGCTTATCGAGCGCCATGGCCGCGGCGTGTCGCTGCAGGCCGAGGGCGTCGACGGCGACGGTCCCGCCGGCATGGGGCTCGTCGGCAAGCATATCGGTCGCGGCTGGGTGCGCGGCTTCACCATCACGGGCGGTGCCATTGCCTCCACGATCGGCCACGACTCGCACAACGTGTGCGTGGTGGGCGACAATGCGGCGGATATGATGGCTGCCGTTGAGGCCGTGGGCCAGGGCGGCCACGTGCTGGTGCGCAACGGCGAGGTCGTGGCGCGCATTCCGCTGGCGCTCGGTGGCCTTATGAGCGAGGGCACGGCCGAGGATGTTGCCGCGCAGCACGACGACTTTATGGTCAAGGCGCGCGCCATGGGTATTGAGCCGCCGCTCGACCCCATCATGGGCATCATCTTCCTGCCCCTGCCGGTCATCCCGACGCTCCGCATCCGCCCCGAGGGCATGTTCGACGTCACAACCTTCACCTACGCCGACTAGTCATCGGGGACGTTCTTAAACGACTAGTCATCGGGGACACTCTTTGGCGGGCTGCCTGACGCCGCGACCGTAGGACCTCTGGCATGTGTGAGCTATTTGCCAGGTCCTTGTAACGTTTACGCCCGCGGAGTCTTATTTGAGCTCCCTTTGGGTACGTTGGAATCGGATACGCGTCTGATTCCAACAAGCCCGAAGGGAGCTTTTCTATGTTTAAACTGATTGCATCCGATATGGACGGCACACTGCTTGACGAAAACGGCCAGGTGCCTCCCGAGACCTATGAACTGATTCTGGCGCTACACGAGCATGGCGTGCATTTCGCCGCATCGTCAGGTCGTCGCTACGATCGCCTGTGCGAGTTCTTTGCGCCCGTTCGCGACAAGATGGACTTTGTCGCCGCTAACGGCGCCCAAGTCTACGCCGACGGTAAGATGGTAGACCGTGAGGTGTATTCCCACCTGGCGATTCGAAGGCTCGCCCAAGCCGTCAGGACGTTTCCCAATCTGCATCTTGCGCTCTTTGACCGAACCAAGTCCTTCCTGCTCGATGACGAGTGCAAGTTCGTGCGTGAGGTCGATAAGGACCTTCCCAATGCCGAGCGCATTTGGGAGCTGCCCGATCCCAGCGTAAATATCATCAAAGCGAGTATCTTTTGCGACGACAGTGCGGTTATGGACAGTGCGTACGTGCTACAGCGCGAACTCGGTCAGCTCTTTACCTTTGCGCCTTCGGGCAACGCGTGGATTGATGCCATGCAGCCCGGTGTGTCGAAGGCCTCGGGTATTGCACAGCTCGCAGAGCATTACGGCATTGGGCGCGACGAGGTCATGGCGTTTGGCGACTCGATGAACGACTACGAGATCATTCGCTTTGTCGGCACGGGCTGCGCGATGGAAAACGCGCGCCCTGCGCTCAGGGCGGTTGCCGATCGCGTGGTGGGTCGTAACCGCGACCACGCCGTTCAGCAGGAGCTCCGCCGCGTGCTAGAGGGCCTCGCTTAATCCGGCAGCTGGGGACGTTCCCGTTCTGCCGGCAGTGGGGGACAGTCCTTGCAGCTTTTCACGAAGAGTGTCCCCAACGACTAGTCATTCAAGAACGTCCCCAATGACTAGCCGATGACTAGGCGAGGGCGGCCATGATGGTGCGGGCGACGCCGTCGTGGTCGTTGTCGAACTCGGTGATGGCGTCGGCGGCGTCGCGGTCTTCGGGCTCGCCGTTGATCATGGCTATGCCGTGGCCTGCTGCCTGCAGCATGGGAATGTCGTTGATGTTGTCGCCGAAGCCCCAGGCGTCGGCGAGACGCTCGCCCAGGTGCTCGCATAGCCATGTGAGGGCCGTTCCCTTGGTGGCGCCCTCGCCCATGACCTCGATATTCATGGCGTACGAACGCGTGACCTCAATGCCTCCGAGCGTGTCGAGCTCCGCCGCGATGGCGTCGCGATCGGCCGGGTCGTGCCAGTACATGGCGATGCGTTCGAGTGTCTCGACCTCGTCGATCTTACTGTCGATATCCATGTCGATCGGTGTTCGTGTGCGCTTGAGCGAAGCCGCGATGTGGGGGTCGCCGCCGCAGAACTCGTCTAGGCGCTCATAGAGCGAGCGGGGGAGGAAGCACTGGCCGTCGGCGAAGATATCGAAGGTCACATCGTGGCCGGCGGCGATGCGATGGATGCGATGGGCGATGCCACGGTCGAGCGGTCGGCTCAAGATACGTTTGGCGCGTGAGGCATCGGTAGGCGCATCTTCGTCGAGCTGCCAGACGCTGGCACCATTGGCGCAGACCGCGTAGTGCACGGCAGGATGGGCGAGGATAGGCTCAAAGATGCCCGACAGCGGGCGCCCCGTGCAGGGCACAAACTCAATACCGCGGCGCGCAAGCTCGTCGAGCATTGCCCAAGTGGCGTCGCTCATCTGCTTATCGCTCGTCAGCAGCGTTCCATCCATATCGGAAAACACAATCATTCGTCGCGATCCTTTCTACTGGCATAAAAAGCGTGGCCGAGGGCGGTGATGCCCTGGCCACGTTCGGGTTCTATAACGGTCCGCGTCTTAGCGATTGGCGAGCGGCTTGTACTCCAGCGGATCGATCACCGGACGGTATGCCGGGCGGATGATGCGATGCGCGCAGAAGAGCTCTTCCATGCGGTGCGCCGACCAGCCGGCCATGCGGGCGACGGCGAACAGCGGCGTAAAGAGCGTCTCGGGCACGCCGAGCATCTTGTAGATAAAGCCCGTGTACAGGTCGATGTTGGCGCAGATGGGCTTGGTCATGCCGTGATCGCGCATCACCTGCGGGGCCAGACGCTCGATGCGCTCGATGAGCGCGAACTCCTCGCCCAGGTCCTTCTTGGCGGCAAGCGTGCGCGCGTAACGGCGGCACACCTCGGCGCGCGGGTCACTCAGCGTGTAGACGGCGTGGCCCATACCGTAGATGAGGCCCGTGCCGTCGAAGGCCTGCTTGTCGAGGATCTTGCCCAGGTAGGCTGCGACCTCGTCCTCGTCCTCCCAATTGGAAACATGCGCACGGATGTCCTCGTGCATGGACACGACCTTGGCGTTGGCGCCGCCGTGGCGCGGGCCCTTGAGCGAGCCGATGGCCGCGGCGTAGGCGGAATACGGGTCGGTGGCCGAAGACGACAGCACGCGGCAAGCGAAGGTGGAGTTGTTGCCGCCGCCGTGCTCGGCATGCAGCATGAGCATAACGTCGAGCAGCATCGCCTCATCGCGGGTGAACGCCATGCCGCCGCGCAGGACCTGTAGGATGGTCTCGGCGGTGGAGAGACCGGGCGTGGGGTGCGGCACGTGAACCTCGGAGCCGCGAAGCTTGGCGATCGAGGCCATGTGTGCGAAGGCGGCGATGCGCGGGAGACGTGCGAGCATGGAAATAGCGACGTCGATTTCGTGCTCGGGCGTGATCACGTCTGGTTCGGCATCGAAGGCGTAGAGCAGCAGCACGGCGCGCTGGAGCACATTCATGATGCTCGACGACACCGTGGTCATGGGGAACTCTTTGACGTACTCGTCGCTCAGATGTCTAAAGGCACCCAGGCGCTCGCAGAAGCCGTCGAGCTCTTCCTTGTTGGGCAGCGAACCCGTGATAAGCAGATAGGCGACTTCTTCGTAGCCGTAGCGATTCTCGGCCTGGGCATTGTTGACCAGATCCTCGATGCTGTAGCCGCGAAGCGTGAGCTTGCCCTGATCGGGCACGACCTTTCCGTCGACCTTGTTGTAGCCGTGCACATCCGAGATACGAGTGAGGCCCGCGACCACGCCCGAGCCGTCGGCATTGCGCAGGCCGCGCTTGACATTGTGCTCGACAAACAGGCCCTCGTCATAAGGGTCGGTCGGCAGGCCGTGGTAGAGGTTTTCGCTCTCAGGCGAAATCTGGCGGCTTGCTTCGTAATCCAGAACCAGGCGGCTCAAGTGGTCATCGAAGCGGTAATAGATTTTCTTGGCGTCGTAGGCCATGCGCGCTCCTCTCCGGGCCGCATCGGGGTGACTTGCATGGGCATGCGCGCGTCAGGCTATCCCCAGCGGCTTGCTCGCTACAGGCGGTACATAAAGTTGAAGACGTCCTCGCGCTGGATGGACACGTTGACGCCCGAAAGCTCGCCGGCCTCGGCCAGGGCCTTCTGCAGCTCGGCGAAGTCGAGCTTGGACTCGGCGGTGTCGGCCAGCATGGTCATGGTGAAGATGTCCTCGATAATGGACTGCGTGATGTCGCGGATGTCGACGTTGGCCTCGCCCAGAACGCGGGTGACGCCGGCGACGATGCCGGGGCGGTTCTTGCCAAGGACGGTGATGACGATACGGGAGGACGAGATCTCGGCCATGGGAAACCCTTTCGCGTGGTTGCGGCGCGCGCGGGGCGCTCCGCTACGGTACAGTGTTCATCATTGTACCTGTCTGGCGCAAAAAAAGGCGCGCTCGCTGCGGCGTTACATGCCTGCAACATGAGCGTAAGGGGGAAGGCCGTACGGGGAAGAGCCGTCTGGCGCGTGTCCGGCTCGTGTTGGGTTGATTTCCGATCTCAGCCGAACACATTGAGCGGACAGGCCGTTCCCGCAGTCAGCCGAACGCCTCCGACGGCTGATTCCGAACTGGAAGCGGAGGGCATCCCCGCCCTTCGGTAGGGGATACCGCTCCGCGGCGCATGCCGCGGGCGGCGCCCCTATCGGACCACCGTGACCTCAGTTGGGATGGGCCCAGCACTGCCGCGTACTCGGTGAGCTAGAGCCAACTGTTCATCTTCACGTCGCGTATGGCGATATTTCGGTCGTCCGGCTCGGTGATGCCGTAGCCGAACGCCTGGAGCGTCTCGATGGACTCCTGGATCCTCTGTTGGAACATGGGACCCGGATCGACCCTCGGCCCGAGGTGCCCGCGCCAAAGGCACGGCGTGGCGCGCAGCATGTTATGGATTTTGGAGATGGGCTCGATGTCGGCGTAGACGTTGAGCGTCGCCATGGCGTCCTTGTGGCCGAGGATCGATTGGAGCGCCTTGATATCGCCGCCTTGGCGGATCCACTGCGTTGCGAACGTGTGGCGAAGGCCGTGGAACGTGATCAGCTCGTCGTTGGTGCCCATGAGGCCGTTGGTCTCCGAGAACGTCTTGAACGCCCTGCGGATATAGCTTGTCGTCGCGAAGGTCGCGCCCGGCTCCGACAGGATGTAGCAGTCCCCGATCTCGACCGCCCCGGTAAGGCCGCGCAAGCGCAGCTTTCCGCAGTCGATCTCGTGGGTCTCCTTCAGGAAGGGGAGTAGGCCGACCGGGTCGATGGGGATACCCCTGGCGTCATGGGTCTTGGTGTCCTTGATAAACGAACCCATTCCCTTCGCGTACGCCACCGAGTGTCTGATCGAGATCAGGCCCGTCTCGAAATCCACATCGCACCACCGAAGGCCGCAGACCTCGCCGATTCGCATCCCCGTGTGCAGGGCGAGTACGACCGCCCTCTAATCCTCGGCGGACCAATCGAGTCCGAACTCCTTTCGGGCATCCTCTTCGCTCATGACTTCGAGAAGGTCTCCGGGTTGGCAACGAAGGGCGAGGCATAGCTGCTCGAGTGTGTTGAAGCGAATGCCGCGAATATGCCCTTTTTTAATACGGGACAGGTTCACGGGCGTGGTTCCAATCCTTTCGGCAAGTTCGTTCGAGGAAATCTTTCGCTCGGCCATGATCTTGTCGAGGCGAACAATTACGGGCATGGCGTTTCCTTACGCAATCTCGTCGGAGTCGAGGTACAGCTCTCGGGCGTACAAGAAGAGCTGGGAAAGCATGAACAGGACGATGCCGAGAACCAGAGAGGTCCAATCGAATGATGAAGCGATCTCTTGGGCGCCGACGGCCCCCTCGCCGCCAAACATCGAAACGGAGGTTTTGAGTGAGCCGGCGTAGAGGCTGGTGGCAGCTTGAACAACGAAGAGAATGCCGAGCACCTTCAAGCATGTCGCAGACCCTTTCTTGAAGGGGTCTGCGCTCTTGATCGTCCACACGAGAACGGCGCTGAGGATGGTCGTAGCGATACCGATGACGGCAGGGACCAATGTCGAGATCGCAAGGGCTGGATACGCGGGGGAGTCTGCAATTACAGGGTTGTCGAGCATTTCGATTGCTGGCTTTAAGGAGAACGCCACTTGTGCGATGGCGGTGGCGCAAAGGGTCGCAGAGGCTATCGCACATGCGATGCGGAAGGAATGAAGCCGGGGAGTGCGATTGTCGGAACTCATAATAACCTCCGAAGAATTTAAAAAACTCAGGTTACTATTTAACAGTTTATGTTAAATTGACTTTGCCGGCAAGTAATCACAGCATGCTGCAACCGAAACCCCTCTAGATTGGAGAGGATTATGTTCAGTACTGTTAAGTCGTGTTAGCTCTTGGTTTTCCTCGGCCTCGCTCTTTGTCTGTTGCTGCCGGGAGCCCCCGCTTTTGCGGATACCCCGATGCCTCCTTCCCAGGAGAGCAGCCAGTGTGCCCTCGTTGAGCCCCTCGGGTATACGGACGACGTCGTCGATACCTACTGGAGCTACAGCTGTCCTCGCGGCGTAAGCGGGCACAGCATCTCGA
Source organism: Collinsella aerofaciens (assembly GCF_001405375.1). Classification (GTDB taxonomy): domain Bacteria; phylum Actinomycetota; class Coriobacteriia; order Coriobacteriales; family Coriobacteriaceae; genus Collinsella; species Collinsella aerofaciens_F. Next base: position 8,867 of record NZ_CYYP01000020.1, read on the forward strand.
TGTTCAACATCTCTTACAAGACGATCTCCTACCGAAATGGCTATCGCCGATCCGCGCATCATAGGGAATCCCGCCTCGCTGCAATGTGCTCCTGTGGTGTTCTTGGCACAACTGATAAATGGCAATTTGTCTATAGCACCTACTAGATGCGAGGAAGGGCCGAGCATTTTGTTCGGCCCCTCTGTTCCGACTGGATGAGGTTAAGGTTGGCGATGAATATGCTCAAAATCTCGAAGGCGATCTTTAGGTCGCTTCTCTCCTCCAGGTCGCTCTGTGTTGTCGTTGTTGCGTTGATGGTTCTTTGTGCTCTGCCCGTCTTCAGGAGCGCGGCTGGCATCGACGGACGGGTCGAATACCTCGAGTCGGGAATAACCCGTGTTGAGCAGGAATTGTCAGCATCCTATGCGGATGCGCTTGTGAATGCGGGGGAGGACGGTGTCTATACCTCTTCATCAAGCATGCCCGCGCTTCTGTACCCTCTTGCCGCGGGACGTCTTATCTTGGCACCGCTCTCTCCCCTACTTCCGTTTCTGCAGATATCGGATGGAGAGTACACCTATTATGACGGATCGAAGGAGTACTTGCTATGGGTCGCAACGGCCGTTGCCGTCTCGTTCCTTGCCGCGCGTCTTAACAAACGTGAAAAGCTCATCATCCAGGCACCGATGGGCGAGCTGGGTAGACTTGTTGCATCGAGCGTATGGGCGAGTGTTTTTGCAATGCTTGCCGTCCTCGCCATCAATCTTCCAGGGATAATCGCCGCGCTTGTGAAGAATGGCCCGGGCTCGCCGTTCTATCCGATAGGCTACATTCAATATGCGACTCCGGTTATCAAACCGGCTTGGCTGGTGTTCGCGCAGACGGCCATCTTGCAATTCTTGGTGGCAGCGTTCATCTCGCTTGTCGTTCACCTTGCCGTGAAGATTGCCAATAACCCTACGCTTGGAATCGTGTTCGTATGTGCCCTGATGGGGGTGACGATGGTTCCCGGGTATTACGGAAGATCCATCGCTTTACGTGAGTTCGCCCTGTTGAATCCCCTTACGTATGCGAACACTGAGTTGACCGTCGGCGCCTATAGCCCGTACCCGACAACGCAGATAGTGAATCTGCCTGGACTTTGCTTCGAGCGTGGCGCGATTGCCCTCGTATGCGCAATCGGGATCGAGGTGCTGGCAATTAGCCTGCTTTGCGTTGCTGGAAAGAGCGGCTGCGCGTGCCCGATATCCCCGATTTGTCTTGAGAGAGGTTCCTTCACTGCATCGAGAACGGCAACTCGTTCGAGCGCTTGTGCCTCCGCCGTTGCATACGTAAGAACGATGGGGAAACTGCTCCTGCGTTCTCCTACCCTCGCCGTATGCGCGATTGCAATGTCGACGACGATGCTGGCCCCGGCTCTGGTCGAGATGTTTCCTGACGCTGATAACGTTTCCGCTGTTCGGTATAGGGATGGGGAGCTCCGTTCAATAGATCGGTATCTAGAGCAGAACGCTGCGAATATGGACGTCGAGGGCAAAGCGGCCCTGGAAGACATGCGGGATGCTCTTTCGGGTTTCGTGTACGCGCCTATGCCTGCGGAGGGGTTTCGAAGCCTTGCGACGTACGAGCGCGCTCGAGGTGAGCTGGGCGCGGCAGATGCGACTCTCCTGCAATCGATCGGAATCGAGCCGGAGACTCCTTCTCGTGCGGAGGCGCGCGCCCTTCTGCTTGAGTCGATCGCGAGCTTGCCGGACCCCAAGGTTTACGAGTTAAGTACGAAGATGCCCCCATTAATCCTCCTTTCGTATCTCCAGGCAGCGCTTCCCTCCTTATTTTTGCTGTTGCCCGTGGTTGTCACATCGCTCGCGTGCACCCACCTGCAGTGTCGTTCCCTTCTGGTTCTCCAGATCCCCGCAACAGCGCATGTGCGTTTTCTGACGGCTGTTGCGCTGGCTCTCCTGCTTGGCTTGGTGCTGCTTTTGGTGTCGATGGTTCCCGCTGTCGTTGTGTCCGTGATTAAGAACGGTGCGGGTGGATCGGAGTATCCCGTCGCTCTCATTCGGGCGGGAGCTTCGACAACGTCCATGGTGGGGAAGGCGGTGTTGTGCAGTATTCCGTTGCTGGTCATGGCATACGGCGTGATTTCCGTCGTCGCTGCGTTGACAGCAGCGATTAGCCGCAACCCCGTTGTCACCGGAATGGTTTGCGCGGTTCTCTTGGTGTTGGGTTCGTTGAGCGCTCATGTTGAAAGCGTGGGCATGGGCGTCGCGCTGCTGGCTCCATTCGCCTCGTTTGATCCCGCTTCCCAGGTGGGGACGATTGGGTTCCTTGGGCGAGGGACGAACGCGATGCCTTTTGGAGAGGTCGTCGGCGCATCGGGCGCTCTGCTGGTGGTCTTGGGCGCCGTATCTCCGTTGATGGTGCGCCTGAGTGTTCCAAAGATCGAAAGGGGATGATCTCGATGATTGACCTTCAAACGCTGACGATCTCTTATGGAAAGAAGGTGCTCGTAGATTCGGTGAACGCTGAGTTTGCCCCGGGTACGGTCTACGGTCTCGTCGCTCCGAACGGGCATGGAAAGACGACGTTGCTGCGTGCGATGGCAGGTTTGCCGGGTCCTCGCGTGGACGGGAGCATCGTTCTGGATGAGGTGCAGGGTACGGGTGCGAGAGAGGTCCGTTCTATGATCTTCTATGCACCTGGTGAGGGGACGCTGCTGTATCCCGGATTGCGTGCGGAAGATCACCTCAAGATGGTTTGCGATATGTGGCCGCATGCTCGCGATATCGAAGAGATAGTGGAACAAACGCAGATAGGCGAGTTCGCGAAGATGAGGATCCGCACTCTGAGCCAGGGCATGAAGCAGCAGCTTACCCTGGCGATTGCGTATGCGACGGGCGCGCGGTACCTTCTATTAGATGAGCCCATGAACGCGCTCGACCCCAGCAGGGTGGACTTGCATTCCGAGATTCTCAGGAAGCTGGCCGATTCTGGTACGTGCATCATCATGTCATCCCACATCTTGGATTCGGTCGATAGGCTGTGCGATGAGATTCTGTTTTTGAAGGATGGGAGGCTCATTAGAAGCATTCCGCAAGATGATGCTGCGCCGAAGTCTCCTGGATCCCATTTCGCAAAGCCTGCCGGACGCGCCGAGGGTGCGCTAAGCACGTATCGGCGACTCTACGAAAAGGGCGGGTAGAAATGCAAGTTAAAAATCTATGTGGTCAATATAATACCGTTGAACCAGCGTATCGATACCGCTCAGCCATTCGCCTCGCCCCCGTCGCACGCATCTTCATTCGGGCTGTCATTATCAATCTAACGATGCTTTGAGGAATGTAGGTGCTTCTAAATGTACTGTCGACTTCTTCTCAAACTAATCCTAAGAGACAAGGCCGTATGGATTTGTACGCTCGTTCTTGCCGCAGCCTTCTCCGTCCCCATTGCGTTCAATTCACCCATCTACGGGCCCTTCTTTATGAAGCAGGACATGCAGAGCTTTGTCGACGCATTCAATACGCGCGCGCCCCAGGCCAGCGGCATAGACCTATCGCCAGAGCAGCAAGATGACGCGGAGCTTGCAAGATACGCGAACGCCGCCCTCGCCGCTCAAACCGACGCCGCCTTTCTCGATTCTGCCGAGAGCTACTACGCGCTCATGGGCGAAGGCTTCCAATCCGGGTCCATCGTGGGAGACCAAGAGACCAATGACGCAGCGCTCGCATATTGCCGTGCCCTGAGCAGCTCCGGCATCACGGATATCCCGGCCTCCGCAAACGACCTGCCATTCCTTTCCTTCCTGCCTTACGCCATTGCCACGGCGCCGTCTTTCCTTCCCTTCATCCCCTTCCTTCTCTCGTCGATACTCGTGCTCGGCGCCACAAGGCCCGGGACCCTGGCGGCAAAGGCGCCCGCGCCCAAATTCCGGCGCCTTATCCAGATCGTGTTTTCGATAATCGCCGCGGGGACCGCGATGCTCCTCGCCGGCCTCGCACCCGGGGGCATTTACGCCTTGGCCCTAAACGGCTTCGGGCAGATCGGGTACCCGATCGCCTTCTTCCATGACGGCGCGCTTACCACCACGACCGCGGGAAACGTCTTCACAGCCCTGCTTCTCGCGCTGCTTGCGGGCGGAACCTTGATATCCGTTTGCTCCGCCGTCCTATCGACCGCAACGAGGCGCGTCCTCGCGGGCCCCCTTGCCTCCGCGCTGCTTGTCGCGGCCCCGGCATTCCCGTTATTGTCCGATTCGGCACTAGGGCATAATGCCGTGCTCGGGCTCCTGCCACTGCCCGTATTCTCGCCTATCGAGGCAACGGGTTACGTGGGATGCTTCCCGACAGAATTCATTGGCTCCGGTTCAGGCAGCGCATCGATGCTTGCCGTGGCCCTGGCATACGTCGCGGTCTTTTTTGCGGTCGGCGCCGTTGCGACACGTTCCCCCAAACAGTCTGGACCCGCGAAAAAGCACCATGGGCTCGAGCTTCTGGACGTGAGCGTGGGATACGGAAGCACGACGATACTTTCAATCGGATCGCTTTTCCTGAACCCGGGAACGGCGGCGGGCCTCGTTGCTCCCAACGGCTCGGGGAAAACCACCCTTCTTGAAGCGCTGTCGGGCCAATTTCCCACCCGCATCCGCTCGGGAAGCCTGGCGGCAGACGGAATCAGCCAACGTCGATCAGCCGAATTCGCAGAACTCGTCTACCTGAGCTCTTCGGGCAGCGCGGATCTCTATCCCACGCTATCGGCCATCGAGCACCTTGCTTTCGTTAGGGAGGCGTGGAAATCGGCCGCCGACATCGACTCGCTCTGCAGCTCCCTCGGAATCTCCCCATATCTCGACAAGCCGATCCGTAAACTCTCGACAGGAATGAAGCAGCAGGTAAAGCTTGCCATGGCGATATCGACCGATTGCCCGTACCTTATCCTCGATGAACCGCTGAACGGCCTCGATCCGGGAAAGCGGAAAACCTCCTGCGACGCGATGCGCAGCGAGGTGGCGCGGGGACGAAGCGTGCTCATCTCAAGCCACCTGCTCGACGACCTGGCAGACCTCACCAACTCGTTCTACTTCATCGAGGCCGGCACGCTCGTGGAAAAGATCAAGTCGTCCTCGCAGACGCTCAAGCAGGAATACCTCGATACATACGAGGGAGGTGAATGACATGATGGGCAAGAGCTATGCAAAGATAGCGATTGTTGGCTTTGTACTTTGTCTTGCAATGGTGCTATGTGCATCATTTGCGAGGTATAGGTCCGAGCAGTCGTTCATCGATGGCGCTGAAAACGGTTTTGGCATAGACGGGATGTATGTCAACGATGGCGCGACCGGGCCGTCTATGGCGATTCTTGCAGGCGAAGACATGGAATGGCAAATCTGTAATGACGATGGCTCTTGTCTGAGTGGTCGTTTGGCCGCAACGAGCGACCCGAATTCGTTCGATCTTCTCGACAATGATGGATCGGATTGCGGCTCAGTTCACCTGTCGTATGCATCACGAGATGGGATGGACGGCATTCTCTACGTCTCCCATGAGTCTGGCGATTTCAAGATGCGCAGGACTAACCGAGTGCCGGCTTTTTTCGAGGAGTGAGAATTCCCGGCGGTCTGCCGATCAGGCCTCCGGGGTATTGAACCCCGCATTCATCCGTACACACACGGATGAATGCGGGAAGTGTCCGGATGAAGTTGATAATCAAGGAAACAAAGCCGTTCTGCCTGGGACGGCTTTGGCCTGGACTTTAACTACAACATCGCGATCGACACTTATCAGCTCGCGCGACGCGCATGGCCAGATCTCGGACGCTGGTGCATGGAGGACCTTCGAGATTTACTGTGCATCCAAAACGACGACGCACACCGCGTGCTCGCCGACTGCGAAGACGAGTTGGCTGTCTACAATGCGATCAGATACGGCGTGAAGTCCGGAGAGCTT
>NZ_CYYP01000020.1:15074-21162 GCF_001405375.1 Collinsella aerofaciens
TTGGGCGGTTTCAGCAAAAGGTCGCTAGCAAAGAGTAATGCAAGCAGGGCAAAGCCGATTGTGACCAAGTATCTCGATTGATTTTGCGACAGCATGGCAACTGCCTTTCAGAACATGCAAGTGAAAAGTCGGTACGATGTCATTGCGGTTGCAAACAAGCCGCCGTCAGGACCGGTTGTCACGAGACCGGCGATAACGCATTTTCTCGGTTTCCAGCTCATGACAGACCCCTCTCTCATGGTGCAACGCATACATTATGAGATATGCACATTATCTCGCTAATCAATTTCAATATCCATCATCCAACTAAAGAATACTGACTCACTGGTTCAGCGACGATGCGTTTTTACCCTCGCGTTCCCACTCGCCGCGTCGGCGGTCGGAAGGGTCTCCGTCTCGCAATCAGCGACCTTGTAACCGTATCTGTCGAGCCAGGCGGCAAGCACGTCCCAATCGACGCGCTTCCAGTCGCCGCCCGGCGCGTGCTGCATCACGAGGCCTCCGGCGACCATGAGCGCGTGGATATGCCCTCCTTGCAGGCCAGCGATGATCCCGCCGGTGCATACGATGCCAGGTCGCTGTGCCGGCATGGCGCAAACGTATTGGCCTTTGTGCCCCTTTTGGCAACTTTAGCATGGCTGTAGGTTAAACCAACCCACAGCCATGAGCACGTTAACGTAGTACTATGCTAATTACACGGATAAGGCAGGGGTATTTTTCTTTGGCGAATAAATTTGTATTTCATGGCAAGGGGGGTGGCGTTAAGGTTTTCATCGCTATATCAGTTGCCGTGTTCGCATTCTCTGCGCTATTTCTAAAAGTGGAGCGTTGCCAAAAAGATAGCGGAGGTGACTATTCACATTTGTGGTTCGTGAGCGGATCGGTGTTGAACGTTGACAGTTCTGGCGATTTTACCATGTCGGTCGAAAGTGAAGATCCATATAACGACGGGTCTGATCGTCTGACCATTCTGGTTGATTCAGAACATACGCGCTATGTAAGCGATAGTCCCGTGAGCGTTGGGTCTAAAGTCAAGGTAGGCTATTTTCTCGATTCCCGAAAGAGAAATACGATTCGCTGCTCTTCTGTGGATGTGTTGGAATAAATTTTGAGTAACTATCAGTAAAAAGCTGCGAGCAAAGGCCGCTCCACGTGGGGCGGCCTTTTTGGTGGATAGACGTTGCGGAGGATGATTGATTGACGTTTTTACTCCGCATGGAAATCGAGTGAGGATTCTGTCCCGCGAGGGGCGTGTTTTGAGGCTCTTGGCGGTACGTAATTCTCGTTCGGCGTCTTGACGGGACAAAACCCTCGGTTGACTTTTTGAAGCGTCCCTAGAATCAGCTGTTACGATAAAAACGGGGGGGGGTAACTCCGCGGACACGGCCTAGCGCGCTGCCATCCAGTGCCGATTCTGCCATACTCGCAATTCGGCGAGGATGAGGAGTATGAATTGATCGGGGCTTATAGGACAAAATGTGTGTCCTATAAGCCCCAAGGATGACGATTCCAATACGGATGACGACACCAAAACCGGCATCGACGGTTCCATGGACGATTCGGATTCCAAATAGGCCCTGTTAGTTGAGCCACTTCTTTGCCGGTGTCGTATACGAAACCGCTATACCCGCGGCAATTGCCATGAGACAGCTCGCGATGAATCCGAACTCATACTTCAAAACGTTTGTTGCGGTCAGGGCGATAATCAACACGGTCGCAATTTGCAGAATTATCATTATTGCGAAGAGATTGATTCCTTGTTTGGCCGAAGTCGCTGAGTGAGTCTGGCTTCGTTGATTCAGGTTGTAGCTGACAACAAAAGCGACCAGTTCGCTTGATACGGGGCCGACTACATAGAAAAAGATTGCGTCAATGAAGCCTATAGTGTTGTAAGTTGTTTCGCCGGAAAAAACAGCGTATAAAGCATATCCAAATCTTGGCTGATTCATGTATGAGTACGAAAAGACGAAGAGCGTCAATATTGCTACTACCAGAAGTGCATTCAGGACAAATCGTTTGCTTTTCATCGATCGCTCCTTCCGGGTGACTCTTATTTGTAATTCTACAGCATCCATTTGTTTTTCAAAGAATTTGACTGTCCTAAATAACATGCACTTTCGCTGGAGGGTCGCTGTTTGGCGGCCCTCTTTTTTGCACAGGCGCGGTGGGATGGTAATAATCGGGCGGGAGTCAGCCGCTCTGATAGAATCGTCCTTGCTGTCGGCAGCCCTCGTGCCGGGCAGAGCCCTCCATCCGATGGGAGGTGATGCCCATGACCGATTTCACTGAGCTCGTGAAGCTCCTGACTGCTATGGTCTCGCTCCTCACGGCCCTTGTCGTCCTTCCCAAGGCACTCAAGCAGGGTTCGAAGCCCAAAAAGAAAGGCCACCGTCGCTAAGACGATGACCCAACTTCATTAAGCAACGGCTCTGCCCAGCTCTCTACAACTTGGGCTGCCGTCGGCACCATTTTACCCTCCTGACGAGGAATTCGTCCATATTTCAAAAACCAAATTGCGTTTGCTATCGAAGCCTTGATTATCAACTTCATCCGAACACCTCCCACATTCATCCGCACATGTGCGGATGAATGTGGGAACCCGATACCCTGAGGGCCGGACCGGCCGGCACCGGGAGATCGGAGGACGGCCGGTCCGGAAAGAGGAAGAAGGGTTCCGCGGAGGCGGCCCCGAGGGCCTACGGCAGGCTCACCAGGCACGAGCGGGACACGGTCCAGAGGATGCTGGAGCGCAGGGCCTCGTGCAGGGAGATCGCCAGGGAGCTGTGCAGGTCGCCCTCGGCGGTGAGCGCCGAGGTGGCGTCGCACAGGTTCGTGACGGCGCCGAAGTCCAGGCGCGGCGAGCGCGTTGACGGCTCGGCCGACCTGTCGGCGGCCTGCCCGCGCCTGGCGGCGTGGCCGCGCTGCTGCAACGGGTGCGGCCGGTACCGTGCGATCGGCTGCAAGCGCCGCCCGCACGTATTCTGTGTTTCGTCAAGAGGATTTGAGCAAAAAGAGCATCGGAAATTGAGCAGCCTGAGCATCGGAAGCGCGCACGCTTTTTGAGCGGCTAGCCCTCCTGCATGAGGGCATGGCGGACGCGGTAGGACTCGCCGCGGAACTGGACGAGCCTCCCGTGGTGGACGATGCGGTCGATCACGGCGGCGGCCATCTGGTCGTCCCCGAACACCGACCCCCACCTGCTGAACTCCAGATTCGTGGTGATCACCACCGACTGTCTCTCGTATGCGTCGGCGAAGACCTGGAAGAGCAGCCTCGCCCCGTCCGCGTCGAGCGGGAGGAACCCGAGCTCGTCGATGACGAGCAGGCGGGCCTTGCCGATAAGCGCGGCCTCCCGGTCGAGCCTCCCGTCGTCGCGGGCGCGCCTCAGGCGCATCACGAGCGAGGACGCCGTGAAGAAGCGCGCCTCGAGCCTCCTCTCGCACGCCAGCGCGCAGAGGGCCGACGCCATGTTGTATTCCGTAACATCTAAATCGACAAAAACGGCAGCATAAAGTCGACACTTCCCGCAAGGGGCATGCTGACCAGATCGCAGGGCTATCTTGGTGGTGCTTCGTATCTACCAAAGGAGGCCCGGAGAGGAAATGATCAGCATGACCGATAAGAATTCTATACGCCTGCTGTGGCGGCAGGGGGACAGCGTCGCCGAGATCGCGCGCAAGACCGGCGTGAGCCGGGACACCGTCTACAAGTACCGCGACATGGACGACTTCAGCCCCAAGCCGCCCGCGAGGCGGGCGCAGGGCTCAAAGCTCGACCCGTACAGGCCCCTGATCGAGTCCTGGCTCGACGACGACATGCGCAGCGGACGCAAGCAGCGCCATACCGCAAAGCGCGTCCACGACAGGCTCGTCTCCGAGTGCGGCGCCGACGTCTCCGTCAGCACCGTGGAGCGGTGCGTCAGGGAGATTAGGGCCCGCCGCTCGGCGGAGGCGGCCGACGCCCAGTACCTCGACCTCGTCTGGGGCCCCGGCGAGGCGCAGGCCGACTTCGGCGAGGCCGACTTCTACGTGAGGGGGATGCGGACCACGCTGAGCTTCTTCGTGATGACGTTCCCGTACTCCAACGTCGGGCTGGCCCAGGTCTTCCCGGGCGAGACGTCGGAGTGCGTCTGCCAGGCCCTGCGCAACGTCTTCGAGCACGTCGGCGGCGTGCCGACCAAGATCGTCTTCGACAACGCGACCGGCGTCGGCCGCCGCGTCGGCGGCGGGGTCCGGACGACCGAGCTGTTCGCCGCCTGCAGCGCCCACTACGGCTTCCGCTTCAGGTTCTGCAACCCCCGCTCGGGCAACGAGAAGGGCAGCGTCGAGAACAAGGTGGGCTGCGTGCGCCGCAACCTCTTCGTCCCCGTCCCCCAGCTGTGGGACGCCGGCGCCTTCAACCGCAGGCTGCTCGAGCGCAGCCTCGCCATGTCCGACAAGCCCCACTGGATAAAGGGCGAGCGCGAGCTCGATCTCTTCGAGGCCGACAGGCTGGCGATGCTCGGGCTGCCGGCCAAGCCCCTCGACTGCGTCACCTACGTCTCTCGCACCGCCGACAAGAAGGGCAAGGTCTCGGTCGGCGAGAGGGGCCGCCACCTCTACTCCACGCACCCGTCGCTCTCGCGCCGCAGGCTCACGGTCGGCCTGCGGGCGACGACCGTGAGCGTCTACGACCCCGACAGCGGCGAGCTCGTCTGCGAGCACCCCAGGGCCTACGGCAGCGCCCCGACCGACACGTCCGACCCCGCCTCGCAGCTCGCCCTGCTGGCGTGGAACGCCGGCGGCTGGGAGAACAGCAGGGTGAGGGAGGCGCTCCCCGACGAGCTCAGGGAGCATATGGACTCACTGGACAGGGCGGGCCTGAAGGCCGAGCTGAGGGTGATGCGCGACCAGGCGGCCACCTCCGGATGGGAGGCCACGCTGCAGGCGGTGCGCCTCGCCTACGAGGCGACCGGCCGCATCGACGAGGCGTCGGTCGCCGTCAGCGCGGCGCGCGCCGCCACGGGGACCGTCACCTACGACGAGCCCGTGGACCTCGGCGTCTACGACGGCTTCATGGGGGTGGCGTAGATGGCCAGGGCCGCATGCCCCGACAGGCGCCTGCTCGAGTCCTCGCTGAGGGGCAAGGCGCGCTCGATGCTGTTCTCGAACAGCGTCGTCGACGAGTTCTGCGAGGAGGCAACGCTCCCCGAGATGAGGGCGGTCGAGGGCCTGCTGGCCAGGCAGATGGAGGTCAGGGCCGCCAACCAGCTGGAGAGGAGGATGCGCAGGGCGAGGTTCCCCGCGGCCAAGTCGCTCGACGGCTACGACTTCTCCCAGGTCTCGTTCCCCGACGGCTACGGGGAGGCCGACCTCAGGTCGCTCGCCTTCATCGACGCGTGCCAGGACTTCGTCTTCCACGGGAAGACGGGCAGGGGCAAGACCCACCTCGCCATCGCGGTCGGCGCCGCCGCCGTCAGGGCCGGCAAGTCCGTGAGGTTCTTCACCGTCGCGCAGCTCGTGATGCACCTGGCCGACGCGCGCGACCGCGGCAGGCTGCGCAGGGAGCTCGACGACCTGCTGTCGGCGGACCTGCTGGTACTCGACGAGCTCGGCTACGTGCCGCTCGACGTCGAGGGGGCGAGGCTGCTGTTCCAGGTCATGTCGGCCCCCGAGGGCACCCAGAGCCTCATAGTCACCACCAACATAGAGTTCAGCAGGTGGGGCACGGTGTTCGGCGACGACAAGATGGCCGCGGCCGTCGTGGACAGGCTCGTCTACACGGGCAGGCTGGTGGAGTTCAACGGCGCCAGCTACAGGATGGAAAACGCGCTGATGCTCGGGAAGGGTGAGGCCGAATGAGGTACGCCGCGGAGGACTGCCCGGTGAACAGGATGAAGGACCGCGACGCCGGCGCCTGGGACGCGCAGGCGCTCTGCGGGCTCTTCCAGTGCCCGGGCTGCGGGCTGACGCCGGACCACCCGCTGATGACGGGCGAGCGGGGCGGGATGGAGGAGGTGCCCCCGGAGGACTGGGAGATACCGTTCTAGGCAGCGGGCGGGCCGGCCGCGACGGCGCCGGCCCGCCCGGAGGCGGTCAGCATGAGGGTG
>NZ_CYYP01000021.1 GCF_001405375.1 Collinsella aerofaciens
TTCCTAGAACCTGTTGTTGTGGTGATTTCAGATTCTAGGACGAAGGCCGTTCTTCGTTAAACGGGCGCTAGGGTGTCACCCTTACACCAACATTTTCGACGCGATCTGTATGAGCGCAGCGCCCGCGAAGAGCGCCGAATGAATTAAGAGCCGGAATTAGATCATCCGAAAATCTAACATCAGCCAATAAAAACGGGCTGAACAAGGTATTTAAATTATTCTCTTTAATGCCATTGTTGGCATTAATCTGTTCGTTTCGTATGCCAAGAAAAGCCTTAGATGCGTTTTCCAGTGAGTTAGGATTGTCTTTTAAAACCTTTTTATCGGAACCGGCTGCAAAAAGAAAAGCACTTGAGAGCTCGGAGTAACACCCTTCTTCAATTTGAGCCAAAGCAACGGCACCCAATTTGCGTGACAAGCCCTCAAGATAGGTTTCAACTTCTGCATGCGTTAATAAAACACAAGCAGAAGCATCGATTTGCTGATTATCACTATAATCCCCAAGAGGGTCGGATTCCTCGGGCAGGAAATGACTTGCAAGCGAGTTAACCCTGTTACGCAAATCAACGTATAGTGGACTGCACAACTGTCTTCCCATCCCCACCAAAGCTGAGCGTATTAACAGAACATTCAATGGTTTCATGCAATTGTTTTGCCCATAAATCAACACGAGAAACTAACGCAGTCTTTGTTTTGGTAGAAACCGTACATTGAGATATAAAATCCGGAGAGGACAAAATTCTCTGAAGTGACATTGCCACCTCGGCTTCATGATCTAAAATCGCCTTACGAACTTCTTTGTCATTCAAGGGATAACATAGGGAATCGAACACAGCCCTATTGAAACTCGGTTTTTTCTCTCTTTGAATTAGAGAGAAAACCGGTACCGCTAATCCCCCATTATTGGCCGAGACGATTTCATAAAGCGATTTACATGCAGAAATCGTGGCTACCGCTTCGGATGCCATAACCTCGTATTGCGTGGGATCATCCATTAGATTTAGCCATTGCGTCGTAGAGTCAAGGAACTCCTTTAAGTTACCATTGTACAAAGAAGGCCTATACACGACCCCGCAATACCTTGTCAGCATCTCAATGTCCCTCATGCGAAAGTCTTCGCAGTCAGCTGACTTGCTAAACAACTGGGCAAAAGTATAATCACGCTCGGTAAATTGCGTCGCATATTTTGTGAAACTACCCGGAAATAAAGCACTACGCAATTCTTGAGTATTAAGCGAGACGCTTCCTGAATTCAGCCTATAAAAAATGGAATACAAAACGGAATCGTTATTCCATCCTACAAGCCTGACCGCCCTGATCGTTGCGTTGTCAAGAGCGTCTTTATAGTCTCCCTCGAGTTCTTCATACTTCAAGCCCTTAAGGTCCGTCAATAAATCGGGCTGAGAAAGCGGAAGACGATTTTCATAAAAATCTAAGACGCTAAGGAGGCGCTGCTTACCATCAAGAACAAGATACTTCCCGCGGCCATTGGGATTTTGTGCAATTACGATTTGCGGAACCGGAATGCCCAAGATAAGCGACTCGATGAAAGCAGACTTTTTACGAGCATCCCAGACTTGTCTTCTTTGAAAGGAAGGAGACAAATCAATATTGCCTTTCTTAATTTGACCGTAAAGCGTCTCCACGGTCCAGTCAGAGGATGAAACGGAGAGACTGTTAAACTCACTTGCAGTCGCCCCAAAGTCTTCTTCAGATTCAGTATTACACGAATCAAAGCCTCTCTGCAATTGTTCATCAAGAGTAAACAGCATGTCTCTGTCCAATCGATTTGCTTAGAGCAATTTTTATCTAGTTAGATATTACCAATCTGACTCACATTTCAAAATCCAAATAGATACCGACGTGAGAGGCACCCAGCCCAACAGACTCAGTTACCTGAACAAGCACTATATGAAATGGAGGATTATTTGCTTTTCAACTTAAACAAAATCGCCATTCACATAAGAAAGAAACCCTCAAGTCGAGCAATTCCCATTAAACACAGAAACACGGGAAAGACTTTTGGTGAGAACACATCACGAGATCCCTTTTTAACCACGCCATGAGCGATTCAATGGCATGACGTTTCATGCAAAGCCAACTAGTTGCTCACGTTCACTTAGAAGCAATCCAAGCGGCCACAGAGAAAATAAAACAGCGAGCACCAAAAATGAGCTGTCAAAGTAAGGGGAGTGCGCTCATCCGCATGGATTGCCCGCTCGACACCAACAAGACAAAAATGCTTATGCAAGTCTTCGACGGTTCTGCGAAAGGCAGTCAACGACAATCAGCACACAGCAAAAATTCAGCTGATGGGGATTTATCGTTGGAGAAAACCCGTTAACCGCAACAACAATTGGCAGAATCATCCAACGCGGGATGCAAGGGCAGCTCCGCGACGATCCCCAACATGACCACCGCGCCCTTATGTAGGATGGCCAAACGCACGAATAGCATGCGCGTTTTCGATGCACAGCGGCTCAAGCCCTTTTAACGGAGCACAAGTGCCACGTTCCGGCACCACATCACCTACCACCCCTGTGCGCGGTAGCGGGCCTCGGTGGCCTCCTTGGCCGGGCGCCACCAGGACTCGTTGGCCACGTACCAGTCGATGGTCTGCTTCAGGCCCCCGGCGAAGTCGGTGTGCGCCGGCCTCCAGCCGAGCTCGCGCTGGAGCTTGGTGCTGTCGATGGCGTAGCGGCGGTCGTGGCCGGGGCGGTCGGCGACCCAGTCGAAGTCCTCGGGGTCGCGGCCCATGGCCTCGAGGATCATGCGCAGGACCGTGATGTTGTCCCTCTCGCCGTCGGCGCCGATGAGGTAGGTCTCCCCCGTGCGGCCCTTGGTGAGGATGTCCCAGACGGCCGAGGAGTGGTCCTCGGTGTGGATCCAGTCTCGGACGTTCTCGCCGCGGCCGTAGAGCTTGGGGCGCACGCCGTCGACGATGTTCGTGATCTGCCTGGGGATGAACTTCTCCACGTGCTGGTAGGGGCCGTAGTTGTTGGAGCAGTTGGAGATCGTGGCGCGCAGGCCGTAGGTGCGGGTCCAGGCGCGCACGAGCATGTCGGAGGACGCCTTGGTGCTCGAGTACGGGCTGCTCGGGTGATACGGCGTCTCCTCGGTGAACTTCGCCGGGTCGTCGAGCGCCAGGTCGCCGTAGACCTCGTCGGTGGAGACGTGGTGGTAGCGGATTCCGTATTTGCGGACGGCCTCCAGCAGGCGGAAGGTGCCCTCCACGTTGGTGCGCAGGAAGGGCTCGGGGTCGGCGATGGAGTTGTCGTTGTGGCTCTCGGCGGCGTAGTGCACGATGGCGTCGTGACCGGGGACCAGCTCGTCGAGCAGCTCCGCGTCGCAGATGTCGCCGACGACGAGCTCCACGCGGTCGGAGGGGAGCCCCGCGATGTTCTCGGGGTTGCCGGCGTAGGTCAGCTTGTCCAGGACGGTGACGTGGACGCCCGGGTGGTTATCCACCACGTAGTGCACGAAGTTGCTGCCGATGAAGCCGCAGCCGCCCGTGACGATGATGTTCCTGGGCTCAAAGAGCTCTTCAGACATATTTCTATCTCCCATTGGATCGGATTAGTACTCGCGCGGGCTGTTGACGATCTCGCCGGCGGCGACCTTCTTCAGGTGCCGCCCGTAGACCGACTTGCCGTAGGCCTCCGCGGCCTGCCTGAGCCCCTCGGTCGTGATCCAGCCGTTCTCCCAGGCGATCTCCTCGGGGACCGAGACCGGCAGGTCCTGGGAGTGCTCCACGGCGCGGACGAACTCCGCGGCCTCGTGCAGGCTCTCCATGGTGCCGGTGTCCAGCCACGCGTAGCCGCGGCCCAGGGTGACGACGGACAGCGTCCCCTCCTCCAGGTACATCCGGTTGAGGTCGGTGATCTCGAGCTCGCCGCGCGCGGAGGGCTGCACCTCATGCGCCTTGGCGGCCACGTCGCCCGGGTAGAAGTACAGGCCGGTGACGGCGTAGGAGCTCTTGGGGCGCTCGGGCTTCTCCTCGATGGAGACGGCCCTGCCCTCGCCGTCGAACTCCACGACGCCGAAGCGCTCGGGGTCGTCCACGTGGTAGCCGAAGACCGTGGCGCGGCCCGACTGCGCGTTCTCGACGGCCATCTTCAGGTGGCGGCTGAGCCCGTTGCCGTAGAAGATGTTGTCGCCGAGCACCAGGGCGCACGGCTCGCCGGCGATGAAGTCCTCGCCGATGGTGAAGGCCTGCGCCAGGCCGTCGGGCGAGGGCTGCTCGGCGTAGAGCAGGTTCACTCCGTAGCGCGAGCCGTCCCCGAGCAGGCGCTCGAAGTTGGGGAGGTCCGTCGGCGTGGAGATGACCAGGATGTCCCGGATGCCCGCCAGCATGAGGGTGGACAGCGGGTAGTAGATCATGGGCTTGTCGTAGACCGGCAGCAGCTGCTTGGAGGTCACGAGCGTGAGCGGGTACAGGCGGGTGCCGGAGCCGCCGGCGAGGATGATGCCTTTCATATTAAAATCCAATCCATTTTGATGTAGCTATCGCTGTTTCTTCAGTTTGGTCAAACATGAAGCAACGCTTTTCAGCGCAGAATGATTAAGCAAGAGATAGCCAACGTAGACTAATGCATATAGAATCGCCGCAGTTCCACCAGATAAAAGCTCAGTGAACAAGACAAAAGCGGCTGTAAGCAGGATTTCCTGAAACGGCCTAGTTGAACCAGGGGCACTAAGCTGTTCGTTCAGATAGAGCTCGGACCACAACGACCTGCCAATAATGCAGATAACGGCGCCACACAGGACGGCGTCGAGTGAGTTAAGAACAAGAACACCGAATATCGAAAAAACAGCGCTACAAATAACAGTGACGATATTCAACTTCAGGAGCAGCTGTTCTTTACGAAGAACCTTGAAATAGGTAGTACAGCAAAGGCTCATCTTTGTATTGAAGACGCATATCGGAAGTAAGAGCGCAAAATATCTAAGGCTCTCGGCATATTGAGGAAGCCACGCCCCCAAAAACCAAACCATAGGGAAATAGAACAAAAAGATTGCAGGAAAAATGAGTTCGATGGCATTTCTTATGCCAATGTAAAAACGAACTCTCTCCTCATCAGAACCTGTCCTAAGAGCAGGAAATAAGACCATGCTCGCCTGCGAGACAAAAGTGATAAAGAAATTGACAAGAGAGAGGGAGAACGAAATTTTTGCAAAGGCGACGATACCCCAAAAATGATCGATAAGAAACCTAGATACCCCGAGGATCAGTGTGTCGGCGATGTTCGCAATCATCAGCTTTACGCCGACGATGATACTGCGGATACCGTCCTTAAGCGAGTTGCCAAAAGACACTGATTTAGCACATAGGATATCCCTGCCCATCCAAGAGCAATATATGAGCGCAATAATCTTCGAAACGAGATACGCGTAGACATAGGGATGGTAGTCCGAAACCTTAAATCCAATTAAAACAAGGAGCGGAGCCAGAAACACCAGCCTGTCTAGCATTGTAGAAAACGAAAATAGCTTAGTTTCGTTCATAGCCTGAAAGACAAAGCCCAAATAACTTGTCAGGTTATAGACGACGATGTAAAGCGCAAAAGACGCGATAACAAATACTCGATTTGCGTCATCGACAAGAGGCAACGAAACAAAAGTGATGCCGAGGCAAATCACTGCCTGGAAACAAGCACCGAAGATATACTGGGATTTTATTGAGCTCTTATCGATTTCATCACGAGAGAGACCCCCGTTAATCAAGTAGACACCATCATTCAGGCCAAGGTGAAAAAAGCCGGAATAGGTCGTATAAAACATGAACAGCTGCCAGTATCCATAATCAGCAACACCAACGATTTTCGGCACGAGCAGTGACATGACGACACTGACCGATAGAGAAATAAACTGTGCAGCAAACGCAATCATAGTGTTGCGTGCAATAGACGAATAATTCATTCAACCTCGTTTGTTTAAACTAACATCCTTGATTTATTCAGAAATCAAGGATGGGCCTGACTCGCACAAATCTGAATACCGAGCACTCGTTCTACCCAGAACGAGTCCACAGGAAGCAAACAAGATAACCGTTGGCACCCACCAACCAAGCTCACAATAAAATATGAGCTCCGCACAGCATATACAGGAGACGGTAAATAGTACTTGATCGAGTTCGCAACCCGACCTGAACGAACCGATGCCAGCGGAAATTATCAAGAATACAAAGCTACAAATTCCAAGAAAACCATATTCATACAGCATTGCAAGGAAACCATTATCCACCGTTGAAAAACCGCTAATTTCAACCGTCGTGCCCAGCATAGTCACGCGACTACTGCCAAAACCATTTCCAGTAAGCCAAAACAGCGGCCTGCTTAAAAAGCTATGAATAATATAGGCAATGGCTCCGGAACGCTGGCTATATGAAACATCAGTTTCAAGCTCACCAAATCGAGAAGCCACAAAGTTAAACAGTCCAAACTTGTAGAGAATAAAAACGAGTAGCAATACAGCTGGAATTAAAAGGGCAATTAAATTCCATTTAGAATACTCGGGGTTCTTTAGGCGAAAGACCAGGTACACCGATGCTAAAGCAATGAGAATAATCCACGCGCTACGACTCTTTGTCAGAAGCAGAGCGACCAAAAGAACTACAGAGCATAAGAGACGTTTCATCCTGCCCGTCTCCAATTTATAGTTAATTACCACAGCAATAACTATCATTTGGCCAAATACGATTGCATGACCGAAAAAACTACGCAGTCGATACAAGGATGGATTATCAATCGTTACAGTTTGCAGAAAAGAAAAGGAACCATTTGTAACTAGTCGTTGACCTAAAACAATTTCAAGGACAAAGCTAAATAGGCAGGCGAACACCATAACGTTGCGAAGCATAAGCAATGCAGACTCAACCCAGTCATCATTCTTTGCTTTACCGTAAATATAACCAAGAAGAATGCAAAAGAAATACGAGCAGACCGTAAGGAGGGATTCGTTAATGCTTCGGGACGTAAACGCAATAGCAGAAAAGAAAACTATCGCGCCCATAACGACAATGGGAATGGCGTTATTTAAAAACACTTTGTAGAGACGCCCAGAAAGAACTTCTTTGAAAACGAGCAATCCTAGAACAGAAAAAAATAGTCCTTTAACGGGAGAAATGACACTTAAGATTGCGGCGAAAATCAAAATAGTGAATTCATTAGTAAATAGCTCAAGCATTCTAAACACCTACTTACTGTCACAGGAACTGATTAAGGCCTTAAAGTCACCAAGCAGGGAACGATTTGACAGTTCATACTTACGATATTTTAGAATGGTGCCTAAATCACTTATTTTTAGGCCACCTACGAGCAAGTGCAAACGGGCATTTAAAACAGAACCGTAATGCTCTATATGCGCAGAAGATATACGATAATCGCCAGGATTACTACTGCAGTATTCTTCTAAAACCTTAGAAAATCTCAAGCACATCCCTATCTCAGCAACACGAGATTTCCTGTCAATATGTCGCATCTCAGTTGCATTAGAGTCATGCCTACGGAACCGAATCAAGGGCTGATTTAGAAGTCTGAGGGTCCCCTTCAGTAATGAGAAGCGCCATAACATACCGTCATGAGCAAAATCATCCTGCCAATATGGCATGATTTCCCTTATAAAACTCGATTTTACGGCATACGAACATCCAGGGCGCCGTACCGACATAAACTTGCTATCGAAAACCGGGGCCTCCAAATCGTCCAGAGGTTTGGAATCATCGACAGCACCATAGACTGTTACTTTTTTACCGCCGCTCTCATAAAACGGCTCGACGGCGCAGCTGAGAACGTCGATAGAGGGGTCCTTCTCGAGGATTGAGGACATCACAGCGATTTTATCGGGTTCCCAGATATCATCCTGGTCGCACGGGAAGACGATTCCATCGTCTATGGATGCAAGGTCGAGAAGCCGCTTAAAGCTCTTGCGCCAGCCGAAATTAGAGCGATTCTTGTTGATGGTCCAATTACCGAGTCCGTGTTCCTCGATATATTTGACAATGTGATCGAACGACCCGTCTGTCGAGCAATCATCCGCAATCAGCACTCGGTCCGGAGACACTGTCTGAAGTCTTAAGCTATCTAGCTGCTCAGTAAGATATCGCGTGCCGTTGTAAACTGACATCACAACCGTAACCATTAAAAACCTTCATCCAATTAAAGCTTAGCCATTAGCTGATCGTAAATACCGATAAGACGTTCTACATACGCGGTCTTTTCGAGGCAGCTGAAGTCCGCCTTCTCAACCGCCCCCCTGTAACGCGAGTAAACATCGGGATCGAGCATATTGACCATTGCGGCGGATAGCGACTCGGCATTGCCCGCGCTGAAGACCTCGCCGAGACCTTTCGACCTCACAAAGGAGGCAGCGTCGCCGACATCAGAGACGATGCACGGCAGACCGGCAGCGATCATGGCCTCATAGGCGACAAGCCCGAACGTCTCTCGGCAAACCGAGGGCATAACGATTGCACGTGACCGCGTCATGACGGAAAGCACCTTGTCATGGGGCAGCGCGCCCATGAATTTGATATCCGGATAACTGTCCGACAGCCTCTTCAATTCGGTACCGTCACCGATGACGATAGCGTCCACACCGGCCCTACTGGCGGCTTCGCAAAATAAATCGCAGCCCTTTTCAGGGCTCAGGCGACCAACGAATAGGTAAGCCTCGCAATCTGCATCAAACCCATGCTGGAATTTGTCCGCATCGACGTAATTTAAACAGTCGAATCGCTCGGCATCCCATGTTAGATAGGGCTCAATCAACCGACGACTGGAATCTGAAACGAAGGCGACAGCCGGGCGCAGCGCTCTCAAAACATATCCCTGCACGGAAAAGCGAACGGATCGATACAGTTTTTGGATATATGAGCGCTTGTCACAGTTGTGCAGCAGGCACTTCGGAGAACCGGGGGCAATTCCGCAGTTGCAATGATTAACATAATCGTAGAGTCCACCGTTGGAACAAACGAGGAAGTACTCATGGGCTGTGATCAGGCACTTGAACCCCCGTCGCCCTATGGCCGTGAATATCGAGGGAGAAAGGGAGTGCGTCCAAGAGTGAACGTGGACGACCGTCGTCTTCGGATCGAGCTGCTTCAGTAGATCATCCAGCGCCGTTTCCGAGCGCCTGTTCCAGATACCCTGAGCAGCGCCGGAGACGCCCCCGTTCAGGACGTCGTTCTGCCCGCAATTGACACAAACAACGCCCGATTCGATTAAGGAGGGATCGGGGTCACCCAACGCTGAAAAGAAATAGCTGTTGACACCTATCCTCGCCAGAGCAGCTGCTGTTTCGATTGCGATTTTTGAAGCTCCGCCCCCGATATGGGGACGGTCGCAAATCGTTATCACTGTGGTGAAGTTACTCATGCACGGTCCTAGGTTTAATAGATCGGACAAACCGCTTTACACGCAGGCGCATCGACGGGGGGAGCAGCATTTTCAGACGGTCGAAAAGAGTCGCATTCGGCGCCAGGACGGAATCAAAGACTTGTAATCCTGTAGCCTCGAACTGCTCGATAACGGCATCGCGCCTCTCCTCAAGATCAGAGCGCTTATTAGGATCTTCATGCAGCAGCACATCATCCGGAGCAAGGCCGTTGTTAGAGTAGGCGACGTAATCGCCTATTTCATCGATCAATTTTGCCCCGCGCTCGGTCTTCACGATAACGGCCGAAACACCCTTCTCGGGATGTCCGCAGTCTTGGACAGACTCAGAACGCCAGGAATCACCGAGGATGATGTCGGCAGGACTGTCGCACCCTCTGAAAGGACAGCCGTAGCAAGACGATCTGCTGATCAGGCCTTTGATGTAGGAACCATAAAAGGGATCGAATGCAGCGGGTCTCTTTATAATCCTGCCGTCGGATAACTCGATTTTTATGTTATGGCCCCATCCGAATTTCGATTTATCTCTAAAAGTCAGTGCGGTGACATCGGACTTCTCCCGAAGCTCGAGCCAGCCAACATAGGAACGAAACATGGAAGAGCTTGGTACACCGTGGCAAACAACGCTGACGGTTGTCAGCCCATCCATCGGTTTACCCAAATAGAGACGCAGCGCGGAAACCTGACAAGGAGTACCGCTGAAGAGGACTCGCTTGCCGGATTTGAGATCGCTGAGCACTTCGGGATACGATTCGCTAGCATCGCTCTGGACATATTTGGACTTTTGCAGGAGCGCGATTTCGGCAAGCTCGGATATACCGATATGCCTGACGTGATCGACGCCATCCCAGGCGGCGCCGTAAACGCGCCCGCCGTCCGATAGTATACGTTTCGCAAGAAGGGAGAAGACGCCGCCGGACGAACTTTGCGCGAGCTCGTCCGGGTCATCGCTCTGCAAGACAGCGGCGCGAATGGCCTCCGAGTCCGCGTCGACTTGGTTTTCGGCCGGACAGGTACGCAGGCAAAGACCGCAGGAGGTGCATCTCGCTGCGTCCACCACGGGATATTCGAAACCGTCGGGCGAGGTACGCATAGTAATAGCGGAAAAAGGGCATTTGGCCGCGCAAGCTCCGCAACCAAAGCAGGCCCGGTGAGAAACTGTGTCGATGTTCTTGCTCAAGCTAACTTTCCCCCTATTGCTCAAGAGCATCCAAGAGCCATTTTTTCGAAAACGTGATGAGCGACTCCACGTCGGACAGTCGCTTCTCATAGCCCTCGATTCCCGTAGCGTTCATGTGACTGTCATAGCCATCTAGCAGACGATCCTCGGTATTCGAAAGCCTCGAGAGGCTCTCGACTCGAGAGTTTTGAGAGCGCTTGTCGGTCTCCTCAAATCTCTTGAAGCAGTAATAGTCTTTGCGGAAAATTTGAGAAAACAGCGTACCGTGCAGCGAATCGGTT
Organism: Collinsella aerofaciens; assembly: GCF_001405375.1. Taxonomy (GTDB): domain Bacteria; phylum Actinomycetota; class Coriobacteriia; order Coriobacteriales; family Coriobacteriaceae; genus Collinsella; species Collinsella aerofaciens_F. The sequence continues at coordinate 10,854 of NZ_CYYP01000021.1, forward strand.
AACACGAACCGCGCGCTCGCCAGATAAGCGAGCCATTCATCGGGACCAAGCCCGTAACGCGGATTGAGCTGCTCGTCGACAGCATTTTTACCTGAACCGACAAGCGTCACGACCTCGCAGCCGAGCTCTTTTGAAATCGAATCGACAGCTTTCCTGTAAAACGGCCTATTCCCAAGGAAATAGCAGACGATTTTCCCGGGCTCAGGACATTTACCGTTGATGAGCGGGGCCCAGTCCTCTTTCGACAGGAGCAGGACAGGGTCCACAACCTGTGAAGGGCGCTCGAGACCGAGGGATTCGACAAAATCCGCGCCCGCATCTTCACGAACAGACACAGAGCTGAACGTTTTAATCAGATCGGTAATGATCTTTTTCTTCCTCTGCGTGGTGCTCGTGACACCGAAGCTGGGTGCATACGCGATTCTCTTATCGCTGTCGCTTAGAAAGGAGAGATAGAAATTCCTATTCAAAAGATAAGGGGACCAGATTTGATCAGATCCGCAGACGTATGCATCGTATTTTCCCCGTAAATCGACCAGTCCGTCTGTATCGACAATCCGATCAGTGGTCTCGATGTTCTGGCTCAAAAAGCGATTGAATACGTCAGCCGTCGAGGATCCGAAGTCATCATGTTCCTTCTTGCGATTGAATAGCTCGCGTGCTTTGCCAGCAAATAAATCGAAGGAGTTCCGGTTGATCGCCCAGTTCAGTAGCTTTTCTTTAACGCAGGGAAGATAGTCGGCGTCGACAACGTCATGCCCTTCTGCCTTCAAAAACTGCTGTAGGGCATAAGCCTGAAGCAACGTACCGAAATTTTGATTATGGAGCCACGTTAAAATACAAATTTTCATTAATTCACCGTTTCAAATAACTTCAGGTAGTACTCTTCGAGCTTGGGCGCTGCCCTAAAGATGTCATAAGATTCAAGCCCCAGAGATGCTTGGGGATCGGAACGATTAACGACATCTGTGCGTGTGGTAAGGATCGCATTGGACCAGCCCTCAATGCCCGCACTCAGCGGAACGAAGCTGCACCGACCGGATAGCGCGACCTCGTTGGGGACCCTCTCAGAGCAGATGCACGGGAGACCGGAGACCTGGGCCTCAATCGCGACCATTCCGAGGCCCTCGTACAGACTAGGGAGAACGAATAAATCAAGCGCCTGATAGACGTCCTGTACATTGGAAATCTGACCGAGAAAACGCACCGCTGACGCAATTCCCAGCGAGCGCGCCTTTTCCTCCGCCTGCGGTCTCAACTTTCCATCGCCGCAGATAACAAGGATGGAATCAGGATTCTGAGCATAAACCGCCTTGAAAACATCAAGCAAAAACAGCTGATTCTTCTGGGGGATGAACCTACCGATATTCCCCAATACCAGCGTATCGTCCTGCGCTCCAAGCCCAGCACGTTGCTCATCCCTAATCGATCGATTGAAAGAAAAACTGCTCAAATCGATAGCATTATTAAAGACGGTAAAATGGGATGAGCCGAACAGCCATTTACCGGCATACTCAGTACAGGCCGCCAAATCAGTTGGATACCTTGTCGAAAACAGTTTCAAAAAGCCTTTAAGGGCATTTTTTGCAAACTCGCCTTTGCCGCTCGTCGAGTGGCTGTGGGCGATACGCACGGGTACCCCTGCCTTCTTCGCGGCGCGAAGCGGAAAGACGGAAAGCGCGTTGATATGGCTGTGCACTATCTTCCAGCCCTCTTGCGTAAAGAGGCTTTGAAGCTCTCGCTGATATTCAATCGCATGCTGGTAGGGCGGAATCTCAAAGATTCGACCACCAAGCGATTCGATCTCTTCACGTGGCACGAGCGTCGAATCTGAATCGACAAGAAAATCGAACTGGACTTTACTTCGGTCAATATGGCGATAATAGTTCATGACAACGGCCTCGACGCCGCCGCCAACCATCTTGCCAACAATCTGGGCTACCCTAATCGGTTCAGTCATCTAGTAAGCACCGCCACCGGTAAAGACCTCAACGACTGTGAGGAGAACAATCTTTAAATCGGTGACCACGCCGCGTTTGGCGATGTACTCCAGGTCGCGTCGGACCATGCCGTCGAAATCGGTGTCGTTGCGGTCCGTCACCTGCCACCAGCCGGTGATCCCGGGCTTCACGGCCAAGCGCTGCAGGTCGTACTCGGTGTACTCGGCCACCTCGTTCGGCAGCGGCGGGCGCGGACCCACGACCGACATCTGGCCCAAGAAAACGTTCAGGAACTGCGGGAACTCATCAATGGAGTGTTTGCGGATAAACCTGCCGATCTTGGTGACGCGGGGGTCCTCCTTCATCTTGAACATGGCCCCGGCGATCTCGTTTTGCTCCTTGAGCTCGGCGAGGCGCTCGTCGGCGTCCCTGTACATGGAGCGGAACTTCCACATGCGAAAAGTGGTTAAACTACCGTCGGAACGGGTGCGGCCCACACGGATCTGGCTATAGAAGGGGCTCCCCTCGCTCTCGAGGCGGATGGCGGCGGCCAGCACCAGTCCGGGGATCGCGATGAGGACGAGCGCGGCACCGCTGAACACGATGTCGAACGCACGCTTCACGGCCCTATAGACAAGGCGCGAGCGATCCCAGTCCATGATGGATTGCATGGCCTTGTAGCGGCCGACGCCCTCACGCCGGTCCATCGCCTGAGCAATCAGCGCCGCCCCCACGGGCGCATTGCTCTCTGTTACTTCTTTAGCAGTCACAGTCAAACTTACGTCCCCGTTCCCCGGGGATCCCCCAATCGGTAAATTCAAAAATGCGAACGAATAGCTGGTGCGACGTCTCCCTTACGTTTTGCTAGGAACGTCGAGCGGTAGCAGCTCCCTAAATGCGGAGTCACCTTCGCCCACGTCTACCAGGCACCAGCGTTTATGGCGGACGATCTTTTTAACGCGGGCCTCTTGCCCCACCAAGGGACCCTGCTCTATGTGCAACACGCCGTCTTCTATGCGCGCTACGCTGTTGCGCACAACACCGTCGTCGTCCAACACGCTGCGGTACCAGTCCTGTGCATCGTCCGGCATGGGCATGTACGCCCGCTCCCTACTGCCGGCGATGCGACAGCCAAAGCTCAACTGGGCCAAAGCCCTATCGAGCGCGGCGGCATCGTGCGTAGCGACGAAGAAGTATTCCTTGTACATGGGTTTGATTTGGAGCGACCAAGCGCCGTCCCGCTTAAACCAGAACTCCTTTTGCATCACAAAAGCGTCCTGCATCAGCTCGTGCGGGATAATGCGGCGGACCTTTTCGCAGGTCTCGCGCTCTTTACCGTTGGGGGTGTGGACCAGATACCAGCGGACGCGGCCGTGCTGACAGTTGGTAGTGGAGCCGCTAAAGGCACCGGGCAGCTGCTCTTGGCGCCGCATTGTCTGTTCCATCTCTCGCCCCCTTTTCTTGTCTCCGCGACACACGCGGATGCAAGGGCGTTAAGAACAGGCTTCTCGCTCGCAGCTAGGCGCAGTCGCAAAAGTACAGGTTTTTGTATCTTTCGACGGAGTTCATTATACGAGCAAACTGCTCGCGTTTTCTCAGATTGCACAAAATGCGCCGCGAATGGGTGCATCTCCATACCCCTCTACAAAAACCTGTACCTTTTTGCACAACAAAAAACCGCTCTAACCAGCGGCTTTTCTTCTTTAGACAACAAAAAAGGCGACCGCCCGCGAGGACGATCGCCTTTGTTAATTCTTGTATTGTTTGTGCTAGGCGCGAGTCTTGATCTCCTCGAGCACCTTGGCCACAAACTCATCAACGCCCATCTGAACGGTCTCGTTGGAACGATCGCGGACGGAGATGTTGCCGGTCTCGACCTCCTTCTCGCCCAAGATGAGCATGTAGGGCACGCGGTCGATGCTGCGGGCCTCGCGGATCTTGTAACCGATCTTCTCGTCGCGGTCGTCGCAGACCACGCGAATGCCGGCCTCCTCCAGCTTGGCGCACACCTCGTGGGCGTAGTCGCGGCTCTTCTCGGAGACCGGAAGGGCCTTGACCTGCACGGGAGCCAGCCAGGTGGGGAACTTGCCCGCAAAGTGCTCAATCAGAATACCGATGAAGCGCTCGATGGAGCCAAAGCATACACGGTGCAGCATGATGGGGCGCTTCTTGGTGCCGTCGGCGTCCACGTACTCCAGGTCAAAGTTGAGCGGCATCTGGAAGTCGAGCTGAACGGTACCGCACTGCCAGGTACGGCCGAGCGAGTCCTCAAGGTGAAAGTCGATCTTAGGGCCGTAGAAGGCGCCGTCGCCCTCGTTGACCTCGTAGTCCATGCCCAGCTTCTCCAGAGCGGTGCGCAGGCCCTCCTCGGCGCGCGCCCAGTCCTCGTCGGAACCCATGGAGTCGTCGGGGCGGGTGGAAAGCTCAACGTGGTATTTAAAGCCAAACTTTTGGTACACGGAGTCGATGAGGTTGACCACGCCCACGATCTCGTCGGTCAGCTGATCGGGACGCACAAACAGGTGGGCGTCGTCCTGGTTAAAGCAGCGCACGCGGAACAGGCCGTGCAGGGCGCCGCGCAGCTCGTGGCGGTGCACCAGGCCAATCTCGCCGGCGCGAATGGGCAGCTCGCGGTAAGAGTGCGGCTTGGAAGCGTACACCAGCACGCCGCCCGGGCAGTTCATGGGCTTAATGCAGTACTCTTCGTCGTCGATGACGGTGGAGTACATGTTGTCCTTGTAGTGGTCCCAGTGGCCCGAGGTCTTCCACAGCTGCTTGTTCATGATGAGCGGCGTGGAGATCTCCACGTAGCCGGCCTTGTGGTGGATCTCGCGCCAGTAGTCCAGCAGCGTGTTCTTAAGGATCATGCCGTTGGGCAGGAAGAACGGGAAGCCGGGGGCCTCGTCGCGCATCATAAAGAGGTCCATCTCGCGGCCGATCTTGCGGTGGTCGCGCTTCTTGGCCTCCTCCAGCATGTGCATGTGCTCGTCGAGCTCCTCCTTGGTGGCAAAGGCGACACCGTTGATGCGGGTGAGCATCTTGTTGTCCTTGTCGCCCTTCCAGTAAGCGCCCGAGACGCCGGTGAGCTTAAAGGCCTTGAGGGCCTTGGTGTAGCAGATGTGGGGACCGACGCACATGTCGATGTAGTCGCCCTGCTGGTAGAAGGTGATGCGGGCGTCGTCGTCCAGGTCGCCGATGTGCTCGACCTTGTACTTCTCGCCGCGCTCCTCCATAAGGGCGATGGCCTCGGCGCGGGGCTTCTCGTACACGGAGAACTTGAGGTTCTCCTTGACGATCTTCTTCATCTCGGCCTCGATCGCGGGGAAGTCGTCCTCGCTGATCTTGACGCCCTCGGGCAGGTCGACGTCGTAGTAAAAACCGTTGTCGGTCGCGGGGCCGTAGGCAAAGTCGGCCTGGGGGTACAGGCGCTTGATGGCCTGCGCCATGATGTGCGCGGCGGAGTGGCGGATGACGTGCGTGACCTCGTCCTGCGGGAGCTCGGCCACCGAACCGTCATTGTAGAGTGCCTTCATGGGTATGTTTTCTCCTCTCGGATGCCTGATGCAAGTGCGTGCGATGCGCTCGGCGTTTTTGACTTGCATCATTATAGGCAGGTTGCCTTGGTATACAAGCGCCCGCCGCACCTTAATGGCACGGCGGGCGATTTTCTACGCATGCTTCATCGTGTGGGGCGGGTTGAGCGTGTGGCTTGCGCGGGACGCGCGTCGCCCATGGCTTGCGGCCGGCCCGGCGATGGATGCGTTACTGGATGCGAGTTCGGCAGTAGGGGCAGACCTTCCAGTGCGCATCGAGCGGGCGATGGCAGCTGGGGCAGACATTGCGTACCTGGGTGTCGCACACCGGGCAGACGACAAAGTCCTTCTCGATGGGCGCGCCGCACTGCGGGCAGGTACCGTACTGGGCAAGTTGGCGCTCGCGCAGGGCCATGTCCAGCTCCTGCTCCTCGCGGTCGGACGCGTAGGAGTGCGGGCGCAGGACCAGGTAGGCAATGAGGCCTACAAACGGGATGAGGGCGATGATGCCCCATGCCACGTAGGCGCTGGCGCCGCGGCGGCGAGCATCGATGAACACATAGACGACCGACAGCACATACAGGGCGATGATAAAGCCAACGAAGGCATAGACGACGCCCATAAGCTGCGGCGACATGAGCTCGGAGATGTACTTGGACATTACGGGTACCTTTCGGAATATTAACAGTCCGGTCAAGTTTACCACGGGGTTTGTTTATATGGGACTACGGCCGGGTACGGGGCCGGCGCGGACACAAACATCTCAATCTGTAACAGGTGGGAGCGGAATTCGGGTCTAGATGTTACAGAACGAGACAAACGGAGGGGCCGCCTGGCAAACGTCTCGATCTGTAACAACTGGGACCAAATTTCCCCTCTTACTGTTACAGATCGAGACAGAAGAATCTCTCCCCGACTTCAATCTCAATCTGTAACAACTGGAAGCCAAATCCTCAGCTTACTGTTACAGATCGAGACAAAACTTCAACGTGGTAGCCGGCAGACGAGGTTGTCGACATTGCTGGGTCTCCCCTCGCCTGCCGTTGGCGGGTGTTGCGAGGCTGTTCGCCGCATTGCCGCCGCACTGGGGGTGTGCGGACCGTAGGATAGTCGTATTGACGGCCTGTCAACTCGTCTGGGAGGCACTGTGACAGAAACGTTTGATATCGCAATTGTGGGCGCGGGCATCACCGGATGCGCCATCGCGCGGCAGCTCGTACGCTATGACCTGTCAATTTGCGTGGTCGAGGCGGCCAACGACATCGCCCTGGGCGCATCGAAGGCCAACGGTGGCCTGGTGCATGCCGGCTACGATCCGGCACCGGGCACGGTAAAGGCGCAGGTCAACGCCCGTGGTTGCGAGCTGTATGGCGCCTGGGCCCAGGAGCTCGGATTTTTGTTCCACCGCACCGGTTCGATGGTGTTGGGCTTCAACGACGAGGACCGCGCGCATCTGGAGCAGCTGCGGAGCAATGGCCTTACCAACGGTGTGCCCGAGCTGTCAATCGTCGGACCCGACCGCATCCACGAGTTAGAGCCGCGCGCCAGTGCCGATGCAACGTGCGCGTTGTGGTGTCCCTCGACTGGGTTTGTCGACCCGTTTGAGGTTGCCATCGCCGCGCTGGAAAACGCCGTGGCCAACGGGGTGACGTTTATGCGGTCCGCTCCGGTGGAAGCGATTGAAGTCGTGGGCTCGGGCGACGACGCGCGCTTTACGCTGGCGACCTCCGCTGGCAACGTGCGCTGCCGCTACCTGATCAACGCTGCGGGCAACGGCGCCGCCGACATCTCGCATATGGCGGGCGCCGAGGAGTTTCAGATGGTCTGGCGCCAGGGCAACATCGTGGTGCTGGACAAGGAACCGCGCACGCTCATGCCGCTCTACCCCGTTCCCACGCCGGTGTCCAAGGGCGTTATCGTCACGGGTACCGTACATGGCAACACCGTGATTACCGCGACGGCCGCCGTGCGCGAGCCCGGCGATACGCAGACCTATGCGAGTGATATCAACACGCTCCTGACCGGTGCACGCAAACTGGTGCCCGATCTGGACACGCGCCGCGTGGTGCGCGTGTTTGCCGGCGGTCGTCCAGTCATTCAGGGAACGAACGACTTCTTTATTGGACAGTCGGCCGTGGTGCCGGGGCTTTTCCAGGCGGCGGGCATTCAGTCGCCGGGCGTGGCAAGCGCGCCAGCCATTGCCGAGCGCATGGAGCAGGTACTGCGCGATGCCGGCGTGGCCCTGCGCGAACGGGACGATTGGGACCCGATTCGCCGCGCGCCGGACGACTTTGACCACGCACCGCTTGCGCGCAAGGAGGAGCTGATCGAGTCCGATCCCGCGTGGGGGCAGATCGTCTGCCGCTGTGAGACAGTGCCCGAGGCCGAGATTGTGGCCGCGATTCGACGCCGCCCGGGCGCGGTTTCGGTCGAAGGCGTCAAGCGCCGCTGCCGTGCCGGCATGGGTCGGTGCCAAAGCGGCTTTTGCCAGAGCCGTGTGGTGGCGATTCTTGCCCGAGAGCTGGGCTGCGACCTCAGCGAGGTATTACTGGAGGACGCCGGCTCCTGGCTGGTCGAGGGACCTTTGAAGGGGGTGCGCTAGGATGGCGACGTTTGATATGCGCGACGAACGCGCGGAGGCCGGAACTGTAACGTCGGTGTCGACGCAGGCCTTCGACGTGGTCGTTATCGGCGGCGGACCTGCCGGCATGGCGGCCGCGCTGGCCGCGCATATGGCAGGGGCACGCGTAGCCATCGTGGAGCGCGAGCAGCACCTGGGCGGCATCCTCCGCCAGTGCATCCACCCCGGCTTTGGCCTGTCGCACTTTAAACAGGAGCTCACCGGTCCCGAGTACGCGCAGCGCTTTATCGACCAGGTGCACGCAACCGACATTACGCTGTTCCTGAACAGCATGGTGATTGGGATTGATTCAAGCGAGTCTGCAGTTGACACCGCGGTCCACACCGTCACGCTCATGAGCCCTGCCGACATGCTGCAGCTCACCGGGCACGCGATCGTCCTTGCCATGGGTTGCCGTGAGCGCACCCGCAGCGAGATCAAGATCCCCGGCAGCCGTCCCGCTGGCGTGTTTACGGCCGGCCTGGCGCAGCGATACATCAATATCGAGAACCTCAAGCCCGGCTCGCATGACGTCATTTTGGGCTCGGGCGACATCGGGCTTATCATGGCGCGCCGCTGCACGCTCGAGGGGATTTCGGTCGAGGGCGTGTACGAGCTCATGCCGTACGCCAACGGCCTGCGCCGCAACGTTAAGAACTGCCTGGACGATTTTGGAATTCCGCTGCACCTGTCCACCACCGTCACACGCGTGATCGGCCACGACCGCGTGGAGGCCGTCGAGGTAAGCCAAGTCGACGAGAACCTGGCGCCCATTGCCGGGACGGAGCGCATCGTTCCGTGCGACACACTGCTGCTTTCGGTGGGATTGATTCCCGAGAACGAGCTTTCGGTTGCCGCTGGCGTTGAGCTTGACCCGCGCACGCGCGGCGCCGTGGTGGACCAGAGCCTGCAGACGGGCATGCCGGGCATCTTTGCCTGCGGAAACGTGCTGCACGTGCACGACCTGGCCGACAACGTGACGACCGAGTCTGAGCGCGCCGGCGCGGCTGCGGCGGCGTACGCGCTGGGGACCGGCGCGGGCGCCGTTCCGGACTGCGAGCTCTCGGTCTCCCCTGCCGGCATCGCGGGCTACGCGCTGCCGGCACGCATTACGGCTGTGGCACTCACCAAGCTCAACTTCCGCGTGCGCCGACCCGTCGACGCCGCCCGCGTGCGTATTCTGGCAGGCGGCGAGGAACTGTTCGCAGGCAAGGTCCGTGCATTTAAGCCGAGCGTCATAGAAAGCTTCCCGCTGCCGGCGAAGGTGATTCAGCGCGCACTCGACCTAGGTGCTAGAGAGATTATTCTGTCTGTCGATCCCATTGAGGAGGCATAGCTCATGAGCACGAATGCGACCGAGACGCTGCAGTTCAACTGCACCACCTGCCCATCCGAATGCCTCCTGACCGTAGAGGTAGGGCGTGACGCAGACGGCGCCGTGGTAGAAGTGCGCTCCGTAACCGGCAACAACTGCCCACGCGGCGATAAGTTCGCGCATCAGGAGCTCACCTGCCCCATGCGCGTGCTCACGACGACCGTGGCAGTATCTGGCGGCGACGAAGCCCTGCTCCCCGTGCGCACCGCCGAAGCCATCCCGCTAGAACTCCACGCCCAAGCCATGGCCCTCATCCGAGGCCTAGTCGTCAACGCCCCCATCCGCATGGGCGACGTCGTCCTCCCCGACCTCCTCAACACCAACATCAACCTGATCGCCAGCATGGACATCGACCGAGCCCAAGTAGCTAATTAAGGACGGGGCACTTTTAGCTACTCCACCATCCACCCGGTCCTCCTCCGCAGTTGCGGTGAAATACGGACCGTTTTATGGCTTCAGGCCGCTAAACAGTCCGTATTTCACCGCAGCTTATGAGGGCCGCATGGGATGCAAAGGAGTGTCCCAAGGTGCCGGCATAGACGATATGAGCAGGACATAAAAACATTGAGAGCCCCTGCTGCATGAAAGACCGCGGATTAGGCCGACAACGGTGAGTGTCTAATCCAACCGTGGCGGCC
>NZ_CYYP01000022.1 GCF_001405375.1 Collinsella aerofaciens
GCTCCCTCGCGATCTCCCTGCACGACGCCCTGCGCTCCAGCATCCTCTGGACCGTGTCCCGCTCGTGCCTCGTGAGCCTTCCGTAGGACCTCGGGACCGCCCTCGCGGAGCCCCTTTTCTTCTTTCCGGACATACCGTCCTCCGATCTCCCGGGGCCGGCCGGCCCGGCCCTCAGGGTATCGGGTTCCCACATTCATCCGCACATGTGCGGATGAATGTGGGAGGTGTTCGGATAAAGTCGATAATCAAGGCCTCTTACTTTTTCTTGTCCTGCTCCAGCAGTTCGGACGGTGTGCGATCGGGCTTGCCGCCGCGGAAAATCTCGCGGCCATGTAGACGATGCTCCAGATCGCGCTCGGCTTTTTCCTCGTCAATCTTGGTCTGGCTCACCACCGGGTCCTCAATCAACGACGACACCGAGTTCACCTGCTTCTGAATGCGCTCGGCGATGGTGTCATCCATACTCACGATGCGCATCTTCCAGTCGATACTCGTGGCGTTGGATGAGCTCTTGGTCCACACGAACGTCAAAATGGCGCTCTGGTGGCCGCGCGCGGGGAACATGCCAAAGAAGGAATCGTGCTGAATGTTGCTATCCTCGTCGATATAGGCGTGAACGTTATACACCACGCGGTCGATCTTATCGTTGAGCAACGCGTTGGTCGCAAGCGCCGCGGCCTGAATCTGCCCGTTGGACAGCAGCTCGAGCTCGTTGGCAGACGATGTGTCCAACACCGTCACCTCGACCGTGCCCGTGCGTTCATCGGCTTCATCGACGGTAAAGTCGAGCGGGAACTGCGTAAAGCCGTTGCCCCATTCAAGTCCGCCCTTGAGCGCGGTCGAAACGGTATCGACCGAAACGCTCTCGGAGAGGTTCGCGGTGTTCAGGCGTCGCATCACACCGTAGCCAATCTGCATGCCCACGATCAGCACCAAAATACCGATGACCACGGCCATCGCGGTCTTCGTAATGGTATGGCTCACCTGCGAGCCCGAAGGATCGTCCTCGGACAGCGGGTCGATATGTTTTGCCTGGCTCGCGCGGTCCTCGCTGCGCAGCTGCGCTAGCGCCGCTTTGTCACCGCGCTTGGCCGCAGCCTCCTTCTCACGCATGCGCTCGGTACGCTTTTTGGCGAGCGTGGGATCCAAGACGCCGGATGCATCGATTTCGGAGAATAACTCCGTCACTTCTTCCGGAGTCAAAGGGTTCTTGTCAGCCATAAACTTCCTGTCATATCAATCAGTCGAGCTCGTGCGCACGCGCACCTTCGAACTGCATTCGATAGTAACGGGCATAGGTGCCGCCACGGGCGAGAAGCTCCTCGTGCGTGCCACGCTCCACAACGCGACCATGCTCAACGGTCGCAATCTCATCGGCATGCTTAATGGTCGAAAGACGGTGGGCGATGATAATCGTTGTGCGGCCGCGTGCCAGCTCTTCGAGTGACTCCTGCACCGCCTCCTCGCTCTCGTTATCCAAAGCACTCGTCGCCTCGTCCAAAATCAGGATCTTGGGGTTCTTGAGAAACACGCGCGCGATGGCAACGCGCTGCTTCTGTCCGCCCGAAAGACGGCTGCCGCGCTCGCCCACCACGGTGTCGTAGCCCTGCGGAAGCGACTCGATAAAGGCATCGATGTTGGCGCGACGGGCGGCCTCGGCGATCTCTTCTGCCGTAGCGCCCGGCTTGCCGTAGGCGATGTTCTCGCCAATCGTACCGTCAAATAGATAGACATCCTGCTGCACCAGGCCGATGGCGCGGCGCAGGCTCTGCTGCGTCACATCGCGCACGTCCTGACCGTCGATGCTAATGGATCCGGTAGCCACGTCATAAAAGCGCGGCAGCAGCGAACAGGTCGTGGACTTGCCGCCGCCCGAAGGGCCAACCAAAGCGATGGTCTGCCCGGGCTTGATGGACAGGTCCATATGGTCGATAACGGGACGCTCGTCGGCATAGCCCTCGCCCAGCTCGACATCCTCGTAGTTAAAGCACACGTCGTGATACTCCACGGCGCCGGCAGTCACCTGCAGATCCGTAGCGCCCGGCTTGTCCTGGATATCCGGCGCGGTCGAGAGCACCTCGTCCATACGTTTAAAGCCGGCGATAGCCTTCTGATACGTTTCGGCCGAATTGACGAGCGTCTCAAGCGGCGTGCAGAACAGCGAAATATAGAGTGCGAAGGTCGCCATATCGACCGCCTGTAGCTGTCCCTGGGCGACCAGCCATCCGCCCAGCAGCACTACGATCACATAGAGCACACCCGAGAGCAGGCCATACGTCGCGGTATAGACGCCCATGGCGTGATACATGTTCTCCTTGGACAAAAGGTAGCGGCCGTTAGAGGCACGGAACTTGGCACGCTCGGTCTCCTCATTGGCAAAGCTCTTGACTACGCGCATGCCAGCCAGCGAATCCTGCAGCTGCGCATTGATACCGCTGATTTTTTTGCGGTTGTCGCTAAAGACCTCACGCATGCGCATGTTCTGCCAAAACATGATGACCGTAAACGCTGCCGTCACCACAGCCATGGCAAGCGCCAGCACCGGGGCGATGGTAAAGAGAATTACAAACGAGCCGATAATCTCGATGCCGCAGATGATGATCCACTCGGGCACGTGGTGCGCCGCCTCGCAGATATCGAACAGGTCGTTGACCACGCGACTCATCATGTCGCCCGAGCTGTTGCGGTCGAAGTACGCAAAGCTAAAGCGCTCGTACTGGTCGAACAGGTCCTCGCGCATCTTGGACTCCATGCGCGCGCCCATCACGTGACCCCAATAGCTCACAAAATAGCGGCAGGCGCAGCGGACGGCATACATCAGCACCAAGCCCACCGCGATCATGCCGAGCGCCTGCATAATGGCAGCCTGACCCTGAGTAAACAGCCCACCGGTCAAATTGCGCAGGATAATGGGGAACGCCAGGTCAATGGCGGCAAGCACCAGAGCACAAACAGTATCAGCAACAAAAAGCCCCATCTGGGGCTTGTAATACGAAAGAAACCTCTTCAGCATGTGATCCTCAAAGAAATATCAGCAACGTAAGGCCCTGGGACAAAGCAATCAGTAGTACTTGTCCCAGGGCTATCCCCACTCGTTAAAGCTCCGCGCCCCCAAGGCGGTGCGCGATGCTGTCGCAGGCCAAGGCGCCCACGACGGTCTTGGCGTCTTCGATCTTGTCGTCGAGCACGGCGTCGATCAGCTCGTGCAGCGGCACCAGGTCCACGTTGACAAACTCGTCATCATCGGGGTTGGGCGCATCAAACTCGAGCTTGGTAGCCAAGTAAATGTGGATGATCTCATCGCAAAAACCGCAGGACGTGACAATCGACGTCAAAAAGCGAATACGACCGGCCCTAAAGCCCGTCTCCTCATGCAGTTCGCGCTTGGCGCAATCGAGCGGGTCCTCGCCCGGATCGAGCTTGCCGGCAGGAATCTCGACCGTCACGCGGTCGATGGCGGTGCGGTACTGACGCACCAGTACGATCTTGCCGCTCTCGGTCAGTGCCACAACGGCCGCCGCACCCGGATGGCGAACGATATCGCGGGCGCTGCGGTGACCGTTGGGCAGTTCAACCTCAAGACGGTGGACGTCGAGGATCTTGCCCTTCCAGGCGCACTCCTCCGAAAGAATCTTCTCGTGCAGCTCGACATCGTGCGGGTCGTCGTCGCCCAGCACCAGCGCCGGCTCGTCAGCGACCTTGCCACCAGGCTCGCCCTCGGCGTGCCCATACATGCGGCTGTCCTCTTCGACGATCTGCGCGTCCACGAGCTCTTCGTTCTTCTCGTCCATCCGTCTCATCCCTCTCGGACTTTAGGCATCCCAGGCGTCGCGGCCACGCAGCGCGCGCAGGCCGATGTCATGACGCAGGGTCTTGCCCTCAAAATCAATCTTCTCGCAGGCCTCGTAGGCAAGGTTGCGAGCGTTCTCGAACGTGTCGCCCAGCGCGGTCACGGCAAGCACACGACCGCCGTTGGTCACGAGCTGACCGTCCACCACGGCGGTGCCGGCATGGTAAACGGTCACGTTCTCCATGGCCTCGGCGTCGGCGATGCCGGTGATGACTTTGCCCTTCTCGTAGCTGCCGGGGTAGCCCGCGCTCGTCAGGACAACAGCCACGGCCCACTCGTCACGCCAATCGAGCTCAATCTGATCAAGCTCGCAGTTGGCGCAGGCGAGCATAACCTCGACCAGGTCGTTCTTAAGGCGCGGGAGCACGACCTGCGTCTCGGGATCACCAAAGCGGGCGTTGAACTCCAGCACCTTGGGGCCGGCGGGGGTGAGCATAAAGCCGCCATACAGGCAGCCGCGGTAGTCGATGCCCTCGGCAGCAAGCTCGGCAATGGTCTGCTCCATGACCTTCACCATCGTGGCGTGCTCCTCATCGGTCACGATGGGCACCGGGCTGTAGACACCCATGCCGCCGGTGTTGGGACCCTTGTCGCCCTCGAGCGCGCGCTTGTGGTCCTGCGAGGTGGCCATAGGGCGCACGGTCTTGCCGTCGGTAAAGGCCAGCAGCGAGCACTCGGGACCAACGAGCATCTCCTCGATAACCACGGTGTTGCCGGCATCGCCAAAGGTGCCGCCAAAGCACTCGCGCACGGCCTCTTCGGCCTGCTCAAGTTCGGTCGCCACGATAACGCCCTTGCCCGCGGCAAGGCCGTCGGCCTTGACGACCAGCGGGGCGCCCTGCTCGCGCACGTAGGCGAGAGCCGAAGCCTCGTCGGTAAACGAACCATAGGCTGCCGTCGGAATGCCCGCACGCTCCATGAGCTGCTTGGAGAACAGCTTGGAGCCCTCCATCTGGGCGCCCTCGGCACCCGGGCCAAAGCAGGGAATACCCGCCGCGCGCACGGCGTCGGCCACGCCCGCCACGAGCGGAGCCTCGGGGCCAATTACCACGAGTCCGCATCCGTGGCTCTGCGCAAACGCCGCCACGGCCGCAGGATCGCAGTCGTCGAGAACAACGTTCTCGCCGCAGCTCGCGGTGCCGCCGTTACCCGGCGCGATGTAGAGCTTGCCGGCGCGCGGTGATGCCGCGAGCTTAGCTGCCAAAGCATGCTCACGGCCGCCGCTGCCCAACAACAGGATGTCGATGGTTTGAGTGTCCGCCTTCAAGGGTGCCTCCTCTATGGATGAACGGCCCGCTCCGCGCGAGCCCTTTGCAAGCAAATATACCCCTCGGCCGCCCGTCCGGGCTGCAAAGGGATATATCGCAATAACCAAATAGTCCCGATTACTTCCAGAATCGGTTGATAATCTGCTCGCGACCAGCGCCAACGCCAATGAACGTCACGCGGGTGTGTGCCAGATCCTCGATAAACGCCACGTAGTCCTGAGCCTCCTGCGGCAGCTCCTCAAAGCTGCGGCAGCCGGTGATATCGCACTTCCAGCCAGGAAGCTCCTCGTAGATGGGCTTGGCATGCTCAAAGCGCACCTGGTGCTCGGGCACGCTCGTGTAACGCTCGCCATCGACGTCATAGGCAACGCACACCTTAATGGTGTCGAAGGCCGAAAGCACGTCGAGCTTGGTCATGGCGATGTCGGTGAGGCCGTTGACGCGCGAGGCATAGTTGGCGATAGGGCCGTCAAACCAGCCGCAGCGACGCCGGCGACCGGTGGTCACGCCGTACTCATAGCCCTCCTCGGTCAGCGTGTGGCCAGCCTCGGACTCATAGGAAAGCTCGGTGGGCATGGGGCCCGAACCGACGCGGGTGATATAGGCCTTCATGACGCCCAGCACGCGGTCGACGTTCTTCATGCCCACGCCGGAGCCGGTAATGGCGCCGCCGGCGGTGCAGTTGGAAGACGTCACGTACGGATAGGTGCCGTGGTCGATGTCGAGCAGCGTCGCCTGGGCGCCCTCAAACAGCAGGTTCTTGCCCTCATCGATCATGTTGTTGAGCAGCAGGCTCGTCTCGGTGATGTAGGGACGCAGGCGCTCGGCCATCGGCAGGTACTCGTCGCAAATCTGGTCCACGGTGTAGGTGGGCAGGTTGTAGATGAGCTCGAGCTCGGGGTTCACGCGGGCGAGAGCGGTCTCCAGCTTGTCGCGGAACAGCGCCTCGTCCAGCATGTCCTGCATGCGCAGGCCAATGCGGGCCATCTTGTCCTGATAGCACGGACCGATGCCGCGCTTGGTGGTACCGATGTTCTTCTTGCCGAGCTTCTGCTCAAAGGCGCCATCCAGATCGATGTGGTACGGCATGATGACATGCGCGTTGCCGCTAATCTTGAGGTTCTTGGTGGTGATGCCGTCGGCCTCGAACATATCGATCTCCTCAAGGACAACCTTGGGGTTGACGACGCAGCCGTTACCGATCACCGACACGTGGTCGGAATACATGATGCCGGAAGGCACCTGGTGCAGGCCGTACTTCTTGCCGTTGACGACGATGGTGTGACCGGCGTTGTTGCCGCCCGAGTAGCGCACGACGGCATCGAAGTCGCCGGCGACCAGGTCGCAAATCTTACCCTTGCCCTCATCGCCCCACTGGGCACCGACCAAAACGGTTGACGGCATGTTTACTCCTTACATTCATGGACTGTCTACGCGCCACGCCGGCACGCAGAAGCACAAAACATTCCCAGTATACCCGTGCAACGGGCGCCTGTCCTACTCCTCGGCATGTGCCCCATCAAGCTCATAGAACTTGGTGGATGCCGGCAGGAACATCAGGTCGACGTCGCCGATCGGGCCCGAACGGTTCTTGGCCACGACGATGCGCGTAACGCCCTCGTCGGGTCGATCGTCGCGCGAGGCTTCGGCCTCGTCGGCGGAGCGGTCCAAGAACATGACGATATCGGCGTCCTGCTCGATGGAGCCCGATTCACGAAGGTCGGAAAGCTGCGGGCGCTTGCCGGTACGGGATTCGACCTGACGCGAGAGCTGCGACAGCGCGATGAGCGGGATCTTGAGCTCCTTGGCCATGATCTTCAGACCACGCGACATCTCCGAAACCTCGACGGTACGGCTCTCGGAGCGGCGTCCCGGCGGAGGACTCACCAGCTGCAGGTAGTCCAGGATGATGATTGCCTTCTCCTTGTTATGGAGCATACGGCGGCTCTTGGCGCGAATCTCGGTCACTGTGGTGCCGGGCGTATCGTCAATCAGAATATCGAGCTTGGACAAGGTCTGCGTAGCCTCGTTGATATTGGCCCACTGCTCGGGGCTAATGCGGCCCATGCGGAAGTCACTGATCGAGATCATGGCGTAGGCGCAAATCAGACGCTGGGCAATTTCCTTGCCCGACATCTCCAGCGAGAAGAAGCCGACGGTATAACCAGCAGCGGCAGCGTTGAGCGCCAGATTCAGAGCGAACGACGTCTTACCCACGGCAGGACGGGCGCCGATGATGATGAGCTGACCCTCGCGGAAGCCCATGAGCATACGGTCGAGCGACGGGAAGCCCGTGGGCACGCCCGCAGCCTGGCCACCGGCCTGGCACACTTCCTCGGCCTCGTTATAGGCCTCGACCATAAACTCGGTCAGCGTCTTGTAGCTCGACTTGACCTCGCGTGCCGTGACCTTGAGCAGTTTGCTCTCGGCCAGCTCCACGACCTCTTTGGTGTTGGTGGGGGCGTTATAGGCCAGCGCGTTAATCTCGTTGGTGGCGCCGATCAGCTCGCGCAGCATCGAGTCGCGACGGACGATGGCGGCATGGTGCTGCCAGTTCACGAGCGACAGGGTCTGACCCATCAACTCCAAAATGTACGCTTCGCCACCCACGGCATCGAGCTTGTTGATGCTTCGCAGGTAATCGATCAGCGAGATAGAGTCGATGGGAATGCGGCTGTTGTACATATCGACCATCGCGGTATAGATGGTCTTATGAATGGGGCGGTAGAAGTCATCGGGCTGCAGCTCGACCTGGGCCTCTTCGACCACCTCGGGCGATAGCAGCATAGCGGCCAGTACATTGGCCTCTGCATCTTGGTTTTGGGGAAGACCCAACTTTGAGCCGCGGTCCTCGACCGTCAGCCCCATCTCCCTTTCGTCATATGCCATGAGCATCCTCATTCATATCGCTTGCGAGCATCCATAGTATCAGCCACGGTCCCAAAACGCGCCGCGCGCCGCCAATCATCACCGAACCAAACGGATGAACGGTCCTGTATATAGGACTTCGACGCAACGTTCACCATGACACTCACTCAGCGCAAAAAACAAAAGGGCGCCCTGGTTTCCCAGAGCGCCCTTCTTAGAACAAGATTGTTGCGTTGCAGCAAATGCTACTCGGCAGCAGCCTCAGTCTCGACCTCGGCGGTCTCGGCCTCGGCGACCTCAGCGGCCTCCTCGACCTCAGCCTCGGCAGCGAGCTCCTCAGCGGTAACGCCGACGAGAACGACAACCTCGGCCTTGATCTCGCGGTACAGCGAGATGGCAACGGTGTGGGCACCGGCAACCTTGATGGGCTTACCGAGCTCGACGCGCTTGCGGTCGATGTCCATACCGAGCTGAGCCTTGATGGCGTCAGCGATCATAGCGGCGGTAACGGAGCCAAAGAGGATGCCCTCGTCGCCGACCTTGACGTCAACGGTGACCGTCTTGCCCTCGAAGGCAGCCTTGGTCTCGTTGGCGGTAGCCAGACGGACGGCCTCGCGCTTGGCGATGTTGTTGCGACGCTCGTCAAGCTGCTTGAGGTTGCCCTTGGTGGCGGCAACAGCGAGCTTCTTGGGGAACAGGAAGTTCTCAGCGTAACCCTGAGCGACCTCTACGACGTCACCCTCGCCGCCCTTGCCCTTGATCTCATCGAGAAGAATAACCTTCATGATGCGTCTCCCTTCTTAGCCGCGGTCGCGGTTGCCACGAGAGGAAACCACGGGGACGGTGTACGGCAGGAGAGCCATCTCGCGGGCGCGCTTGATGGCGTTGGCGATGTCATGCTGATGCTGCGTGCAAGCGCCAGTGACGCGACGGGGCTTGATCTTGCCACGGTCGGTCATGTACTTACGGAGAAGCTGAGTGTCCTTATAGTCGATGAACTCAGTGTTCTCCTTGCAGAACTGGCAGTACTTACGACGCGGCTGACGTGCAGAAAAATCATTAGCCATGTCAAAATACCTTTCGTTTGGCAACTTCGGCGAACCGAAGCCGCCTCTCACTCAAAAATAGGTGAACAACCCTTAGAACGGGATGTCCTCATCGTAGACGTCGACCGCGGGCGGCGTAGCCACCGGTGCGGCAGGACGTGCTGCGGGCGCGGGAGCTGCGGGGGCGTAACCGCCCTGATCGTAGCCACCCTGGCCACCACGGGAGCTCATAAACTCGATCTCATCGACGATGACCTCAAGCTTGCTCCGGCGCTGGCCGTCGCGCTCCCAAGAGCTGTAGCGCAGCTTGCCCTCGATCGCGACCTTGTTTCCCTTTGCCAGGAAACGGCTCACGGCCTCGGCGCGGGTGCCGAACATGGTGCAGTCGACAAAGTTGGGATAGTCCTCCCACTCGCCAGTCTGCGCGTTGCGGCGACGATCGTTCACGGCGACGCCAAAGGACAGAACCTGGGTTCCGCCGGCGGTGGCGCGCAGCTCGGGATCGCGGGTGAGGTTACCGGTGATGTTCACTCGATTGATGCTCATAACTCACTACTTCCTCTTGGGGCACAAGCCCAGTCCAAAACGACAGTCTTACTCCTGGTCGTCGCGACGGACGATCATGTGGCGGACCACAGCGTCGGTGATGCGCAGGACGCGATCAAGCTCGGCGATCTGGGTAGGATCTGCGTGGAAGTTGATGAGGGTGTAGTCACCATCGGTGAGGTCGTTGATCTCGTAGGCGAGCTTGCGCTTGCCCCACTCGTCAACGGAGTCGACCTTGCCAGCGCCCTCAGCGATCGTGGTATCGATACGCTTCATAACAGCGAGACGAGTCTCGGGGTCGAGCGACGGGTCAACAAAGAACAGCAGTTCATAAGCCTTCATATTGTCACCTCCTCTGGGCAAATGTGGCTTCAGGTCGTGAAGGTGCGCCTGAAGCAGGAAAAGACTTGGTAATAATATCTTTCAACCTCCTAGGCTGCAATAATTTGCAGCTACAACCTCATGACCTCCACATATGCCCATACTCGCACGGTGTTTCATGCGCATTCCAACCAAATGCTGACCAAAAGCTTGACGAATCTGTGGACAAGATACGGTGCCGTGGGGACAAGCTGAGCCAAGCCACAGGTCAACGGGCACAAGGCTGTGGTCGCAAAATGCATACCGGTGGTCCACAGCACCACCCAAAGATTTTTATATTCATTGCCAAGTCGCTTATGAATACCCCTTTTGAACAATTGAGTTGATCAACCACACTGGTCGGAAGCCGTTTTTTGGCACCTCAAACCCCACTGCAACGCCAAGCGCGGCCAAGCGTTTTAAAAAATGCCAACTTTTCTGTTTGCACTTTGCGATTCCTCGTGTATACTGACTTTCGCATTTAACGGAGAGTTGTCCGAGTGGCCGAAGGAGCACGATTGGAAATCGTGTAGGCGTCAAAAGCGTCTCCAGGGTTCAAATCCCTGACTCTCCGCCAGTTAATTCCAAAGCAGGCCTTCGAGCCTGCTTTGTTTTTACCCCACGCGGAGGGGTGGCAGAGTGGTTGAATGCGGCGGTCTCGAAAACCGTTTGGCCTGTATAAGGTCACGAGGGTTCGAATCCCTCCTCCTCCGCCATTTTGGTTGAGAAAGCTCCCAACAACGGGAGCTTTTTTGTTTTGAGTCCCTTACAAACAAATACGGCGAAGGAGAAGGGATTCGAACCCGCCAGGGCGCAAAGCGTAAAGAAAACGCGCCCGTAGCGCGTTTTTAGCGCAGCGCGGTCGGCGTAAGCCGACCGGATAAATTTTGAGCTCCGCTCACAATTTGGACATCCCTCCTATTCAACCACGCCCCCATCGCGTTCAGCATCAACCCAGATCCCCAAACATGTACGTCACCCTCCAAAACCGACATTTTTCGACATCTTTGAAGGCTGACGTACACGTTTGGTACCTACGCCCCCACCCAGTCCCAACCGTTTACCGAGCAATAGGGTCGCCACGCCCGCCAACCATGTACTATGTACGGGCATTGTCTAAACCCACAATCCAAAGGACCCTATCTTGCCCGTCGTCGCCGCCATAACCGTTACCTCACATGCCTCGGATGTCATGGTCGCTATTCCGTTTTGGCTCGAGATGTTCGCTGTTGTCGCTGCATCGATCTCGGGTGTACTGGTTGCGCGCGAGCACAAGCTCGACCTGGTGGGCGCGGTCGCGCTCGCGGTGGTCTGCGGTCTGGGCGGCGGTCTCTTGCGCGACATGACGCTGCAGGTGGGCAACGTCTACATCCTCAACCAGCCAATGGCGCTGCCGCTTTCCATTGCCACGGCAGCCATCATCTACATTTTCCCGGCAATCGTCGACAAGCCCGAAAAACTCATTCCCCTGCTCGACATCATCTCGGTCGGCATCTATGCCGCCACCGGAGCGGACAAGGCGCTTGTCTACGGCTTTGCACCGGCGGTGTGCATCATGATGGGCTTCTTCACCGCAGTAGGTGGCGGCATGCTGCGCGACGGCTTTATGGGCGTGGTTCCGGGCATTTTCCAACGCACTAACTTTTATGCCATCGCGGCCATCGCCGGATCGACAAGCTACGTGTGTCTCGTTATGAGCGGCATCATGAGCAATGTCGCCGCGCTGGTCGTATGCGTTGTCGTGACCATGGGCCTGCGCTGGCTCTCGCTGCGCTTTGACATCAAAAGCCCCACCGAAGAAGATATCGCGCGCTTTTTGCACCGTAAAAAGTAGACAGCACGGCACGACCCTTCGAAATGCAACCGAGAGGTTCTTTTAGAGCGCCCACGCGTTGGGTACCCTGTTAGGTATATGCCGAGTATCTAACAAAGGATTCACTATGCCCTGCAATCAATTCCCGTCGAGCCAGCGCCGTAAAGCATGGGGCCGCATCACCATCCTGTTCGCGCTCATCGCGCTCGCGCTCACCGCACTTCCCACGGCGTCGTTCGCCGGCACGGACGCCGCAGGCAATGTACTTGCGACCGACAATGACGCCAATCCGTCCGGCGTCGATGGTGACCTGTACTGGGCCGGCCAGGCCCTCAACTTGGACGATGCGTCCATCGGCCGCGACATAATTGCAGCAGGCGAGAGCCTCTCCATCCGCGACTGCACGGTGGGCGGCGCCGTCCGCTTGGCGGCACGCACTATCGATATCGCCAAGACCACGGTTGATGGCAGCGTCACGGTCGTCGGTCAGCACGTTGTGCTCAATTCCGACAGCACCGCCAACTGTTTTTACGCGATAGGCGAGACGGTTGCCCTGCGCGGCTCTACCAAGTCGGCAGCGCTTGCGGGCGACACGGTGACCATCGATGGCACCGTCGAGGGCGATGTCGAGGTTTGGGCCGACAAGCTCATCCTGGGCAAGAACGCCCACATCACCGGCACCGTGAACGCGCACGTCTCCGAGGACCCCGAGCGTGCCGCAGGAGCCGAGGTAGGCGCGCTCAAGATCGACCGCACCGAGAACGAGGATACTTCCACCGTTAACGATGTCATCGGCGGTATCGTCGCCGCGGCACTCTCGACCTGCTTTGTCGCTCTGCTGCTCGAGCTCGTCTTTCCGCGCGCGACCGCCAGCGCCGCCGGCATGCTCCACCAGCGCCCCATACCCCTGTGGGTGAGCGGTCTTCTGGGCACGATTGCTATCGTCCCCGCCGTCCTACTGCTAATTATCTCTATCGCTGGTCTGTCGCTTGCCGGAGCCCTCTTGTGCGGCGTTATCGGCATCGCGTTGGTGTCGAGTGCCTTTGCGGGGTGCGCGATCTCCCGCATGGTCGGACACAACCAAAACCGCTACGCCATGGCAGCCGTGGGCGGCGTAATCGCAGGCGCCCTCACGGGGCTTCCCCTCGTAGGTGACTTCATCAGCGGCGTAGCCTTTGTCTTTATGCTCGGCTACGTTATCCAGATCATCTGGCGCAACGCCCACCTCAGGCCGCAGCAGCCGGCTAACACGCCAGGACTCCCCACCGCTTAGCCGCCAACCACCACAAAGGGACCAGGCACCTTTGTGGTGGTGCAGACCAGCTCAGTCCCTATGCACAAAAAGGGCGCCGACCATTACGGTCGACGCCCTTTCTTGTTAGACGCTATAAAGTCCAGCGCTTATTTGTTGACCTGGCCGGCGCGGACGGCGGCCTTCTTGCGGTCGGTGGCGTTGAGCAGGCGCTTGCGCAGGCGGATGTTCTTGGGGGTAATCTCAACCAGCTCGTCGTCGGCGATGTACTCCAGCGCCTCCTCCAGCGAGAAGGTGCGGGGCGGCACCAGCTGAACGGAGATATCGGAGGTCGAGGAACGCTGGTTGCCCAGGTTCTTGGTACGGGCGATGTTGACGACCATGTCGCCAGCCTTGCTGCGCTCGCCCACGATCATGCCCTCGTAGCACTCGGTGCCCGGCTCAACAAAAAGCTGGCCGCGCTCCTGCAGCGTACCCAGAGCATAGGCAACGGCCTTCTCGGTGGTCATGGAGATCATTGCGCCGTTCTGACGGTTGCCGATCTCGCCGGCGTAGGGACCGTACTCCAGGAAGGTGTGGTAGAACACGCCCTCGCCGTGGGTGACGTTCATGATGCGGTTCTTAAGACCCATGATGCCGCGGGTCGGAATCTTAAACTCGAGGTGCGTCACGATGCCCGAGGTATCCATGCTCGTCATGATGCCGCCGGAGGTGCCGAAGACCTCAACGACCTTGCCCGAGTACTCGTCCGGGCACTCGACGACGGCCTGCTCGACGGGCTCCATCTTGTTGCCGTTCTCGTCCTTCTTAAACAGAACGCGGGGACGGCCGACCTGGAACTCAAAGCCCTCGCGGCGCATGGACTCCATCAGAACGGACAGGTGCAGAATGCCGCGGCCCGAGACCTCGACGCCGCTCTTGTCCTCGAGTTCCTCGATCTTCATAGTCACGTTGTTCTCGGCCTCGTTGAACAGGCGCTCCTTGAGCTGACGGGCGCCCACGATGTCGCCGTCGCGGCCGACAAGCGGGGAGGTCGAAGCCTCAAAGACGATGGACAGGGTCGGCGGGTCGATCTCGATGGGCTCGAGCTCGACAGGGTTCTCGGGATCGGTGTAGACATCGCCGATATCGGTGCGGTCGATACCCACGACAGCGGCGATGTCGCCGGCGCCGACTTCCTGGCACTCGGTACGGCCCAGGTAGTCGAAGGTAAAGAGCTGCTTGACGGTGGCGGTAGCGCTGGATCCGTCGTTCTTGACAACCAGGATCTGGTCGCCCTGGTGGATGGCGCCAGAGTACACGCGGCCGATACCGATGCGGCCGACGAAGTTGGAGTGGTCGATGGTCACGCACTGCATGGCCAGCGGGGCGTTCTCGTCAACCTCGGGCGCGGGCATGTCGTCGATAATCATATCGAGCAGCGGGTACATGTCCATGTTGCCGTCGTTGGGGTCAAGACGGGCAAAGCCGTTCATGGCGCTGGCGTAGACCACGTGCTCCATGGCGAACTCAAGCTGGTCGTCGGTGGCGCCCAGGTCGGCCATGAGGTCCAGGCAGTCGTTGTAGGCCTTCTCGGGGTTGGCGCCCGGACGGTCGATCTTGTTGATGACGATCATGATCTTAAGGCCGGTGTCGATAGCGTGACGCAGCACGAAGCGGGTCTGGGGCATGGGGCCCTCAAAGGCGTCGACCAGCAGCAGGGCGCCGTCGGCCATACGCAGCACGCGCTCGACCTCGCCGCCGAAGTCGGCGTGGCCCGGGGTGTCGATGACGTTGATCTTGACGTCCTTATACTCGATAGAGATGTTCTTGGCGAGAATCGTAATGCCGCGCTCGCGCTCCTGGTCGTTGGAATCCAGGACGCGGTCCTCGACCTGCTGGTTGGCACGGAAGGCGTCCGTGGCACGCAGGAGCTTGTCGACCATCGTCGTCTTGCCGTGGTCGACGTGGGCGATGATGGCGATGTTCCTCAGATTGTCTACGCGCATGTAGTTCCCCTATCTTCTATCCATATACAAACGGCACGCGTATGCGGCCCGCCCAGCGATACAACGCTCAGCGGGAATATTGAGCCTTTTACCGAAAACTCGTTTATTTTAGCGATTTTAGATGAGAGGGGTTTCCTCACCTGCAGGTTCAGGGTCGCTCCACATAAAACCATCGCCGGCGCCCATGCCCTCATACAGCACATATGCCGAAAAACCGCTCTCGAGCGTAGTCTCAAAGAAGCTCACGAGCAGAGCATCGTGATAGCCGCCGTCAATCTCGACGCAGCCGGTGTAGCCGATGGCATAGCGGACGATACGGCCCAGGCCCTCGTCCTTAAGACCCATCTTGTGCTCGGAGATAAAGTTGGTGGCCGCCTCCAGGCACGCCTCTTCGCCGTCCTCGTCGAGCGCCGCCAGATAACGGTTGGAAGCAGCATCCTCAATTGCCACGACCACGCCAGGGTTTTCACCGGCGGCAAGGTCGTCCAAGAACGCGCCGATCAGATCGCACACCATGGCGTCGAGCTCGGCGGAGACGTTACCGGCATCCTGCATATCCTGTGCCATCTTTAGACCTTCCCATCGAGTCTGACGTCGTTACAGTTCTTGTGCCTCGGCGGCGATCTTGGCGGCAGCGTCGCGGGTGCGCATCATGTCCGCCGCGCGCTTGTCGAGCACCTTGATCTGACTGGTCAGCATGACTGCATCGACCACGCCCCAGATCACCAGGCCCGTAGAGATCGAAAACCCAAGCGCACCAACTGTACCACGAAGGCGTGAGCAGATTGCCGCGACAAGGGCGGAGACGACAACCATCTTGATAAACGAGCCGCGGCGCTCGCGGAGCGTGCGGGCCTGCGTCACATAGGCAATGCGAGCCGCCTCAGAAGCCTCCGAGCGCATCTGGGCCTCGCGGGCGATCGCAGCCGCCTCAGCCGACATACCGCCGGCCATCAGCGAACGCTCCGCATCCTGGCCGCCCCGCATTTAGAAGTCATCGGGCGAGAGCGTATGGACGAACTCGTCGAACTTCTCGAACTCCTGCTCGTCGTAAACTTCCTCGGTATGGGCAGAAACAGTGCCCAGGCGATTCATGATGTCGTCCTCCACAAACATGGGGGCATTGCTGCGCACGGCAAGGGCAATGGCATCACTGGGACGGGCATCGATCTTGCGCTCGTCACCATCGGCCAGTACGACAATCGTCGCGTAGAACACCGGCGGCTCGGTGCGAACGATCTCGATGCGCTCGAGCTTGGCGCCCAGGGCGCCAACAGTATCGAGCAACAGGTCATGGGTAATCGGGCGATCGGCGCGTCCGCTGTCGATGCCGCGGCTGATTGCCGCAGCCTCAAACGAACCAGTCTGAATGGAAAGGGAACGCAGCGGCGCGGGCGAGTCCGATTTGCTGCAGCGCTCGCGAAGCACGATAAGCGATGGCACGGGACCGGCGGCCATGACGATGGTCTCTATGTCGACACGAACCATGGAACACCTCCGGTACGTAGCGGTTAACACGCGGCAGCTCCACCGCATTGAATAGCTATACTACCCAATCTTTCGCACAGCACACAAAACCAAAATGAGATTTATCGCAGACAAGAAAAAAGCCCCAAGGCAATGCCCCAGGGCTCTTCACAGTTTTGATGGTGGACCTGACAAGATTCGAACTTGTGACCTCCCGGTTATCAGCCGGACGCTCTAACCAACTGAGCTACAGGTCCATC
>NZ_CYYP01000023.1 GCF_001405375.1 Collinsella aerofaciens
CGAGGCGGCATAGGATATCAACCGTATTCCAGATTCCAGGACGCCGGGCCGACTCACTTCGGATCGGGCGCTACACCAACTTTCTCGACATTACCCTTTTTCGTCTCGCGAGCCACGGTTCGTTGAGGCAGCTTCAGCTTAAGGGCCACAGATTAAACCGATCTACAACTGTGACCATATGACTGTGCGCACATGTTGGCATAGTCATATGGTCACATATTTACAGCTGCGATTATGCTGCAATAACTCAACCGTTAGTGTTTATTAAACAGCCAATCGAAGCCAGACTTGCCCAGTGTTTGACGCATCTGCCCCACCTGAACCTCCGTCTCCACGCCATCCTTGCCGAAGACGGCGCTCATGTTCTCAGCGGTCGGGATGACCGTTTCCACTTCGCCCGTGGTGAGGTCGAAACGTTGGCTGCCGACTTGGTTCTCAAGATGGATCTGACCATCGGATCCAAAGACACTCTGGAGCATGGCTGTCTCCTTGCAAGAAGCTGTCGCCCCCAAGATAACAGACGGGCGGATCCGGCGCAGCATATAACGCTCGGTAATGCATGACCATGTTAATGTAGTCATATGTTCACGTATTACAAGCTGGGACCTCATGTATTAGAGTTCGAGCCGTGGCAGTCAGGACGTCCGGCGCGGAAATCATCGGGGTCGATGCGTGGGGCATGGCGAAGGTTCTTGCCGGAGCCTATGGTCCCGGCTCTCCCGGTCGTATTCCTACGATATCGCCCCTAGATCACCAATGTGTCAGATAAAGAATGAGGCAATGGCTATGATTACGCCTGCGGCAGATGCAGCGACTGCGCCTTTTTTCCCTCCTTTAGTCCGACGAATAGGGTTGCCGTAAAGTAAAGGGCGGAAATGCAGGATATGGCAAGCGAAACGAGTTCCTTGGGCGGTTTCAGCAAAAGGTCGCTAGCAAAGAGTAATGCAAGCAGGGCAAAGCCGATTGTGACCAAGTATCTCGATTGATTTTGCGACAGCATGGCAACTGCCTTTTAGAACATGTAAGTGAAAAGTCGGTACGATGTTACTGCAGTTGCAAACAAGCCGCTGCCAGGACCGGTTGTCACGAGACCGGCGATAACGCATTTTCTCGGTTTCCAGCTCATGACAGACCCCTCTCTCATGGTGAAACGCATACATTATGAGATATGCACATTATCTCTCTAATTAATTTCAATATCCATCATCTAACACTAAAGAATACTGACTCACTGATTCAGTGACGATGCGTTTTTACCCTTGCGTTCCCACTCGCGTAATCGCCTCGACGCGTCGGCGGTTGGAAGGGCCTCCGTCTCGCAATCAGCGACCTTGTAACCGTATCTGACGAGCCAGGCAGCAAATGCATCCCAATCGACGCGCTTCCAGTCGCCGCCCGGCGCGTGCTACATCACGAGGCCTCCGGCGACCACGAGCCCGTGGATATGCTCTCCTTGCAGGCCTGCGATGATTCCGCCAGTGCATACGATGCTAGGTCGCTGTGCCGGCACTGCGCAAACGTATTGGCCTTTGTGCCCCTTTTGGCAACTTTAGCATGACTATAGGTTAAACCAACCCACAGTCATGAGCACGGTAACGTAGTACTATACTAATTACTTAACATGCTCATATATTTCTAACTGGGACTTAGAATTACTTAATGTAGTCACATGTTAATGTGCTAATATATGACTATGCTATTTCAGAAAGGGGAGGACATGGCGACGAACATCCTGCTAGTCAATCAGAAGGGCGGCGTCGGCAAGACGACGTTCGCCGACGAGATCGCCTGGGGTCTCGAGCGCCGCGGCCACAAAGTCGGATTCGGCAATCTCGACCCTCAGGGCGGCGCGAACCACGAGAAGAACCTGCTCGACGACGAGGACGCCGTGAATGTCATCGACACGCCGGGTTTCCTGAGCGACGACACCGCCGAGTATGCCAAGAATGCGGATATCGCAATCATCCCGGTGCAGCCCGGCACGCTGGGCCTGAAGCCCATGAAACGCACGATCAAGGTCATCACCGAGGCCAATCCTGACTTGTCGTTCGCAATCATCGTCAACAACTTCGCGGCGAACCAGACCGTGGACAGACAATTCCTCGAGCTTCTTGAGGCCGATGACCTTCCCGTGCTGGGCACTGTTCCGACCGCGGCGGCATTCAAACAGGGCGCGGCCCTGGGCAAGCCCGTATACGAGATCGCGAAAAACGGCAAGGCCGCCCAGGCGATTGAAAACATCCTGAACGAGCTGGAAGAGGTGCTGTAAATGGCAAAGTTCAAAAAGGCGACCTCATACTTCGACGTCGCAGCGGAGAAGGCCGAGGAGAGGCAGCAGAAAATCGTTGAAAGCGCATCTGAGCCCCAGAAACCGACTCCTCAGGTGCGGAAAGCCGGGCGCCCCAAAAAGGGCGCTGAAGGGGCATCTGAGAGGCTTGTTCAGCTGTCCGTGTACGTTCCGGAGAGTTACCGAAAACGCTTGAAGCAAGTGGCGCTCGAGGAGGGCAAGTCCGTATCGGATATCGCTCGGGAGCTTTTCGATCGCTATCTGGCCGAAAAAGAGTTCTAGTTGAGTTAACGGGCACCGAAAGGTGCCCGTTTTTCTTCAAGACTTTAGTCCGCTGGCCGCGCAGCGGCCAGCTTTAAACCACCCGCTACGCGGGTGGAGACAAACGGCTTTACAAAGCCACCCCTCCGACCGATATTGACGATTGTTCAGGCCGTCAAGAATTCGAGTCGAAGGGGTGGTCGCCATGGCCCAGAAGGCCTACAGCCTTTCCCACACGAAGTGGATGTGCAAGTACCACATCGTGTTCACGCCGAAGTATAGGCGCAAAGTGATCTACAACCAAATCAGGAGCGACATAGGGGAGATCCTCAGGAAGCTGTGCGAGTACAAGGGGATCGAGATAATCGAGGGGCACCTGATGCCCGACCACGTGCACGTGCTGCTGGCGATCCCGCCGAAGTACAGCGTCGCGAGCGTCATGGGCTACCTGAAGGGGAAGAGCTCGCTGATGATATTCGACAGGCACGCCAACCTCAAGTACAAGTTCGGCAACAGGAAGTTCTGGGCGGAGGGCTACTACGTGTCCACCGTCGGCCTGAACGAGGCGACGATCGCCAAGTACATCAGGGAGCAGGAGTCCCACGACATCGCGCTGGACAAGCTGAGCGTGAAGGAGTACGAGGACCCCTTCAAGAGGGGGTGATGCTGCCGGTTCGACCGGCGCGCCACGGGTCAAGATGCACTAGGCCTGGACGAAGTCCGGGCCCGCGCCTTTAGACGCGAGCCCGGGGCCCGTGGGTTATACCCTAAGAGCAAACCACCCTTTTTAAGGGTGGTTCTGATTTTACCTTGGCCACTGAGAGCCGATTTAAGACCCCGTTCTATCTATCAGTGAGAAAACGGTCGAACCTCACCGATAGGACGTCTTATTTTCGATTCTGTAGCTCCCTGCCGGTAATTGAAGTGAGGTTGAACAAATGTCGGTATCCAGATCAACCGGAAAACGGATTCGGCGTCATTGCCGAATTGTAGGGCTTGCAACTAAGTGGGATTAGTTCGCCCGGGGAGCCGAAGGCGACGCCGGCGCTGAGGGCTGACAGCGACGTAGTCGGGGAGCTGGGGCGTTAGCCCCCACACTTTTGGCCGAAGGCCATGCCAAGGAGCCGAAGGCGACGCGGAGTGAGGCATAGCCGAACGGAGGGCAAGGAGGCGTAGCCGACGCGCAGGGAGCCGTAGGCGACCGGAGGGCGAGCGTAGCGAGCGCCAAGGAGCGGTAGTGACGCGGAGCGAACGCAGTGAGCGGAGGGCAAGGACGATGGCTTTTCTTGTTTGTATATCGTTCGATTATTAAATGCTTCCTGGTGGATTTCTCTGTTTCCCTCTTGAGCTCAGACTAAGTGAATCTAATTCACTCTAGTCAGACTTGGTGGGTTGTATGAACCCATAGTTGTGGTTATTTCAACCCATAGTTGTGGTTATTTCAACCCATAGTGCATGGGTTAACTGAACCCATAGTTGGCATGGGTTATTTCAACCCATAGTCTCGTGAGACAACCCATAGTTGATAAGTTGGCCCAGGTTAACACAGGCTCAAACTATGGGTTGAAATAACTATTTCGGTACTTTTTGGCGTTTTCCGATCGCTTTCTATGGGTTGAAGTAACCCATAGCCGGAAAAGTGGCTTAAATTTTCTATGGGTTCTTTCAACCCATAGCTTTACCGTCACAGAAAAGCATCCGCGGTCCCTGTGAGCAAGTCTATGGGTTGTTCTAACCGATAGACTTGCTGAATAACCGTTATTTAACCCCCTATCAATAAAATTATTTTTCGTTTAACTATGGGTTAAACCAACCCATAGTTAAACTGTAGGTTGGTTTAACCCATAGTTTGTAAGGAAAAGAAATAGAGCTATGGGTTGTATGAACCCATAGCTCTTCAAACTAGGCAGAATGCTTTGCGTCCCACTGAGCTTTGCGTTTCGCCGAATTCTCAGCACGTTGCTTTTTCTTGCCCTCCTCGACTTCGAGTCTGCGCTTAGCGATCGCCGTCATATCGAGCCGGTACTCAACCGATTTGTTATTCCCGCGCGGCGACTTAATCAAAAGACCGAGTTCGACAAGCTTGTCGATTCTCTTTTTAACATTCGAGCGATCCGACTTGACGTCCGCCGCCATGGTGGCAAGGCTGATGTAGCAGGTTGATTTGTAGACGTCCTTGCGCTGGAACGACCAAATCCGCCCCATAATATCGGTGTCGAGCCTAGGCAGACCGAGCTCGAGCATCCATGGCGGCTTGATGATCGCGACCTTCTCGCTGACCATATCCTGCACCATGTGAGCGACACGGGACGATTCATCCGATGCCCGGCGAAGTACCTCGCGGTGACTCTCACTATTGGCCATGGCGGCATCTGTGACGGCCTGATTCGCGAAATCGGACGCCGTCCCCATTCCAGACGGGTTTGCGGGACCGGACGGGTGGCTATCCGTGTCCCACGGATAGCCACCGCCCACATCCGGTTTTAAATTTTTGGTATCCATAAACTAGCCTCTCGTTGAGGCTATCTAGCCATCAGCCGAAGTGATGCCATAGTATTTTGGTAGTACTTCAACATAGGGGCCCAAATCGAAGCATACGTGTGCTAGGATTGCAGGTAACAGGCCAGAAAGCCACATTTGAACATGAAAGAAGCCCTTCTTACTTGGCGGTTAGGGGGCTTTTTTCATATCTATTTTTGCTCTTTAACACGCTCCAAAAACTCGGCGATAGCGATCGCCGCCATAGACGACTTAGCTACACCGCGACTCTTCGCGTAGTCATCGAGATCACGCCAAATTTCGAGAGGCAGAGTAACCTGGATTCTTTTCTTCTCCTCGGCCACTGCCATAGACAATTACCTCCTTCGTTGAACAAGCGAAATCGTACCACTACTGATTGAAACAAAGCGTATCACAAATACTGTCTAAAATACAAACTAACACAAAGTGGTACACCTAAATTCGCTAAATCTTTCCGTCGGCCAGATAGGCACTCGAGTTTCCAAAAGGGATACAGGAAATTGCCGAAAAGGGCACAGGGGCGGCGAGTGATTCACCAAGAGTGAAGGTGGGCCCTCTTACCCAAGCGTTACTCGTTGCTTTGAATGGCAACGCACTAGGGCGACGGGAGTACTCGGGGGACCTGCCTGTATATTATGCAGCTGATTGAATGGCAACAGGGCCGGCGACGCTGCCGGCCCTGTAACTGTCCACGCGGTGCAGGCCGCGCATGTTGAGTTTAACGCATCTCGTGACTGTTCAGATTCCGTGCACCGGGCGATTTGTTTTGGTCGTTTAGCTGGGCTAATGGTGGTTATTGGCTGGTGGGCTGGAGGATTTGGACTAATAGTTGTTAATAGTGGCCGGACGAAGAACTGTTCAAGCTATTAGAAGCAATAGCGAGTACGGTCTTGGCTGGAAAACAGGTCGCGAGCAGGGGAGGGCCGAGCATGTACGGACCGGTGAGCAAGAACGGGCCGGCGTTGGAATTTGGGGAGATCGGCGAGGAAGTTAAGGATGAGGTTCGGCGGCAAGTGATTGGCAAGATCGTCGAGAGAGCCAGGGGCAAGCTCAAGGCCCGTGACAAGCGCGAAGACGATCCGTTTTGGGGTCGCGGGAATCAAGAACACCTTCGTCGAGCTGCGGAAAGACTGGATTCCGGCGAGGGAGTGGAGCACGGATTGATCAAAGAAGAATGACGCTCTGCTAGAATCAGCAGCGCTGTCGGCAGCCCTTGTGCCGGGCAGAGCCCTCCATCCGATGGGAGGTGATGCCCATGACCGATTTCACCGAGTTCGTGAAGCTCCTGACCGCCCTGGTCTCGCTCCTCACGGCCCTTGTCGGCCTTTCCAAGGCACTCAAGCAGGGCTCGAAGCCCAAAAAGAAAGGCCACCGTCGCTAAGATGATGACCTAACTTTCTAACGCAACGGCTCTGCCCAGCTCTTCACAACTTGGGCTGCCGTCGGCACCATTCTACCCGCTTGCCATTGCTGTTGTCGATGCGCCGTATCAAGAATCCACGGCAGCGCTCGTGGTTGCAAAACAGCCCAACAAATAGCGGCTATTAGTCAGTTCGGCTGTCCAAAAGGCCTAATAGTTGCTAATAGTGGCTAGTTGGCAACGGATTTGGGCTATTAGCTCTAACAGTGCCTATACTATGACCCCACAAACGGGACAAGGTTTTCTGTCCGCACGAGGTTTTAAAGTTTTAGCTGGAACAATCCGGCAGATTGGAGCACAGAACATGAGGTCAGAACGCCTCATGTCGCTCAAAATACGTCTCCTCAACTGCGCAAAGGAGAACGGTTTTTAGCGACAAGGAGACAATGGAATGATCTGGTTTACCAGCGACACCCACTTCGGGCATGAGAACGTGCTGAAGTTCACCGACCGCCCGTGGGAGACGATTTGGCAGATGAACGACGCCATCGTCGACAGCATCAACGGTAGGGTCGCCATGGACGACGAGCTCTACATCCTGGGGGATTTCTCATTCAAGATGACCGCCCAGGACGCCTATGGGCTGCGCAAGCGAATCGCCTGCAGGCGCATCCACCTCGTCCCGGGAAACCACGACAAGGACTGGACCCAGCCGGCGGTCGCGGGCGCCTTCACCGTGGAGCCGCCGATCTGCGTGCTCAAGATCGACGGGCAGAAGATCGTCCTGAGCCATTACCCCATGGCCGACTGGCAGGGCATGAGCCATGGATCGTGGCACCTCCACGGGCACATCCACAGCAGCGGCGGCGCGTACAACGAGTTCAACCGCAAGCAGGGCCTTCTGCGCTACGACGTCGGTTGTGATGCCAACGGGCACTCCCCGGTGAGCCTCGACGGGCTGAGGGAATGGTTCGCCGGAGTCGACGAGCCGTGCGGCCGGGTGAAATGGCCCTGGTGGGTCAACGAGACCGGCGACAGGCAGGTCGAGCGCGAGCTGGCGGCGTACTAGAGGGAAGAGGTGATTCGATGACGGTCTATGTGACGGGCGACATCCACGGTGGGCTCGACATGCAAAAGCTCCGCGACTGGGAGCTTGGCGACAGTCTTACCAGCGACGACTATCTCATCGTTGCCGGTGACTTTGGCTTTCCGTGGGACTTCTCTGCCGAGGAATGCGCCGACATCGCTTGGCTGGAGTCGCGCCCCTACACGGTACTGTTCGTCGACGGCAACCACGAGCGCTTCGATCACTGGGAGGAGCGCCCCATGGAGCCGTGGCATGGCGGGCTGACGCAGCGCCTGTCGGACACCTCGCCCATTCGGCACCTGACGCGCGGCGAGGTCTTCGAGCTCGACGGCTCGACGGTCTTCACCATGGGCGGTGCCACGAGCGTGGACAGGGAATATCGCGTGCCGTATTCCAGCTGGTGGCCTCAGGAGCTCCCGGACGAGCGCGATTTCGATGCCGCGCGGGCGAGGCTCGACGAGGTCGGCTGGAAGGTCGACTGCGTCATCACCCATACCTGTGCCACGCGCATGCTCTCGCCGACGCTCTATCCGGACCCGGGCTGGGAACGCCCTGATGTGGACCGGCTGACCGGATTCCTCGACGAGCTCGAGGACCGCTTGGACTACAAGCGCTGGTATTACGGCCATTTTCACCGAGACGGCAACCCGGACGAACGTCATACCGTGCTGCACGACCGGATCGTGAGGCTCGGGGACAAACTCCTGCCGTGGGGTGCGTACTGATGGCTATCTATGTGACAGGAGACGTGCACGGCAGGGCCGAGTACGGGGCCAGCAGGTTCGCCTTCAGGTCTTGGCCTCTGGGCCGGACTCTGACGAGCGACGACGTGGTGATCGTGGCCGGCGACTTCGGCTTTGTCTGGGACGGCTCGAATGCTGAGAGGTATTGGCTCGATTGGTTTGAGTCGAAGCCATGGACCACGTGTTTCGTAGACGGCAACCACGAGAACCACCGGATGCTGGCAGGACTGCCGGCACGGGTTTGGAACGGCGGCCTCATCCACGAGACGCGACCGCACGTGCTGCATCTGATGCGCGGAGAGGTGTTCGACATCGCAGGAACCACGGTTCTTACCATGGGCGGCGCCGCGAGCCATGACAGGCAGTATCGCAGGGAGGGGAGGAGCTGGTGGCCCGAGGAGATGCCGAGCGAGGAAGAGATGGGGCACTGCCGCGCCTCGCTCGACCGCGTGGGCTGGAAGGTCGACTACGTTGTGACTCACGAGGCGCCGGCTGCCCTTGCTGAGGGGCTGTGCCACGAGCTCGGGCGCGAGTATCGGGACGACCGGCTTCAGCGATTCCTTGGCGAGCTCGATGGGCGGCTCGGCTACCGCGCCTGGTTCTTCGGCCACTACCACGGCGACGAGTGGCGTGACGCCAGGCATCGCCTTATCTACCGAGACATCGTGCCGGTCGAAGATGCTGCGCCCGCTTCTAGAAACCTTCTAGAAGCGCTCTAGAAGGTTTCTAGAAATTAGGCGCCATATGGACTATTCCAATTCAAAAGTCTGGTCGAGGGAGTTCGACCCGGCACCCATCCCGTCGACTTTCACTTCGATGGGAGACATGTCGTTGAGGTCAAAAATCGACACACCGTCGCATTCGCCTCCCGGCGCAAGCCCTTGCGAAGAGAAGTGGTCTTCCTGCAAATCGGCGGCAAACCCGCGAGATAGCATCTGCTTATTTTGATAAGCCGTGATGTAGCTACCAACAGCGCATGAATCTGCCGATCGGTTGTTAATGGCGTGCCAGCGAACAACGGCAACCTTCCCGCCATCGCCAGCCGAGGAATCATGCACCTCGACGCCGGTGACTGAATACTCCATCTTGCCGTAAACCCCGTCTTCCTGCGCGTTATCAGAATCGGCGACCTGAACTGCCGTCTGGCGATCGTCTGCCTGGCTGCACCCAGAGGTCATAACTAGGGCGGCTGCCAGAACACCCGCAGCCCCAAAGTTCCGAGCTAGGTTGATTGCCTTTTTAACAGAGAGATGTTCCATCGACTACTCCAAACTTAATTGTTTTTGAATGCCATCAGCCAAACAGCCAAGCCCCAATGAGCATGACCACTGAAACCGCTGCAAGCGAAGCCCAGACGGCATTTTGACGGGTGATGACACCGCTGATGGTGAGCGCATTTGCGCCGGCACCATCAATGACAGTCCAGACGAGTGCCGTGACCAAAAAGACGACTAGCCCTGCCGTTATCAACTCACGGCGAGACGGCCTTAGCTTGTCGGACATATCTACTCGCCCCTCGCCTGGGTCATGACCTCGACCTTGGCCTCGGCCACGGCCGCCCGCTGCTCGGAGGCGGCGAGGCGGTCCTTGAGGGCGGCGACCTCGGCCATCAGGTCACGCTGGGCGAGGAGGGAGACGTTGAGATCGGCCTGAGCCTTGGCCGCGGCGTCGACCGCGCCCCTCATGCTTTCAATTCGATCGTCTTTTGCGGCTGATTCTGCCAAGAGCTGATTGTTCTCGGAATCGAGCTTCTTGAGCTGCGAGAGGTAATCGGCGACGGTGGCGTGGAGCTCATCGTTCTCAATCTCCAAGCTCGCAGTATCCAGCTCGAATTTCTCTTTGATGGCGGCGACCTGCTCGACGCAATTAGATTTGATGCTCTGAATCTGTTCCGTTGCACTTTTCTTGGCGGCGTCAGCGTCCTCGCGGGCAGCACGAGCCTCCATCGCGGCAGCTTCGGCAGCGCCCACGATGATGCACTTGACCCGCTCGACCGCCTCATCGAGGACGGCCGATGCGTCGAGCGCAGCCTTCACGCCGGGAGTGGCGTTAGGGTGGTAGCCATCGACCAAGCGGGCGACGGTATCGGCCTGCGAGAGACCAAGGCTCGTGCTGATGTCCTTTATGGCGTCACGGGTCTCCGATGAGACATTCAGACTGGTCATTTTCTTTTCGGACTGGACTTGGTTTTCGGCCATGATGCGGCACTCCAATCAACAACGGGCATGGCTCCGCCATGCCATATGGCTGGGAACAATGCACGGCCGCTGTTGAGTTGTCTTTTTCCTGCGATCGGTGAGTTCTAAAAAGGCGTCTCAAGTCATGCGTTCACGCAGGTTTTCGGTTAGAGAAATACCGCACCCTTATATAGTAACGCCGCCGCACTCGGGCCTATTAGGCAAATCGCGAAACGACAGACGGACTTATTTCCTGACGCCCACCAATCCGCGTTCACGAAGGATGCGGTACAGCGTTGATTTGGAGACGCCAGTCGCAGCGCAAATATCGGGAATAGGAGTCTCTCCTCCAAGATAGAGCCTTACTGCGGCATCGGCTTTGACGCCGGCAGTGCGAGGCCTGCCACCCACGTTGCCGCCGTGGCTCCGTTTGACGGCGATACCCTCGGCCTGGCGTTGCCTGATCAGATCTCGCTCAAGTTCCGCGGTGCAAGCATGGGTGCCAAGCACGAAGCGCCCGAATGCGGTATCTAGATCCACGGGCTGTTTCAGGGACGTGAGCTTCACGCCGAGGTTTCGAAACATAAGGTCATAGTTGAGCAGCTGCCTGGTCGATCTGGTCAAGCGCTCCCAGGATTCGACCACCACCTCGTCGCCCGCCCGCATCTTCTTGAACAGGCGCTTCTGCTGCGTCCGGTCGCCGTCCTGGGCACCCGTGACCTTGTCCTTGTAGATATGGCCATAGGCCACGCCAGCGTTCACCAGAGCCTCGATCTGGCGGTCCAACCTCTGGTCTTTCGTGCTCACGCGAGCATATCCGTAACGTGTCATTTCAGCCTCCTGCCTCGTATTTGATTTTCCCATGGGAATTGACGCGGAGGTTTTGACACTGGGTTTTGGCACTCGACGTTCACGGCATCGAGGGTTCGATTTTCGAGTGCCCAGAGGCATACGTTTTGGAACGAACGGTTGGCGAATAGGCCATATAAGTTGATACGTCGAATATTCTACTACCAAATAGTAGTAGAATATTATCGTACGATTGGAGGCAAATGGTTCAGATACACCGAAGGGTTCACGAGCGACATCCCGAGTTGGATGCCGGAGATGTCGAGGCGGCATGGGAGAACTACCGCTTCGCGGCCGTTCGCGTACCCGGGGAACAGGAGATGCGGACGGGCTACGACCCACATGGCCGGTATATCGAGATGGTCGGAGTCCTCCTGGCTGACGGCGTATGGCTTATCTATCACGCCATGACGCCGCCGAGCAAGAAGACGCTGAAGGAGATCGAGAGCGCGAGAAGGAGAGGTTACTGATGGAGTTCAGGCTTGCAAACGGAACCGTGATCACGGACGAGGACATCGAGCGCGAGTGCGCGGAATATGAATCCGGCTCTTGGACGGGGGCCCTGGCAAACCTCCGCGTCGGCCGCCCAAGGCTCTCCGAGGGAGAGGCCAACGCCAATCTGTCTTTCAAGTGCCCGAAAACGGGCGCCGATCTCATCGAGAGGGCGGCCACCGCGTGCGGGATGCGGAAGTCGGAGTTCCTGCGCTCGGCTGCGCTCGAGAAGGCTGAGAGAATCCTCAGGTCGGCATAGCCTCACGGCATGCCTTTTCGAGGGCGCGAAATGGGCTACATCGTGCTTATGTTAGCTATATAACTAACATAAGCACGATTAAACAGGACGCCGGGGCAAGACGTCTGCTTTATTCAATGGTGGGCCCCTTTCGCGATTCCCTTGCCGACGGACCTGCCGCAAACGGGTATAAAAGTGTTAGCGAAATCACTAACATAATTAGGAGGCGATTGCCATGGGCAGGTGCGAGCCGAGGGCAAATGAGAACGACCCGGGGCTGATCACGCTGCCGGAGGGCATCGACGAGCTGAGCGACGCCGTCGAGCAGGAGTTCGACGTAACCACCAAGCAGGTGTGCCGGGCCCTGCAATGCACGAGGCCGTTCGTGCTGGCCCATTGCCGACACATCAGGCACATCTTCGTCTCAGGCGACTGGTCCGACAAGGTTGGACTCGGACCGGGCGGAGGCTTCATCTGGTCCCGCAACGAACTCCGAGACATGGCGGTGAGCGGCACAGTCGAGCGACGCACCCGCGTCGTCGGCGCCGCTGACATACTGGCCGGCAACCGGGAGGCGCTGGGCTGGTTCGACGCGGCGAAGGCCGAGGCGGGGAAGATAGCGATGGACCCGAGCAGGCCGCGCGCGGATGAAGTCCATTTCCGCGAGATGTCCCGCGAGGTCTTCGAGAGGGTCTACCTGCCGGACGAATGGAAGCCGGCCTATAACGCGGCGAGGCGCAATAGGTCAGAACTGCATTGGGTCGACCTCGGCGAGCACCCGCGGTCATTCGACGAGCTGGGGACCGTTTGAAGGACGACCGCGGACCGCAAAGGCTACGGGGACACGGACGAGGAATGGTCGAGGGCGTATCGACGCAACGGAGCGGTGCGGCTCACCATCACCCTGCCCGACGGCGCGACCAAGGTCATGCATGCGCCCGACCCGACGCCTCGGGCGCGGTTCGACGACTTCCTGGCGACAATTTTGCCTGTCGAGCTGCTGCCGCAGGACTACATCAGGGATGTCGTTCTCGGGAGTGACCATATGGAGCCGCAGGAACTCAAGCTGTACGGCTAATTCGCCTCATAGAGACGGGCCGTCGCCCCAAAACCAAACAGAATCTCGAATAAGCATATGAATCGACCATGGGCGCGATTCCGTGAGGTCGTTTTTCTGGCACCCGCCGTTTACGCCGATTCCAAAGCGCCTATCGACCGCTCAACGAGCTTTGCGAGTGCGATCCCGTGCACATTGTCGGACATTTGAATTGTCCGACAATGTCTGACAGCACCGTCAGACATTCGCGCACGATCAAGCGAGCTTCGCGAGCGATTTCAGGCCGCATGCGGCCCCAGCTGCGGCTTTGCCGCAGGTTCAATGTCTGACATTCCCAATGTCTGACGTTGAACGAAGCTGGCGTGCAAACTGACTCTTAAGGGTCAGTTTGCACCATCCCAATGTCGCGATTTTGGATGGTGACGCCACGGCGGTCGCATCTTCGAGGGGAACACCCGGTGCTGGGTCGATAAATCCGCCATGTCCGTTATCGTAATAATCTCTCGCAGACACCATCGCACACGCCGCCGCACCCGTGCCTTTTATCGTAATAATTTGAAATTTGGCGCTATTTCGTTCCTATCCGTTATCGTAATAACAAGGCGCACGAGTGTCCTTCCCCCGGTCCAAGGGCGGAGCCCTGGCAAGCGCCGAACCGCCCGGGTCGGTGGCAGACTTGTACACACATTTACGATGGGGGTACAAGTATGCGTCTCTTGCGGGATTTCTCGTTTATCGGCAGAAAATCGAGGTCAGAAGATGGATGAGTTCTTGAGTATTGAAGATCTGCGGTGGGAGTTCGGCGCGTCGCGAGCATGGATGTACAAGTATCTGGCGCCGCATATCAAGTCAATCACCGTGAAGTGCTCGACCGACGACGGCGAGCGCCTGTGCAAGCGTTATAGCCTCGATGATGCACGGCGCGTGGTCGCTGAAAAGGCTCGAGCCGAGGTCTATTCCGTGCCCGTTAAAGCGGACCCCGGGAAAAGCAGCTATGCTCCGTACCGCCGCCCGCGGCGCGTGCGAATCAAGACGAGCGCGTACATCGCCGAATATATCGTCGGCTTCGGCCATCTCTGGCAGATCGACGAGATTGCAGAGGAATACTGCGGTAAGCGCTCAAGAGAGGCAGCATATCAATTCATCTACCGTAACGCCTGGATCGCAATCGTGTTCGGCAACAAAACTTTCTATATCCCGAGGCGCACCACACCGCAATTCGTGGCGGCAGCAGTCGAGGTGTTCGGAGACGCCGCCCACACCGTCGAATACGCACGCGGTGGGCATAAAAGTGACGCCACGGAATAGCGGCACTATGTAACAAATGAATAAGTGAACGACGTAAAAAGTGAAAAACCGAACTACGTAATATCGACAATGCGACATAACGCAATAACGACAAAGCGGAATAGCCGCACTATGTAACCACGTAATAACAGAACTATTGAACATCGGACTATTCGGTCCTGAAATCTGTCCGCAAGAGTCGTACGCTGCCGTACAAAATGCCCGGCAGCGTACCGCCGCAAGCGGCGCACGCTAGGGCTCTGCCCTAGCACCCGGCACTCGCGGCGTTAGCTCATTGTTCTGCAATTCAACGGTTACGTTTTTCAGTTTTGTCGTTATCACGTAGTTCGGTAATTACACAGTTGCGTAGTGTCGTAATTGCTTTGTTCGGTTGTGTCGCAGTTCAGATATGAACAACCGCCGCGGGCGCCGGGTGCTAGGGCAGAGCCTTGGCAGTACGCGGACGGCCGAAACGCAGTTTTGTACGGCAGCGTACGACACTTGCGGGCGAGTCACGGCTATGTCATTGCTGAATTACGACAAAACGCAACAACAGAGCTGTGTAACCGCGACATAACTGATTTACAGACGATACGAAGAACGTAATGAATGAACTAGTGAACTGCGACACAACCGAAAAAGCGAACAGTTATAAACCCAAAAAACGCATTGAAACAGGCGAGATGTTTTAAATCTCAGCCCACAAATCGAGAACAGTAGCGTCCCGACGAACCGTGGCAAAATAGTCGCAGTAGTCATAGGCATCATGATCGCGTCGAAAATGTTGGTGTAAGGGTGACACCCTAGCGCCCGTTTAACGAAGAACGGCCTTCGTCCTAGAATCTGAAATCACCACAACAACAGGTTCTAGGAA
>NZ_CYYP01000024.1 GCF_001405375.1 Collinsella aerofaciens
CGAGGCGGCATAGGATATCAACCGTATTCCAGATTCCAGGACGCCGGGCCGACTCACTTCGGATCGGGCGCTACACCAACTTTCTCGACATTACCAGGCATCATCGGGACTGTGCATCACGGCAACAAGATCTCCGTTGTGCGCATCAACAACTGCATGTCGAAATCCCATCGTCTGACACATCATCCGGTTGCGCTGCCGCTCGATCTCGATCGCATCCAGCAGGAGGTGGCCATCTGTATGGCCATGAAGGGCGAGCTCCATATTCTTCGGGTGACAGTCGTTAATCGCGATATGGATCAGCTCGCGCAGATTGTTTTTGTACCTGTAAGAAGAAGAGCAAGAAGAAGCACTAGGGCCGAGCGCCACTGCGAAGGGAATCTCATCCCGCTTCAGCGTAGGATGAGGCTCCCCCAACAGGACCTTCGAGTTACTTCACTTCAAACCTTAAGAGCCTTCGCTCCGGCAGATCGGTCATCTTCATCGTGTAAGTCCCGGGAAATGCTTTCTCAAAACGAACAGTCTCGTAACCTTCGAAATAGTCATTGGTGTTTTGCATCATGAATGGGACGAGCAACTCGTTCTCCGCCCCAACCTGTACAGCAAACGCAGCAGAACCGCCCAGGGCCGGCATTGCCTGCGTTATCAGATCGGTATTGACCACAAAGTCATAGTTTGGCGCGTGCTCCGGTACCAAATGCCAAGCATACGTCTTGATTCCGCCTTCGACATTGTCCTTATTCCTGACACGCATCTTTACGGCGATAACACATGTGGTGTCGGCGTCCTTCAATTTCGTTTTCGTATCCACGATGCCATATTTTGAATAATCATCATGCGCACGCTTGAGATACTCGCGCGGCGTGAGCAGCTCCGCCCCGTCTATACAAAACGAATACCCGTCAGTCGCCACATCCTTCGACCCCAGAAACGCCCCATCCATCGAGAGCCATTCGCCCTCCGCATAGTATTTCTCAGGAATGACCGTCCGGTTCCCGTTAACGACGCTCACCCTCATGCCTGCAAGGCCAGTAACAGCACAGCCGAAAAGCGCGAGCGCCGACCTTCTCGTCCACAGGGCCTTCCTCATCGCGCTCACGACCTTTCCCGAACGTTCACAACGGCACCGTCGCGCATGCAGTAAACTCTATCGGCAAGCTCCGCGAGCACCTCTCCGTCATGGCTGGACAGAATAACCTCGCGACCCGTTGAGGCCGCCATCGCCACAACGCGCTTGAGCATTCCAACGCCCGCTTCGTCGAGGGCATTCGTTGGCTCATCGAGAACAAGCAGCTTCGGCTTTTCCATAATTGCCGCAGCTATCCCCAGACGTTGCTTCATCCCAAGCGAGTATGCTCGGAACTTCTTTTTTTCGTCTGCATCGAGTCCCACGAGCCGCAGGGCAGAGTGAATGTCCTCGGGGGTGGCAACGCCCTTGATCTGGGCGATGAGCTCCAGATTATCGTAGCCAGACAGATATCCCAAAAAGGAAGGCGCCTCGATCAACATCCCCAGACTCGGCGGGAACGAGATGTCCGCCCCAAGCCTTTGTCCGTCGATAGAGATTTCGCCTTCGGTAGGCTTGATCAATCCGCAGACCGCTCGCATGAGCATGGTCTTGCCCGAACCGTTTATCCCCTGAAGCCCGACCACGGTCCCAGGGTCAACCTCGATGGACACGTTGCGCAGGACATCGTTTTTGCCCATGCGCTTCGATACGTCCCTAACGATCA
This sequence comes from Collinsella aerofaciens, assembly GCF_001405375.1. Lineage (GTDB taxonomy): Bacteria > Actinomycetota > Coriobacteriia > Coriobacteriales > Coriobacteriaceae > Collinsella > Collinsella aerofaciens_F. The sequence goes on from NZ_CYYP01000024.1 coordinate 1,734, forward strand.
CGCTCATATCTTGTCCCCCTTTTCTATAAGGTCGGCCCTTCGAAACCACAGTCCACCCAACGATAGGCATAACGACATAATCACAATTGAAAACAAGACGCTCGAGCCCGTCGCGATTCCCTCTTTGACAATTCCGCCCCAGCGCAACAGCATCAGGGCATTTCCCAGCAGCACCCAATGCCGCGCAAATGCCGAACAGATCAGGGAGCTCATTAAAACCACAAACGAGACCGACGACCCAAGCACAAACCCGACCGCTGCCTGCGCAAACGCAAGCGCCTCGAAAGCAAGAAAGAGACCTGTGAAAAACGGCAGCGCATCCGCCTCGGCAGCTTTGAGAAACCACGGCGCCAAATTAGCCAGCTGAAGCGACTCGCCATGGACGACCGCGCTGAACGAGGAGCTCACCACCAAGCTCCAAATCACAACAGAGCAAACCACCACGAGCAGCGAAAATGCCGTTACCGCCGCCACCAAGATAAAACGCGAGACCCACCAAAGGATTCTTGCCCGACATCGAACAAGCGCTTGCAAACCAAACCCGTGCAACGATTCGACCGGATAATCGAGTGTTGTATAGAGAATAAGCAGAATGAGAAAAAGCCATCCTAGCGGAGGCACAAACATGACCCCGGGCCTAGGCTCAAACGGAGCAGATCCGGCAAACACGAGCGCAAGATTATCCGCAAACCCCAAGGTATCCGTCCTGACCCCATACATAGAAGACAATCCGTAGGCGTATACCAAGTTCGCAACGGTCACTGCCGCGATCGCAATATAAGTAATGATGTTCTTCTTCAAAACGGTCCTCAGGTCCGCGGCGACCAGCCTAAACAGCATCAGACCACCTCGCGCCTTTTTAAGAATCTCGCGGAAACCAAAGAAAAGACGAGCAACAAAGTGATTTCCGCAAACCCCGCTCGAATGTCGGGCCAGTTATTTAGCGATTCCGACCTGATGCTGTTAAGAATGTTGCAGTTAAAGCCAACGCATGAAAGGACGCTAAAAATCCAATCGTTAACAAAGTGCCATGCAACCATAATCAGATATGGAACGACCATCGCCTTGATTCTGCCGCGAAACACAACCGACAGACCGGTCACGGCCATGGATAGAACCCCCAGCGTCACCGCATCGAACAGCGTATAAACCAGCACGTATAACAGAGGCCGGGAATAAAACAGGCCAGAAAAATAGCTATGCAGATAGAGCCCAACATAAATCGATTCATCGACCCGGGGGAGATACGCGGGAAACAGCATGGAGACAATCAGAAAGTTCACGAGTAGCGGAATAGCCGTGACCGCAAACGCAGAGAGGAAAGCAGACAGCATCTTCACGTTCACGTACGCATTTCTAGAAACACGCGTGCAGATCTGTGCCTCGTAACCGCTCAAACGCTCGGACAGGCATGACCACGACCCGGCCAACATGGCAAGCAACGGCAGCGCATAGAAAAACACCGACGCTAACAACGGCGCGTTCGCGCCCACAACAATCCAGTTACCAAAGCTACTTTCACGCGTTTGGCCGAGGTATGTCTGAGACTGCAGACCAATGCCGTAGCCAAAAGATAGCAGCTGCTTGCGCTCAATCTCGAGCGTCCACCATGCCTCAATGGCAGCCGCCATCGAAATTGCAGTTGCAACCATAAGGGTCAACGCAAATATAGGATTGCCAAATATCTTGGACAACTCGTGTCGTAATAGATTTCCATTCAAGCAACATCACCCTCCCATTGGCCGGGCCGAGCAACAACGCTCGACCCGGCCCTAATCACAACAAGAAGCTGCGGATTGGCTAGGAGGGAAGTTTGTTAAAATGGCCCAAGCAATCGGGGCTCCACCTTCCATAGACCGTGCCGTATCCGGACTCGGCCCAGGCAGTCAGACGAGCATGGCTGCGCCCATTCTCGCGAACGAGGTTATACATCTCCCATTCGCCCGCGTGGTTGGCGCGATACACGCCTTGCGTGCAATTCATAGTGCCCGTTCCTCTATTGTCATAGGCGCCGTCCACGTACAAACGTAACGGCCTTCCTGAATAGCCTTGGATCAAAGTGTAAACTGAAGATGAATCTTCTTTCTGGCGATAGCCGGTTGCGCTCGTGCCAGAACATTGAAAAGCGAAATTTCTATCTTCGTTGTTCTTGCATGTGGCAATTCCGGCATCCGCGCTCTGCGAAATGCTAGAAACCTGGGAAGTGTCAAACTCATCTTGAGCAAATGATGCGGCAGGTGCGCCCATCGACAAACCCGCAACAATCGCCAACCCGACTCCGATTCGGGCAATAATGCTCCTTGGCTTAATCATGGCCTTCTCCAATCAAAAGCGGTTAACAATGCGTCGACGCACGGCAACTTTTGCATGAATGGAGAAAGATGTCTGTAAACACCCGCTATTGAGTTGATTGCTCAGGCGTTTACACGTTATCTACCTGCGATAACAATGAAATAAGCTCCGCTTTATTCTTGATCCTCAACTGGCGGTAAGATGCAGACCGCAGTGCTTGCACCGTAGATGCAGCGTAACCGACATCCTCCGCAATAGCCTTTGTCGTTGCGCCCTCTGCCGTCATCAGCAAGATTTGCGACTGAACATCAGAAAGGGAGCGAGACATAAGCAGGGCCAGCTGGCGCACGCGGGCTGTTTCGGTGGACCCGTTCGCGCGGTACCCCAAGACGGCCTTCTCGTCCTCAACCGAGCGGGCGAGCGCGATGTGCGTGACGAACATGGGCGCAGACCAGCAGACGACCACCGTTGCCACGACGACATTGACAGCCGAACTATGCCCCAACAACGACGCGAGGAACAACGGCTTGAAAACCGTCAGATCCTGCACCATGTTGAGCAAGACAACCCAAACAGGAGCCATCGCCCCAAAGCAGAGCATCCATACCCCAAGCATTTTGCGCTGCGGACAGCTTCGCAGCACTATATACGTGAGCAGCATCCCCGTCAGTACCGCAAGTCCATGAATTCGCCCCCTAGTTGCTGCATAGATTAAAGCGAATACACCTATTAACGCCAACGGCACGATAGCCCGAGTATGGGCATGAACCTTAAACGGGCGCAGCTTAACAGCGAGCGAAGCCATAGACGCTATGCCGCAAAACAGGACCGGTGCAGCCATCAACGGATCGCGTATGCACCTCCATGCCGCGATATAGACAAAAGCCCATTCCACGGCAGACAGTATCGCCCACACGCACGGGCTTCCGAGCCCAATCGCTTCGCCTGCCCTATCCAGATCAGCGTCATGATTTGTCTTTACAACCGCGCAATACGGCGAAAGAAACAGTCCGAGGCCCAATGTATAGCTTGCAAGAGAAAAGGCGACTGCCCGCGTAACGCTGGATTCCCAATCGCTATTCGCCATTACCAAGGGACCTGCCGCAAGGAAAATAAAAAAAGATGTGGGCAGATATCGAAGCAGCCGGTGCGTCCGAGCTAATGCCAACATATCGCCGGCATGCCGCTGCGACAGCTCAGACTCTACAGCTTCGCCCCCACCCGCAAACAGCGCCACCAGCTCACGCGAGCCCGCAACCGACGCCTTCCCGTATGCTCGGTGAAGCGTGGTCCGCACCGTCGATGGCTTCGTATCCGTCTCCCTGGCAATTTCCGCCGGCGTTTTCCCTTTGAGCAACAATCGAACAAACTGCTCTTCTCGAGGCGACAGAGAGGGAGAAAACGCTCCCGCATCGAATGGGTCGGACGTGCGGGGGATATCCGAATCGTTGTTCCGCTTCTTCCTGAGCAACGTACATACGAAGGCGGCAATAGCGGACCCTATCGTCAGCGACGCAATGATTGCGGCATCGTTTGCGAAGTATGCCACCTCAACAGCGGGAACAAGGCCAATGGGAACTGCTACGAGCACAGAACGGGCGAACACGTCGCTCTCTCCCCGACCAAAGGCGCGGGGAGAGCAAAGCGGCGGGACCGCAGCCAATACGAGATAGACCAGAGGAATTAAAAGCATAAGGCCAATTGATGCGGCCATTACAGAGGGCATCCCCCATGGCTCGGGAACGACTCTCCATGAAACTCGACAGCAAAACAGCAGGCAAGACAGGACAACTATTGTTTCTGCAAAAAGCGCGCTCTGCGGTCGGCGGGTCCCCCTTTCGCCGTCCCGCGCTGCCCCCTGTATCAAAGGAGAGCCCGCCGTATTCCAAATTACATATGAGAGGAGCAGCGACCCAGTGAAGCACAAGGTACACGAAACGCCATGCAACAGCCAGATTGGTGCAAACGCGATTGGAATAGAATCTCCGCGAGCATAGAAGGCCAAGTCGACCCATTCGGGAACCACCGCAATAGCAGCAAGGAAAGCACCGAAGACGCCAAGGCGACCCGGCCGTCTTATTTCTCTCCCCTTGCGGAGCGCAACACCATGACCAAACGCCGCGAGGCATGCGCCAAGGATAACGAGCCAGGTCATTGCACCTGATGCCAAGCCGATCGAAGATGAAAACCGGTGATAAGGGGTAACCGCCATTACGACAAGCGCAATGGTAAAAGCAGATGTGGCAGAGCAGCGGGAAAAGAGCATATGACCTCCATAGAGCGGCATTATACAGCTCGGTTTGTTCATCCCTCTTCGCTCCCACACCGGCCAGCATCAACGATTCACGCATACTCCAATCAGAACCAGATAACGGTCCAATTTTTCCGCAGTCCCCGCTCCAAAGCGGGATGCGGTTTCCTTTTGAGCGCCGGTTCGGAAAATGCATCCCGTTTTAGTCCGAAAACTGGGACGCGCGGACAGGAGCTATGCAAAGATAGCGGCTGTTGGCCTTGCGATCGGTCTTGCAATGGCGCTGTGCGCATCATTCGCGAAGTATAGGTCCGAGCAATCGTTTATCGATGGCGCTGAAAACGGTTTTGGCATAGACGTAATCCTGTCCTGGGTTCAGGAGCACCTTGACGGATGCGAGGACCCGCGGCGCGCACCGAATGGAAAACAGCTTCAGGGCACCGATTCCGGTTGGCGTTGGCGCGTTGGTGCCTACCGTATCCTGGCAAGGATCGAGGACGGGAAAGCCGTCATCGAGGTCGTAAGGGTCGGCCACCGCCAGGGTGTCTACAAGAACATGCCGCGGCTATGAGCACCCCAAAGTGCCGCCACGCAGGTCAAGGCCGAAGAAACGACCTCACCAGATGCGTTTTAAGGCGCCTGAAAGCAGATGCCCCTAACGGGTATCCAGGCATTCCTTTTCTGGGCTGTATTTGCGATTACATCAAGCCGTCTACCTGCGGCTTCGTGGAGTTTGCCGCCGCCCGAAAAAATCGTGTCTGCGCGGTGCGATACAGTGGGATAAACGCCCCGCGAGGAAAGGAACAGCCATGAGCGACACACAGGAAATCGTTCAACGACTCGAACGCGAGATGGCGGACCGAGCTGCCGCAGTTGAGAAGGTTGATGCTTTTAAGAACCAGCTCGCACAGGCCATCAAGGCCTTCATGGCCGCCGACGAGGCAGTTCGCGGCCTCAACGACCATGACAGCGAAATCGACACCCAAATTGCAGCTGCCATTGACGAGCACCTTCGAGCAATCGACAGACTGTGCCGCTTCGGCATCGACGGTGGATTCGGCGAGGAGCATCCCGTTAAGGAGTACTAGACCGCTGCATGGCCATGGAAGTAAAGTAAAAGAGGGTCGGACCAGAAGCAGTTCCCGGACAATTGGCGTCCGGCCAGACACTTCGGTTCGACCCTTTCTTTCAGGATTCTGTAACAGAAAAGCCCCTGCTAGAGGTGATTTTTCGTGAGTGGATATTATGACAGCTGATTGAACTGCAACGCGCCAGGGCCACTAGGGCGAGGCAAACTAGCGAGGCGTGTCGCCGCGAGTGTAATCGCCGCGATCGACGACGCGGTCGTCCAGCTGCCTCGACACGGCGCCACCGCTGTGCGTCTGGCCCACGGCGAGACAGAAGGAGACACTGTTGGGGCCGATGGGCTAAGACCGTTGCTGACCAAGTGCCATTAGCGGCCATTGGCACATGTCGAGCCAGACTGATTCTGTTGGTATAGGGTGGCATTTCACTGAGGTCGGAAACTCCCGCAGCCATTGATTAATTTCGATATGTCCGAAATTAATATTACATACATGGGTAACAAGCATATATAGGAGCGCTCAAGTAACCGAAGTAACCGAGCCGGGGCAAAAATTGGCAAGAAGGACCCCGGTGAGAAGTTTGGAGGCGAAGATGAGTACAACGAAAAACCTGTTTATTACTCGCAGGTCAATCCTGACGGCAGCCGCATTGGGCGGACTGTCACTGATCACCCCAAATGGTGCATTTGCTGATGGTTACAATTCTGAAACCGTAGAATTCCTAGCATTCCCGGATCTGAGTGAATCTGATGTCGAGGCAATTGTGCGTCAACGTGCAGAGCAAGAAGCAGCCCTTATCATAGAAGAGGCGATGTCATCTGATGATATTGAGCTCTATGCGACACGCGGACGCCCAAGCTACAGCACCGTATACGGGAGCGTGCAAACGAAAGCCAGCGGATGGCACGACGTTGCTGGGCAGCCCTCGGGAGGCGTTCACATCGACGGGGGCGGTTATATACACGTCCAGCCGTCTGGCGGCGGTTCGGTGAGCGTATCGGTACCGCTCCCGAATGGCGTCGGAAGCATAGGTGTATCGATACCGCTGGCAAAGCGCAATATGTCGGCGACTGGGTACTCCATTAAGATCGACGGCGCTGGCTTTTGGAAAGCGACGGCGAACGTTGAACACAAGGTTCAGCCGTTTGTTGTTTATGAGACCGTCAATGGCGTCAAGAAGGTGTACAAAAAAGCAGCGACGAATAACTTCTTCCGTCTTTCCTTAGGCAAGCGAAAAGTAGGATGACATGATAGGCAAGAGCTACGTAAAGATTGTAATTGTTGGCCTTGCAATCGGTCTTGCAATGGCACTATGCGCATCATTCGCGACGTATAGGGCCGAGCAATCGTTTATTGATGGCGCTGAAAACGGTTTTGGCATAGACGGGATGTATGTCAACGATGGCGCGACCAGGCCGTCTATGGCGATTCTTGCAGGCGAAGATATGGAATGGCAAATCTGTTATGACGATGGCTCTTGTATGAGTGGTCGTTTGGCCGCAACGAGCGATCCGAATTCGTTTGGTCTTCTCGACAATGATGGAGCGGATTGCGGTTCTGTTCACCTGTCATATGCATCGCGAGACGGGATGGACGGCATTCTCTACGTCTCCCACGAGACTGGCGATTTCAAGATGCGCAGAACTAACCGCGTGCCGGCTTTTATCGAGGAGTGAGAGTTCCCTGCGGCCTGCCGGTCAGGCCGCAGGGGTATCGAACCCCGCATTCATCCGTACACACACGGATGAATGCGGGAAGTGCCCGGATGAAGTTGATAATCAAGGAAACAAAGCCGTCCTGCCTGGGACGGCTTTGGTCTATAAAGGCCAGTTTTTACCCTAGCCAAAAATGGCCAGAATGGTCACCAGAGGAAGAGCGACGATCATAAGACGGAACTCGGACATAGCGACCACCTCCCCGAAAACTCGGGCAGGGCTTCAGCACGGCGGCGCGCTGAAGCGATCCTAGCAGAGTCGTCAATCGCCACCGGTCAGCTCGTACCCCGCCTCGCACCAGGGCAGGGCCAAGCTAGCGAGGCGGGGTACGAGCTGGCTGCTTTCTGTTTAATGGCTGTCAACCTCTTCTGCCATCTCCTTTCGATTTTACTCAGTAGTTATAGCTAAACGAGTAATTGCACTCAGTTGCAAAACTGATCCAGCTGCGTTCCGACTTAAAGATTTCTGTTGTCTGGTTCATCTGCCAGATAATCATGTGGAACATAGTCAACGTGATAGCGCTTTTCAAGTTGCTCGATAAACCGATCGACCTTTCGAGCATTTTGGTAAACCTTTTCAAGTGTGCGGAAAACAGCTTTCTCGTTGTACGCGGGAAGCCCCTGGGCATTCACGAAGTACATCAGCTGATTGAGGTTCGTTCCTTCCTTCAATAACTCATGATGGAGTTTTTCAACTTCCGCAATGTCAAAATTGAATGATTCGATCTTTCCGTAAATTGCGCTACGGCGAACCAGTTCGCTTACAGAAATGCCAAGAGCCTCCGCACGCTGCTCGATCGCCTTTTTTTCTGAAGCGGTAAGCATCACATGAAACGAAACGTCGCGTTTCTCGGCGTTCTCGGCGATGGCTTCACCGCACTCGCCAGATTTTTTTGGAGCGTGCTTGCGCTTGCAGTTGTGCAGCGCTTTATTTTTCTCGTGCTCGATTTTCTTTCCAGTCTCAAGTTCATCGAGAGAAATCGAACGGCTAATCAAAACGGAGCGGATTAGTTCAGCTTCCGTGCAACCAGCTTCGTCACAGAGGCGCTGAAGAATTTCTTTTTCTTCAGCGCTCAACGTCGCTTCGACTTTCTCACTTCGCCTCATTTTTATCCCTTCAGTTTCGGAGTGGCCTCCGAAACAAGATTTGGAAAAGTCCGCCGAATTTTTCTCGGAGGCGAAACCGCTTCGCGTACAAAGCGGAACTCAGCTTTGCCTGTTTTCTTTTCCCGTAGGAGGGAAAAGCAAGATCGTAAATGGCCATAGTTCATGTTTACATGTAATTATGGCCATTTACGTACATCTTGCAATCTCCGGAACGGCGATTGGGCGAAACGCAGTGTAGACGTGGAATGAGAGGCCTCATTCCAAGCGAGAGGCCTCGCGGCGTTGTAACTGCGTGAAGACCGTGAGCGGAAGCGAATTTTTAACGCGAAGGATGTTGAGTGTTAGAAATTCGCTGTAGCGAGAGCGGAGCGGAAATGCGAATGCGAGGGATGCCGAGTGTTTGCATTTTTGCGAAGCGGGTTTGCGGCGTCTTCGACGCAAACATTCGACTTCGTCGAATCGTTTTCATGGCGTTAGCGAAAAAGTTGAGACAGCTTTCGACAATTTCAATGGCGCGGAGAGTCATTAGCGTGACTCGCAACGCAGTTGGATTTGTCGAAAGCTGACGCGGCTCGCATTACGAATCGAATGGCGAGTTGAGGTAATGTCGAGAAAGTTGGTGTAGCGCCCGATCCGAAGTGAGTCGGCCCGGCGTCCTGGAATCTGGAATACGGTTGATATCCTATGCCGCCTCG
>NZ_CYYP01000025.1 GCF_001405375.1 Collinsella aerofaciens
GCGGGCCAGGCTTTATCTGAACGACTTTGCGAAGCAACCGGAGTGAAGATAAAGCCTGGCCCGCCCGCGAAGCGCCCTGCGACCTACCGGGGATTGCTATGACGTACGTTGGCTGATGAATTGGAAGGAAAGGTCAACGGAGGCTGAAGGCAATTGGTTCAGCGAAAAACCCTGACGAATCTAATTCGTCAGGGCCCCACCAACGCTCACTCGTCGTTCATCGTTAAAGCTAGATATTCTCTTCCGCCCATTTCTCGAAATCGAGTTCTCGTCTCTGAGCAGTTCGGTAGACTTCCATGTCTTCGCGAGCGCCTACCACTACGATGGCCATCTTTTCTTTAATTCTGATGAGGCGGTACACGATTCGAATGCCACTTCCCCTGAGCTTGATCTTCATAAAGCCAGTCAAATCCGTACCTGCCTTGTTTCCAAGAGGCTTGCCGAATCCACCTTCGTTCTGCGGCAATGGGTTCGTTCTGATTTTTTCTATAGCCTTAAGGACGATCTTTCGTTGGGAGCCGTCCAGACGCTTAATATCCTTGATAGCATCCGGGTAGAAAGCGACTTCGTACCCACTCATTCAAACTCGACCTCATCCATCTGATCGAGTTCGTCCTGGCTCACACCCAGCTCTTCCATAACATCAGACAGGGAAACAAGCGCATCGTCACTTGCCACAGCCATTCTCTTAAGCGCCAACGTTAACAAGGTGAGGTCCTCCTCCGCTTGCTTCGCTTCCCTATATTCATCGGGTGTAACAATCACAAACGCTGGCTTGTTGTGTTTGAGAACCACAACAGGATTGTCGTCCCCAACCTTCGAAAATGCAGCCGAGCCCTTACCGTGGCTGAAATCGCTAATTGGAACAAGGTTGTCGAGCATCTGCAAAGCAGGCATACATACCTCCTAAAAATGAATTCTTTTTCAAATTCATTTTATCATTCTTTTTTGCTATATTGTACCGCGCAACCGAAACAACCTTTTTAGAATACGAATCCGAGCTTAGAATGACTGTTGGCCCTCGCACCGCCCTTGCCTCTTTTATTACGTCAAGTGGTATACAGCGAAGCAAAATGGCGATCTAAAGTGCGCGGCACTCGCCTCGCATCGCTACAAAAAACAAACTGCTCCCCACCCACTCGGGCAAGGAGCAAGCCTCATTTTTAATCAGACTGAGAACCACGAATGCAGAAACACAGGCGACTTCAGTCCCTTATCGCCGAGAGACGTTATTGTGCAGCCATTTCTTTAAGCTTCTCAGCCATCAACAAACACACGTCTTCCGATTGCGGGTACACGCCAAAATGATCGAAGAAACCATGGTCACATCCGGCATATTCGATGACCTCGACATCGATTCCTGAAGACCGTAATTTTGTAGCCCATTTTTCATCGGGGATACGAAGCGGATCGTATTCGGATGTCACGATAGTCACCGGGGGGAAATCAGTGCAGTCCTCAAGCATTAGCGCAGAAATCAACGGGTCATGAGGAGACATTTTTCCGTGTGCACAAAGTTCGACCATCGGGCCGTCCGAATCGCGAAGATGGTCGATGCGAAAACGCGCAACGTCCTCTTGATCGGCTATCGCAGGAAAATCCTCATATCCCTCGCCCTGTTCGCCCGCAAGGTCGACTTCAGGATAGATTTCGAAGGCATGGGCTACAGCTCCAGCACCCCTGAGCTGAACACACGCATTAGTAAGGCTTCCTCCTGCGGAGTCGCCGGCGACCATTATTTTATGAGGATTGATTCCGAGATCCCCGGCATGCTCGCACACATAATCAAGAGCAAGAACGCAATCCTCGATCTGCCCGGGAAATGCCGTCTCCGGCGCCAAGCGATATTCTGGATAAACCACCACTGCACCAGACTTTTCGGCGATGAACTCGAGCTGATGTTCAAATTGCAGAACATTCCCCGCCATAAACGCGCCGCCATGCAGGTAAACAAGCGCTGGACTTGCCTTCTTATGATTTGGTGGCGTCCAGACGAATAAATCTATATAGCGATCGGCCGCCTCCATGAGGATCTCATCGCGCTGAACCTCACCATCGAGTAGGCGGTATGTCGGCTTATCCGGGCGATGGCGCATTCCAATAAGGCTCGTCCAGCTCGGAGACATGCTAACATTCCGCATCTTCTTGCGAGATACCTCGAGAATTCGTGGGTCAAGCACATGCTCTCTTTCATCATCAGGAACCGGACGAATTTGAACCTCGAGCCCCCTCTTCTCGGTTATAAACGAGCGACCGGAGATGGCGCCAATCAACGCCTCGTCGTATTGTCTGCCCATCTTAAATCCCCTCTCGGCGATAACGCCAAATCGATATTTCCATAACTTTTGAGATAACGGCTTATGATGTCCTCAGTTGTCGTATATCTATGTACTAAAGAAACTGAAGACCAAGGGGTCCACCATGCCTGCAGCAAAAGACGAGCTCACTCAGCCAGAGCTTCTCTATCAGACCGTTGAAAACGATATCCTCAAGAAAATAGTTTCTGGCGAACTCCCCGGCGGCAGTCAGATTCCCACCGAAACCGAGCTTTGCAAGCAATACAAAGTAAGCAGGATCACCGTAAGACGCGCCGTACAGAATCTCATTGACCAAAACTTGCTCTACCGCCTGCGAGGCAAGGGAACATTCGTAAACCCATCGAAGCTCACCCTGAAACGAGGAACAAGCACCATTTTCAATTTGAGCTCCGACCCCCAATACGGCGATAAAACAACCAAGTCCATCCTGGAAACAGGCTTGATCAAGGCTGATGCCCACATTGCACGGGAGCTCAAAATTGACAACGGAACCGTAGTGCAACGAGTTGCGCGCTTGGTTTATATCGAAAATGCCCCCTGCGCCATCGACACCGTTTATGCAACGCAGGGCACTCTGCCCGGACTACTGGAGCTTCTCACAGACAATGCCAGTCTTTTCGACCTGATCGCCAACCATTACAGCATCGCAACCGGTATTGAGAAGCTCAAAATCACCGCAGGAATAGCGGGGCTCCAAGAAGCAAACCTTCTCGGTTATATCGTTGGAGCCCCCGTGAGCGTTGTCGAGCACGTCACATATGCCTGCGATGAAATGCCGCTCCACTATTCAAAAACCGTTTGGCGAGCAGACGCATCGTCCTTCGAGTTCAGCATCTCAAAAGATGGACGCCTTCTCTAGCCCAAAATCCCCAGGACGCCGAGCACAATACCCGCAGCGAGAATGCCCACAATCTGCCAAATAATTTTGACCTGTTTCTTATTGCAAAGACACATGATCCCGAACGCGCAGAGCGGCAAAAGAGCCGGGAATATCCCATCGAGCGTTTCCTGCAACTTAAACGCGGTGTCGCCGAAGTTAAGAGCGAGCGGAGTGGTAACTGCAACGGTGGTCGCCACCATTCCACCAACTACCATTAGTCCCACAATCGCCAGGCCGGACGTAACTTTGTGCATTACATCAGAATCGTTCAGCTTCGAAATCATGCCACTGCCAAGCGAATAACCATACTGAAGCCCAAACCAGCGGATCAGGATCGTTGGGACATTATAAAGAAGCAGGAACAGGATTGGGCCGAGCAGACTGCCCGAAAGGCAAAGTCCTGTCACAACGCCCGTCGCAATCATGCGAAGCGTACTGGCAATCAGTGAATCTCCAATACCGGAAAGCGGAGCCATAAGCGATGCTTTCATGGCGTTAATTGAGGCGGTGTCAAAGTCCTGATTGTTGGCGTTCTCCTCCTCCATGGAGGCCACAATGCCGGCGACCAGAGGATTAAACGTAACTTGAATATTGTAGAACTCAAGATGACGCTTATATGCCTCGATCCGGTCTTCAGGCTTATCGTATAACCGCTTGATTACCGGAATCATGTCGTAGCAGAAACCAAGCATCGGTGTACAAGGGGTACAAACAAGATTAAAAAGAAATGTTAGGTTTGAAAGTAAGTAGAGTGGCAAAATCAAGAGTGTTCAGATTTTCCACTCTACTTGAACGTGGTCGCTGGTTGCGCTGATTGAAATAATCAGGCCGTCAGCGGCTTTTCTTTTGTCGTCAAACTCAATGATGTCCCAGTGGTCAAGATAATAGGAAAGCTCCTGTTCCTTTTGGGGTGACATTGTTTCGACGGACAATTCTGCAATCGCCTTTGAAATGGTCTGGCGGCGAGTGTCCAGTTCTTCAATTTTTTTGTTGGCATAGGCAAGCAGTGTTGCATTGGCTCCGGTCAGTGTATCAAGCAGTTTTTCAATTTCGGCTTCGACCTGTGCAAGCTCAATCTGATAGGCGGTCAGTTTCGGATTTGCTTTTTCCTCTTTGTCGTGCCGGACTTGAAAATTCTTAAATCTTGCCCGCATGGCATTGAAGATAAATTCCTCAAATTCAGGCTTGCGGATTTTCCCACAGCCCGGACAACCTTTTGTTTGAATACGTTTCGTGCAACGGAAATATTCAACGCTTTTAGGATTGTGCGTGGCCTTTAGCGCATATCCGCAATGTCCGCATTTGACTTTTCCGGCAAGCCATGTGTTTTTCGGTTTGCGGCCTTGCTGGAAGGTCTTATTCGCCATTAGCTTCTTCCGGCATTTCAGCCATACGTCAGACGGTATGAGTGCTTCGTGTGGGGCAATCACAAGTATCTGGTCTTTCAGGCACCTGTCCTTATCCTCCTTTACATCCCGGCCCTGATAGAGATAGCAGCCGTTGGTTCCGGCAAAATCAGAAGCGTCATTGACAATGGCTGCGCCCTGGCTTTTGAAAAACTCATAGAGTTCCAAGTCTGCCTGTGCATAGACCGGATTTCTCAAAAGCTGGGAGAGGAACGTGCGGAACAGGGATTTTCCGTAAACCTTGATATTCTGTTCTTCAAAGTAACGGGTAATATCCCCGAAGGACGTTTCCGGTTCGGAATACATCTCAAACATCAGCTTCACATATTGAGCGGTTTCGGGGTCTGCCACCATTTTCTTTGTGCGGATACCTTCAACCACTGTCGGTTCCAACTGATAACCGTATGGGGCCTGCCCGCTCATGTGAAAGCCTTTCAGGCACCGGGAGTAATAAGCGTCTGTCACGCGCTTCTGGATTGTCTCACGTTCAAGCTGTGCGAATACGATACAGATATTCAGCATGGCCCGTCCCATCGGGGTCGAGGTGTCGAATTTCTCGGTGGATGAAACAAACTCCACATCGTACTCTTGAAACAGCTCCATCATGTTCGCAAAATCCAGAATGGAGCGGCTGATCCGGTCCAGCTTATAAACGATTACCCGCCGTACCCTGCCTTTTCGGATTTCTCCCAGCAGCTTTTGAAACTCCGGCCGGTCCGTGTTTTTCCCGGAATAGCCTTTATCCTTGAATACCTTACAGCTCCCGCCTTTCAGTTCGTACTTGCAAAAGTCAATCTGGCTTTCAATGCTGATACTGTCCTTGCGGTCTACCGACTGCCTTGCGTAAATACAATCTTCTCTGATAATGTCCATATTGGGCTCCTTTCCGTATGGAATGGAGCTACCAACCTTACAACTATATTATACTATTAGCAGCCCCGGACAACAATGTTGCGATTGATTAGAGAAATCTGTCCCCGTACTTGCTGAATATGTCGTACAGATTATTTTCAATTTCTCTTTTCCGCTTCTTCCTTTCCTCCGGGGAGAGTACCGGCGTCAGGTTTTCCAGCACAATGAGCTTGCCTTGAAAATAAACAGATTGCTTGTCGCTTTGGTATGTAACAGCTTGAACCATTGAAAACCTCCCTTTTCCAGTATAGGTTAATGCCGACCAGTCTCCCTCTTGTCCGAATGGGGAAACGTCAAAAAACGGCACCCCGAGAGGTGCCGCTCTTTGAGCTTTCCCCAGCTTCGGGCCAATGTGGACCGAGGTCAATAGTCGCCATGATAGTATTTCTGCTCTGCCTCATTGATGGTATGGAAGTCAAAGACTTCGTAAAGCTGCCGTACCACACGGCGAATATCCTCATGGGAGAAGCCACAGTCCTGCATTGCCATAATCACATAACCACGGCAGGCGTCGTTGCTCCATGCGTCCGGTTCCAGTCCCGGAATGGACGGATAAGTTTTCTTCATAAGGTTCTCCTATTCATAAAAGTATGGGGCCTCGCCGGAAAGGTCGCTCTATCATCAGACAGAATAGCGGCGAGGCCCCACAGGTCAAAAGTGCTTTTCAGATAGACCGGACGGGCGGATGGCGTTCCACCCCATAGCATTTCAGCTCTCCCCATTCTGATGGCAAGGCGATCTCATTACCTGCGACGGCTCACGGTTCGCAACACCGCTGCACGCTCGGATTGTGACTAATCGCAAGTATCCGGGATTTTGTGTTTTATCCGGCAGACCTGCCAAGGCCCGCCTGCGGCATGGGCCTTGTCGCTCTCTCTATTCTCTGGCAATAGAGGTCATGGCGGGCCTGTCACTGGACACAAGCACCCTTCGTATCCGGGTATCTTTTTATTCAGTTTTCAAGCTGCGTAAGGCTTGTCCTAACTTCGGGCCAATGTGGCCCGAGGCTTTGACTGCCTCTCATATACCATTTCATTTTTTGGCCTAAATCGGTACGCCTTACAGAACTTTTTTCAAAATTTTTTCCAGGCTCCGCAGACCGCGCTCAATGGCGACCCGCACGACTTTTTCATGGACGCCTTCTGCCCGGGCAATATCCTTTTTGGTCATGCCGAGAATGAAATGGGCGTAAATACGTTTTGCCTGCTTATCCGGCAGCCGGGAAATGGCGGCATGGAGTTCCTGCATATTCACCTTACGCTCATACAGCTCATGTGGAGAAAGAGCGACGAAAAGAGCCTCATGCTCAATGCCGTCATTCCGGTCAAGGGAGTAGTACGCCTTGTGCCGGTATGTACGCAGACGGTAAGCCGCCTCTTTGTGGTCGAACTCGGAAAACAGATCGGCCACTTCGTCAGTCACTTCAACAAAACAATCCTGTGTATAATGAGGGTAAATATCCCGCAGATTGATGATTTTCATAAATACCTCCGTTTCGGGTGTTCAGGTTAATGGGTAGCCGAAACGGAGGCGGTGGTGAGCGACATCGGGGTACGACCTCGGGCCAACATGGCCCGAAGTCATTGGAGGCAAAACAAAAAGTACCCGGACGGCACATAGCCGTACAGGTACATGAAATCACATTATCTGTCAGGTCAAGACAAATTTCGCATACAGTGCCGCAACATCCCTGTGCAAAAGCAGGGATTTTTTTGATAGGTCATACCCTGTCAAAAATCGTCGCTTACAAATAAAAACCACGGCGGCACCTCCACACAGGCCGCCGTAATTTCTTACACCTTAGTCGTCATCTCCTTCCAAGGGGCTAAAGAAACGGCGGCTTTCAAAAGCCGCCGTAAATGTAAATAGGCATGAAAATTTTATGCTGAACGACGGCTTTTTTTCTTTTGCCGTCGTCCGGCAACAGTTAGTTTTCAATTTTTTTCTTGTGGGAAAAGACAATCAATCCAACCAGAAACATCACGATAAGGCAAAGTACAATGCTGATACATCCGCCGATGGTGGCCGGTACAGGGGCTTCATAGTAAGTAGATTTATCCGAGAAGAACATAGACACACGATATGCGAAGCTGCCCGGAATGATAAAACCACTTTCTGAACCGATGAACAGGCAGGATGCAAAGCCATATATAACCCCTACGACGCTTGTTACAATGATATTGCGGCTCAGGTTGATAACGATTGCCCCTAAACAGGTAGTTATCAAAACGACAACACCAGCTTCAATTCCAAACCCGATTGCCAGATTGAGGAACAGGGAAACACCCCCGGTCAACCTGCCTGCTCCATTGAGTACCGTCACAAGCAGGCCAAAAGCGATAAATAAGACGGCCGCGAAGCCGAAGCCGATAACGATGCTGACAGCGACTTTCGATAGAAAGAGCTTCTTCTTTGAAAAACCGTAGGTAATCCAGTTGATGTAAGTCTTGTTCTTGTATTCCTGATAAAACAGCGAACCAATCAAAATGAAGATCACCATTGGGAAGAACATGGAAAACTGGTTATTCATAAAGAAGAACAGGTCGGCAAGCGATTTTGTGCTGTTGTTGAAAACTGCCCCCGCACCGCCGGTAATGATGGGAAGAAGCGACAGCAGCAGAAGAAATACCATAAACCATTCCCGCTTCAACTTGTAAAACTCATTTTTAATCAACATTCCCATTATGCTTCCTCCCTCTGGCCGGAAGTCATAATATCCTCATACAGTGCTTCCAGTTCCTTTTCGTTATAGTCGTTTTCTACAACCTTGATGATTTTTCCGCCACGAATGAAAATAAGAACATCTGTGACAGCGGCAATCTCCGTCAGATTATGGCTTGATACCAAAATACAGTGTTGGGGAGATTTCAGGCGTTCTTTCAGAAGCAGCCGGATTTCCTTTATCCCCATCGGATCAAGGCCATTGGTAGGTTCGTCCAGCAGCAAATATTGAACATTGCCTAAAAAGGCGCGGGCAATTCCCAGCCGTTGGCGCATTCCCAAAGAAAGTTGAGAGAACAGCTTTTTCCGGGCGTCCAGCAGGTTTACTTGTTTGAGCGCCGCTTCGATGTTTGGCCGTTTCAGACCTAAATACTGCGCGTGGAGCTTCAAATTTTCCTCTACGGTGAGCCGGGGGTAAAAAGCCGGGTATTCAATCAAACTTCCAAAACATCTGCTGGAAACGGGTTGTCCATCCGAGAAGATTTCTCCCGAAAAGGCGGTCAGGCCCAGCATGGACTTAAACAGCGTTGTTTTTCCAGCCCCGTTTGGCCCCAGAACACCATAGATTTTTCCTTTCTCTAAAGTCAGGTTGATGTTAGATAGCAAGGCGGTATTTCCAACATTCAGATTTACATTTTTGATTTGCAGCATGAAATTCCTCCGTTATTGAAAAAAGATAAAAAGCAAAAAGGCCACAGCGTAAATCAAAAATGAAATCCCGATGGGTTTTGACCTCTGTTTTAGCCCTTTTAGGCCATCGCTCAATATGCCATGCAAAGCCATGAGCAGGCACACCACCAAAGCGATGAGTGAAATTACTAAAGCTACTTTAACCATTGTTTGTACCTCCTATGGGATCGCGTCGAAAATGTTGGTGTAAGGGTGACACCCTAGCGCCCGTTTAACGAAGAACGGCCTTCGTCCTAGAATCTGAAATCACCACAACAACAGGTTCTAGGAA
>NZ_CYYP01000026.1 GCF_001405375.1 Collinsella aerofaciens
CCCCAGGAGGGGCCGCGGGGGCGTTCGGCTAACTGCGGGAGCGAGCCATCAGCTCAATGTGTTCGGCTGAGATCGGAAATCAACCAAAAAGTAAGAGGCCATCATCCCGCGTGAGCCACAAGCCCCGCGGGATGATTTTTCTGGGACGGGGATTAAAAAATCATTATGCATAGAAAGTCATAATTATCATTTCGTAAACATTTCGATGAAATTAACGCCATGAGGCATGCTTGCGGTTACAATACCGCGAGGCCTAACTACACACCTTTAAGCCGGTCCTGTGAGACCGGGAAGGAGAACTATGGCGAACAACCATACCGCGGGCGCTGCCGCCCGCACCTTCGCGCCCAGCGAGCTTTGCCAGCGTATGCTGGCCAAAACCAGCAAGGGCACCTGTGGTCCCTGCATCCTGTATCTTGAGGATGGGACCATTTTTTATGGACGTGCATGTGGCGCCGAGGGCACCGCGACCGGCGAAGTCTGCTTCAACACCTCGCTCGAGGGCTACTTTGAGGTCATGACCGACCCGAGTTATGCCGGCCAAATCGTAACCATGACCTATCCGCAGATCGGCAACTACGGTATCGACGAGACCGACGTCCAGTCGGCCTTCCCCGGCGACGCCGTGCGCCCTGCGAGCGCTCCGGCTATGCGCGGCATGATCGTTCGCGACATGTGCGCCACGCCTTCTAACTGGCGCTCGGCCGTCAGCGTGCCGGAGTACCTGCGTGCACACGGCATCGTCGCTATCGAGGGCGTCGACACCCGCGCCCTGGTGCGCCACCTGCGCGACAACGGCTCCAAGATGGGCATTATCTCGACCGAGATCTTCGATGTCGACGAGCTTGCCGAGCGTCTGGCCGCAGCGCCCGCGCTGGTAGGCGAGAACCTGGTCAAGACCGTGAGCTGCCCTGAGCCCCACGCCTTTACCGCCGTCGACCTTCCTGCCACGCATGACTTTGCACTTGCGGCTGCCGCTCCTGCCCGTCACAAGGTGGTCGCCTACGACTGCGGTGTGAAGCGCGGCATTCTGGAGGGGCTGGTCCGCGCCGGCTGCGACCTTACCGTCGTGCCGTGGGACACGCCCGCGAGTGAGGTGCTCGACATGAATCCCGACGGCGTCTTTTTGTCCAATGGCCCCGGCGACCCCGACGCCGTGGTGGAGACCTACGAGCAGGTGCAGCAGCTGATCGGCAAGGTGCCGGTCTTTGGTATTTGTCTTGGTCACCAGATGATCAGCCTGGCCTGCGGCGCCCAGATGGAAAAGCTTAAGTTCGGTCACCGCGGTGGCAACCAGCCGGTTATGAACCTGGTAAGCCGCCGTGTGGAGATCACCGCGCAAAACCATGGCTTTGGCCTGCTGTTCCCCAGCTTGGGCAAGCTTGTCCCCGAGCTTTCCGGCGGCGAGACCGAGCATGCGGCCGATGGAGATCTGCGCGTCTGGGTGCGCCGCGGAATCGCGCCGGTCGTGATGAACGAGCGCTTTGGTCGCATTCGCCTGACACATGTGAACCTCAACGACGGCACCGCCGAGGGCATCCAGCTGCTCGACGCACCGTGCTTCTCGGTCCAGTACCACCCCGAGGCCTCGCCTGGCCCCACCGATGCCCACTATCTCTTTACCGCCTTTACGCGACTCATGGACGGCGAGGAGAACTACCTGGACATCGACACCGCGAAGGACCGCCTTGCCGGCTGGAACTTTGCTGAGTCCGAGACCGCTGAGACCGAGGAGAACTAATATGCCTAAACGTACTGACATCAAGCGCATCCTCGTCATTGGCTCGGGCCCCATTGTCATTGGCCAGGCCTGTGAGTTCGACTACTCCGGTGCCCAGGCCTGCAAGGTGCTCAAGGAGGATGGCTTTGAGGTCATCCTGGTCAATTCCAACCCGGCGACCATCATGACCGACCCGGGCTTGGCCGACCGCACCTATGTTGAGCCTATCACCGCCGAGTTTATCGAGCGCGTAATCAAGAAAGAGCGCCCGGACGCGCTGCTGCCCACGCTGGGCGGCCAGACCGGTCTGAACGCCGCCGTCGAGCTGGCGAAAGACGGTACGCTCGACAAGTACGGCGTCGAGATGATCGGCTGTGACCTTGCCGCCATCGAGCGCGGCGAGGACCGCAAGCTCTTTAACGAGGCCATGGCCGAGATCGGCCTGGAGGTCGCGCGCTCGGGCTATGCCTACAGCGTGGCCGACGCCGAGGCCATCGCCGAGCGCGTGGGATATCCCTGCGTGCTGCGTCCGAGCTTTACCCTCGGCGGCGCCGGCGGCGGCATCGCTCACACTCACGAGGAGCTCGTCTCCATCGTGAGCCAGGGCCTCGAGCTCTCGCCCGCCCACGAGGTGCTGGTCGAGGAGTCCATCGAGGGCTGGAAAGAGTATGAGATGGAGGTCATGCGTGACCACGCCGGCAACGGCATCATCGTGTGCTCCATCGAGAACCTCGACCCCATGGGCGTGCATACCGGCGACTCCATCACCGTGGCGCCGGCGCAGACCCTCTCCGACCTGGAGTATCAGCGCATGCGTGTCGCCTCGCTCGCCATCTTGGAGAAGATCGGCGTCGAGACCGGTGGCTCCAACGTGCAGTTTGCCGTGAACCCCCAGACCGGCCGCCTGATCGTCATCGAGATGAACCCGCGCGTGAGCCGCTCGTCCGCACTGGCCTCCAAGGCAACGGGTTTCCCCATCGCCAAGGCCGCCGCGCGCCTGGCCGTGGGCTACACGCTCGACGAGATCGTCAACGACATCACCAAGGCTACGCCCGCCTGCTTTGAGCCCACAATCGACTACTGTGTGGTCAAGGTGCCGCGCTTTGCCTTCGAGAAGTTCAAGGGTACCGACCCCACACTCACCACGCGCATGAAGGCCGTGGGCGAGATTATGGCGATCGGCCGCACCTTTGAGGAGGCCTTTGGCAAGGCTATGCGCTCGCTGGAGGATGGCCACCAGGGCATTTGCGCCGGTGGCAAGGAAGGTGCCGATAAGCTGAGCGACGACGAGCTTGCTCAGGCCGTGGCAACCCCGACCGAGCATCGCATCTTCTTTGTGGTCGAGGCCCTGCGCCGTGGCTGGGACATCGTTCGCATCCATGCCATCTGCGGTATCGATCCGTGGTACCTCAACCGTATCAACGATATGGTGCAGGTCCAGGAGAGCATCCGCGGCCTGCGTGTGGAGGATATCGACGCCGACGCGATGCGCCTGCTCAAGCAGTACGGTACGAGCGACGCCGAGATCGCCGCGCTGACCGGCTCGGACGAGCGCTTTGTGCGCGCCTATCGCAAGGGTCTGGGCGTGGTTCCCAGCATGAAGACGGTCGATACCTGCGCTGCGGAGTTCTCGAGTGCCACGGAGTACCATTACAAGACGTACGAGAACATCTACCGCACGAGCCCGGATGCCAAGAAGTGCGTGGCTCCCGACGAGACCACGCCGGCGGACAAGCCCAAGGCGATGATCCTGGGCGCCGGCCCCAACCGCATTGGCCAGGGTATCGAGTTCGATTACTGCTGCGTGCACGCGAGCTACGCGCTGGCGGCCCGCGGCTTTGAGACCATCATGGTCAACTGCAACCCCGAGACCGTTTCGACCGACTACGACACGTCAGACCGCCTGTACTTTGAGCCGCTCACCTACGAGGACGTCATGGACGTTATCGACGTTGAGCGCCCCGATGGCGTCGTGGTGACGCTCGGCGGCCAGACCCCGCTTAAGCTGGCGCGCATGCTCGAGGAGAGTGGCGTCAGCATCATGGGCACCAAGCCCGATGCCATCGACTTTGCCGAGGACCGCGAGCGCTTCGCTGCTCTGCTCGACAAGCTGGGCATCATGTACCCGCCGGCGGGCCAGGCAACCTCGTTTGAGGAGGCCGAGGCCGTGGCCGCGCATATCGGCTACCCGCTGCTGGTGCGTCCGAGCTACGTGCTGGGCGGCCGCGGCATGATGATCGCCTACGATGCCGAGCATCTGCGCGATTACATGGCCGAGGCCGCGCGCATTAGCCCCGACTACCCGGTGTATCTGGACCGCTTCCTGGAGGGTGCGATCGAGTCCGATGTCGACGCCCTGTGCGATGGCGAAGAGGTCTACATCGGCGGCATTCTGGAGCATATCGAGGAGGCCGGTATTCACTCCGGCGACTCTGCGACCTGCATCCCGCCGTTCAGCTTTAGCGAGAGCCTGCAGGCAAAGCTTCGCGAGACCACGCGCCGCATCGCGATGGCGCTGGGCGTACGCGGCCTGGTCAATGTGCAGTATGCCATCAAGGGCGAGACCGTCTACGTGATCGAGGCAAACCCGCGCGCGAGCCGCACCGTGCCGTTTATCTCCAAGGCCACCGGCGTGCCGCTGGCCAAGTGCGCGGCGCGTATCATGGCAGGCGATTCCATCGCGAGCCTGGGCCTGCCGAGCGACGAGCGCCAGCTGGACTGGTTCTGCATGAAGGAAGCCGTTATGCCCTGGGGTCGTTTCCCGGGCGCTGACGTTATCCTGGGGCCCGAGATGAAGTCGACGGGCGAGGTCATGGGTATCGCTAAGAGCTATCCCGAGGCATACGCCAAGACGCAGCTGGCGATTGACTACAAGCTGCCCGACCCGAGCGCCGGTAAGGTGTTCATCAGCGTGTGCGACCGCGACAAGCGTCATATCCTTTCGGTCGCCCGTATCCTGCGCTACCTGGGCTTTGATATCTGCTCCACCGAGGGCACGGCGCGCGTGCTGCGTGGAGGCAACGTGACGTGCGAGGTCGTGGAGAAGATTAGCGGCCCGCACGACGGCGAGCGTCCCAACATCGGCGACCTCATCGCCGATGGCAAGATCGCGGTAATCATCAACACGCCGTACGGCCCGGGTTCGCGTGGCGACGGCTATCTGTTGCGTACCGAGGCGGTGCGCCGCGGCGTGACCTGCGTGACGGCGATGTCTGCCGCCAACACGTACGTGAGTGCCATCGAGGCCGTGCGCGAGGACCAGCAGGGTCACGGCAGTGCCAACGACATGGGCATGGATGTCATCGCCCTGCAGGACCTGCCGCAGTACACGGTGTAGTTGACCTGGCCGGCCGGGGCGGAGGGGGCCGAATTTCCCCCTTCGCTCCGGCTGCAAGCAGAGTCGCTCAGGAGGAAACTCGGCCCCTCTTGCCCCGACGCACTGTGTCTAGACGGATTGCACCTCCTGTTTTTAGAGATAAATACCATTTAGCGGTGATATTCAACCGTTCAAGATATTATGTAATGGCATATTACATCATATGACGTAATATGCCATTAGCAGTCAAGGATGATTGTCTGTGTTCAAGTCGAGAAAGGGGCAAAATGATTAAACTGTGTCGCGTCGATAGCCGGTTAGTGCATGGGCAGACCGTGTTCTCTTGGTATCCAACGCTTGAAGCAAACGCTATTCTTGTGGTTTCAGATGAGTACGCCGCAAGCAAAGAGCGAATTCAAGCGCTGCGAATTGCAAAACCCGCTGATGCCAAATTGGTTGTCAAAAGTGTAGAAGATTCCATCGTGGCCCTTAACGGAAGCGCGGTGGATAAATACGAGCTAATTGTTGTTGCGGGAAATGTACATGACGCCTGTGAAGTTGCGCGTGCGTGTCCAAAAATAACGTCTGTGAATTTAGGCGGCGCTCGACCGTTGGGGGATAGCGTAAAGGAGCTTGGCCCTGCTGTGCGCCTTTCCCAATCCGATATTAATGAAATTAAGAAAGCCATGGCTGATGGAATCGAGTTCGAGGTAAGGCAGGTTGCTAGCGAGAAAAAACGCATCGTAACAAGTTTTGATTTGTAGGAAGAGGGAGAAATATGCTGCTTCAAGCTTTTCTGGTTGGTCTTGCGCTGCGATAGGTCAATCGGATTATTTACTCGGTACTGCGATGGTCGAGCGGCCGATTGTCCTCGGAGCGATTGTCGGTATTTTTTTGGGTGATATTCCGACTGGCGTTATTGTTGGTTTCCAGCTCGAACTCGCGTTCATGGGGGTCTGGCAGGTTGGTGCTGCCGTGCCGCCCAACGTAATTGTTGGTTCAGTTTTGGGAACAGCCTTTGCGATTACTATGGGTGCGGGTCCCGAGACCGCTCTGACTATTGCTATGCCCACTGCGGTGCTTGCCGGCATGTTTGACAGCCTTATGTATAGCGTTGTTACGCCTCCTATGGCTGTCTGGGCTGATCGTGGCGCCGAAAAAGACGACCCCAAAACGATTGCAGCCGCTATGTGGACCAATGGAATTCTCTACATCATTGCGCTTGGCTTGATTTGCGGCGTGGCTTTTTACGTTGGAAATGATGCTGTTCAGGCACTGATTGACGCCATTCCTGATTGGCTTACGAATGGGCTTACGATCGCAACGGGTATTCTGCCCGCGCTTGGATTTGCGCAGCTTATGTCAATCCTGTCCACCAAGGAGCTGAGCTTCCTATTCTTTGGAGGCTTCTTGCTGAGTGCCTATCTAAACATTCCGACGATCGGTATCGTGGCGTTTTCGCTGATCCTGATTGGGATTCTCAATATGGCTCACATTTTTATGCCTGCCAGTGCGGCGGTCGCTAAGGAGGTTGACGATGACAACGAATTCTAATGATGTTCTTGAGCTCTCGCCGGAGTCAAATAAATCGACCGATAAGAGAATAACCAAGAAAGACTTAAAGGCGTTATTTTGGCGTAGCTTTCCACTCAACATCATGTGGAGCTTTGACCGACAAATGAACGTTGCATCCCAATATGGCGTGATGGCAGATGGCAAGCTGCTTTGTGAGCTTACGGCTGGGGAATTGAAAGAGAGCTGCCAGAGGTGCATAAAGATAAGAACCCCACAGTTAGAACGGGCTATTACGATTTTAAGCCAGCGGTTCCCGGATTTTGAAGTGTTGGGCCATGACCTGATTAGAATTTTTCATTGCAATGAGCAATCCGGGGAAATCAATACGCTGCTGGTTCGTTCCGGGATAGAGGTATTGGAAATCTGGCTTGCCGGTATGGAGCCGACCGACTATCTTTTGAAAATGACAGGAGGTGCAAAGAGTGATCCAGACGATGCAAAGTGAGTTATTTCGTATCCGCAAAAACCGCCTGTTTTGGGCCTGCCTCGCACTGGCTGCTTTTTTTGTCTTTGCGCTTGCCCTGACATTTTATCATAATTCGGTAAATGGTATGTTTCCGGCTATATCACTGGTTTCGTTCACGGAGTTTCTATTTTCAGATTACAGCCTGATCTTTCCGTTGACACTCTTTTTGTGCCTGTACTTTACAGAGGATTTTCATACCGGCACATACAATATCGTACTTTCCAAAGGTACAAGCAGAGTACATCTATTCTTCGGAAAACTGCTGGCCGCATGGGGTTGTGTTTTATTTTTTCTGCTTGTATGCTTTGGCATCGCATATTTTTCTATTCTGATAATGGGAGCATCCCGGTATGACATAGAATATTCGTTTTCTGCAATCGGAGCCTTTCTTCTGC
This sequence comes from Collinsella aerofaciens, assembly GCF_001405375.1. Lineage (GTDB taxonomy): Bacteria > Actinomycetota > Coriobacteriia > Coriobacteriales > Coriobacteriaceae > Collinsella > Collinsella aerofaciens_F. Next base: position 7,473 of record NZ_CYYP01000026.1, read on the forward strand.
TTCAATGTCTGTGCTTTTTAGGGTACACCGCATTTCTCAATCTGTTAAGTTACCTGCTCCGGCATCGGATAATTGTCACGGTTACCGCATTTTTTCTGCTGGGGGTTTTGTATCTATACCTCACAAGGATAAGTACAGCATTGGATATGGATTATTCGCTCTACAAGTATTGGGTGGTAGGGTTATCCCATAGCTTGCAGATCAATACCTTTGGAGAGGATTTAATGCCCATTTTGGTTACACTTGGAGTATATCTTTTTTTACCGACAGCCATTTCATTCTCCCTGTTTCAAAGGTTGGATTTGCGTGGTTTGGAAAGGCGGTGATAGCTGCATGATTGTGCTATGTATCTTGTTGGCAATGCTTTCCCTGTTTTTGCTTCTGAAACTGATTTATCAGCGGAAAATGGTTCGGAAAATCAAAAAGCAAATTGATTTTTTGACAGACCGGGATACGCAAACAGAAATCATGGTGGAAAAAACGGATGGGCCAATACAGGATTTGGCTGCAAGTATCAATCATCTTCTGAAAAAATATCGCGGTATGAGGCAGGAAATCGAACGGAGCGATACCCTGTTCCGGGATACTATCACCAGTCTGTCCCATGACTTGCGAACGCCACTGGCAACAGCAAACGGCTATATCCAACTCTTACAGGAACAAGATTTAACCGGGGAGCAAAAAGAATATGTGATGATTGCGGGAGAAAGAATTTCCGCTGTAAAGCTGCTTCTCGATCAACTGTTTGAATTTGCAAGGATTGAGGCCGACGAGCTGAAATTGAATTGCAGGAATACAGATATACACAGTGTACTTCGGGATGTTGTCGCCTCATACTATGGCGATTTTGAACAGAAAAAATGCGTCCCCCATATCGTCATACCAAATTCACCGGCTATCATTTGGGGCGATCCAGATGCCTTGACCCGGATTTTCTCAAATGTAGTTTATAATGCGCTTGTTCACGGGGAGGGAAATTATCAGATCACCGCAGCGTTAGAAGAAGCTCAAACGGTCATAACCGTTAAAAATGCGTCGAGCAGTATTCAGCAGGAAGATATTCCCCATTTGTTTGATCGCTTTTACACCACCGACCAGTCACGGACAAAAAAGACAACCGGGCTGGGGCTGGCAATCGCTCAAAGACTTGTGACCCGTATGGGCGGGCAAATCTCGGCTTCTCTGCAAAATGGTATCTTTGCAATTCAAATCGTGTTTCCCATTGTTAATTTCTAAAGGGCTGCTTCGGCAGCTCTTTTTTCATCCTTAGACTTTCCTTAGACTTTTCTCAAACAAATCCTAAACCTCTTTGGTAAAGTATGAGCCATAGGAGGTAATGTCGAGAAAGTTGGTGTAGCGCCCGATCCGAAGTGAGTCGGCCCGGCGTCCTGGAATCTGGAATACGGTTGATATCCTATGCCGCCTCG
>NZ_CYYP01000027.1 GCF_001405375.1 Collinsella aerofaciens
TTCCTAGAACCTGTTGTTGTGGTGATTTCAGATTCTAGGACGAAGGCCGTTCTTCGTTAAACGGGCGCTAGGGTGTCACCCTTACACCAACATTTTCGACGCGATCCGAGTTGATTTTCATGCGGCGTGCACACACGCCTACGATCGCGACCGATGGTCGCTATCTATTTTCAAAACTCGCGTTTTGTTTTGACGCGATATGAAATGCGATATGAAAAAACGAAACGCCCGCGCGAGTCGTTTTGACTTTTGCGCGGGCACGATTCGATTCAAATGAAAATCAAGACGGTGAGTTTTTGAGTTTCGCGGTTTAGATCTCAGAAAACAGATTTAGAAACTGCGGCGTCGATTTCACTTCGCCCGCAGCATTACGGCGCAAGAACATCCAAGGGAACAACTTGGACACCGCGGTCGGTAACATAGGCTTGTGAGCCAAATCCAATAATCGCTACTTTAGAAACCGGTGGGGTGTTTCCAGCAGCAACCATACGTTCCTCGACAGCAACAAGATTGTCAGATGCCTCTTCTATTTGAGCAGAGCTGAGTTTAACTTCGACCGGGATCCAGGTCCCACCAGGAGCCGCAATGACTGCATCGACCTCTAGATCGCGAGAATCGTGATAGTGGTAGAGGCTCATTCCGTTTGCTCGCGCATAAACCCACAAATCATGGAGTGCCAGCGATTCAAAAAGTAGTCCAAGCGTCTTGAAATCTAGCAGCAAGGTCTCCGGAGTCGCCCCGAGCGCAGCGGCCGCCAGCGACGGGTCGGCAAGATGATGCTTCTTTGATTCTCTTAAGTGCACCGGAGATCTCATTGCTGGATTCCACGCGGGAATATCGCGAACGAAGCTAACCCGTGCGAGAAGAGATATATACGATGCCGCCGTTTGTCTCGATACTTCTCCACCAAGATCAGCTACGAGCGTCTTGAGTGTCGCCAAAGTGGATTCATTACGCGCGAGCGATTCGATGACAGCTTTGACCTTTTCAGGATCGCGTCGAGAGCCATCAACACGAGACAAATCTTCTTCGGCGACTATGCCGATGTAACGTTTCGCCATCGCCGACGCAGCCAGCGCATCGCGACCGACCGCCGCGGGCCATCCACCACGGACAACGCACTCGGCAATCGAGGCAGAATCAAACGATCCGAAAGCGCCATTGAACTTTTCGCCAGAAATAATGCCCGACAGCTTAACCGCGCCGCTAGATTTCCCAAGCTCGAAAAGCGTCATGGTATCCATGCGCAATTTAGCGAACCTTCCAGCGCCACTGTGCATCGGCCGCTCATTGTCTCGCGGCGTCGCCGACCCCGTAAATATGAACTGGCCAGGCTCGCCGCCGCGGTTGTCGCACTCAAACCGCGCCGCGTCCCAAAGTTTCGGAACCTCCTGCCATTCATCGATCAGCCGCGGCACCTCGCCTGCAACGGCAAGCGCCGGGTCCGTCTCGGCACGCAAGCGATTCTCGAAGTTGCGCGACGGATCCATGAGAAGGAGCCTGGACGCCGCACGGGTCCCGGCTGTGGTTGTCTTTCCACACCATTTCGGTCCTTCGATGAGAACGGCACCGAATATCCCTAGCATCTGGTCGAGCTCATTTTCGATAATTCGAGTGTAGTACTTTTTTGGCATATTTTTCACCATTGTTTATCAGCGCGTTTAACTAAATTTACCGTTTTCATTTAACCAGATTTTGCTTTTTCGATTAACCAGATTTACACATTTCAGTTAACGAAACAGATTAAACATGCACGAGGTGAAAATCATCTACTCAACACCGCGCATGAGCTCCGAAATGGTGATTTGAAATCCGTCGGCAATCTTCTTGAAATTTGAGAGGCTGACATTACGCCGCCCAACTTCAATGCTCGCGTAGTAGGAACGATCCATCTCAATCAAATTGGCGAACTGCTCCTGGCTGCACCCGAGTCCAGCGCGGAGCTCTTTGCATCTCATGCCGAATGATTTCTGAAGCGTCTTCGTGTCCATGACAAAAAGAGTCATGGATTGTTGTATAAAAGCCAACGGACTATATACAACAATCCCAGTTAAGGCGCATAATTATCTCTATTGGAAAGCACTCTGATGCCCAGTCGGATAGGGCACGGAAAAGGAATGGAACAGCACAATGACTCAGGGAAAGCATTTCGCTGCCGGTGGCGATCACTTCGCCGCACTGCCAAGCAAAAAGATTCACACTCCGAAGGGGATCGCGCGTCTGACCGTCACCGCGGCGACCATGGCCGCCATGACCGGATCGAGCCTCATCTCACCGTTCACGGCATTCGCCCAGACCGGTGACGGGGGCACACAGCACCCCGCCGTGATGTCGCCGATCGCCGCCCACGCCGGCGCGGCATCCGGTACCGGCGCGAAATCCGCCGCACAGACCATCGCGGACCTGCAGAAGGCAGTCAACGAGGCGAAGGCGAAGGAGGACGCCGCCAAGGCAGCCTACGATGAGGCCGCCGGTCCCTACAACGAGGCGGCTTCCGCCCGCGACCAGGCCAAGGCATCCTACGATTCTGCAGTCAACGCCGGTACGGCAGCTGACCGAGCGGCAATGGACGAGTACGCCCGTCAGGTCGCAGAGGGCAAGGACGCCGCCGATGCCGCCGGCAAGGACCTCGAGCAGGCGAAGGCGGGTCTCGCAGACGCCAAGGCGGATGCGTCCGAGAAGGACGAAGCGTACCAGTCCGCCCTCAAGGCGGCCCAGGATGCCAAGGACGCCCTCGATAAGGCCAAGGCAGATGCCGTAAGCGCCACCCCGGAGGCAATCAGTGCCGCCGAACAGGCCGTGCGCGACGCCCAGGCTGCCGTGGAAAGGGCACAGGCCGGCCTCGCCAACGCCAACGCGACGCTTGCCGATGCCCAGTCCAAGCTGGTTGCGGCCCAGTCTGCAAAGGATTCCGCCGACGCCGTCCTCGCCGCAGCCCAGCAGAACAAGGACGCGGCGGATGCGAAGGCCGCAGCCGCCAGCGCCGCCTACGAGAAGGCGAAAGCCGACCTCGCCGCAGCCGAGGCCGGTGCGAGCGGCCCGGAGTACGATGCGGCAAAACAGAAGGTCGCGGACGCAGAGGCAGCCCTCGCTGCCGCACAAGCGACACAGTCCCAGTGCGAGTCCGAGCTCGAGCAGGCGCAGTCCGCTGCAGCAACGGCACAGACCGAACTGAATGATGCCCAGGCGGCTCTCTTCGTAAAGCAGCAGGCCGCGACCGATGCCGAATCCGGCGTGAACGCCGCCCAGTCCGCACTCGATGCCGCGAACGCCGACCTCGATGCCGCCAAGCAGGCGAACGTCGACGCCGTCGCCAAGCTGGATGCAGCGAAGCAGGCTGTCAAGGATGCCGAGTCCGCCAAGGCAGCCGCCGACGTAGAGCTCGCGAACGCCAAGACCGCAAAGGATACCGCTGACGCCGCCGTGAACGCCGCCCAGCAGAAGGTCGACGAGGCCCAGGCGAAACTCGATACCGCCGACGCGCAGCTCAAGCAGGGAGCCATCGGCTTCTTCAAGGCCATGGGTGCCGATTCAGCCATCGAGCTCATCCAGAACTGCACGTACAAGGACTACACCGAGATCGGAAACAGTCTCGACGCCACGAGCCTCGACAACATGCTCTTGTCCATCACGGTCATGAAGAATGTGAACGCATACCGCAAGTCCGTCGGTCTCTCCGAGCTTCAGGTCACCCACAAGCTCATTGCGGCGGCGATCGCCGATGCAAACTATTCGACGAAAAATGTAGAGCATGCCCAGCAGTTCGATGTCGGTGAAAACCTTGCCTGGAGCTATCGCGATCCCTGCAAGGCCTGGATCTATCAGGAAAAGGACCTGTTTGACAAGACTGCAGCCTCCCTTGGTGCGACGAATCTTTCCGGAAAGGATGCCTACGACTTCTGGTATGCCAATCAGGATAAGTTCGATTACTTCCGCATTGGCCATTACATGAACATCATCAACCCTGACTATGCTGTCATGGGATGCGGCCTGAACGATGACACCCGTTTGACGTTCTCGCTCACGCTGCAATACGGCGGTTGGTCCGGTTCAGGCTGGAACATGAATCCCATCTCCGTCGACGAGTACGAGCAGAATCTGACCTCCTACATCAACGGCCTGAAGAGCGCCAAGAGCGCACTCGATGCCGCCAAGGCCGACCTCGCATCAAAGCAGCAGGCCGCCACCGACGCCGCTGAAACCGTCCAGCAGAAGCAGGTCGCAGCGGATTCCGCACAGGCGGGTGTCGATGCCGCGAAGCAGGACGTCACCGATGCCCAGCGTGCCGTCGATGCCGCAAAGGCTGATGTCGCCGCCAAGCAGCAGGGCGTCACGGATGCCCAGACCGAGCTTGATGCGGCGAAATCGGACCTCGATGCCGCCAACGCGGCAGTCGATACGGCAAAGTCGACCGTCCAGCAGAAGCAGGTCGCCTTTGATGCCGCCAACGCAGCCGTAACGACCGTACAGTCTAAGTTGGATGCCGCCAAGGCGGACACCGTATCCAAGCAGCAGGACGTCTTGGATGCGAACGCCGATCTCGCGAAGTTCTTCCAAGACGTCGCCGACGCCAAGAAGGCGCTCGATACAGCAAAGAGTATCCATGACGCGGCGGCAGCCGATCAGGTCGAGAAGGCGACCGTCCTCGCCGCCGCCGAGCAAAAGGTGGACGCCACCGCACGCGCCCTCGCGGATGCCCAGCGTGCCGTTGATGCCGCAAAGGCCGACACCGGCGTTGCCGCCGACAGGCTCACCGGCTCCCAGACCGATCTCGATGACGCACAGTCGAACCTCGACATCCTCACCGATCTTGCCGCGAAGCTCGCAGAGGCACAGCAGCGCGAGCAGGATGCAGTAAAGGCCGTCAATGACACCAAGGCCGCCCTCGATGCCGCGAAGGCGGGTGCCATCGCCGCCGAGTCCCTGGTCTCCGCCGCCGAGCAGGCGAAGGCGCAGGCAGACGCCAAGCTGTCGAAGCTGAACTCCATCGACGCCGGCGCGGCGATCGCTTCCGGCCATGACGCGAACGCGGATGACGCCCTCAACGCGCTTTTCGCCGCAGCAGTCGAGGCACGTGCCAAGGTCGCGCCCGCCAAGGCAATCCTGGACGAGAAGCAGGCCGCGGTGGACGGGCTCCAGCCCGACTATGATGCGGCACTCGCCGCCTACGAGCAGGCGAAGTCCGACCGCATCGCAGCGGAGCAGAAGCTTTCCGATGAGATCGCACGACAGGAGGCAGAGGAGGTCGCAAAGCAGCAGGCGGCATACACCCCGAAACATCTCGCCGGCACGGATACCGCCCAGCCCGGCAGCCTCGCCCAGACCGGCGACCGCGCGGGACTCATCGGCGAGACGTTCGTCATCGGCGGTACCGTCCTCGTGGCAGCCGGCGTCTTCCTCGATCAAAAGAAGCGCCGCGAGCAGATGTAGTGCAAATCGCATAACGACTCGGAAAGGGGAATCCCGCAAAAGGGATTCCCCTTTTTCGGATCGCGTCGAAAATGTTGGTGTAAGGGTGACACCCTAGCGCCCGTTTAACGAAGAACGGCCTTCGTCCTAGAATCTGAAATCACCACAACAACAGGTTCTAGGAA
>NZ_CYYP01000028.1 GCF_001405375.1 Collinsella aerofaciens
TTGTCCACGGCAGCCTCAATCTGAGGACGGAGAGCGAGGGCATCGCTCACAACCTTCTCGTAACGAGGCTCATCGAAATTGAACATATCTAATATCCCTTCGTTTAATAGAGTGAAATTCGTTTCAATTGACAACTTGTCATTTCACTACGTATTAATACTTAATGACCTAAAAAAATACCTTTCTAGGAAATGGAAGCTTGGCCGTCTTTCATCTCGGCGAGTTTATGCTCGAATCCAAAGCCGCCGGGTTTAAGGCAATTCTTAGCTGAATAGTCAGCAGCGAATTCCATTGCATCCCGAATGATCTCCGCATCGAGCGGTTGCTTTTTACTCCAGCCATGCGAGAGACAGCTCACAACAAACGCAGTGATATACGAATCTCCCGCGCCCATGGTGTCAAGCGCATCTACGGGTCTTATATTTCCCTGGTACCATCGGGAACCGTCAAAGAACACAGGCCCTGCAGATCCCCGTGTAGCAATCGTGTAGCGACAACCATGCTCTATGGCCCTCTTCAATAGAACTTGAATCTGTTGATCGCTCTCGCCGGAACAGGAAAACAGACCAAGGGTTGTAGCAGGGCAAACAAGATCGAGATATGCGTCGGTTCGATACTTATCTTTAACGGAAAAGTCGTAAACCACCACAGCGGGAAGATCTTGAACTAGGTGCACATCATCCTGCAGCTTTGCATTGACGCTGGTAAAAACCGCATCGAATCCCTGAAGAAACTTGACATCAGAATCGGTGATATGGGTTTTGTGCGCCCAGCAAGCCCCCGTATCGTAACCAACTTCGACACGTTCACCGTTGTAAACATTTACATCGCAAGTCTTGGTTGTCGCTTTTTCAGGCATAGATGATTGCGAAAGGTCAACGTTCAGCGAAGAAAGGGCATCGGTGATTATTCGCCCTCCCAGGTCGTTGCCGATCTCCCCAATATACGCTGCCTGTGCGCCAAGCATGCTTGCATGGGCAGCGACGTTTACGGCATTGCCACCAGGATACATAACGTCTTTGTTGAGATAGCGATCAATAACGTTGTCACCAATTGCTGCGATTTTCACCTCAACGCCTCCCATCACATACGGTCTTTATTAGTACTCGACCTTGCGGTAATAACGGCGGATGTCGAGCGAATGGTCACGAATTTGCTCGAAATTCTTGCTCACACGCGAGAGAATGGCATTGAGTACCACCGGAGAAAGCATCCAGCGGAATTCATCACTGATACCCGGCAACTCATAATCATGTGTATCGAATACGGTGAAATCATCCGCATATTGCTTACAGAAGCGTGCAACGCGCTCATCAAGAGGCCTAGTCTGCGCCTCCGTCATTGCGAGCGCGACACAAACGCCCGGCTCAACAAGTTCGATAGTGCCATGGAAGAACTCAGGCGATGTAACGGATTTGGTGCGCAGCCATTGGGACTCCTCGAGCACACACATGGCAAACGAATACGTGGGGCCCCACAGATTGCCAGAACCAATCCAAATCTGATACGGATCGTCCTTGTGCTTCAGAGCATATGCGCGAGCCATCTCGTCAGCGTTCTTGCCGACGGAAACGAGAGCAGCGGGGAGATTCACAAGCTCATCAGCGAAGCGATCGTAGTCATCGAAAAAGCCCCTGTTCTTGAGAATCTTTCCAATCAGAAGGTACAGCACGAGCTCCATAGGACGGCCCTGCTTATAGATCACTCCATAATCGGAAAGTTCACCAAGCGGTGAACCGTCCACGCCAAGCGTAGAGACAATGGTGCAGCCTGCGTCTTTTGCCGCCTTTGCCGCCGCGACCGTCTCTTTGGTGTCGCCCGACTTGGACGCCATGAACGCCAAGGTCCCCTTACCGATGCGCCGATTGCCAACCGTGAGGAAATCTGCCGAAACTTGGGACTGGACGGGAATATCGGACATAACAGAAACCATATAGTCAAACGGCTGCATCATCGCAAGCGAGCCACCTGACGAGGTGAAGAAAATCGAATCGAAACCCTTTTCGCAAATTTCGTCAGCAATGCGTTCAATTTCGGCACGTTGATTGTAGATATAAGCACCGTTATCGAGAATTGCCTGTTCATCAAATGAAACCATGAGATATACCTTTCTAATTCAATTGGGCCAGACGGCGAAATCAACCATTTAGATTGCAAACACTCCGAAGAAGGAGCCAACGATACCAACCGCCATGAGAATAACGAGAATCCAAGCAATCTTGACCTTGTGCTGAACGAGTTCGTAAACTCCAAGTGTCACAAGCAGCGGCAGCAGGCTCGGCATGATACCGTCGATGATGCTTTGGATAGTCTGCGCACTGTCACCGGTACCGAGAGAACCAGCCACGCTGACCGATACAAGGTTGGGCACCATAGCGCCGATAACCATAAGACCGAGAATTGCAGCCGCCATAGTGAGCTTTGGCATAAGACCAGATTTCTCGATCTTGCTCAAGAAACTGGTTCCGAATCCATAGCCCCATTTAAGGCAGAACCAACGAATCAGATAATGCGGAACATTGAATACGACAAGGAAGAGAAGCGGGCCGAGAATGTTACCCTGCATAGCAAGCGACACACCCAAGCCAGTGGCGATGACACGCAACGTTCCCCAGAACAGAGAGTCACCGATGCCGGCCAGCGGGCTCATAAGAGCGGCCTTTACGCTGTTGATGGAGGATTCGTCAAAATCCTCTTCGTTAGCGTTTGCCTCTTCCATCGCTGCCGAAATGCCCAGAATTAATGTTGAGACATAAGGAGTGGTGTTGAAGAACTCCATGTGACGCTTAGCAGCAGCAGCCTGGTCATCCTTATTCTTATACACGCGACGAATGATGGGAAGCATAGAGAAGCAGTATCCCATGTGCTGCTGGCGCTCGTAGTTCCAGGAGTACTCCATCGTAAGCGAACGGAAAAATACCGATTTTAGATCACGCTTTGTAATCTTGTTGGAACTGGTGTCATTAGAAGTCGTCATCGTCGAAGCTCCCTTCCGAACTAAGCTGTGGCGTCTGAGCAATGAAGTTTGGCTGGACCACCACGAGGATTACTGCGAGGCAAAGCCCAATGATGGCAATACCAAGGATTGGAATGCTCATGTAGGCACAGAGCGCAAACCCGAGCACGAAGAAAATAGCAGTCTGCTTGTTGACAATCATTGAAGCGAGCAGTGCAATGCCGAGCGCAGGGATGAATCCACCCGCAATAACCAGGCCGTTACTTACAAACTCGGGAATTGCGTTAAGCACTGCGTTCATAACCGGCGTTCCGAGATAGAAAGCAAGGGAGCACACGAAAAAGCGAGGAAGCGATTTGACGATGAATCCACCAAGCAGATGCATCCGCTCCATACCTTTGAGGTCGCCCTTTGCCACACAGTCGTCCGCTTTATGGACGAAAAACGGCATCACGATCAGCGTAAGCGCGTTATCGATGATGAGATAAAGCGACGCAATCGGAAAAGCGAGCGTCAGCGCAACTTCAGCGCCTTGACCCGTCGAAATTGCAAAGGTAGTGCCCAAAATACCACCGGTGATAACGTCAGGCGGAACGGCCGCCCCGATGGTAACCGATCCAATGAACACCATTTCAAGCGTGGCGCCGACAATAATGCCCGTCTGCAAATCACCCATCACAAGACCGATGAGGACGCCCGTGACAATCGGGCGAGAAGCAAGGCAAGTGCCAAGTGCGCACTCAAATGTCACGCACATTGCGACGAGGCCGATAAGGATCGCTTGAGTCAACATGAGAGATCCCCTTTCTATTGTATGTGCTTAAATCAAAATCTTCTCGTCTCTAGGTACCTGCCTGATCTCCACCTCGATTCCGGCATCACTGAGCTCATGTAGAAGCTCCACATCGCGATCGGTAGCGAAAACCGTTGAAGATAGGCGTACATCTGCACCCTCACGCGGCTTCGTTCCTCCAATGTTGATATGCTTGATTTCGCTGTAGCCCTTCGCCAAGCGGTAAGCATCTTCGATGCTTTCAACGACAATGAACAAACGGTACTTATCGGTCACACCGCTCCTAAGAGCCTCGATAGAATCATCGACCGATTTGATAACCAATTTGACGCCTGCCGGACGTGCCAGCTTAAGCGTCGTCTTGCGCACGTCATCTTTCACAACCGCATCGCAGGCAATCAAAATGCAATTGGTGTCAAGCTCTTGCGTCCAAGTCATGGCAACCTGACCATGAAGCAAGCGATGGTCAACTCTCAGCAGCTTAATCATCGATCGCGTCGAAAATGTTGGTGTAAGGGTGACACCCTAGCGCCCGTTTAACGAAGAACGGCCTTCGTCCTAGAATCTGAAATCACCACAACAACAGGTT
>NZ_CYYP01000029.1 GCF_001405375.1 Collinsella aerofaciens
CGAGGCGGCATAGGATATCAACCGTATTCCAGATTCCAGGACGCCGGGCCGACTCACTTCGGATCGGGCGCTACACCAACTTTCTCGACATTACCTAATCATCTTTGTTCCTTTCTCAAAAATCCTCGTCTTCTTCTACCGAATTTGGCAGCGAACATAGGCATGTGCCCTTTTGGCGGACACTTGAAACCAATGCAGCGAGCTCGGCGTCATCAAGTGTGCTCAATTTCGAAAACACTTCGAGCACTAGTGGTAGCGACATGCCGGCAATGAGCCTTAGAGAATCGTCACCCAACCTTTCCATAAAAGCGTTATTCACTGACCCACCATAGACATCAGTGATGACAATCCACTGGTCTGCTGGGTCGCGAGAACGGTCCCAAAAATCTATCAACTCGTTTACATCCATCGTGTCCTCATCGACATATGCGCATAGCACCTTAACGCGAGGATCTTCACCGCAAAATAGCTGGAGCGTTTCACGCATCGCTCTAGCAAGTGGCCCATGGCTGGCCAAGAGCAACTTCCTCATTTATCTCCCAATCTCAGTCAATCATCTGTTAATAGAACGTTATATTTTGTATTGTTATCTACAGTATCCTCGAAACTTTCGCTTTGTCAAGACAGATTAATCAAGCTTCCTAAGCGGTAATAATTCGCCCGTAAACGGCAAAAAAACGCCCCTTTGTCGGGGCGTTTTCAATCTCTTGTTATTCGGTTAAGAAAGATCCGGGGTTTGGCTTTCGCTAGAGATAAAACTTTAAGCGCTCAGTGCAGTACACCTGCCGCGAAATAAACAATGGCACTCCCTGCGCGCTGCAACGCTTATCTACAAATAATAAAAGGGCAGATCCCGGCTTTACATTCAAATGTTCTGCCTCGTAAGCACTTGCAAAGCACACCTGCAACGTTCGCTCGTTATTGCCAAGTTCGATATGGCGTCTTCCCAGCACCTCAAGTAGAGAACCCGATAAATCTTCATGTTCCAAAAAGGCAAGAGAAGGAGTGTAGCTATTGGTTTCCAACATCGTTGGCACGCCATCGACTAAGCGCAAACGTCTAGTCTGAAGAATATTCTCGTCCTCCTGGACCTGAAGAAAACGCACGTCGCGCAGCGTAGGATAAATCCAAGCTACTTCGAGCACTACGGTAGAAGGCTTTTTATTTTCTTGAATGCAGGAATGGGTGAAGCTTTCCTGGTCATCGGCTGCATAGGCATTGCGTGTCGTGGTAACAAAAGTCCCTTTCCCTCGCGTGCGCTCAACGATATCGGCATCCTCTAGTTCCTTGATTGCCGATCGAACGGTAATACGACTAACGCCATATTCCTCCATAAGCTCCGTCTCAGTAGGAAGCTTATCCCCTTCGCTATATACGCCACTTTCTATTCGACTCACAAGATCGTGAACGATCTGCTTATACAATGGAACAGCGCTCTCCACTTTAACCATTATTCAACCTATTGCTTTCTACACTCAACGGCTTCAAGTCCCTGCCAATTGATGCCGAGTTGATTAGCCTTAATCGAAAAGAAGTATTTGAAATAATCACCCAACATCACCTGCTTAGTAAAGTGCACTGGCTTACCAGTGCTCATATAAACGGTCTCACTCAATATAAACATCGCAGCTTCTCCTGCGATGTTAAGGATGCGCTTCTCCTCATCCGTAGCAAGCCCTGCTTCAAGCACAATAGACGGGAAACAATTATCCTCTAGTCGCAGCCCCGTCTCTCTCTCAATCGTTTCATAAAGTGATGCGTTATCCATATCGACACCCAGTAAAAACCCGAAGTTCTTTACTGGAAGATAAATATGTTCAATCATTGCATTTATGTGGTTAATTGACCTCACACGTTTGAGGTAAACCGCAGATTCATTCTCTTCCATTCGCAAATGACGACGGACGGCAACGGGCGGCTCGACCTCCTGAAGAGCGAGAACACGAGACGAGGTTTCGATATTATTTTCATGGCAAAAATAAGTGAAACCCTTAAACGTGCTCAAGCTCGAGACGATTTTAGGCTGCCGGATAAATGTGCCTTTGCCATGACGCGTATCAAGCACGTCGTCATCCACAAGAGTTTGAATTGCCTTCCGTATCGTCGCGCGGCTAACCTCGTATTCTTCGCAAAAACCATTTTCGCTAGGCAACACGCCACTTTCGGAAAACTCGCCCATCTCAATACGGCGGCGCAAATCATCAGCTACTTGTACATATAGCGGCACAGCACTAGTCGGGTTAATCATAACGTTCTCCGTACAACATTCTATGAAACTTCTATACGTTATAAGATAACCTATTACGTATTATTTTGAAAGAAATAGACGGTTCAATCTTTTTTTTGAACCGTCTACAATATCAAACACTCCATATGAAGGTGTCGAATGCCACTTGTGGCGCAAACAAGAGGGGCATTTGGCAAAAATGCCCCATTTCGCCTTGAAGTCGCTACCGTGAAATGCCAACGAGCCACATGGTCGAGTCCAAGCAAATACGACCTCAAGCGGCTAGCTACGGCATGGCCCTCTAGAACGAGACTGCGACATTTGTTTGCATTGTTTTACGAACGCAACATAACGAATTATTTCCGAGCATAGTAACGGCCGCTGAAAGCTGCTTTAGTAGTTCATCTGGTGATAGTAACGACGCGTGGTGAGCGGGTGGTTGCGGACGTGCTCGAGATGGCAGCTCAGGCGCTCGGTGATGGTGTAGGTGACCATCGGGGAGACGATCTTGCGGAACTCGGGGTCGCTAAACGGCAGCTCGACCTCGGCGGTGTCGAACTTGTTCACGCGGACATGGACGCCCTTCTCGTCGGCGAGCATGTGGGTGAAGTTGTCCACGCGGTCCATGAGCTTACGGGTGTCGTCCTCGCCGTAGAGCATGATGAGGCTCGTGCCCTCCTCGCACAGCTCGATGGTGCCGTGGAAGAACTCGGCGGCGTGGATGGACTTGGTCTTGATCCACTGCATCTCCTCGAGGATGCACATGGCGTAGTCGTAGGCCTCGCCCCAGAGCATGCCGGAGCCGATCACCATGTGGTAGTCGGTGTCCTTGAAGTCCTCGGCCATGGCGGCGCAGCGCTCGTCCTGGGCGTCCTTGGCCTTGATGAGGTACGGGGCGATGTTGCCGAACTCCTCCATGAAGGTGTCGTACTTGGGGAAGGCGCCGGCGTTCTTGAGGAAGCGGGCGACCAGCGTGATCTGGTAGGTGTAGATGGCCTCGCACAGGACGTCGTCCTCGGCGAAGCTGAAGAACTTGTAGTCGGCGTACTCAGTGGCCGGGGTGTTGTCGTTGGAGACATACATCAGCGTGCGGGCGCCCTGCTCCTGGCAGAACTTGGCGGCCTCGATGATCTCGGGGGTGGTGCCGGTGCGGGTGGAGAAGACGCAGACCGAGTCCTTGTTGAAGGCCTTGGGCGGGCACGCGAGGAACTCGGCGGCGATCTCGCAGTGGACGTCGACGTCGGCCGTGGTGGTCTCGACCCAGTACTTCATCGGGAGCGTGTGGGCCCAGGTGCCGCCGCAGCCGATGAAGAAGATGTTGGAATAGCCCTGCTCGCAGACCTTGTCCACGGCAGCCTCAATCTGAGGACGGAGAGCGAGGGCATCGCTCACAACCTTCTCGTAACGAGGCTCATCGAAATTGAACAT
>NZ_CYYP01000030.1 GCF_001405375.1 Collinsella aerofaciens
TTGTCTCCACCCGCGTAGCGGGTGGTTTAAAGCTGGCCGCTGCGCGGCCAGCGGACTAAAGTCTTGAAATTAAAGCGGTGCCACCGGCCATGCCCATGCCGCCGGCGGCCAAGGCGCCGCCGCCAGCAGCAGCAAGACTCGCATTGACGAGCGCAGCCCCGTGAAGGCCGACAAACGAGCCTCCAAAGATACCGACAGCAATATCCGGAGCCAATGCCGCGGCCACTCCTCCTGTGCCCAGGGCCGCCGCCACGGCAATGGCGCCGCCTACCAAGACCTTTGGCAATGTACCTGAGAGCTCACGGATATGCGCCCCGCATTGCTTCTCTAGGGAACGTACGGCGTCCAAATCAACCGCGTCTTGTCTCCTGGGAAATTCGCGTTTAACCCAAGATCCACTCTCCTTCAAACCTTTGTATTCCTTCTTCTCTTCATCTCCCATCTGGGAATAGAGGCGAAACTCAACCAGCTCCTGTGCAACAAGTAAGGCGCGAACTTTACCGCCTCGCCGCCGCGAAACTGTCTCAAGGGCTCCGTACGCATCTTCCTCGCTCAAAAAGTAGCCGTCTGCATCAATGCCTAGACCATCCGCAACCGAATCCTGCCACGCGCGGGCCCAGCTCCTCTTTTGCCCTTTGCGCACTTCGTTCTTCTCGTTCCCGCAGTCGTAGTTGATGGCGGCAAGCTTCAGCGAGAAGGCAATCCTCGTCGTTTCTCTATCTAGGCTATAAAAGTGAAATCCATCGAAGATATCCTGGCGGCGCCTGGCGCGCTCAGTCCAAGCCTCGGACATTTCCTCCGCCATATAGCCCCAGTCGGCATGGAGTGCAAACGCAAGGCGTCCAACTCCGACGTAGTTTATACGCAAGAAGAACTTCTGGGCGAACATGACCTTGTTCCCCTCGCATTCGATACCCGCCCTGACCGCCGCCGTCGCCAGATTCGCCAGAACAAACGAAGTGCTCGAAACCGTGACCATGCGAGTGAGGGCCCTACTGTTATAGGGCATAAAATGCGAAGCCTTGAGTTTGTTCAAGCCGGAGACCTTGCTCACTTCACAACGCTCTAGCTCGGCCTTGAGCCCTGAAAGCATGTAGAGACAGCGAACGATAACCTCGTTGGCCACGACTGCTGGCACCTGGCTTAAAGCCTGATCGAGAAGACCGACTTCCGTCCGAAGGTCGAAGCGAATGGGCTTACCGTCCTCGGTTTTGAACGCCGTTCCGTTAAACAGCTTTGAGATCCATTGCTGAATGCGAATATCCTCGCCCTTATAGGCAATCTGCACGTCTTGAAAAACTGGCAGGGAGGAGAGCTCCTTTAGCAGGGATAACACGACGCCGGGAATACCCGTCCCCTTACCGGGGTTTGAACTAGACCCCGCCATGTCGCTCATGA
Organism: Collinsella aerofaciens; assembly: GCF_001405375.1. Lineage (GTDB taxonomy): Bacteria > Actinomycetota > Coriobacteriia > Coriobacteriales > Coriobacteriaceae > Collinsella > Collinsella aerofaciens_F. The sequence continues at coordinate 1,399 of NZ_CYYP01000030.1, forward strand.
GATGCGTCGCCCAGAACAGAGTGCCGAACGCGATCTTCTCTGGAACGTTCCTGCCTATAAGAGGGCAGTCGAGATCGAAGGCGGCGGCAGGCAGGTCAAAGGCAACAAACCGGCCGGCAGTATCGGTACCATAGCCTTTGCACGTGAATTGCGAGAGGATCGAACACGCAAGGCCAACCAAGCTCGGATGGTGCGAGAAGTCCCGCAGATGATGTTGGAGCCCGCCGCCAAACTCGGCAGTCAGCTTGTCCGCGGCAAGAGGAAACTCTTTCTCTAGAAAGCGAATAGCGTCTTCTAGAGTTGCATCCGCCTTTGTCATACCCGCAGACTTGGCAATCGTAAGAACGAATTTGCTAACCTTCTCGTCGCCCCACTCTTTGGCATCCTCTAGGTTGAAGTCTTTCTGCCAAAGGATATTCAACGCGCCCGTGAGGAGCCCGCTAACGACTGCAAGTTCATAGTCGAGCTTCGTAGCCTTTTCAGCCCGAGGGTCAAAATCAAAGAGGACCTCCTCCCCATTGGGAACGTCCTTAAAACCAACCAGTACGGCGCTACCGTTCAGCGGCGCAGATGTAACTTTAGGCAGTTGAGGCATGGTGTAGACTATCTCGCCACCACTAATAACAAGTTCGTCTGCCATACTGGCTTCCTCCTGCAAACGCGTAAAATCAGATTGCTCTACGCCGCCAAATCCCTCTTCGTAGAAGTATTCGAAAATCTCGGTGATGCAGTTGCTCAGAACCTCGTCGGGATAGTTCGCCACTGGCAGCCTATACACCTCATTGTGCACGATAACGCACACAGCGTCACGGGTCTCTGCCTATCCGTCCAGCGAATCATGTTAGCAAGCCGCTCTTCGATAATGGAGGCCATCTCGATGTCCACGCTCTTGACCTGCCTGGTCCCAGCGAGTGTCAGCGCGTCCTTGAGTAGGATCCCAAACGCAGTCTTCTGCTGCTGATCCTAGAATCCTTCGCGCAACCATTCCGTCCGCTTGTCGCCAAATGAGCCTCCTACCTCCCCACCGCCTTCAGCTTCAGCAGCAGGTCACCTAGCTCGGGGCACTTGCTGGAGAGACGCGTCTGGGCTCGCTCGCCCATCCCCCATCGTTGGCGGATCTCCTGGGCGCGCGGGCTCACGCGGTAGTTCCCGTCCATCATCTGCTTGAGCAGCTTGGCGGTCACACGAGCATCGGCTAGGGCACTGTGGGCGTGGCCCGTCGACTCGTCGAACTCGATGCCAAACCACGTTGCCGTGATAGTCGAGCTTGACGGCGCCGACCTCGATAATCTCGTTGCGCAGCCCACGGCGCTGGCGCTGCTTTGGCACCGGCGCAAACTCAAAGTCCAGCACGATCTGGCGCGCAAAGTTCGTCGTATCGATAGCCGAGATACACGGCGTCTTTTCAGCTGACACGGTTAGGGCCTTTCTCCGTCAACTGCCGCTTGCTACATAGGCGGCTACATTGCCGTAAGGATAGGAACCCGTGCGGACATGAAAGCGGGACGCAATATACCATGCGCCAAGCACACGCCATGCAGACGGCCCCAAGAGAGTCGACCGCTCTATTCAAATGCATGAAAAAGATTTAGGCCCGGTGACTTGAATCAGCGGTCATCCCGGGCCCATCAATATGCAGTGTACCTACAGAGGGCTGGTTAATCAAACGGGCTTTCGGTGACGAAGACCTGCGCGTCTAGCCCCAATCGCCCAGCGCCGTCTTCTGCCGCCCTTACGAAAGGCTGCTATTCGAGGGAATCACGTTGCTGTTATTATCGAACATATATTCGTATTTATGACCGCGCTTTGATAGAATGGCAGTTGTTGACGGCAGTTCCATGTGCCGGGCAGCGCCCTCCATGCGACGGGAGGTGATGCCCATGACCGATCTGATTGATTTCGTGAAGCTCCTGACCGCTTTGGTCTCGCTCCTCACGGCGCTTATCGGACTTTCCGAGGCACTTAAGCAGCGTACGAAGCAAAAGAAGACGATATGAGAAAGCCATTTGGGTCGCCTCCCCCGCGGCGCAGCTTCTTTCCGCGGGCTCGGGATGCCACAATGGGCTTTGAGTATCGGC
>NZ_CYYP01000031.1 GCF_001405375.1 Collinsella aerofaciens
CCTCCCGCCAATCATCGAGCATGTTTTCTGGGTAGCAGATTCCCTCCCAGAGCTTTACCTTCGTCTCGCCAGCGTTTGCCGCCATGCTATAATCTCCTTGTCTCGAATGCCCCTGCTGCCGCCAAGCTTGCTGGGGCTTTTTCTTTTTTACCTGCGCTTGTAGACCTCGCGCCTATGCGCCACATCAACCACGAGAATCACGAGCCTGCCGTCATCGATGTCGCACAGAATCCGATAGTCGCCGACCCTGTAGCGCCACACGCCCGCCAGGTTCCCCGTCAGGGACTTGCCCCTGACTCTCGGGTCTTCGAGCTTCGCTATCTCGTCAAGCTCTTCGAATATCCTCGCGGCGATGCCCCTGTCCAGCTTGCGCATCGCCTTGTCAGCGTTCCTCGTGAAATCAATTCGCCAGACCACAATGCGCCCTTACCTCATCGATGCTGTAGGTCTCGAGCCTGCCTGCGCGGTAGTCCTCGATGTCCTTGAGAATCCCGTACTCGTACTCGAAACGGTCAATCGATTCTTGCAGGGCCTCGTTCACGTAGAAGCTCCTCGACCTGCCGGTCTCCTTCGCAAGCCTGCTGTAGCGCTCGTTCAGCTCGGTCGGAATCCTCATCGAAGTGACTGCGGTAGCCATAACGCACCTCCTATGCTGTAATACAGGTACTACTATAACACATCACCGCGCCCGCCCGCGCGACCGCGCAGGCGCTTCGTGGCTTCGGTTCCATGCCTTCGCCACTTCCGTGGCATCCCTCGCCACCTCGTCCAGTCCGTATCCGCCGCCCTGCGCCTTCCTGGGACGCATCAGCGCCCAGATGCGGTCTCTAAGCTCCTCAATTGCCGCTCTAGCTGCTCTCGCTGCTCCTGCGCATCGAGCAGTGATTGAATCGAGGATTGTGCCGCGCTCAGCGCGCCCCGCAGCTTCCCAGCGCCCAATCTCGGCAGCGACGGGTCGAAGCTCCTCAACGTCTCGCGCAACTGCTCGCGTTCCGCGCCGAAGGGACTCCAATCGCGCGGACTCCCGCTGGATTTCATCGCCCACCTCGTTGCGAAGCTCGAGCTTTTCGCCGATTTCGCCGTCCAAGCGGTCAATCTCGGCCATTTTCTCCGCGATTCGGCGGTCAATTTCCGCAGCTTGTGCCCGTTTTTCATCGACCTGCTCGGTCACGGCACCCAATTTGGCACGGGTCTCAACCCTCTGCCGCTCAAGGCCGTCCAGCTCGCGCTTGGCAGTAACCGCAATGTGCTTCGCCTTGTCCCTCGCGCCCTCAAGGGTCTCTATCTCGGACTTGAGCGCCCGTGTGGTGCCGACCTGCACCTTGTAGGCATCAAGGCTCCTGTAGCCTTTTGCACGCAGCTCGTGGCGCATCGGGCGCTCATACCCGTAGGGCTTGGCCACCTGCTCCCAGAAGTCCTCCTGCAAGCGGCTCATCGTGCCCTGCGCGGTCACCTCCCACTTGCCCTCCGCGTTCTTTCGGCGCTTGTCTGGGGCGAACAGCTCCTTGGCGCACAGTCGGTCAAACCCCGTCTCGGCATCGTGTATCACGGGCGCGATCCAGATATGCGCGTGCGGGGTGCCCTCGTCCAGATGGATCTGGGCGGCTAGCAGGTTCTCGTATCCGTACCGAGCGCCGAACCAGTTGATGCTCCTGTCCAAGAACTCCCTCGCTGTCTTCTCGTCCAAGGCATCGTTGCTTGAGACGATGAACCCCATCGCGCGGACTTGGTTTTCCCTGACCTTCCTCTTCGTCTTGAGTTCCCCCATGCGCCGCTCGACCGCCTTCTCAAGCGGCACCGGGCGCTCATCCTCGGCGCGGCAGCGGTAGCCGATGTGCCGTCCGCTCTGGTCAACATCGTTGACGTAGGTATGGGCGCGCCTGTCCAGCTCACGACCCACCGCGTCAAAGCTTTTCACTTGCGAGCTCTTCATTGCGATTAGTGGCGCGACCGTCATTGGTGAACCTCCGAGTTTGAAGCCTGATGGAGCGTTAGCGACATTTGGTATAGTCACGGTATACCAAACTGCGTTTGGCCGTGCAAGGACGCTGCCCTTGACCCGCTCGGGCGTTCCCCCCGAGACCCCCCAGCCCTACTCATTCGCGGCGTCGCTCATGATGTGCGGGCCATCGGCGCAAGCGCCGAATGAGGGGGCAAGCCCCCTCAAACTCCCCCGCTCAACCTGATTTGTCATTTGTCATTTGTCACATTATTTTTCGGACGTAGTTAGCGAAAAATAATGAGCGCGCCCCTCCAAACCACCCCGACGTATCGGTATCGGATATCGGATTCCCATGGGCGAGGTCGTAGTACCTCGCCCATGGGAATCCCATCCCCAGCCCTCCCGCGCTCGCAGACTTGGGCAAGGAAAGGGTCGATGGGAGCTTGCGCTCACATCGACCCTCTTCCCAGTCTTTCTTTTGGCTCGACCGCCGCGTCAATTCCGCAATCCGTGAACGAGGTCTCCGTAGATCCGCTACGCGGAACTACTCCGCCCCCGTAGTCACGCATTGCTCCATTGACCCGTCTACTTTTCCGCACGCGCCTGTCTCACGTGCCTTGCGCTTGCGTTCGGCGTTCAGGTAGTTGCCGCGACAGTAGCGCTCGAGAATCGAGTTGTAGCCGACGATGATTTCTCGGTACTGCTCGGGGAACTCACGCAACGCCGCAGTCGTGAAGTCATTGATGGTCTCGAACTTCTCGACCATGATGAAGCCGACCAACTCGAAGAGCATGTCCTGCTTGTCCTTGGTCGAGAGCTGCTCAAGCTGCCCGATGTCGAAGTTGTTCCCCTCGATGCGGGCTTCGACTGGGTACAGTTCCTTGCCCTTCTTTCGGCACGATGCCGTGTCGTGGATGAGGTAGTCGTATGCGTGCCTGATGTTGTTGACTGGCTCCGCAGAGGAGCAGCACCTCTTGCCGTCCGCGCTCAAGCGGTTCAGGACGTTGATTATCGCCTTGCGGGTCGTGTTGCCGCCCCAAACCACGATGATGTGAACATGGGTCTTCCGCTGCTTGCTCTTCTGGTCATGGTCGATGTCGTGAATTGCGTAAGCGAACGGAACTTGAAGGATGTCGTCTATCTCCTCCCGCCAATCATCGAGCATGTTTTCTGGGTAGCAGATTCCCTCCCAGAGCTTTACCTTCGTCTCGCCAGCGTTTGCCGCCATGCTATAATCTCCTT
>NZ_CYYP01000032.1 GCF_001405375.1 Collinsella aerofaciens
TATTGAATTGACGAGAGTAAAAAAGCCGCCGCTTGTTAACGGCGGCTTTTCTTATGCGTGGCGTATAGCCCCGCTGCAAAAAGCGGCAAATGTCGCATGGTTTACTCCAAGCCTTACAATTACGACCAGATTCTTTGAAGAGGGCCTTGCTTAATTAGTTATTTACTACTGAGTTTAGATAAAACGCTAGAACCTAAAGCAAATGACCTAAGACCAGCTTTTTGCTTACTGATCTTATCAACGACATAGCTGATAAGATCAAATGGCACCGGAATGGTCTAGGCGTATTCTTTGTTTTCTATCCAGGTGGCGTAGAAGTCCACTCTGCCCGAGGGGGCCGTGCCCGACACCTTCCCCCCGTCGACGTAGCGGTAGAAGCTCCGCCCCTCCGACAGCGCCCCGCCGTCCAGCTTCGCCCACCTGCCGTTGCCCGCGGCGTCGATGACGAACCACGCGTCGTCGCAGTCGCGGTGGGCCTTCCAGCCCGCGAACGCCATCGGCCCGCAGGAGAAGCCCAGCGCCGACGACGTCAGCGTGGCGGTCGGCGTGCCCACGACGACCCTCGTCGTCCTGGCGACGGCGGGCGCCGCGTCCGACCCGTGGTAGCGGATCGTGTAGGATGCGGGCTCCTTCCAGGTGGCGTAGAAGTCGAACCTTGATATCCACTTGTACCCGGATTGCATGGCAACGATAGAATTGGCAGCAAGATCGGCCTTGGCGTTGGTCGTCTTCCACTCGCGCAGGTTCATCGCAAAGGCGACGATGCCGTTCTGGATGCCACTGATGCTGGGCGGGAAAGACTGGTTGTCGGCGTCGATAGAGAACTTGTTCTCCTTTGCGTCGAAGTGCTGCTGGATGCGATCGGCGTACTTGGCGGCCCATTCGTCGGCCTTGCCATTGTGGACGAAGTAGTTGTCTTTGAGGCTCGTCAAGCGGGTGGCGTACCCGTCGGCAGTGTAGATTTTGGCGTGTCCCTTGTGCGCGATTGCCATGAGTTCATCGGTGATACAGAAGTACAGGTGGCGCTGGTCAAGGTCGCCATAGAAATTGTCGGATGTGTCGTCCCAGGTGCAGTCGACCTGGTACCATTTTCCGTCGAGCTTAACCGCATTCCAGGTGTGGCCGTCATAGGTATCGCGGGTCTCTGAATTAATGATGCCGACAGCGGTGAGCAGCTTGGAATAGGCGCTTTCATACGCCTGACAGGTGCCCACGCCGCGCGTGAGTGCGCTCTCGGCTGATGACCACTTCAGCGAGTTGTCGTACTCAAGCTGATATAGAAGCCAGTCATGAAGATAAAGGGCCATTTCATATTCAGAGCCATTTGTATTTTGCTTGGCCTGGGACACTGCCTTATTAACAATACTCGCAACACTGGGATACGCATCATCTGCAACCTGGATAATATGTGTTGGCGCGCAAGTAGTAAACGCCCGACGCCTTGTCCATGAGGTAAAAGCGGAAGTTAGATGATCCGGTAGCCGTAGTTGTGAACGTGAAGTCGTGGCTAGCGCACGCGTCGGTGTACTTTCTCCACTCTCCGCGGCTTGGATCGGCAACCGACTCGCAGGCTTACTCGTTGGGGTTGGAGTACGAGGGCGCATCCATGCGGAAGAGATAGTTGCCACTGCCACCTGTTGCGCTTACGTGGAAAGTCGTTGGCTGTCCAAGTACTGGATCGCTCCATTCGACGGTAAGGGTGACACTACCGCTGGTGGCGCTATCGCTGTGCTGATATCCACTTACTGTGGCCTTTTTGACTTGTTCCGAATCAGGTGACATATCGGAAGCTAGGGAAACCTGAGGTTCCGCCTGATGTGAAATTTGATTCGCAAGATCGGAATCATTTTTTGATGGGCTCATTGCCGATCTCGCTTGTATCGATATCGCCCGTCATGCTGCCGCCCGAATTGTCCGCTGCGCCAGTATCAAACTGCTCCAAGGTATTTTCTTGCCGCCGTTCTTCTTCCGCTATAACCCTTACAGGTATTGCTGCGCTAAGCATGGATACGCAAAGAACTGCGCAGAGCGAGCGGTAAAAGACTCGTTTCATGGCGGTGCCTCTCGATAAGGTGGGCGCCAAGGCCCGGAGGCGGCGCCAGGCCAACACTCCGTGTATATGTAAGTGGGGTTAATTTTACGGTAACGTCAGTCAACAACAGCGAACTTTTTGGACAAAGTTGGGGAGGGGAGAGGCGTACTTGGGACAGTTTGGCACTGATTGATTTTTCGTAATCATGTCTATAAATTCTGATGAACAGTGATATGGACTCATTGTTATAGTTTGGAGCCAAACATGGAAGCACCCGCCGTTCTCTATCATTATGCAAGCCTAGATACGCTGGCCTTGATTCTGCATAATCGGACTATCAGGTTCAGCCGGTTAGATAAGGTTGATGACCCACAAGAACAGCGTTCAGCGGACTCTCAAAATCTTGGAAAAATGAAGCTCGTCAGTTGTTGGACCTCTTCTGATGAGGAGAGCATCCCCATGTGGCGCGAGTATGCCGGAGCTGAATGTGGAGTAAGAATCCAAATGAAGAGTCATCCGTTTAAGCGGTACTCTGTGTCTACCGAAAGCCTAAGTAAGCTATCTAGTGACGCAGTTTTGAATACTCCTGGTGGCAAGTTTGATGGACTTCAATTGCCGCTCGAAGACTTTTGGGATAAAAAATATCATTTTAAAGAAATGGCCCGAAGCGTTGAGATGCTTCATGAAGTCCAGTATACGAACGATAAGTCGCTTCTGTTTCCAAAGTTGATCCGTAACCGCGAAAACGGCTGGATAGAAGCCGATTTAAACACACTTGGGATTCACAAAGCTACTGCCTGGTCATACCAAAACGAATGGCGATATGTTTTGACGGCAGTTCCTGTGGGCATCGCCTCTGTAATCAAGGGTGATGTTGAAGCAGTTAAGAGGGCCACTGAGGTCATACTTGATAGATGCGATCCCGAAATTCCTTCCTTTTACGATTTGATTATCTCAGACGAAGCATTTTCTTCGATGAAGATCGTCGCTTCCCCAAAGATCCTTGATTATCGACTTTATCCGAACACCTCCCACATTCATCCGCACATGTGCGGATGAATGTGGGAACCCGAT
>NZ_CYYP01000033.1 GCF_001405375.1 Collinsella aerofaciens
CAGGAGGGGCCGCGGGGGCGTTCGGCTAACTGCGGGAGCGAGCCATCAGCTCAATGTGTTCGGCTGAGATCGGAAATCAACCCTTCCCCAAAGATGACACCGGGAAATCGTGTGATTTTGGACGCTTTGGTAGAGAAATACGCACCCGGTATTGAAGTTGCAGAGAGCTCGATTGAGCTTTCTTAAACGGACAAGCTCGAAGTGCAGACGGAGTGTACAAGAGGGACCTGCTTAAGTGGGGTCTGGGGAGTTCGATTATCTTGCACGACTCAGTCTTCAATAAATTTGGCACAATTCAACTTAGCCGTATTTGTTACGTTAATCCGAATTAATCATTCATTATTTGCAACCAGCCTGGCAATTACTAAGTTGAACAGGCTCAATGAAATACATATCTAACGGTTTAGATAACATATGACAACTACAACTGCTCAACAAACACTAGGTCTAGCATTGCAAAATGTAAAATACCGTTTGGAGAAAACCTATGCAAGCCGATGAGATCACCGAGGTAATTAAAAGCTACATGCAATGTGACGACATTGATCTTCAGGCTTTAGTCCTACATGGCGAATGGGGTTCGGGTAAGACTTATTATTGCGAGAACGATCTAAAAACTGCACTTAACAAAATGGACATAAAGATATGTCGCGTTTCGCTATTCGGTGTTTCCAATTATGAAGAGGCTCTCAATCGGGTTATCGCTTCTTGTCTCCCCTTATCCGAAAAAGCCGTAGGTGGTATATGCGCCGCGATAAGCGCATTGGTGAAAAACGCCATTAAGGCTGGTTCTTCAATGTTGAATAATAAGATTGAAGACCTTGGAATTCAGTTTTCCCTAAAACCCGACTTGCTGTTGCCCTTACTCGACACGAAGAATGCTCTCGTGATATTTGATGATTGCGAACGTAGCAGCTTCGCTCATGACGATCGGACATTTCTTGGGTTCGTCAACAACATGGTCGAGAATCATGGCTGGCATGTAATGCTTGTCAGAAATAAGCCGCTGTCATTTGAGGATGAGAACTCTGTCGAAAAAGCGATCATGAGTCAAATTTTGTTTGAGCCTGATCTGCAGACACTTTATCAGGGCTTAGTTAAACCCAGGCTTCAATTTCCAGAACATATTGATTTTGATATTGATGACGCAATTATTGATGGAATTAAAGGATCCGCCATTAATGTAAGGGCTTTATCCAGATCAATTCCAACCATTAACTACGTCTTGAGTACATCAGTTCTTGTCGATAAGACCGTAAAATCATCCGGAAGAGCCCAAGCGCTCTCGAATTTTATTAGTTACGCAGTCCGGGCATCGGCAGGAAATACTCCCAAAAAGCCCGATACCTCTAACAAAGCTGTGAACATGATCGATAATTCTGAGTTTATTGAATACGAAAACTATTTACTGATATCCAAGGCTCTTGCCCCCTTAACAGAAGGAGGGAATGTAAGCCCTAATGCTATCGAGCACTCTTTCAAGGAGTATGTTATAGCGGAAAACCCTGAATCGGCCGCGGATCTCGAAGCGCAAGATATAGAAAACCAATGGTTTGCTTTGCCCTGGCTGGAAGATGATCAGGTTAAATTGTTGGCGAATCAACTTGAATTACTTTTAACTGAGGGACGGTATTCTCAAGGTTGGTTTTATAAGATTATCAGGATCGCGCTTAATCTAATTGATCTTGGATTCTGGGATGAATCATTTCGCGAGAAGCTTCTCGAATCGCTTCGGCTAGCCGCCAATCGTGACCCTAAGTGCAACGCGGACAAATTAAGGCAAGAGCGGGCAATGGCCAATGACTTTTACGGTATGAACGCTGATCAAATAATGGATGAGCTTATATCAAGCGTTGAAAAAGAAGAAAGTGAACGAGCATTAAATCGCATCAGCCTAGAGCTGTCCGATGTTGATGGGGATACAGGAAATACGCTCTCCGACCTATTTAAAGAAGCTATACAGTCCGGGTACTCAAGGACGATTTTGAATGTACCAGCTGAATATGTTGCTGCGTCAATCTATGAAGGAACAGCAGCTTCTCAAATGTCTCTACATTCATTTTTCAATAGAGACATAAAGAAGTACTCAGATAGTCAGAGCTTAACCGAAGCTATTGAATGGTTAAGAAGTATTGACGACAGATTAGTCAAAATCGGATTCAATTCACGCATGGGACAGTTGAGGACCGAATGTATTCGCAATGACTTCAAAGAAGCTATTGAAGAGTTGGACGAAAGGGCTCATCATGTATCGGCAGATTCCGATACAGACATTTGATTGAGCAAAGTCGTTCAATAGCATGTTGGTATAGTACGTCTGGGTCAACCCGAATTCATCCTTTCACCGATTGGCAAAACGATTTACACCTAATTGTTGACACAGCTCAGAGGCACTTTCTTTGTTTACGGCCTGATCTCGCTAAACTAATAGCTGCTGCTACCAGGGCATTTTCTGGTGCACATTCTATTGACTCCTGCGAAGATCGGAGCGGGTATGTTTGCTGCCGAGTCCCACACCAGCCGTCATTACATTGCGATTGTTGCCATGGCCTGCCTATGCGTTCTGCTGGGCGGGCCTTCTTATGCCGCGGGCGCGGAAAGCCTCATCATCGCGAGCGAGACGTACTACGAGCCGGGCGTGTCGGGCCCCGGCTGGGCCTGGACCGATGCGGACCACCTGGAGCTTAACGGCTACGTGGGCGAGGCCATCGGCGCCGAGGGCGACCTGGTGCTGACGCTTGCCGGGCAAAACTCCGTGACGGAGTCGCATGCGCCCGATGCGGACATCAGATCGCGTCGAAAATGTTGGTGTAAGGGTGACACCCTAGCGCCCGTTTAACGAAGAACGGCCTTCGTCCTAGAATCTGAAATCACCACAACAACAGGTTCTAGGAA
>NZ_CYYP01000034.1 GCF_001405375.1 Collinsella aerofaciens
TTCCTAGAACCTGTTGTTGTGGTGATTTCAGATTCTAGGACGAAGGCCGTTCTTCGTTAAACGGGCGCTAGGGTGTCACCCTTACACCAACATTTTCGACGCGATCAGGCAACCTATATAGTCTCGTTATCAAAACGCGCCAATATGCGCACCAACGCGAGCGCCGAATGATCGGGTCGCAACCGGTCAAGTATCGCCTTATGGCCAACGAGAACAACCCTGGCTGCAATGTTAATGTTCACTAAAAAGTGGTTCGAATGGTTACCGGGAAATGGACACTGTGAGCACGAACAATTGAGCAGCTTGATCAAGATGGCCGTATCCCCTGGACACAGACGCAACATGCGGTCAATGGACGCCGACGATGCCTTGAGGCACGATATCGCCCGAAGGCCCCACGCTAGCCGCAACACCGCAAACAAGTACGCCGACATGGAGGTCATATCCCTGTGGCGGCCGTCTGGAAGGTCGCCCCGCCGAGCTTCGGCACGCTGAGCTCGACCTCCCCCTGCCCCGGTGACGAGCTTTTTGGCGTAGTGGCCGCAGCGGTAGGCCTCCCGGCCCACCGTTCTCTCGTAGCGCTCGGCCCCGACGAGCTCGGACGCCTCTTCGTCGAGCGGCGCGTTGAGCGTCTCCTCGACGGCGCGACGCCGCCACCGTGACGGCCATGCACCACGCGGCGTGCGACATGCTGGCGGGGTGCTGCCCGAGGGCGGCGGCGGTGCTGGAGGAGGCCGAGCCCGACGCGCTGGCCTACCTCGACTTTCCGCCGACCCACTGGAAGCGCCTGCGCACCAACAACGTGCAGGAGAGGACCAACCGGGAGATAAAGCGCAGGTCGCGCGTCGTGCAGGTGTTCCCCTCCACGGGCTCGCTGGTGAGGCTCGCGGGCGCGATCATGTGCGAGCAGGACGAGATATGGCAGGAGTCCAGGTATTTCTCGGAAGTGAGGATGAACGAGTTCTACGATGACGGTCGAACTCGGGGTATCGACGGTCCCGTCGATTGGGCGCGGCTTGAGGCGGAGGCCAGGGGGATGCTCGAATCCGGCCTCGAGCTTGCGGACAGGGTCGAGGCCGCATAGGATATCAACCGTGTTCCAGATTCCAGGACGCCGGGCCGACTCGCTTCGGATCGGGCGCTACACCAACTTTCTCGACACTACCCAAATCGTCAACGATATCAGGCGAAAGCCCAAAACGAACATCGTTATAAGAGCCATAAATAGTCATAGTCATAGTCATTAGCTACTAGTCTCTTTATTACTCAGAGGAATAGTCAATCGAATTGAAACAGGTACTAAAACGCCGCTACTCCTCTTCCGCAATGCTCTTAAGGTAACTAACTTGTTTCGTACGAAACAGAGCTACCCGCATGAGAATGTCATCGCACATGCATACGGCGTCGTCTTCGTCATTCTCAGAATGCCCCTTCTCCGTAGAGGCATTTCGAGCAAGCTCGAACCACTTCTCTTCTTGTGACTGAAGCTCAATCACCAAATTATTAAAAGAGCCCCAGATTTCAGGATCAAGATAAGCTTGGTATCTTAGGCTTGTGTCCTTCATCTCGGGCACCAACTTCAGAAAACGAAGAATGTATTTCTTCTTATCTTCAGTGAAAGGCCGCTCAATCAAGCTGTCGCGCACATCTTGTATAAGCGGAATAAGCTCAGCAATTTGCATATCGACCTTGTCATAGAATGCCATCTCGCGTTCAAACAAAATATGTTTTGCCATAGCAGATCTGGATAACTTGGCCTTGTACCTTTCAAGCCGCTTATCAAAAACACTTGTTACGGTTTTATTTGCATAGGCATCGACAGCATCTTTAATTAGAAGCGGTACAAACACAAGCAGTCCACCAAATATGCCAGGGGCCAGAATGGACAAGAATTCAAGAAAGTTCATAAGATCAAAACCGTCCCGCCCCTAGTCAATATCCGTAAACAAGCTGTCCAATTGTTACAAGTGTATTATTCAACACCGAATGCAAGCAAACTCCAGTCTATTGGTATTCCAACCGTCAAGAATTTAAATGACCCACTTTGAATAAATTAAATCGAATTCCTTAAGCAAATCTAAAAGATCATTGATTTGGGTTCGAATTTCATAGCAATCGATAATCTTTTTTGTACCAATGGCACTTGTATGAGGGTAATGTCGAGAAAGTTGGTGTAGCGCCCGATCCGAAGTGAGTCGGCCCGGCGTCCTGGAATCTGGAATACGGTTGATATCCTATGCCGCCTCG
>NZ_CYYP01000035.1 GCF_001405375.1 Collinsella aerofaciens
CGAGGCGGCATAGGATATCAACCGTATTCCAGATTCCAGGACGCCGGGCCGACTCACTTCGGATCGGGCGCTACACCAACTTTCTCGACATTACCGGTTGCCTTGGAGTGCATCGCCGGCCAGATGTGCAGTTGGGGAGCCATGGAAGACGGGACCGTGCATGGGTACGCCATTTTTGAGTCGTTCCTTCGATGAAGAAGCGACTTGAAGTGGCTACACCTTGCGATGCAAATCCAGCCGGCGCGCACCCGTATCCTTCAATCATTCGCTTGCTAATCACGACGGTGCTTTTTGCAATGTCGCTTGGCAAGAGCCAGTTGGCGTAGATGCCCATCCCGTACGCTAAAGACACTTCCAGCGGATTGCCCTGCTCGCCGGGTAGATCATGGCAGTAGCCGGCTGCGTTCATATAGAGGTGCCTGTCCATCAGGTCGTCGATATAGGCTTCTTTGGATGTGAGCTTCAGTGCCCTCTCTGCTCTTTCGCTTTGGTTTGCAGGGCTGCCAGAAGGCCAAAAAGATCAACGTGTTCGTTGCGCTCGCTTCATTTAATGTCCGCGCCAGTGGCTACACTTTTGAAAACGGCACGAAGGTATCTGTCGCATATCTCATGCTGTAGACATATCGGCGAGTTTAGAGTTGAAGGCGAGGTGAGTATGAAAGGCAGAAATCAACACGTTACGAAGCGTTCGGATGGCAATTGGCAGGTTAAGGGCGAGGGGGCAAGTCGCGCTTCCTTCGTTACGACGACCCAGAGCGAGGCGATAAATCTTGGTCGACGCATTTGCTCCAATCAAGAGTCGGAGTTGATTGTCCATCGTCGCGACGGAAGAATCCGCGCAAGGGATTCCCATGGCCACGATTCCTTCCCACCGAGGGGATAAGGGTTCGGCTCCATAGCGACAACAGCCCGTAATAGCGTGCCCGTTGTCGCTAAATGACTTCTTCATTGTGGCGAAATACGAGCTTGGGGCTATTTCATCTGAATTGGTTGTTTGTTCTCTTCAAAGGGCTGATTTGGGGGATTCGTGGTATTGGATTGACGGACCCCGAGTTCTCCCTTAAAGTAAGCCTTGTGATGAGGCCTTGCGACGGTACGTCCGGCTTGGTCCGTGGGAACCGCCGAAAGGCGGTTTTCGCGTTTAAGGGGCCCATATGGATAAGCCATTTAAATCTATTGCCGAGCAGATTGCTATTCTTGAAAGCCGTGGGCTCGAATGCGATAACGATACTCGTTTAGTTCTGGAGCGCGAGGGATACTACCCGGTTGTTAACGGCTACAAGGATTTGTTTCTTGACCAACGGGATGGTTCTGGCCAAGAGGTTTTCGTAAAAGGGACCAAGTTTTCTGATATCTATCGTCTATTCGAATTCGATCGAACTTTGCGCCTGCTGATGTTTGAGTATTTTAACAAGGCGGAAGCAGTTCTTAAGACCGTCTGCTCTTATCGGTTTGCCATGGCTCATAAAGATAACCCAGAAGCATACCTTGATAGAGATTCCTATCGGGCTGAGGCCGGCTATCGAAAAAAGATCGACACGCTTATCGGTGATTTCGAGAAGGTGCTATGTAGGTCTAAAAAATGGAACAGTGATTATAAAAGGGACTACATTCGTCATTATGAAAATAATCACGACAATACGCCGGTATGGATTATTATGAATTACCTAATGCTTGGCCAGGCATTCAAGTTTTTCGAGTTTCAACCAGAAAGCATGAGAAATTCCATTGCCAAGTCGTTTTCTGACCTTTATTTCGAGACACATGAAGTCCATAAGCGCATCAGCCCACGAAGGCTAAGACTTGCGTACGATCATATTAAAGATTTCAGAAATATCTGCGCGCATGACGAGCGCCTGTTCTGCGCGAGGGTGTCTCCATCACGTGATGTCAATTTGGTGGGTGTCTTAGGCGATCTTGAGCTAGTGCTAACTGAGGATGATTACAAGATGCTGCGTCGCCAAATACTGCTTGAAGCTCTTAAGTTAAGTGACTCGCTCAGCAGAGATGCCAGTGCAAGGGTTCTTTTTGCTATGGGTGTCAATGATTTACCGAGCGTGTTTCCTACGGAGATATTAGGGTCGTAATCGACGCGAGCGATGAATTTACTATACAAGTTGGGATCGCGTCGAAAATGTTGGTGTAAGGGTGACACCCTAGCGCCCGTTTAACGAAGAACGGCCTTCGTCCTAGAATCTGAAATCACCACAACAACAGGTTCTAGGAA
>NZ_CYYP01000036.1 GCF_001405375.1 Collinsella aerofaciens
GGACGGCACCGAGCCGTACGCTTGAACTGAGAAGGGGGAGGCCTCGCGGCCTCCCCCTTTTTTGCGTTAATTGCGGCGTTCACTAAGCAATTAAATCAATCCAATCATCCACCGGTGAATATAAACGTTCACCGTTCTGTGGTCGGTTCTCTGTTCTCAATGGACTAATATTTGCTTTAGCGCGCTGATGCGCTTGTCCTGTTTTACACGGGTTGTTTTATTGATTGTGACGGAAGGACTCACATGGCAGATGTTCATGAGCTGCTTGATACTTGGATTGCCAATGTCAAGGACGAGGAGCTCCTCGCTGAGCTCAACACGATGAAGGAGCAGGGTGATGAGGACGCCATCACCGACGCTTTCTTCCAGGATCTCGCCTTCGGTACTGCCGGCCTTCGCGGCACTATCGGTGCGGGCACTAACCGTATGAATATCTATACGGTCGGTCGTGCGACCCAGGGATTCGCTGACTACCTCAATGCGACCTTCGAGCATCCGACGGTCGCCATCGCTCGCGATAGCCGCAATAAAGGTGAGCTGTTCGTCAAGACTACGGCTGCCATTCTTGCAGCAAACGGCGTGACTGCCCTCGTGTATCCCAAGATTTCTCCCGTGCCGACGCTCTCCTGGGCCGTCCGCGACCTTAAGTGCTCCGGTGGCATTTGCATGACCGCTAGTCATAATCCGGCGCCTTATAACGGCTATAAGGCCTATGGCCCCGACGGCTGCCAGATCACCAGCGAGGCCGCCGATGCAATTTCTAAGGCTATCGCCGAGACCGATACGTTCACCGGCGTGAAGTCCATGGACTTCGATGAGGCTCTTGAGCAGGGTCTGGTCAAATGGATCGATGACTCGTGCCTCGAGCGTTATTATGACGCCGTTCTCGCCCGCGGCGTGACCAACCTTTCTGCCGAGGAGATCGCTGGCGCTCCGCTTAAGCTCGTCTACACTCCGCTCAACGGCACCGGCCTCATTCCCGTCACGACGGTGCTCGAGCGCGCTGGCATCACCGATGTCACGGTTGTTCCCGAGCAGAAGGAGCCTAACGGCGATTTCCCGACCTGCCCGTATCCTAACCCCGAGATTCGTCAGGCCATGCAGAAGGGCATTGACCTGTGCGAGCAGGTTCACCCTGATCTGCTGCTTGCAACCGATCCTGACGCCGATCGCGTTGGCGTTGCCGTTAAGAATGGCGATGACTATCTGCTGCTGACCGGCAATGAGATGGGCGTTCTGCTGCTCGACTATATCTGCAAGACCCGCGCTGCTCGCGGTGAGGACCTCACTAAGAAGGTTGCTGTCACTACTATCGTTTCTTCCGCCATGGTTGACGCTCTGGCCGACGAGTACGGTTTTGAGCTCCGCCGCTGCCTGACGGGCTTCAAGTACATCGGCGACATCATTACTTCTCTTTCCGATGCTGGCGAGGTCGATCGCTTTATCTTCGGTTTTGAGGAGAGCTACGGCTATCTGGCCGGCGACCACGTGCGCGACAAGGACGCCGTGAGCACTTCGCTTTTGATTTGCCAGATGGCGCAGTACTACAAGCTCCAGGGAAAGAACCTTGCCGACGCGATGCACGAGCTGTACGAGAAGTATGGCTACTATCACAACAAGACGATTTCGCTGAGCTATCCGGGTGCTGAGGGTGCGGCAAAGATGGCCGGCATCATGGCCGGTCTGCGCGAGAACCCGCCCGCGGAGCTCGCCGGTTCCAAGATTGAGGCCGTCGTTGATTACAACACCTGCGTGAACGGCCTGCCGAAGGCTAATGTTATTGAGTTCGATCTTGAGGGTGGCAACAAGGGTATTGTTCGTCCTTCCGGCACCGAGCCCAAGATTAAGCTGTACATCTTCGCTAAGGGCGCGGATGCCGCCGAGGCAGATGCAGCACTTGACGCGATCGAGGAGTCCGGTCGCAAGCTGCTGGCATAAGGTATTTAAGAGTCTATAGCTATAGATGGGCTAAAGAGGGGATCTCGGATGCGAGGTCCCCTCCTGTTTTTAACCAGCCAACCGAGAGTACTTATATGTGTAGGAAATGTGTACGCCCAGATTCCCGCCCCCGGGGCCCCTCCGGTCTGGCAATATATCTCCTTGCCGCGCGGCCCGGTCGGACCGGATCAGCCGCGGGGCGTGC
>NZ_CYYP01000037.1 GCF_001405375.1 Collinsella aerofaciens
CGAGCTCTCCCGCGGCCGCGGCGGCCCGCGCTGCATGAGCATGCCCTTCTGGCGCGAGGACCTCTAAGGTTTTCAAAGATCCGTACGGGTCTTAATACAAACATCTAGCTGCCATTAGATGTCTCCAAATGGGGCGGTGCGGGTTTTTCGCACCGCCCCATTCTTGTCAAATAAGCTAAATTAGCATCAGATAAGGTGTCCATTATGTCTAGAGGCGGTCACGTTGATACCCCAACGGTGTCGGCTTCTTTGCCTTTTGGGCATCATCTCGATTCCCATGACCTTTGCCGGCATCATCCTCGTGTTCTAGCGATTGGAGCTTAGTCATGGATATCAAGACAATTGGCGTTGAGGAATGGCTCAACGTTTGGGAGAAGAGCGCTACGTGGGACATTGCCCAGTCGACGATCTCATCGCTGACCATGGGCGAGCTTCGCGCGCTCGACGAGCAGGACGGCGCTACGTTCTACGAGCGTCTGGATCGCGAGAAGATGAACTACGGCTGGATCGAGGGTTCGCCGGAGTTTAAGGCCGAGGTCGCCAAGCTGTATCGTTGCGAGGTCAATCCCGATCACATTCTGCAGACCAATGGCTGCACGGGCGCCAACCTCAACGCCATCATGGCCGTTGTCGGGCCCGGCGATCACGTGATTGCCGAGTGGCCTACCTATGCGCCGCTCTATGAGATTCCGCGTACGCTTGGTGCCGAGGTCGAGTATTGGGAGCTTCGCGAGGAGCTCGGATGGAAACCCGATATCGAACAGCTCAAGCGCCTCGTTCGCCCCAATACCAAGCTCATCAGCATCAATAACGCATCGAACCCCATCGGTACGGTGCTAAATGCCGATACGCTCGGTCAGATTGCCGAGATTGCCCGTTCGGTGGGCGCCTACGTGCTGTGCGACGAGGTGTATCTGCCGCTCGAGAACACCGAGTCCTTTATGTCGATGGCAGACGTGTATGAGAGGGCCATTGTCACCAACTCGGTGTCTAAGACCTATTCGACGCCTGCAGCCCGCGTGGGCTGGGTCGTTGCGGACGAAGAGGTGTCCAACCGCATCCGTACCTATCGCGATTACACCATGATCTGCGGTGGCGTGTTTAACGATGCTTTGGCGACCTACGTGCTCGAGCACAAGGACAAGATTCTCGAGCGCAACCGCAAGATCGTGTTTGGCAACCGCGATATCGCGCAGGCTTGGATCGATACGCAGCATCGCGTTTCCTGGACGGCTCCGCGGGGCGTGTCTACTTCGTTTATCCAACT
Organism: Collinsella aerofaciens; assembly: GCF_001405375.1. Taxonomy (GTDB): domain Bacteria; phylum Actinomycetota; class Coriobacteriia; order Coriobacteriales; family Coriobacteriaceae; genus Collinsella; species Collinsella aerofaciens_F. The sequence continues at coordinate 1,268 of NZ_CYYP01000037.1, forward strand.
GGATATTCCCGAGGACGATGAGGAGTTCTGCAAGCGCCTGCTGTCCGAGAGGGGAGTGCTGCTGGTACCCGGTAGCCGCTTTGAGCTTCCCTGCGGAGCGCGCCTGGGCTACTGCGCGAGCGAAGATGTTCTTCGCGAGGGCCTGAGGCTTCTGGGCGAGGCACTGGCCGAGTTCGATTGCTAGTCCCTTGGGGTTCTCGAAGGCCTAAACCTTACTGGGCCCTAGGTGTACCGAATGCAGACCCGCTCCCTTTTGGGAACGGGTCTGTTTGTCTTTGCTGCCGAAAAAGTCAAGTTGTTACAAATGGAGACGCAAGATCGATCGGGTATTCGATGGGCCTTATACTGAGCTTCCGGTGAACGGTATCCAACGTCTGGTAAACGGTAATCTGTTTGTCAAAAATGAATAGGACGCACTTTTTTCTGAATAAAAATCAAAATGGTTGAGACACAGCGAGAATTGCGAATTCTATTCATATCGTTGCGTGAAATATGCAATTTGAGGGTGGTTTAACAAAGATTAGTTTCAATTGATTTATCGGTTAAAAAAGCGTTTAAGCACGTAAATAAACTTTATTAAATCAAAGTGTGCCATGCGTGAAGTATATGTGTATGCCGTTCACCCCTCATATAAAACCGTTCGGGGGCAAGGTGGAAGTATGGACTGATTTTGGATATAAATATGTCGTCAGCAATAACGCCTCACACGGAGGGGCGCTAACGAATCGGCCCTGACAGGGGCCCGAAAGAAAGGTAGGAGGCCATGACGAAAGGTCTGCACGTGCCTTCCGAGATCGGCAAGCTCAGGAAGGTCTGCCTGCACCGT
>NZ_CYYP01000038.1 GCF_001405375.1 Collinsella aerofaciens
GGGTATGCGGAAGCCGACCGACTCGAGCCTGGACAGGTCGAGCGCGGAGTGGACCGGGCGCGGGGCGACGGGGCCGGAGGCGCCGGCGTAGTAGTCGGCGGTGCTGACCGGCACGACCTTCTCGCCGTTGCCGTTGGCGGCCTCGAAGACGGCGCGGGCGATGTCCGCCCAGCTCTTCACGGCGCCGGAGCCGGTGCAGTCGTAGGTGCCGTAGGGGGCGTGCGTCCCCAGCACGTGGAAGATGGCCTGCGCCATGTCGCGCGTGAACGTCAGGCGGCCCAGCTGGTCGTCCACGACGGTGACCTGGTCCAGCTTGTCGTCCGGGTCGGCGACGCGGTCGGAGAGCGCCTTCATCGTCTTGACGAAGTTGTGCCCCTCGCCGATGACCCAGGAGCTGCGCATGATGTAGTGGCGGGGGCATCCGGCCACGGCGATGTCGCCGGCGGCCTTGGTCTGGCCGTAGACGGAAAGCGGGCTGAGGGGCTCCTCCTCGTCGTGCACCTCCGCGGTGCCGTCGAAGACGTAGTCGCTGGACACGTGCACGAGGGTGATCCCGTGCCCGGCGCAGGTGCGGGCGAGAAGGGCGGGGCCGGTCGCGTTGGCCTTCCAGGCGGTCACGCGGCCCTCGGGGGTCTCGGCTTTATCCACGGCCGTGTAGGCGCCGCAGTTGATCACGGTGCCGTAGAGCGACCAGTCGTACTGCGCATAGGCCTCCGGGTCGGACATGTCGAAGGTGTCGATGTCGCAGAAGTCGAAGCCCTTGGCGACGCCGCGCTCCTCGGCGAGCGCACGCACCGCATGGCCAAGCTGGCCGTTGCAGCCGGTGACGAGGGTGCGCTTCGGCGCCATGGGGACGACGTCGGCGAGCATCGGGTGGTTGAGGTCGGCCTCGGAGACGGTGGCCTCGTCGAGAGGGATGGGCCACTCGATGGCGAGCTCGGGGTCGGCGAGGTTCACGAAGGTGTACGTCCTCTTGAGCTCCAGCGACCAGTGGGCGTCCACCAGGTAGGTGTAGGCGGTGCCGTCCTCCAGCGCCTGGAAGGAGTTGCCCACGCCGCGCGGGACGTAGATGGCCTTGGACGGGTCCAGGGTGCAGGTGAACACCTTTCCGTAGGTGGCGCTGCCCTCACGAAGGTCCACCCAGGCGCCGAAGACGCTGCCGCGGGCCACGGAGATGAACTTGTCCCAGGGCTCGGCGTGGATGCCGCGCGTGACGCCCTTCTTGTCGTTGTAGGAGATGTTGTTCTGGACGACCTTTAGGTCCGGGATGCCCAGGGCGCACATCTTGGCGCGCTGCCAGTTCTCCTTGAACCAGCCGCGCGAGTCGCCGTGGACGGCGAGGTCGACGACCTTGAGGCCCTCGATGCCGGTCTCGGCGACGGAGAGGTCCTTCTCGAATGCGATGTCTGCCATGTGGGAAAAGCTCCTATCGAAGAGGTTGGATAACCGGGGGCGCCCGCTCGGGGACGCAGGATCATCCCCATGCCCTGCGGC
>NZ_CYYP01000039.1 GCF_001405375.1 Collinsella aerofaciens
GCGCCGGAGCCAGTCGCGTAGTACCAGGTCCCGCCGTCGAGGACCCACCCGGTCGCCATCGCGCCGGACGAATTAAACCAGTACAGGGAGCCGTTGCACTCGTGAAGGCCGGTAGCCATGGCATGGGTGGAGGGATCAAGCCAGTACCAGGCGCTGCCGACGTAGGCCCAACCGGAGGCGAGGGCGCCGGAGCCCGTCGTGTAGTACCAGGTACCGCCGTCGAGGACCCACCCGGTCGCCATCGCGCCGGAGGCGTCAAACCAGTACGCGGAGCCATTGCACTCATGGAGCCCGATGGCCATGGCATGCGTCGAGGGGTCGAGCCAATACCAGGCCCCATTGGTATAGAGCCAGCCAGAATGCAACGAGACCGGATTGACTGAATCCACATAGAACCAGTTGCCGTCAAACGAATTCCAACCCAGATTCCATTTAACGGATTCTTGAGCAGGACCATCATCAATTGAATCGGAAGGAGAAAGAGTCGAGGGGACGGATTGCCGCTCAAAATCAGTAGGGATGGAGGAGCTTATGGGTTCTGCGTTCGCGATATCAACCACACCGGGTCCAGCGAGCAGTAGAGTTGAAAGAATGATTAGGATTAATGTTATTTGCTTTTTCCTTGCCATGTGCAGCCCCCAGTAGTTACCAATTTTTATATAAACATAGTCTACAAATGGATAGCTAAGAGCAATATGTAATTAGAAAAAAGCAATTAAGGAAGAGTTGCTAGCCGAGCCAAGCGCCATTACTAGCAAAAGAGTATTTCACCCCATCGATTTCTTGAACACCCGTAGTCATAGCGTGCGTCGAGGGGTCAAGCCAGTACCAGGCGCCGCCGACGTAGGCCCAGCCGGAGGTGAGGGCGCCGGAGCTCGTCGCGTAGTACCATGTGCCGCCGTCGAGGACCCATCCGGTCGCCATCGAGCCGGAGCCGTTGAACCAGTACATGGAACCGTTGCACCCATGGAGCCCGGTGGCCATGGCGTGCGTCGAGGGATCGAGCCAGTACCACGCACCGTTTAGGTTGAGCCAGCCGGAGGC
>NZ_CYYP01000040.1 GCF_001405375.1 Collinsella aerofaciens
CGACGGGAAACGAAAAAGCCCGGTTTAAAACCGGGCTCGAACAAACACGCCTATTGACAATGGCTTTCTCATATTAAAAAGGTCAGGCACTAGGTGCCTGACCTGCAAACTTCTGGTCGGGACGACTGGATTCGAACCAGCGACCCCTTGACCCCCAGCGGGGTCAGAATGACCCTGACCTGTGCTAATTTTGTTAAATCACGCGCAAATAGCGCAAGTAGCGCATTTCCGCGTATGTAAATTTTACCAGCTCAGCGCGGTTTGTCCAGATAGCATATTATCGGCTTCGAGGAGCGCGGCGCAGCCGATGACTTAATCAACGGGGGTAGGAGCCCCGAATCGTCGTCTCTCTGGGTTCCCGCAGGTGGGCCCTTCTGTTTCTAATCAACTGCAGATTCAGGAGCTATGTGGTCAATATAATACCGTTGAACCCGCGTATCGATACCGCTCAGCCATTCGCCTCGCCCCCGTCGCACGTATCTTCATCCGGTCTGTTACTTTTAATCTAACAATTCTTTGAGGAACGTAGGTGCTTCCAAATGTACTGTCGACTTCTTCTCAAACTAATCCTAAGAGACAAGGCCGTATGGATTTGTACGCTCGTTCTCGCTGCAGCCTTTTCCGTCCCCATTGCGTTCAATTCACCCATCTACGGGCCCTTCTTTATGAAACAGGACATGCAGAGCTTTGTCGACGCATTCAATACGCGCGCGCCCCAGGCCAGCGGCACAGACCTATCTCCAGAGCAGCAAAATGACGCGGAGCTTGCAAGATACGCGAACGCCGCCCTTGCCGCTCAAACCGACGCCGCCTTTCTCGATTCTGCCGAGAGCTACTACGCGCTCATGGGCGAAGGCTTCCAATCCGGGTCCATCGTGGGAGACC
>NZ_CYYP01000041.1 GCF_001405375.1 Collinsella aerofaciens
CCGCGCCGGACCCCGCCGCGCCGGCCGTGGTCGCGGCCCACGCCGCCAGCAAGGGCCGGTACGGCTCGCGCAAGATAAAGGCGTCGCTCGAGAGGTCGGGCGTCACCGTCAGCCGGCGCCGGGTCTGCCGCATCATGAGGGAGAACGGCCTGGTCAGCGCATACGGCAGGAAGAGGTTCAAGGTGCACCCCGGGGCGGTCAACGAGGCCGACGTGCCCAACGTCGTCGCGCGCGGCTTCGGCGGCAGGGCGCCGCGCACCCATATATGCAGCGACCTGACCTACGTGCGCGTCGGGGCCTCGTGGAACTACGTCTGCCTGCTCGTCGACCTCTACAACAGGGAGATCGTCGGCCACTCCGCCGGGCCCAGGAAGGACGCCCGGCTGGTCAAGTCGGCGTTCGCGACGCTCTCCTTCCCCATCTCGGACATCGAGGTCTTCCACACGGACCGCGGCAGCGAGTTCGACAACGCCGAGATCGACCTGATGCTCGAGGCCTTCGGCATTGAGAGGTCGCTGTCGGCCAAGGGCTGCCCCTACGACAACGCCGTCGACGAGTCGACCAACAGGATACTGAAGGCCGAGCTCGTCCACCGCGAGACGTTCGGCACGACGCGCGAGCTCCGGGCCAAGCTCTCGGACTACGTGCACTGGTACGACAACTTCAGGATCCACTCGACGCTGGGCTACATGTCTCCGGTCGAGTTCAGGGAGGCGGGGCTGTCCCTCCCGGAATCGTCCAAATAGGTGTTGCCAATCCAAGGTGCGTGTACGAGTCCGGGGTCACGGGCTTCGACCTGCAGAAGAGGCTTTCCGGCCTGGGGGTCGACTGCGTGGTC
>NZ_CYYP01000042.1 GCF_001405375.1 Collinsella aerofaciens
CCACGGCGCGCGAGCTCGCCTGCTGGGTATGGGCGGTCGGCCTCATGGCCGAGGAGGCGTAGGGGGGCGGTCCCCCGCACATAAGCCAGTCACCCCGGAAGCGGTTCGATCCGAAGCCGTTGAGGCGAACCTCAGGTCCCTTTTCTGCGAGCGCCCAGGGCGCCACACGCGTGCACAGACTGTCGGTTCGACGTAGAAGCCTCAGCCGTAGCAACGGATTGCCCAGCGAGAGATCGCCGCGGGCGGATATTAAACTGCAAAGACGAGCGTCGGTAAGACACGCCGAGGTCGCCGCGGACGGGCTGATATAGGGAGAGGGCCTGACCCCATATCGTTGGGGCCAGGCCCGATTTTGCCTCTTGACAATGTCCTGCTCATATTAAAAGGAACGTCCC
>NZ_CYYP01000043.1 GCF_001405375.1 Collinsella aerofaciens
GCGTTGCGGCGTTACCTCAGCTGGATAGAGGGTCTGACTACGAATCAGAACGTCATAGGTTCGAATCCTATACGCCGCACCAATTGAATTTTAAAGCCTCCGGTAACGGAGGCTTTTCTTATATCACGATGCGTCGAAGATCGCATCAAGTGGTCAAAAATGAGTAAAAATCAAATTCAATAACTTTTTTTGAAAAACGCTTGACCTTTATTCAGTCCATGTGCATAATAATCAACAAGTCGCGGCGTTACCTCAGCTGGATAGAGGGTCTGACTACGAATCAGAACGTCATAGGTTCGAATCCTATACGCCGCACCATTTGAGATTAAAGCT